>NZ_LR134363.1:0-1200000 GCF_900637295.1 Actinomyces slackii | reverse complement strand
CCTTATGGCGCGTGGTGCCTTCTGACTCTGATGGGCGCAGCTGGATCCTAGAGATCCCAGGTCTCAATGCACCTTATGGCGCGTGGTGCCTTCTGGCCGCCGCCTCACCCAGGGGGCAGGCATCACGTCTTAATGCACCTTATGGCGCGCGGTGCCTTCTGACGAGACCGAGGATGCACTTGATGCCGCTAGATGGAGTCTCAATGCACCTTATGGCGCGTGGTGCCTTCTGACCAACAAGGAGAAACACCATGGCAAACCCAGCTAATTGTCTCAATGCACCTTATGGCGCGTGGTGCCTTCTGACTAGAACTGGGTGGGAGCAGCCCCATCCAGACGAGGGTCTCAATGCACCTTATGGCGCGTGGTGCCTTCTGACGACCTCAATCTCTACTACTCCTACGAGTTGGAGTGTCTCAATGCACCTTATGGCGCGTGGTGCCTTCTGACGAGAGCTTGAGAGGAAGGAGGCGACCATGGGGGTCGGTCTCAATGCACCTTATGGCGCGTGGTGCCTTCTGACCCAGAAAGGACCAGGACGATGACCATCACCATCGTCTCAATGCACCTTATGGCGCGTGGTGCCTTCTGACCCACCCCCCGATCCACCCCCTGTGACCAGGGACGATGCGACGAGTAGCGCCAGCGGCTCTCAGACACCCGTCAAACCGCCTCGGCACCAGCACTGTTCTACCACATTCGCGCAGGTCAGCGCCACAGCGCCAGCGACGCGCTCCACAGGCCCCCGCCACCCGGCTTTCAACGACGTCTTGCGGAAAACTGCCCACGCACCACTCGACATCAGACAACCCCTCACCCTCCAGGACCACGCCCCACCGACTCCCCACCCCACCCTCGCCGCGCGTCAGAACAGGCCCCGGTAGAGCTCGCCGTCATCCTGACTGGGCGGCGTGCCCAAGATCTGCACCCGATCACGGCAGGATCGGCACAGGCTGGGGTGAGTGGTGTTTCTCGGACAGGGGAGGATTTTCATCCTCCTTTGATTCGATAGGATGGAGCCATGTCAAGGGCAAAGTACTCTGATGAGTTCAAGGAACAAGTGGTGCGCGAGGTGATCGAGAAGGAACGGTCGATCGCGTCGGTGGCCGCTTCCTACGAGTTGGTGCCCCAGACGGTGGGCAACTGGGTCGCGAAGCACAGGAAGGAGCACGGCAGCGCTGAGGAAAGAGAAGCGGTTGCCGAAGCCGAGGAGGTAGCCCGCCTGAGGAAACAGGTCCGCGAGCTGCAGCAGGAGAACGAGTTCCTGAAAAAAGCGGCGGCCTTCTTCGCGAAGGAACAGCGGTGAGTCACAAGTATGCGCTCATCAATCGCGAGGAAGGCAACTACCCGATCGTCTCGATGTGCCGGTGGTCGAAGGTCTCCCGTTCGGGCTACTACTCCTGGCGGGACCGGCCACAATCGGCGACCTCAATGAGAAGGGAAGAGCTGACGGCCCTGATCAAGGCCGAGTTCGAGGCCTCGGACGGCACCTACGGGTACCGCAGGATTACCGCCCGTCTGGGGCGCAGAGGCGTGGTGGCGCACCATGACACCGTGCGCTCCATCATGCGCGAGCGCGGCCTGGTGGCCGCTCAGCCTCGCCGAAGGACTCGCACCACCACCCCGGCGGCCGACCTGAAGGAGTGGCCAGACCTGGTGGAGCGCGACTTCACCGCCACGGCGCCAGGAACCAAGTGGGTCGGGGACATCACCTATATCCGCACCTGGGTGGGATTCGTCTACCTGGCCACCGTCCTGGACTGCGCCACGAAGAAGGTCGTGGGCTATGCGATGGCTGATCACATGCGCACTGAGCTTGTCTGCCAGGCTATTGATATGGCGGTGCGCAACTGCCCGCCGGTGACAGGAACGACGATCTTTCACTCCGACCGGGGGTCGCAGTACACCTGTCAGAAATTCGCTGAGCACCTGGGCGCCTATGGTATTCGCTTGTCGGTGGGCAGGACCGGGGTGTGCTGGGACAATGCGTGGGCGGAGTCCTTCAATGCCACGCTCAAGAATGAGAGGGTGCACCGGATGGTGTATCCCACACGGGGCAAGGCCATGAATGATATTGCCTCATGGATCGAGCTGGTCTACAATCACACCCGGCTGCATTCTTCTCTGGGATATCGCACTCCTAACGAGGTGGAGCGCGAGCTCCTGGACCACAAGAAGGCAGCCTGACCAACACAACACACAGTCCGAAAAACACCCAGCAGTCCAGCACGATGCGCCGCACGGCATTGCGCGGTATGGACAGATACGGAACGGAGTGCTCGGACTCCACCACCAGCCGATCCCGCGTCACGCTGACCCTCGCACCGTCCCGCCCCACATAGACGACGCGGTCCGGATTGGCGTCGTGATCAACGTCGTGCCGCGGATCGCACACCGGATAGGTGGAACCCAGGTCCTGCCCCAGGAGGCGCCGACTGCTCACCGCCGCCCCCAATGCCTTCACGGCAAGTTCGAGTCGCACATTGGGGACGAAGTCCTCCACTGGGGCTTCTGGTCCACCGTGCGCTGGCCGGCGGGGCGGCTCACCCGGTGAGGACGGTCTTGCACATTCATTCATGAGCCCCACCAGAGTGCCCACCCAGGAATCCGCATGATTCCGCGGATCCGCCACCCACGCCTCCCGGGCAGCACCAGGATGAATGTGCATCAGCGTCGCCGATGCACATTCATCCCTTCTCACCGAGGCAGTCGCCAGCCCAGATCGTTGGAATCCCAACGATCCCCCACGCAGACACGCAGAATGAATGTGCAACACCGAGCCCCACCACAACCCAGGCCCACCACCGACGGCCACACCCCCGCCCCGACCCCGACCTGTGGGGGCCGGAAGCCCAGCCCCACCACCGACGACCACACCAAGAGACCTGACCGCGGAGCACTGGGTGAGGCCCTCCAGCAGGTCGCGCGTACCCAGGCCGCGGGCTGCGCCCCGTGCCCGGGGCGCAGCCCGCGCGGCATGTTGTCCACGGTGAACAACTTTCAGACTCACCACTCACTCCACACCACCTGCCGCAATCGCGAACGCGCAGGTCAGGGCACTTTTCCGGCCGCAGACCAGCAAGCGGAGGCGGTTAAAGTTGTTCACCGTGGACAACCACGGGCGCAGCCGGCCCCGGCACGGGACGCCGCGGACGTGCGTTTGCGTAGCGAACGTGCACTTGCGTCACGCACCCCTGTGCCAACCCCAGTTCGATGACGCAAACCCTCGTCCGGTACGCGAACTCACGTCATCGGCGCGGACCGGCCGGGCCAGGAACCAACCTGACGAACACAGAACACACGGGTGTGGCCCGCCGGCCGGAGCCGACGGGCCACACCCGTGTTCTCGACTGCACTCAGCGCCCTGGCGGCGCTGGCTGTCTCATTCGCCCGAGCTCGCCGACGGGCTCGAGCCCCCGCGGGCCCGCAACCGCCGGAACAGCATGAGGCCAACGCCGCCTCCCACCAGGAGGACGGCCAGCAGAATGCCGGCCACCGAGGCGCCCGTGGAGGGAAGCCGCGACTCCTGGCCCGCGGCCGCCTGGGCGGCGGGCTTGGCCCCCTGGTCCTGGGCCTGAGTCTGAGCCTGGGCAGGGGCGTCGCCCTCGACCTGCTCGGCGCTGACCTCGGGGACATCAGCCTTGGCCTGCGCGTGGGCCTGCTGAGCCGCGGCCGTCTGCTCCGCGGCCGTCTGCTCCTCAGCCGCCTGGGCGGCCTGCTCCGACTGCTCGGCCTGAGCGGCCTGCTCGCCCTGCTCCTCCTGCGAGGCGGCTGCAGCGCCCTGATCGGAGGCGGGCTGCGCACCCGCCTGAGCCCCGGAGGCGCCGGCGTCAACGGAGCTGCTCTTGGTCCCCGTCCAGTTCGGACGCGCCACGAAGCTCAGTTCGGCCTTGAGGGACTCGCCCATCTTCGAGATGTGCACGCCCTGACCGGCGGCCTTGCCGGTGGAGTGCATGAGCATGCCGTCACCCAGGTAGATGGCCACGTGGTAGACGTTGGCGAAGGTCGAGCGCGAGCCCGCGCCGGTGCCGGGGCGCACGGTCGGGGTCGGGCTGGAGAAGAACAGGACATCGCCGCGCTGGTAGTGGCCCTCGGTGTCGTACCACATGTCGCCGTTGGCGTAGAACCAGCTGGCCAGGTTGTTGGCCTGCCACAGCCCGGAGCCCTCGGGGTTCTGCCCGAAGTCAACGGAGTAGCCCACCACGGAGTTCTTGTCCGCGGTGTAGGTGGAGCTCTGGTAGTTCCAGCCCACCAGGGTCATGCCCACGAAGGTCGAGCAGCTGACGGCGTAGGGGGCCTCCTGCTCCTGGTGGATGACCTTGCCGGACAGCGGCGAGACGCGGGAGCCGTCCCACTCGAGCTGAGTCCCGGCATCCACGAAGGTCTGCCCGCGGGCGATCATGTCCTCAGCCGCGGCGGCGTTGGGCTGGGTGGTCGGCGCGCTGGGGAGGTTCTGGGGCATCGCCCAGGAGCCGTCCGCCAGCGGCAGGGCGACATTCGCCCCTGGACCGGTGGGCTGCGTGGTGGAGATGGTGTATGTCATCCCTGAGCCGTCGTCGGCGAACTCGTCGCCGGCGGTGGTCACCGTGCCCGATAGCCCGGTCGCCTGCTGCATGTCCGCCGTGGTGTCGAAGCGACTGCCAGAGGACTGCGAGGCGGGCAGGCCCCCGGCCGGTCCAGCCATCGCCGCCGGGGCGATGAGCGAGGAGGCGAGCAGTGCAGTGGCGGCCATCGCGGCCCCACGTCGTAGGTTCGGCTTGTTGTCAGCCATGCGCAGTAACTCCTGCCGTAGTCATCAGTTGGCGCGAGAGACCATACCGTGACCTGATGACAATGCAAGCACTTTTGGAGGCCCCTCAGCCTCCGTAGACCTCCGGGCTCAGGGTGCCGATGAAGGGGAGATTCCTGTATTTCTCCGCATAGTCCAGGCCGTAGCCGACGACGAACTCGGTGGGGATGTCGAACCCGACATATGTCACATCCACGTCAACCTTCGCAGCCTCGGGCTTACGCAGTAAGGTGGCGATTTCCACAGAGGCGGGCCCCCGGGAGCCGAGGTTCCCCACCAACCAGGACAGGGTCAGGCCCGAGTCGATGATGTCCTCGACGATGAGCACGTCGCGCCCGGTCAGGTCGGTGTCCAGGTCCTTGAGGATGCGCACCACGCCGGAGGACTTGGTGCCCGAGCCGTAGGAGGACACGGCCATCCAGTCCATGGGGACCGAGCGGTGCAGGCGGCGCGAGAGGTCGGCCATGACGTACACGGCCCCCTTGAGCACTCCCACCAGGAGGAGGTCGCGCCCCGCGTAGTCGGCGTCGATCTGGGCGGCCATCTCGTCGAGCCGGCGCCCGATCTGCTCCTCGGTGATGAGGACCTGCTGCAGATCCGACCCCATGTCAGCGACATCCATCACTTCCGCCTTCCGTCGGCGCACGATCGGGGCGATGCCCCGCCTACCAGCCAAGCCTGCCACACAGCCATGTCTCAGCCCGGCACATCCTGCTCGCGCCCGGCAGCCCCTTGGCCCGGAATCCGGCGGCCCGGCTGCGCCCCTCGGCGCGCCCAGCGCCCCTCAGCGCACCCAGCGCCCCGGCGCCCTGCCGCTCAGCCCACGCGCTCCAGCCACAGGTCGGGGCGGGAGATCTCGGCGGGTCCGGGCAGGAGCTCGGGCCCGTCCCACACCCGGTTGAGGCCCTCATGGCCCGCCCGGGCGATGACGGCGCGGGCGAAGGCGACGCCGTCGACGTACTGGGCCTCCTTGGCGTCCAGGCTCACCAGCCGGTGCAGGAGTGAGCCGACGCCGAGCCCCGGCCCCACGCCCAGCGTGTCGGAGCCGGTGCGCGAGAGCACGGCGCGAAGGCGATGGACCGAGGGGATGCGCGTGGGCCCCACGGAGTCCAGCACCGCCTCGGCGTGCCCCTCCAGGAGGGTCAGGGCGGCCACGAGTGAGGCCAGGCCGGCGCGCTCGGAGGCGCTGAGCAGCTCATCGAGCGCCGGCCCCTTGCCGGCCAGGACGGCCCCCAGCCCGATGCGTCCCATCCTGCGGCTCAGGGCCGGATGCTGGTCCTGACCGCCGATGCTGCGCACCACGGCCCGCAGCACATCGCGCGCCTGGCCAACGAGGTACTCCGAGAGCCAGGGCGCGGCGGCGAGCTGGATGGCGTGGGTGGTCTCATGCAGGGCCACCCAGGTGGGCAGGTCGAGCAGGTCGAGGTCCAGACGACGGCGCACCGCCAGCACATTGGGCGCCACGAGCAGCAGGCGCGGGGTGGGCTCGCCGGCGCCCCCCGGGGCGGGATCGGCCGTCAGGGCGTGCGTGCCGGGCAGGACCTGGCCGAGCAGCCGGGTGGAGATGAGGCTCAGGGCCCCGGCCACCTCCACGGCGCCCGCGGTGCGGGTCAGCCTCGCGGCGGGCGGCGCGGGCACCGCCGCCATGAGGCCGCGCAGGCTGGCCGCCGAGGCGCGGATGAGCCCGGCGCGGTCGACCACTCGCAGATCGGTGTGGGAGGCGACCTGGGCCGCCGCCCGGCGCAGGCCGGTGATCTCGGCGATCCACTCGGGGGCCTGGAGGGCCGAGCGCCTCAGGACCGCCACGGTCCCGGCCCGCACCTGCCGGGAGACCACGGGCCCCGGCGGCACCAGCGCCGCCATCCGGTCCACGGCCTGCCAGTCGATGAGCCCGGCGGCGGTGCCCTCCTCACCGAGGGCGACCGCCTCACCGGCGGCCTCCCCACCGGGGGCGCCGGCCCGGGCGGCGAGGCGCCAGGGCTCCCGGGGCGCGCGCGCCGCGGCGCGCCCCGCCGACTCCCCCTGCCTGCTCTTCCTGTGCTCGCTCATGCGGACCCCGCTCAGCCCTGGCAGCCGCAGGCCGCCAGCGGCGCCACCACATTGTTGTCCAGGGCAGCGCGGGCGCCCCAGGCGTTCTCCGCGGGGAAGCCGTCAACGACGACGGCGAAGGCCAGCAGCCTGCCATCGGCGGTGGTCGCGACGCCGGACAGGGACACGGACTGCTCCAGGGAGCCGGTCTTGGCCCGCACGGTTCCGGCCGCCTGGGTCTCGTGGAGGCGGTCGTCCAGGGTTCCGTCCAGGGCACCCACGGGCAGGGCCGAGATGAGCGCGCGCCCGACGGTTCCGCCGTCGGGGGCCGCGGCGCGCGCCAGGATCTGGGCCAGGAGGCGGCCGGGGACCTTGTTGCCCTTGGCCAGTCCCGAGGAGTCCAGGAGAGTGACCCCCGAGGTGTCGAAGCCGTCCTTGCGCAGCTGGGCGAGCACGGCGCGCGAGGCGCCCTGGAAGTCGGTGCTCTCCCCCGCGGTGGCGGCCACGAGCCGGCCCTCGACCTCGGTCATGGTGTTGTCGGAGGTCTTGAGGGACAGGGACAGGATGTCGGCCAGCGGGGCCGATGAGACGGCGGCCAGCTCCGAGGCGCCCGACGGGGCGGCGGCGCGGGAGACCTCCCCGCTGACCGTGATGCCGGCGTCCTCCAGGTGCTGGCGGAAGACCTGGGCGGCCTCCATGGCCGGGTCGTCGGGATAGTCCCCCTGGCCGTGATGGGCGGAGATGTCCACCATGATGGGCTGGATCTTGGCCACCCAGGCCTCGTTGCCCGCCTCCCAGCCGTCGTTCCAGGCAGGCCCGGTGAACAGGGTGTCATCCAGGCTCACCGACACGCTGGTCACGCCCTGGGCCTTGAGCGCCTCGGCGCTCTGCCTGGCCAGGTCTCCCAGGCCCGCCCGCCCGGCCGTGGCCGTGGGGTCGCCCTTGTCCTCGGCGAGCAGGACGTCTCCCCCGCCCACCAGGGTCAGGGTCGAGCCCTGGAGCACCGTGGTGGTGCTCAGGGTGTGGTCGGCCCCCATGAGGGACAGGGAGGCCTGGGCGGTCAGGAGCTTGTTGGAGGAGGCCGGGGTCACGCCGCTGGCGGCGGAGTGGTCGAGCAGCTCGGTGCCCGAGGCCACGTCGATGACGGAGGCGGAGACGGAGGCCCCCTCCATGGCGGGGTCGGCGACCATGGAGGTGACCATGGCGCTCAGCGCGGCCGATGAGGGCATGGGCGCCTCAGGGTCCAGGCCGGCCACCTGCGCCTGGGGGAGGCTGGGGGCGCTGATGGTGGGGTGGGGCTGCGCCGCGATGTCCATCGGGGCCACGGTGACGGGACCGGGCACCAGGTCGAGAGCGTCGGCCAAGCCGTAGTAGCCGCCGGCAACCAGGAGGCTCGCCGCAGTCAGTGCGGCGATCTGTGCCTTGCGCATGTCTCCTCTTTACTGACGTGGGATGCTTGTTGTCAGGCAGTCGCCCTGACCTGCACCGACAGGCGCGTTGGCCGGGACGGCACCGGGGCGGGCGCCCGCATGCGGGAACGGGGCCATGGGGTAGCGCAGTTGGCCACCTCGAAGGCCTCCGTACGCCACACTAGTGCTATCAGGACCTGCGTCGGGATCGAAGCCGACCCCATCGCCGGTCCGAGCGGTCACATTCCTGCGGTCCCACCCGGACCGCCCCACAAGCGAAGGAGGCTCCCGTGGAGTTCGACGTCACCATCGAGATCCCCAAGGGAAACCGGAACAAGTACGAGATCGACCATGTCACGGGCCGCATTCGCCTGGACCGCATGCTCTTCACCTCTACGCGCTACCCGGACGACTACGGGTTCATCGACGACACCCTGGGCGAGGACGGCGACCCCCTGGACGCGCTGGTGCTGCTGGAGGAGCCGACCTTCCCCGGATGCGTCATCCGGTGCCGCGCCCTGGGCATGTTCCGCATGCGGGACGAGAAGGGCGGGGACGACAAGGTCCTGTGCGTGCCCAGCGCCGATCAGCGCGCCTCCTGGCGCACGGACATCGAGGATGTCTCGGAGTTCCACCGCCTGGAGATCCAGCACTTCTTCGAGGTCTACAAGGACCTGGAGCCGGGCAAGTCCGTGGAGGGCGCCCACTGGGTGGGCCGCGAGGAGGCCGAGGAGGAGATCCGCCGCTCCTACGAGCGCGAGGCCGAGCGCGCCCAGCGCGAGGGCCACTGATCCCCCGCCCGGGCACCCTCGCCCGCCCCGCGATCAGCGGGAGGACGACGACGGCCGGTGACCTGAGCAGGTCACCGGCCGTCGTCGTCGATGGGCTCGGGGCGGCCTCACGGCGCAGGGACCGCCCGGCCCCGGCTCAGTAGGGGCGCACCGCGTAGGGCATGGCCCCCGAGTAGCGCATGGAGGTGATCGTGACCGTGTAGCCGAAGGTGGGCGCCTCGATCATCATCCCATCACCCAGGTAGATGGCCACATGATAGATCCCCGACTGGCTGCCGTCCGAGGACCAGAAGACCAGGTCTCCAGGGATCGCCTCGGACAGCGGGACATGGGTCCCCTCACCGTACTGCACGCGCGAGGAGTGCGTCAGGCCCACCCCGGCCTCCTGGTAGGCCATCATCGTCAGGCCCGAGCAGTCCAGTCCGCTGCTCGACTCCCCGCCCCACACGTAGGGCGTGCCGATGTAGTTCTTGGCCGCGGCGATGGCGGTGGCCGCGGCGTCCCCCGAGTAGGAGGGCGCCTCGGGCTCAGGCTCGGGGACATCCTGGGCGGGGGCGGGCTCCTCGGCGGGCTCCTCGGCGGGCTCCTCGGCGGGCTCAGCCGGGGCCTCCTCGGGCTCCTCCTCAGGCTCAGCCGGGGCCTCCTCGGGCTCAGCGGGAGCCGGGGCGGACTCCTGGCTCGGCTCCTGCGTGGGCTCCTCGCTGGGAGTCTGCGTCGGCTCCTGTGTAGGCTCCTGAGTCGGCTCCTCGCTGGGAGTCTGAGTCGGCTCCTGGCTGGGAGCCGGCGCGGCATTCTTGGCGGCCTCCTCCGCCGCCTCCTTGGCCGCAGCCTCCTCGCGGGCCCGCCGCTCGGCCTCGACCTGCTCCTGGTGGCGGGTCTCGAGCTCCAGGGTGGTGCCCCGCTGGGTAGCGAGCTGGCTCAGAAGGGCCTGCCGCTTGGTCTGCGTGTCGGTGACCGCGGTCAGGGCCGCGTTGGCGGCGGCCTCCGCGGTGTCCTTGGCGGTCTGCGCCTGGGTGGCTGCGGTCTCCTTCTCGGTGACCTTCTGGTCGGCGACGGCCTTGAGGCTGTCGGCCTCGGCCTGCTTGGCCTCGACCTTCCGCACCCGGGACTCGGCGTTCTCGCCCATGCGGAGCCTGGCGACCTCGGCGGCGGAGAACTCGGCCAAAGTCTGGGAGGTCACGTAGGGGGCCAGCGCGCTCATCGCGCTGCCGCCCTCCTGATAGGTCTGAACGACGACGGCGCTCAGATCCGCCCGGGCCGAGCTGGTGGCCTTGGCGGCCTTGTCCGCGTCGTCCTGAGCCGTCTTGGCATCGGCCGTGGCCGTGCTCAGCTCGTCGGCCGCCACGAGGTAGTCCTCGTTGGCGATCTGGGCGTTGAGCTGGGCCGCCTCCAGGTTGGTGTTGAGCTCGCTCAGCCGCGCCTCGAGCTCGGCGATCGAGGCACTGGTGGTCGACTCGGCCGCCTTGGCCTGGTCGATGTCCTCCTGGTTGACGGGGTCGGCATGGGCTGCAGGTGGGAAGGTGCAAGCCAGCGCCAGGATGGCCGCGGCGATCGGGCCGCGCCTCCATCGCTTCTGGGTTGTAGGGCTCACAGGGATCTCCGTCGTCGTTCAGGGTGCGCGCCGGGGGCCGCACCGGATTTGTACCTTCGCCACAGTAGTCGCTCCGGTTCATTCTGGAAACACTGTTCACATCATTCACATCGATCACTTACACCACTGTAGTTTCCGAGAGATCCGCGGCATGAGGCCGATCGGACATCTCGATATCACCATGTGATCGACGTGACATCCCACACAGGCGGCGCCGCCGCAGGACGAAGGGCCACGGCGGGCAGTCCCGCCGCCCGAAACCGCTGCCCGCAGCCACTGCCCGCGACCACTGCCCGCAACCGCGCCCATGGCACCGCGCCCCACGGGCCCTCACCGCCCCGGGGCTCCGGGGCTCCGGGGCTCCAGGTGGGGCGGGCCGGGGCGCGGCGGCGGGGCGGCCCTCGGCCCCGCCTCACAGGGCCTCCCCTCTTCACCGCCCCGGGGCTCCGGGTGGGGCGGACCGAGGCGCGGCGGTCGGTGGGCTGAGGCGCGGCAGAGGGGCGGCTCTCGAATGGAAGGCGAGCAGCAGGTGAGCGGCAAGATGCGTGCGGGCGCGCAGGGCGGCTATGGTCTGCCCCATGTCCTGCGCCGCACACGCCCGCCGAATGCACTGCTGACGCGCACGCCGCCTCAGCCCACGTGCGCGTCGCCTCTCCACATCCACCACCGGTGGCGGACGAGGAAGCGCCAGGATCCGCGCCCGCGCAGCCGCCCCGGTCCACCGCACCGAGGAGCACCCCATGACCGACGCCACCACGCCCGCCAACCCCGCCGACTGGCGCTTCGAGACCAAGCAGGTCCAGGCCGGCCACGACCCCAAGGCGGACACCGCCCGCGCCCGGGCCATCCCGATCTACCAGACCACCTCCTACGTCTTCGACTCCGCCGAGCAGGCCGCCGCCCGCTTCGCCCTGAGCGACCTGGGCCCCATCTACACGCGCCTGACCAACCCCACCAACGACGTCGTCGAGCAGCGCATCGCCGCCCTGGAGGGCGGGGTGGGAGCGCTGCTGACCGCCTCGGGGCAGGCCGCCGAGACCCTGACCTTCCTGACCCTGGGCGGGGCGGGGAGCAACATCGTCTCCTCCCCCTCCCTGTACGGGGGCACCACCAACCTGCTGACGCACACCCTGCCCAGGCTCGGCATCGAGACGCGCTTCGTGTCCGACCCCGCCGACCCCGCGGCCTGGCCCGCCCAGGCCGATGAGCGCACCATCGCCTTCTTCGGGGAGACCATCCCCAACCCGCGCGGCGACATCCTGGACATCGAGGCCGTGGCCGGGGCCGCCCACGCCCTGGGCATCCCCCTGGTGGTGGACAACACCGTGGCCTCGCCCTTCCTGACCAGGCCCATCGAGTGGGGCGCGGACATCGTGGTGGCCTCGGCCACCAAGTTCCTGGGCGGTCACGGCTCCACCGTGGCCGGGGTGATCGTCGACGGCGGCAGCTTCGACTTCGCCGCCCAGCCCGAGCGCTTCCCGGGCTTCAACACGCCCGACCCGTCCTACAACGGCCTGGTCTACGCCCGGGACCTGGGCGTGGGGGGCGCCCTGGGGGCGAATCTCGCCTTCATCCTCAAGGCCCGCGCCGAGGGTCAGCGCGACCTGGGCTTCCCGCTGGCCCCGCACTCGGCCTTCCTCATCGCCCAGGGCATCGAGACCCTCTCCCTGCGCATGGAGCGCCACGTGGACAACGCCCTGGCGGTGGCAACCTGGCTGGAGGGGCGCGACGACGTCGAGCGCGTGCGCTACTCGGGCCTGCCCTCCAGCCCCTACTACGAGCTGCACCGCAAGTACTGCCCGCGCGGGGCGGGCGCGGTCCTGGCCTTCGACCTCCCCGGGGGCAGGCAGGCCGGGGAGGCCTTCATCGACGCCCTGGGGCTGCTGTCCAACCTGGCCAATATCGGGGATGTGCGCTCCCTGGTCATCCACCCGGCCTCCACCACCCACTCCCAGGTCGACGACGCCGGGCTAGCGGCCGCCGGGATCACCCCGGGCACGGTGCGCCTGAGCGTGGGCATCGAGCATGTCGACGACATCCTGGCCGACCTGGCCCGGGGCCTGGCGGCCGCCGCGGCAGTGGGCCCGGGCGCCTGACGGCGCGCGTCACCGTCGTCCCGCTGAGACCGCTCCTGCCAATCGGAGGAATCCATGAGCACTGCACCCGATGCCCTGCCCCTCCCGTCCGAGGCCGTGCCCTCCTACGGCGTGGGCACGGCCGCGTCCAAGCTGGTGGATCGCCAGGCCGGCTCCCCCACTGGGGCGTGGCGCACCGGCGATGACCCGGGGCGGCGCCGCTTCCTGGAGATCGGGGACCTGCCTCTGGAGTCCGGGGAGGTGCTGCCCAACACGGTCCTGGCCTTCGAGACCTGGGGGGAGCTGAGCCCTCAGGGCGACAACGCCGTCCTGGTGCTCCATGCACTGACCGGGGACAGCCATGTCACCGGCGAGGCCGGGCCGGGCCACCCCACGGCGGGCTGGTGGTCGGAGGTGGTCGGGCCGGGCCGGGCCATCGACACCGAGCGCTTCTACGTGGTGGCGGCCAACATCCTGGGCGGCTGCCAGGGATCGACGGGACCCTCCTCGATCGCCCCGGACGGCCGCCCGTGGGGCTCGCGCTTCCCCTGGCTGACCACCCGGGATGCGGTCGAGGCGGAGGCGCGCCTGGCGGACGCTCTGGGAATCGAGGCCTTCCACCTGGTCATCGGGGCCTCCCTGGGCGGGCACCGCGCCATCGAGTGGGCGGTGACCCACCCCCACCGAGTGCGCAACCTGGCCCTGGTGGCCACAGGGGCCTCGACCACGGCGGACCAGCTGGCGTGGTGCCACCTCCAGGAGCTGGCGATCGTGGCCGACCCCTACTTCTTCGACGGGGACTACTACTCCCATGCGGTGGGGCCGGTGCGGGGGCTGGGACTGGCGCGGGCGCTGGCACATACGACCTACCGCTCGGCGGCCGAGCTCGATGCGCGCTTCGGGCGCAAGCACCAGGGCCAGGAGGACCCGGCGGTGGGGGGCCGCTACCAGGTGGAGTCCTACCTGGACTACCACGCCGGCAAGCTGCTGGCGCGCTTCGACGCCAACTCCTACCTCATCGTCACGCATTCGATGATGGTGCATGACGTGGGCACGGGCCGCGGGGGGATCGAGGCGGCCCTGGCCAGGGTGACGGCGCGGACCCTGGTGGTCGACGTGGACTCCGACCGGCTCTTCCTGCCCGCCCAGGCCGAGGAGCTGGTCTCGGGGATCGCGGGGGCGCAGAGGCGGACGATCACCTCGCTGTTCGGTCACGACGGCTTCCTCATCGAGGCCGAGCAGATGGAGGCGGCGCTGCGCGAGTTCCTCGACGGGGCGTAGGGCCGGGCCGGCGCGCCTGTGGGCCGTCGCAGGGCCTTCACCGCCGTCAGCGCGGCGAAGGGCTCTCGTGGGCGATAATGGCCCCGTGAGCACAACCGGCAGAAGCAGTGGGCCAGGCACAGGCGCCGAGCCTGAGAGCACAACGGGAACCGACATCGAGGTCAGTCCCGGGGCCGCGCTGAGGACGAGCGGGCAGACCGGTCCTGATGACAGCCCTCGGGAGGGCGCTGACTCGGGGGCCTCGCAGGAGCATGCCCCGGTGGGCGCCTGGGGGCCTGACATCCTGGGGCCGGGCTTCTACGCCCGCACGCTGGAGCTGCTCCCCGATGATGAGGACGACGGCGCCGTGGCCACACTGGTGCGCCATGTTCCGGCTGATGATCCGGGGGCGCTCGTGGGAACGCCGTCGAGCCCGAGCTTTGTCTACCTGTATCTGCACGGGTGGAACGACTACTTCTTCCAGGCGCATCTGGCGCGGGAGATCGCGCGCCTGGGCGGGGCCTTCTACGCGCTTGACCTGCGCCGCTATGGCCGCTCGTGGCGTGAGGGGCAGATGCACGGGTGGTGCTCCTCTCTGACGGATTACGACGAGGACCTGGGCCTGGCGCTGGGGGTGATCCGCGCGGAGCACGGGGATGCGGACCTGGTGCTCTCGGGGCACTCGACGGGTGGGTTGACGGCGGCGCTGTGGGCGGATCGGCATCCGGGGGCGCTCAGCGCGCTGGTGCTCAGCTCGGCGTGGCTGGAGATGCAGGGCTCGGACATTCTGCGCTCGGTGGGTGAGCCGGTGATCCGGACGCTGGCGATGCGCGATCCGCGTATGGCGCTGCTCTCCGGGATGATCAACCCGGAGAACAGCTTCTGGGTGGTTGATGGCTGGGATGTCGAGCGCGAGGGCCCGCTGCCGGATCCCTCTTGGGAGGGCGACCCGTATGTCACGGGGTGGCCGATCAATCCGGCGTGGTGCCCGCGGCCCTCGGCTCCGATTCGGCCGGGGTGGCTGCAGGCGATCCTGGCGGGGCATGCGCGGGTGGCGCAGGGACTCGATATCCGGTGCCCGGTGCTGTCGATGTGCGCGGGCAGCACTCGTCTGGGGGTGGCGTGGACGCCGGAGTCGCGGCATGCGGACACGGTGATCGATGCGGCGGCGACGGCGCGGCGCTCGGTGCGCCTGGGCGACCTGGTGACGGTGGCGCGCTTCCCGGGGGCGGTGCACGATCTGACGCTGTCTGAGCCTCCGGTGCGCGAGCAGGTCTTCTCCGCCCTGCGGCGCTGGCTGGCCGCCTACGTGCTGCGCTGAGCGTCTGGGATGCCCTCCGCCCTGCGTCTCCGATAGGCCGCGTGTCGCACTGAGGGCCTGGGAGTCACGGGAGTCGAGCGTGGGGCTCGCACTGGTCGTGCTGGCCATGGCCGCCTCGGCGTGACTCAGTAGCCCGGGCTGGGCGTCACGGTGGGGGTGAAGTTGGGGACCGGCCGCTCTCCGCACGCCCAGGGTCGCACCGTCTTGACGAGGTTGACCGCATCCACGGCCGGATCGCGATCCTTGGCCTGCTTCTCACTCAAGTGGAGGCGGACAACAATCCCACGATTCTTCTCATCACCACACCGCCACGCCGCGGTAACACCGGGCCCTTCATCATGAGTCCTCCCCCCTTCCCCTTGCGCCACTCCATCGATGGTAAAAGGAACACCATCCTGGCCGAAGAGACTCCGTTTACCCGCAAAGGGATAACCCGAAAGCGTGGAAAGGCCAAGAAATTCGATAGGCCCCCAGTCAATGTACACCGACGCTTCGGCAAAATTGCTATCAGTAGCATTAACATTGCAGTCAAAATAGGAGTACTCATCGACCGGCTTCGGATTAGCCTTCGGCGATTCACCGACAACCGGCCTCACATCCGACAGGCGGAGACCCGGGCAGATCCACCTATCAGCCGTAGGCGACGCCGAAGCCGTCGCACCTCCGTCAGAAGAGGAGCACCCCGCAACAAGAAGCAGCGTTGAAACTATCGAGAAGCACTGTGTGACAATGCGTCTCATGTTGACTCCGGATACATCATAGCAACCATTAACCCGATGATAGCAAGCATCGTGGGAGTCGCCAACCCATCCCGCAGGGAACCTGGCCCCACCTGAGGCTTCAGTACCCTGGGCTGGGCGTCACTGTGGGGGTGTAGTTGGGGACCGGCTGCTCTCCGCACGCCCAGGGGCGCACTGTCCTGACGAGATTGACCGCATCCACGGCCGGATCACGATCCTTGGCATGCTCCTCATTCAAATAAACATCTACAACAATCCCTCGACTTTTCTCATCATCACACCGCCACGCCGCCGTTTCACCTCGCCCCTCATTGTCGGTCCTTGCCCCCTCCCCTTGTTCGACTCCATCGATACCAAAAGAAACTCCATCCCCATCAAAAAGACTCCGCCCTCCTTTAAAAAAAGCACCCAAGGACGAGTCGTTGTCGCCGATCTTTCCCCAGTTAATGCGCACAGACGCATTAGCATGACCTTCGTCAGCAGCATCGATTATGCAACTAAAAAAAGAAATTCCCTGGACCCCAATCGGATCAACGTCGGGTGACTCGCCGACGACCGAACTCACATCCGACAACCGAACTCCTGGACAAATCCACCTATCAGCCGCGGGTGACGCCGAAGCCGTCACACCCCCATCAGAAGAGAAGCAACCCGCAACAAGAAGCAGCGTCGAAACTACCGAGAAGCATTGCGTGACGATGCGTCTCATGTCGACTCCGGATACATCATAGCAACCATTAACCCGATGATAGCAAGCATCGTGGGAGTCGCCAACCCATCCCGCAGGGAACCTGGCCCCACCTGAGGCTTCAGTACCCTGGGCTGGGCGTCACTGTGGGGGTGAAGTTGGGGACCGGCCGCTCTCCGCACGCCCAGGGGCGCACCGTCTTGACGAGGTTGACCGCATCCACGGCCGGATCACGATCCTTGGCATGCTCCTCATTCAAATAAACATCTACAACAATCCCTCGACTTTTCTCATCATCACACCGCCACGCCGCAGTATCCCTGCGCGAACTATTGTCGGTCCGAGCGCCCTCGCCCTGCTCCACCCCATCGATGGTAAAAGGAACCCCATCCTCACCGAAAAGACTTCGTTTCCCCTCAAAAGGACCATCTACAGATGAGGCGAGATCATGAATGCGACCCCACTCAACACGCATCGACGCGTCAGCGAAATCACCGTCAGTAGCGTAGGTATAGCAATCAAAAAGAGCGAGCTTCTCGATCCTCTTCGGATCAACCTTAGGCGACTCTCCGACAACCGGACTCACATCCGACAGCCGAACCCCCGGACAAATCCACCTATCAACCGCTGGCGAACCCGAAGCCGTCGCATCCCCACCAAAGGAGGAGCACCCCACCATAAGCGACAGCGCAGAGCTCGCTGCCAAACACGACAGGAAAACGTTTCCAGTTCGCATTGCCGCAATGGCCCGATCTGCAGATTACTCGCGTTCGGGGAGGGCCTCGCGCAGCTCGCCGAGCTGGGGGCCGCGCACGCCCAGGCGCCACACCCGCCAGCCATCGGCGTCGTCCACGCCCTGGGCCGCATTGGCCGCGGCGGACGGGTCAGTGAAGGTCCGTCCATCCACCAGGGCGATCACGCCCTTGCTGGACAGCGTCGCCTCGTGGTAGATGCCCCGGCGCAGGCCTTGCCAGATGATCCGCTTGGGCCTCTCAAAGCCCGCGGCGATCGCCGCCAGATCAGCAGCGGCCTGGGCAGAGCCGGGAGTCGGCTTCCCCGCCGCCGCCCGGTTCTCCGCGTCCTCCACACCCACCTGCTCCTCATCGGGGCGCTGATCCCACACGCCGGCGCCCTGGCGCGGGGTCACTCTGGTCACCGACACCGGTGAGCCGCTCGGAGTGCCCAGCACCTGGACGGGGGCGATCCCCGGCCCCTGAGGCTCAGAGGCCCGAGCACCCGCAGCCCTGGCCGCGGCCCGATCCCCGGCGCCATCCGCGCGCTCCGCATCAGTAGCAGGCGCGGGCACCGGCATCGCCGCATGCGCCCCATGGGTGACCACCGCCTCTTGGCGGGCCGCCCCAGCGCTATGAGCCCGGCGCCCCGGAGCCGTGCGCGGTGGCACCGCCTCCCTCGCAGCGCCCTCAGCGCCCTCTGCGCTGGCACTGCGCCCTGGCGTCTTGACCTCAGTGGCGGCCCCAGTCCTCGGCTCCGTTCTCGCAGCGCTACCCGTGCTCCCTGCGCTGCCTGCGCTCACCGCGCTCCCTGTGCTCACCGTGTTCTTCGCACTCGCCGCAGTCACCGACGGGGCCTGGCCGGATCGGGCGGCCGGTGCCGCCTCAGACCCGGGCTCCGGCGGCGTGACCGCCGAGACCGCCCGCTCCCGCCGCCCCGGCGATGCGACCTCGGCCGCTGCGGACCTGGCGTGCCGGCGCCCCTGAGACCGGCCCAGGCCGAGCAGTCCCGCGCGCGCCGCACCGCTGTGAGCCTCAGGCGCCTCAGGAGTGCTGGCCACCACCGGGGCGGGCTCCTTGCCCTTCTCCCCCACCGGCATGACGACGGTCTCCTCGCCCTGGGGCTGCTCCTGCTTGGGAGCGACCATCTCAATGGGCCCGGTCACCGGCTCGCTGCGGCTGGCCTGGGATGCCGGATCGATCGCCCGCGACCCCGAGCCCGTCAGCTCCGGCCGTGGCGCCCTGGCCACCAGGAGGGGCCCGCCCGCGCCCAGGGCGCCGTCCTCGACCTGCTCGACCACCACCACGACGCGGGCCTCATCAACCACCCGCACATCCACCTCGTAGAGCTCAACGCCCGAGCTCATAAGAACCGCCAGGCCTGCGCGCACATCAGCCTTGACCGCCGTGGTCAGGAAGGTCAGCCGCGGGCCCGCCTCCACCTGGGCGGGCATCGCCTCACGGAACTCGCTCCAGTCCTCCCGGAAGGCCACCACCCCATTGCCGTAGCGGTTCGCCAGCTCGCGGCGGCCCAGCCCGGCCATTGCCGTCAGCCGGCTCATCGCCGCCATGACCTCTGCCGCCCCCAGGGACTCCACCACCTCCACCAGGACCACCTGGCCGGTGGCGTCCAGGGCGGTCAGACTCTCCCCGCCCTCGATCTGATTCCACTCCAGGGGGAAGAGGGGACGGCGCAGCACATCAACGATCTGACGCCGGACGGCGCCAAGACTGCGAGCCCGGGTGTCATCATCCGCGGCGCGTCCCAGCCGCACCGGCAGAAGGTGGTTGCCATCGAGCTCGTACATGGCCATGAACCAGAAGCCTTTCCTCGTCATCGTGCGCAACCGCGCCGGCGTCGCGCGGCACCGCGGGCGATTCCCCATATCCTCTCATGATCACGGTTGTGCAGCGAAGCCTTGCCCCGCCCACCAGCGCCGGCCCACCGGTCACCCGGGCAGGAGGCTCGCCGGGGCCACCGTCGCGCGCAGCCTGCCCCACCGGCCGGCCACCCGCCGCAGCGCGGCGCGGGCCGTCCCCACATCGGCCACCAGCCCTGCCGTGTCCACTGAGTCCACAGGGCCCACTGAGTTCGCAGCCTGTCCGGCGGGACCGTAGCGCTCAGCCACGACGGCGCGCGCCACCCGCTCCAGAGCCTGCCCGGCCCCCTGATCCCCGGCCCGCTCCCCCTGGCCCATGACCGCGGCCAGCCCCTGGGCGATGGCCTCCTCCGTGCGGGCACGCGCCGGCGCCCCGCCCAGCCCCAGGTCCCTGGCCGTGTCCAAGAGCTCCTCCCAGGCCCGGGCCGCGGGCTCCCGCCCCGCCTCGATGGCCGCGATCCGACGTCGCCGCACCACCACGCGCAGGAGGGCCGGCCCCGCCAGGAGGCAGACCACCACCAAGGCGACCGCCGTCCAGCCCAGCACCCGCAGCACCGACCCATCGTCCTGCCGGCCCGCGCCGGTGACCGGCGGGCTGCCGGCGGCGCTGCTGGGCGCGGACGCCGAGGGCTGGGAGGAGGCCGTGGCGCCCTGGGGCGGGCCGGCGCTCGGGGTGGGCTCCTCGCCCGCCCCCTCATCAGCCGCCACACCCGCACCACCGGGCGTGGGCTCGAAGGCCACCCAGCCGACCCCGTCCAACCACACCTCGGGCCAGGCGTGGAGCTCCTCGCCGCTGACGGCCGTCCACTGCCCCGGCCCGGAGAAGGAGGAGGCGTAGCCGATGGCGATACGCGTGGGGATGCCCAGGGATCGGGCCATGGCGGTGAAGGCCGAGGCGTAGTGGGCGCAGTAGCCGCGCCGCTGCTCCAAGAAGGTCGCGACCACGTCCATGGTGCCGGCGTCATCGGCGTCGTAGGGGGCGGACTCGTCGTAGACGAATGCCCCGCCCCGCAGCCATGCCACCAGCGCGGCCGCCCGGGCGCCGTCATCATCGCCCGCCTGCTCGACGACCGCCTGGGCGCGCTGCCCGATCACCGCCGGCATGTCCTCGGGAAGTTCGGTGTACGACTCCAGCGCATCGGGGTCGGGCTGGGCCGCCGGGAAGGGGACGGGCGTGGTCGGCCGGCCCTCGGCGTCGGCCACCGCATTCCAGCCCAATGCCGTGTAGGTCTGCCCCGGCTCCAGGGAGACGCCCAGGCCCGTGGCCGTCGTCGAGCGCGACATCCAGAACCACCGCGAGGCATCCAGGCTGCTGCCCTCCACGCCCGGGGGCAGGGAGACCGGCTCGGCCACGGGCTCGGTGATCAGGGCGGTGGACTGCAGGGTGGGCAGGTTCGTCGAGCCCAGCGTGTGGGAGGCGATGGTCACCGACTCCACCGCGCCGCGAGCATCCTCCACGCTGGTCTGCGCGGCGCTGACCGCTCCCCCCGCGCTCAGCGCGCCCCGGCCCTCAGCGCTCTGGAGCTCCTCGACGGAGGAGCGCTCACGCACGTCGTCGGGCTCCCAGGTCCGCCCCTCCAGGGAGGAGATCACGGCCAGGGTCAGGCGCATCGAGGTGCCACGCTCCATCTCCCCGGTGTAGCTGAAGGCCGTGGCACTCGACCCGCGCACCAGGTCATCGGACAGGGACAGGCTCGTGTCCGGCGCCGCCGCCCCGGCACCCGCCCCCGGGGGATTCCACACATGATCCTGGGTCACTGGGGTCGATCCCATCACGGCGGCGCCCACCGCCAGCGCCAGGGCGCCCAGGCCCAGAGCCGTCAGGCGGCGCGTCCGGCTGGGGCCATGCCCATGACCGGCGTCATGAGTCATGGCGGGCCAGTGGCGGGCGGGGGCGCAGGCCAGGATGAGCCCCAGCAGACAGGCCCCCATCACCACCAGCAGGAGCGTGCTCGGGGAGCGCGAGACCACCAGCGGCACCAGGAGGAGCACCGATGCCGGCACCAGGCCCGAGATCCCCACCGCATCGGCGCCCCCGGCCGACAGCACCGCGCAGGACCAGGCCAGGACCAGGCAGGCCAGCACCAGGGCCGAGCCCAGCACCCCCGAGGAGTCCACGGGCGGGACCCCCACCGAGATCAGTTCGCGCAGCGCCCCCACCTGGCCCTGGGGGTCGTGCCACCACAGCTCGGGGTAGGGCGAGCCCAGGCCCGTCAGCGGGACCATGGCGCCAGCGGCCGCCAGGCCCACCAGCAGGGCGGCCAGCGGGTGGCGGGGCCACAGGCTGCGACCCACTGCCGGCACCATGATGGCGGCAGCCCCCACTGCCAGCGCCTGGAGCTGCCAGGCCCCGGGGGCGACGATCGGCTCCAGCGCCTCGATGGCCGCCCACCACGCCACGCACAGGATCGCGGCGGCGATGACCGGCTCCAGGCGCCCTCCGGCTGTCAGGATGCGGTTGCCGACGTCGTCGGGTCGCAGCCGGGCGGAGCCGGCACGGGACGGGCGTGAAGGACTCATCACTGCTCCTGCCGATCAGCGACGGCCAGCACCCGCCAGGTATCAGGGGCACCGGTGGCCTGGGCCCGACCCGCCCCGGCCACCACCAGGACTCCGCGCGCGCCGGGATCCAGGGGCGGGAACACCGCCTGCCCGCCACCCTGGGGGCTGGCGGTGATGACGACGTCGGCCCTGGCGTACCGGGGCAGTGCCACTGATTCCAGGGACAGGCGGGGCTCGTGGTCGGCCACCGCCTCCATCGCGCCCAGGCCGCCCGGGGCTCCGGGCTCCAGGCGGGCCAGGACCTGCAGCAGCCGGCCGGCCTCCGCCTGCTCGGTGCCGAAGCGCAGAGCCGCCCAGGCGCCCTGGCCGGGGCGGCGGGCCAGGAGCAGCAGGTCGGCCCCCAGGCGCTGGCGGGCCCACTGCCCCACAACCCCGGCGGCCAGGGAGATCGCGGCCTCCAGGTGCTCGGGACCGCGGTAGGCGCCCGGCTCCACGACCAGGGCGAGGCTGGGGTGGGGCAGGGCCTCGTGCTCGCGCTCGACCACGAGGAGCTGGTCGATGCGCGCCGACTGCCGCCAGTGGATGGAGCCCAGCGCGTCGCCGGGACGGTACTCGCGCAGGCTGGCCAGGCGCTCCTCGCCCTGGTCACCGAGCCTGCCCCCGGGGAGGTCGCAGGCGCGGGGCGCGGGCAGGGGCTCGGGAAGCTCGGCGGGCCGGGGAAGGACCAGCACCTCGGTGGAGGCCCCCAGAGGGATGCGGGCACGGGCCAGGCCCAGGGGCTCGGCCACCACGATCCATCGCGTCATCACCGCCTCCGGCCCGCGGCGCTGCGCCGTCATGCCCAGCGCCGAGCGACCCGCATCCAGGGGCGTGAGCGCCCGACCGGACCGCTCGGGCCCCACCTGCCAGGCGACCCAGGCGGGCAGGAAGGCCGGCAGGAGGCAACGGACCTTGATACTCACCCAGAGCCGTTGGCCCGCCTGCGGCTGGCGCGAGGCGGTCAGGCGCACCCGCGGGCGGCGCACGGCATTGACCACCGCCAGGGCCGCGGCCGCCATGAGGCCCACGACCACCGGGGCGGCCAAGAGGCTGGCGGCGTCGGTCAGCAGGCGCAGGCGCAGCAGGTACCAGGACATGACCAGGAGCAGGGCCACCGCCAGCAGCCCCCACCCGCGACGGGTCAGCTCCAGGCGCGGCAGGCGGCGGGCCACCTGCCGGAGCTCAGGAGCCTCCGGCGCCACCCCCGTGGCCGTGGAGCGCGGGGCGCGTCTGGAGCCCAGGGCGTGCGAGGCGCGCGTGGCACGCGAGGGCCCGCGTCTGGACCCGGGGCTCGCCCGCCCGCCCCCTGCGCTGCCCTTGGCGCCTCCCGGGGCGTTGCCGGCCATCGTCTGAGTCATCAGCGGCTGGCGGATCATCAGGCGGCCGGAACCGGGGTGCGCGCCACAATGCGCGCCAGCGCCTCCCCGGCGGCTCCATGAGCGGCAGCGGATGAGGGGAAGCGCCCGGCGGGGATGAGGCGATGGGTCAAGGCGCCGTGAGCTGCGCGGGCGACGTCGTCGGGCGTGACGAAGCTGGACCCGCGCATGGCGGCGCGCGCCCGCGCCAGGGCCGCCAGCTGGAGACCCGCGCGCGGGCTGGCGCCCAGGGCGATCGCCTCATCCGCGCGGGTGGCCCCCACCAGGGCCACGATGTAGCCGGCGACGGGCTCGGCCATGGGCAGGCGGGCGACGGCGCTGCGGGCCCGGCGCACGTCCTCGACGCTGGCCAGGGGCTCCAGGGCGGCCAGGGGGTCGACGCCGCTGCGGGCGGTGTGCATGGCGGTCTCCGCTCCCGGCTCGGGGTAGCCCATGGAGATGCGGGCCATGAAGCGGTCGCGCTGGGCCTCGGGCAGGCTGTAGGTGCCCTCCATGTCCAGGGGGTTCTGGGTGGCCACCACCATGAAGGGGTCGGGAAGCGCCATGGGGCGACCCTCGACGCTGACGCGCCCCTCCCCCATGGCCTCCAGCAGGGCCGACTGGGTGCGCGGGGTGGCCCGGTTGATCTCATCGGCGATGACCACTGAGGCGAAGACCGGGCCGGGGTGAAAGCGGAAGGCGCGGCTGGACTGGTCGTAGATGCTCACGCCGGTGACATCGGCCGGCAGCAGGTCGGAGGTGAACTGGATGCGGGTCGAGCTCAGGTCCAGGCAGCGGGCGATGGCCGTGGCCAGGGTCGTCTTGCCCACGCCGGGGACGTCCTCGATGAGCAGGTGGCCGCCGGCCAGGAGGGTGGCGATGGCGGTCTCGACGGCGCGGCGCTTGCCCACCACCACCGTCTCGATCCGCTTGCGCAGGGAGCGGGCCAGGGCATGCAGGGCCTCGGGGGTCACCGGGGCCTCAGAGGAGGCCGATGTGGAGGCTGTGGATGCAGAGGGAACAGTGGCGGGCGGGGCCGCGTTGGCGGGCACGGGCTGGGTGTCGGGGACGTGTCCGTGGGCGGCCGAGGCGTGCGGTGAGGCAGGTGGGACGCGGTGGGCGCCGGAGGCCGGCGGCACGACGGCGGGGTCCGAGCCGGCGCGGGCACGTGTGCGTGCGGGCGGGATGGCGGGTCCTGGCGCCGATGGTGCTGCACTGGTCATGACGCGATCATGGCACGCCTGCCTGGGGTGCCTCCCGATGCCTCACCCTCAGCGGAACCAGGGTCCTCGAGGGGGCGCCGCTCAGGAGCCTGGGGCACTCAGGGTTTGGGCCCGGTGGGCTCGGTGGGAGTGGTCGGAGTCGCGGATAGGCCCGCCGGGCGCAGGGACGGCGGCGCCCTGGTCCTGAGGCCTCGCAGACGTGCGTTCGCCGTCGCAGGCGCCGCTTCGCTTCATGCTACCGAGCCCGGCACTGGGGGAAACTGGCGCGGACCGGCGCCTGCCGGCACCCCAGCCCTCACCCCGACGATGCCGCGGGCGAGGGCGTGGCGGTGCTTGTGGCGGGGTCGTTGTAGTTCGGGCCAGGATCCTCCGTGCGCTCAGGGGCATCCTTGAGCACCTCCGGGGCATACTTCCGGACGATCTTCTCCGCCGCCGCCACAGTGGACGCGTCGACGTCATCGACGGTGAGGGTCCTGACTGAAAACCCTGCCCGGCCTTCCACCCAGTAAGCGTGAGCCTGAGGACTCGACGTCCAGTCCGTGGAATACGCGAAGACCACCGCATTAGTGCCCGGAACAGGCTCACCCTTCGTGCCCGTGCGCCGCTCCAGCGTCCTCAAGGCATTATTTCCGTTCTCCCCATAAGCAACCCATGAGTTATCCGTAGCGCGCAGCACCACCGTTCCACGCTCACCAGAAATCCTGCACCATATGGGTTGCCTACCCTTGTCGTTAACCTCCTTAACATAACCAACAATCGGGCGCACATCATCCGCAGTGAACAGACCGCAATACGGCTCTTCGACCGCCCCAATATGGGCTCTTCGTGTTTGGGGGTGTGGTAGGTGGGGCTTATGGGTGGGTGTAGGTGGTTGCTTTGAGTTGGTCCTTGAGGCGTCCGGCGTGGATGAGGCTGCGGGTGGTGTAGTGGGTCAGGTTGCGGAATCCCAGGGCGATGCCTCGCAGGTGCTCCAGGCGCCCGTTGATGGCCTCGGTGGGGCCGTTGGATGTGTGGGGGCGCTCGAAGTAGGCCAGGATGTCCTGGCTGCGGCTGGTCAGGGTCTTGGCCAGTGCCGTGATCTCCTCCAATCCGGCCGGGATGGGCCGGGTCAGGGAATCGATGGCGCGTTGCATCAGGAACCGCCCCAGGCCGCGATCCTGGGCCCGGTAGGCCTGGATCAGGCGCTGGTAGATGCTCCAGGTGGCCTGCACGGCCGCGTGGCGCTCGTGGGCGAACAGCTCCTGGAGGCGCTGCGCGCCGGGGTCGGTGAGCAGGTCGGCCCCGGTGCGCAGGGTGCGCCTGGCCCGGTAGAGCGGGTCGGTCTTGGTGCCCCGGCCCCCGGTGGTCTGACGCTGGATGCGGCGCCGGCACTCATCGAGTCTGTCGCCTGCCAGGGCGATGACGTGGAAGGGGTCCATCACCGCCCGAGCTGCGGGAAGCTGCTGGGCAGCGGCGGTCTTGAACCCGGTGAAGGCGTCCATGGCCACCACCTCGACGCCCTGCCTCCAGGACTGGTCGCGCTGGGCCAGCCAGTCCTGGAGGGCCCTGCCAGAGCGGCCCTCGATGACATCGAGCAGGCGGGCCGGGCCAGTGGCCTGGCGCACGGGGGTCAGGTCGATGACCACAGTGACGTAGCGCTGGCCGAGCCTGGTATGACGCCAGATGTGCTCATCAACGCCGAGGACCTCGACCCCCTCCAAGCGGTGCGGATCATCGGCGCCCATCCGCTGGGCGCGGGCGAGGATCGCGCTATTGGCCGTGTGCCAGGCCACCCCCAACGCCTGGGCGACCCGGCGCATCGACATGCACTGGCGCCCCAGGGCCCACAGCCCCCAGTCCACGCCCCTGGCGGGTCAGGCGCGCCCGGGGCTCGGCCAGGCCGGTGGTGTCCTGCCTCCATACCCGCTGGCAGTGCTCGCAGGAAAAGCGCCGCAGGCGCACCACCAGCTGTGTGGGCCGCCACCCCACCGGCACGTGCGCCAGGCGCCGGGTCACGGTGCCCCGCGCCAGGCCCTGGGCCCCGCAGGCCTTGCAGAAGGGATCCTCCACGCACACGGGCATGCGGCACTCGACCACCGCCCGCTCAGCCTCCAGGCGCTGGCCCACCGCCACCAGCCCCAGGCCATCCAGCCCCAGGAAGGTAGTCAAATCCGGACAGGAGAAGGTAGCGTCAGCCATGTCGAGGTCCTCCCAGATGGGTTGGTTAAGCAGCTCCCATCATCAGGGGACCTCGACCCCTACCCCAGCAACGACGCACCCACACCAACCACCATCACACCCATAAGCCCCACCTACCACACCCCCAAACACGAAGAGCCCCAATATGGCAACCCGTACAGCAGGTCAGCACTATCGCCGACGCGAGAACAACCCCTAAAGGCGACCCCATCTTCATCATTTCTCTTTATTGCGAGACAGGTCTCGGAATCCTATTATTTGACGACGTAGCAAATGCCACAAGATTTTCGCCCCCGGTTGGGTCTGCGCAGCGGGATCGTGCTCCGCAGACCCAACCGGGGGCGACGTGAATCGGGCTCGAATCCGGCCCGCTCAACTCATCTGGCTCGGCTCAGTCCTCGGCCTTGGACGGGCTCAGGATGGCCACGCGGCCGGCCTCCAGGCGCGCCACGGGCACGCGGAAGGGGGAGCAGGACACGTAGTTCAGCCCGGAGCGGTGGAAGAAGCCGATCGACTCCGGGTCGCCGCCGTGCTCACCGCAGACACCCAGCTTCAGGTCGGGCTTGGTCTCCCGCCCTCTCTCAGCGCCGATGGCCACCACGCGCCCCACGCCCCGCTCGTCGATGGTCTCGAAGGGCGAGACCCCGAAGACGCCCAGGTCCAGGTACTCCTTGAAGAAGACGCTCTCGACGTCGTCACGCGAGAAGCCCCAGGTGGTCTGGGTCAGGTCGTTGGTGCCGAAGGAGAAGAAGTCCGCCTCCTCGGCGATGGTGTCCGCACTGACCGCGGCGCGCGGCAGCTCGATCATGCAGCCGATCGGGAAGTCCAGCGCGTACCCGGAGTCGGCCGAGACCTCCGCCAGAACCGCAGCGGCGCGCTCCCGAACCACCTGCAACTCCCGCACGGAGCCCACCAGGGGGATCATGATCTCCGGGCGCGGGTCCCCGCCCTTGGCCAGGCGCTCGACGGCCGCCTCGGCGATGGCCCGCACCTGCAGCTCGATGAGCCCCGGCATGGTCAGCAGCAGGCGCACACCGCGCAGGCCCAGCATCGGGTTGGACTCGTGGTTCCTGCGCACCACGGACAGCAGCCTCTCATCGGCCGGGTCCAGGGTGCCGCGCTCGCGATCCAGGGCCACCTTGACGCTCAGCTCGGTGATGTCCGGCAGGAACTCGTGCAGGGGCGGGTCGATGAGGCGCACCGTCATGGGCTTGCCGTCCATCGTCTCCAGCATCTCGACGAAGTCGCCCTTCTGCAGGGGCAGCAGCTCAGCCAGGGCGGCCTCGCGGCCCTCCTGGGAGTCGGCCAGGATGAGGTTCTGGACGAACTGCTTGCGCTCACCGAGGAACATGTGCTCGGTGCGGCACAGCCCCACGCCCTGAGCCCCGCGGTGCACGGCGCGGCGGGCGTCCTCGGGAGTGTCCGCATTGGCGCGCACCTCCAGACGGCGCACCTTGTCCGCGTGGCGCATGAGGCGGTGCACGGAGGTCACCAGCTCGCGGGTGTCCACGTCCCCGGCGGTGTCCAGCGCCTCCTCCAGGCCGCGGCGCAGGTAGGTCATGACCGGAGAGTCCACCACGGCCACCTCGCCCAGGAAGACCTCACCGGTGGTGCCGTCGATGGCGATGACGTCCTCGGAGGTGAAGACCTCCTCGCGCCCGGCCACGCGCAGGGTCTTGGCGCTGGCGTCGACCTCCAGGGCCTCGGCGCCGCACACGCAGGTCTTGCCCATGCCGCGCGCCACCACCGCGGCGTGGGAGGTCTTGCCGCCGCGAGCCGTGAGCACGCCGGTGGCCGCGACCATGCCGGGCAGGTCATCGGGGTTGGTCTCGCGGCGCACCAGGATGACGGACTCGCCCGCCTCCGCGCGCGAGACGGCCTCGGCATTGTCGAAGACGATGCGTCCCACGGCAGCGCCGGGGGAGGCGGGCATGGCGCGCGTGAGCAGATCGCGCTCGGTGTCGTCGTCGAACTGGGGGAACATGAGCTGGGTGAGCTGCTCCCCGGTCACACGCGTGAGGGCCTCATCCATGGTGATGAGCTTCTCGTCCACCAGCTGGGTGGCCACGCGGAAGGCCGCAGCGGCGGTGCGCTTGCCCACCCGGGTCTGGAGCATCCACAGCTTGCCGCGCTCAATGGTGAACTCGATGTCGCACAGGTCCCGGTAGTGGGTCTCCAGGCGCCGCATGATGCCGCGCAGCTCGTCATAGGAGTCCCGGTCCAGGGACTCCAGGTCCGCCAGGGACAGGGTGTTGCGGATGCCCGCCACCACGTCCTCGCCCTGGGCGTTGACCAGGTAGTCCCCGTAGACGCCCGAGCGGCCCGTGGAGGGGTCACGGGTGAAGCACACGCCGGTCCCCGAGGTCTGGCCCATGTTGCCGAAGACCATGGTGCACACGTTGACGGCGGTGCCCAGGTCGTGGGGGATCTTCTCGCGGCGGCGGTAGAGGTGGGCGCGCTCGGTGTTCCAGGAGCGGAAGACCGCCTCCGTGGCCATATCCAGCTGGGCGCGCGGGTCCAGGGGGAAGTCGATGCCTGCGTGGGTGCGCACGATCTCCTTGAACTCGCCCACCAGCTCAGTCAGGGCCTCGACATCCAGCTCGTAGTCCAGGGCCACGCCGCGCGAGGCCTTCTTGGCCTCCAGGGCCTCGGAGAAGTGCTCGCCGTCCACATCCAGGACGGTCTTGCCGAACATCTGGATCAGGCGCCGGTAGGAGTCCCAGGCGAAGCGCGGGTCATTGGAGGCCTCGGCCAGGCCCCGAACGGACTCATCGTTCAACCCGATGTTCAGCACTGTCTCCATCATGCCGGGCATGGAGAACTTGGCCCCGGAGCGCACCGACACCAGCAGAGGGTCGTCGGCAGCCCCCAGCTCGCGGCCCAGCTCCTCCTCGACCTCCCGCAGCGCCCGGGTCACCTGGACGGAGAGCTCCTCAGGGACCGCGCCGGAGGCCAGGTAGGCCCGGCAGGCATCGGTGGTGATGGTGAAGCCGGGAGGAACGGGGAGGCCCAGGCGAGTCATCTCCGCAAGGTTGGCGCCCTTTCCACCCAGGAGTTCCTTCTGGTCCTTGTCACCCTCACTGAATCGGTACACGTACTTCGTGGGCATCCTTGCCTCTCTCGGTGTCGGTTCTTGTGGAACGCGGGCCACTCTAATGTGACCTCAGTCCTAGCGCCAAACGGGCACGCCCCACGGCCACGTCCTTGGAGGTGGACTCGTAGAGCGGTAGCACCGGTCGAAGGGGCGAGCCGATGCCCTCTGGCTCAAGCGCTCGTAGGCCAGGGGACTGAGCAAGGCGCTCCCGACCCCGAGAGTCTGCGTCCCAAGTGCCCACCGGCTCTCGGGTCTTCTGGTCCTCCGCGCGCTGCTGCTGAGCGCCCGTGGACCTCGCGAGCGCCTGCCCGGCGGGGCGGCTCACCCGGCAAGGACGGTCATGCACATTCATTCATGCGCTGTGGCGGACTCCCCGCCCGGGAATCCGCATGATTCCGCGGATCCGCCTCCCACACCTCCGGCGCTGCACCAGGATGAATGTGCATCAGCGTCGCCGATGCACATTCATCCCTGCAGACAGCGCCGCGCGCGAGGGAAGATCGTTGGAATTCCAACGATCCTTCACACGACCATGCAGAAAGAATGTGCAACACCGGTCTTAGCGCTCCCGCGAGGCACGGGGCGGAGTCGTCCTACCCGGTGCCCGCGGCCTCCTGGGCAGCTTCACAGGTGACCCTGATCGGAACGCTGACGCCCTTCAGCGCATCCAGGACCGCCTGCTTCTCCTCCTCGCTGCACCCTCCAGTGGACTCAGCCTCACCGGCGAGCCCGACCACGATCCCGTCATTGACCGGATCCGGGGCGACCGACTCGATCCCCAGGGCACTCGCGTCCGCCTCGAAGACCTGGCTCATCGCCGTCCTTATCTGCTCAGGCGAATTCTTGTTGACGATGACGCGCAGCCGCTCAGGATCCTCAGCGGACTCGCGCAGCGCCGCCACACCCTCGGCATCCTCCGAGACGACGTAGACCTCAACCACCTGACGGTCCGAGGTCAGCACCACCCCGAGCACGGTATCCGGGTGCTCCTGGGACATGGACTCCGCGGCGTCCGCCAGCGCCCTGACCTCGGGCGGCTCCTCGCCGTACCAGATGCGCTGACCGTTCTCGTCCTCCTTGTTGACGCCGATCGCGCTCCCAGAGCTCGGCTCCTGGTCACCGGCATCGCGAGAGTAGAGGGCCACCACGCCTCCGCCAATCACGACGGACAGGACAAGCAGTAGAGCACCGAGCAGCACCGCTCTCCGCCTTGATACCGCCATGTCAGCACCTCTCTTCATCATTGAACGGCACGTGACGTCGGCCACAGCGAAACAAAACACCATGGAGACGAGGGCTGGTCAGGCAACCCACGACGCTCTTCCCCATCTCTTCCCAGAGCACCCTCATGCCACTCCCGGCCGGGACGGACCAAACCGCCGGACAGGGCCGAGTCGACGGCCCGCCACCCAGTCACTACCGCTACTCCCACGGGAACGTCGGCGGCGGCTCGCGGTTGTGGTCACAGGCGAGGACTCGGATCCACCAGATCTGCCCGTCATCGATGATGGCGACGCGACTTGACGTCCCATCCTTGTGCTCCCAACACGCGGAGGGCATATCCCCATCCACAGCATGCGCCAGGAACTCCTCATAGCCCCAGCGGTCGCCAGTGGGATCCGCCTCGACCGTGGGATCCGGGACGCTCCTCGCAGTCACGGAGATCGATGAGACACGGCCGGCCTCATCGAACTCGATGCCGCACACATACACATCCTTGCCAGACAGCTTCTGGGCCTGAGCCACCGTCAAGGGCGGAGCCTCCTCCATCCCAGAGACGCACAACTCCTCAGCCTCCTGAACACTCATCCCAGGCGAAGGAGAGTGAGACGGCGACGGAGACACTCTCCCCCACCCGATGGGCTCAAACCACCCCCGAGGCTCCGCCACCCCGTAGAACAGCAGACCACCAAACACCAGGCAGTGCAGGACCACCACCCCAAGCGGCCACCGCCCCAACCACACCTGCCACCGACCAGCCGACCTAACCGACCCTGACATCCCTATCCCACGCCCGGAGCCCCGACAACTGCGTCACAGTGTAGAGACACCGACCCTCACTGTCATTGAAACCCGTCACGACCCCGTAGGCGATCTGACCCCCTTGGCCATGCGTAAAGTGCGAGATCCCACCGGAATCTCCTTCATCAAACCCGTTACAATCCGAGGTCCCATCCCGGTCTCCGTCGTGGGACACCACAGTAAGCTGACCAACCCAGATTCCACCCTCAAGCAGCCTGAAGCCATTGACCCACCTGACCACATAGCGGCATGTCTGTCCCGTCGCGGCACCGGACATGCACAACTCGCGACCAGCCGCCCTCATCCCGAAGAATCCATCAATAATCGAGGCCGAGGACGAGGAAGAGACATCACCGTCATAGACCTCCATCGCGTAACTTGACCCTCGCAGCAGTTGCCAGTCACCGTAGCGGTAGGAATTGGTCGGCCACGTGGTCGTGTACGTGTTCCCAACGAGTTCGGAACTATTCTCCCACCGACCTGTCCCACAGTGCCCGGCCGTCAGCGAGTAGTACCGCCCGCCAAGCTCGATGGGCACGCCGAGGCTACAACTCTTCAGTTCGTCCTCGCCGATCTTCCTGAGAATCTGCGCCCCCGCGAAGTACGGGGCGGAGTCGTTCGCCCGGGTCCCCGCAGGTTCCTGGGCAGCCTCATAGAAGACCCTGACCGGAACGCTGACACTCTTCAGCGCATCCAGGGCAGCCTGCTTCTCCTCCTCGCTACGCCCTCCCGCGGACTCGGGCAGCATGTACTCGTCTGTCAGGCCAACGGCGATCCCGTCGTTGATCGGATCCGGGGAGACCGCCTCGATTCCCAGGGCATCCGTATCCATCTCGAGGACTTGCTTGACCGCCGCGTCAATCTGGTCAGGCGAGTTCGTGTTGACGATGACGCGCAGCCGCTCGGGATCCCCAGCGGACCCGCGCAGCGCCGCCACACCCTCGGCATCCTCCGAGACGACGTAGACCTCAACCACCTGACGGTCCGAGGTCAGCACCACCCCAAGCACCGTGTCCGGGTGCTCCTGGGACATAGACTCCGCGGCATCCGCCAGCGCCGTGACCTCAGGCGACTCCTCCCCGTACCAGATGCGCTGACCACTCTCATCTTCCTTATTGACGCCAATCGTGCTCCCAGAACTCTGATTCTGGTCGCTGGCGTAGGCGGGATGGGGGACCGCTATGCCTCCGTAAGCAACGATAGGCAGGGCAAGCAGGGTACTGAGCAGCGCAACTCTCCGTCTCGACACCGCCATGACGGCACCTCTCTCTTCACCATTGAACGACACATGACGTAAGTCACAGCATAACAAAACGGCCACGCATCTGACACGGGCTAAGCAGTTCCCAGCACTCTTCCCAACTTCTTCCCAGAGCACCCCCATGCCACTCCCGGGAAGTTTGGACTGCGGGCCTTGCACCCGGGGGCGTATCCCCGAGGCCATCATCCCCACCGCTCGCAAGGGTTGGTGGGTTTTTTCTCCCTGCATCCCTGGCGGTGGCGGGGATGCCTGCGCCCACCACCCCGCTACTGCGCGTCGTGGCGGTCATGGGCTGCCAGAACGTGCACCTGACCGCCCACGAACTCTTCATCCCCAACCAGCCCAGATGGCAGGCCCCGATCTCCCCAGGCCGCAGTCGCGCCAACACCCCAGCAGCCTGATGCGCACCTGCTCCGCTGCAGCCAACGGCTCAGAGCGCACCAACGGAGGCGACACCGGAGGTGGAACGGACCAGTCGCTATCCGCGCGGTGCTGAGCCCGATCGGCGGGACGCCGCGGACGTGACTTTGCGTCGACAACGAGACATTGCGTCATTCACCCTTGTGCTAACCCCAGTCGGATGACGCGAACCCTCGTCCGGTACGCAGACCCTCGTCGTCGACGCGAACCAGCGCCCCCTTTCGCAGCGCCGCAGCTCCACCCGGCGCAGCCGGGGCCGCACCACCACGCCCGCCTCAGGGGCGCAGGCCGATGAGCCCGTGGTGGCCGGGCAGGACGACGTTGCTGGGCAGGGCCTGGCCGTCGGGTCGGCCATCCGGGCCGGGCAGGACCAGGCCGCTGGGCAGGGTGAGCTCGGCCTGGCGCTGGGGGTCCAGGACAACGGCTGCCACACCGCCCTCGAACTCGCGAGTCCAGGCCCCGGCCTCGCGGCGCGGCCCGGTCAGGGGGGCGCCCAGGTCGGCGTCGAGGGCGGGGAACCAGGGGGTGCGCGAGTAGTCGTCATGGCCGGTGGCCGTGTAGGCCCCCTGCCCGGCGCCGAAGACCCAGAAGGCCGCCAGGCCGTAGAGGCCGTGCGGGGCCTGGGCGCTGCCCCCGTCGGGGGTGCGCACGATGGAGACGCCCGGGCCGCGCAGCTGGTGGATCTGGGCCAGGGCCGTGGGCTCGTCGAAGAGCTGCTCGCCGCCCCAGCCCAGCCAGCACTCGTCGAAGCCCCCGCCCCAGGCGGCGTGACGCTCCCAGCGCCCCGGCTCGCGGCGGGCCTCGGCGATATTGGGCACGAGGATCTTGCCGACTCCGGCCAGCCCAGCCCCGACCTGCGCGACGAATCCGTCCAGGACTCGGCGCAGCTCAGCCGCCGAGCCCACCTCCTCCAGGGGGAAGGACAGCCCGTAGTAGTCATCGAAGACGTCGTTGTCGGACATGATCCCGTCGAAGGCCGTGCCCTCGATGTCCTGGCAGACCTGCTCCACCCAGCGGGCGCGGTAGCCCTCATCCCAGACGCGGGCCTGGAAATGCCCGGGATAGGTCGACCACTCCACCAGCGAGCCGTCGCCTCGCCGGGCCAGCCAGTCGCGGCGGGTCAGCTCGGCGTGAGTCAGCCCGGAGGCGCAGCGCTCGGGGGGCTCGAAGTCGCGGGCCGAGGACAGGCACCGGTAGGCCAGCACCGTCATATCGGGCCGCGCGTCCTTGATGCGGGCTGCCGCCTCGGCCTCCCAGGGCTGGAGGATGGCCGCCCGGTAGTGCTGTATCGCGAAGTCGATCTCCGCGGGCTCCAGGGGGTCTCCGTACCGGATCCAGGCTCCGACTCCGCTCACGCTCACGCTCCGCTCCCGGCACCGCCCTGCCGGTAGATCTTGTTGTAGGCGGCATTGACCTTGTCCAGGTTGTAGGCGGCCTCCACGCGGCCGCGCGCTGCCAGGCTCAGGCGCTCGTAGAGGTCGATGTCCTCGATGATCCGCTGAACCTCGTCGGCCATCACCGTGGGATCGCCCGGCTCGATGATGGTGCCGCACGGGCCCCACACGGTTCCGTCCTCGGCCACGATCTCATCCTCGACCACTGAGCGCACGGCGCCGACGTCGGTGCTGACCGTGGGGATGCCCGCCCCCATCGTCTCCAGGGAGACCACGGGCAGGCCCTCGTTGTAGGAGGGCAGGACGAACAGGTCGAAGGTGGGCAGCAGCTCGCGGACCTTGACGGTTCCCCGGATCGTGATGACCGATTCCAGTCCCAGCTCGAAGATCCGGTTGAGGCACTTCTCGAAGTACTCGGGGAAGTGCTCGGTGGGGCCGCACACATCGAGGTGGATCTTCAGGCCCCGGTCCACCAGGATCTTGATGGACTCGATCATGTCCAGAAGACCCTTTATGGGGACGACACGAGCAATGTAGACCAGGTTCCACAGGTGGTTGTCCGTGCCCTCCTCTCGGATCGCCCGAACTGCTGCCATGCGCGCCGCGTAGGACGCATCGAATTCCTTGGTGACGATCCCATTGGGGATGACGACGGCGCGGCTGGCGTCCCCGCCCAGCTCGGTGGCCTCGGTGATGGCCCGGGGGTAGAGGTAGGTGGTCTGGTAGGCGTAGGGGTAGCACAGGCGCCCCATCTCCAGCCACCAGGCCATCCACATGCGCTCACGCCCGGGGACGTCGAAGGTGCGGTAGTCCCCCAGGGTGATGTTGAGGTCCATGCGCCGATCCAGCAGCGTGTTGACGGTGTCGCGCACGTAGAGGTTGTGCTCGGTCAGCAGGAACTTGGTGCCGTGCAGGCGCGAGGCGGCCACGGACAGCAGGGAGGCGTAGCCGGTGGTGTGCGCGTGGTAGACGGCCGCCCGGGGCATGGGCTCGGAGAGCACGGCGTAGGCCAGGGAGAAGAAGTCCCGCAGGCACCAGAAGACCTCGGACATGGACATGCCCAGGTCGGGCATGAGCTCGCGGTAGGCCTCCATGAACTCCTGGGTGCCCAGGATCGCCCAGACCGGGAAGCGCCGACTGCCGCCGGCCAGGCCCTCGGTGATGATGTCCCACAGGGGCTCGGTGCGGCCCTCCTGGGCCAGGGCGAGCAGGGAGCGCACCAGGCGGTAGGACAGCTCGCGCCGCTTTCGCCTGCCCATGCGCAGGTCGCGGGGGCGGGCCTTGAGGAAGTCCTCCTCATGCTCGACCATCGACAGGTAGAGGACCCGCACCCACGAGACGTTCTCGGGCATGTTGTAGAGGTCCTTGCTGGGGGCCTTGGAGTCCCAGGTGATGTGGATGATCCCGAAGCTCAGCTCGGGGTTTCCGGTGATGATGTCGTGGACGACGGCGGAGACCCCGCCCTTGAGATAGGGGTAGGTGGACTCCATGACGATGGCAACGTCGACATCCGGGTAGACGCCGTCAGTGGGCACACCATCGGGCCAGGAGTCCGCGGTGGCGGAGGCGGTGGAGCCTGCCGCCGGCGCCTCGCCACGGGTATGCGGGGTCGAGCCTGCGGTGGAGGGGGCCGCGGAGGGTGCCGATGAGGGCAGCACCGCGGGAACGGGCCCAGCAGGAGCCGGCGAGCCAGCGGGCGCCACCGCAGGAACGGGCCCAGCGGGAGCAGGCCCAGCAGGAGCCGGCGAGCCAGCCGGCGCCACCACGGGAACAGGCCCAGCAGGAGCAGGCCCAGCGGGAGCGGTGATCGGGGCCGGCGCCCCTGGTGCAGCACCCGGCGCCCCAGGCGCAGCACCCGTCTCCCCTGGGGAGGCGCCCGGCAGCGCCGCAGGCGCGACCGGCGCGGGCAGCGGGTCAGGAACCACGGCCGGACTGCTCGCGGGCCGCGGTCCGGGCATGGCGGGCTGCGGCCCGCCGGGGGCCATCTCCGGAGCGCTCGGCGCGATCAGCAGATCAGACGACCCTGCCGGCATGCCCGATGCCCCCGCGGGGGCCGTCCTGGCCGGAGGAGCGCTCAGCGCCTCGGCCACGACTGCGCCCGCGGGCACGGCAGGCACGGCAGGCGCCTGCGCTGCCCGCGTCATGGACGCGGCTCGGCCGGCCGACGTCGTCGGAGCGGCCTGCGCGGCTGGGGCAGCCGGCGCTGTCGGTGCTGTCGGTGCCACGGGGGTCGCCGGAGTCGCAGGCGTCTGCGGGATGGCCGACCCATCGGGTGGCGCAGCAGGCACGGCGGGCGCAGCCGGCCGCGCCTGGCTCGTGGCCGGCGGCGTGCCCGGCGGAGCCGACGTACCCGCAGCGCGTCCGGTCCGAGGCGGCATGGGCGCATATCCGCCAGCCGGAGCGGAGTAGACCGACGGGAGTGCCTTGAGCCTTTTGCGCATGGAGGAACTCACCAGGACATCGCCTTTCCCCAGAAGAAGGAGTACTCGGGAGCGGCCCAGCGCCGCCGGTAGAGCACGAGCCCCACCAGGCACAGGACCAGATCGACCCCCGCCAGAGGCAGGTAGGCGTCGGCGCTGCCATGACTCAGGATGAGCGCCGCAGACACGGCGACGTGGATGCCCGAGAGCAGCATCGCCGATGTCTGATCACCAATATGGTCGATCTCGTAGGCCAGCAGCGTCAATACGGAGAAAAGGAGAGAGGAGACACCCACCGTCAGGATGACGAGCGTCTGCTCGGGCATGACCAGGGCCACCACCACCACGCAGATGAGCAGGCCTCCCACGCCCACCGCCACGGCCCGCCCCAGGCTGGCATCGAGCATGCGGCGCAGCACCTGCCCCCTGGCGCGCAGCCGATCCATGTCCTCCTCATCCAGGAGCGCCTGGAAGACGGCGACCTCAGTGTTGACGCGCGGGGAGGTCACCGCGAAGTAGTAGCAGTAGGCCACCACGGCGGGCTGGAGGCCCAGGTAGACCACGGCAACCTCGAAGTCCTTGCCGGCGGCCAGGAACAGGAAGAGCTTGTCCGACCACAGCACCCCGCCCAGGATGAGGCCGCGGGCCATGTCCTGGACGAGCACCCCGGCGGGTGCCGAGCTGGGCCGCAGGATCGCCGCGAGGGGCCGGCCCATGGCCAGCATCTGGCTGGCCGCCCCCAGGACAGGAGGCAGGATCCACCAGGCGGGCACCACCAGCAGGGCCAGGGCGTAGACGAGCCACCCCATGGCCCACAGTCTGCGGTGGCCGGAGATGTCGGCCACGATCAGGGACTGGATGAAGACCACGTGGGCCAGGAGCAGGCAGACGTGGGCGCTGAGGGCGCCCAGCCCCCATCCGGTCACCGTCGCCACCGCCAGGACCACCATGAGGGTCGGCAGCAGCGCCCACAGGAAGAGCACCGGCCACAGCGAGCAGTACTTGCGCATCACCGGCCCAGGGCCGCGCCCCAGCGTGTCCCCCAGCAGGCGGTAGACCGGGTTGCCGGCGACCTGGCTGATCCACGGCACCGCCACCGAGACGCTGAGGATGATGCTCTGCAGGGGGACGCCGTCGATGGAGCGCTCGGCGATGCGCCCGGCCACGACCGGGAAGGTCAGTCCCAGCAGGATGGCGGGGGACATGGCCAGCAGCATGGTGGCCGCCCACCCCCGCCTGGCGCCACGGGCCATGACGCCCTGGCGCAGGGCGCTGGTGGGCGGTGCGGTGACCAGTCCCAGGGTGATGAAGACGATCACTGTCAGGGCGCCGACGGTGGCCGGGGGCGGCCACTGGGCCCATGCCAGGACCCCGGCGACCAGGCACGCCACCCCGAGCGCCGCGACCCCGTTGTAGGTGCGCAGCGCGGGGCGCCTGAACCGGGAGATGTGGCGGGGTTCGTATCTGACTGCTTGGCTCATGGGGCTTTCTTGGCAAGAAAGCGCGAATGCCGCCGGATCGCACCGGCATCCGCGGACTGGTCGATCATGACAGGTGGCGACGAGGTGTCACGGTACTGTAACGGCCGCAGGCCCTCGCCCGCGGTGAGGAGGGCAACAATGCGAGCCACCCCACGATCATCGCGGCATCAATCACCACCGGGGCCACAGCCCGCAGGCGCATCAATCCGCACGACGGCGCACCATCGTGCCGGTTCACATCACGAGGGGGCCGCTCGCCAGGATCCTGGCGAGCGGCCCCCTCAACGATGGAGAGCCGACCTGGTGATGGGGCCCGGGTCAGTGCGACCCGGTCAGTGCGACCCGGAGTCGGGGGCGGGGGCCGCGCCGCCCTCGGAGCCGGCACCGGGCGCCGGGGCGCCCACGGCCTCGGAGACGATCTCCTCGGCCTCGCGCACGGCGGCCTCCTCGGCCACCCCCGGGCTCCAGGGCTCACCGCGGAAGATGAACTCCCCGAGGATCGACTCGCCCTGGGCGTCGACGACGACCTTCTGGCCGCGCTCGATCTCCCCGAAGAGGATCTTCTCGCTCAGGGCGTCCTCGATGTCGCGCTGGATGGCGCGGCGCAGCGGGCGGGCCCCGAGCACCGGGTCGAAGCCGCGCTCGGCCAACAGGTCCTTGGCCGCCTCGGTCAACTCGATGGCCATCTCCTGCTCGGCCAGGCGGCCGGCCAGGCGGGCGATCATGAGGTCGACGATCTGGCGCACCTCCTCCTTGGTCAACTGCGGGAAGACGATGAGGTCGTCAACGCGGTTGAGGAACTCGGGGCGGAACTGCTGCTTGAGCTCGCGGTTGACGTGGGCCTTCATCTCCTCGTAGTCCATGGCCCCCGAGTCGGTGGACTGGAAGCCGGTGGCCACCGCCTTGCCGATGTCCTTGGAGCCCAGGTTGGTGGTCATGATGATGACGGTGTTCTTGAAGTCCACCTCGCGGCCCTGGGCATCGGAGAGGTGCCCGTCCTCCAGGATCTGGAGCAGGGAGTTGAAGATGTCGGGGTGGGCCTTCTCCACCTCGTCGAAGAGCACCACGGAGAAGGGCCGACGGCGCACCTTCTCGGTGAGCTGACCGCCCTCGTCGTAGCCGACGTAGCCGGGAGGCGCCCCGAAGAGCCGCGAGACCGTGTGCTTCTCGGCGAACTCGGACATGTCGAGCTGGATGAGGGCGTCCTCGTCGTCGAAGAGGAACTCCGCCAGGGCCTTGGCCAGCTCGGTCTTGCCCACGCCGGTGGGGCCGGCGAAGATGAAGGAGCCGCCGGGGCGCTTGGGGTCCTTCAGCCCGGCCCGGGTGCGCCTGATCGACTTCGACAGGGCCTCGATGGCCTTGTTCTGGCCGATGATGCGCTTGTGGAGCTCGGTCTCCATGTTGAGGAGCTTGGCGGACTCGGCCTCGGTGAGCTTGACCACCGGGATCCCGGTGGACATGGCCAGCACCTCGGCGATGAGGTTCTCATCGACCTCGGCCACCTGGTCCAGGTCGCCGGACTTCCAGGCCTTCTCCTTGGTCGCGCGCTCCTCGCCCAGGCGGCGCTCGTCGTCGCGCAGGGCGGCGGCGCGCTCGAAGTCCTGGTCGTCGATGGCCGACTCCTTCTCCCGCTTGACCTCGGCGATCTTCTCGTCGATGTCCCGCAGCTCCTGGGGAGCCGTCATGCGGCGGATGCGCAGGCGGGCGCCGGCCTCATCGACCAGGTCGATGGCCTTGTCCGGCAGGAAGCGGTCGTTGATGTAGCGGTCGGCGAGCTTGGCGGCGGCCTCGATGGCGTCGTCGGTGATGACCACGCGGTGGAAGGCCTCGTAGCGGTCGCGCAGACCGGTGAGGATCGAGACGGTCTCCTCGATGGAGGGCTGCTCGACGGTCACCGGCTGGAAGCGCCGCTCCAGGGCGGCGTCCTTCTCGATCTTGCGGTACTCCTCCAGGGTGGTGGCCCCGATGGTCTGGAGCTCCCCGCGGGCCAGCATGGGCTTGAGGATGGAGGCGGCGTCCACCGCGCCCTCGGCCGCGCCGGCGCCCACCAGGGTGTGGATCTCGTCGATGAACAGGACGATGTCGCCCCGGGTGCGCACCTCCTTGAGGACCTTCTTGAGGCGCTCCTCGAAGTCACCGCGGTAGCGCGAACCGGCCACGAGGCTGCCCATGTCCAGGGAGTAGAGCTGCTTGTCGCGCAGGGTCTCGGGGACGTCGCCGTGGACGATGGCCTGGCTCAGGCCCTCGACGACGGCGGTCTTGCCCACGCCGGGCTCACCGATGAGGACGGGGTTGTTCTTGGTGCGCCGCGAGAGGATCTGCATGACCCTCTCCATCTCCTTGTGGCGCCCGATCACCGGGTCCAGCTTGCCCTCGCGGGCGGCGGCCGTCAGGTTGCGGCCGAACTGGTCGAGGATGGCGCTGCCCGAGGGCGTGCCCTCCTTGGAGGGGCCCCCGGCGTTGACGGTCTCCTTGCCCTCGTAGCCCGAGAGCATCTGCATGACGGTCTGGCGCACGCTGGACAGGTCCCCGCCCAGGTTGGTCAGCACCTGGGCCGCCGTGCCCTCGCCCTCGCGCAGCAGGCCCAGCAGCAGGTGCTCGGTGCCGATGTAGTTGTGGCCCAGCTGCAGGGCCTCGCGCATGGACAGCTCGAAGACCTTCTTGCCCCGGGGGGTGAAGGGGATGTGGCCGGTGGGGGCCGACTGCCCCTCGCCGATGATCTCCACGACCTGGGCGCGCACGGCGTCCAGGGAGATGTCCAGGGACTCCAGCGCCTTGGCGGCCACCCCCTCGCCCTCGTGGATGAGGCCGAGAAGGAGGTGCTCAGTGCCGATGTAGTTGTGGTTGAGGGCGCGCGCCTCATCCTGGGCGAGCACGACGACGCGACGGGCGCGGTCGGTAAAGCGTTCGAACATCTAGTGATTCCTCCTCGGCACGTGCTCTGGCGCACCGCTGACTACCCACGGGCTGCAGGATCGGGCGGCGCAGCGCCGTGGGTGAGGGTGGCGCTGGGCACGTGCTGACTAGGCTAACCAGAGGGGCCCACCGCCCATGCCCCTGTTCGCGGTAGGCGTGAGTCAAGGTTGAGCCGACCCGACTCAGGTACCAGGAGGCTCCCTACTCCCGGCCGCTCAGGAGGCCAGGGCCTCCTCGAAGACGGCCAGAAGCGGCTCGGAGAAGAGCACGAAGCGGATGAGCCTCAGGCCCTGCGGCGTCCCCGGCGTCCCCGGCGTCCCCGGCGCCCCGCTGCTCTCCCCGCGCGCCGGGCCGGCCGCGGCCTGAACCGGGTCGACGCCGCACACGCTCATCCCGCAGGCCGTGTCCGCCCGGGCGGCGCAGGCGCGGGCGGCCTCCACGGCGATGCGGGCCACCTCCCGGCCCTCCCATCCGTAGACCCCGGCCGACACCGCGGGAATGGCCACGCTGGCGCAGCCCAGCTCCTCAGCGGTCTCCAGGCTGGAGTCGAAGGCCGAGCGCAGCAGGGCCGGGTCGGTCTGGCCCGCGTGACGATTGGGGCCCACGGTGTGGATCACCCAGGCGGCGGGCAGGTCGAATCCCGGCGTGGCCACGGCCGAGCCCACCGCCAGGCCGTCGGGCAGGCTCGTGTCCCGCAGGTGGCGGCAGGCCTCCAGCAGGCCCGGGCCCGCCGCCCGGTGGATGGCGCCGTCGACCCCTCCCCCGCCCAGCAGCGAGGAGTTGGCGGCGTTGACGATCGCGTCCACCCGCTGGGCCGTGATGTCCCCTTGGACCGCCTCAATGATCATTGGGTCTCTCCTCTCATGTCCTCCCACGACGGGTCCTCAGGCCTCGACCAGGATCGTCACCGGCCCGTCGGCGAGCATGTCGATCTCCATATGCGCCCCGAAGCTCCCAGTGGCCACCTCCAGGCCGCGAGCGCGCAGCGCCTCGACCACCGCCGCCACCAGGGGCTCGGCCACCGGCCCGGGGGCCGCCTTGTTCCAGGAGGGGCGCCGGCCCTTGCGCACATCGGCGTAGAGCGTGAACTGGGAGACCACGAGAACCGGGGCGCCCAGGTCGGTCACGGAGCGCTCCGACCCTGGGGCGCCGTTACCGCCGGGCTCATCGAAGAGCCTCAGCTCGGCGATCTTGCGGGCGATGGTGGCCACCTGCTCGGGGCCGTCGTCGTGCGTGGCGCCCACCAGGGCCAGCAGGCCCGGGCCATCGATGGAGCCCACCACCTCGCCGTCGACGCGCACGGCCGCGCGGGTGACCCGCTGCAGGACGGCGCGCATCAGCGGCCCGGGCGCCAGTCGCGCGGACCCGAGTGGGGTCGCCGCTGGGAGGCCCGCCCCGGGATGCGGATGGTCGAGCGGACCTTGACCGGGGCGTAGAAGCGCAGGGCGGGGCGCACGTCGGCCAGGTAGACGGCGTTGGCAACAACGCCCAGCAGGCCGATCATGGAGGCGGCCCCCATGAGGAGGACAACAGCGATGCCCGCGGCATTGACTCCCACCCAGAAGCCCTTGGTGCGCTTGCCCGCCGCCGCGTAGTGCTCAGGGGCGCGCAGGGCGGCGTCGATGAGCGCCCAGGCGCCCATCACCACGGCTGTGACCTGGACGGCGAACCAGGCCCAGGTCACAGCCTTATCAAGGACATGGGCGATCAGAGTCAGCGCTTCCACGCCCCCAGGCTACCGGGCGCAGCGCCCCTGGCGGCAGGCCCATCCCCACGCCCAGCGAGAACAGGGCGGGCCGGCTCGCCGCGCCCCCGATCGGCGCCGGGACCCGGCCCTGGCCGCCTCAGCCCAGGTCGAGCAGTCCGCGGCGCAGGGCCTCGGTGACGGCGGCGGTGCGCGTGTCCACGCCGAGCTTGCCGTAGGCGCGCAGCAGGTGGGTCTTGACGGTGGCCTCGGTGATGTACAGCTCCTGGCCGATCCGGGCGTTGGGCAGGCCCCGCGCCACTGCGGCCAGCACCTCGCGCTCGCGCGGGGAGAGGGTCACCGGGCCGGTGGGCCCGCCGCGCCCCCGATCGGCGCCGGCGACCGCTCCCCCTGCGCCCCTGGCCGCCCCGACCAGTCGGGTGGTGATGGCCGGGCTCAGGGCGCTGTGGCCTGCGGCGGCCGATCGCACGGCGGCCAGGATGTCCTCGCGCGGGGAGTCCTTGAGCAGGTAGCCGATGGCTCCGGCCTCGACGGCGCGCAGGATGTCGCCGTCGGTGTCGTAGGTGGTCAGCACCACCACGCGCGGGGCCGGCGAGGCGGCGAGGATCCGGCGCGTGGCCTCCACGCCGTCGAGCACGGGCATGCGCAGGTCCATGAGGACCACATCGGGGCCGAGCTCGGCGGTGAGCTCGATGGCCTGCTGGCCGTCCTGGGCCTGGCCGACGACGAGGAGGTCGGCGCTCCCGGAGAGCATGTCGACGATCCCGGAGCGCACGACGGGGTGGTCGTCCACGACCAGGAGCCGCACCGGCCCGCTGTCCGCCGCCCCGTCCTGGCCGCCGGTCTGGGGCCCCTGGGGCGGGGGCGCGGCAGGCGGGGCGGTGGGAGGCGGGATGTCGGGGGATGCAGGGGATGCGGGGGATGCGGGCGCCGCGGTGGGCTCGGCTGGGCTCATAGCGGCATTCTCGCCTCAAGGATGGTCCCGGTGCGGCCCTGGGCGTCGGGGGCGTGGAGGGGGTCCACCGTCAGGCTTCCTCCCAGGGACTCCAGGCGAGCCCTCATCCCGCTCAGGCCCGTGCCCTCCGGGGCGCTGCGGGTGCCGCGGCCCTCATCCCGCACGGAGATGATGATCTCGCCGGCCTCGGCCTGCGCGCTGACCCGCGCCCTGGTGGCGCCTGAATGGCGCACCACGTTGCTCAGCGCCTCCTGGACCGTGCGCAGCACCACCACCTGGCTGGTCACGGGCAGGTCCTCGGGCAAGCTGGTGTCCATGGCGACCTTCAGTCCGTGCCTGTGCTGCTGGCCGGCCAGGCGGGTCAGGGCCGCGCCGAGCCCGGCATCGTGCAGGGCGCTGGGAGCCTGCCCGGCCACGAGGGCGCGCGCCTCGCTGAGGTTCTCGCGGGCGATCTCCTCGATCTGGGCCAGCCGCTCCTGCGCCGCCTGGCAGCCCTTGGGCCGGGGTTCCGCGCCTGCCGCGTCTGCCGCGCCGGAGGCCGCCAGCCCCGCCTGGGCGACCTGCGCCAGGGTGATGACCGAGACGAAGCCCTGGGCGAGGGTGTCGTGGACCTCCCGGGCCCAGCGCTCGTGCTCGGCGGCTCTCCCGGCGGCCCGCTCGGCGGCGGCCAGCTCCTCCTGCACGGCGACCAGGGCGGCCATGGCCTCCTGCTTGTCCGCCAGCGCCCGGACCGCCTGGGCGCGGGTGACCACCACCCGCAGGATCCACACGCCCATGAACAGGGAGAATCCGGTGGAGATCAGGGCGGTGAGGAGCCAGTCGGCATCATGCCCGATCCACCCGACCACGGCGATGCCCGCGCCGAAGAGCAGCGTGGCCCTCACCCCCGCCCTGAAGGTGCCGTGGGCGATCCACAGCAGGGGGAAGACGAGGAAGAAGAGCCCGAATGCCTGGGAGGTCCGCCACAGCAGGACCAGGTTGAGGCAGGCGAGCGTCCAGACCAGGATGCGCCCGGTCCACCGGGGCGGCTCGACCCATTCCAGCGCCGCACGGACCCTGGGCGAGGACATGAGGCGCATGAGTGTCCCGACGTCCTCGGCGATGGCCGGCGGGCCCTGCCCCGCGGTGCCCGCGCTGGGGCCGAGTCCGCCTCCCAGTGCGACCCCGCCCCGGGATGGGGCCGGGCCCGCCGTGGCCTCGGGCTGCGGCGTCGTCGGGATGACGGGCTCCAGGGGGCTCATCGGTCCACCGTATCGCGGCGAGTGATGACCACGGCGGCCACGATCCCGGCCACCAGCCAGGCGGACACGATCGCCAGCCCCTTGCCGGTCTCCCAGGCGCCGGTGGGCTCGGCCATGGCGAAGGTGGAGGGCAGGAGCGCCTCGCGCATGAGCTCGGCGGACCAGCGCACCGGCAGCACCGAGAAGGTGTGGACCATCCAGTCGGGCAGTTGGGACAGGGGGAAGAAGATCCCCGAGACGAACTGCAGCATGATGACCACCGGGGTGATGAGGCCCGAGGCGGAGCGGGCCGTGGGGCTCATTCGGCCGATGGCCAGTCCCAGGGCGGTGCAGGTGGCGATCATGAGCAGGCCCGTGCCCGCGAGCAGGCCCCAGGCGCGGGCGGTGGTGGGCAGGTCGATGTCCAGGCCGTAGCGGGCCACGAGGATGAGCATGGCGGTGTTGGCCAGGGCGAGGATCGTGTTCGAGGCGCATTTGCTGGCCACGTGCACCCAGGCCGGGGTGGGGAGGCCGGCCAGCCTCCGCAGGGCCCCGTCCTCGCGCTCGGTGGCCACCGCGATGGTGAGGTGCTGCAGGCAGGTGGTCATGATGCCGGTGGTGATCATGGCCGGCAGGAGGTACTCGGCGTAGGACACCGAGGGGGCGATGTCATCGGGGAAGACCGCGTTGAAGATGCCCAGCATGAACAGGGGGTAGAAGAACTGCATGGCCAGGCTGATGGGCTCGCGGAAGAAGGTGAGCAGGCTTGTGCGGGTCAGGGTGGCGACGACGGCCAGCGCACGGGAGGGGCGCGGGGCGGGGCGGGCGGTGCGGGCCGCGCTCGGCCGCTGGGCGGGGTGATGCGCCCGCGCGGGCCCCGGGTCCTGGGGTCTGGCGGCGGTGGGACCGGCGGGGTCGGCAGGGTGGGCGGGGTCGGTAGAAGTCTCCCCGGCCGGGCCGGTGTGCTGGGCGACGAGCGCCAGGTAGTGGTCCTCCAGGGTGGGAGTGGAGACCTCCAGGCCATCGATCTCGCCCTCGGCCTGCTGGGCGAGCAGGTCGCGCACGACGGCGGTGGGAGTGGTGGTGCTCAACTGGCGCTGCCGGCCCTGCTCGATCCAGCGCACGGTCCGCTCGGCGCCGGCCTGGAGGGCGAGCTGCTCGGGGGTGCCGTGGGTGACGACGCGCCCGCCCAGGATGATGGCGACCTCGTCGGCCAGGTGGGCGGCCTCATCGAGGTAGTGGGTGGTCAGCAGGACGGTAGTGCCGTCGTCGCGCAGGTCCTCCACGAGCGTCCAGAACTCGCGGCGCGCCTCCGGGTCGAAGCCGGTGGTGGGCTCGTCGAGGAAGAGCAGCTCGGGGCGGCCGATGATGGCCAGGGCGACGTCGAGGCGGCGCCTGCGCCCACCGGAGAGGCGGGAGGACCGGGTCCGGGCGTCGTCGGCCAGGCCGACGCGCTCGATGGTCTCGGTGACGCTGGCGGGCTCGGCGAAGAAGCGGGAGACGTGGGTGACGGCCTCGGTGACGGTGAGGTCGGCCAGGTCGGTGGAGGCCTGGGAGACGATGCCCAGGCGGGAGCGCCAGGCGCGGGAGGCGTGGCGGGGGTCCTCGCCCAGGACGGTCACCGTGCCCGAATCGGGGCGGCGCAGGCCCTGGAGGATCTCCACGGTGGTGGTCTTGCCGGCGCCGTTGGGGCCCAGGAGGGCCAGGACGCTGCCGGCGGGGACGGTCAGGTCCAGGCCGTCCAGCACCTGCTTGGATCCGTAGGACTTGGTCAGTGAGTGCAGGGCGATGGCTGGAGTCGCCGGGGAAGCCGGGGCAGTCCGGTCGGCCGGAGCGGCGGTGGTGGTCAGTGCATTGGTCATGCCGCAAGTCTTGGGACTGTGCCAATGCCGCGGTAGCGACTGCATGGGCGACGCGAGCGTCCACCGGATGGTGGACACCGTCCCCGCGGCCACCGCCCAGCGAGAAACGGCGAACGGCCGGCACGTCCAACGAGCGGGGCGAGTGGAACTTCTCGGACAGGAGAGATTCTCGTCTTCCTTTGATCCGATCGGATGGAGCCATGTCAAGGGCGAGGTCCCGGGATGAGTTCAGGTCCGGTGATGCACGAGGTGATCGGGCGAGGAAATCGGGCGAGAGAACCGCCTGGAGTGCTGGGTGCTCTCATGCCGAGAGCTCGACATGAATCCAGTTATTCGGGCGCTGTGAACTACCGGGCGGCTAACACAGGAGGGGCGCTTGAGAGGCGTGACCGTTTTGCGTCTGATTCGTGACCCGGGGGCAGGGCGCGGGATGGGGATTGGTGGGTAGCCTGGCTAGTGGCGTGCTTCCCCAGCGCGCTGCGACTGGGGTGAGTGGTGTTTCTCGGACAGGGGAGGATTTTCATCCTCCTTTGATTCGATAGGATGGAGCCATGTCAAGGGCAAAGTACTCTGATGAGTTCAAGGAACAAGTGGTGCGCGAGGTGATCGAGAAGGAACGGTCGATCGCGTCGGTGGCCGCTTCCTACGAGTTGGTGCCCCAGACGGTGGGCAACTGGGTCGCGAAGCACAGGAAGGAGCACGGCAGCGCTGAGGAAAGAGAAGCGGTTGCCGAAGCCGAGGAGGTAGCCCGCCTGAGGAAACAGGTCCGCGAGCTGCAGCAGGAGAACGAGTTCCTGAAAAAAGCGGCGGCCTTCTTCGCGAAGGAACAGCGGTGAGTCACAAGTATGCGCTCATCAATCGCGAGGAAGGCAACTACCCGATCGTCTCGATGTGCCGGTGGTCGAAGGTCTCCCGTTCGGGCTACTACTCCTGGCGGGACCGGCCACAATCGGCGACCTCAATGAGAAGGGAAGAGCTGACGGCCCTGATCAAGGCCGAGTTCGAGGCCTCGGACGGCACCTACGGGTACCGCAGGATTACCGCCCGTCTGGGGCGCAGAGGCGTGGTGGCGCACCATGACACCGTGCGCTCCATCATGCGCGAGCGCGGCCTGGTGGCCGCTCAGCCTCGCCGAAGGACTCGCACCACCACCCCGGCGGCCGACCTGAAGGAGTGGCCAGACCTGGTGGAGCGCGACTTCACCGCCACGGCGCCAGGAACCAAGTGGGTCGGGGACATCACCTATATCCGCACCTGGGTGGGATTCGTCTACCTGGCCACCGTCCTGGACTGCGCCACGAAGAAGGTCGTGGGCTATGCGATGGCTGATCACATGCGCACTGAGCTTGTCTGCCAGGCTATTGATATGGCGGTGCGCAACTGCCCGCCGGTGACAGGAACGACGATCTTTCACTCCGACCGGGGGTCGCAGTACACCTGTCAGAAATTCGCTGAGCACCTGGGCGCCTATGGTATTCGCTTGTCGGTGGGCAGGACCGGGGTGTGCTGGGACAATGCGTGGGCGGAGTCCTTCAATGCCACGCTCAAGAATGAGAGGGTGCACCGGATGGTGTATCCCACACGGGGCAAGGCCATGAATGATATTGCCTCATGGATCGAGCTGGTCTACAATCACACCCGGCTGCATTCTTCTCTGGGATATCGCACTCCTAACGAGGTGGAGCGCGAGCTCCTGGACCACAAGAAGGCAGCCTGACCAACACAACACACAGTCCGAAAAACACCCAGCAGTCCAGACTCCCTCCGCCAGCGCCTCGTGGCTGCGTGCGTGATGCGGCGTTGCGTTGTTGTTGACTTGTTGAATGGAGCATCGATGCGAGGTCTGCCCGCATTCATCACAGGGCGCGCACACCGTGGCCGGGACCGGAGCGGTGGTTCGCGCCGCCGTGGCGCGCTGTTCGCCGCCCTCCTGGTCATCGCCGCCCTCATCCCGGCGGGGCGCCCGCCGGCCATGGCCCAGGACGTTGCGGGCATCACCGTGCAGGCCTCCCCTGTTGTGTTCAGTTGGGTTTCCGTGCCCAATCAGACTGAGACCTTCATGAACTCCAATCCAACCTTCACGTACACCTACAAGTGTTACAGCCCAGCCGGGACCGCCTTTGCGGAGGGGACCGTGACCCTGAAGGGCCGCGAGGAGACCCGTCTCGAATTCCCCACTGGCGACGCGGGAACCGACTACTGCATGTTCTGGGTTGAGAAGGACGAAGACGCGCACGTGCCAGGATTCACGTTCCAGAGCTCAACGCCGTACAAGGGCGTTCTCACGACCGATCCGACAAGGAAGGTCTACCTGTCCACCTACTACAACGTCATTCCGGGCGATTTCACGGTGTCGAAGGTCGTGACCGGCGAGCCTCCGAGTGAGTGGCTGAAGACCTATAAGCAGTACCGGTTCACCTATACCTGCACGACCGATGCCGGCGCGGTGCAGAAGGGCCTGGTCTGGGTTCAGAACGGGAAGTCGGTCAAGACGTCCGTCGTTGCAAGCGACTGCGTGATCAAGGAGGCGGATGTGGACTCCGACTTCCTGAACGCTGATGTGACCACGACCTATTCGGTCAATGGTGGCGCGTCGACCAGTGAGCCGCCGACGGTGAGGGCGACGCGCGGTGATGGGGGGAACCCGACTGTGACGGTGAATAACCACTATGCCGAGCTTCGCGGTGACTTCGCCGTGGTCAAGACGGTGACAGGGGCTGATGCGGGTGATCGGGAGTTCGTGTTCACCTACACGTGCACCGACCCTGACGAGACCTCGGGCTCGATGAGGGTCCGCGCGGACGGGCAGCCCGTCAACGCCGGGTTCTCACTGCCGAAGGACACCACCTGCACGATCGTCGAGCAGCGCGAGGGAACCGAGATCGAGGGCTACACGCTCTCCAAGCTCGGCCAGGCCACGGTGACGATCACGGCGGGCGCCACGGCCCGCGCCGAGATCGAGAACACCTACACGCCCGCTCCCGCCCCCGAGCCCAGCCCGGAGCCCACCCCGTCCGCGACCACGCAGGCCCCCAACCCCGAGCCCAGCCCTACGGCCACCACCGAGGCACCCAACCCCGAGCCCAACCCGGAGCCCACCGCCACGGCCACCACCGAGGCCCCCAGCCCGGAGCCGAACCCGTCAGCTACCACGCAGGCCCCCAACCCGGAGCCCATTCCCTCGGCCACCACGCAGGCCCCCGCTCCCGCGCCCAGCCCCTCGGCGGATGGGAATGCGACGGCACCGTCGTCGGCTCCTGCGCCCGCCGGCTCGGCGAGTGCTGGTGCGCCCTCAGCGGGCAGCGGTAGCGCCAAGGACCGCCCGGCACTGGCGCGCACCGGAACCAGCCCCGTTGTTCCCGCCCTCCTGGGCAGTGGGACCGTCCTGGTAGGCCTGGCGCTGCTGCGGGCCCACTCCCGCCGGCGGAACTGAGACCGCCTCAGAGGCACTGAGACGCGCGCCATGACATGATGCGGAGGGCTGCCCCACAAGGCAGCCCTCCGCATCACGCTCCCCACAGCAGGAACCGGCATGCCCGGACCTTATTCGGCGACCTAGCCTCGGGTTTTCGTTGTTGGGGTGGTGCGGTAGGGGTGAAGGCTACAGCAGGCTTGTATCCACGGGCGGGAGCCCGGGCTGGTGAGGTCAATGCGGTGGAGCGGGCCGTGGCCCGGGCCCGGGTGTGGAAGTTGGCCGGCAGGCACGCCCCGGGGGCGGGCGCCTCGGCGGCCCGGCCCCAGGTGATCGATATTGATGCCACCCTGGTCAATGTCCACTCCGACAAGGAGGGCGCGGCCCCAACCTTCAAGAAGGGCTATGGCCTCCACCCGCTGACGGCATGGCTACCACATGCACAGGCGCTCCGCTCAATCGCACATGATGGCGGCCGCGACGACGTGACGGTCGTCTGGATCGGGCAGACTGATGGCTGGTTCCAGCGCCTCCCAGCCGGTCACTGAGGCGTCACTGAAGGCGGCGTCCATGGCAGCGGCTCGGCGTTGGATGGCGTCGATGGGCAGCTGGGGATGAACCTGTTCGATCGCGTGGACTGTCTCGGCGATGATCCGAGTGCTCCACAAGGGGCGGTAGAGGCCGTCTTCGGCGAGCCTGAGGAGAGTGTCAGCAAGCGTCACTGGGACGAGCACGCAGGCGTCCAGCATCGCTGAGAAGCGGGTCATGTCGGCGCGTCGTCCCGTCAGCCCTTGCGGGCCTGTCGCAGGGCGGCTGTGTAGTCCGTTGCGGTGGTGTCGTACAGGCCAGCCTCGACCGCCTCGCGAGTCATGGCGTCCAAGGCGTCGCTGCGCTCCTGGGCGGACTGGCGCTGGTACTCGACGACGTCAACGAGCCGGACCCGGCGGTGCCTGCCTCCTGTGGGGCGCTCGAAGGGGATTCGACCGGATTCCAAGAGCTTGACAAGGGTGGGGCGACTGATGCCGAGGAAATCCGCGGCCTCCTGGGTCGTCAGCATCTGGTCGACGGGCGCGACGGTGATCGCTCGGCCCTGCGACATGGCGCGGACGACGTCACTGAGGACCTGGTAAGCCTCCAATGGGAGGCCGACGGTCTGACCGTCGGGCCCGAGAAGCGCGGCCGGCTCTGTCACCTGGTCCAGGAAGTGGGACAGGTCGAGCATGGGCTCGAGGTCCTCAGGGGGCAGGGTCGTCGAGTGCGTCATCGTGGTCGTAGCGCTCATGACACACACAGTAACCAAGAAATCGAAAAAACTGAAAGCCCGTGAGGTGTGTGTTCGCCGACAGCCAGGTCGGCGGCGCGGGCTCCACTTGGGCATGTGACCAGCCGAGCATTCCGTCCCGGGGCCGGGCCAGGATGCCTGCGCAACTGTCACCCTTGGAGCCGACCGCGATGTCCTGGCACCTGTCCCAGGGGCTGGGGCGCAGCTGATGGAGGTACTCGGCATCGTCAATCAGACCCGTGCCCTCAACCGTCATGTACAGCCGCTGCTGGACGCCGGGTCGCTGGAGCGGACGATCCCGGACAAGCCAACCAGCCGCCTCCAGCGCTACCGGCTCACCGACGCCGGACGCGACTGCCTCGACAGCAACAGCCAACGTGATCCTGCTGATCGGGATGATGACAAGTAGGTCGCATGCCCCGTGCCCTTCCCTTCCGTAGGGAGCCTCCGGAGAGTGTCGGCGAGCGTCACTGGGACGAGCACGCAGGCGTCCAGCATCGCTGAGAAGCGGGTCATGCGGCAGGGGCGTGCGCCCGCCGAGAGGCAGGACTGGTCAAGAGGCCCAGCGGAAGTTGTCGCGGCCGGCGCCGACCTCGAAGAAGTACTTGACGATGCCGCGGTCCTGGCCCGCGTAGTCGCCCTCCTCGCAGGTGATCATCACCTCGCCGTCCCTGCCGGCCAGGGTGAAGGCCTGCTTGCCGAAGGCGGTCGGCGCGAGCAGTGCCGCCTCGACCCCCTGAGTGAACCACGCTGGGGGCTCGCCCTCGTAGGAGGCGACCTCCTCGGGGCGCTTGGAGTCGTGCGCGGTGCCCTGGGTGGCGCCGTAACCGAGGGCGACGACGGCGACCACCCGCCCCGTGGCGCCACTGGCCCTGGCGGCTGCTCTCTTGGAGAAGGTCCCGCCGACCCACCACGTGTTGAGCCCGAGCTCCTGCGCGGCGAGCATGAGGCCAGCGCCGGCGTGACCGAGTCGCTCGTCGAGGTCAGGCGTGTCCGGGCCGGCCATGACCAGGCAGTTGCGCACGCTACGGGCTCGCACCGTGCCCCACAGCGGTCCGAAGACGCGCGCGCTGCCGGCCAGCAGGTGGATATCCGTGCCGTGAGAGGCGTTGGCCTCCTCGACGCGGGCCAGCAGGGCAGCGGCGAGGTCGTCGAGGGGAGTATCAAGGTACTGGCGCACCACGTGCCGGGTACGCATGGCGTCGGTGATGGGCATGAGAAACCACTCCGTCTATTGCGTACGCCGATCATACGGCGTGGCGGGGGCCGGGGAGAAGCAGTGCGGCCGGCGGCTGCCCCTCCTCCGGTCGCGAGCGCACCTCATCCTGGTCGACGAGGAGAACCCGGATCGTGCCGGTAAAGTGAAGAGGCTCGTCGAGGATAAGGCTAGCGGCGTCCTGACCAAGGTCCCGGTTCCTGGAATCGAGGGGAGGTCCGAGAGACCCACGCCTCCTGAAGCCGTCGGCATGATCGATAAAGCCATCGACTCCTTCAACGACGCGCGCCGCCATCGAGCACACCATCGCAGTACTGAAGAAATCGCGGATCCTATCCACCGGCTACCGCCACCGCCTGGCATATCTCCCCAACATCATCACCCTGATCACCAAACTCGAACTCTACAGAACAGGCTGGTAACCCCCACATGAATAACACCATTAGTTCCCCCGCCCTCTCAGCCCTCCGACCCCATTCAGGATCGGTCCCAGCCGCCGGCGGGGACCGTCAGCGCGGCGACCAGCAGGCCGTCCTTGGCCAACCATCGTCCGCCCAGGAGCCTGCGGCTCGTCCCCCTCCTGCTCACCAGAGCCGAGAACCGGCCGTCAGCGCTGATGGCGACCTCAGCGTCGCTGAAGTCGAGCCACCCTCCCTCGCGCGGGAACCAGGCCTTGAACACGCATTCCTTGATGCTGAACAGCAGGCGGTCGAAGGCAACGCCAGGGCACCGGGCGGCCAGATCCGCACAGGCACGGCACTCCCCCTGTGAGGCCACCTCATCGAGCAGTCCGGGAGGAAGGCCGTCATTGGGCTCAGCGTCGATGCCGATGGAGTCCATGTCCGCGCGCCGGGCCACGGCGGCGGCGCGGTATCCCTGGCAGTGGGTCATCGAGCCGACAACCCCGGCCGGCCACACCGGCTCGCCATGCGGACCGGGAACCTGCACGGGGCGCTCATGCCCCAGTTCGCCCAGTGCCTGCGCGGCGCACCAGCGCACAGTGGTGAACTCCGCGCGCCTGCGCTCGACGGCCCTGGCCACAGCCTCGCGCTCGGCCCGGGCCAGGGGGAGGTCGCGGTCCGTCGTCGTCTCGACCACAGCAACCGACGGCGGCAGCAGCGACCGCAGCCACTGCTCCTGCGGGCTCACGCCTCCACCGAGGTCGTGATGGCTGCTCATCTCAGCGCCGGGACGCCCCGTGGATGCCTCGGTCTCCCGTTGCATGGGCGCCCCTCAGCGCAGTAGGCCGGTGCGCAGCTCGGCTCCCGGGCGCTGGGCGGGGCTGGCCTGGGCCCGACCCTCGGGGGAGACCAACGGCTCCTGGGCGGCGTCCACGCGCCCCGCCCCCTCGGGCAGCTCCACGGTCAGCTGCTCGGACAGGGGGACGGCCCGACGCAGCAGGGCCAGCGCCATGGGACCCAGCTCGTGGTGGCGCACCACGGAGGTCACCGTCCCCACGCCCCGCTCCCCCAGGCGCACGACGGCCCCGGGGACGGGCATCTCCCCGCCCAGGCCGTCGAGCTGGAGGATGGTCAGGCGCCGCGGGGGCCGGCCCAGGTTGAGGGTGCGGGCGATGGTCTCCTGGCCCGGGTAGCAGCCCTTGGTCAGGTGAACGGCGGTGCGCAGCCAGTCCAGCTCGTGGGGGATGGCCCGCTCGTCGGCCTCCCGAGCGCGGCGGGGCCGGCCGGCCTCGACGCGCAGCGCCTCCCAGGCCAACGATCCCGCCAGGGACCCGCCCTGGGCCAGGAGGGCGTCAAGGACCCCGTCCACGGCGTCGACCGGCAGGAGGACCATTCCCGCCCGGTAGTCGGCCCCCGGGTGGGTGAAGGCCTCCAGGCCCGCGTCATAGCTGGTGCCGCCGGCCACCACGCCGGGCCAGGGGTCGCGCCATGTGCCCGCGTGGGCCCCCGCGCTCCTGGCCGCCTCCTCCAGGGCCTCCAGCCCCGGCCCCAGCGCCCCCAGGACGGCGAGGCCCTCATCCAGGCCCACCTCGACGCGCAGCATGAAGCGCATCCGCTCCAGGAAAGCGACCAGATCACCGCCCGAGCCGGCCTCGGTCACCAGGAGCAGGCGCTCGCCGTCGTCCAGGGCGGCCAGGGCGTGGGTGATGCGGCCGTTGGCGTCCAGCAGGAGGGCCTCCGCTCCGCCGTCGCCGGGGGCCAGGCCGGTCAGGGACTGGCTGGACAGGGTGGTCAGCCAGCTCAGGCGGTCCGGCCCGGTGACCGCGACGACGTCGCGGGCCAGGGGACTCGCGGCCTGTCCCCGGGCGAGGGCGGCCTGCTCGCGCAGGGGGTCGCCGAGGTGGGCCGGCACGGCGGCGTCCGGGTCCCCCTCGGGGTTGGCGACGGCGCCGGGGCGCCCCAGCAGCGGTGAGGTGCGCATGCGTGCTCCCTTCTGGTCTGGTCTCTGGTCGATCTCGTCCGGCTCGTCCGGGCCGGTCTCGCAGCGAGTCCCAGCCGGCCCCTCACTCATCCTCGACCCGGCCCAGGCGGCCCGAGGCGTAGGTGCTCAGGTCCTCCACGCCGAAGGCCGCCATGTCCTGGGTCCACATGAGGTCCCCGCCCACCAGGCCGAACATCCGGGTCATCTCGGTGACCGGCGCGGAGCTGCGGGTGCGGCCCACGGCCTGCGTGCCCACCTGGGCGCGCGGCCCCTGGATCCAGCCCTCCCAGACGCCCACATGCCCGGCGGGGTCGGCGGAGATGAGCTCCAGGCTCGTGACGGGGGTGGTCGTGTCGGCGTCGTCGGCATCGGGGGCCTCCTGGCCCACGGGGCGCCAGTAGGCGGTCTCGGTGGACCAGATCTGGGCGGGGGTGAGCAGGTCGGCGCCGGTCAGCCCCGGCATCTCGAAGTCCAGGTTCTGGCTGCGGGTGGCGTCCACGGTCCAGATGGTGGTGCGCTGGCGCAGGTAGGGGCCGTCGTCGTGGTCGAAGACCATCTCCTGGTAGACGGCCTGCTCGGGGATGGCCTCCCCGTAGGTGAGGATGCCGTAGCCGCGCCAGGCTCCTACCAGCCATGCCAGGGGGTAGAGCTCGGGGGGCAGGTCGTCAGGGAAGGTGAATGCCATGGGGGCAGCCTACGGGCCCGGGCTGGGCCCGGTCAGCACCCGCCCCGGCCCGCCCCCGGGCTCAGGGCGCCGCCGGACGCCGCCCGCGGGGCGCCCTGCTCGGGCACCGACTGCTACCGACTGCCGCGTGCGCCGAGGATCCTAGCCGGCGATGAAGCTGCCCATGAGCCGGGCGATGGCGTAGACGGGGATGCCCACGGCGAGAATCGGCACCAGGGCTGAGGCCACCGCCGCCCTGCCGCCCGGCACCCAGCGGTGGGTCCACAGGATGCGGTTGCCGGCCGCCATGAGCACGCCGGCCACGAAGCCCACGATGAGGCAGGCCGCGGCGCTCTGAGCGGCGGCGGCGGTCCCCATATGCGCCGGGCCGAAGAACCCTCCCGAGGCCAGCACCCCTCCGGCGATGCCGGCCACCAGGGCCGGCACGGTGACGGTCAGCAGCTCCAGCGCGGTGGCCCGCATCTCCAGGACGGACAGCAGCGCCCCGACGAACAGCGCCAGGCAGGTCGGCACGATGACAGCCGGGTCGGCCAGCCCCGACTCCAGGGCGCACCAGGCGGCTCCCGAGATCACCGTGAGGCATCCGGTGACGGTGGAGGAGACGTCCTCGACCAGGCCGGGCCTGCCGTCGCGGCGCGCCATCTGGGCCAGGAAGGTGGCGATGATGGACAGGGCCATGACGATCCCCGCCGCCCCCAGGTCATGCAGGACGAAGACCAGACCGGCGGCCGCCCAGCCGGCCAGGGTCATGACAATGGAGGCGCCGCGGTCGTGGCGGGCGCGCAGCAGCGCCGGCCAGCCCTGGGCGGCGGCCGGGATGAGCACCATCAGGAGGACCAGGCGCACCCAGTCCGGAAGGGCGGCGCCCACGGCCAGGAGCACCGGGACCAGGCCGGCCACGGCCAGGCGGGTCCAGGCGGGGTCGGCGGCGCCCGGCTCCACCGGCACGGCGTCGGGGGGCAGCTCGGGGCCCAGCTCGATGGTACGCCCCATGGGCTCGGGGGCCGGCGCCGCGTCCTGGTCGTCTGGGCGCGCGCCGGTCGGGGCGGCGCCGGTCGATGCGGCGCGCCGGGAGGAGGCGGCCGATCGGGAGGGTCGTTTGCGGGTGCTCACAAGCAGCATCGTTCCATACCCGGTGAGCGGCGATGTGGTTGACTTGCTCCCAGCCGCGCCGCCGCCGCCCTCGGGCACCGGCGGCGCGCCTGACCTGGAGTGATGCGCAAGGGAAGGAGGGCTCCATGCGAATCATCATGTTCACACGGGAGACCACTGCCACCAGCGTTCTGCCCGCCGCCGCCCTCCTGGACTCCGAGGTCGAGTGCCTGGCCCCCATCCCCTCCTCCTATGTGGCGGTGGACTCGGCCGACGTCGTCATGATCGACGCCCGCGGCGACCTGACCCGGGCGCGCGCCCTGTGCCAGCTCTTCACCGGCCCCATGGACTGCCCGCCCATCATCCTCATCCTGGAGGAGGGCGGGGTGGCCGTGGTCCAGAGCGACTGGGGGGCGGCCGACTTCGTCATGGCCGACGCCGGTCCCGCTGAGCTCTCGGCGCGGATGCGCCTGCTGCGCGCCCACGTCCCGGTGGTCGAGTCCGTGGACGGCGATCTCATCGAGGTCGGCGACCTGGTCATCGACACCACCGCCTACACGGCCCGCCTGCGCGGGGCCATCCTGGACCTGACCTACAAGGAGTTCCAGCTGCTGAAGTACCTGGCCGCCAACCACGGCCGGGTCCTGACCCGCCAGAACCTGCTGGACGAGGTCTGGGGCGAGGACTACATCGGCGGCTCGCGCACCGTCGATGTCCATATCCGCCGCCTGCGCGCCAAGCTGGGCACCGAGCACGACAACCTCATCGGCACGGTGCGCAATGTCGGCTACCGCCTGGACGCGCCCCAGGAGTAGCGGCGCCGGGCCAAGGGCATCAGACGGCCATCAGACGGCCATCACAAGTCCATCGGCCTGTATCCTGGTGGTCGACGTCGGGCCGCGACGGGCCCCGGGCTCCAACTCAAGCCGCCACGAGCGGCATACGCGCCGACTGGCGCTCTCCGGCCCGACGTCCTCTCTTTCCCCCGGTTCCTTCAGCGAGTCCTCCCGGCCTGCGATAGTCTGAGGCGCAGTTATTCCGGAGCCGGCGGCATGGTTGCCCGCGGCGCACGCCCCGGCCGGTCCCTGCACACCGCCAGGAGCGCCCGTGCGACTGCACCCCCGCAACAACGACGACGAGATCATCGCCCTGATCTCCCAGAGCGCTGGCGCCCTGGTCACCGCCGCCGGGCTGCTGGCCCGCATCATCTCGGCCGACCGCAATGACCGGGCCGCCCTGCGCGAGGAGCTCCACGCCGTCGAGCACGCCGCCGACGAGACCCACCACCGGCTCATCCGCCTCATCAAGGACACCTTCGTCACCCCCGTGGACCGCGACGACCTCCACCGCATCGGCTCCCTGCTCGATGACTGCATGGACGCCCTGGATGAGGCCGGCGACGTCGTCGTGCTCTACCAGGTGGGCTCCCTGCCCCCGGCCTGCACCGAGCAGGTCCAGATCCTGCTGCGCTGCGCCGAGCTGAGCGCGGAGGCCCTGCCGGGCCTGCGCTCCCCGGCCTCGCTGCACGAGTACTGGGTGGAGATCAACTCCCTGGAGAACGCCGCCGACCGCCTCTTCCGCTCGGCCACGGCCGAGCTGTTCGCCACCGAGCGCGACGCCATCCGCCTGGTCAAGGTCAAGGAGGTCATCGAGCGCCTGGAGACGGCCGCCGACGCCTTCGAGGACCTGGCCAATGCGGTCGAGTCCCTGGCCATGAGCGAGGGCTGAGGGCGCCGAGATGGAGGTCGTGCCACTGGCCACCGGGGCCGCCATCGTCCTGGCCCTGGTCTTCGCCTTCACCAATGGCTTCCACGACGCCGCCAATGCGGTGGCGGCCTCGGTGTCCACCCGGGCGATCAGCCCCCGGGCGGCCCTGGCCATGGCGGCCGGGCTCAACCTCCTGGGGGCGCTGCTGGGCACGCAGGTGGCGCTGACCATCGGCTCGGGGATCCTGGAGGCGGGGGACGTCTCGGGGGCCGAGGGCCTGGTGGTCGTGGCCGCCGGACTGCTGGGGGCGATCAGCTGGAATGTCGTGACCTGGTGGCTGGCGCTGCCCTCATCGTCCTCCCACGCCCTGATCGGGGCGGTGGCCGGGGCGGGGATGGCCGTCGGGGCGGATGTGCACTGGGAGCGGCTGACCGGCGCGGTGCTGGTGCCCATGGCGGCCTTCCCACTGCTGGGATTCGCCACGGCCTGGGGGCTGACGGTGGGGCTGCGGCGGTGGCTCGCGGCGCGCCCCTACCACTCCACGATGCGCCGCTTCCGCCTCCTGGAGACGGTGGCCAGTGCCCTGACGGCCCTGGGCCATGGGCTCCAGGACGCCCAGAAGTCCATGGGGGTCATGCTCATCGCCCTGGGCGCCGGGGGCTACCTGGAGCTGGAGGGGGCCGCCGCCCAGGTCCCGGCCTGGGTGCGCCTGAGCGCGGCGGCCGCCCTGGGCGCGGGGACCTGGGCGGGAGGGGCCAGGATCATCCGCACCCTGGGCTCGCGCATCGCCCGCCTGGACGCCTCCCAGGGCTTCGTCGCCCAGGCGGTGACGGCCTCGATCCTCTACGTGGCGGCCTTCGGGATGGCGGCACCGGTCTCGACGACGCACACGGTCTCGGCGGCCATCGCCGGAGCGGGCGGGGCCAGGCGCATGCGCCGCCTGCAGTGGGGGACGCTGCGGCGCATCGGCTTCGCCTGGCTGGCGACCCTGCCGGCGGCCGGGGCGATCGGCGCCCTGGTGTGCCGCCTGCTGCTGGGGGCCCTGACGGCCTGAGGGGCCGGCATGAGGAGCCCGGCTCAGCCGGCCTCAACCCGGATCAGCCGGGCTCGGCCCGGGCTCAGCCCTCAGCCGAAGCGGCCGGAGATGTAGTCCTCCGTGGCCTGCTGGGACGGTGAGGAGAAGATCTTGTCGGTGGTGTCGTACTCCACGAGCTGGCCGGGCTTGCCGGTGGCCTCCAGGTTGAAGAAGCCGGTCATGTCGCTCACGCGCGAGGCCTGCTGCATGTTGTGGGTGACGATGACGATGGTGTAGTCGGACTTCAGTTCGGAGATGAGGTCCTCGATGGCCAGGGTGGAGATCGGGTCCAGGGCCGAGCAGGGCTCGTCCATGAGCAGGACGGCGGGCTTGACGGCGATGGCCCGCGCGATGCACAGGCGCTGCTGCTGGCCTCCGGACAGGCCCGAGCCGGGGCGGTCGAGCCGGTCCTTGACCTCATCCCACAGGTTGGCGCCGCGCAGGGAGGTCTCGACGATCTCATCGGCCTCGTCCTTCTTCAGGCGGCGGTTGTTCAGGCGCATGCCCGCCAGGACGTTCTCGGCGATGGACATGGTGGGGAAGGGGTTGGGCCGCTGGAAGACCATGCCGATGGCGCGGCGCACCTGAACCGCGTCGACCCCCGGGCCGTAGAGGTTGACGCCGTCGACGATGACCTCGCCCTCCACGCGGGCCCCGGGGATGACCTCGTGCATGCGGTTGAGGGTGCGCAGGAAGGTGGACTTCCCGCAGCCCGAGGGGCCGATGAGGGCGGTGACGGACTTGGGCTCGATGGTCACGTTGACGTCCTTGACGGCCAGGAAGTCCCCGTAGTAGATGTTCTCGCCGATGACGTCGATTCGCTTGGACACGTGTGCTTCCTTCGCAGTGGTCGGGGCGCGGATCAGCGCTTGCCCTTGGGGCTGAAGTGCATGGAGATGAGGCGGGCGGCCAGGTTGAGCAGCATGACCAGGATGATGAGGGTCAGCGCCCCGGCCCAGGCGCGCTCCATGGTGTCCGCCTCGCCGCGGGAGTACTGGTCGTAGACGAGCACCGGCAGGGTGGCCATGGATCCCTCCACCGGGTTGGTGTTGGTGCGGATCGTCAGGCCCACGGTGATGAGCAGGGGCGCGGTCTCCCCGATGACGCGGGCCACGGCGATCATCACCGAGGTGGTGATGCCGGCCACGGCGGTGCGCAGGACGACCTTGACGATGGTCAGCCACTTGGGCACGCCCAGGGCGTAGGAGGCCTCGCGCAGGTCCTTGGGCACGAGCTTGAGCATCTCCTCCACGCCGCGGATGACCACCGGGGTCATGAGGACGCTCAGGGCCACGGCCCCGATGATGCCGGCCTGGTAGCGGGGCCCGGCGACGGCCAGGAACACCGAGTAGGCGAAGAGCCCGGCCACGATGGAGGGGATGCCGGTCATGACGTCCACGAGGAAGGTCACGGCCCGGGCCACCCAGCCGCCGTTGTACTCCACCAGGAAGATGGCGGTGAAGATGCCCAGGGGGATGGAGATGGCCGAGGCGATGCCGGTGATCTGCAGGGTCCCCACGATGCCGTGGTAGAAGCCGCCATTGGACTCATCGGCCCCGCGCATATTGGTCAGCAGGAACTCGGTGCCGAACCTGGCCGAGCCTCCGACCAGCACCATCCAGACCAGGGAGACCAGGGGCACCATGACCACGGCGAAGGCCAGGTAGACCGAGACGGTCATGAGGGTGTTGCGCCCCCAGCGCTCGCCCTCCTTGATCCAGGACCAGGCGGTGGCGCCCACCAGCCAGGCGGCGGCGGTGGCCACGAGGGTCGCGGCGATGCTCCAGTCGGCCAGCAGCCCGATCCCGCCGACGACGACGAAGGCGGCTCCCAGCGCGGCCCACAGGAACCAGTCGGGCAGGCGGTAGGAGGTCAGGGGCACGCCCTCGATGCTGGGAGGGTCGGCCAGCGGGTCGAAGGGCGCGGAGGATGCCGGTGCGGTGGAGGATGTGGGTGCGGTCATGTCAGTTGGCCCCCGAGAACTCTGCGCGACGTGCGATCACCCAGCGCGCCATGGAGTTGACGGCGAAGGTGATGATGAACAGGACCAGGCCGGTGGCGATGAGGACGTTGACGCTCATGCCGAAGGCCTCACGGAACTGGGCGGCGATATTGGCCGCGATGGTCTGGTGCTGGCCCGCCTGGAGGACGCGCAGGTTGATGCCCAGCCCCGGGGACAGGATCATGAGCACCGCCATGGTCTCCCCCAGGGCGCGGCCCAGTCCCAGCATGGAGGCCGAGATGATGCCCGAGCGCCCGAAGGGCAGGACGGCCTGGCGGATCATCTCGTAGCGGGTGGCGCCCAGGGCCAGGGAGGCCTCCTCATGCAGCTTGGGGGTCTGCAGGAAGACCTCGCGGATGGTGGCGGTGATGATGGGCAGGATCATGACGGCCAGCACCAGGGAGGCGGTCATGATGTTCTTGGCCGGGGCCGTGTAGTCGGCGAACAGGGGGATGAAGCCCAGTGTCTCGGTCAGCTGGGAGTAGAGGGGGTCGAGCAGGGGCACCAGCCACAGGAACCCCCACAGGCCGAAGACCACCGAGGGGATCGCGGCCAGCAGGTCCACCAGGTACCCCAGCCCCTGGGCCAGGCGGCGCGGGGCGAAGTGGGAGATGAACAGGGCCACGGCGATGCTCAGCGGCACGGCCACCGCCAGGGCGATGAGTGAGGACAGCAGCGTGCCGAAGACCAGGGGGGCCACGTAGCTCCAGAAGCCCTGCCCGCGCATGAAGGAGATGTCCTCCAGGTCCGCCGATGAAGCGGTGAAGGCAGGCAGCGCCTGGCCGACGAGGAAGGCGGTGACCAGGGCCAGGACCACCATGATGAGCAGGCCCGCGCCGAAGGACAGGCCGGTGAACACCCGGTTGCCGGTGCGGCCGGGGGCCCGGCCGGTGCGGATGGCGGTCTGGGCGCCGTCGGGCTCGGGCCGCTGGGCCCGCTCGGCGAGGCCGGCCTCCTGCTGGGAGGCCGGCCGGGCGTCGTCGGGCCCTGCCGGGGGCGCGCCCTCGGCGGCGTCATGAGGGGGTGTGGTGGCCACGGGCGACCTTCCCTTCGGTGATGGTGGGTGGGCGGCTCAGGAGCCGATCGTGTCGATGGCGGCCAGGACCCGCTCGCGCAGGGCCTGGGAGATGGGGGCGCAGCCGGCCTCGGCGGCGGCGGCCTCCTGTCCCTCCTGAGAGGCCATGTAGCGGAAGTAGGCCTTGACGACCTCGGCGATCCGGGGGTCGTCGTAGCGCTGCCTGGCGATGAGGTAGGAGATCAGGATGATCGGGTAGGCGCCGGCGGCGGCGTGGTTGAGGGAGTAGATGACCCGGGAGTCGGTGGCCTGCTCATCGAGCGCCGAGGCATCCAGGGTGGCGGCGGCGGCCTCGGCGGAGACGGGAACGAAGTCCTCCCCCGACCCCACGGCCACGGTCCCCAGGGAGTCGGGGATCTTGGAGGCGTCCGCGTACCCGATGGTGCCCTTGGCCGCGGAGATCGTCTGGATCACCCCCGAGGTCCCGTCCCCGGACTGCCCGCCGCTCAGGGGCCAGGTCTCGGCGCCCTCGTGACCCCAGGCCTGGGGGGCCACGGCGTGGAGGTAGGCGGTGAAGTTCTTGGTGGTTCCCGAGTCGTCGGAGCGGTTGACCACGGTGATGCGAAGCTCGGGCAGATCCACGCCCTCGTTGAGGGCCGCGATGGCCGGGTCGTTCCAGGTGGTGATGTCACCGGCGAAGACCCGGGCGATGACCTCGCCGGTCATGTTGAGGTGGGTGTCCCCGCCCAGCCCCGGGACGTTGTAGGCCACGGCGATCGGGGAGATGTAGAGGGGGACCTCCACCGCCCCGCCCAGGGCCTGTGCCTCCTTGGCCTCCATGGCGGCGTCGGAGCCTGCGAAGTCCACGGCGCCGGCGATGAGCTTGGTGCGCCCGGCCCCCGAGCCTCCCCCCGCGTAGTCGACGGCGGCGGCGAGGTTGAGGTCCATGAAGCCGTTCATCCAGGCGTCCTGGGCGTCGGCCTGGGAGGTGGCGCCGGCCCCCTTGATCTCGCCCTCGAGGTCACTGTTGGCCCCGGGGGCGGGGGCTCCGGCGTCGCGCCCGCAGGCGGTCAGGGAGGCCAGGGCGACGGCGGCCGCCCCCAGTGCGAGGCGCCGGGTCAGGAGCACCGGAGCCGGGAGCGAGTCTGATCGTGACACGCCTCGACGCTAAGCAGCCCAGGTGACCGCCCAGGGTGATCCAGGTGAACTCTCAGTAAATTCTTCTTGCCGCAACCGCCATGGAGCGCCGTCGCCCGGCCCGGGGCGTGACCCGCTCAGCGGCCCTGGGACAGGACGGGGCGCTGCTTCTCGATGGCCACCGCCCGGATGCGCCCGTGGGGGCGGCGGGCCATATGCACCACGAGGATCTCCCCGGTCTTGAGCCAGGGATCCTGGTCGGGCACTGAGCGCAGCAGGCGCCCGGGGGCGTGCTCGGCCACCGCCTCCATGATGGTGGGGAGCACCGGCCGGTGGGTGCACAGCGCCACCGGGTCCTCGCGCTCCCGCAGGGCGCGCGCGACCACCTTGCGCGCGCCCTTGGGCCGGGCCGCGTGCGCCGCCTCGGTGAGCGCCGACTCGGTCTCCAGCTCGATGCCCGCCGCCCGGGCGTAGGGCGCCACCGTGTCGGCGCAGCGCCGCCACGGGCTGGTGACGACCCGCCCCACGCCGTAGGCGGACAAAATCGGCACCAGGGCCCTGGCGCGGGTCTCCCCCTGGTCATGGGTCAGGGGGCGGGTGGCCTCATCCTCCTGGGCGGAGCGCTCCTTGGGACGGTTCCACACCGAGCGCTTGACGGCACGGGCGTGGCGCACCAGGACCAGGGTCCAGGTGTCCAGCTTGCCGTCCTCCCACAGGTCCACCAGCTCCCCCAGCAGCTCGCGGTCCCGGGCGTGGGTCAGGCGGGCCCGGGCGCTCTTGACCCGCAGCCACACCGCCTCATCGATCTCCCGGGCGGAGGCCGGCTCGACGGCCTCACGGGCCACCAGCGCCGCCGAGTCCTCCTGGGCCGGGCGGGCCGCCCAGTAGTGGACCTCCTTGCGGGCGCCGTCGTCGAGCCGATAGCTCACCGTGCTCAGGGGCTGGCCCAGGACGATGGGGATGCCGGTCTCCTCGGCCACCTCCCGCACCGCGCAGGAGCGCACCGACTCGCAGTGCTCCACCTTGCCCTTGGGGAAGGACCAGTCGTCGTACCGGGGGCGATGGACCAACAGCACCTCCAGGTGCTTGCCGCTGCGGCGCCACACCAGCGCGCCGGCGGCGCGCACCATCCTCCTCGTTGCCACGACCGGCCCCGTCAGCTGCGGCCCTTGACGCGCGAGCGCGCCCGGGACATGAGGCGGGCCTGGATGTCCTCCAGGCGCTGGCCGTCAGGGCCCTCGATATGGCGGGTCCAGGTGCCGTCGGGCTCCAGGTGCCAGGAGGCCACCTCATCGCTGGCGCAGCGGGTGACGACATCCTCGAGGTAGGCGACCATCGTCGGGTCGGTGATGCGCACCAGGGCCTCGACGCGCCTATCCAGGTTGCGGTGCATGAGATCGGCCGAGCCGATGTAGAGCTCGGTGGTGCCCCCGGCGGCGAAGGCGTAGATGCGGGAGTGCTCCAGGAAGCGCCCCAGGATGGAGCGCACCCGGATGTTCTCCGAGAGGCCCGGCACGCCCGCGCGGATCCCGCAGATGCCCCGCACCACGATGTCCACGCTCACCCCGGCGCGCGAGGCCCGGTAGAGGGCGTCGATGACGGTCTCATCGATGATCGAGTTGACCTTGATGCGGATCCAGGCGGGCAGACCGGCACGGTGGTTGGCGATCTCGGCCTCGATGCGCTCGACCAGCCCGTCGCGCAGGCTCCGGGGCGCCACCAGCAGGCGGCGGAAGCGGGCCCGGGGGGCGTAGCCGGAGAGCTGGTTGAACAGGGTGGTCAGGTCCTGGGCGACATCGCGGTCGCAGGTCAGCAGGCCCAGGTCCTCATACCCGCGGGCCGTCTTGGGGTGGTAGTTGCCGGTGCCCACATGGCAGTAGCGGCGCAGGCCCTCCCGCTCCTGGCGCACCACCAGCAGCAGCTTGCAGTGGGTCTTGAGCCCCACCATCCCGTAGACGACGTGCACGCCGGCCCGCTCCAGCTTGCGGGCCCAGGAGATGTTGGCCTCCTCGTCGAAGCGGGCCTTGATCTCAACGATCGCCACCACCTGCTTGCCGGCCTCGGCGGCCTCGATGAGGGCATCGACGATGGGCGAGTCCCCACTGGTGCGGTACAGGGTCTGCTTGATGGCCAGCACCTTGGGGTCGGCGGCGGCCTGGGCCACGAACTCCTGGACGGAGGTGGAGAAGGAGTCGTAGGGGTGGTGCAGCAGGACGTCGTGCTCGCGCATCGCCGCGAAGACATCGGGGGCCGAGGAGGACTCGTGCGCGGCCAGGCCCGCGGCGGTAACCGGCACGAAGCGCGGGAACTTCAGGGCCGGGACGTCCAGGTCGTGGAGCTCGGACAGGCCGTTGAGGTCCAGGGGGGCGGGCAGCTCGAAGACGTCGTCGTCCCGCAGGCCCAGGGCCCGCACCAGAAGGCGGCGGGTGAAGGGGGAGATGGTGTTCTCCACCTCCAGTCGCACGCTGGCGCCGAATCGGCGCCGCTCCAGCTCCTTCTCCATGGCGGTCAGGAGGTTCTCGGCGTCGTCCTCCTCCACCTCCAGGTTCTCGTTGCGGGTCACGCGGAAGAGGTGGTGCTCCAGGATGTCCATGCCCGGGAAGAGGTGGTCCAGGTGCTGGCCGATCACCGTCTCGATGGGGATGAGGGCGCAGCCCGAGCCGGGATCGGAGGCGTCGAGCTCTCGGCCGGGAACGGTGATGAGCCGGGGCAGCGATCCGGGCACCTTGACCCGGGCGAAGTGCTCCTTGCCGCTGCGCGGGTTGCGCAGGATGACCGCCAGGTTGAGGGACAGGCCCGAGATGTAGGGGAAGGGGTGGGAGGGGTCGACCGCCAGGGGGGTGAGCACCGGGAAGATGTGGTGGCGGAAGTAGCGGGTCAGGCGCTCGCGCTGGTCCAGGCCCAGGTCATCCCACATGAGGACCTCGATGCCGCGCTCAGCCAGGGCGGGGCGCACGTCGTCGTGGAAGATGGAGGCCTGGCGGGCGGTGAGCTCCTTGGCGCGGGCAGTGACCCGGGCCAGCACCTGGTGGGCGTCCAGGCCCGAGGCCCGCACCGGGGTGATGCCGGCCTTGATGCGGCGCATGAGCCCGGCCACGCGCACCATGTAGAACTCGTCCAGGTTGGAGGAGAAGATCGACAGGAACCAGGCTCGCTCCAGCAGGGGCATGTCGCGGTCCTCGGCCTGCTCCAGGACCCGCTCGTTGAAGTCCATCCAGGTCAGCTCGCGGTCGGCGAAGCGGTCCTCGAAGGACTCCAGGGGCGCCAGCCCCTCCTCGGGATCCGGCTCCTCCGACGGCGCTGCCGGTCTGGCTGTGCCGGCCGGGCCGCCCGCGGTCGCGGCGGGGACGGGTCCGGCTGAGCCGGCGCCCGGTGCGGGGGCGCCGGGGATGCTGAGGGCCGCGGCCGGGGCCTGCGCCAATCCGCGTGAGGAGGGCGTGGGAGCGCTGGCCGTGGCGGGCTCGTCATCGCCCTCCTCGAAGTCCTCGTCCTCGTACTGGGGTCCGGAGTCGTCGGCGAAGTCCCTGGGGTCGGCGGGCTCGATGACGTGCTCGTCCAGGGGCGGCGGCGCGGGAGGCGCCGGGGAGGGCGAGCCGGGATCGCCCTGGTGGTCGGCTGCCGGGGTCTCGGCGGCGTCGTCGGGCCTGGGCGGGGCGGTCGGCGCACTGGGAGCGGTGGCGTCACCGGGTGGGGTGGAGCCCGGGGCAGCGTCCGGTGCGACCGGGGCCTCGGCGGAGTCGGCGGGCTGCGCGGGGTCTGCCTCCTCGGGGGCGGGAGCCTGCCTGGCCCAGCCGCCGAGGAAGCTGGACAGCGGGACCGGGGAGGAGTGCGCAGTGCTCATGGGCACATGCTCCCACGCCCCGCGCGGTCCTGCGTCCCGCTTGAGGCGGGATATTCGGGCCAGGGCCACGGCGAGCCGGCAGCAGGCCGCCCCCAGAACCGCGCACCGCCCAGGGGCGGTGCGGGCCGCTCAGTCCAGCAGGCCGGCGGTCGCGCGGCGGGAGGCCTCCTGGAGCTCGACGGCGGTGGCCGTCAGTGCGGAGTCACGGCGGGTGACGCGGTCGGCGAGCTCGTCGGCGTCGTCCTCGATCCACACCGGGTTGGAGCCGGCGGCCAGGGCGCGCAGGAAGCCGGAGGCGGCGGACAGCAGCGGGGCCAGGGCGGTCACCGAGCCGTCCAGGCGGCCGGCCAGGACGGCATCGAGGCGCTCGCGCAGCGCCTCGGGGGAAGGCGCGCGACGGGCCTCGGGCAGGGCCGACTCGAATCGGGCGGTGGCCGCCTCGTCGTCGGCCAGGTCGAGGGTGGTGGCGTAGCGGCGGGCGACGAGGTCAGGGTCGCGGCGGATCCACTCACGCAGCAGGAACAGGCGCCACAGGGTGCCCGGCAGGGTGGTGGCCGGGGAGTCGGCCCACAGCTCGGCGACGGAGTCGACGCCGTTGGCCGCCACGGCGGCGACGACGCCGCTGCGCGTGATGGGGTCGTCCGGGGCCTCGTTGGGGAAGCCGCCGACGAGCGCCTGGGCAGCGCGGTGGGCGAGCTCGGAGGACACGGCGGTGTCCGCGCTGCCCTCGATGGCCTCGGCGGCCTCAGGATCAAGACGGGCGGGACGGTGGAACTGGCGTGCCATGTGTCATCTCCTGGTGCTCAACGAGGACGGGACGGGCGATGGTGATCGCGCCCCGTCGCATTGTCCCGCGCGCGGGTCCCCGGGTGAAGCGAGGGACGCTATGCTGACCGCGTGCACGGCCATGACCTGGGTCATGACCGGCGGCGCCCCTTTAGCTCAGTCGGTTAGAGCTGCGGACTTTTAATCCGAAGGTCGTGGGTTCGAGCCCCACAGGGGGCACCAGCGCTTCGGCGTGATTGCAGGGGAAACCAGGGGTCCCGAGCGACCGTCAGGGACGCCATGTCCTCCGTTTCCCGCCTTGCGTGGCTACACGTATGGCTACACCTGGAAGGGCGGTGACGCGAGGGCTCCGTCCACCAGGCACAGGCTCCCACCCCCTCCCCTGGCACCAGCGCCTGCGACGGTTTGTCCATGGTGAACAACTTTACCCGCCTCCGCCCACGGGCCCGCCCCTGAGACTGCGCTCTGACCTGCGCGTTTGTCATCGCGGCCAGCGGTGGCGAGCCTTAAAGTTGTTCACGGTGGACAAAGTTTGTGGGACGTTGACTAGGCTGGGCCAAGCACCGGACGAGAGGAGCATGCCCTGTGCCCACCAAAACAGCAGCCACCGCCACGACCGCGGCCGAGCGCGAGTCGCGAGTGGCCGAGGCGACCCACAGCGGCGAGATGGAGGGCCTGGCAGTGACCGCCGTCGGCCGCCAGGACGCCCAGGAGTACGTCGCCGGCCGCATCGACTCCGATGAGCTGGTGGCCCGCGCTCGCGCACGCTATGGCCTCGACTGAGTTCGTCGACCCGTAGACGAAGGTTGCCCTCGATGAAAGCGCGCCAGGCTGTCGTTCCCCACGAGTACCGCCGAGGCCGCGCAACGATCCCCGAAGGCGGAGCGATGACGGGCACCAGTACGTGCGACGGGCACCAGTACGTGCCACGGTTTGTCCATGGTGAACAACTTTACCCGCCTCCGCCCACGGGCCCGCCCCTGAGACTGCGCTCTGACCTGCGCGTTTGTCATCGCGGCCAGCGGTGGCAAGCCTTAAAGTTGTTCACGGTGGACATCTTTGCCCGCGTCCCAGCCGCTGGCCTGCGTCGACGACGTGCGTTCGCGTAGACGACGAGGGTTTGCGTCATCCGACTGGGGGTAGCACAGGGGTGATTGACGCAAACGCACGTCCGGTATGCAGAGTCACGTCCACGACGCCCCGGGCACGGCAGACCACAGGACCGACAGGCTCTACTTGTCCTTTCTGGACAGGACCACCACGGCGCCAATGATGGCGCCGACGACGATCAGGCCGACGATGATGATGCCGCCGAAGACGATCATGCCGGTGCCCACGACCATGCTCTCCTCCTTCGATAGCGCAGAATCCCCAATGAATAAGGGACCAATCAGAGGCTACCCCGCGGGAGTGGTCATGCGCATGGGCAGCCCGCCCCTGGCACCGTCCCCGACTGAGCCGGCCCCTCTCAGCCCTTCCCGGCCCTGCGCTGGTGACCGCCCCGGCTCCCGCGCGCGCCGCCTCGCCGAGCACCCGCACGGCCACCACGGCCCGCGCGCCCGGTCCTTCTCTCAGAGCCCTCAGCGCCGCCGGAGCCCCTCGCGCCGCCGCCGCGGCCGCCACCGCCACCACCGCCACCACCATGGGCACCGGATCCTGCCTGGGACGCCGTCCCCCGGCGCCCGCGCCCGCGCCCGCCCTTGGGCAGGTGGGCCCGGCCGGTGGGGCTGGCCTTGATGGCGACTCCCTCGGGCATGTCCTGCGCGGCCACCACCGGGGCGACCTCCCCCACCAGGGCGCCAACAACCTCGTCCTCGGGACGAACCCGCTCGATATCCGCCTTGATCCGCGCCTTGCGCATGAGCACCTGAACATCCTGCCTCTGCTCGGGCAGAACCAGGGTCACCACGGTGCCGGCCGCCCCGGCCCGGGCGGTGCGTCCCGATCGGTGCAGGTAGGCCTTGTGCTCGGCCGGCGGGTCGACGTGCACCACGAGCTCCACGCCGGAGATGTCAATGCCGCGCGCGGCGATGTCGGTGGCCACCATGACGTGCACCTGCCCGCTGGTGAAGGCCCTCATGGCCCGCTCGCGTGCGTTCTGGCTCATATTGCCCTGCAGCTCGACGGCGGGGATGCCGTCCTTGGTGAGCTTGCGGGCCACGCGGCGCGCCAGGTGCTTGGTGCGCGTGAACAGGATGCGCCGCCCCGTTCCGGAGGCCAGGCGGCGCACGACGGCGTCCTTGGCGGTCTTGTCCGCCACCTGCCAGACCCGGTGGTCCATCGCCGAGACCGGCGAGGTGGAGGGGTCCACGGCGTGCTGGAGCGGGTCGCGGAGGAACTCGCGCACGAGGGCGTCGACCCCGTTGTCCAGGGTCGCGGAGAACAGGAGGCGCTGGCCGGCCGGCGTGGCCCGCAGGATGCGGCGCACACCGGGCAGGAACCCGAGGTCGGCCATGTGGTCGGCCTCGTCCAGGACGGTGATGGCGACCTCGTCCAGGTCGATGAGCCCCTGGCCCATGAGGTCCAGGAGCCTGCCCGGGCAGGCCACGACGACGTCGACCCCCGCCGCCAGCGCCCGCTCCTGCGGCTTCTGGGAGGTCCCGCCGAAGATCGTCGTGACATCCATATCCACCACGGCGGCCAGCGGCTTGATGACCTCGGCGATCTGCAGGGCGAGCTCGCGGGTGGGGGCGAGCACCAGGCCGATGGGGTGGCCGGGCCGGGCCTTGTCCTGGGCGGCCAGGCGCTGGACCAGGGGGAGGCTGAAGGCCAGGGTCTTGCCCGAGCCGGTGCGCCCCCGGCCCAGGACATCGCGCCCGGCCAGGGTGTCGGGCAGGGTGGCGGCCTGGATGGGGAAGGGCGCCGTGAAGCCGCGGGCGTCGAGGTCCTCGGCCAGGTCGGCATCCACGCCGAGGTCGGTGAAGGTGGGCTCGCCGGCCGAGGGCAGGCGGGAGGAGGTGAATGCGGGCACGCGTTGTCTTTCGCTCGTCTCGAGCCACGGTGCGCCTGCGGCGCCGGCTCTGCGGGGTGCCGGTGGGCAGGTCTGTCGGGCGCCTGGGCGGGCGCCGGAGCCTGGGCACCAGCCGGGCCGCGGCGGGTCGCCGGGCCAAGGCCCTACCCTGCCTGATCAGGCACCGGTCTCCAAGGACCCCGCTCACACCTCGGTGCGGGTCAGGACCGTCCCGCCAGGGCGACGGCGATGGAGATGAGCACCAGCCCCACCGCCTCCCCCGCATTGGGCAGCTGGCGCAGCATGACGACGCCGACCAGAAGCGAGGTGGCGGGCATGAGGGAGGCCAGCAGGGAGAAGGAGGCCGTGGCCAGGCGCCGCATGGTGACCTGGTCCAGGGCGTAGGGCACCACGGTGGACAGGAGGGCCACCCCGGCCACGGCGGCGACGGTGGGGACGTCGGTCAGGGCGCGCATCGCCGTCGGAGCGGCCAGGGGGAGGTAGGCCAGCGCCCCGGCCGCCGAGGCGATGGCCAGGGAGTCCAGGCCGGTGCCGCGGACGGCCACGCGCCGGCCCAGCAGGATGTAGCAGGCCCAGGCTCCCCCGGCGGTCAGCGCCAGCAGGACCCCGGTGCGCTGGCGCTCGTCCCCCATGTCCAGGCCGAGCCCGGAGATCGAGACCACCCCCGCCATGGCCAGGAGCGCCGCCACCCGCGGCGCCCAGCCGCGCCCGGTGGCCAGGGCCACCGCCACGGGCCCCAGGAACTCCAGCGACACCGCCGTCCCCAGGGGGAGGTGGTTGATGGAGGCGTAGAAGATGACGTTCATCGTGGCGGTGGCCAGGCCGAAGGCGGCGCAGACCGCCAGGTCCCGTCGGCTCCACGCCCTCCTCCAAGGCCGTCGCCAGGCCATCAGCACCAGGGCGCCGATGGCGATGCGCCACCAGGCCACCGTGGTGGAGGGCATGAGGGCGAACAGGGAGACGGCGAAGCCGGCGCCGATGTAGCTCGACAGCCCGGCTCCCATGAAGATCAGGGGCGCCGGGACCGCTGTGATGGCGGCGATGGCCCGGCCGGGCCCTGTGGCGCCGGCGCATCGGTCCGAGGCCCGAGACCCGATGGGCCGGTCGGCGGGGCGGGTGGCGGGCATGGGGCCATTGTCGCCCCTCTACCCCACGGGCTCCAGATCCACCCAGGTGCCGGCATGGTCGGAGATGACGAAGGTGCGCGTCCCCCAGGCCGCGGCGCGCAGCAGTGGGCCGCGCGCGCTGGCCAGGGCCGCCTCCAGAGGCTGCCCGCTGGCGTCCACGGGCCAGGGGTCGGTCATGAAGTGGTCGATGCGCCGGTTGGGCGAGGCCGCGGGGAAAGTGGGGCCATCCCCCACCAGGCGCCCCACTCCCAGGGGGGTGAGCTGCTCCGGTCGCAGGTTGTAGTCGCCGACCAGGACATGCGCGCCGGGCTGGGCGGCCAGGTGCTGCCAGGCGGCGGCCACCTGCTTGGCGGCGGTGTCGCCGCGCGTGGCCAGGTGGGTGGAGGCCACGGACAGCGGGGCGCCACTGGGCATGGTGATGGTGGCGCCGACCATGACCCTGTGGGTGGCGGTGAAGAGCTTGTAGGAGCGCGGGCTCCAGGCCCGCTCCCCTCGGCGCACGATCGTGGCCGGCCCGCGCCCCAGCCGCTTGTCGGTCCAGGCCTGGACGGGGTGGCGCGAGAGCAGGGCGTTGCCGTAGCCGATGGGCCTGGCTCCCACGAAGGCCCGCAGCGGCCCCAGCGGCTCGTGGCGGGCGGCGGTCAGCTCGCAGCGCAGGGGCCGGCGCCGCAGCCCCACCACGGGCCCGGCGTAGGCGGCGGCGAAGCGGTAGTGGGACATGCCCAGGGCCTTGGCCAGGAAGGCCGTCTGGTTCAGGCGCCCGGAGCGGGGCTGGCCCAGGTCCACCTCCTGGAGGGCGACGACGTCGGGGGCCAGCTCGGCGATCTGCTCGGCGGCGGCCTCCATGACGGTGCGGGCCACGGCCGGGGAGGAGATGTCCGCCCCGGCCAGCGAGCCCGTGGCGGCAGCGCCGTCCCCGGCCCCGGCGCCGGGCAGGCCGTGCTGCAGGTTGAGGCTGAGAATGCGCATGGCTCAGTCCTGGTCGAAGGTCAGGCTCACCGAGTTCATGCAGTAGCGCTGCCCGGTGGGGGTGGCCGGGGCGTCGTCGAAGACGTGGCCCAGATGGGAGTCGCAGGCCGCGCAGCGCACCTCGGTGCGCACCATGCCGTGGGAGGTGTCCTGGCTCAGGGTCACGGCGCTGGAGTCGGCCGGGTCGTAGAAGGAGGGCCAGCCGCAGTGGGAGTCGAACTTGGTGGTGGAGCGGAACAGCTCGGCGCCGCAGCCGCGGCAGCGGTAGACCCCCTCGCGGCTCTCGTTGAGGAGCTCGCCGGTGAAGGGGCGCTCGGTGCCGGCCTCACGCAGGACGTGGTACTCCATGGGGCTCAGGGCGGCGCGCCATTGGGCATCGGTGCGGGCGGCTGCGGCGGGGTCGATCGTCATGTGCCCATCGTTGCCTGCCAGGGGCCCCGGGGGCGACGGCGTTCCCGCTGCGTGAACGCATCGGCTCAGCGGTGCCCTCGGCCCAGGCGGGGCCGGCTGAGCCAGGAGCGCCTCTTGGGCTGGGCCTCGGCGGGCGGGGAGGCCTCCGCCTCCTCGCTGGGGCTCTCGGGCTCACGGCGCGCCTCCTCCTTCTGCCGGGCGATGAGCTCCTCGGCCAGGCGCGCCACGTGCTCGGGGGTGGGGTCCTGGGTGATCTCCACCTGATCGACCTCCACGCGGGTGCGCGGCAGCGCATAGGGGGCCTCGCGCTGGAGCCAGGTCACCAGCTCCTCGCGCACATGGGATTTCAGGGCCCCGATGTCGGAGGAGTTCTTGCCGGACACGGCGATCTTGATGGTGAGGATCCCGCCGACGGCGTCGGCCACCTCCAGTGAGGCCTCCCGCCCGTCCCAGGCACTGGAGGCGGCCACGATCCGGGCGAGCTCGACGCGCAGCGCCGCCACCGGCGCCCGCCAGTCCAACTCCATGGTGATCCCGCCAATGCCCTGGGTGCCTCCGCGCGACCAGTTGGCGAAGGGGTTCTCCGTGAAGTGGGTCGAGGGCAGCACCAGGCGCCGATCGTCCCAGGTGCGCATGACCACGTAGGTCAGGGTGATCTCCTCGATGGTGCCCTGCTCGGTGTCGACCACGACGAGGTCCCCCACCCGGATGGCGTCGGTGGTGGCCAGCTGGACCCCGGCGAAGATGTTGCCCAGGGTCGAGCGCGCGGCCAGACCGGCGATCACGGAGACCAGACCGGCGGAGGCCAGCAGGGACCCCATGGCCACCCGCGCGCTGGGGAAGGTCATGACCGCCCCGACCAGCCCGCAGACGATGACGATGACCTCGGCCACGCGCCTGAGGATCTGCGCCTGGGTGGTCACCCGGCTGGTGCGCCCGTGGTTCCCAGCGGCCCGCACATTGGCCACCACGGTGGCCTCCACGGCCCTGGTGGTGCCGGCCAGCAGCCAGGTGGCGGCCAGGATGACGCCGATGAGCAGGGCGTGCAGGGTGATGAGTCGGGTGGCGCTGTTGCTCTGGCCCACCACGGCCAGCTGGGCGCCCATGTAGGCGCCGGTCAGCGCCCCGCCCAGGTAGCCGGGGCTGGAGCCGAATCGCGCCAGCTCGGAGTAGAGCTGGCGCCGCGAGCCGAGCATCCTGAGGACCAGGAGCACCACGAAGACGACGGCCAGGCCCACCGCTGCTCCCAGCCCCGCCCTCCAGGCGATGTCCAGGAGGCTGACGCCGGTCTCCTGGACGGCCTCGACGGTCTGGTTGACGTCGAGGGTCGGGAGCTGGGTGGGGGTGCCCTCCGGCTCGGAGGTGGGCTCATCGGGGGTGGGGGTGGCGGTGGCGGCGGACAGGAGGGCACGCAGGGGCATGGGCCCAGGGTAAGTGGCGGGCCGTGGCCGGTCTGCGGGACGCACCGGTGAGGATGCGCACCGCGAACAGGGGCGGGCCCGGCCCGCCGCCCCGGCGGCTCGGGCGCCCGCATGCGGTGCTGAGTGCCCGCTGGCTGCGCTGAGCGCCCGGGTGGGCGGGGCCTACGGCTGCGGCGGGTGGAGCGCTCGGTAGAGGGTCAGTGCCAGGGCGGTGCGGTCGGGCACGGCCAGCTTGCGCAGGAGGGCGGAGACGTGGTTCTTGACGGTGCCCTCGGCCAGGACCAGCTGGTCGGCGATCTGGCGGTTGGTCCGGCCCTGAGCCACGAGCTCGCCCACCGCTCGCTCGGCGGGGGTGAGCACCGCCAGCTCGGGCGGCTCCTCGGGCTGGCCGGGCGACTGCGCGACGGCCTGCTGGGCGCTCAGCGCCAGACGCGCCACGCGCGGATCGATGACCATGCCGCCGCTGTGGACGGCCTGCACGGCGTCGGCCAGGCCCTCGATGGAGGTGTCCTTGAGCAGGAAGCCGGCGGCTCCCGCGGCGATCGCCCCCTGGACGATATCCGGCTCATCGAAGGTGGTGAGCACGAGGACCGGCAGGCCCGGATGGAGCTCGGCGACCCGGCGCACCAGGGTGACCCCGTCCATGACCGGCATCTTGGCGTCGGCCAGGACGACGTCCACCTCTCGGGAGCCCAGGACCGCGAGCGCCTCCTGCCCATGGGCGGCCTCGGCGATGACCTCGACCTCGTCGATGGTGGAGAAGAGCATGACCAGGCCGCGGCGCAGCAGTTGCTGGTCGTTGACGATGAGGACGCGCACGGGGCTCATGACGCCTCCTGGGGTCGTAGGGCGGTGCGGGTCGGCAGGGTGAGGCGCAGGCGGAAGGTCTCGCCGTCGCGCCCGGCGGTGGCGCCGCCTCCGAGCTGGGCGGCGCTCTCGCTCAGCCCGCGCAGGCCGAAGCCCGCCTCCGGCCCTCCGCGCTCGCCGACGGCCGGGGTGGGGATATCGTCGCGGCGGTCGGCGGGGATCGGGTTGGTGACGGTCAGGGTGACGTGGTCGGATCGGTCGGCGGGCTCCTGCGGGTCGGCCGCCAGGCCGATGGTGATGCTCCGGGCGCCCGAGTGGCGCAGGGCGTTGGTCAGTCCCTCCTGGACGGCCCGGTAGATGAGGAGCTCGGCCTCCTGGGCCAGGGCTCCCGGGCCGATCTCGTCGGTGACCTCCACGTGCACGCCGGTGCCGCGGAAGGAGGCGGCGATGGCCTCGAGCCCGGCGGCGCCGGAGGTGCCGGAGGTGCCGGTGGTGTCGGTGGCGCCAGCTCCCTGCGCCGTCCCGTGGGCGGCCAGGACCGTGGGGCTGGCGGGGCTCAGGGCCCGCACCCAGGTGCGCATCTCGCCGACGGCCTCGCGGCTCGTGCGCTCGGCGACGGCGATCTCCTGCCAGGCGGCCTCGGGATCGCGCCGGCGCACGCGGGAGGCGAACTCCAGGCTCATGCCGATCTGGGTGAGGCGATGGCCCAGGCCGTCGTGGAGCTCGTGGGCGGCGCGGGCGCGCTCCTGGGCGAGCATGAGCTCCTTCTCGACGGCGGCCTGGCGCTCGGCGCGCACCAGGGCGGCGTCGCGCTCGGCCAGGGCCTGGCGCTGGTCGGCCAGGACGGCGTCGTAGCGGGCCAGGACCAGGCCCAGGATGGTGCCGGAGGCCACGAGGGCGAGGAAGCCCACCCCCACGCCGAGGACCTCCAGCGGGGCGTGACCGAGCACCATGAGGAAGACGACCAGCCCGATGACATAGACCAGGTCGGCGATGAGCCCCGCGGTCAGGGACAGGTCGATGACCACCAGCGCGGAGGCGATGAGGAGGGCCGGCACCACGTGGGTCGTCCCGCTGCCCACCATGGAGGAGGTGGCGACGCACACGAAGGCCGTCACGGAGCACACGGCGCGCACGCGCGGACTGCGCGCGCGGTGGCGGATGGCCCAGGCCAGCGCCAGGACCGCCGGCACGCACAGGAAGGCGCCGACCACCACCGGGGCCCTGTCCAGGTGCTTCAGGAGCGGGAGCTCGGCGATCACCTGGCAGATGACGGCGATCGCCTGGAGGCTGGGCATGATGGCCCATCTGGAGGTCTATGGCCACCGTGACCCACTCAATGGCCCGCTCACAGGCCCGCTCAGGGCCTGCGGGCGGAGGTCGGCGGCGACGTCGTGCTGCGCGCTCACTCCTCCACGGTAGGTCGCCGGTGGTGCCCGCGTCCCATGACCGGGGTCATGACCGGGCCCGACGCCGGTCATGGTCGGGGCGCCGCAGTCCGGTCCCTGGTCACGCGATTGCGCCCCGGGCGGACTCCTACCGTCGAGGCATGAGCATCTCAGCACGCACCGTCGCTCCGGCACATCGGTCCCTCATCCGCACGCCCCCTGCCCCCGAGCCGCAGGCGACCGTCCAGGCCCCTGGACGGGGCCATCGCCTGCCCGGGTGGGCCAGGGTCCTCCTGGCCGTCGTGGCCACGGCCCTGTCCGCCTTCTCCGTCATCCTTCCCACGCTGATCCCCGGTGTCCTTGACAAGGTTCAGGGCCCGGAAGCCACTGCCACGACGGCGCTGATCGTCATCATGATCATCTGGGCGCCGGCCCTTCCCTGCTACCTGCTGACGTCGTTCCTGCTCACCCGGTACGTGGACCGCCGTCCGCCGGCAGTCCTGGGACTGCGGCTCAGTGCCCGGTCGATGGCCGGACTGCTGGGGGCGACCGCCCTGGCGGCGGCCGTGGTGCTCCTGGTCCGGGTGGTCGTGCACATGGCCGGCGGTGGTCAGCCGGTGGACGCCAATCCCGGCGGCGCACCACTGGCCCTGGTCATCGCCTACGGCCTGGCTCGCGCATTCCTCCTGCAGGGCATCGGTGAGGAGGTGCTGTGGCGCGGCTACGTCCTGCAGTCCCTGTCCGCCCGCCCCAAGCGGGCCCTGTGGGTCAGCGTCCTGGTCTTCACCGCCATGCACCTCATCTCCCAGGGCGGTCAGGACGGCGCCCTGGATCGCGTCCTCTACCTGATCCCCACCTTCGGCTTCGCGCTGCTGGCCGGGTGCCTGGCGCTGTGGACGCGCAGCGTGTGGCCGGCGATCGGCATCCACGGCGGCTTCCACACGGGCCACGTCGTGGCGACCGTGACGGGCGTCAACAGCCTGTCCATCCCCCAGGAGGTGGCCGTGGGCCTCATCATGACGGCCCTCGCCCTGGTGGTCGCCACCCGGATCACGCCGCAGCGCTGGGCCGAGATCGCCCAGCGGGGCCCCTACGCCCCGGCCCAGTGAGGCCGCGCGCCCGCGATACTGGCGTGTTCCCCACCGTTGGACGGCGAGCCCGTCCATCGGTGGGGAACACGCCTGTGCGCCGGACCGGGTGGTGACAGCGGCGGAGGCGGATGTGAAGGGAGCGGTGAGACAGGCGGGCCGCCCGCCCGATATGCGGATAGACGTACTACGGTTGACGTAGTACGCTTGTCGAGACACCGCACCTCGTATCCGCCCGTGCCCGAGAGGAGGCCACATGATCAGCGCCGATGCGATTCGCGGCTACATCGACCTCATCGTCCTGTCCCTGCTTCGCGCCCGGGCGTCCTACGCCTACGAGCTCGCCAAGACGATCACCGAGGTGGCCCGCGGCGACTACACGATCAAGCAGACCACCCTCTACTCCGCCCTCAAGCGCCTGGAGGCCGCCGGGCTCGTCGACTCCTACGCCCACACCTCCACCTCCGGCAAGCCCCGCACCTACTACCGCCTCACCCCGGCCGGCCAGGCCCACCTGGACTCCAAGCTCGCCGAGTGGGAGTCCACCCGGACCCTGGTCGACCGCTTCGCCCAAGCCGCCTCCTCACCCCAGCCCGGCCAGGGCGAGGACGTGAGCGCACCCCAGCCCGGCCAGTCCCCGACGACCCCCTGACAGGAGAGCACCGATGGATGCAATCGACACCTTCCTCGACGCCATGTTCGCGCCCTACCCCGCCACACCCCGCCTCATGGAGGCCAAGGCCGAGCTGCGCACCATGATGGAGGACGCCTACGGCGACGCCATCGCCTCGGGCAAGACCCACAACGAGGCGGTCGGCAAGGTCATCACCGACTTCGGCAATCTGGAGGAGCTCGCCCCGATCCTCGGCATCGAGACCGAGCTCCGCCCGGCCGACGCCGCGGGCGGCCAGGACACGGCCCCCGGCGCGGCCGAGCCAACCCTGGCCGCGGCCTCCGGCCCCACACCCACCCTCAGCCCCGCCCCGGGCTCCTACCCGCCCGTCACCCTTCCCGAGGCGCAGGCCCTGGCCGAGGCCCGCCGCACCACCAGCCGGCTCCTGGGGGCCGGAGTCGCCCTCATCGTCGCCTCCGGCACACCCTTCATGATCGCCTTCGCCCTGTCCGACAGCAGCCAGGGCCCCATTGGCTCGAGCTCCAGCACCCTGGCGACCACGGGATCCGTCATCGCCCTGTGCCTGGGGCTGGCCCTCGTGGCAACAGGGGTCGGGCTCCTCATCCGCCGCGGCCGCGCCTTCGTGGGACTGGGCCATCTGACCGACGGCCACTTCACCCGCAACCCCCAGACCGCCGCATGGGCGACCCGCCTGCGCACCGACCATGAGGGGCCGCGGTCCCGGGCCCTGGCCATCGCCGTCGGGCTGTGGATCGCCGCCGGAGCGCCCCTGCTCGCCGGTGGCCTGTTCGACATGAGTGACAACGCGACCACCCTCGGGGTGGCGGCGGCCGCCGCCCTGGTCGCGCTGGGCCTGTACATCTTCCTGCCCACGAACTGGGCGGCGTCCACCTACTCCACCCTCACGGAGGAGGGGCACGCCCTGCCGGGCACCTACGAGTACGAGGACGAGCGCAACGACCGCATCATCGGCACCTTCGCCGCCGTCTACTGGCCGATCGCGGCCGTGGTCTACCTCCTGTGGGGGTTCATCTTCAACGCCTGGGGCCACTCCTGGGTCCTGTGGCCGATCGGAGGCGCCCTGTTCGTCGGGATCGCAGCCGTGCTGCACGCCCGCACGTCCGCGAGGCGGACGAAGGCCGAGGCCCAGCGGTAGGCCGCACCACGCCGCGCCACGCCACGCCGGGGCGCCGCCCGCCGCACCCCGGCCCCGGCGGGGCCTCGGCCCCCACCGCGCCCCGGGCTGCGGCACCCGGCCCGACAAGAAGAGCGAAGCCCCCGGGACCTTGTGGGTCCAGGGGGCTTTCGCCGTGGCTCCGACCGGCGTCGATCCGGTGACCTTTCGATTTTCAGTCGAACGCTCTACCAACTGAGCTACAGAGCCGTGGAATGGGATCGGCCCGACCAGTTCTGATCGGGCCGATCCTCTCCGCGACCTTGACGGGACTTGAACCCGCGACCTCCGCCGTGACAGGGCGGCGCGCTAACCAACTGCGCCACAAGGCCATTGAATGGCATTCGCACGAATCCGTACCCCCAACGGGATTCGAACCCGTGTTACCGCCGTGAAAGGGCGGGGTCCTAGGCCGCTAGACGATGGGGGCCCTAGGGCCTTGGCGTCGTCGCGCCTCGAACCGGGTAGAACACTAAGGGGCGCGGGCCCGACCGCGCAAATCTCCGCCGCGTGACCCTCCTCACCGCCCACTTTCCCCTGTCATGGCAGCGCTCAGGGGCGATTGCGCCGGCCGCTCACCGCCCCGCGCGCCCACGGCCAGCGCGCGCCCCGACAGGTGCCCTATGGTGCTGACCATGACGGAGCTCCACGGGCCTGCCGAGCCGTCCTCGGCGCCGCACCCGCCCGACCTCTCGCGCCATGTGGGCCGCCGCCCCGCCATCGCGGCCGCCCTGCTGGGCGCGGTCTCACTGGCCGCCTGCGGAACCCAGGACCCGCCCGCCGCGGGCCCCACCAGCGCCACCAACGACGCCCCCTCCCCCACCCCACCGCCCGAGCCCACGACGCCGGCGGCCAGTCAGACGCCGTCGGCCGACCCGTCCTCGCAGTCCGACGCCCTGGAGGGATGGTCCCTGGAGGAGAAGGTGGGCCAGCTCATCATGGTCGGCGTCGACGCCTCCGCCCCCGCTCCCGCCTCCACCTCCGCCGTGACGGAGCACCATGTGGGCTCGATCTTCGTGGCGGGCCGATCCCAGGCCTCCAGCCAGGCCATCGGACAGACCATCGCCTCGATCACCGGTCAGGCCGGTGAGCGCGGCCGCCCCATGCTGGTGGCCACCGACCAGGAGGGCGGCGAGGTCCAGGTCCTCTCCGGCTCCGGCTTCTCACAGATCCCCTCGGCCCTGGAGCAGTCCAAGCAGTCCCGCGACCAGCTCCTCGCCTCGGCCCAGCAGTGGGGCCAGGAGCTGGCCGAGGCCGGGGTGACGATGAACCTGGCGCCGGTGGCCGACCTGGTGGATATCGCCTCCCCCAAGGACAACGGGCCCATCGGGGCCTGGGGCCGGGAGTACGGCCACGACGCCGCAACCGCCTCATCCCAGGCCATCGCCTTCGCCGAGGGGATGCAGGCAGCCGGCGTCATCCCCACCTACAAGCACTTCCCGGGCCTGGGGCGGGTCACCGACAACACGGACACCTCCGCCAATGTCATCGACCGCAGCACCTCGCGCACGGGGGACGCCGCCGTGGGGGTCTTCGCCGAGGCCATCGCCGCCGGCGCGCAGGTGATCATGATGTCCTCGGCGGTCTACGCCCTCATCGATGACTCCACGCCCGCGGTCTTCTCCTCGACCATCGTCACCGACATGCTGCGCACGGAGATGGGCTTCACCGGGGTGGTCATCACCGATGACGTCTCCGCGGCCACCCAGGTCCAGGACTGGGATCCCGGTGAGCGCGCCATCCTGGCCGTCAGGGCCGGATGCGACCTCGTGCTGGCCTCGGCCGAGCCCTCCTTGGCCGCGCCCATGGCCAAGGCGCTTGTCGAGGCCGCCAAGAAGGACACCGCCCTGGCCGCGCGGATCGATGAGTCGGCCCGCCGCATCCTGGCGCTGAAGGCCACCCAGCCCTCGTAAGCGCTCGCGCGAACAGGGCGGGGGTCACCGCCGCCAAGCCTCGCGAACGTGCATATGCGTCGACGACGAGGGTTTGCGTCAATCACCCCTGTGCTACCCCCAGTCGGATGACGCAAACCCTCGTCCGATACGCAGACCCTCGTCCTCCCAGGACCAGGGACCGCTCACCGGAGCAGGGCGCGCCGGGCTCAGCGCAGCTTGGTGGTCCCCTCCGGGGTCCCGCTGGTCCCCATGCGCTTGGCGAAGCAGTGGTCGGCGTCGTAGCCCTGGGTGTCGCACCAGGCGTTGGCGGCATCCGAGGAGCCGAAGGCGGTGCCCTCCAGCGTCACCCACCAACCGCCGCCGGGATCGAAGACCGGCCAGTCATCGCTGTAGACCAGCCTTGCCGAGGAGTTGGTCTGGCGCGTGGTGAGGAACTCCTGCAGCGTGCTGCGGTTGTCCCAGGTGATGCCCTCGGCGTACAGGCCGGGCCGCTTGGAGGACAGCTGGGGCGTCCACTTGCCGGAGAGATCGCTGGTCACGACGGCCTGGTCGCGGTCGGCGTACCAGCGAAGCGCCTTGCCGGCGGCGCTCTCCTCCTGGACCGCGAGCACGGCGTCGCTCTGCTCGGCGGCCTGCACCACGGAGCCGGTGATGCTCGAGCCCTGCGGCTCAAGGGATGTCCCGGCGCTGCGGTCCGGCTCGGTGGTGACCACCAGGGAGGCGGCGTTCATGTCCGCGGCCGCGCGGTAGTAGTGCTGACCGCCGAAGCGCAGCGTGAGGGTGACGCCGTCGGCCGGGATGAGCAGGGGCTTGCTGGAGAAGTCGAACTGGCCCGAGGCGACCAGGAAATCGGGGTCTCCGTCGCCCCGCACATTGGCGGGCCCGTAGACCATGATCTGATCCGTCACCCCCGCCAGGAAGTCCCCCTCCGCGCAGGCGGTGGTCACGGTGGCCTTCATCTGCAGTCCTTGGTCGGACTCGGACAGAGAGGTCGGGGTGATGGTGGGCGCTGTGTCGCAGGCCTGGACGGTCTCGTCAATGGTGACGGAGCTGGCCGGCATGGGCTCCGCGCCCGACGACGCACCATCGGATCCCGCACTGCTCTGGGAGTCTGAGGCGGTGTCATCACCCCGATCGCCCAGGTAGGCGCTCCCCAGCCAGGCGCCGCCTCCCCCGACGATGACCATGAGCAGGACGACGATGACCACCATGAGGTGCTTCTGGGAGGAGCTCGAACTCGGCTGAGGGCTTGGCGATGGCTGCGGGACGGCCACATAGGCGGGGGCGTAGGGCTGCTGGCCCTGGTCGTAGTACTGAGGGGCGCTGCTGGCCGAGGCGTAGACCGCCGGGGAGACATCCCCGATGTAGCCGAGAGCCCCGCTGGGGGTATCGGCCCATGCGGCAATGTCCTCGGCCGACGGCGGAGGAGCCACCGGCGGGTCGTCATCCGACTCATCGTCATCGGATTCGTCCTCGGATTCGCCCGCATCGGACTCCTCCGGGTCCACCGCGGCCACGACGGCCGTGTCGGCGTCATCCTCGGCAGTCTCGTCGTGAGAGTCCCCAGCAGAGGAATCCTCAGCCTCATCAGCAGCAGGCTCGTCCTCGGGCTGAGCGTCAGCCGGCGCCTCGACACCCTCCTCGGAGTCCGCCTCGTGGGAGTCCTCATCCGAATCCGCCTCAGGCTCACCCTCAGACTCATCATCAGCCGACTCCTCGGCTGCGCCTTCAGCGCTATCCTCGACAGTCTCGTCGTGGGAGTCCTCACCAGAGGAATCCTCAGCCTCATCGGCAGCAGGCTCGCCCTCGTCCTCGGACTCCACACCAGCCTCCTCAGCAGCGGGCTCGCCCTCAGCGCTATCCTCGACAGTCTCGTCGTGGGAGTCCTCATCCGAATCCGCCTCAGGCTCACCCTCAGGCTCATCATCAGCCGACTCCTCGGCTGCGCCTTCAGCGCTGTCCTCGGTCTCGGGCTCGGGCTCAGCGTCAGCAGGCTCGCTGTCAGTCAGCACCCCGGCGCCCTCCTCAGCACCCTCTTCCCGAGAATCTTCAGCAGAAGGGTCCTCCTCCGAGTCCGACTCAGACTCGGCGTCGGGCTCAGTGTCAGCCGACTGCTCGGGCGCGCCTTCAGCGCTCTCCTCGGCAGTCTCGTCGTGGGAGTCCTCACCAGAGGAATCCTCAGCCTCTCCAGCAACCGACTCGCCCTCACCCTCGGACTCGGCATCAGCCGACTCCTCGACTGGGTCCTCGGCGCTGTCCTCGACATCGGCCTCCTCGGCGCTGTCCTCTCCGCTGCCCTCAGCCCCACCCTCGGACTCGCTCGTCGAGTCCGAGGACTCCGGGTCAGCGTCGCCCCCGGTGCCAGGCACGCCCCTCGCCGCCAGGGCGGCGTCAACCGCCGGGGAGCCCAGGCCCGCCAGCCAGTCGAGCAGATCGCCGTGAACCGCGGGATTGGCCGCGAGCGCGGCACGCAGATCCGGACGGTTCCGGGCGATGGCCGCCTGCAGCGCCTCGTCCGTGGTCTGCGCGGCGCAGGCATGGTCTGCCCGACTCGCCTCCATCATGAGCTGCAGGGGATCCATGAGGGCCTTCCCAGAAGTGCGTGAGCATGGGTCCGCATCCCGCCTGAAGAGACATGGACCACCATGACACCCCAGATCGTAGCGACCCGACCCGCCCCTCGGCCATCGAACGGGACTGCGGTTCCCCAAGGCGGCTGCACAGTGCACCAGCCGGTGCGCGAATCCCCCTGAGAGCCCGCCGAGCACCGCGCCCCGGCCGTGGGCGACCACGCCCCCTGTGGCAGGCTTGAGCCATGACTCAGGAGCCGGTGTCCGCCCTGTCCCTCCAGGAGTTCGAGGAGGCCGTGGCCGATGGCCTCGACCTCATCCCCGAGGACCTGGCCGAGGCCATGGACAACGTCGTCGTCCTGGTCCAGGAGGAGCCGGATGCGGACATGCTGCGCGAGGAGGACTATGACGAGCAGGGCCTGCCCACGCTCCTGGGCCTCTATGACGGCACCCCCCTGACACAGCGCGATGACAGCTGGTCCCTGGCCCTGCCGGACCGGATCCTCGTGTTCCGCGGCCCTCTCCAGCGCTGGTGCGCCACCCGCGAGGAGCTGGTGGACCAGATCGCGGTGACCGTCATCCACGAGGTCGCCCACCACTTCGGGATCGACGACGCGCGCCTTCACGAACTGGGCTGGGACTGAGCGACCCACCGGCCCGCCGAGCCCCACCGTCCCACCCTGCCCCACTCGGGGGCTCCCAAACGCGGGGGCTCCCAAACGCGGGGGCTCCCAAACGCGGGGGCTCCCAGCACGGCACCCCCGAGGCGCCCATCAGGGTTTCCCCCCATGGCTGCCGGCCCTGACTTCATCCGTGCGGAGGAGTGATCGGCGATACATGCCTGGAACGCTCTCCCCATGAGCACACACGCAGTTCCCACTCGCCCCACCGGACACAGCCTGCTCCGGCCTCATCAGCCGGTCGCCGACCCCGTCCTGTCCGCCCGAGCGCTGTCCAAGGTCTACGGCAAGGGATCCGGCGCCGTGGCCGCGCTGGACAGGGTCGACGTCGATATCGCCCGTGCCCGCTTCACCGCCATCATGGGCCCCTCCGGCTCCGGGAAGTCCACCCTCATGCACTGCCTGGCCGGTCTGGACGCCGTCACCTCGGGCACCGTCCACCTCGACGGCGATGAGATCTCCTCCATGAGCCAGCGCCGCCTGACCAAGCTGCGCCGCAAGCGCGTCGGCTTCATCTTCCAGTCCTTCAACCTCGTCCCCACCCTGACGGCCGCCGAGAACATCACCCTTCCCCTGGACATCGCGCGCACCAAGGTGGACAAGGCGCGCTTCGAGCAGGTGATCAACGCCGTCGGCCTGGCCGACCGCCTGAGCCACCGCCCCGCCGAGCTCTCCGGCGGCCAGGTCCAGCGCGTGGCCTGCGCCCGCGCCCTGGTGGGCGCCCCCGCCGTCGTCTTCGCCGACGAGCCCACCGGCAACCTGGACTCCCACTCCACCGAGCAGGTCCTGTCCATCCTGCGCCGCAGCGTCGACGAGCTCGGCCAGAGCGTCGTCATGGTCACCCACGAGCCGGATGCGGCCGCCTGGGCGGACACCGTCATCTTCCTGCGCGACGGCCATGTGGCCGCCGAGCTGCCCGCCCCCAGCACCGACCGCGTCCTGGACGCCCTGCGCGAGTTGAGCGGGGAGAGCGAGGCCGCCCACGCGGCTCGCTCCACCCCGGCACCCACCGGAGCGGAGGCCTGAGGCATGCTCAAAGTCGCCCTGCGCTCCATTCGCGCGCATTTCAAGCAGTTCCTCCTGACCACCATCGCCGTCGTGCTGGGCATCGCCTTCCTCTCGGGCACCCTGGCGCTCAGGGCGGTCCTATCCGACACCTTCTCCTCCCTGCTGTCCTCGACCGTCACCTCCGACCTCTACGTCACCGGCAAGCCGATCGAGGGCACCGAGGACACCACCGCGGTCATCACCGAGCGGATCGACAGCTCCCTGGCCGATGAGGCCAAGCAGGTCGAGGGGGTCACCACCGCCCACGCCGGCGCCTCCGTCATGGGCGTCCTCGTTGGCGCCGACGACACCCCGGTGACCACGTCGGGCGCCCCCACGCTCATCATCTCCCTCGACGACGAGGAGACGGACATGACCTGGGTGGCGGGCAAGCGCCCCAAGGGCGGCAGTGAGATCGCCCTGGAATCGGGGGCCATGGAGCGCTCGGGCCTGAAGGTCGGGGACACCACTCATGTGGTCGTCCAGGGCCAGCCCACCGAGGTCACCGTCGTCGGCGAGTTCAACTACGGCACCTCCATGGCCGGGGCCACCGTCATCCACATGGACGCCGACTGGCTCATGCCCCTGGCCGCGCCCGACGGCAAGGTCACCAGCATCTCGGTCAACGTGGAGGACGGCGCCGACGTCGAGGCCGTCAAGGATCGCCTGGCCCAGGCCATGCCCGACAGCACCCGGGTCATGACCAAGGCCGAGATGATCAAGGAGAACAACAAGCCCATCGAGCAGGTCCTGGGCTTCGTCCAGACCTTCCTGCTGGTCTTCGTGGTCGTGGCCATGTTCGTGGGCTCCTTCATCATCATGAACTCCTTCGCCATGAGCGTGCGCCAGCGCGTGCGGGAGTTCGCCCTGCTGCGGGCGGTGGGAGCATCGCCGTCCTCCGTGTTCGGCACCGTCTTCCTCCAGGCCCTGGTCATCGGCATCATCGGATCAGCCCTGGGCCTCGTGGTGGGGGCGGGCCTGCTCCAGGGGATCGTGGCCCTGCTGGAGGCGGCCGGCATGCCCCTGGACAGCGGCGTGCCCATGACCCCGACCATCATCGTGACCTCCATGGTCATGGGAGTCCTGGTGACGGTGGTCGGCGCCCTCCTGCCGGCCCGCGACGCCGCGATGACCCACCCGGTGGAGGCCATGCGCGACGCCGGAGGGGCCAGGGAGAAGTCCCTGGTGCTGCGCACGGTGCTCGGCGGCCTGCTCCTGGCCGCGGGGATCGCCGGCGTGGCGGCGGCCTGGGTCAACGAGGGCATCGATCAGCGCAGGCTCATCCTGGGCCTGGGGGCCGCCGGGGTGATCCTGGGCCTGCTCGTGCTCTCCCCCGTCCTGGCCCGTCCCATCGTCAGCCTGATCGGCCTGCCCCTGCGCCTCATCCGGCCCTCGGGCCGCCTGGCGGTGCGCAACATCGTCCACAACCCCCGGCGCACGGCCAATACCTCGGGGGCGCTCATGGTGGGCATGGCCCTGGTCTGCGCCGGCGGCACCCTGGCCGCCTCCATGCAGACCTCCACCGCGGATGCCATCAACACCTCGCTCAAGGCCGACTTCGTCATCCAGCCGGTCCAGAGCACGGGCACCGCCGTCATGCCCGCTGAGATGGCCGATGAGATCGAGCAGATCGACGGCGTGGCCACGGCGGAGCGCTTCACCGGCCACATGGTGGCGGCGACGATGCCCGACGGCACCCAGGCGCCCACCACCAACACGATCGTGATGAACGCGGCGGCCTTCAACAAGGCCATGGACCTCAAGGTCGTCGAGGGCTCACTGGAGGACGTGGACGCCACCCATGTGGCGGTGCGCGAGGACGTCGACGCCACGATGGGGGACACGGTCACCCTGACCGGGCCGCTGGGCACCGTGCAGGCCACCGTGGTCGCCGTCGTCGATCCCGACGCCATCAGGGCGGACTTCTACACCTCGCCCGAGCTGGCCGCCGGCGTGGGCTCGTGGACGCGAACCACGCCCACCGAGGCCGACCAGGTGCTGGACACGCCCCTCGGCATGCTGCTGACCCTGGAGGAGGGGGCCGACGCCGGCGCCGTGCGGGACAAGGCCGAGGAGATCCTGGCCCCCACCTACCAGTACTCCGTCTCCAACGCCGAGGAGCTCTCCGACATGGTGGGCCAGCAGGTCAATCGGACCCTGGCCATCGTCTACGGGCTGCTGGGGCTGTCGATCGTCATCGCCGTGCTGGGCATCGTCAACACCCTGGTGCTCTCGGTCTCCGAGCGCACCCGCGAGATCGGGCTCATGCGGGCCGTCGGCCTGGGCAAGTCCCAGCTGGGGGGCTCGATCGTCATCGAGTCGGTGCTGACCGCCGTGTACGGCACCGTCCTGGGCGGGGCGGCCGGGGTGGCGCTGGCCGCGGCCCTGCGCAAGGTCCTGGAGGACAACGGGCTCACCACCCTGTCCATCCCCTGGGGCCAGCTGGTGGCGATGCTCGTGCTCTCCGTGGTCGTCGGTGTCATGGCGGCGCTGTGGCCGGCGCTGCGCGCCTCGCGCATGCCGGTCCTGGACGCCATCGCCACCGAGTGATCGCCGTCGGGTGCGCGGGCCGGCTCCTGGCAGGCCGGCCCACGCACCCGGCGCGCAGGCCGCGCGGCCGGGCAGCGGGAGTCCCGCTTCCCGGCCGCGCGGTCGTCGTCCAAGGGGCCCGGGCGCGCCCCGCTGGGAGGCCTGGAGTACGCTTTCACACGTCATGCCCGCCTCCGCATCCAGCCGGTCAGCCCGGCCCTCACGCCCCGCCCGCTCCATCCGCGCCGTCCGCTCCATGATCGGCCGCCTCCTTCCGTCGCCCGGCTCCCCCCTTCCCCAGCCACCCACCACAGGCACCGCCACCCTGCTGCTCTGGCTGCTCAAGCGCGCCTCGGTGCCGATCATCGTGGGCTCGCTGTTCGCCATCACCTCCAATGTCATCCAGGCCTCGGTGCCCGCCTTCCTGGGAGCGGCCCTGGACTCGGGGATCGAGAACGGGCTAAATCCCCACATCTGGGCCATCGGGCTGGGACTGCTCGGGCTCTTCGTGATCTACGCGATCGGGGACACCGGCCAGGCCTACTTCGGGACCCTGGCGATGGTGCGCGCCACCTTCGACGTCGACCGCCTCGTGGCCAGGCAGGTCGTCATCGCCGGAGCCGACCTGCCCCACCAGGCCTCCACCGGGGAGATCGCCTCGATCGTCGCCTCGGACGCCCAGCGCATCGGAGGCTTCGCCCGGCGCATGCCCGAGCTGATCGGCGCCGTCGTCTCCCTGGCGGTGGTGGCCGTGCTCATGCTGAGCACCTCCGTGCGCCTGGGGCTCATCGTCATCATCGGGCTGCCGCTGGTGGCATGGATCGTCACCCTGGTCATCAAGCCGCTCCAGCGCCACCAGGCCCACCAGCGCGAGGCCCAGTCGCGGGTCACCACCATCACCACCGACACCGTGGCGGGCCTGCGCATCCTGCGCGGGATCGGCGGGGAGGACGTGTTCGCCGCCCGCTACCGCGAGGCCTCCCAGGAGCTGCGGCGCCGCGGCGTGCAGGTCGCCGGCGCCCAGTCGATCCTCATGAGCCTGCAGGTCCTCCTGCCCGGCCTCTTCGTGGCCATGGTGGTGTGGGTGGCCGCGCGCATGGCGGTGCTCGGCGAGATCACCCCGGGCAACCTCGTCACCTTCTACGGTTACACCGCCTACATGTCCTGGCCCCTCATGGTCTTCTCCATGGTGGTGCAGGACTACACCCAGGCCGTCGTCGGCACCCGCCGCCTGGGCCGCCTGCTGCGGGTGGTGCCGGCGGCGGGGACGGTGCGCGAGCGCCTGGACCTGGACCCCTCCCGCGCGGTTCCCGCCCGCGGGGAGCTGGTGGACACCTCCACCGGGCTGCGCCTGGCCGCGGGCCGCATGACCGCCCTGGTGGCCCCCGACCCCGAGGTGTCCGCCGCCGCGGCCACCCGCCTGGGGCGCCTGAGCGACGCCGGACCCACCGTGACCCTGGGAGGCCAGCCGCTGGCCAGCATGCCCCTGGAGAAGACCCGCGCCAGCGTCGTCGTCTCCGGGGCGACCGCCCAGCTCTTCACCGGCACCCTGCGCGACGCCCTCGATGTGCGCTGCGCCCCCGACCCGGCCCCGGCGGAGGTGGCGGTCCTCATGCGGGCCGAGGCCGAGCGGGCCGGGCTGGCCGACGTCGATCAGCAGGTCCGCGCCCAGGAGCGCCAGATGCCCGGGGACGACCGGCTGCTGGAGGCCCTGGAGGTGGCCGACGCCGGCGACGTGCTGACCTCCCTGCCCCAGGGCCTGGCCGGGATGATCACCGAGAAGGGCCGGTCCCTGTCCGGCGGCCAGCGGCAGCGGGTGGCGCTGGCCCGGGCGCTGCTGACCGAGGCCCCCACCCTGGTGCTCATCGAGCCGACCTCGGCGCTGGACTCCCACACCGAGTCGCGGGTGGCCCGCCGCCTGGCCGCCGCCCGCCAGGGCCGCACCACCATCGTGGTCTCCGCCTCCCCGCTGGTCCTGGAGGCCTGCGATGAGGTGGTGCTCCTGGACGACGACGGCGCCGAGCGCATCCGCTCCACGCACCGCGACCTGCTGACGGCCGCCCGGACCGGGCGGGAGGACGCCCGCGCCTACCGGGACATCGTGGCCCGCGCCACCGGAGAGGAGGTGGAGTCCTGATGGCTCTGCCCCTGGCCCCCGGACAGGTCGCGATGCGCAAGACCTTCGGGATCATGGCCTCCTACCGCAGGAGATTCGCCCTGGTCCTGGCCCTGCAGATCCTGTCGATCCTGGCCACCCTGGTGGCGCCCCAGCTGCTGGGCCAGCTGGTGGGCCGCGCCTCCCAGGGCCTGGCCAGCGCGGGCTACGTGGATCGGATCGTGGCGATCATCATCGTGGTGACGATCATCGGCGCGATCATCAACCGCTACGCGCATATGCATGCCCGCACCCTGGGGGAGGCGGTCTTCGCCGATCTGCGCGAGCGCATGATGGGGCGGGTGGTGCACCTGCCGCTCTCGGCGGTGGAGTCCGCGGGGACCGGTGACCTGGTGGGGCGCACCACCAATGACATCTCCCGCATCGAGTTCCTGGTGCGCGTGGGGATCCCCCAGATCATGGTGTGCCTGGTCACCATCGTCTTCACCGTGGTGGCGGCCGCCGTCGCCGACCCGAGGCTGGCCCTGGGGCTGCTGGTGATCGCCCCTCCCGTGTGGGCGATGATGCGCTGGTACCTGCCGATCTCGGTGCCGGCCTACCGGGCGACCTCGGCCACCTATGCGCGGCTCAACGGCGCGGTCTCCGAGACCGTGGAGCACGCCCAGACCGTGGACGCCCTGGGGATCGGCAACCGCAGGGAGGCGGCGATCGCGGCCTGCGTGGCCGAGGCCTGGTCCCTGGAGACCTATACCGCGCGGCTTCGGGTTTGGCTCTTCCTGGTGCTGGATGTGGCCTGGCGCGCGCCGGTGGTGGTCATCCTCCTGTGGGGCGGCTTCCTGGCGGCCCACGGGCAGGCCACCCTGGGGGCGATCACCACGGTCTGCCTCTACGCCATGGAGCTGCGCAAGCCGGTGGGGCAGCTGATGTTCTGGATCGACCAGGTCCAGATCTCCCAGGCCTCGCTCTCGCGCATCCTGGGGGTTGAGGAGGTCCCGCCGGACCGCGCCCCCACCGGGGAGGTGCCACAGGGCACCGCCATGGAGCTGGACGACGTCCGCTTCGCCTACCGCGAGGGCGTCGAGGTGCTTCACGGCATCGACCTGGCGCTGGTCCCCGGGGAGCGCCTGGCGGTGGTGGGCCCCTCGGGCTCGGGCAAGTCGACCCTGGGGCGGATGCTGGCGGGCATCAACCCGCCGACGTCGGGGAGTGTGACCGTGGGCGGGGTGCGCCTGACGGACCTGTCCGAGGCCGAGCTGCGCCGCCACGTGGCCCTGGTGACCCAGGAGCACCATGTCTTCGCCGGCACCATCGCCGACAACGTTCGCCTGGGGCGCCCGGGGGCCGACGATGCCACGATCCGCGGCGCGCTGGAGGCCATCGGGGCCGACGCCTGGGTCGATGAGCTCCCCGAGGGCATGGAGACCCTGGTGGGCTCGGGGCATCTGTCCCTGAGCCCGGCCCAGTCCCAGGAGGTGGCGCTGGCCCGGCTCGTGCTGCTCGACCCCCACACCCTCATCCTCGATGAGGCCACCTCCCTGCTGGATCCGCGGGCGGCCCGCACCCTGGAGCGCACGCTGTCCAGCGCCCTGGCGGGGCGGACCGTGGTGGAGGTGGCGCATCGCCTCTACACGGCCCAGGACGCCGACCGCGTGGCCGTGGTCATGGACGGGCGGATCGTCGAGCTGGGCACGCATGATGAGCTGGTGGCCCTGGGCGGGGAGTACGCGGCCCTGTGGGAGGCCTGGAGCCAGGAGTAGCCCGCTCCCTCAGTCCGCCAATCCGTGAGTCCGCCAATTTGCGCGAGTTCGTACTTTTCCGGGCCCGGAAAAGTACGAACTCGCGCAAATTGGCGGAGTCAGGGGGTGTTGTCTACACTCAGCGCCGTCCCGCCTCACACCGGAGATCCCTCGCATGACCCCTCAGCCCACTCCCTGGCGCCGGCGCCTCGACGAGTGGGTCCACTCCACGCGCGTCCAGAACGTGGTGATGGCCCTCATCCTCATCAACTCCGTGACCATCGGCCTGGAGACCGCGGTGGCCCACGGCTCCGCGCTCGGGCGGATCCTGACCGTGATCGACCACACCGCGCTGACGGTCTTCGTGGCCGAGATCGTCATCAAGCTGGTGGCCATGGGGCCGCGCCGCTTCGCCCGGGACGGATGGAACATCTTCGACTTCCTGGTGGTGGCCGTGGCCCTGGTTCCGGGAGCGGGCCCGCTGTCGGTGCTGCGAACACTGCGAATCCTGCGCCTGCTGCGGGTCATCAAGTTCATGCCCAGCCTGCGCCGGGTGGTCGAGGCCCTGCTGCTGTCGCTGCCGGGCATCAGCGCCATCGCCCTGCTCATGGTCATGATCTTCTACGTGGCCGCGGTGATGTCCACCGCCATGTTCGGCCCGGCCTTCCCGGACTGGTTCGGCAACCTGGGCCGATCCCTCTACACGCTCTTCCAGGTCATGACCCTGGAGAGCTGGTCGATGGGGATCGTGCGACCGGTGATGGAGCATTCGCCATGGGCCTGGGCCTTCTTCGTGCCCTTCATCCTCATCTCGGCCTTCACCATGCTCAACCTGTTCGTCGCCGTCATCGTGGACACGATGTCCCAGATGGATGCCCGCCACCAGGGCGACGACGACGCAGCAGACGCAGCCGAGGCATCCGGCACGGCCGCCGACGACGCGGCCGCCTCCGGCGCTGAGCCCGCCGACCCGCCCGCCGACCTGCCGGCTGACCCGCCCGCCGACCTGTCCGGCGAGATCCTGGCCGAGCTGCGAGCCCTGCGCGAGGAGGTCGCCGCGCTTCGCGCCGAGCGGGTCTGACCGGTGCCGGCGAGGACCGTGCGCCTGGGGCACAGGCCCGCACATGGGGCAGCAGTTCCCTGCACGGCCGGCCTGTGAGATTCTTGGGCCAGTGGGCCCTGCCCGCAGCATCCGTCCGCCGCCTCGAAGGTTATTCACCTATGGCCCAGAATCAGCCTCCTGCTCCACCTCCCCCGCCAGCGCCGGGCCGCTCGCCCCAGCCCAGCCTGGGCGAGCTCGTCTCGCGCATCTCGGAGAACGTCTCCGCCCTGGTGCGTGGTGAGATAGCGCTGGCCAAGGCCAAGGCCATGCGCATGGCGACCTCCTCGGGACTGGGCGCCGGGCTGCTCGGCGGTGCCGCGGTGCTGGGCCTGTTCGCCTTCGGACTGCTGCTGACCATGGTCGTCCAGCTCCTGGCCCTGGTCATGCCGCTGTGGGCCGGCTGCCTCATCGTGGCCATCATCCTGCTCATCATCGCCGCCGTCCTGGCCTATGTGGGCCTCCAGAAGCTCAAGGCGGCCAAGGCCGACAACCCCGACCCGCGCCCCAACCTCAAGCAGAGCGTGGAGACGGTCCGGACCGCGGTGGTCGCGGGCCTGGAGAGGGGGAACGCCCAGTGAGCACGCCCAGAGTCCCCGCCCCCGACGCCCCCACCCAGCCCATCCCCCGCGTCCAGGCCGCCAACGGCACCGGCAAGCCCGGCAAGCCCAGTAAGCCCGGCAAGTCCGTCAGGCCCGCCAGGCGGAAGGGCCCCACGCCTGAGGCCCTGGCCGCCGAGCAGGACGCCCGGCTGCGGCGCCTGGCCTCGGATGTCGACACCCTGGCGGCGCGACTGGCCCCCGCCGCTCTCCAGCGCCTGGCCGAGCAGACGGCCTCCAGCGCCATGACCGAGCTGCGCGCCCGCGCCGAGGACCTCAAGGGCCAGGCCCGCGCCCGGGCCACAGCCATGCGCTCCCAGACGCGGTCCACGGCCCAGCACCTGGCCTCCCGGGCAGGCCTCGCGCCCGACGACGCCTCCCGCCCCGCCCCGCAGGACACCGGTGCGGGCTCCCAGGGCCCGGGGCTGTCCGCGCCCGCGCGCCTGTCCCGCATGCTCGACGACGCCCGCGACGGCGAGCCCGTGGCCCTGGGCGCGGTCACCGCCGCGGCCCTGGGCCTGGTGGGGCTCGGCGCCGTGGCCCTGGTCAAGGCCATCACCGCCGGCACCGCCTCCTCGGAGACGATCTCATGAGCGACTCCGAGCAGATGAGCGGATCCTCCCAGGACGCCCCCGCCACTCCCGAGCAGCTTGAGGAGCGCCTGCGCGCCCAGCGCCAGGCCCTGGCCGATTCGGTGGACGAGCTGGCCTGGCGCGTGGATCCGCGCGCCCAGGCCCGGGCCGCCGGCGAGGAGCTGCGCGATCAGGCGCAGGCCGGCCTCAGCGCTCTGCGCGGCCAGGCCGAGGAGGGCCTGGCCGATCTTCGCGGGCGCGCCGACTGGCTCAGGGCGCGGATGGGCAGGACTGTCCGGGGCGTCCAGGACGGCGACCCCCAGTCGCTCAAGGAGGCGGCGGCAGCGATCGCTGTGGGAGCGGTGGCGACCGGGCTGGTCGTGGCGGGTCTTCTGCGCCGCTAGGGCCGCGCGGCCCACGAGCCTGGGAGCTGCGGGGTGGGCGGCACCACGGTACCTGGGCGACTCCCGAATGGTGTTCCTGTGCGGCGACGATGTACGGTTGCCCCACGACACATTTGACCAGGAAGAGCGCGCCACGTGCGTGCCGTGACACGTTGGAGGGGGTCGAGCCTATGGGGCGCGGCCGTCAGAAGGCCAAGGCGACCAAGGTCGCCCGTAAGCTCAAGTACTTCAGTCCGGAGACGGATTACGCGGCTCTCGAGCGCGAGCTCGTCTCCGCGTCCTCTGCCTCCGAGGCCGGGGAGGACAACGACTACGAGGAGCTGGCCGCCAAGTACGCCGTCGATGACGATGACTGGGATGAGTCCGACGAGGTGCCAGGTAACCGCTGAGGCCGCTCAGCCCACTCATGCACTGAATTCCTCAGAGGGAGCGGTGGAACCGCTGCGCCCTCTGAGGAGTTCTGCGCATCTGGGCGCCCTGGTGGGGTGAGGCGGGCGGGCCCCGGGCTCACTCGCTGCGGTAGTCGCCGTGGATGTCCACGGCGCCTCCATCGACTCCCTTGGTGCCGGCCACGAGCCGGCCCCGGGCGCGCCCGTCGTCCTCGCGCACCTCCCCCAGCACCCAGGCGGGGATGCCCGAGCCCTCGGCGATGCGCAGCACGCCGTCGGCCCCCGAGGGGTCGACGACGGCCACCATCCCCACCCCCAGGTTGAGGGTGGCCTCCGCGTCCTCCCAGGGCACTTGGCCGAGCTCGCGGATCGTGGAGAAGACCGGCGGGACCTGCCAGGAGGCCCGGTCCACGCCGGCCACGAGCCCGGCGGGAAGGACGCGCGCCAGGTTGGCGGCCAGTCCCCCGCCGGTGATGTGCGACAGCGCGTGGAGGGGGCCGGGGGCGGCCGGGGAGGACAGGGTCTCCAGCATGGCCAGGCACACTCGGGTGTACAGGCATGTGGGCTCCAGCAGCTCCTCGCCGAGGGTCCGCCCGAACTCCTCCACGTGGCGCTCCAGCTCCCAGCCGGCGGCCTCGACGACGCGGCGCACCAGGGAGTAGCCGTTGGAGTGCAGGCCTGAGGAGCCCAGGGCCACCAGGACATCCCCGGGGCGCACCCGCTGGGCGCCCAGCATGCGATCGGCCTCGACCACCCCGGTGGCGGCCCCGGCGATGTCGTAGTCCTCGGGCCCCATGAGGCCGGGGTGCTCGGCGGTCTCCCCGCCCAGCAGGGGGGTGCCGATGGCGGCGCAGGCCGTGGCCACACCCCGCACGATGTCGGCGATGCGCTCGGGGACCACGCGGCCGCAGGCGATGTAGTCGGTCATGAGCAGGGGCCGGGCCCCCACGACGACGATGTCGTCGACCACCATGCCCACCAGGTCCTGGCCGATGGTGTCGTGGATGTCGAGGGCCTGGGCGATGGCGACCTTGGTGCCCACGCCGTCGGTGGAGGTGGCCAGCAGGGGGCGGGTGTAGTCGCGCAGGGCGCTGGCGTCCACCAGGCCGGCGAATCCTCCCACGCCTCCCACCACGGCGGGGGTCATCGTGGCGGCCACGGCCTCCTTCATGAGCTCGACGGCGCGGTCTCCGGCGGCGGTGTCCACCCCGGCCGAGGCGTAGGTGATGGGCTGACTGGCCTGATCGGGTACTGGGGGCATCGGGGGCTCCTTGAGAATCGATCGGTCTGATGGTCGGGGCGGGGGCGGACCGGGGCCGCCCCGGGGCGGGCAGGGGCGGGCCGGCGCCTAGGTGGTGGGGCCCGCTGTTCCCAGAGGGCTGCCGGCCCTCAGGTCGGGCAGGGTGATGGAGTCGGGGTCGACGGCGCCGGCAGGCGCGGGGGTCCCGCGGCGCCGGTAGGCCGAGGGCACGCGGCGCACCGGGCCGGCGACGACGACGGCGCCCTGGGAGGGCGGCTGGATCGGGTAGTCGCCGGTGAAGCAGGCCATGCACAGGTCCTGGGCGCGCTGGGCGGTGGCCTCCACCATGCCCTGAACGGACAGGAATCCCAGGGAGTCGGCTCCGATGGAGCGGCAGATCTCCTCCACGCTCATGCCGGTGGCGATGAGCTCGGCGCGGGTGGCGAAGTCGATGCCGTAGAAGCAGGGCCACAGCACCGGCGGGGAGGAGATGCGCACATGGACCTCGGCGGCCCCGGCCTCTCGCAGCATCCGCACCAGGGCTCGCTGGGTGTTGCCGCGCACGATGGAGTCATCGACCACCACCAGGCGCTTGGACTCGATGACCTCGCGCAGGGGGTTGAGCTTGAGGCGGATTCCCAGCTGGCGCAGGGTCTGGGTGGGCTGGATGAAGGTGCGCCCCACGTAGGCGTTCTTGACCAGGCCCTGCCCGTAGGGGATGCCCGAGGCCTGGGCGTAGCCGATGGCGGCGGGGGTGCCCGACTCGGGCGTGGCGATGACCATATCCGCCTCCACGGGGTGCTCCCGGGCCAGGGCGGCGCCCATCTCGTTGCGCGAGGCGATGACCGAGCGCCCCGAGATGCGGGTGTCGGGGCGGGCCAGGTAGACGTACTCGAAGACGCAGCCCGCCCGCCGCACGGTGGCGAAGCGGGTTGAGCGCACGCCGTCGTCGTCGATCTCGATGAGCTCGCCGGGCTCGATCTCGCGGACGAAGGCCGCCCCCACGATGTCCAGGGCCGCCGTCTCCGAGGCGACCGCCCAGCCGTTGGCCAGGCGCCCCAGCACCAGGGGCCGCACGCCATGGGGGTCGCGGGCGGCGTAGAGGGTGCGCTCATCCATGAACACCAGGGAGAAGGCGCCGCGCAGCATGGGCAGGACTCGGCGGGCCGCCTGGTGGACGCTCAGGGGCGCGGGGGCGCCGTAGGCCTCGGCGAGCTCGACCTCGTCGGCGATGCCGCTGGCCCGCAGGTCACCGGCGGCGTCCCAGTCCGTCAGGGCGCCGCGCTCGCAGATGAGGTTCATGAGGGCGGCGATGACGGCGGTGTCGGTGGAGGACCCGCGGCCCAGCTCGCCGGTGAGGTCCTCTCCGGTGGTGGCGCGCACGGCCTCGATGAGCTCGCGGGTGTTGGTGAGGTTGCCGTTGTGGGCCAGGGCCAGGGTGGAGCCGGAGGCGGGGCCGAGCATGGGCTGGGAGTTCTCCCAGGTGGTGGCCCCGGTGGTGGCGTAGCGCACGTGCCCCACGGCCATGTGGCCGGCCAGGGAGGACAGGGCGCCGTCGTCGAAGACCTGGGAGACCAGGCCCAGGTCCTTGTAGACCAGGATCTGCTCGCCGTTGGAGGTGGCGATGCCGGCGGCCTCCTGGCCGCGGTGCTGGAGCGCGTAGAGGCCGAAGTAGGTCAGGCGGGAGACCTCCTCCCCCGGTGCCCACACCCCGAAGACGCCGCACTCCTCGCGGGGGGCGGGCTCGAGCTCGTCGAGGCGGTCAGCCGGGGCGGGCGCGTGGAGGGGGCCGGTCAGCCCGTGGTTCTCACCAGTGCTCACCCGCACAGTCTTCCACGTCACGCGGCCCGGCGCTCCCGCGACCCGCTGGGCCGGGCCGCAGCGGGCCCTCAGGCCAGCATCCACAGCATGGCGGTCAGGGCGAACCCGACGAGGCCCGCGATCGTGGACAGGGCTGTCCAGGTCTTGAGCCCGTCCTTGACGCTGAGCCCCATGTACTTCGTGACGATCCAGAACCCGGAGTCAGAGACATGCGACAGCCCCAGCGCCCCGAAGCCGATCGCCATCTGGATGAGCACCACCTGGAAGGCCGTGTACCCGCCGTTGGCCACGGCGTCGGTCAGCAGGCCGCCGGTGGTGAGGATCGCCACCGTGGCCGATCCCTGCGAGGCCCGCAGTGCCTGGGAGATGACGAAGGCGGTGACCAGGATCGGCATATTGGCCTCCACCAGCACCCCGGACAGCGCCTTGCCGATCCCGCTGGCCACGAGCACGGAGGCGAAGACGCCGCCGGCACCGGTGACGAACACGATGGTGGCCACATCCGGCAGGGCCGAGTCGATGATCTCGCCGCGCCTGGCCAGGCCCCAGCCCTGCTGGGCCCCGATGATGAGGTAGGCCAGGATGACGGCGGTCAGCAGCGCCGTCGTCGAGGAGCCGACGAAGCCCAGGATCCCGTGAGCGGTGCTCCCCTCCTCAACCATCATCTGCCCCACGGTCCCCAGCATCATCTGGGCGATGGGTGCGACGATGAGGAAGATGACGGTGCCCGGCCCGGTGGCGTGGGGACGGGCGACGGCGCCGCCCGGCTCATAGGTGGCCTCGGCGCTGTCCTGCGCGGAGCCCAGCGGGCTGCCCTCCAGGACGATGCCATCCACATTGAACAGCTTCGACGCGAAGTAGGAGGCCACCGCCACCACCGCGCACACGGGCAGGGAGACCATGGTCAGCAGCCCGACGTCGGCGCCCAGGGTCGCGGCGGAGGCGACCGGCCCGGGATGGGGCGGGACGACGACGTGCAGGGCCATGAGGGTCGCGGCGACCGGCAGGCCGATCTTCAGCGAGTTGATCCTGGCGATGTGGGCGAAGCCGAAGACGATCGGCGCCAGGATGATGAAGCCGACGTCGAAGAAGATCGGGATGCCCAGGATGAAGGAGGCGGCGGTGACGGCGGCGATGACGCGGTGTCGCCCCAGCACTCGGGTGAAGCGATCGGCGAGGATCTCCGCGCCTCCGGCGGCCTCGACGATGCGCCCCAGGATCGCCCCCAGGCCCACGATCATCGCCACGGTTCCCAGGGTCTTGCCCATGCCGTCGGTCATAGTGGTCACGATGTCGCCCACAGGGATGCCGGCCACGAGCGCCAGGCCCATGGAGACCAGGAGCATGGCGATGAAGGCGCTCATCCTGACCTTGATGACCAGGACGAGCAGGACGGCAATGGCCCCGGCGGCCAGGAGCAGCAGGACGGGGGCGGATAGGACCGGCTCGGGAGGCTCATCCCCGGCCAGGGGGAGGGCGGAGGCGAGCGTCGGGGAGGCCAGGAGGCCTGGGCTCAGCGCGACGGCGCTCATGACGGCGCCTGCCCGGCTCGACTGGCGGCGCCCGCCTCGCCCGGGCCCGCCTCACCTGGGCCCGCCTCGGCCGTGGCCGGCGCGCTTGGGCTCGGTGCCAGAACGGTGATGATGCTGGAGTCGTCCTGGGCCGCCAGGCCTCGACGCGCGCCCTGGAGGTAGAGCTGCTCGGCGGCGGCGGCCACCGGCGTCGACAGGCCCGCGCTCTTGGCGGCGGCGGTGACGATGCCCATGTCCTTGACGAAGATGTCCAGGCGGGAGCGGACCTCGGCGCCGGCCTCGTCGTAGGCCTGGAGCATGCGCGGGCCGCGATCGCCCAGCATGAAGGAGGAGGCGGCGCCGGCCATGAGCGCCTCCAGGGCGGCGGCGGTGTCCAGGCCCAGCGCGTCGGCCAGGGCCAGGGCCTCCCCGGCGGCGGCGATATGCACTCCGCACAGGAGCTGGTTGACGGTTTTCATGGCCTGCCCGTAGCCGGGGGCATCACCCACTCGGACCAGGGTGGAGGCCAAGGCGTCCAGGACGTCGTGCGCGGCCTCCCAGGAGGCGTCCTCGGCACCGACGACGACGAGCAGGTCGCCGGTGCCCGCGCGCACCGGCCCACCGGAGACCGGGGCGTCGACCAGGCCCAGGCCGGCTGCCGCCAGGCGCTCGGCCACGGCGGAGACTCCCTGGCCGCCGACGGTGGAGGTGAGCAGGACCTGCGCCCCGGGCCTCATGGCGGCGGCGATGCCGTCCTGGCCGAAGAGGAGCTCCTCGAGCTGGGCCTGGTTGCGCACGGCGACCAGGACGGCGTCGGCGCCGGCGGCCGCCTCGGCGGCGCTTGCGGCAGGGGCGATGCCCGCCTGGCAGGCCAGGTCCAGGCGCTGGGCGGCGATGTCGAATCCGGTGGTGGTGAAGGTGCGGGCCAAGTGGGAGGCCATGGGCAGGCCCATGGCGCCCAGGCCCAGGACGGCGACGGTGCTGGTCATGTCGACCTCCTTGGATGAGAGTGGGGTGGTGCGAGCCCGGTACCCGGCCGGCGGCCGGGCCGGTGGCCGATCAGCCGGCCCAGTGCGATCCGGTCCCGGCGTCCAGCGTGGCGACGACGGCGGCCAGGGAGTCGTCGTCGCCGACGTTGCCGGCGAAGACGATGTAGGGCACCCCCGCGGCGGGGCCGTCCTGGGGCTCCCACAGGGAGACGATGCCGGGCAGCATGGGGCCGCGCACGATGGCCCGGCTCATGCCCAGGCCCCTGCTGGCCACGTCGGAGGAGGTGATGCCGCCCTTGGCGATGATGAAGCGCGGGCAGCGCGCCGCCACGATGCGTTGGACGACCTCGACGACGGCCTGTGAGACGCGACGAGCGAACTCCAAGGACTCCTCGGCGTCGCGCCCGGCCACGAAGGCCCCACCGCGGCGCACGACGACGCTGCCGGTGCGAAGGGCCTCGATGGCGGTGTCGGCGATCTCGGCGAGATGGGCTGGGCCGCGCGCGTCGTCCAGGACGGTGGGCACGTCCAGGACGATCTCGGGGGTGGAGGTGGCGGCGCGCAGGGCGTCGACCTGCCGTCCGGTCAGGCCCACGTGGGAGCCGACGACGATGAGGCCGCCACGGGCATCCGATTCCGGGGCGGTGCTGGCCGGCTGGGCCTGGTCGGGGCTCAGTGGCTGGTGGGGCTCCTGGCCGATGCGAGCGCGCACGAAGGGCGGGCCGACCCGGTAGACGAAGGTGGATCCGGCGTCCTCGGCGCGCTGGAGCGCGCGGGCCAGGAGCCGCAGGTCGTTCTCCTCGACGCAGTCCACGGCGATGGGCGTGCGGCTGGCGGCCGAGCCCAGGATGTCGACGACAGCGTCCTCGTCAGTGCGCAGGAGCGTCAGGTCGATGGTCAGGACCCGGCCGGCGGGCACGGCGCCCCCGGTCTTCTCCTCGACCCAGGCGGCCAGCTGGGAGGCTCGGTAGCCGAAGGTCTTGTCGCCGGCGAACTCGGTCTCCCCGACGGGCACGTAGCCCGCCGTCGGGGAGCCGGCGTAGTGGATGCCGCCCACGGTGATGCGCCCGGCGTCGGGGAAGGCCGGGGACAGGATGATGCCGTCCACCGGGGTGCCGGCCCTCTCCATGAGGTCGGCGATGGTGTCGGGCTCCAGGGGGTAGTGGCCGCGCAGAGTGGAGTCGGAGCGGGAGACGAAGGCGATGGCCGTGCCGGTGCGCTCGGCGGCCTCCAGGGCGTGGGTGACGACCTCGGTGTTGACACGGGCGGCGTCGTCCGCGTCCAGGGAGCGGGAGTTGGTCATGACGTAGACGGCGGGGGCTCCCCTGCCCAGGGCCCAGACCAGGTCCTCGACGCTCCAGCCGGTGATGACCGGCAGGTCGGCGACGGACTGGGTGCCGGTGGGGTCGTCATCGAGCACGATGAAGGTGCGCCCCGGGCTCGGGATATCGGCGGAGGCCACTGGCGGGCCGGCCGGGATGCCGCGGAGCAGGTCGTCCAGGGTGGTTGGTGATGGGTGCTCGGCCATGGCTCTCTCCTTCGCGAGACCGTGGTGGCGCCGGTGCCCGAATGACGCCTGGGCGCCATCCGCCTCGCCGCCCGCCTCATCGCACCGAGATGCGCCTCACCGTACCGTGCCGGGAGTCACATCAGCAAGGGTTTTCTGACCCCTCCTGGCCCGCACGCGGTCACTGATGCACCCGGGCCGCCCGTGCCCGCATGCGCCAGCGCCGCCCCGCGGCTGATTGGTCGACCCAGTGCCAGGACGCGCGGGGGCCAGGACCGTGCCGGCTCAGACGAGCTCGAAGTCCGTGCGGCCGGTGGCGGGGTCGGCGCGGCGCAGGCGGGCCCGTACCCGCTCGCCCACGGGCAGTCGTGGCGCGCTGCCGGCGCCGGGCTGCGCGGGGGCCGAGGCGCGGATCTCGGTGACGACGGCGGGCTCGGTGAGCATGAGCTCTCCGCGGCCCTCGCGCACGGAGGTGATGACGCCCTCGAAGACCTGCCCCTCATGGCCGGCCAGGACCATGGCCTCCAGGATGGACACCGCGCCGCGGCCGATGGCCTTGGCCAGGCGACCGGTGCGGGACATGACCTCGGGCAGCTCGGGCAGGGCCTGGGCGACCCAGTCGGGCACGGGCCGGCCGGCGCAGGCGGCGATGCAGACCTCCTCGCCGTAGCGGTCCACCAGTCGGCGCAGGGGCGCGGTGACATGGGCGTAGCGGGAGGCGATGGCGGCGTGGATGGCCTCCTGCTCGCCGTCAGGCCCCTGGCCGGGGGCGTCCGGGCCGTTGAAGGCCAGGTAGCCCGAGCCGCGGAACAGGCTCATGGCCTGGTCCATGAAGGCGGCGTGGGCGGGGACCTGGTGGTCCAGGGAGCGCAGGAGCTCGGGGTAGGGCTGCTTGGCGGGCCAGTCGATGCCCAGGGCGCGGGCGACGCGGCGCAGGCGGGCCTCATTCTCGTCCCTAGCCGGAGGCAGGGTGCGCAGGATGCCGACGCCGTGGCGCACCATGATGGCGGCGGCGCTGATCCCGGTCATGAGGGAGATCTGGGCGTTGTAGTCCTCGACGGGCAGGCTGGCGCGGTAGACGAGTCGGTAGCCCTCGTCCTCGGTCTTCTCGATCTCCTGCTCCGGGGTGGTCAGGGAGGTCCCGCCGCGCTCGGCCTCGCGCTCCAGGCGCAGGCGGCCGATCTCCTCCAGGAGGGCGGGCAGCCCCGGGGGCACGGGGGCGGGCAGGCTCGCCCCGTCGAGGGCCTCCTGGACCTGGGCGTAGGTCAGGCGGGCGCGGGAGCGCACCAGGGCGCGCTCGACGTGGGCGGTGAGGATCTCGCCGCGGGGGTCCAGGTCGATGGTCCACAGGCAGGCGGGGCGCTCGACCTCCTCCAGGAGGGAGGCGGCCCCGTGGGAGAGCGCCTCGGGGTGCAGGGGCGTGGCGGCATCGGGGGCGTAGATGGTCTCTCCACGACGGCGCAGCTCGGCATCCAGGGCGCCGCCGGGGGTGATGAAGGTGGCCAGGGAGGCGATGGCGTAGTGGACGCGATAGCTGGGCCCGTGCTGGTCGGCGGGGTCGAGGCGCTCCAGGGCGAGGGCCTGGTCGAGGTCCTTGGAGCCAGGAGGGTCGATGGTGACCAGGGGCAGGTCACGGGCGTCGCGCGCCCCGTCATCCAGGAGCCGCTGGGGGCCGCCAGCCTCCCAGGCCTCGGCAGCGGCCTGAGCCTCGGCGAGGGCCTCGGGCGGGAAGTCGGTGATGCCGTGCTCTGCCCGCAGGGCGTCCAGGGCGCTGGCAACCTCGGCGGGCGCGGCGGTGTAGGCGCTCAGTCGTGTACGGCTCATGGGAGGAACCTACCGGGCCGGGCGGCGGGAGTGAGGAGCCATGGGCGCCGGCGCCCGCGCCATCACCCGGACCGGACAGGCCGCCGGCGCCACACACTCCAGTCACTGAGAGTCGAGAGGACTGGGGTATACGGTCCTCTTCTGCCTAGGACCGCTCGCAACATCCGGTGCAATCGGTGCGATGGACCGCCCCAGGGCCAGCATCTTATCCGTTCCATCAACGGAGTTGCCTTGAGCATCCCTCCATGATGACGACATAGCTAGGAGGTGACCGGAAGGGTACTGCCACACGAAGAACGAATTGCCCTTCCAATAGGCAGTGAATCCCTCACCCTCAACCCCTTCAACAGACACCATCTCATGCGGGACCTCAGCCTTAACGTAATCATAGTCGGCCATGATATCTGGAAGACCAAAATAGCCGGTCTGCCCATTATACTCATACTCTATGTCTAATCCATCACCTACCTCCTCGTGATCGGTGAAAAGAACCATGCACGTTAAAACAGGTTTATTCTCGCCATAGGAGTACTTGGAGAAGGCGAAGTATTTGATACGGCGGTCCAACGCACTGTTCATATCCCCCGCGGTCATCAGGTCACAGACCTTCACATCACCGGGAACCCCCTCATCACGGGCCTTCTCACTTCCCGTCGCGCATCCCGCCAGGGAGACGCCAACCACCAGGGCGGGAAGCAGCACCACCCGACACGCCCTACTTAAAACTCGCCGCCGTCGATCCCATAGCATCATGCCCGTTGGTCCACGCATCATCAATCTCACCCCTCATATCATTAAGGTCCTGGTTAAATCCCTTGTCCATTTGGACCCTCGCCTCCCATTCCGCAACCTCCTCCAACTCCTTAGAAGTAAGACCTTCGAGATCAACCCCATAAATGATCTCACCATCAGCCCCTCGCCACCGCCCAGTACACGGCCAGGCCCGGCATCCAGCTCATTCCGTGAGAATTGGCAGGTAGTCCGACAGGTCGCAGCGCTCCCCCGAGGCGCGCAGGGCCCCGCGCGCTGCCGCCTCCCGCCACTCCAGGCGCCCCACGGCCAGGGCCAGCCAGGTCTCGGCGTCGGTCTCGACGACGCTGGGCGGGGTGCCGCGGCGGTGCACCGTGCCGGCCACCGCCTGAGTCACCCCGAAGGGCGGCACCCGCACCTCCACGGAGTGTCCCGGCGCGCAGGCCGACAGCTCCTCCAGGCAGTAGCGCACGGCGGTGGCGGTCACGCTTCGGGGCACCTCATCGCTGGAGGCCCACTGCCGCAGCGCGGCCACGCCGTCGGCGGGATCGATACGTCGTCTGGGAGCCATGGCGCGAGCCTACGCCGCGGGCCGGCCGCCCGGGCGCAACGCCCAGGCGGCCGGCCCGGGAACCCCACCATGCCCCGCGCACGCGATGAGGCGGGCCCCCAAGGGACCCGCCTCATCGACTCGCCCGGCCCGTCAGGCCTTGTGGGCGTGGCTCTTGAGCAGAACCACCAGGGCGGCGGTCACGGCGACGCCGGCCAGGATCGCGAGGATGAATCCGAAGACGTTCTGGATCGCGAAGGCCACGAACAGTCCCCCGTGCGGGGCGCGCGAGCCCACGTGCATGGCCATGCACAGCGCACCAGTGACCGCGCCTCCGGCCATGGTTGAGGGGATGATGCGCAGCGGGTCGGCGGCGGCGAAGGGGATGGCGCCCTCGGAGATGAAGGACAGTCCCAGCAGCCAGGCGCTGCGACCGTTCTCCACCTCAGCCTTGGTGAACAGGCGGGGCCGCAGGAAGGTCGCCACCGAGACGGCGATCGGGGGCACCATGCCGGCGGCCATGACGGCGGCCATGATCTCGAAGGAGGCCTGCGTGTTGGCGGCCAGGCCCGCCGTGCCGAACAGGTAGGCGGCCTTGTTGACCGGCCCGCCCAGGTCGAAGCACATCATGAGCCCCAGGATGATGCCCAGGAAGATGGCCGAGCCGCCGCCGGACATGGCGGTCAGCCCATCCTGCAGGTTGGTCATGAGGGTGCCCAGGGGCCGGCCCAGCACCATGTACATGAGACTGCCCACGACCAGCGTTGTCCCCAGGGGGATGACGACGACGGGCATGAGGCCGCGCAACCAGCGCGGGACGTCGAGGCCTACCAGCCAGGCGGCGAAGTACCCGGCGAGGATGCCGCCGACCAGGCCGCCGATGAAGCCGGCGCCCACGGCACCGGCCACCACGCCCATGGCGAAGCCGGGGGCGATGCCCGGGCGCCCGGCCAGGCCGAAGGCGATGTAGCCGGCGAGCGCCGGGACGAGGAAGCCCATGGCGGCCTGGCCCAGCATGAACAGCACCGATCCCAGGTAGAGCATGAAGCCCGTGGCATACTCGGCGCCCGCCACCGTGCCGGGCAGGTTGGTCAGGGAGTACTCGTTGACCACGGTGGCGGCCACGGAGTCGGTGGCGCCCTCAGGGGTCAAGGCGATGTCGTAGCCGCCGAAGAGGAACCCCAGCGCGATGAGCAGACCGCCCGCCGCCACGAAGGGGATCATGTAGGACACGCCGGTCATGACGGCCTGCTGGAGGCGACGCGCCCAGTGCACGGACCCCTCGGCCTCCTCGGAGGCGTCCTGGCTCGCGGCGGCCGCCGGCACCCGGGCGGCGGAGGGGTCGTCGATGGCCGCCAGGGCCTGGTCCACCAGGGCACCGGCATCGTTGACGGCGGCCTTGACGCCGACGTCGATGACCGGCTTGCCGGCGAAGCGCTCCCGGCCCTTGACCGGCAGGTCGTGGGCGAAGATGACGGCCGAGGCGCGCTCGACCAGGGCGGGGTCCAGGGCGTCGATCTTGCCCGATCCCTGGCCCTCGATGGCCACGGTCACGCCGCGGTCCTTGCCGGCCTGCTCCAGGGCCTCGGCGGCCATGAAGGTGTGGGCGATGCCGGTGGGGCAGGAGGAGACGCCCACGATGACGACCTCCTCCCCGGAGGCCTTGGCGGCCGGCGCGGAGACCGCATCGTCCTTGGGCTTGTCCGCCGCCTGCGCGCCCTTAGAATCCTCAGCGCCCTCAGCGCCCTCAGCGCCCTCAGCGCCCTCGAGAAGCTCGGGCTGGACCTGGCCGGTGACGATCCTGGCGACGTCCTCGGCGCTGTCGGCCTCGCGCAGTGCCCCGGTGAACTCGGCCTGCATGAGGCCGCGGGCGAGCTTGGCCAGGAGCTGGAGGTGGACGTCGTCGGCGCCGTCGGGGGCGGCGATCATGAAGACGAGGTCGGCGGGCACGCCGTCGGCGGCGCCGAAGTCCACGGGCTCGGCCAGGCGGGCGAATCCCAGGCTGGGGGCCAGGACGTGGGGGCTGCGGCAGTGGGGGATGGCGATGCCGCCGGGGATGCCAGTGGGCGCGGTGGCCTCGCGGGCCCTGGCGTCCTCGGCCAGGCCCTCGGAGGTGCTGGCGCGACCGGCGCCGGCGACGGTCGCGGCCAGGAAGTCGATGACGTCCTCCTTGGCCGGGCCGGCTTGGGCGTCGAGGACGACCAGCTCGGGGATGATCAATGGTGTGCTGTCGGTCATGAGGCTTCCTTGGTGTCCGGGGGATGCCGCGCGGGCACGCGGCGGGCAGAGTCGGTGATCGGAGGACTGTGGCGGGTGATGTCCGGCCCTAGAGCCGGGTGACGACGGCGGACTGCGCGGGCAGATCGGCGGGCGTGGGAAGGGTGGTGCCGGGCAGGGAGGCCGCGGCTGACCCGTAGGCCATGGCGGTGGCCAGGCGCTCGGCCTCATCGGCCCCGCGCACGGCGGCCAGGACGTAGCCGGCCACGGAGGAGTCCCCCGCGCCGACGGTGGAGACCACCGGCACCTCGGGCGCGGTGGCGTGCCAGGCCCCGTTGGCGGTGACCAAGACGGCGCCGGCGGGCCCCAGGGTGGCCATGACCGCCCCGATGCCCAGGTCAACCAGGACGCGGGCGGCTGCGGCCACGGGCTCCAGGTCCCCGGCGATCGCCCCCTCCTCCAGGTCGGCCGCCCCCACCCCGGCCAGCTGGGCGAGCTCCTCACCATTGGGCTTGATGAGATCGGGGGCGGCATCGGGCAGGTTGTTGGCCAGGGCCGCCAGTGGCGCATCGGAGGTGTCGACGGCGATGCTCACCCCGGCGGGGCGCAGCAGCTCGACCAGGCGCACGTACCAATCCACGGGCGCCCCGGGGGGCAGGGACCCGGACAGCACCGCCCAGTCGCGCTGCCCGCCCTGGGACAGCGCCCCCAGGAGGGCCTGCTCAACGGCCTCGACCTCCTGGGCGGCCAGGCCGGAGCCGGGCTCGTTGAGCTTGGTGGTGGTGCCGTCGGGCTCGGTGACGGCGGTGTTGATGCGGGCCGCCCCGGTCACGGCCACGGGCAGGGCGCTCAGCTCATCGAGGCCGAGCTCCTCGATGGCCCCCAGCAGGGGGTCGTGGGGCGCGGCGGGCAGGACGGCGGTGGCCGGCTGCCCGGAGTAGGCCAGGACTCGGGCGACGTTGACGCCCTTTCCGCCGGGCTCCACGGTCACCGAGGCCAGGCGGTTGACGCCGCCTCGCTGAAGGGGACCGGGCAGGGTGACGGTGCGATCGAGTGATGGGTTGGGTGTCAGGGTCAGGATCATGCGATGAGGACCTCGGTTCCGGTGTCGTGAAGGTGGGCGGTCAGGTCGGGGGGCGGCGGGGCGTCGGTGACCAGCAGGTCGACCTCGTCCGCCGCGGCGAAGGAGACCAGGTGCTCCTGGCCGATCTTGGTGGCGTCCGCCAGGGCCACCACGCGGCGGGCGCAGCGGACCATGGCGCGCTTGACAGTGGCCTCGTCGGGGTCGGGCGTGGACAGGCCGTGCAGGGCGGAGACCCCGTTGGTGCCCATGATGGCGACGTCCACGCGCAGGGCGGCCAGCGCCTCCAGGGCCTCTGAGCCGACGGCGGCCTGGGTCAGTCCGCGCACCTGGCCGCCCAGGATCCTCACCGTGATCCCCTCCAGGGAGGCCAGGTGGGCGGCGATGAGCACCGAGTTGGTGATGACGCTCAGGCGCGGCCCCCCGCCCAGGAGGCGGGCCAGGGCCCCGGTGGTGGTGCCCGAGTCCACCAGCAGAACGGTCCCCTCGGACAGCCCCAGCCGGGGCAGCGCCGCCTGGGCGATGGCCTGCTTGGCAGCGGTGTTGAGCTGCTCGCGATGGGTCACGCCGGTCTCGGGCAGGGCCAGGACCGGGGCGGGGACGGCGCCGCCGTGGATCTTGCGCAGGACGCCGCGGCGATCCATGGCGGCCAGGTCCCGCCGAATGGTCTCGGGGGCGACGGCGAGGCCATCAGCCAGGTCGGCCACCAGGACGCGGCCCGAGGCGCGCAGCTGCGCGAGAATCGCCTGCTGCCTGCTGTGCGCGTCCATGCTCGCCCCTGACATCCTTGTCACACCGCCTGCCCGTTCGGGCAAATCCGGTGCGGCTTCCTCTCCGTTCAAACAGGAGCCTAAGCCCGTTCCCACATTCTGTCTACCCCTTTTCGCACGATGCCCTGTTCTCGCAGGTCACGGCCGGTGAGGGCGGATCAGCGGGATCCCGCCGACCGGCCCTCACCGCCGCGCCCGGAGGCGGACCGCCCGAGGCCTCAGGCGCGGTCGGTCTGGCGGAGACGGCGGTGCAGGAGCAGGGCGCCCCCGAGGAGCAGTACCAGCCCTGCGCCGAGAGGGAGCACCGGGGCGGCCCCGGTGCTGGCCAGCCCCGGTCGCCCGGAGGGCCCGGGGGAGGGCTGAGTGCGGGCCGACGGCGTCGCCGTGACCGCCTCCCCCGCCGCCTGCCCGGCAGCAGCCCCGGCAGCGGTCCCGACGCCAGCCCCTGCGGTAGGGGCGGGAGCGGAGGTGGCCTGAGCGGTGGGCGCCGTCGAGGGCTCAGCGGTGGGCGCGCCGGTGGGCGCCGCATCCGCCTCGGCCTCGATGAGGAAGGAGTTGAGGACCGTGCCCGCGGCGTCGAGCGACTCGACGCTCACCCAGCGGCATTGGGCGGCGCTCAGGGTGCGGCAGGGGCCGATCTCGGCGTCGGCGGGCATGGTGAGGCTCAGCTCGGCCCGGCCCGTGGTGGGGCCCGAGGGGTCCACCTGAAGGTCGATGTCCTGGCTGAGGATCTGGGCGCCTCGGCTCATCACCCGAAGGCTGCGAGCACCGGCGGCCTGCTCTGCGCCATTGGTGTAGGCCAGGCCGTCAAGAGTCACGGTCAGCGCGCCGTCATCGCCGGCGCTCACCGACAGGCCCGTCTGCCGCTTGTCATAGGAGGCGGTCACGGCCTGATCGCCGAAGGAGGCCAGGTAGGCCGAGGTGACATCGCGATCCAGGGTGCCGGTGTTGGTGTAGGGCCGACCGCTCAGAGCGGTGTAGCCGTCCCCGCCCTCCAGGAGGAAGGAGTTGGAGGCCACCACCACGGTGTCGGTGTCGGCCAGGGCCTGGCCGTCGATGACGATCTGGCGCACCACCCGGGATCGGGCCGCCTCGATGTCTGCGGCGCGCGTATCGGCCCCGGCCCCTGTGGCCGCCAGATCGGCCTGGATGGCGGCGAGCTCGGCCTGCGCCCCGACGTCGAGCAGGACGCTGGCGTTGCTCGACAGCCCCAGGGTCAGCACCGAGCGGCTGGCGCCGGGCTGCCACTGCTGGGCCAGGAGCGCCTTGAGCTCGGCGCCGGTCATGGTGGTGTAGGCCATCTCGTTGCCGAAGGGCTGGACCGTGTAGGCCTCCCCGGCTGTCAGGACCCCGTCGCCCTCGCCCGCCTCGCTTGAGGCGTAGGTGTAGTCGGCGCGCACTCCCCCGGCGTTCATGATGCCCAGGTAGTGGGCGCCGTCGGGCTGGATGTCCGTGGCCAGCCAGTGGCGGAAGGACTCGGCGATGAGGTTGGAGGCGGTGGACTCGGTGCCACGGTGACTGCCGGGGCCCCCTCCGTCGGATCCGCGCAGGAAGTCCGAGCCGATGCGCGCCAGGGGGCGGGAGCCCTCCGCGGCGGAGTCGGCTTCGGCGCGCGAGACGATCCCGGCCACGCCGTAGGCGTCCGCGGTGCAGGCTGAGGAGCGCAGGTCGATGTTGTCGGCGGTGACCACCGTGGTGGAGCCGGTGGCGGGATCGTGCCTCAGGGAGATGCGCCCCAGCGCCCACCCGTAGTGATCGGCCTGGACGACGGCGATCTGGTTGCCCTCCGCCCCCGTCATGCTCCGGGCGAAGGGCACATGGGTGTGGCCGGCGAAGACGGCGTCGACGTGCCGATTGAATTGCGGCGCGGTGGTGGCGGCGTCCTCGTGGCTGAGGACGACGACGACGTCGGCCTCCCCGTTGGCCTCCTGGCCGTCCTTGAGCTCGGTGGCCCGCGTGTTGGCCCGCTCGATCGCCGGGCTGAGCTCCAGGGTGGAGATCGCTGAGGGGGACACCAGGGTCGGCAGCTCGTCGGTGACGACGCCGACCAGGGCCACCCTCACGCCGTTGATCTCCTTGATGATGGCGCCGCGGCTGCCCTCGGCGTCCAGTGCGGAGGAGCCGGTGAGGTTGGCCGCCAGGACCGGGGCGTCCAGGGTGGGCAGGACCCGGTCCTCCAGGTCGGCCAGGCCCTGGTCGAGCTCGTGGTTGCCCAGGGCCGTCGCATCAACGCCCATGGCGTTGAGGGCCTCCAGGGTCGGGCGGTCCTGGAGGATGGAGGAGACATAGGCCGATCCGCCGATGGAGTCACCGGCGGAGACAAGAAGCGTATGGGGGTTGTCGGCGCGAGCAGCGGCGACCTCGCAGGCCAGGGTGACGGCGCCGGGGTCGACGACGCGGGTCTGCCCGGTGTTCCGGTCGATATCCGTGGTCCGGGATAGGTGGCCGTGCAGGTCGGTGAAGCCGAGCAGGTCGATGGTGACAGCGTTGTCAGCCGCCGGCGCGGGCTCGGCTTGCGCCGGCATGGCGAGAGAGCCGAGAAGAAGGGCTGGGAGCAGCGATGCGAGCGTGGCTGCCAGGCGTGAACGAGGCATGGGACGTCCTTGGGAGACGACGGGGTAGGGACGTCGCTCACAGTACGCCGACACCGTGATATGTGCTACGTGAAAGGGAGCGGAAAAGGGGTCGGAGCGATGTGGCCCGTGGGCGGCTTCGGCCATGGGCGGTGGGTGTCGGGGTGTTTGGGTGTGGTGTGGGGTGTGTTTGGGCCCCTGGGGTCCGCCCTGTTTGGTGTGGGGCGGGTCCCAGGGGCCCGGTGTGGTGTGTGCTCGGTGGTGTCCTACTCTCCCGCACCCTGGCGGGTGCAGTACCATTGGCGCTGGCGGGCTTAGCTTCCGGGTTCGGGATGGGTCCGGGCGTGTCCCCTGCTGCTGTGACCACCGAGACGGTGGTGGGGCTCCCCCTCCTCGTGTGTCCCCTTGTGTGTGGGGTGGGGGGGGTTGGTGCGGTGTTGCGGGTATTCGGTTGTGTGGTGGTTTTGTGTGTGGGTTGGTCGTGGACTGTATAGTGGGTGCGTTGGTGTGTGTGCTCGTTGTGGTTCCCCGGTGTGTTCCCGTGTGCTCGGGGTTTCCCGAGCGTGTTGGGGTTTTGGGGGTTGTTTTGTGTTGGCCTATTAGTACCGGTCAGCTCGGAGGCCATTGCTGGTCTTCCACTTCCGGCCTATCTACCCAGTGGTCTGCTGGGGGCCTTCCACCCACGGGGGGTGTGGAGACCTTGTCTTGGAGGTGGTTTCCCGCTTAGATGCTTTCAGCGGTTACCCGTTCCGAACGTGGCTAACCAGCCGTGCCCCGGGCGGGACAACTGGCATACCAGAGGTTCGTCCGTCCCGGTCCTCTCGTACTAGGGACAGGTCTCCTCAAGTCTCCTGCGCGCGCAGAGGATAGGGACCGAACTGTCTCACGACGTTCTAAACCCAGCTCGCGTACCGCTTTAATGGGCGAACAGCCCAACCCTTGGGACCTGCTCCAGCCCCAGGATGCGACGAGCCGACATCGAGGTGCCAAACCATGCCGTCGATATGGACTCTTGGGCAGGATCAGCCTGTTATCCCCGGGGTACCTTTTATCCGTTGAGCGACGACCCATCCACACGGGATCGCCGGATCACTAGTTCCTGCTTTCGCACCTGCTCGACCTGTCGGTCTCGCAGTCAAGCTCCCTTGTGCACTTGCACTCGACACCTGGTTGCCGACCAGGCTGAGGGAACCTTTGAGCGCCTCCGTTACTCTTTAGGAGGCAACCGCCCCAGTTAAACTACCCACCAGGCACTGTCCCTGACCCGGATCACGGGCCGAGGTTCAGGCGCGCACCATGACCAGAGTGGTATCTCAACAGTGACTCCACCACCACTGGCGTGGCGGCCTCATCGTCTCCCACCTATCCTGCACAAGCCATGCCACACGCCAATACCAAGCTGTAGTAAAGGTCCCGGGGTCTTTCCGTCCTTCTGCGCGAAACGAGCATCTTTACTCGTAGTGCAATTTCGCCGAGCTCATGGTTGAGACAGCGGGGAAGTCGTTACGCCATTCGTGCAGGTCGGAACTTACCCGACAAGGAATTTCGCTACCTTAGGATGGTTATAGTTACCACCGCCGTTTACTGGGGCTTGAATTCACCCCTTCACCACCAGGGGTGGTTGAGGGCTCCTCTTAACCTTCCAGCACCGGGCAGGCGTCAGTCCGTATACATCGCCTTGCGGCTTCGCACGGACCTGTGTTTTTAGTAAACAGTCGCTTCCCCCTGGCCTCTGCGACCCTCCCCCCTAGCCCGCAAACGGGGCTTCAAGGGTTGGGCCCCCCTTCTCCCGAGGTTACGGGGGCATTTTGCCGAGTTCCTTAACCATGATTCACTCGTGCGCCTAGGCATACTCTGCCCGACCACCTGTGTCGGTTTCGGGTACGGGCGGCTGGCACCATCGCGTCGAGGCTTTTCTCGGCACCACAGGATCACCCTACTATCCCCCACCAGTGGTGGGGTCACCATCACGCCTCACCCCCGTCATCCAAGACAGGCCCCCGGATTTGCCTGGGGACCGGGCTGCGCGCTTGAACGGGCCAAGCCATCAGGCCCGCGGAGGCTACCACTGTGCGTCACCCCTGTTAACACGCTTGCCTACCTGCGCGGAGGGTCCCCAGACCCAGCCCCCACCACACCCAGCCACCACCGAAGCGGCAGCCGGGTGCTTGCGTGGGGGCCTGGGCGTGGGTCAGCACCCGCGCGTCAGCATGGTCGGTGCTTCACCGGTACGGGAATATCAACCCGTCATCCATCGACTACGCCTGTCGGCCTCGCCTTAGGCCCCGACTCACCCAGGGCGGACTAGCCTGGCCCTGGAACCCTTGGTCATTCGGCGCTAGGGCTTCTCACCCTAGTATCGCTACTCATGCCTGCATTCTCACTCCCGCGCCATCCACCCCTGGGTCACCCCGAGGCTTCACCCGGCGCGGGACGCTCCCCTACCACCCACCACCCCTGCCAAAAGAAGCCGGGACAAGCCCAGCCCTGGAGGGCTCATATGTGGTGGGTCCGCGGCTTCGGCGGTGTGCTTGAGCCCCGCTACATTGTCGGCGCACGACCACTTGACCAGTGAGCTATTACGCACTCTTTCAAGGATGGCTGCTTCTAAGCCAACCTCCTGGTTGTCTGCGCGACCGCACATCCTTTCCCACTTAGCACACGCTTAGGGGCCTTAGCCGGCGATCTGGGCTGTTTCCCTCTCGACCACGGAGCTTATCCCCCGCGGTCTCACTGCCACGCTAGCGCCCGACGGCATTCGGAGTTTGGTTGACGTCAGTAACCCTGTGGGGCCCATCAGCCACCCAGTAGCTCTACCTCCGCCGGGCAACACGCGACGCTGCACCTAAATGCATTTCGGGGAGAACCAGCTATCACGGAGTTTGATTGGCCTTTCACCCCTACCCACAGCTCATCCCCCCAGTTTTCAACCTAGGTGGGTTCGGCCCTCCACACGCTCTTACACGTGCTTCAGCCTGGCCATGGGTAGATCACCCCGCTTCGGGTCCAGGACGCGCCACTACAATCGCCCCATTCGGACTCGCTTTCGCTACGACTACCCCACACGGGTTAACCTCGCGACACGCCACTGACTCGCAGGCTCATTCTTCAAAAGGCACGCCACCACCCCACACCCACAACAAAGCAGGCAAGGGCTCTGACGGCTTGCAAGCGCCCGGTTTCAGGTACTATTTCACTCCCCTCCCGGGGTACTTTTCACCATTCCCTCACGGTACTATCCACTATCGGTCATCAGGAGGTATTCAGGCAGCCAAGTGGTCTTGGCAGATTCACACAGGATTCCACGAGCCCCATGCTACTTGGGAACCCCACCCACACCAGGAACACCACCGGTTACGCCTACGGGGGTCTCACCCTCTACGCCACGCCATCCCAGACGCCTCGGCTACCAGCACACCCAGTGCCGCCCCCCGGCAGAGAGACGAACAGCAAAGCCCCAACAACACCGCGCACGCAACCCCTGCCGAGTATCACACGCACACGGTTTCACCATCATCCGCTTTCGCTCGCCACTACTCACGGAATATCTTCTCCTACGGGTACTGAGATGTTTCACTTCCCCGCGTCACCCCCCGCGCCCTAGACAATTCAGACACGGGTGACACGACATGACTCGTGCCGGGTCCCCCCATTCGGAAACCCTCGGATCACAGCCCGCCAGCCGGCTCCCCGAGGCTTATCGCAGGCCACCACGTCCTTCATCGGCCCCTGATGCCAAGGCATCCACCGAACGCTCAAAAAAACAAAACAACAACACCACCCCCACACAACAAAAAGCCATGCAGAAGCAATGCGACACAACAAACAAAACACTAAACACATTCACAGCACTACACGCACCACCCCACGCACCCCAGGACAACCCCCAGGACACGCGACAAGGCGGCACGAGATGCTCGCACCCACTATACAGTTCACAACCAACCCACCCACACCCCCAACCCCAGCAGTCACGCCCACGCACAACGCGCGAGCCACTACCACCACCAGAGCACGGGGGTCGGGCCACCAGGGCGCACCGCCCCAGAACCCGACAGCATGCCACCCCCACCACCAGCCCCGCGCACAACAGCGCCAGACAGACAGCAGGGCACCACCCACACCCCACCCCACAAGGGGCACTGATGCTGGTGGTGGTTCCTCATGCCATTACTCCCCGCACCACACCCACCGGGGTGGTGCGGGTCTCCCAATCATTGGCGGCAGCCCCTGTGCTGCGTCCCGGACCGGGCCCCACACAGGGCCCGTAACTACTGGTCTGTCCGGGTCGCAAGGGGTCTGCCGCGCCGCTATTCGGGCTCCTAGAAAGGAGGTGATCCAGCCGCACCTTCCGGTACGGCTACCTTGTTACGACTTCGTCCCAATCACCAGCCCCACCTTCGACCGCTCCCCGTAGGGCCACGGGCTTCGGGTGTTGCCGACTTTCATGACGTGACGGGCGGTGTGTACAAGGCCCGAGAACGTATTCACCGCAGCGTTGCTGATCTGCGATTACTAGCGACTCCAACTTCACGGTGTCGAGTTGCAGACACCGATCCGAACTGAGACCGGCTTTAAGGGATTCGCTCCGCCTCACGGCATCGCAGCCCTCTGTACCGGCCATTGTAGCATGCGTGAAGCCCAAGACATAAGGGGCATGATGATTTGACGTCATCCCCACCTTCCTCCGAGTTGACCCCGGCAGTCTCCCGCGAGTCCCCACCACCACGTGCTGGCAACACAGGACAAGGGTTGCGCTCGTTGCGGGACTTAACCCAACATCTCACGACACGAGCTGACGACAACCATGCACCACCTGTGACAGCGCCCCACAAGGAGGAGACCACATCTCTGCGGCCAGCGCTGACATGTCAAGCCTTGGTAAGGTTCTTCGCGTTGCATCGAATTAATCCGCATGCTCCGCCGCTTGTGCGGGCCCCCGTCAATTCCTTTGAGTTTTAGCCTTGCGGCCGTACTCCCCAGGCGGGGCACTTAATGCGTTAGCTGCGGCGCGGAAGACCCGGAAAAGGCCCCCCACACCTAGTGCCCAACGTTTACGGCGTGGACTACCAGGGTATCTAATCCTGTTCGCTCCCCACGCTTTCGCTCCTCAGCGTCAGTAACGGCCCAGAGACCCGCCTTCGCCACCGGTGTTCCTCCTGATATCTGCGCATTCCACCGCTACACCAGGAATTCCAGTCTCCCCTACCGCACTCAAGCCGGCCCGTACCCACCGCAAGCCCCCAGTTGAGCCAGAGGATTTCACGACAGACGCGACCAGCCGCCTACGAGCTCTTTACGCCCAATAATTCCGGACAACGCTCGCGCCCTACGTATTACCGCGGCTGCTGGCACGTAGTTAGCCGGCGCTTCTTATCCAGCTACCGTCAACCACCCCACACAGGAGGCGGCCTGCTTCACTGGCGAAAGAGGTTCACAACCCGAAGGCCTCCATCCCTCACGCGGCGTCGCTGCATCAGGCTTGCGCCCATTGTGCAATATTCCCCACTGCTGCCTCCCGTAGGAGTCTGGGCCGTGTCTCAGTCCCAGTGTGGCCGTCCACCCTCTCAGGCCGGCTACCCGTCACCGCCTTGGTAGGCCATCACCCCACCAACAAGCTGATAGGCCGCGAGCCCATCCCCCACCAAAAAAACCACAAAGGGTCATCTTTCCCGACCCCACCATGCAGCAGGACCAGAGCATCCCGTATTAGCCCCACTTTCATGAGGTTATCCAAGGAGTGAGGGGCAGGTTACTCACGTGTTACTCACCCGTTCGCCACTAACCAACCCCAACACAAGGCCAGGGCCAGCCCGTTCGACTTGCATGTGTTAAGCACGCCGCCAGCGTTCGTCCTGAGCCAGGATCAAACTCTCCAAAAAAACTCTTCAGAGAAAAAACTCTCCCAGCCCAACCCACCCACACACCACCAACACAGCAGCACACGGGCAGGCCAAACCAAAAACAAAACAACCAGAGCACCCCCCAAACCACACAACCACAAACAGCCGCACAGCCCAAGAAAATGCCCCAGCCAAAAATGGCATAAAAAACATGACACACTATCGAGATCTCAAACAACACACCCACCAGACACAAACCACACAAACGCGACCCGCATCCAAAGGCGACCGGATGAACATTACTGAAATCGAACTTTGACGTCAACTTGAGAATCAGTGATTCCCGCCTCAGCGACTTGTCCGAGTATTCAGTTCACCCTTGCCCGACTCCGACCTCCGGATCACCCGGAGCGGTTGGGCAGGAGGGAACATTACGCACCGGCATCGCCGCGGTCAAACACCAGGGCAGTGATGGTCCGCACACCCGTGGATGCGCGCATCGCCGCGACGCATGCACCGCGGCCGCCCCTGTGCGCCCGGCGTTTCGGGAAGCCTGTGCGCCGAGGCACTGGTGACCCCGATGCCGCTCGGCACAGGCGTCTGGCGGACATCATCACGCCGCCGTGTCATGCTCAAGGGCATGCCGGTCTCTCATCCGTACCCTCCGCGCTCGGGCTCGACCGAGACTCCGCCCCCCGTGCCTCCGACCGTTCAGGTCCCTCTTTACGGCACGGCTCCTGGCGGCGCGGCCGGCATGCCATCCGCATCGAGCGCTGAGCCTCCGTCCGCTCACCGCCGCTCGCCTCGTCGACGGCGAGTGTCTCTCATTGTGCTCCTCATCGTCTCACTGGTGGCCGCCGGAGGACTGGTCACCTACCTACTCACGCGGGATACCCTCAATCCGGGCGGCCGCTGGTCGCCCGCCTGGCTCAATGGCTTCTCCACGGCATGGACCCTGGGGCCTCCTCAGGACATCGGCGAGGACATGAGGATTCTCCTCGAGGAGGATCACCTTGTGCGCGCCGTCAGCATGGGCACGTCCATCACCATCTCCGTCTTCGACATCCGCGATGACGCGCCCCGGCTGCTGTGGCAGGACAGCGTCGAACACTCCGATCCGGATCCTGCCGCGGCCCCGGGTGAGACCGGGGACGCTCTGGGATCCGTCATGGTGTGGCGGAGCAGGATCGTCGTCGGCGCCACCTTGTTCGATCTGCACACGGGCTCTCGCACCCAGGCCCCCTGGCCGGCCACGGCGATAGTCAGCGTTGATTCGACGCAGACCAGGGCCTACACCTGCGAGGGCGCGAGCTGCACCCAGTGGATCTCGCCAACCGAGCGGGGCTGGACAACCACATTGCCCTCCACCGGCAGTGTCGGGAAGGGGATCATCGATCCATCGCAGACGAGCGACGGCCATCTCCTCGCCGCAGTGGCAGAGGATCCTCATGCCGATCAGCCCTCCGGCTACGCCGTCGTTCAGAGCCTCGACGGTGAGGCCACACCTCTGACGGTCACGGGAGCCTCGGCACCGATCGCGCTGGCAGACGGATGGCTGAGCATCGACCGCAGGAGGATCGGAGCCGCGAACACGGTCACCCTCTACGAGCTCGATGGCACCGTCTCCGACACCTTCCCGCTCTTCTCCGAGCCCTTCACCACCTACCCCTGGTCGAGGGCGAAGCTCACCCGTGAGCAGGCCACCGCATGGCTCAAGAACGGCGACACCTCATGGGCCCCTGCCACGATCTCGGTCTCGGCCGACGACGCTGCCTGCCAATCCCTGACGGTGGGCGATCAGCAGCTGGAGCTGGGAGCGGACAACACTCTCACCCGGCAGAAGGACGGGCGGTGCGTGGGCTCGGACGCCATGAAGGCCTTCGAGATCTCAGGGCAGGGAGACATCATCTCCTTCCACCGGATCACGGACACCGGGCGGTTCCTCATCCTGGTCGACGTCGCCAGGGCCACCATCGCCGACCCCATCCCCTTGGGAAGCGGCTGGAAGAGCCATGCCGGCGCCAAGGAGGTGCTGGCAGTGCTGGACGAGAGCGGGCGGATCACGGGCTATCGGGCCCGCTGAGCAGCACACATCCAGATCTCGACAGTACCCATGGAGTGCAGTATAGTGCACTCCATGGATGCACGAGCGGAGTCACTGGCGCATGCGATCGGCGCGCGAGTGAAGCAGGAGCGCAAGGGCCGCGGCTGGACACTCGATCAGCTCGCGGCCCACGCGGGCTTGAGCCGTCGCATGCTCGTCAACGTCGAGCAGGGCAGCGCCAACCCGAGCGTGGGCACGCTGCTGCGACTCTCCGATGCCCTCGGCGTCGGCCTGCCCGCGCTGGTGGAATCGCCTGCCTCGCGCACGGCGACGCTCACCCGGAACGGTGAGGGCGCCGTGCTGTGGACCGGCGACCGCGGCGGCCGAGGGGTCCTCGTGGCCGGCACCCAGCCGCCGAACGTCGTCGAGCTGTGGGACTGGACCCTCGCACCGGGGGAAGAGCATCGAAGCGAGCCGCACAGCGCGGGCACTCGCGAACTGCTGCACGTCCAGGACGGCGTGGTGACGATGGCCGTCGGCGAGGATCGCTTCGAGCTCGCCCGCGGTGATGCGCTGACCTTCGACGGCGACCTGGCCCATGCGTACATGAACACCACTGACGAGCCCGCCCGCTTCTCCCTGACGGTCTACGAGCCGGGAGTCGGGGCGGCGCACAGAACGGAGATCCCGAATGCCTGAGACCATGACCCCCGAGATGAGCCCCGGCGAGTTCCTGGCCGCCTCCACCGTGGAGCCCGCTGTCTTCGCCCTGCGCCCCGACTACCGGGCCATGCTCGTCGTCATCGACGGGCTGACCCCCGCGATCACCGCTCAGGAGGGCGGCAACGGCGTGGATGATCTCGTCGCAGCGGCCGAGGGGCACGCGGCCAGCCTGCTCGCCGCGACTGCGGTGGATCAACTGCCCCACATCGCGGCGTGGCGGGAGGCCTACAGGGGATTCGGGGCGAAGCCGCAGCGCACCCGCAACAGCCTCGAAGCCCTCACCCGTCGCGCTGAGAAGGGCCTTCCGCGGGTCAACGCCCTGACCGACGTGTACAACGCGATCTCGGTGCTGCACCAGATTCCCTTCGGGGGCGAGGACCTCCACCGCTATCGGGGTCCGGCGCGCCTGATCCGCGCCACCGGCGATGAGCCCTTCGACACCACAGTGAGCGGGGAGCCCGCAACCGAGTACCCCAGTGCCGGTGAGGTGGTGTGGTGCGATGACGCCGGGGTGACCTGCCGCAGATGGAACTGGCGCCAGGGGCGCCGCACCGGGCTCACCGATGACACGACCAGGGCCTTGTTCATCCTCGACGCCCTCGCCCCAGTCTCAGACGCCGACCTGCGCGCCGCGGCAGACGCCCTGGTCGACGCGCTCTCGGGCCTGGGCGGCGAGGTTCATGCGACCAGTCGTCTGATCGGGGCACCGCTGAAGGAGGAGGCATGAGCACCGCACCGACGTACGTCTCCACCTTCATCTTCGAGACGAAGAGCCTGACCGACGAGTTCCACCGCCTCAACAGCGAGATCGCCCAGCGCGCCCGCCAGATCCCCGGCTTCCTCGGGGAGGAGGCCTGGCACAACGCGAGCACCGGCCTGCATGCGGAGGTCTACTACTGGACCAGCATGGAGGCGCTGCGCACCCTGGTCGAGATGGATGCGCACCGGCTCGCGAAGTCCCGCAACGGGGAGTGGCTCGGCGAGTACCGGGTGGTGATCTCCGAGGTGCGGTCCGTCTACGGCAACCCGGTCCTGGGCCTTGAGCATCGGCCCGATCAGGAGCCGTCATGAGCTCCCTGTTCACCGGCCTGAGCGCCTTCCCCCTGACCCCGCTCCACGATGATGCCGTCGACGAGGCGGCATTCGCCGGACTCATCGAAGGACTCGCGGCGGCGGGCGTGGACTCGATCACCGCTCTCGGGTCCACCGGCTCCTACGCCTATCTCACGCCCGAGGAACGAGCCGGCGTGGCCCGCCTGGCCGTGGAGCACGCTGGTGCGACGCCGGTGTTCGTCGGGGTCGGGGACCTGCGCGGCTCGCGTGTGCTCACCCATGTCGACAATGCGGAGGCGGCGGGCGCGGCGGGGGTGCTGCTGGCCCCGATGACCTATCAGCCGCTTACCGCCGATGAAGTGTTCGAGCTCTTCCGCACCGTCTGCGAGCACACTGAGCTGCCGGTGATCGTCTACGACAACCCCGAGACCACGCACGTCACGTTCACCACCGATCTCTACGCCCGCATCGCGGAGCTGCCGGGCATCGCCTCGATCAAGATCCCCGGCGTGCCCGTAGACCCGCTGAGGGCGCAGGAGCATGTGGCGGCGATTCGCGCGGTGATCCCGGAGCATGTCACGATCGGGGTCTCCGGCGATGCCTTCGCCGCGACGGGCCTGAACGCGGGTTGCGAGGCCTGGTACTCCGTCATCGCAGGCACCCTGCCTGAGCCGGCTCTCACGATCACTCGCGCCGCTCAGGCAGGCCGCGCCGACGAGGCGGTCGCCGAGTCGGAGCGACTCGCCCCACTGTGGGAGCTGTTCGCCGAGTTCGGAGGCAGCCTGCGCGTCATCGCCGCAATAGCCGAATACCTCGGCCTTGTCCCGCACCAGTCCCTGCCCCTGCCCATCCAGGGCCTGACCGCCCCCCAACGGGAACGAGTGGCCTGCGTGGTCGACCACCTCAGCCTTGACTGAGCACCGTCGAACACCGACCTTCCTGCTCAAAGACCCCATCCGGTAGGGGCACGACTTGTCCACCGTGAACAACTTTACCCGCGTCCGCCCTCGGGTCCTCGAGGAGGAAAACGCTCTGACCTGCACGTTTGGCAAGGCGACAGAGGTCGATGGGCCTTAAAGCTGTTCACGGTGGACAAACCGGCCTGACTGCGAGGGGTGGAGCTAGGGGGATTCGAACCCCCGACCTTCTCATTGCGAACGAGACGCGCTACCAACTGCGCCATAGCCCCTTGTGCGCCACGATCGTAGCACCGTGGCGGGTGCTGGGAGCAAATCGGGCGGCGGTGACAACGCCCACCGCCGCCCGGTCAACCCCGGAGTCCCGCTACTCGCCCGCGGCGCGGCGCCGCTCCAGGATCGCGTCCAGGTCGATGGGCTGGAAGTCCTGCTCGGCGAAGTCCGGCGCCGTGAAGGTCCTCACCGTCTGCGGGCGCGCGGGCACCGGGGCCGAGGCATGCTCCTGGACCACCGGCTCGGCGTAGGCCCGCCGGGGTGCGCGCGCCGCCAGGGTGTAGGTGGGCGCGGGCACCTTGATCGGGTGCCAGCCCTGGGGCGGCGTGGCCGTCGTCAGCTCCTTGACAGTGCTCTTGTCGGTGCTGGTCGAGCCCGTCGAGCGCGAGGCCTTGCACACGCCGGACTCGTGCCGCTGCTCGGCGGCGGGCACGTTCTCCACCGGTGCCGGCTCCTGGACCTCGACCCGCTCGGCAGCGGGCTCGCGAGGCTCGCTGCCCGCCCCACCGGCCACCGAGGCCGTCGCCCGCTCGGGGCCGGCCTCCACGGCCGCCGCGACCGCCCCGGCATCCTCATGAGCCTTCCTGCGCGGCACGATCTGGGACCATGCCGGGCTGCTGGCCCTGAAGGACATGGCGGCGCTGAGGAACTCACTGGTGCGGGGCCGCCGGGATGCGCGAGCCGCGGGCTCGCCAGTCTCGCCGGCCTCATCGGCCCCGGCCGGCTCAGCGCCCTGCTGGGAGGGCGCCCAGGCGGGCTCACCGATCTCGGCGTCCATGCTGGGCTCATCGCCAGCGGCCGCCACCGACGTCTCGCTGGGCTCCAGCTCCTCGATCTCACCGATCTCCAGAGCCGACGCCGCCGACTCCTCGCTGCGAGCCCCCGCGGAGGCCACCGCGCCCTCGCGATCCACGCGAGCCTCGCGCAGGTCGCTCTCCTCGCGGCCGACGGAACGGCCCTGCTCGCGCTGCGGCTCGCCGATGGCCTCGGCCAGGGCGGCCTGCCTGAGCTCGGCCATCTCGGCCATGGAGTCCATGGAGTCCTTGGAGTCCTTGCCCTGCTGGCTCTCCAGGGACTGCGCCACCACCGCGGTGGAGGTGCGCCGGCCCGTCAGCCCCACGAGCTCGCGCTCGAGCTCGGCGATCCTCCGGGTCTCGCGGCGCTCCGAGGCCGCCGAGGCCCTGGCCGCGCGGTGCCCGGCGGCCATGGAGACTCCCAGCAGCGCGGTGGGCACCAGCGCGGGCCACCACGGCAGCGCGGTGAAGAGACCCAGCACCCATGCGCCCAGGGTCACGCCCAGCAGCACGCAGGCCACCACGCCCCGGTGGGAGGCGGCCACCCGCCGCCGCTCACGAGCCTGGGCATGCGCCTTGCGGGCGCGGGTGAGCTCGCGCTCGGTGCGCAGCGCACGCACGTTCCTGACAGCGGGCCTGTTCATCGCCCTCACCTTTGGTCGACGTCGGAAGAGCTCCGCATGCCCACTGCTCTGACAGGTCTCCTCAGCCAGGGCCGGTCCCGTGTCCAGGACTCGGAGCTCGGCGGAGTAGCGGTCCTCAATATTGGACAGGCCGGTCATCTCCCGGCGCCCCACCAGGAAGGGCAGAAGGTATACGGCGAGAATCACGATGAGGGCAGTAAACGCCCAGACCTCGATTCCCACACTCCAACCGTATGCGCCGCCCCGTCCTCAGACACGGACTGACACTCCGTGTCGGCTGCGAAATCGCTGGGATTCGCAACGAAAAGTGGCTATCACAAGCACCAGGGGAAACCTGATTCACGCCAGTCACACCAATCTCATCAGTGTCAGGATTGTCCGCCTGTCAGCCCATCGACAAAACCCGCACGGCCGCGCCGGTCCTCCGCGACGACGGCGAAGGAGACATGGTCCGCCCACACCCCATTGATATGCATGTACCGACGGCGCAGCCCCTCCTCGCGCAGCCCCAGGGCCCGGCACAGCGCCAGGCTCCGGTCATTCTCGGGGCGCACATTGATCTCCACCCGATGCAGCCCCACGGCCGGCCCCAGCAGATGGTCCAGGGCCATGGCCACCGCCAGGCGCGCGATCCCGCATCCCTCGAGGGACCCGCCGATCCAGTACCCCACCTGCGCGCTGCGCAGGCTTCCCCAGTGGATGGGGTCGACGCTCAGCTGCCCACCGAGTGCGCCATCGACCTCGATGACGAAGGACATGGCCTCCCCGAGCCGGGCGCGCCTCTCCTGGGCGCGCACGAAACTGGCGAAGTCCAACGCGCCCTCCCCCGCTTGAGGCGGGAGCGTGGCCTCCCAGGGGGACAGGCGGGCGTCGTCGGCCAGTCTCAGGGCCCGCCAGGCCTTCTCGTCCTGGAGACGCAACTCGCGCAGGGCCACCACCGCCGCCCCGGCCAGCCCTCGCTCAGCGGCGCGGGCGCTCAGGCGCACGGGCCAGGCGAAGCGCCGGGGCTCGGACGACCACAGCCTGCCCAGCAGACGGCCGCCCGCCATGGCTCTGACCACCGCTCAGGAATCCAGGACCAGGCAGTGGAGGGTATCGCCGGTCACCACCGTCTGCGTGCCCTCGGGCACCACGGCGATGGCATTGGCGCGCGCCAGGGCGTGCAGGCTGATGCGCCCGGGCGGCGCGGTCGGCTCCGCCCGATAGCCCTGGGCCGGGGAGCCGGTCAGGTTCACCGGGACGAACTCGCGCATCCCCGCCGGGGAGCGCCACCCCGCCGAGACGATGGCCGGAAGAGAGGAGCGGTGCAGGGAGGCCCGCCCCGCGATCTGCCGCAGCACGGGGCGCACGAAGGTCTCGAAGGCGATCTGCGCGCTGACCGGGTTGCCCGGCAGGCAGAAGATCGGCGTGCCCTCGATGGTCCCCAGCCCCAGCTGGCGCCCCGGGGACATGGCCACCGCGTCGAAGCGCACCGCGCCCAGGGGGGCCAGCACCTCCTTGATGGTGTCCCCCTGACCCGCGGACAGGCCGCCGGTGGTGATGAGCATGTCCGCCCGCACCAGCTGATCCTCGATGCACTCGGTCAGCGCCCCCAGCTCGTCGGGGACGGCCGCCACACGGAAGGCCCGCCCCCCGGCATCGGTGACCGCCGAGGCCAGGGCGTGCCCATTGGCGTCGAAGACCTCCCCGGCCTCGCGGGCCTGCCCCGGCTCGACCAGCTCATTGCCGATGGAGATCACGACCACGCGGGGCGCCGGGCGAACCCGCACCCGATTGAGGCCCAGTCCGGCCAGCAGGGCGACATGGCGCGCAGAGACGCGCGAGCCCCGGGCCAGGACCGTGGTGCCCTCACGCACGTCCTCGGCCCGGCGCCGCATGTTCTCACCGGCCGCCACGGACCGCCCCACTGCCACCCGGGACGAGCCCCGGTCCGTGTCCTCCCAGGGGACGACGGCGTCGGCGCCCAGGGGAAGGGGCGCGCCGGAGTCGATGAGGATGGCCGATCCGGGCACCAGGCGGGTGGCGCGCATATCGCCGGCGCGCACGGAGTCGATCACGTCCAGGGCGATGGGGCGCTGGGGCCCGGCCCCGACCAGGTCGGTGGAGATGACGGCGTAGCCGTCCCGGCCGGCCAGGTCCACGGCGGGAAGATCGATGCCGGCCACCACATCCTGGGCCAGCACGCAGCCGACGGCATCGGGGAGGACCACATCCAGTGGTGCGGCGGCCTGGGCGATCTCGAGGCAGGCAGCCAGGTGCTCGGCGACTGTTCTCATGGGGCTCAGATTACCGGCTTGACAGCGCGATTTCGGGGAAGCGGCCCTGTTCCTGACGGGAACCTGAGAGGATGGTGCCATGAGCGACGGCGCCCCGACCCTGCCCGATACCGGCCGCCTGGCACCCGATGACGCCAAGGAGCAGCTGCGCACCGCCCTGCGAGACCGACGCCGCTCCCGCCACCCCCATGATCGGGCCCACGGCCCGGCCTGCCACGCCCTGACCGAGCACGCCCTGGAGGCGGTCGCCGGGGCGGGATGCGTGGCGGCCTTCGTGTCCACCGGCGCTGAGCCCTGCACCCGTCTGCTCCTGGAGTCGCTTCACACCCGGGGGGTGCGGGTGCTGCTGCCGGCGCTGGGCCCGCAGCTGGCCCGCAGCTGGGCGGAGTACCGCGGCGCCTCGGACCTGGGCGAGCGAGCCCCTGGAAGGCCCCCGGAGCCGGGGGGCGAGGCACTGGACTCCCAGGCCCTGGCCCAAGCCGACGCCGTGCTCCTGCCCGCCCTGGCGGTGGACCGGGCCGGTCGCAGGCTCGGTCAGGGCGGCGGCTGGTACGACCGCGTCCTGCCGCTGCGCCGCCCGGGCGTTCCGACCTTCGCCGTGCTCCATCCCGACGAACTGGTCCCCGGTCCCCTGCCCACCGAGGAGCACGACCAGCCGGTCGAGGCGGTCATCACCGCCGAGCAGTGGTTCCTCCTGGAGGGCTCGCAGTTCGCCTCCGGCTCCTGAGCCCCGGACTCCGCGGGGCGCCGGGCACCACAGGCGGCACCGCACCACCGCTGTCCACAGGGCCGCGCACCGACCGCGCAGCGCGCCGGGGAGCGGCTCACCATCGGGGTCATGACACCGACACTCCTGCGCCGCTCGGCCCCGCCCGGCCCCCATGACCCGGTCCCCTCCCACCGCGGACGCACCCGCCCCTCTCTGCTGCTGTGGCGCCACCGCCACCTGGTGGTCGCCGTCTGCCTGGGCGCAGCGGTCCTGGTGGCCCTCAGTGTTCTGCGCCCGGGACCCGAGCCGGGCCAGCAGGCCCTGGTGGTCTGCCGCCCGGTGTCCGCCGGCAGCGTCTTGACGCAGGCGGATCTCCAGAGGCGCAGCATCCCCCTGGACGCCCTGCCGGAGTCCGGCCTGGCGGGCGATGAGGCCGTGGGCAGCCGGGCGGCCATCTCCCTGGAGCCGGGCACCGTGCTGACGGCCTCGATGACCAGCGCCGCCATCGCCCAGGGACTGACCCCCGATGAACGACTGGTGCAGGTGCCCGTGGAGGTCGGCGCCGAGCTGGCCGTCCCCGGCGCCCGAGTCGACCTCATCGGCGAGGCGGCGCCGACGATCCCTCAGGACCAGGGCACCGGGACCGGGGCCGAGTCCGGGGCCGAGCCCAAAGCCGAGTCGGGGGCTGAGCCCGCATCCGCAGCGCCCCCTGCGCTGGGAGCGCCGCGCACCGCGGTGCTGGCACGCGGTGCGCGAGTGGTGCTCGTCCAGGCGCATAGCGATGGCAATCAATGGACATCCGGGAGAAAGGTCACATTTGTGACACTTGCGGTCGCCGCCAGTGACGCTACTCTGGTAGTTGGCGCGGCCACGAATGGTGCGCTCGGCGTTGTGCTGAGCCCGTGATGCCGCTGCGGCCGCTCGGGCTTCGAGCGCGTCTTTTCCGTTCCCCCCGAGGCGCACACGGCAGACCTACGCCTGCGCCACAACGAAAGGATCGTCATGATCAAGGGATTCAAGGAGTTCATTGCCCAGGGCAATGCTCTGGAGCTCGCCGTCGCCGTCATCATCGGTGGGGCCTTCAGCCCGATCGTTGACGCGATCACCAAGGCCATCATGACCCTCATCGGTCAGATCATCGGTTCGCCGAACTTCGACGCCGTGGGCGCCTTCTCCCTGGTCGGCGGGTTCCACATGCCCACCGCCGAGCAGGTCACGGCCAACCCCGACGCCTACATCATGCCCGGCACCATCCTGACCACCGCCATCAACTTCCTCCTGGTGGCCCTGGCCGTCTACTTCTGCATCGTCGTGCCGATGAACAAGCTCAAGGAGCTCCAGAAGAAGGCTGAGGAGGAGGCTCCCGCCGAGCCCACCGATGTCGAGCTGCTCTCCGAGATCCGCGACCTGCTCGCCGCCCGCAACAGCTGAGGCGGCCCCAGCCCGCTCCAGGGCTGAGCCACAGGCTGACGAGTCAGGCCCCACGGCGCATTGCGCCGTGGGGCCTGACTCTTTCATGGACCGGTATGGGCAGGGCGGCCGCCCCGCTGTGAGTACTTCCTACTGCCAGTGGGGCGGGACATCGGCCAGGAGGCGGGCGTCATTGGAGTCTTTGGCGTCGTCGGCATGCCCTGCATGCCCTGCCCGCCCGGCCCTCTCCGCCCGTCCCGTCCGCTCATCCTGCCCGGCGCCCGTGGCCAGGGGGTCGTGCTCGTAGTCGGGGCGGGCCAGGTCCTCGGGCTCCAGGCCCTGCGCCAGGCGCCGGCGATCGCGCGCTGAGAGGGCCACCACCCGACGACGGCGCCCGGCCCGGCGCGCCGCCCAGCCCTCGGCTGCCCGTCCCTCGTCAGTCACTGTCAGTCACCGGGCCCGCCGCACGGCGTTGGCCAGCACGGCGTCAATGCCCGCCCCGCGGCGGCGCAGCGCCAGTGTGGAGCGGAGCTCCTCGATCTCCTCGCTCTCCTGGCGCACCAGGCCGTCTGAGCGGATCCAGGCCACGAGCTCATCGAGCTGGTCATCGGAGTAGGCCTGCAGGGGCAGGCCCTGGGCGATGGGCGGGCGTGGCCGACGCTCAGCCGAGCCGGCGCCACCCACCGAGGGCGCCTGCGCCGCCTCCTCCACCACGGCCGCGCTGGCAGAGCTGGCCGCGCTGGCCGCAGCAGGCGTGGCCGCGGCCTCGTCTCCCGCATCATCAGGGGCCTGGCCGCCTGCCGCCCCCACCGGCGAGGCCGCCGGGGGCGCGGGATCCGGCTCGCCGTCCTCCAGGCGCGGGGGCAGGGCCTCCACATGCGGGGACTGGGCCTCCTGACGGGCGATGAGCTCGGCGAGCACCAGCTCCTCAACGGCGGCCGCCTCCCCCTCGGGATCGACGAAGACCCCCACGGAGAAGGCCATGTGGACCCGCCAGCCGCGCCTGACCAGGCGCTCAACGCTGTAGCGGTCACGGCGCCGCAGGCTCGGCTCGGCGACGTAGTCGGCGTCATCGGTCAGGACGGCCACGAGCAGCTCGTCGGGGAAGTCGGGATGGCCGATCGCCAGCGGAATGCGCACCCCGCCGTCCACGCCGTAGCGCGGCACCACGGACAGGCCCTTTCGCCACAGCCTCTCGGCGAGGTCGACCAGCAGGCGATCGGGCATGCGCCCGGCCGAGGCGGCTGCCTCCGAGGCGTGCTCGGCCCGGGAGAGCACCTCGCGCAGGAGCCGGGCCCCGGCGGCGTGCAGACGACTGGCGTCGATGTCGCTGGCCGCCAGACAGGAGACCACCTCGGTCGCGCCTCGCGAGGCGCACAGGGCCTCGACCAGTCCCACCATCCCGGCATGATCGGCCACCGAGGCGAAGCTGTGGATGGTGCGTCCGTGCGGCGTCTTGGCATAGCCGACGCTGAGGATGATGTGGTCGCGCCGGATGGAGCGGGCCTGGCTGAGATCCACCACCATGAAGGGCTCGGGCGCCCCCGGGGAGAAGAAGTCCTCCAGGGCCGGGGATCCGGCCACCGCATGGGTGATGGCGCTGCGCACCGCCTCGGCGTGCCGCGCGTTGAGGGCGATGACCCCCAGTGACTCATCCGGGCGCGTCAGGGCGCGATCGATGACCAGGTCGACGACGCGGTCCACCTCCGCGGCCACCGTCTCGACGGCTGTCTGCCCGGGGGCCGGCATGCCCCGGCCGTCGACGAGCTCCAGGCTCAGGCGCCCCGCCCCCGGTGGGGCCGGGATCGCCTCGACGACGCCCTCGTAGCCGTGCTCGGACAGGAAGGAGGCGATGCCGGCGTCCAGGGCGTTGCGGGAGGTCGGCAGCGTCACCCTGGGCAGCAGGGGCCCGAGCTCGGCGGCCAGGCCGGTCTGGCCGCGGCGCGGGTCGCCCACCACCAGGACCTGCTCGGCGCGCACGAAGGCCGGCAGCACCTGCGCCACCGGCATATGGGCGCTGGCATCGAGAACCACCAGGTCGATCAGCGCCATGGGGTCCAGGACCTGGGGCACCAGGGTGGGCGGGACGATCCAGACCGGCTTGGCCACCAGCGCCATCGGGTGGGCGGCGATGATGTCCCTCAGCGGCACCCCGTCCTCGCGGGCCAGGGCGATGTAGAGCGCGCGCGCCTCGGCCTTGTCCGCATCCACCGCCATGCGCACGCGGCGCGCGTAGGCCTGGGCCACGGGCCCGGGCAGGGACTGCGACTGGGCGGCGTCCAGGTCGCGCAGGCCCTGGGCGAGTCGGCTCAGCGCCGTGGCATCCAGTCCGCCCAGGGCCTGATCCTCACGCATGATCTGGGACAGCAGCGAGGACCACCAGCAGTAGGTGAGCTCGGCATCGATGAGCTCCTCGGGCACGTCCCGGGCGGCGATGTCGGCCACGAAGTCCGTCAGCCCCAGGGAGTCGAGCTCGGCGCGCAGGCGGTTGACCTCGGGGAGCTTCTGGGCGGTGAGGTCGTCGGCGGCGAGGCCCTGGACCAGCTCCAGGACCTCCTCGAAGGGGCGATCCACCAGTGCGGTGGTGTGCCCGCTGCGGGCCAGGATCGGCTCGATGGCGTCCATGGCCGTGCGCGCGCGGGAGGCCGCCAGGGCCATCTCATCAAGGCCCTGGGGCAGGCGCGGCCAGCCGCCGTCAGGATGGTGGCGATTCCACAGCTCCCGGCGCTGCTGGACGGCCACGAGCTCATCGTGCAGGTCCTCGACCACGCGGCCGGGGCGCACCAGGTCCTTGGCCTGGCGGGTGAAGCGGCGCCGGCTGGAGCCGTCCATGTAGATGCCCCGGGCCTCCCGCCACTTCTTGGAGGCGGTGGCGATGACCATGTCAGCGGCGGAGCGCTCGAAGACCTCCGGTAGGAAGACGTCGAGGGACTCGCGCACGCCGTCGAGCATCTCGAGCTGCTCCTGCCACTGGGACAGGCAGGTCGGTCGGGTCAGGCCCGCCGACTGGCTGGCCGAGTCCACATGCTCGGTGATGGCCGGCAGCAGGTCGACCGACAGGGCGCGCATATGCACCAGCGCGTCGGTGGCCTCATCCATATCCGTCACGGCGATGCCATTCCAGGCGCTGGAGGCCACCTCGGTGGTGAACACCCCCAGGGCGTGGCCGCGATGGAGGAGCTCGCGGGCCCGCTCCAGCCCGGGCTCGTCAAGGCGCTCCAGGCGCCCGGGAGCGATGCGCGCCTTGGTGGAGGTGCGCGAGCGACGGCTGGTCATATCCGCCAGGGTCTGCAGGGCCTCGTAGGCCGATACCCCCCACGGCTCGCGGCGCTTGTGCAGGGCGGCGACATAGCCGCCCAGGCGGGCGCGCACCTGCTCCAGGCGCTCGCGCATCTCGACGATGCCGGCCACATCCAGCTCGGGGGGCTGGACGCCCATGGCCTCACGGATCTCCTCCGAGGCGTGCAGCCTCCAGGCGGCGTCCTCGGTCAGGTCCAGGACCAGGGAGCCCAGGCCAGCCGCGCGCAGGGCATCGGCCACGGCATGGCCATCGGCGCTGGTGGCAGGCACGTGCACCACGGTGCGCCCCGAGGCGGCCGCATCGGCGAAGACCGCGGCCAGCGTTGCCGGGACATCCGATCCCGGGGGCGCGTCGATGAGGAGGCTGGCCCCCGAGCCCACGGCCTCGATGGCCGCCAGCTGCCCGGGGTCCAGGTCGCCCACGCCCCGCTCGGCCCCCGTGGGCCGGTCCGCCCGCTGAGGGCGGGGCAGCTCGACGGCCAGTGCGGTGCGCGCGCCCTCATCGCCGGCCAGGGCCGCCACCAGGGCGGAGGTGCGGGAGCGCTCGATGACGGCATCGAAGTCCTCGACCAGCGCCTGGCCGGGGTGGACGAAGGCCCCCACCACCAGCCGCTCATGGATCTCGAATCCCGGCAGGTGCTGGCGGCCCAGGGCCCCGATCCGAGCCAGGGCGGCCCGGGGGGTGAAGCCCGCGGTGGACAGGGCCGCCCGGGCGATGCCCTCAACGTCGGCGCTGCACTGGTAGCGGCGCAGCGCGCGGGTGAGCACCGGGTTGACCTCGATGCTCGGCTCCAGTGTCAAGGAGGCATCCGATGAGGCGTTGGCCAGGCGCACGGGCCGCAGCAGAACGGGGGCGTTGACCGTGCGCACGCGGGGGCCGGGGTCCTCGGCCGGGAGGAAGCCGGCGGCAGCCATGGCGGCCTGGGCGGCGTGCTCGGCGGCGATGCGCTCGACATGCGGGATCTGGGCGGTGCGGTCAGCGTCGCCGGACTGCGCCACTCCCAGGTCATAGGGCGTGGCGGGGTCGGGCCGCAGGTCGGCCTCGGCCCGGTCCTCCTGGTCGTCGTCGGGCACGGTCTCGTTCCAGGTGGCCACGCCGATGGCCAGGCAGACGGGGGCCACGCCGAAGCTGCGGGCCAGGACCTCGGAGCGAGTGGCGACCTCCTCGAGCGACTGGCGGGCCACGCCCAGCGCGCCGTGCTCGCGCACCAGGCTGGTCAACTGGGTGGAGCGGCCGGCGTAGAGCTGGGCCAGCCCCGAGGGATGGGCGGCGGTCAGATCAACGACGCCCTCCAGGGAGGCGATGTCGTCCAGGCTGGCCACGCCGCCCAGGTCCACGAGCTCGTCGCGCCAGACGCTGAGGGCGGCCTCGATGCGCTCGCGACGCTCCTCATCGGCCTCTGTCAGGGGAGGGGCGGGCGCAGGCCCGGGATCGCGGGGAGGCCGAGCGGCGGGCTCGCGCGGGGGCGGGGCGGGCTCGGCGATCGGCGGCTGCGCGGGGCGCTCCATGACCTCGTCAGGCTCATTCGTCGCGGGGGCGGCGGATCGCCGTCTGCGGCCGAAGGAGAACAATGGAGGCGTCATAGCGCCCAAGATAACGGGCCGGCACGCCCAGAGCGTGACGACGCGGCGGGGAGGCAGCCAGTTCTCCCGAGTCTCACAGGCCGCAGCATCCGTGGCGGCGGCAGCCGCCGGACAGTCGCGCCCTCGATTGGATTCGAACCAACGACACCCGCTTTAGGAGAGCGGTGCTCTATCCCCTGAGCTACGAGGGCATGGCCGCAAGCCTACCAGGGCGGCGGGCCCCGGCCGTGCCGGGGCCCGCCGTCCTGGGCGCGTCGTCTCTCAGGCGCGGCCCCAGGGCGTGGAGCGGCGGCCGACGGCGTCCTGAGAGGAGCGGGAGGGGACCACCATGACGGGACAGGAGGCGTGGGACAGCACCGCCTGGCTGGTGGAGCCCAGCAGCAGGCCGGAGAACCCGCCGCGGCCCCGGGAGCCCACGACCACCAGATCCACCGCCGTGGAGAACTCGGCCATGAGCTCAGCGGGGTTGCCGTCCAGGGCGTGGCGGCGCACCTCCACCCCGGGGTGGGCCGCCACGGCCTCGGCCACGGCCCGGTCCAGGCCCGAGCGGACATCGGCGAGCACCTGATCGCGGTCCACGGCCGCCGGCAGCCAGGCCAGGGCGCCGGCGCCCGAGGCCATGGGCACCGCGGCGATGGCGGTCAACTCCGCCCCCCAGGCCTCAGCCTCCTCCACCGCCCAGCGCAGCGCCTTGCGGGCCGAGGAGGAGCCGTCCACGCCCACCACGATGCGGCGAACCGGGGTGTAGTCGGCTCCCTGAGTGCGCTGGGGGACCACCACCGTGGGGCAGTGGCTGTGGGCCGGCAGGGCCGATGAGACGGTTCCCAGGAGGCGGTCGGCGAAGCCTCCCCCACCGCGGGTGCCCACCACGGCCAGGGTGGCCTCATCGGAGAGGTCGACGAGCACGCCTGCCGGATCGCCGGTCTCCAGGGAGCTGGTGACCGTCACACCCGTCCCCTCGGCCCGGGCCACGGCCTCATCGACAACGGCCTGAGCTCCGGCGCGGATGGCTGAGTCATCCAGGGCGGCGTACCCGCCGTCCAGGGAGGCGGCGGTGAATGAGGGCAGGGAGTAGGCGCACAGAACGTGAACGCGCCAGTTCTTGCCGGCTGCACGGGCGACCGCCCAGTCCATCGCGGCTAGGGACTCCGGTGAACCATCCACTCCGACGAGGACGACATTGTCTTCAGCCATGGCATGCGCACCTTTCTCAGTGGGCTCGACGAATTAGCCGAGCACTATTCTGCCCCGAATCCAGTGTGGTGACCACCACCCTGCCCTGAACACGCCAATGGGGCGGGCACCCTTCGGTGCCCGCCCCATTGATGAGTGCGAATGGTGACGCTCAGCCCACGCGGTAGTAGGTGGGGGAGCCCCACACGGCGCGGTAGACCACACCGGTGGACTCGTTGCCGGCGTCGATGACCATGCCGTCGCCGGCGTAGATGCCGACATGGCCGGGCCACCACACGAGGTCGCCGGGCTGGGCCTCGGCGGCGGAGACCTGGTAGCCAGCGCCGGCCTGGGCCTCCGAGGTGCGGGGCAGGGAGATGCCGTGCTGGGCGTAGACGTAGGAGGTGAAGCCGGAGCAGTCGAAGGCGCTCGGGCCGGAGGCGCCCCAGACGTAGGGGCTGCCGACGTACTGCATGGCGGTGGCCACCACGGAGGAGCCGGCGGCCGGGGCGGCAGCGGGAGCCTGAGAGGTCTCAACAGTGGCGGGGGCGGAGGCAGTCTCAGCAGAGGCGGCACCGGAGCCGGCGGCGGACTCCTCGGCGGACTGGGAGGTCTCGGTCTGCTCAACGGCCGGCTGGGCGGGAGTCTCAGCGGCGGGAGCAGGGGCAGGGGCGGGAGCGGGGGCGACAGCCTCGACCTCAGTGGCGTTCTCGGCGACCCACTGGGCGTCATCCGCAACGGCGACGGCCGCGTTGGTGGTGACGGCCTCGCGGGCGTCAGCCGCAAGAGCACCAACGCCGGAGGCCTCGAGGGAGCCGGCGGAGGCACCCACCTCGCTGCTGGTGGTACCGGCGGCGGCGGCGCCGGAGGCGATCATGGTCAGGGCCAGACCGGAGGATGCGGCAACCGCGAACCCGCGACGTGCGGAGGGCGCCAGGTCATCCAGCGGGGTCAGAGCGCGAGTGGCCTTGCGGTGACGTGCTGTTGTGCGTGAGGACATGAATGCTTTCTCCTGTTTGAGCCGACGAGGTGAGCTGTCGGGTTCGGACTGGAGACGTCCGGCCCGCTGCTGCGGGCTTCACCCCAAGGTCACTGGGCCGGAGCCCGGGTGACCGAGATTGGTTCCCCCGTTCCTGCCACTTGATGGTGGTTCACTGGCCCCGGACCGAGCGGCAGGACTAAGCCCCGATCCGGAACGCTGCCCGAGAGGTTGTCCCTGGCAACGTCGAGAACGCTACATGACCGGATGGGGCCGCGTCACGATAGCGTCACCCACACCGCTGTGAAGAAGAACACCCGCATGGCCGATGCGCTGTTGTCCCGTTTTCTCCCTGGGACCTTCGCTCATCTTCCCGACAAGATCCCCCTCTGACCAGCAGAAACGTCGCCTCCTCAGAGGCCGGCGGCCCGGGTGGGCCGGCACCGGATAACCCCGGTGCCGGCCCACCCGGGCCGCCCTGCCCAACCATCGTCCCGACTGTGAGGGAGACGAGGGTCTCACACGTTTCAACGCCGCCCGCTCGGGCAGCCCCGGCTCAGCGCGCCAGGAACAGGTGCCGGGCGACGTCGCCCCCCAGCACCACCGGATCGCCCGACGCGCCGACGATCCGCACCCCACCGGAGCAGCTGCGCAGCTCGACCCGCTCCCCCGCGCGGATCTCAGCCTCCTCCAGGGAGGCCAGCAGATCGGCGTCGGCCTGGATGGGCTCACCGATCCGGTGCACAACCGCCTGCACGGGGGACTGGCCGGCCAGGCGGTCGGAGCTGATCTCATCGTCGCCGGGCGCGGGGCGCCCGGCCCCCCGCGCCGGGACGCGGTTGCCGAAGGGGTCGGTGCTCACGTCGTCGAGGATCGCGGCCAGCCTCTCCTCGACCTGCTCGCTCATCACGTGCTCCCACCGGCAGGCCTCGTCATGGACGAGGACCCGATCCAGGCCGACGACGTCCAGCAGCAGTCTTTCAGCAAGACGGTGCTTGCGGATCACCTCAGTGGCGCGCAGCCGGCCGGCCTCGGTCAGCTCCAGAGAGCGGTCCTCGGCGACCCGGATGAGGCCGTCGCGCTCCATGCGGGCCACCGTCTGGGAGACCGTGGGCCCGGAGTGCTCCAGGCGCTCGACGATGCGCGCGCGCAGCGGAGGAACGCCATCCTCCTCAAGCTCGTAGACGGTCTTGAGGTACATCTCCGTGGTGTCGATGAGCTCGCTCATGCGATGGGTCTCCTGCCTGGCCGGATGCGGGTCTCACTGCAGCGGACGAACCGGTGGCCCGTCGGGCCCGGGGCGTCGGTGCGATGACTCACAGAGTACGCCGAGTGCGCCCGGATCCCGGCCCGGTGCGCCGCTGGGTCTCATGCGACTCCGAGGATCGCCTTGATGGGGGTCAGCGTGAAGTAGACGATGAACAGCGCCCCGGCCAGCCACATGAGGGGGTGGACCCGCTTGACCCCGCCCGTGGCGACCTGGATGACCAGGTAGGCGATGATGCCGGCGCCGATCCCATTGGTGATGGAGTAGGAGAAGGGCATCATGATGATGGTCAGGAAGGCCGGCAGGGCGATCTCCGGGGAGCTCCAGTCGATGTCGGTGACCTGCATCATCATGAGGAAGCCGACGACCACCAGGGCGGGGGTGGCCGCCTCGTAGGGGACCATGGAGACCACCGGGGCGATGAACATGCTCAGCCCGAACATCAGGCCGGTGACCACCGAGGCCAGGCCCGTGCGCGCGCCCTCCCCGACGCCGGCCGCCGACTCCACATAGGAGGTGTTGGAGGACACGCCTCCGGCACCACCGGCCATGGCGGCCAGCGAGTCCACCACGAGGATCTCGCGGGTGCGGGGCGGGTTGCCCTCCTCATCCAGCAGCTCGCCCTCGGCGCCCACGGCCACCATCGTGCCCATGGTGTCGAAGAAGTCGGCGAGCATGAGGGAGAAGACCAGCAGGACCATGGAGACGATCCCGACCTTCTCGATGGATCCCAGGAGGTTGAACTGGCCCAGGGTGGCCAGGCTGGGCAGCTCGATCGGCGAGCCCTCCAGGTAGGGGCGGCTCAGCGCCCAGCCGGTGAGGTTGACCGGCCCGCGCTGGGGATCGTCGTTGAAGGTCCCCAGCTGCAGGACCGCCTCGAGGATGACGGCCAGCACCGTGGAGGAGACGATTCCGATGAGGATGGCCCCCTTGACCCGGCGGACGTGCAGCACCAGGATCAAGAAGAGCCCGAAGAGGAAGACCAGGACCGGCCAGCCCTGCAGGGAGCCGCCCAGGCCCAGCTCCAGGGGCGTGCCGCCGGGGCGCACCACCTTGGCATCCACCAGGCCGATCAGGGCGATGAACAGGCCGATGCCCACCGAGATGGCGGTTTTGAGGTAGGTGGGAACCGCCTTGAAGACGGCCTCGCGGAATCCGGTGAGCACCAGCAGAAGGATGATGATGCCCTCGATGACCACCAGTCCCATGGCATCGGCATAGGTCATGCCGTTCATGCCCACCAGGGTGTAGGCGACCATCGCATTGATGCCCAGTCCCGCGGCCAGGGCCATGGGGTAGTTGGCCACGACGCCCATGAGAATGGTCATGACGCAGGCCACCAGGGCGGTGCCGGCGGCGATCTGCTGAGTGGTGCCCAGGGGGGCGATGCCCTCATGCTCGGCGGACAGGATGAGCGGGTTGAGGACCAGGATGTAGCTCATCGTGAAGAAGGTGACGATGCCGCCACGAATCTCACGGGCCATGGTCGAGCCTCGCTCGGTGATGTGGAAGAAGCGGTCGAGCGGCGAGAGCGCCGTCGCGCTGGCAGGGGATGCGGGTGTGCTCACGGCGCAGATTCTCCCTGCTTGACGGCGCCGGCGCCAATACGGCCACATGCGGGCACATACGGCCAACACGGCCAACACGGCGGCCCCCCGGCTCAGCATGCGCCGGGATGAGCGCGCCCGCGGGGCCGGTCGCTCAGCGCTGGGGCAGGGCGGCCTCCAGATCGGCCAGGGACTGGGGCCGGGTGGAGCGCGAGGCGATGCCGGCCGTCAGGGAGGCCGACAAGTCCGCCACGGCGGCACGGGCCGAGGCCGCCCGATCCTCGGCGTCCTGAGCCCCGGAGTCCGACGCCGCCTCCTCGTCCTGCTCAGTCGCCTCACTCGCCTCACCGGCCGGCTCCCCAGTGGGCCGGGCGACGGCGCTGGGGCCGTCCCCCTGGGTGGCCTCCTCCTGGGAGTCCCCCTGGACTGCCTCCCGGCTAGTCTCCTCGGCGTCCTCCTGGGTGCCCTCCTGCGCCTGCCGCCCGGCGGGCTGCGCCGACTCGGCCCGCCCGGGCTCCGGGTCCTCCCCAGCCTCCGCAGCGGACTCCTGCGAGGGGGCCGGCGGGGTGACGGACTCCGGCGAGGGGGCCGGCGGGGTGACGGGCTCTGGCGAGGGCGCCTCCTGCCGGTCCTCATCCGCAGCGGAGTCCTGCTGCTCGGCCAGGGTCATGCCCTGGCGCAGGCCCAGGCCGTCGGTGCCGATGGCCTCCATGGAGTGGTCGTCCACGCGCGCGGGGGTGATGGGCCACTCCGGGCCCTGGTCGGGCAGGTCGGTCTCCGAATGGGCCCCGCAGCCGTGGTCCAGGGAGACCACGGTTCCGTCGTCGGCCGCCCACTCGTTGGCGCAGACCCCGAACACAGCCCGCAGGGAGCCGGCCATGGGGAGGAAGAACCCGCAGGTCGAGCAGGTGGCGTGGGCTGAGCGCACGCCCTCGGCACCGGGGCCGTGATCGCCGTCGTACCAGCGCTGGGCCGCCCGGGAGACGCCCTCGGAGCTCAGCACGCGGGGTCGGCCCAGGTCCAGCTCATCCAGGGCGACGGCGTCGGCGTCATCCCCGGTGGCCTCCCAACCGGGCTCCAGGCGCTCGTCGGTCTCACGGCGGGGCAGGCGATCGGTGCGGGCCACATCGCCGGGCTCCAGGCGCTCCGCCCAGGGCACCCAGGCCGGTGCGAGCAGGGCGTCCTCACCGGGCAGCAGGCCCATCTCGCACACGGTGGCGGTGCGCCCCCGCAGCGGCCGGCCCACCGTGGCCGCCCAGCGCCAGCCGCGATACCCGGGCATGGTGCAGTCGAACAGGTGCGTGACCAGGCGCTCGCCCTCGGGGACGGCGGCCACGTACTCGCCCACCGTGCCCCCGGAGATCTCGCCGAGGGCTGCGCGGGCCATCTCCACGCAAGCGGCGGAGGTCAGGGTCTTGTCCTTGGCGGCCAGCGCCTGCGCCGCAGCGGTGGGCATGGCACCCGGGCGAGGGACCGACTGGCTAGCAGTGTGTGTCACGCCGCCCAGTGTAGGGGTCAGCTCGCGCACCGCGGCTGAGTCCTGCGACACCGCCGGCACTCAGTCCTCGGCCACGGCGATGATCCGGTGGGGGGCCACGGTCAGCTCGGTCTCGCGCCCCAGGTCGCGCAGCCGCACCCTGCCGGGCTCAACGCCCACCACCCGCACCCGCCGCTCAACAGCCGTGCCATCGGCGGCCGCCAGGCGCAGGCGCAGGCGCGCCCGGGAGGCCTGGGCCTGACGCAGCATGGCCATGGCGTGCACGGGGTCACTGGCCGGCCCGCCCTGGCCGCCCTGGCCGGCCGGGCCGATCTGGGCCGCGCGGTCATCCTCCCCCTGACGCATGCGACGCACGAGGGCGGGCAACTCGCGCATCCGGGTGGGCTGAGCCGGCCGGTAGGCGCCGCCGGGCCGGGCGGGCCGGACGGCCCGGACGGCGGGGCCCTCAGCGGGGGTCAGTGCGGTCACCAGGCGCCCCTGGGAGTCCTCCAGGGCCGGGGCCATGCCGATGCGGCGCAGCTCGCGCAGCACCTGGAAGGCGGGAGCGGTGGACACGAGGATGCCGGGAGCGATCTCCCCGATGCCCAGGGAGCTGAGGCGGGGCTCGGCCAGCACCCTCGCGGCCACGGCGGGATCCTCGATGCGCAGGATGCTGGCGGCCTGGCGCACCCGCACCGCGCCGTGGCGCCGAGAGGCGTCCTCCACCAGCGCGGTCAGGGCGCTGGGCAGGGGCGAGGGGCTGAAGCGGGCCAGGTCCGCCAGGATCTCGGGGGCGCCGTGGCCGGCGTCCATGGCGGCCCGCACCGACTCGGGGGTGAATCGCACTCCCAGGGCGCCCCCGCGCGACTCCACGGCGGCGGTGCGCTCCAGGAGAGCGGCCAGCACGGGGCCGGGGCGCCCCGGGACGATCGCCGTCAGATCGCTCTGAACCAGAAGGGTGTTGACCGCGGCGGGGATATCCGCCTCCAGGGCCGCCTCCAGATCGGCCAGGAGCTGGGCCTCGGGCTGGGAGCCCGCCTCAGGCGGGGCCTCGATCTGCTCGGCGCCCGGCCTGCGGGCCGCCGCTCCCATCGCCCGGGCCAGGATCCGGCCGGGGCCGGACAGCGCCCCGGCGCCGGTGATCCCCAGCATCCGGGCCTCGGCCAGGATCGCGCTGACGGCTCCCTCGGGAGGCCGACGGCGGGGCCGCTCATGGGTCAGGGCGGCGCGCACGAAGGCGGGGGTGGCCACGGCGCCCTCGGGGAGCCCGGCCAGCAGGGCGAGGATCCGGGCGCGCAGGCGGCGGACCCAGCCGGCCTCCAGATCGGCGGAGAGGACTGAGCGCAGGGCCCCGGCGTCGTCGCGCGCGCCCACCAGCCAGGGAGTGCGGGCGCTGCGGGCCCAGCCCAGGACCAGGGTGGCCCAGCGCCGGGCCAGGGAATCGGTCCGCCAGGTGCCGGCCTCGTGGGAGGGCAGCCAGTTGGCGCCCGAGTCGTCCAGGCCCAGCAGGTCGGCGCCCGCGGCGACCTCGATGATGGAGGCGGCCTGCTCGCCATCCAGGCCCATGGCCTCGGCGGTTCGGGTCAGGGCCCGCACGCCCACGCCTCCCGAGCGCAGGATGGGCCCCGGCTCTCGGCGCCACTCCTCCAGCAGGGCGCCCACGAGCCGCACCGACTCCTCGGCGCTGAAGGCGGCCTCGGCCCCCACCGCCTGCATGTCCACCACCTGAAGGTCCTCGGCCCTGGGTGCCTCCAGCTCCCGGCGGCTCAGGCGCCCACCGCGCAGGGCCAGGGCCACGTCGCGGGGCATGACCAGGCGGGTCCGCCCCTGAGCGTCGGCTGATCGCACCAGCCAGCCCCGGTCGATGAGGGGCTGCGCCGCGGGGGCCTTGCCACCGGGGCGCAGGGTCCCCACGGGCGGGCCCCAGGCCAGGACCTCGGCCATGTCCACGCTGGCCTCGGGCAGGCGGAGGGCGTGGGGCGAGCCCCCGGGGGCACCGGCGGCGTCGTCATCCTCGGAGTCGGCGCCACCGGGGTCATCAGCGCCGTCGGGGAGGCCGTCGGGGAGCTGGGCGGCCCTGAGCTCCTCGAGGCTGGGCGGCAGGGTCGCCACCGGGTCCGCCCCCGGGGCCAGGCCCAGGGGGTGGGGCCCGAAGGCCTCTGCCAGCCCCGCCGTCGGGCGCCCGCCGACCACGAGCGCCAGGCGGCCCAGCTCCTCCAGGCAGGCATCGACCTGCTCGCGCGCCAGGCCCAGGCCCGCGGCGATCGCCGGCGCATCGGGCCCGGCGCCGTCGCCCGGGGGCGCCGCGTCCGGGGGCGCCGCGTCCAGGGCGACAACGGCCTCGGCCACGGCCAGGGTCGGGGCGTCCAGATGCGCCATCGCCGCCTCAGCGCTGGCCCGGCCTCCCGCGCGGGCCGCGAGCGCTGTCAGGCTCGCCGAGGGCGGGGCGATGAGGTCGGGGCGGGCCGCCAGGAGGGCCACGATCCCCTCATCGGCCATCGCGGTCAGGCGCGAGGCGAGCTCGGATACGGACAGGGGGCTCATGCCGCCAATCGCCCCCTCGCGCTCCCCTGCCCACCAGCGCCCGGCTCATGCGCCCCGGGCCCGCGCTGTCCGTGGTCATGCATGGCCCGCATCCTATGACCTGGACCGCGGTCGGGCGCGCCGCCGTCCACGCATGACGGCCGGCCGCCCATGACACCGGGCCGTGCATGAGGTCGGGCAGCGCATCGGCTCAGCCACCGGTGAAGGCGTCGCGCCCGTCACGGCGGCGTCATCATCGCCACGGGATACTCCTGCCATGCCTGCTCCTGCGCCCGATGGCCCCCTCATCGTCCAGTCCGACAAGTCCGTCCTGCTGGAGGCCGCTCATCCCGGCGCCGCTGAGGCACGCCGGGCCATCGCGCCCTTCGCCGAGCTGGAGCGGGCCCCGGAGCACATGCACACCTACCGGATCACGCCCCTGGCGCTGTGGAACGCCCGCGCCGCCGGGCTGGATGCCGAGACGGTGGTCCATGCCCTCATCACGCACTCGCGCTTCCCGGTGCCTCATGCGCTGCTGACCGAGATCGCCGAGACCATGGACCGCTACGGCCGCCTGCAGCTGGTGGCGCATCCCGCCCACGGCCTGGTGCTGCACTCCACGGATGCCCCGGTGCTGGAGGAGGTGCTGCGCTCCAAGCGCACCAAGGGACTGCTGGGGGAGCGGATCGGGCCCGAGGACGTCGTCGTCCACCCCTCGGAGCGGGGCAGCCTCAAGCAGGTGCTCATCAAGCTGGGCTGGCCGGCCGAGGACCTGGCCGGGTACGTCGATGGCCAGGCCCACCCCATGGCGCTGCGGGACTCCCCCGAGGCGGTGGCGGCCGGCGAGCCGGGGGCCTTCGCCCTGCGGCCCTACCAGGACGAGGCCGTGGAGTCCTTCTGGGCGGGGGGCTCGGGCGTGGTGGTCCTGCCCTGCGGCGCGGGCAAGACCCTGGTGGGGGCCGCGGCGCTGGCCCGCTCCTCGACGACGGCGCTGATCCTAGTGACCAATGCGGTCTCGGCGCGCCAGTGGAAGGAGGAGCTGGTCCGCTTCACCACCCTGAGCCCTGATGAGATCGGGGAGTACTCGGGGTCGCGCAAGGAGATCCGGCCGGTGACCATCGCGACCTACCAGGTGCTGACGACCAAGCGCAAGGGCGTCTACCCGCACCTGGACCTGCTGGACTCCCATGATTGGGGGCTGATCGTCTATGACGAGGTCCATCTGCTGCCCGCCCCGATCTTCCGGATGACCGCGGACCTGCAGGCGCGCCGCCGCCTGGGGCTGACTGCGACCCTGGTGCGCGAGGACGGGCGCGAGGACGAGGTCTTCAGCCTCATCGGTCCCAAGCGCTACGACGCCCCGTGGAAGGACCTGGAGAACCAGGGGTGGATCGCCCCGGCCGTGTGCACCGAGGTGCGCCTGAGCCTGGACGCCTCCGAGCGCATGGCCTACGCCACCGCCGAGCCGGAGGACCGCTACCGCCTGGCGGCCAGCGCCCCGGCCAAGCCGCGGATCGTCGAGGCGCTTCTGGCTCGCCACCCCGGGGAGTCCGCCCTGGTGATCGGCAGCTATGTGGATCAGCTCGAGGAGCTGGCGGCCCATCTGGACGCCCCGGTCATCACCGGGTCGACGACGGTGCCCGAGCGCACCCGCCTCTACAGCGCCTTCCGCGCCGGGGAGGTGCCCGTGCTGGTGGTCTCCAAGGTCGCCAACTTCTCCATCGATCTGCCCGGGGCCTCCGTGGCGGTGCAGGTCTCGGGGTCCTTCGGCTCGCGCCAGGAGGAGGCCCAGCGCCTAGGGCGGATCATGCGCCCCAAGGATGACGGGCGCCAGGCGCACTTCTACACGGTGGTGGCCCGTGACACCGTGGACCAGGATTTCGCGGCCCACCGCCAGCGCTTCCTGGCCGAGCAGGGCTACGCCTACGAGATCATGGAGGCCTCCGACCTCCTGGACTGAGCCCGACTGGCCCCGCGCCGCGCACCCGCCGGCGAACCGGGCCTGCCCGCGGAGGCGCCCTACCCCACGCCGCACCCCCTCCGGCGTGCCGGCCCCTGCCCTGCTGAGGCGCGACCCCACGCCGCACCCCCTCCGGCGTGCCGGCCCCTCCACCTGAGGCGTCGTGGACGTGCGTCTGCGTATCGGACGAGGGTTCGCGTCATCCGACTGGGGTTGGCACAGGGGCGATTGACGCGAACCCACGTCCTCTACGCAATCTCTCGTCCGGTACGCAGAGTCACGTCGTCGAGGCGAAGCAGCGCCCGCCGGCGCCCCGCACCCGCCGGCGCGCGGGCCGCCCGCCTCGGGCCGCTGGGGGACCTCATGATCATCCGCCAGGAGGAGGGCAGGGCGCACGGCGGCGTGCATGATGGGAGTCACTGCGGGGCCTAAGGACATGACCCGCAGTTCGACCCTCACCATGAAGGGGCCATCTATGCACGCGAAGAGACTCCACACCCTGGCCACCGTCGGCCTCTATCTGCTCGGCATGCTGACGCTGGTCCTGTCCTGCGCCCTGGCCTGGCTGGTACTGGGCACGATGGACGTCAGTCACTGACCTCAGCGCCAAGGGCGCGCCCGGTCGCTCACCGTGGACACGGGCGCAGTACCGGCAAACACACCTCCTCGGGGAGCCGCATGATCATGCGGCTCCCTGTTCATGTTGTGGGGCGGGCGCTGCGGTGGGGCACTGGCCGACGGCGCCGGCCCGGTGAGCAGCACGACTGTGGGCGCTGTCGGGCGTCGTCGGGCTCCTTCGGCCCGCAGTTCTCATCGCCTCACGGTTGCCTCGTGCGGGCCCCGGGCACACGAAGACCCGGGGTGGAAGGCGACGGCTGGCGCGTGGATCAGACCAAGGATCGCGTTGGTCTGCGCAAACGATCCACGCTCCTGCGGCTGGGCCGTGCACCCTTCCACCCCGGGCATGACTTAGTCTGCCTCATCGAACGCGTGTATGCGACGGATTGAACTCCCCAGGTTGCACTCTCCTTCAGGCTCGGCTCGCCGGCCGAGGGGTCAGGCCGTCGTTCGACGGGCCGCGTAGGCGCGTGATTCCCGGGCGAAGCCGCGCGCCAGCGCCCGGCCGAAGGCCTGGATGACGGGGTCGACCTCCCGGGCGGCCTGCGTCGCCGCCTTGCCTACCTCGATGGCCTCGGCGGGCATGTCCTCCTCGGGCAGGGAGTCGGCGCCGGAGACACCCTGGTGGCGCAGGAAGGAGCGGGCCTGCCAGTAGCCGATGCGCTCGGGCGAGGACTCCGGATGGTGCTGGAGGGCCAGGAGCTTGCCGGCGCGCCAGGCCTGCACGGGGGCCGCCTGGGAGGAGGCCAGCAGCACAGCGTCCTGGGGCAGGGCGACGACGACGTCGTCGTGGGAGACGATGACGGGCAGGCGGGTGCCGTCCTGGGTGGGGATGCCGGCGCGCACGGCTGCGCGCACCGCCTCGGCCACGGTCTCGGCGAAGAGCGGGTCGGCCTCGGCGGCCTGGGTCAGCTCGAGCTCGACGATGCCGCCCTCGCGGCCGTGGGGTGAGGGCACGGCGGTCTGGCCGCCCAGGGCCTCGGCCGCCACCTGGGCGCCCAGGCAGATGGTGATGGCGGGCATGCGCGCGGCCACGACCTCGCGCAGCAGCGCGCGCAGGTCCTCCAGCCAGGGGTGGGTCTCGTCGTCGTGGGCGTTCATGGCCCCGCCCAGGACCACCAGGCCGTCACCCAGCTCCGCGAGGGCGGGCACGGGCTCGCCCTGCCACAGGCGCACCATGGTCAGGGAGGCGCCCTCGGCGAAGAGCCACTCGCCCAGGCGACCCAGGGGCGCGCCCCTCTCGGGCTCGATGACGGTGATCGCCAGGGCCTCAGCACTGACCGACCTATCGTTCCGCGGTGTTTCAGTCATGCGTCCAATTGTGTTGATCGCCGGGACCCGCGCAAGCCGAGGACGAGGGCCGGATGCCACAGACCCGTCGGCAGGAGGCCAGCCAGCTCAACCTGACGCCGACAGCGGTCAGGAGGATCGACGGCGGCACAGTACGATATGAGCATCTATCCGGCGAGCGACACGATTTTTCACTGGAAGGCATTGGATGGCCCTGTCTAGCGGGATCGACCTAAAGGGTGACTGCTTTGCCCGTGTCGCGTTATGCGCGATTCTCGCCATCAGCATGTCGGCCTGCGCCAGCACCAGCAAGCCGGAGGCCACGCCACCCTCTCCAACGACGGCGGAACCCGTTTTCCTGACGGATGAGACTCTCTGCGAAGCAGTCTCACACCAGTTATTAAAGGACGAACTGTCTTTTCAAGTGGAGGACTACACCTACGAGCACAAGGCTTTCATCGATCAGAACGGAGAGAATGCCGACACCTTCAACTGCGACCTCTACGGATGGCACCTTCCCCCAGGAGGTCAGTACGGCCTCAGCATTGGTTACGCCCCTGGCAGGCAACTCAGCGCCGGCCTCACAAGTTACGACTTTTCTGCACTCGATGACGACGGCATGGATTCTATCACTCTTGAGGGAATCGAAGGAAGAGGCTACATCTGGATCAACAGCTCTTCTTGGCATGCGAGCGCGGCGTGGCTATACCCGGACGATCACGCACTACATATCATCTTCTTTTCAAGAGGGGGCTCTGAGCCTGCATCTGACAATGACGCAGCCATTGAGGACATGCGCACACTCCTCAAGGAACTCATCGTCGCCATCCCGCCGGTCGCCGCCGGCCCGGACCAGGGCTTCACCTTCGTCCCCAACCCCCACGACCCCCAAGACGCCGCACGGCGCCGAACCTCCACCGCCACCCCCTGAGGGGCCACACCTGCCGGCCCGTGCTCTCGCCCCGCACTCGCGGCCGCTCCTCCCTCCCCTCCCCATCGCATCACAGGCCCTCCCCGACCCGGCCGATGTGCCGCCTTGGGCGAACCGGCTTGCCGCTGGAGCCCGCCAGCGGCGACGATATGCCTGACATCACGCGGCATCCCGGCAGCCAGGGCATGCCGGAGGAGGAAGGACACCATGATCTTCTCGCGCTGGATGAACCGCGGCCAGGAGCAGCAGTCCGCCAGCGGTCCCACCGCGTTGGAGGCCCTGCGCGCCCGGGCCGGCAACGCCCTGGTCGTGGCCGACGACGCCGTGCGCGCCGCCGATGAGGAGCTGTCCTACGCCCAGGCCCAGTTCGGCCTGTCCGCCACCGATGCCTTCACCGAGGCCCTGGCGCGGGCGCGCGAGCACGTCTCGCGCTCCTTCGAACTGCGCAAGCTGCTGGAGGACGACATTCCCGAGACCCCCGCCCAGCAGCGCGAGATGTACACCGAGATCCAGCAGCGCTGCGAGGCCGCCATCGCCGAGATCCGCTCCCAGGAGGAGGCCTTCAACAAGCGCCGGGGCCTGGAGGCCAACCTGCCCACCTCCTTCACCGAGACCGCCCAGCGGGCCGACGAGACCGAGCAGGCCATCGTCATGGCCGACACCCTCCTGGTGACCCTGCGCGCCGCCTACCCCGAGTCCTCCCTGACCAGCGTCTCCCAGGCGCCCGAGCAGGCGCGCCGACTCCTGGCGGCCGGTCGCACCGCCCTGGACCAGGCCCGCACCAGCGCGCAGGCCGGGCAGGAGGCCACAGCCGTCGAGCAGGTGCGCATCGCCCAGGGATCCATCGCCCAGGCCGGGGCGCTGGCCGCGCAGGTCACGGGCGCGCGCGAGCGCCTCCAGCGGGCCAGCGCGGATCTGGAGGCGGCCATCGCCTCGATCTCCTCGGACCTGGTCGACGCCGAGCGCCTGGCCTCCATGGTCCCCACAGCCACGCTGTCCCCCCTGGTGGCCCAGGCTGAGGCCGCCGTCGCCCAGGGCCGGGCGGCCACCGGCCCTACCCCGGAGGGGGACCCTCTGGCGGCCCTGGACAGCCTGGCCCGCGCGGAGGCCGCCATCGACGCGGCCCTGGCCCCGGCCAGGGAGCGCGAGGAGAACGACTCGCGCGCCCGCGCCTCCCTGGGCTCGCGCCTGGCCCGCCTCAACTCGCAGATCGAGGCCGTCACCGCCTACATCACCACCCACCGCGGCACCGTGGGATCCTCGGCGCGCACCGCCCTGAGCGAGGCCTCCCGCCACGCCACCGCGGCCACCACCATGCAGACCACCGACCCGACCGCCGCCCTGGCGGAGGTCGCCGCGGCCGAGCCCCTCGTCGCCCAGGCCCAGGCCCTGGCAGAGGCCGATACGCGCGGCGGCCACTACTCCGGTGGCCCGGGCGCGGGCGGGGACTCCATGGGGAACCTCGGCGCGCTGGTCCTGGGCGGTCTGCTCCTGGGCGGGGCCATGAACGGCGGGCGGAGCTACGGGGGCTGGGGCGGGGGCCTGGGGGACCTAGGAGACCTGGGAGACATGTTCGACTTCGACTGAGCGCCCGCGCGGACCGGGGCGGTCGCGGCCCCCGCACCGGACCCGCCCAGCATCATGCTCTCAGAGATCATCCCCCAGGCGGGGTGACCGCCGGGGACCGGCCTGGAAGCATCACCACCCAGAGGCCATCAACCACATCTGACGCGCCGGCGCCCCGCCGTCGCGACTGGACCACTCGTTAAGGAGAAGCACTCATGGCTGAGAAGCAGTCGATCCTGGGCCGCGTCGCCCAACTCACCCGGGCCAACATCAATGCGCTCCTGGATCGCGCCGAGGATCCGGAGAAGATGCTCAACCAGCTCGTGCGCGACTACACCAGCTCCATCGCCGAGGCCCGCGACGCCGTCGCCCAGACCATCGGCAACCTGCGCCTGGCGGAGAAGGACCACGACGCGGATGTCGCCGAGGCCCGCGACTGGGGCAACAAGGCCCTGGCCGCCTCGCGCAAGGCCGACCAGATGCGCGCCGCCGGGGACGCCGCGGGCGCGGACAAGTGGGACTCCCTGGCCAAGATCGCGCTGACCAAGCAGATCACGGCGGAGAACGAGGCCAAGGCCGCCGAGCCCATGATCGCCTCCCAGCGCCAGGTGGTTGAGCAGCTCAAGACCGGCCTGCAGCAGATGGAGGTCAAGCTCGGCGAGCTGCAGTCCAAGCGCGACCAACTCGTCGCCCGCCAGAAGACCGCCGAGGCCCAGGTCAAGGTTCAGGGCGCCATCCGCTCCATCAATGTCATGGACCCCACCAGCGAGCTGGCCCGCTACGAGGACCAGGTCCGCCGGGTCGAGGCCCAGGCGGAGGGGCAGATGGAGCTGGCGGGCTCCTCCCTGGAGTCCCAGTTCGCCGAGCTGGAGGCCTCCAGCGCCCAGTTGGAGGCCGAGGCGCGCCTGGCCGCCCTCAAGGCCGGGGGCGCGTCCCCCGCCCTGCCCGGGTCCGACTCCCAGACCCCCGCCCAGATCACCGACGGCGAGGTCGACGCCGCCTTCGACCAGCTCAAGGCCCAGAACCAGGCCCAGGCGGACGAGTCCTCCTACTGACAGCCCCGCCCAGTTGACAGCCCCGCCCGGCAGGGCCGGGCCCGCCCGGGGGCGCGCCTCGCTCATCTCAGCGTCGCGCGCCCCGGCGCATGCGGGGCCGGGGCATTGTGGCCCGGCCAGCGGGCGACGCGCCGGGGCCTGCCCCGCGGACCGGCGATCCTTCCCGCCTCCCCCATGGGCCGCGGAGCACGGATGGGGAGGACGCCCCGGTTCCTCGCAGGAGACTCCCGTCCTGACTCCAGCCAGCGGCTAGCATTGATGCATGAGTGCACCGACCTACCTTCTTGTCGACGGAGAGAATATAGACGCCACCCTGGGCATGAGCGTGCTGGGTCGACGCCCCGAGCCCGAGGAGCGCCCCCGCTGGGACCGCGTCCTGTCCTACTGCGACGAGCTCTCCGATGCCTCCGCGGAGGAGGGCGAGGGGGAGGATGCCCGTGCGCTGTTCTTCCTCAACGCGACCTCGGGTCATATGCCCATGGGATTCGTCCAGGCGCTGCTGGCCATGGACTATCGGCCGGTGCCCCTGGCGGGCTCGGGCGGCCCGGAGGAGAAGGTGGTCGACGTCGGCATCCAGCGCACCCTGGAGGCGCTGGCCGGCCGTGTGGAGGCCGGTGAGCAGGCCCATGTCCTGCTGGGCAGCCACGACGGCGACTACGTCCCCCAGGTCGAGCGGCTCATGGAGGCCGGAGCGCAGGTGGGAGTCCTGTGCTTCCGCGAGTACCTCAGCTCGCAGCTGGCCTCCCTGGCGGAGCGCGGACTGACGGTGCACGACCTCGAGGCCGATGTCCGGGCCTTCACCATCGCCCTGCCTCGCGTCCGGATCATCCCGCTGGAGGAGTTCGATCCCTTGGCCTTCCTGTGATGTCGGCGGGGCGTCCGGCCCCGCCCTCACAGCGCCCTCGCGCCGCCCGGCGACGGACTCACGTGAGTCCCGTCTCATCACATGCGCATGAGACTCTTGCAGAACACACTCAGACAACCTTCAGGAAATGGGGGGATGGTGTACGTATGGAGCGTTCCCAGCAGTCCCGCACCGAAGCCCATCTCCTCGTTGTCGACGACGAGCCCAATATTCGTGACCTGCTCGCCTCCTCCCTGCGCTTCGCAGGATTCGAGGTCTCCACCGCGGGTGACGGCAACGGCGCCCTGAAATGCACTGAGAAGAGCTCCCCGGATCTTATTGTCCTGGACGTCATGCTTCCCGATATGGACGGATTCACCGTGGCCCGCCGCCTGCGGGAGCGGGACGTGTCCACCCCGATCCTCTTCCTGACCGCCCGTGACGACATGGCGGACAAGGTCCAGGGACTGACCGTGGGGGGCGACGACTACGTGACCAAGCCCTTCGGCCTGGAGGAGGTCATCGCTCGCATCCGGGCCATCCTGCGACGCACGCATGCCATCGAGAACGAGGACGACGGCGTCGTGCGCGTCTCGGACCTGGTCCTCGACGAGGACGCGCACGAGGTCCACCGCGCCGGGATCGAGGTGGAGTTGTCCCCCACCGAGTTCAAGCTGCTGCGCTACCTCATGCTCAATGCGGGACGCGTGGTCTCCAAGTCCCAGATCCTCGACCACGTCTGGGAGTACGACTGGAACGGCGACGCGGCCATCGTGGAGTCCTACATCTCCTACCTGCGCCGCAAGGTCGACCAGATCGACGACCGTGACGGCAACCCCGTCACCCCCCTGATCCAGACGCGGCGCGGCGTGGGCTACATGCTGCGCGAGCCCAAGGCGGAGTGATGGCTGCTGCGCGGTCTGCCGCGCGCACTCGGGCGCCCCTGAACAAGCAGCACCGTCCCATCAAGCGGGGGCGCTGGCATCCGCTGATCGCCGTCCAACGGCCCTGGCAGGCGCTGCCGCTGCGCAGCCGCCTGGCGCTGATGACCACCGCGGTGCTGTCCATCGGCCTGCTCATCTCCTCCTTCGTCGTGACCTCCATGCTCGAGCGCAACATGATCAACCAGATCGACGCCCAGCTCAGGGTCACCGGAGCCGCCTTCGGCACCGAGGGCCTGGCCCGCATGAACAACGCCCCCGGAGGTGGGGGCCCGCTGCCATCGACCTACTACGTCGAGGCCGACTACATCTCTGGCGACCGCGATGGCCAGTGGATCCACCCCGACACCTCCGAGGAGTACGGCGTCCCCCAGTTGGAGGGCAAGCTGGACTACCGCACGGTGCTGGCCAATGAGGGCGATCCGCAGATCATCACCGTCGACTCCAGCAACTCCCCCCACAAGTGGCGCGCCATCCTCATGCTGCTGCATGACAGCAACACCAAGGAGTACGTCGGCGTGGCCGCGATCGCCCTGCCGATGAAGAACGTCACCGAGACCGTCGAGCGCACCCGCCTGGTGGTGGCCCTGGCCGACGTCGTCATCATCCTGGTGGGAGCGATCACCTCGACCTACCTGGTGCACCGCTCCTTCCGCTCGCTGCGGCAGATCGAGTCGGTGGCCGGGCGGATCGCCCAGGGCGACCTGTCGGCGCGCATCCTGGTCACCGAGCCCTCGACCACGGAGGTGGGCTCCCTGCAGCGCGCCATCAACACCATGCTCACCCAGAACGAGCACGCCTTCTCCGTCCAGGTCGTGGCCCAGGAGCGCATGACCCGATTCGTCTCGGACGCCTCCCATGAGCTGCGCACACCCCTGGCCGCGATCCGCGGCTACGGCGAGCTCTACCGGATGGGGGGCGTGCCGACCGACCGCACCGGGGAGGTCATGTCCCGCATCGAGACCGAGTCCAACCGCATGGGCCGCCTGGTCGATGACCTGCTGCAGCTGGCCCGCATGGATGAGGGCCGAGAGATGGTCATGGAGCCGCTGTCCATCACCGAGCTGGCGATCGGCGCCCTGAGCGACATGGCGGTCCTGGCCCCCGACCGGGATTGCTCCCTGACCCCCCTGGAGGATCCCGACGACGACGAGCAGGCCGAGGCCCCCGACGTCCAGGTGGTGGGCGACCGCGACCGCCTCTCCCAGGTGCTGACCAACCTGCTGGGCAACGTGGTGCGCCACACGCCCGCGGGCACCCCTGTTGAGATCGCGGTGGGCACGCAGAGCGACTCCACGCTGCCGGGAACCTCCGGAGGACAGGGGGTGGCGGTGGTCGAGGTCCGCGACCACGGCGGCGGCGTGCCTCCCCAGGAGGCGGAGAAGGTTTTCCAGCGCTTCTACCGCTCGGACTCCTCACGCAACCGGGAGACCGGCGGCTCGGGCCTGGGCCTGGCCATCGTCCTGGGGATCATCGAGCGCCACGGAGGCACGGTCCAGATGCTCCAGACCCCGGGGGGCGGGGCCACAGTGCGCATCGAGCTCCCCCTGCCCCCATCAGAGCCCGATCCCGATGCCGATCCCGAGCCCGCCTGATCCGCATCCCTCACCAAGACTGGTCCGGGCACCGGACCCCACCAGGCAGACGCGCCTGACCGTCAGGATCAGCGGGCCGTCAGGATCAGCGGGGCGGTCCTGGGAGGCGATGGCGAGGCGCTACAGGTCGCCAGCGCCGTCGTCGACGATCTCCTCGGTGATCGGGGCGATCTCGCCGGTGCGCGCCTCGCGCGCCGCCCGGGCGGCCTGGGCCCGCTGCCGCACTGTCTCAGCCATGCGCTCGCGCTCCTCCGCGGCCTGGGCGTGGCGGCTGATCCCCCGCTCCTCCCCCGCCCGCGGCGCGGACAGGAGCCTGTCGAGATCCTCGATGCAGGACTCCATCGAGGCGGCATGCGACATGCCCTTGCCCTCCTTGCGCAGGCCCCCGACGGGAACGCCATCGGCAGGGGTGCGCGGGGAGGCGGCCGAGGGCGCGCCGGAGCGCTCCAGGCGCGGGGCGCCCGCAGGCGCCACGACGCGGGGCGGCAGCGGGGAGGCGCTGTGCTCGGCCTGGGCCTGGGTCTGGGCCTGGGTCTGGGTCTGGCCGGGCTCATCGGCGCTCGCCCCGCGGGGGCGCTGCTCGATGCAGCTGCGGGGACCGTCGTCGGGCTCCTCGCTCAGGCTGCACAGGGAGGGGTCCGCCGCGCTCCCCTGGCGGGAGGTCGGCTGATCGGCGGAGGGGTCGGCGACGTGACCGACCTGCGCGCACTGCTCGGCGTCTCCGGGGGAGAGCGCCTCCAGCTTGGCGCTGACGCGCGCCGCCTCGGCCTCGAGGTTCTGGCGCGCCGGCAGCTCCCAGCGCTCCCCCAAGGGCGAGCGGAAGAGCCGATCGCGCCCCAGCAGGCGGGTGGTGATGGCCAGCCGCGCCCGCAGGTACTCGGCCTGAGGGATGTGGGCGTACTCCTCGCGCAGCAGGCGCAGGTACTCCTTGTAGGTCTGCGGGTCGACCGCCAGGGTGCCCAGATCCGCGTCGATGAGGGCCATGGCGTCGATGTCCTCGGCCGTCAGCGTGTGGCGCTTGAGGTTGACGATCAGGGAGCAGACCCGCTCGACCGCCTCCGGCGGCACACCGAGCGCCTGGAGGTCCTGGGCGGCGAACTGCGCCGAGGCCATCTCATCCTCGCCGCCATTGCGGACCCTGACCTGAACGGTGTCGGCGCTGAAGACGCAGCCGTGGTACCAGGTGGCCACGCGCATGAGATCGGGATCGTGGGACTCGTCGGCCAGCTCGTCAACCCGGGCCAGCATGTCAATGACATGGCGCAAGGTGTGGAACCGCCGGTCGGGGGTGGACCACAGGGCCACCAGATGCTCCCCGGCCGCGCGGATCTGCTCGGCGTCAGCCGTGGCGCCCAGCGCCCTGACGGAGCGCGAGAAGGCGGGAAGGAGCCACTGCGGCGCGTCGTTGACGCCCATCGTTCTGCCTCCGGGATCGGATACGGGTTGCGCGGACTGCTGACCAGGTGCTGACCAGCTGGTGACCAGAGCAGCGTGCTGCCTGGCTCGGGCTTATGCGCGGCATGCGTCGGCACGGACCCGGATGTCGAGGTGCGTGCCATCGTAGGACCCGCGGCGCTGCGGCGTCGAACATATGGGATGTCTGTCCCGCCACGTGAGGACTGTGTCCATCGTCGCACCAGTCCGGGTGACGGCGCCGGGTCTGTCCCGCCACGTGCGGACCGAGCAGTGGGCGACTCTGCCTATCGAGGCTGGCGGGTGGCCGGCGCTGGATCGCCTCAACGACGTGGGTTCGCGTCGCAGACGTGAGTTCGCGTCATCCCACGGGGGTGGGCACAGGGGTGTTTGACGCCTGACTCCTGACGGGGTGTGGGGGTGGTTGGGGTTTTTCGTTGGTATGGCGGGGTGGGGGTGGTGGTTGTGGGGCACTAATGGGTGGCCGGTAGAGTGATGGGGTGTGAGCCCGTATATCCGCAGAGTGCGTACCGCTTCTGGCGCTACGGCGGTGCAGATCGCCGTGAAGGAGCGCGGGACGCGCCGGATTGTGGAGCACCTGGGCTCAGCCCACACTGAGGCGGAGTTGGCGGCCCTGGTTCAGGCGGGCAGGGAGAAGATACAGGCCGGGCAGGGCGTGCTGGACCTGGCCGGTCTTGCCCCTCAGTCCGCTTCCGCAGTCGCCTCGGCGGTGGTGGAGTCCAAGCGGTGTGCTCTGTTGTGGGATGTGCTGACGGGCGCCTATGAGGCCCTGGGGCTGGGTGAGGCCACGGGCGGGGACCAGGCCTTCAAGCAGATGGTGCTGGCCCGCCTGATCGAGCCCACCAGCAAGGAGCAGGTCCCCGTGGTGCTCGGCGAGCTCGGAGTTGACGCCGTCACTGCGCGCTCCTTGTTCCGCTGCCTGGCCCGTTGCACCAGCAACGACTACCGGTCCCGCATCCAGGGCGCCTGCCTGTCACATGTGATCACGGGCGGGGACCTCAGCTTGTGCCTGTATGACGTGACAACCCTGTACTTCGAGACCGACAACGAGGACGGGCTGCGCAAGGTCGGCTACTCCAAGGAGCGCAGGGTGGATCCACAGGTCATCGTGGGCCTGCTGGTGGATCGGGCGGGCTTCCCCCTGCGGATCGGTTGTTGGGAGGGCAACAGGGCCGAGACGTCCACCCTGATCCCCATGATCGAGGGCTTCCGGAAAAACGCGGGTATTGAGCACCTGGTGATCGTGGCGGACGCCGGCATGCTCTCGGCGGCCAACCTTGAAGCGCTCGATCAGGCGGGTATGGGGTTCATCGTCGGCTCGCGGATGGCCAAGGCGCCGGTGGACTTGGCCGCGCACTTCCGCTGGCATGGGGACGCCCTGGTCGACGGGCAGGTGATCGACACCATCACCCCGCGCCACGGCGCTACCAGTGGGGAACGCGACCAGTCCGTTCGGGATGAGCCGGTCTGGGACCCCCAGAGTCACCCGGGGTCGTGGCGGGCGATCTGGGCCTACAGCGCCAGGCGGTTCGCCAGGGACAACAAGACCCTGACCGCTCAGGAGAACCGGGCGCGGGCGGTGGTCGCCGGCGACAAGCGCCCCAAGGCCACCAGGTTCGTCACCGTCCGTAAGGGCGACCAGGTCCTGGACGACAAGGCTCTGGCCCGCGCTAAGCGGCTCGCGGGACTCAAGGGCTACGTGAGCAATATCCCCGCCAGTATCATGCAGGCCGGTGAGGTGATCGACTCCTACCACGAGCTGTGGCACGTGGAGCAGTCCTTCCGCATGTCCAAGCACGACCTGCGGGCACGGCCTGTCTTCCACCACACCCGTGACGCGATCGAGGCCCACCTGACAGTGGTGATGGCCGCCCTGGCGGTAGCCCGCCACCTACAAAACGCCACCGGGATGAGCATCAAACGACTCGTGCGCGAGCTGCGACCACTCCAAGAAGTCACCATCAGCGTCAACGGGCACCAAATCACCGCCCAACCCCAGATCACCCAGACCGCACAACAAATCCTCAACAACCTGAACGCCGCAGGGCACTAAACCGTCAGGAGTCAGGTATCGAGGCTGGCGGGTGGCCGGCGCTGGATCGCCTCAACGACGTGGGTTCGCGTCGCAGACGTGAGTTCGCGTCATCCCACGGGGGTGGGCACAGGGGTGTTTGACGCACAGTCACGTTGGTGGCGCAAAGGCACGTCTGCGGCGTTCCGGGGTGGGCATGGGTGGGGTGAGTGGCGCTTCTCGGACAGGGGATTTTCGTCTTCCTTTGATTCGATAGGATGGGACCATGGCAAGGGCGAAGTACTCGGATGAGTTCAAGGAGCAGGTGGTGCGCGAGGTGATCGAGAAGGATCGCACGATCGCGTCGGTGGCCGCTTCCTACGAGTTGGTGCCCCAGACGGTGGGCAACTGGGTCGCGAAGCACAGGAAGGAGCACGGCAGCGCTAAGGAAAGAGAAGCGGTTGCTGAGGCCGAGGAGGTAGCCCGCATGAAGAAACAGGTCCGCGAGCTGCAGCAGGAGAACGAGTTCTTGAAAAAAGCAGCAGCCTTCTTCGCGAAGAACGACCAGTGAGGCGGCGCATGGGGTCTCGGTAGGTTTGCGGTGGGCGTGTCTCCGCATCGGGTGAGTCCAGGTGGTGGCGAGCCGCTTGCGGGTCTGGGAGTCCAGGTCGGATGGGTGGGGGTGTGCTGTGCTGGGCTCAATGCTCTCGTTGTTCTTCGGCGTCGTCGGTGAGGTAGGTGATGGTGCGCACGACGTCGTAGGCGGTGGTGGTCTCGGTGGTGGTCAGGGTCCCGGGGATGGGGCGCCAGGCGCTGGTCCCGGCGGGCTGGTAGCGGGCCCTCCAGGTCGTGGTCAGCGTGGTGTGGATCTGGGTATGCGTGGTGGTGTAGTCATGCCACACGGTGTGATCGGGCCAGGCCGCCCCCGGATCAGTGGTCGACAGATACACCCCGTCCCCGAAGTCCCACAGGTAGGAGATCGGCGTGGTCTCGATGGTCACCGCCCGACCCAGGATCTGGGCGGTATAGGTGCGGGTCGCGGAACTGGTGTAGACGATGAAGGGCTTGGTCGACAGCACCTGGGGGCCCGGGGGCTGGCGGGTGATGCCCGACCCGCTCAGGGACAGGGCCGCCAGATCATGAACACTGACCACCACGCGCCCACCCCCACCCGGGGCAGCCGGGGCCGGGGCCGGGGCAGGGGCCGGGCCGGTGGCACGGGCCAGCAGCTCACCGAGCCTGCACGCATCAGCGCCCGCGCCCCTGTCATCACAGGAGGACTGCTGAGTCTCCACCACCACAGCCCCACCATCCGACTCCCCCGACCCCGACGGAACCGAAGGAGCCGAAGCAGCAGGCTCCTCATACACCACCGACTCCTCACCAGTGATGACGACATTGTCGCCGCTTCCAAAACCATCGACGACACTGGATTCATTTGCTTGCGCTGGCGCATTCGCCGCAGTATGAATAAGAATTGCGAGGAGAATCGAGAGTGTTAGCGCGCGAAAATAGTTGCCCCGCGATGAGAGCATGATCGTTCGCTTCTTAAACGACCTCTCGCAAGGCCGATGATTGTCTGCACTTCTGGCGCAAAGACAAGTTTCACGCCCACGGTATCGGCGATTCATGTTATTGCTCGTTCCGCAAATCTCGTCGTGCTGCATCAAGAGTGCTCACCTTCACCAACAACCCACCGCTTACCGTTCCATCGAAGCGCTAATTTTAGCGTCGTTTCGGAACTAGCGTCGTGTGTCGTCTGACCACCGGTCCCATCATGCCTGACCGCCTCGCTTTGCGCCAGCTTCAGCTCGACCGAGGCATAGTCATAACCCTCATTCTGCTCGTAGATAGTGGTTTCGGTGATGGTGAGATCCCAAGGATCCATCCACCCCCCAGAATCATGCAGATTGGTGAAGTCATCGATGACGGACTTGCAGAATTCGCAGCGTTCTTCGCTCATGGCTTTCCACTCGGTCAGGTCGCCGGTGGCGGAGGCGTAGGGCAGCAGCGAAGCGAAGTACTCGGCGGCGGCGCCTCGGCCCTCGGGGGTGTTGTAGGTCGCCAACTCGGGCATCACCGGCGCCGCAGTGGCCAAAGCCTCCTGCTTAAGACCCCACTCCTCCACACTCAGCCCCTCAGCAGCAGCACTGGCACTGACCACCGCCGCAGCACTGGCCGCAGCACTCGCACTGGCACTGGCCGCCGCAGACCGCTGCGCATCCCACGTCGCCTGCTGACTGGCCATCATCTCCGCATGCGAGGCCCCACCCGAGCACCCCGACACCACCAGCACCAAGGCAACCACGGCCACAGCACCCGCCAGGCCCGGCACATGCCCCCGACCAGCACCGCGCTCGCCAGGGCGACCAGCACACGCACCAACAACCGACCCAGCAACCCGCACACCCATGAGCGGCCACCCTCCACGCGATCCGAACCAGCACGGGCCTCACCCTCGAGACCAACACCAACACTACCCAAACCACCCCCACCAACGTCAAGACCCAAACCCAACTCTAGGGACTTAACCGACTCACATCCCCAGAGACCCAGCCCCGGGGCTCCCAATCCGGGGCACCGTCCCAGGAGGATGACACCCGCCCAGACCCACACCCCAGGACTCCCAGGTCTTCCTCGCCAGACCCCGTGGCGCCCCGGGCACCACAGGCCCCCTGCTGCGGGCGCTGTCCACAGGCCTCGCGGCCGCCGAGGCGAGAGCCCTGGACTCGGCCCTACCGTGGTGGGTACGGAACCCGCTCCTGGCGAGGCCCGGAATCGAGGCCCGCCCATACGAAAGGACAGCCATGCCCTCCTTCGCCGTTGACACCACCGCCGTCTCCGACACCGCCGTGCGCGCCCGCACCCGGATCGCCACGATCCAGACCGAGGTCGATGGCATGCAGAGCGACATCACCTTCCTCCAGGGCTCCTGGACCGGATCGGCCTCCGACTCCATGGCGGTATGCGCCTCGGACTGGCGCCTCACCCAGCTCCAGGTCCAGGCCAATCTCGACCAGATCAGTCTGGCCCTGGACCAGGCGGCGCTGACCTATGACGAGACCGAGACCACCAACGCCGGCCGGTTCACCCAGTCCCGCGCCTGAGGGGCAACAGCCCCGCAGCGCCCGATCACGGGATACCGTCGAAACCCAATCCCGCGTCCGGCAGACCAACTGCGAGCACCCTGCCCACCGCGCCGCGAGCATGACGGCGGGCCGCCCCTGTCATCAGGAGCGGCCCGCCGCGGTTGGGCTCGATGCCCGAGCTGATCAGCGGATCAGTACATGCCGCCCATCTCGTCGCCACCGCCGGCCGGGGCGGCCGGGGGCTCCGGCTTGTCCGCCACGACGGCCTCGGTGGTCAGGAACAGGCCGGCGATGGAGCCGGCGTTCTGCAGCGCGGAGCGGGTCACCTTGACCGGGTCGGCGATGCCGGCGGCCAGCAGGTTGACGTAGTCACCGGTGGCGGCATTGAGGCCCTCGCCGGTGGGCAGGTTGCGCACGCGGTCCACCACGACGCCGCCCTCGAAGCCGGCGTTGACGGCGATCTGCTTGAGCGGGGCCTCGACGGCGACCTTGACGATCGCGGCGCCAGTGGCCTCGTCGCCCTCCAGGTTGAGGGACTCCAGGGCCTCGGCGGCCTGGATGAGGGCGACGCCACCACCGGCGACGATGCCCTCCTCGACGGCGGCCTTGGCGTTGCGCACGGCGTCCTCGATGCGGTGCTTGCGCTCCTTGAGCTCGACCTCGGTGGCGGCGCCGGACTTCAGGACGGCAACGCCACCGGCCAGCTTGGCCAGGCGCTCGGAGAGCTTCTCGCGGTCGTAGTCGGAGTCGGAGTTCTCGATCTCCAGGCGGATCTGGGCGGTGCGGGCCTCGATGGCCTCCTTGTCCCCAGCGCCCTCGACGATCGTGGTGTCATCCTTGGTGACGACCACCTTGCGGGCCTGGCCCAGGTCCTCGATGGTGGCGTTCTCCAGCTTCAGACCCACGGTCTCGGAGATGACGGTGCCGCCGGTGAGGATCGCCATGTCCTGCAGCATCGCCTTGCGGCGGTCACCGAAGCCGGGGGCCTTGACGGCCACGGACTTGAAGGTGCCGCGGATGCGGTTGACCACGAGGGTGGCCAGGGCCTCGGCCTCGACGTCCTCGGCGATGATGGCCAGCGGCTTGCCGGCCTGCATGACCTTCTCCAGCAGGGGCAGCAGGTCCTTGACGTTGGAGATCTTGGACTCCACCAGCAGGACGTAGGCGTCCTCCAGGACCGCCTCCTGGCGGTCGGCGTCGGTGACGAAGTAGGGGGAGATGAAGCCCTTGTCGAAGCGCATGCCCTCGGTGACCTCGAGCTCCAGGCCGAAGGTGTTGGACTCCTCAACGGTGACAACGCCCTCGTGGCCGACCTTCTCCAGGGCCTCGGCGATGAACTGGCCGATCTGCTCGTCGGCGGCGGAGATCGAGGCGGTGGCCGCGATCTCGTCCTTGGTCTCGACGTCCTTGGCGTCGGTCAGCAGGCGCTCGACGATGGCGTTCACGGCCTTGTCGATGCCGCGGCGCACGGCGATCGGGTTGGCCCCGGCGGCCACGTTGCGCAGGCCCTCGCGCACGAGCGCCTGGGCGAGCACGGTGGCGGTGGTGGTGCCGTCACCAGCGACGTCGTCGGTCTTCTTGGCGACCTCCTTGACCAGCTCGGCGCCGATCTTCTCGTAGGGGTCCTCCAGCTCGATCTCCTTGGCGATGGTCACGCCGTCGTTGGTGATCGTCGGGGCGCCCCACTTCTTGTCCAGGACGACGTTGCGGCCCTTGGGGCCCAGGGTGACCTTGACGGTGTCGGCGAGGGTGTTCAGGCCGCGCTCCATGCCGCGGCGTGCCTCCTCCTCGAAGGCAATGATCTTGGACATTGAGTCTCCTCCACGAAGTGGTGGGTGGCCGGTTCGTGCCCGCGACGGACGGATCGGCGCCGGGCGTTCACGTCACGCCCCGCTCCGGCCCTCACGTCCCAGCCGGGTCTGTTGTCACTCGAAGGCTCCGAGTGCTAACCGCAATGCTGGCACTCTCGGGCGTCGAGTGCAAGACGCCTGCCGGCGGGGTCGGACGGAATCCTCCGACGGCGAAGCCTCGGCCCCGATGATGCTGGTCACGGGCCCGTCCACTGCCACCGTCACCTCGGTGACCGGCCGGCCCGACGACGTGCCTTTGCCTATCGGACGAGGGTTCGCGTCATCCGACTGGGGTTAGCACAGGGGTGATTGACGCAAAGGCTCGTCGTCGACGCACGCGCACGCCCACGAGCGCGGGCGCGCCCCACCGGCCCGCCCCACCGGGGCGCGCCGTTGGCCCGGCGGGGCGCTCACAGGGCGAGGATCTGGTCGCTGAGGGCCGGCCAGTGCTCCTTGTGCACCGCCCCGAAGGGCCGCTCGCCGAGGAACACCGCCTGACGCCCGGCCTGCGGGTCCACCCACAGGAAGGAGCCCGACTGGCCGAAGTGCCCGAAGGTCGCGGGGCTGTTGCGCGTCCCGGTCCAGTGCGGCGCCTTGGTCCCGCGCACCTCCACCCCCAGGCCGAAGCCATTGGGGGCCTGCCTGCCGTATCCCGGCAGGATCCCCTCCAGGTCGGGCAGAACGGGGGCGCAGGCCCGGGCAGCCAGCGCCGGGGAGACCAGGCGGGGCGCCGCCAGCTCGCGGGCGAGAACCGCCATGTCCCCGGCACTGCCCAGGCCCGAGTGGGCCGGGGAGCCGGGGATGAGGACGCTGGCCATCCCCAGGGGCTCCAGGACCGCGGTCTCCACCCAGGTCTCCAGGGGCATGCCCGTGGCCTCCTCCAGGCGCCGCCCCAGCACCTCGATGCCCCGGTTGGAGTAGATGCGGCGCGCGCCCGGCTCGGCCAGCTGCGCGTCGGAGTCGAAGGCGATGCCCGAGGCGTGGGCGAGCAGGTGGCGGACCGTGGCGCCCCGGGGCGCCGGCTCCCCAGCCTCATCATCAAGGCCCAGCAGGCCCCGCTCGACGGCGACCAGCGCCGCCCAGGCCACGATCGGCTTGGTCACCGAGGCCAGGGGGAAGACCTCGTCGACGCGCCCGGCCTCCCCCAGCACCGCCCCGCCGGAGGTGACCACGAGCGCGAGGGGGAAGTCGAAGGCCGCCAGCGCGGGCAGGCCGGACAGGTCCGCGGGCGCACCGGCTCCCGATGACTCCATTGCCGCCATTGTCCCCATTGTCCCCATGCTCATCACCGCCGCCCCTCAGTGCAGGGCCAGGCGCTGCTCGCGCAGGATCTCCAGGGTCGGCGCCGTGGCGGCCGCCCCCACTCCGAGGTTGCGGGCGATCAGCGTGGAGAAGGAGTCCAGGCGCGCATTGGCGTCCCGCAGGTCGTAGTACTCCTGGACGGTGGTGTCGTAGGCGGCGAGCGCCTCCTCCTGGGCCTCCAGGCGCGGGTAGGCGTCCACGCCGGTGGTGATCCGGCGGGGCAGGCGCGGCTTGTACTGGGGGGTCTGCTCGGCGCGGCCCACGATGAGGCCCACCAGCGGGAAGGTCCGCTCGGGCAGCCCCAGGGCGCGGATGACGGCGCGCGCATCGCCCTGGATCGAGCCCAGGTAGACCGTGCCCAGTCCCAGGGACTCGGCGGCCACCACCATGTTCTGCGCGGCGATGACCGTGTCCTCCAGTCCCTGGAGGAAGACGCTCATGCGCTCCAGGGGCTCCAGCGATGCCCCGGCGCGCTGGCGGATCACCGCGTTGCGGTGCAGATCCACCACGAAGACGAACAGCTCCCCGCGGCTGCCTCCCACATAGGGCTGGCGGGAGGCGCCGTGAACGGCCTCGCGGATCGCCGGGTCCTGGACGCGGATGATCGTGGTCTGCTGCAGGAAGGAGGAGGTGGCCCCGTGCCGGGCGGCATCCAGGAGGGTGGTCACGGTGGGCTCGTCGAGGCCTCCCTCGGCGAAGGCCCGGATGGTGCGGTGCGCCATGAGGGCGGCGATGGTCTCATTGCTCACGGGCGTGTCCTGGGGCGCGGCCAATGCCGCGCTGGGGGCGTCAGTCATGTCTCCTCCTGGAACGGGTGCCCCGATCCTACGGGCGCCGCCGGGGAAGAGGGCCGGGGTTAGGCTCGTGGCGATGCCCTTCTACCACCGCCCTCCCGCCGACCGCGCCCCGCTGCGCCCCGTCCAGGCCCCGGCACCGGCCCCCTCGGCGCCCTCGGCGCAGGCGCAGTGGCAGGCGCGCCACGTGGGATACGCCGTGGTGGACCTGGAGACCACGGGACTGTCCCCCACCACGGACTTCATCCTGGAGATCGGCCTGGTCCTGGCCGACTGCGCGGGCCGAGTGGAGTCCAGCTGGTCCACGCTCATCGATCCGGGCCGGGGCGTGGATGTGGGCCCCACTCGCATCCATGGGCTCATGGCCGAGGACCTGGCCGGGGCGCCCGCCCTCGACGAGGTCGCCGACCTGCTGGTCTCCCAGCTCGCCGGCCGGGCCGTGGTGGCGCACAACGCGCGCTTCGACGTCGGCTTCCTCACCCACGCCCTGGGGCTTCGCGGCCTGCTGGACCGCGGGGCCCGCGTGCCCCGGGTGTGCACCATGGAGTGGTCCCGGCACTTCATGACCACGCCCTCGCGCCGCCTGACCGCCTGCTGCCAGGCGGCCGGAGTGAGCATCGATCAGCACCACTCGGCCCTCGACGACGCCCTGGCCGCCGCGGGCCTGCTGCGCCACTACCTGGCCGTGGGGGCACGGCGGGGCGAGGAGCCGGCCTGGTCCCACGCCATGGAGCAGGCGGCGGTCTTCTCCGGCTGGCACTGGGACCCCTCCCGGGCTCGGGCCGCCCGGCCCCGCCTGCTCGCCCGACGGCGCCCCGGCGCCCTGCGCGACCCCGAGCGCTGAGCCGGCGCGCCCGGCTCCGGCCCCGGGGCCGGAGCACCAGCAGGACTACTGGCCGGGGTCCAGGGAGACCAGGAAGCCGTCGTCATCCACGGCGACGCCGGTCACCGCCCCCACCAGGATGGTGGCCAGCTCCTCGATGAGGTCGCGGGCGGTCTGGCGCTCCCTGCGCCGCGAGCGCGAGACGACCTCCTCGTAGGCGTCGGCCTGGTCCAGGGGCTTCCAGCGCAGGTCGTAGGACAGCACGGCGCCGCGCGCCCAGCTCTCCCCGCGCACGGCCAGGGGCAGGCCGTCGGTGGCCCCCACCTGGACCTCGATGCTGCCCCAGCCCTCGCGCTCGCCGTCCACCGGGGCGATGACGGCGTAGCCGTCGAGCTCATCCTCGATCACGCCCCCGCTGGCGGCGGCGCGGGCCTCCTCCCACTCGGTGCGCGAGCGCACCTCCTTCGAGGCGTGCCAGGCCTTCTCAAAGACCTCGGCGCCGATGGTCTCCACGAGGCGCTCGAGCTTGTCGGGGTCCACGGCATCCAGGCCGATGGCCTTGGGGGGCTCGACGGCGTGCAGGGCCGGGCGCATCCCGGGGGCCCGCTGGCCCAGCAGGGCCGCCAGGTCCTCCGGCCCGATCCACACCGGGCCGTAGACGGTCAGGGAGGCCGAGACCTCCGGGCTGGGCTCGATGAGCACGGGGTCGGCGCCGTCGGGTGCGCCGGGGATGAGGCGCAGCGCCCCGGCCAGGCGCCGGGCGATGGCGCGCATCCGGGTCAGCGCCACCAGCTCGGCTCCCGTGGGCTGGGCCAGGGGGAAGGCGTCCGCCAGGGGGTCCTTGCCCGCCAGCGCGGGGGGCAGGGCGCCGGCGCGCACGCGGGGGCAGTCCAGGACCATGAGCTGGCTGGTCCACTCCGGGGCGCCCAGGAGTGAGCGCATCTGCGCATCGACATCCCAGGGGCCCTGGAGGTAGGCCCCCGGGAAGAGCTGGAGGCTGGAGACTCCCACCCAGCCGGCCTGAATGTCCTGGGACAGGGCCAGGGCCTCGACCTCGTCGGCGGTGACGTCGTCGGCCAGCAGGAGGAGGTGGTGGGTGTCCAGCTTGCCCACGGGCAGCATGGAGCCCGCTGAGAAGGTCCCGGTGTCGGTGGGAAGGGCGGCTGCCAGATCGGTGGACTCGCTCATGCGTTCTCCTCGCTCGTGGTGGGGGGCTGGGCGCCGGTGGAGTGCTCGGCGGCCGGGGAGGCATCTGGGATGCGGATGCGGTGGAAGGACAGGTGGGAGCGCGAGGCCGTGGGGCCGCGCTGGCCCTGGTAGCGCGAGCCCGAGGCCCCCGATCCGTAGGGGGCGGCCGCCGGGCTGGACAGGCGGAAGAAGCACAGCTGCCCGATCTTCATCCCCGGCCACAGCATGATGGGCATGGTCGCCGTGTTGGACAGCTCCAGGGTGACGTGCCCGGTGAACCCGGGGTCGATGAATCCGGCGGTGGAGTGGGTCAGCAGCCCCAGGCGCCCCAGGCTCGACTTGCCCTCCAGGCGGGCGGCGACGTCGTCGGGCAGGGTCAGGCCCTCATAGGTCGCGCCCAGGACGAACTCGCCGGGGTGGAGCACGAAGGGCTCCTCGGGGCCCACATCCACCAGGTGGGTCAGGTCCTCCTGGGCGGCCGAGGGGTCGATCACCGGGTAGCGGTGGTTGTCGAAGAGGCGGAACCAGCGGTCCAGGCGCACGTCGATGGAGGCGGGCTGGATCATCGCGGGGTCGTAGGGGTCCAGGACCACGCGACCCGCCTCGAGCTCGGCGCGGATATCACGGTCGGAGAGCAGCACGGGGCAGATTGTGCCAGGTGCGCGCCGGCACCGAGCACCCCCCGGATCTCAGTCCCGCAGCGGAAGGCCCTGGGCGTCCACGCCCCACGGGGACTCGCCCGGCTGGGCGCACAGGATGAGGATGCCCTCCACCAGGCCCCACACGCTGGAGACGATCGCACCGAAACCGCAGGTCAGCAGGGTGATGAGCAGCTGGGCCACGGCCTTGCCGGTGTAGCCCAGGTAGAAGTTGTGGATGCCGAAGCCGCCCAGGAAGATGCCGAGCACGCCGGCGGCGACCTTGGACTTGTAGGCGTAGGAGGGCTGCCCATAGCCGTAGGCGGCCTGCGGGGCGGCCTGATACCCGGCCTGGTACCCCGACTGGTATCCGGCCTCCTGGTAGCCGTAGCCGGCCTGGGCGGCGTAGTCGCCCTGCGGGTAGGCGCCGGAGGCCGGGCTGGTGTAGCCGCCCTGCGGGTAGGCGCCGGAGGCCGGGCTGGTGTAGCCGCCCTGCGGGGAGGGCTGCGCCGCATCGGGGCCTGACTGCGGGGGCTGCTGCGCGGACTGGGGATCGGAAGGACCAACGGGACTGACCATGTTGCGAATCATGTCAGATCCGGGGAGTCGATGATGAGGCCGTCCGAGCATCGAGGCGTCGTCATCGTCACGTCCGGCCCTGCTGGCGGCATCGATTTGCGAGCGCGGGGCATGAGTGGGGTATGCTGCTCCAGCGCCTCCGCCGAACGACGGAGGCCGCGCGGGTGTAGTTCAATGGTAGAACTTCAGCTTCCCAAGCTGACAGCGCGGGTTCGATTCCCGTCACCCGCTCCGCAAGCGCTGAAGGGCCGGCCCACCGGGGCCGGCCCTTCAGCGTCTCATTCACAGTCTCGTTCACCTATTCACCGGCGCGCCGTGCGCCCACTGCGCGCCCACTCAGGCGCTGGCGGCCTCCAGGTCCACCTGGGTCGCGCTGAGGATCGCCTGGGGGTCGGCCTCGGCCAGGCCGGTGAGCTGGTCGTCCAGGGAGGCGATCGCATCGGAGGAGCCCGCCAGCACCGGCATGCCGACGGCGTACTCGGCCCCCGTCGCGAAGGCCTTGAGCTCGGGGTGCTCACCGGTCCAGGTCTGCGTGGCCGACGTCGAGGCGGGGATCGTGCCCGCGGCCGACGCCAGGGCGAGCTGGCGCTCGGCGGCGCTGAGGTAGGAGATCAGGGAGATGGCCTCCTTCTTGCGCGGGCTGGACTCGGCCACCGCGTAGTAGCGGGCGAACAGCAGGGTGCCCTTGCCGACGGGCCCCTGGGGCAGCTCGACGACGATATGGGCGAGGTCCGGGTGATCGGCGGCCAGGGTGGCGGCGAACTCGGTGGGCTCGATGGTCATGGCGGCCTGGCCCATGCTGAAGGCCTCCGCCCCCGAGTTGGCGTCGAGGTCCGTGGCCAGGGTGGCGCCCGAGCCCAGCAGCTCCTTGACCTCGTTGAGGCCGGCCACCGAGCCCTCCGAGGCCGCGGTGATCGCGCCCTGGGCGTCGGTCAGCCCTCCGCCGGCCTGAACCATGAAGGCCCCCAGGCGGGCGTACTGCGGGGACAGCGCCAGGCCGCTGACCTGCGCCCCGTCCTGCTCCCCGCTCAAGGCGCTCGATACGGCTCTCAGGGCCTCCCAGGTGGTGGGGTAGTCGGCCTCGGTCAGGCCCGCGGCCTGCCACATGGAGCTGTTGATGTAGAGGGCCAGGGTGGAGAAGTCGGTGGGCACGCCGTAGACGGCGCCCTCATACGTGGCGTTGGCCACCAGGGCCGGGTGGAGGTCCGTGGCGCCCTCGACCGACTCGGTGTAGGCGTTCAGGGAGCCGGCCTGGGCGTAGGCGGCCAGGAGGTCGGGAGTCAGGTGCACGACGTCGGCGCCGCCCTGCGAGGCCAGGCCGGCCGCCATCTCGCCGCGCGGGTCGCGGGTGACCTGGAGGGTCACCTGGATGCCGCTGTCCTTGGTGAAGGCCTCGACCGCCTCCTGCACGGCGGTGGACTGCGCCGAACCGGCCGGGTCGACCAGGACGGTCAGGGCGTTGTCGTCTGAGGGGGTGGCGTCCTGCTCGTCTCCGCGCAGCAGGCTGCATCCGGACACGGCGCCGCCCAGGGACGCGGCGAGGACGGACAGGCCCAGGGCCCGTCGGCTGATCAACATGGGTGCTCCTTGAGATGCTCCAGAAGGGAAGGGGGTGACAGGATGCTAGAGCACTCCCGGGCGGGTCCCCCACCCGAGTCTCACTGCGTCTCACCGGGGGCGGGGCTGGCGCTGCCCGGCCTGGGGCCCCAGCGCGGGGACACCGGGCGCGCCGGGTCCCGGGATCGAGCGAGGATCGAGACCGGATCGTGGCCTCCAGCCTCTCCCTCAGGCCCCGACCGACCCGATCGGGGCCGCCCGAGCCGGTCGGCAGGAGGAGCCGGCGGGCCCCCTCAGGGCACGAGCCGGCCGTCGTCGGGGCGCCCGGGCCCCGGAGCCTGGCCGTGGGATCTCACAGCAGGGAGCGCAGCGCCAGGAGGCTCAGGCCCGTGGCCGCCGCATCGATGAGGAACCAGGAGGCCAGCCATGCGCCCGCCGGCACTCCCGTCAGCTGGGCCAGGGTGCGGTGGTCCTGGCCGGGATCGCGCGATCCGGCGACGTCGCGCAGGGAGTCCCAGGCGCCCACGAGCAGGACCAGGCCCATGCCGGCCACCAGCCCCGCCGACCAGGGCCCGCCCCACCACCACAGGGCCGCCGTCATCGCCCCGGCGAGGACGACCAGTCCCGCCGTGCGCAGGGAGCGGGCCATGACCAGCAGGCCGACCAGCAGCACCAGGGCGACCACCAGGACGGTCCCGGCCCATCCCCCCAGGGCCGCCAGCGTGATGACGGTGCCCAGCACCGCGGGGGCCGGGTACCCCGCCCACGTGGTCAGGGCGCGCCCGATGCCGGTGGGCGGCCCGGAGGTCACGGCGTGCCCGGACAGGTCCTTGCCCACGACGAATCCATGGAAGCGCCGCCCCACCGCGATACCGATAACGGCATGCCCGGCCTCATGCACGATGGTCACCAGTGTGCGCCCCCAGCGCCTGGCCGCGGGCCAGGCCAGCGCCAGGGCCAGCACCACCAGGGCGGGCCACAGCGCCTCCAGGACGGGCGGCGCCGTCGGCAGGCTGCGGTTGAGGGCATCGTTCCAGAACTCGGTCCAATCCACCCCGGCAGTCTGCCAGGTCTACCTATGAGTCCCGCTGTGCGCCTGGTGACCGCCCGGCGCGCACCACCGGGTCGCGCGGCACTCGCCGACGGGAGCCGGGCGCGCCGGTGGCGGGGACTGGCGCCGGGTAGCCTGGCGGGCATGCCGGAGTCCCAGGCCCCGACCAGCGGGCCCGTCCATCCCCCGCCCGCCCCGCCGAGGCTGGTGGTGGCCGCCGCCATCGTCGACAGCCTGTCCCGCCCGACGGCGCTGCTGTGCGCCGCCCGCTCCTACCCACCGGCACTGGCGGGCAGATTCGAGCTGCCCGGGGGAAAGGTGGAGCCCGGCGAGGACCCCCGTGCCGCCCTGGACCGCGAGCTCGCCGAGGAGATCGAGCTGCGGGTGCGCTACGGCGAGGAGCTGGTGGCCCCGCCTCATCTGGCCGTGGCGCCACCGGGGCTCGCCCCGGCCTGGCCCATCCTGGCGGGCCTGCGGATGCGGGTGTGGCTGGCGGAGGCGGACCCCGCCGGGCAGCGGGCCAGGGCCGGCGCGGACCATGAGGAGCTGCGCTGGGCGCCCCTTGCCTCGCTGCTCGACCTGCCCTGGCTGGAGGCGGACATCCCCATCGTCGAGGCTCTCCAGGCCCATCTGGGCCTCCGCCCGGCACGGGGCCGCGAGGATCACCCGCCTCTTTCCTGACATTCCTGGAAGAGCCGTCACCTCACGGATTAGGATGACCTCATGCCGAAGATCATGGGCTCCTCCCTGGCCGAGCACCGACAGCGCACCCGCACCGCACTGTTCGAGGCGCTGTCCCAGCTCATGGCCGAGCGCGGCTTCGAGAAGATCACCCTGTCCGACGTCGCCTCCCGGGCCGGCGTGGGCCGCACCGCCGTCTACAACCACTTCGCGGACAAGGAGGACCTGCTCCTGGCCTTCATGGAGCATGAGTCCGCCAGGTACGCCGAGGAGCTCGCCCGCGCGCTGGCCGGGACCCGCGACCCGATCGACCGCCTGCGCGTCTACGTGCGCCAGCAGGCCCTCATCAAGCGCCACTACCACTTCCCCGCCTCCGGGCCCCTGGCCAATGCGGTCTCGCGGGACACGGCCGGGAGCCTGCGCGCCCACAGCGCGCTCATGGCCCAGATGCTCTCCTCGATCCTCACCGAGGCCATGGATGAGGGCCGCATCCCCCAGCAGGATCCGGCCCTGGTCATCCCGCTCATCCACGCCACCGTCCTGGGGGGCAGGCCCACGCCCAGCGAGCCCGAGGCGCGCAAGGCCTACCTGGAGTCCCTCGATGTCTTCGTGCTGCGGGCCGTGGGCGCCGCCCAGCCCGAGCACGCCGTGCCACCGATCCCCCGCCCGCATGCCGCTGAACCGGTCGAAGGCCCGGACGATGCCTCACCGGCCACCGATCGGCAGGGCGCCCCGCGGCGCGCGGGCTGAGCCGGCTGGCCTGCCCGACGGCCCGGGCGCCTACCAGGGCTTGACCCCCGAGCTGGAGTCGTCCTTGGGCTTGGTGGTGGAGGACTGCTCCTCACCGTTGCGCTCACGCAGGCGCTGGGCCCGATCATCAGGGGTCTGGGTGACCTGGGCCGAGCTGGTCTGCCCGGGCGAGGGCGTCGAGGTCTCCCCCGGGGAGGAGGACTCCTGCGGGGACGGGGACTGACTGGCGGTGGAGGACTCCTGCGGGGTCGGTGACTGGCTGGCGGGGGCAGTGGGCTCACCCGACGGCGTCTGGCTCGGATCGGGCTCGGGCTCCGGCGGCGGGCATGACTCGGCGGCCTCCTGCGCCTTGGCCACGCGGTCCTGACTGCCCTGCTCGTCTCCCGCCGCCTGAAGGACCCGCGCCTGCGCCAGATGCGACAGGGACAGGTTGTAGCGCACCCGGCACTCCGGGGACTGGGCCGGCTTGAGGCCGGTGTTGGGGTCGGTCTGGGTGGCGACCGGGACCGTGCGCAGGGCCTCCTCCAGGGATCCCTGCGCCGCCTCGGCCTGGCCCGCGGCCAGCAGGGCGGTGCCCAGGTTGTAGTGGACGCGCCACTGCTCCAGCCACGGGTTGAGGGAGGCCACGGTGCGGTAGCGCGAGGTCGCGGTGGCAAGATCGCCGCTGCCGTAGGCGCGGTTGGCCGCCATCGTCAGGCCGAAGACCAGGCTGGACCACACCACCAGCGCGGTCACGAGCAGGGCGGGCAGCGCGCCGATGAGCAGGAGCCGACGGCGACGGCGCAGGCGCTCGGCCCGACGGCGCGGATCCTCGGGGCCGGGATCCCCCGCGGCATCCATGACATCCGTGACATCCGCGGCATCCCGGGCATCCGGGGCAGTGCCGGGCGCGTCCTGCGGCAGGTCCTGGCCCTCCTGGGGGGCCTGCTCCTGGCGCGTCGGGTCCTGGGTGGCATCTGGCTGGCGCTTGCGCCTGCGCGGGCTCAGTCTCATGGCTTCCTCCCCGAGGAGATGAGCAGCCGGAGCCGGGAGTCGACGCGGATGAGCTCCATGAGCTCCCAGATCATGAGGATGGCGCCGATGAGGCCCAGGGGCCACACCACGAAGCGCCGGGCCCCGCTGGAGACGCGCCCATCGGTGAGGACCGCGTCGATGTCCAGGTCGGTGAAGGTCTTGGGATCGGCGTCGTCCTGCCCACCGGTGCGGTGGACGTAGTCCAGGCCCGTGGCCTGGGACACGGCCTTGAGGGCCTCCTCGTCGATCACCGAGACCCCCGGCTGCCCGGTGGCGCTGTCAAGGATGGGCTCGGCGCTGGTGTGCTCCCCGGTGGCCGGGGAGCCGTCGTAGCTGCGCATCTGCCCGCCCTCGGCGGTGCCGTAGCCCAGCACCGCACCGCCGTCGATCACCTCCCCCAGGGACTCCCAGCTCCAGCCCTGGGCGGAGGCCTCCTGGGCGCCCTGGCCCTCATCGGTGGCCTCGCCGTCGGACAGGATGTAGACCAGGCGGATGTTCTGGGGATCGGACTGGCGGGACTCGGCCAGCATTCGGCTCAGGGAGGGCAGGGCCAGCTCCAGGGAGGAGCCGGTCGAGCGCGCGGTGACCTCCTGGGTCAGGGTGCCGATCCAGGCGTCCACCGCGTTGATGTCCGTGCTCAGGGGAAGCTCGGTGGCGGCGGTGGAGTCCAGGGCCAGGATGGAGTAGCGGGCCGTGGGGAAGGCGGCGCGGATGGAGGCCAGGTCGGCGCGCGCCCCGTCCAGGCGGGTCGCGGTGGGGTTCTCCACGCCCTCGGGGGCGGGCCCCGCCCAGTCCTCGGCCGCCATGGAGCCGGTGCGGTCCACCAGCAGGTAGACCTCCACATTGGACACCGAGATGGACTCGCTGCTGCGCACGGAGGGCCCGGCCGCGATGGCCACGGCCACGACGGCGATGCCCGCGCGCCTCCACCAGCTGCGGCGCGCGGTGGAGTCGGCCCCGTCGCGCTGCAGGCGCAGCCAGCCCCAGGCCAGCAGCAGGACCATGGCCACGGCGATGACAACGACGAGGATGCCCGGGATGATCGGCCGGAGGGTCATGCGCGCCTCCACACTGTCAGGCCCACGTAGACCAGGGTGATGATCAGCAGCGCGATGCCCAGCCTCTCGGGGACGTCTGTGTTACGCACCTCGGTGGCGCCCCCCATCTCGGCGACCTGGGAGGCCTCGAGCTGCTCGACGATCTTCCCGCCGGTGCCCGAGCTCTCGACGTCGTAGAAGCGCCCACCCGCCTCCTCGGTCAAGGACTTCAGCTGCTCGCGGGCCTCGGGGGGCGTCAGCTCGGTCTCCCACTGGGAATCCATGTCAGGGTCGGATCCGTAGATGGAGAACAGGCGGATCTTGCGCTCCGAGAGCTGGGAGACGGCGTCGGGAAGAGCGTAGATCTGCTTGCTGTCAGGGTCGATGACCTGGTTGTCCGTGGCGTAGATGATGGAGCGGGAGCGCTCCAGGCCCTGCTGGTCGAAGGCCATGGCGCAGGAGGCCAGGCCATCGCCCGCCAGGGAGGAGGCCTGGAGCTCGACGCTGATGGTCCCGCCCAGGGCCTCGTCGTAGGCCTCCATCTCCTCATAGGTGACATTGTTGGGGTCGATGTCCAGGACCTCGGCGAGCTCGTCCATCTTCCTGCTCAGCAGGTCGTAGTCATCGGTGAGGGGGACGATGGTCTGGGCCGAGGAGTTCCAGGCCACCAGGCCCACGCGCTCCCCGTCGAAGGTGTCCACCATCTCGGAGAAGGTGTTGAGCACCGAGGAGTCGATGGTCACCATGGAGGTGGACACGTCCAGGCACAGGACGATGTCCCGGTTGGCCAGGTCCTCGTTGCGCTCGACCTCCCTGACCGGGCGACCGGCGATCCCGGCGGCCGCCACCAGCGCGCAGACGGCCATGACGGCCAGCCCCACATGCAGCCAGCGCCGACGCCGGATCCGGGCGCGCACCTGCGGCAGGGCGAGCAGGCTCATGGAGTTGGCCAGGCGGCGCGGCGCCTCCTGCCGGCCGCGGGCGGCCCGGCGGGGCTGGGGCCCCGAGCGCAGCAGGGCGACAAGAGCGCCGACGGCGGCCAGGATCAGCAGCAGGGCGGTCAGCCAGGGCATCACCATCGGTTGACCACCTCCTCGGCCCGGTCCAGGGCCTCCTGGGCGGCGGCCTCGGGCTCACGGTCGAAGGAGGGCTGCTCCCAGATCGCCAGGAGCTCGCCGACATGCCCCAGCGGGTTGTCATCCAGGGGTCGGCGCGCGCGGCGCACCTGGCTCAGGCGCTGGGTGACCGAGCTCGGCCCGGTGGTGTCGGCCATGGCCAGGATCTCGGTGACCGTGGCGGTGGTGATCTCCTGGCCGCTGCGGGCCTCGGCGAATCCGCGCATGAGGGCCGCCAGCTCCAGGTGGAGGGCCCGCAGGTCGAGCTCGCCCGACCGCCAGCGCGAGGCCACGCCCTCGATCCTGTCCGCCCATTGGCGCCGCTCGCCGGGGGCCATGGGGATGTCGCCGACCTCCGTGCTGACATCGCGGCGCGTGACCAGCAGGGTGCGCGCCAGCCAGGCCGCCACGATCATGAGGCCGACCACGGCGATCACCAGCAGCCATGCGGGCATGAGAACGGGGGGCGCCGGCTGCACGCTCATCTCCTCCCCCGCGCCACGGCGGCGCGCTCGCGCTGGAGCAGCTCGGCGATGGACTCGATGAGGGTCTCCTCGTCCCTGACGACCCCGGTCTCGAGGTGGCGGGCCTCCAGCAGGGCGGCCGCCGCATCCCGGCGCTGGCCCGCCACGGCCGCGAGCTGGGCGGTCAGAGCGACATCGGCGCGCAGGAAGGCGGGGATCTCGGCGGGGGCATCGATGTCCCAGGCGCGGCCGCCGCCGATGCGCAGGGGGTCGTCGTCCTCGATCTGGATGACGATGACCTCGTGGCGCATGGACAGCCGCCGCAGCCAGACCTCGCTGTCGGGTCCCGGCTGGGAGGTGTCGGTGATGAGAATGACCAGGCTGCGGCGCCGGTGCCAGGTGATCACTCGCTGCATGAGCATCGGCAGGCTGGAGGCCGGGGCGCCGGGGGCCAGCTCGCCGTCGGGCCCATCCAGGGCGTCGTAGGTCCGCGACAGCAGCGTCAGGAGGGTCTCGGCGTGCTTGGCCCCGGAGCGGGCCGGGCGCGAGATGGTGCGGGCCGCGTCCCCCGCGACCAGGGCCACCGAGTCTCCGCGCATGCGCGCCAGGTAGGCGAAGACCTCGGCCACCCCCACGGCCAGCTCTCGCTTGTCCTGCCCGCTGGGGGCCTGGGCGGCCATGGTCCGGCCGGTGTCCACCGCCAGGACCAGAGGCACCATGGACTCGCGCTGGTAGCGCTTGATGACGGGCTGGCCGACCCTGGCGGAGGACTTCCAGTCGATATCGGTGATGTCATCTCCGGGGCGGTAGATGGACATGTCGTCGAAGTCCTGGCCCCGCCCCACGAACACCGACTTGTGGCGCCCGTCGAGCAGGCCGGTGGCCCGCCGCAGGGTGGGCAGGGTCAGGGCCGCGCGCAGGCGCTCCATGCGGCTGCCCCGGCGCCGGGGCCGGCCCTCCTGGTGGGACTGCTCGCCGGCCCCCGCTGCCGGTGAGGCGGGGGCTGGGGGGCGCGCAGGACTCCTCGTGGTCATCTCCGGGATCACGCCTCGCAGCTCATGAGACTCATGAGGCTCATGGGAGTCATGGGAGTCATGGCGTGGGCACCGCGGCGAAGATCGCGTCAATGATCGCCTCGGGGGGCACGCCGTCGGCCAGGGCGTCGTAGGTCAGCACCAGTCGGTGGCGCAGGACGGCATGGCGCAGCAGGCGCACGTCGTCGGGGATGACATAGGTGCGCCCCTCCTGCAGGGCGATGGCCTGGGCCACCTTCATCAGGGCGATGCCGCCGCGGGGGGAGGCGCCCACGCGCACCTGCGCGTCCAGGCCGGCCACCGGACGTGGGCCGCCGCCCCGTGAGGTGTTGATGAGGGCCACGATGTAGTGCTTGATGACCGGGTCGACGTAGACGCGCTCGGCCGCGCCCTGGAGCCACTCCACGTCCTGGGTGGAGATGGGGGCCGAGGTGATGGGCCTGTCGAAGGAGCCGTTGGAGATGCGGTCCAGGACATCGGCCTCCTCGCTGGGGCGCGGGTAGGCCAGCACCTCCTTGAGCAGGAAGCGGTCCATCTGGGCCTCGGGCAGGACGTAGGTGCCCTCCTCCTCGATGGGGTTCTGGGTGGCCAGGACCATGAAGGGGTGCGGCAGGGGGTAGACGACGCCGCCGATGGAGGTCTGGCGCTCCTGCATGGCCTCCAGCATGGCCGACTGGGTCTTGGCGCTGGAGCGGTTGATCTCATCGAGCAGGACGATGTTGGCGTGCACCGGCCCCAGCTGGGTGGTCATCTCGCCGGTGGCGTAGTTGAGGATCTGGGTGCCCACGATGTCATTGGGCATGAGGTCGGGGGTGCACTGGATGCGGTGGAAGGAGCCGGAGACGGCCGAGGCCAGGGTCTGGGCGGCCGTGGTCTTGGCCAGGCCCGGCACGCTCTCGAGCAGCACATGGCCCCCGGCCATGAGGGTGGTCACCAGGGCCACGCGCAGCTGACTCTGGCCGACGACGCGCTGGGAGAAGATCTCGGCGACCCGCCGCAGCAGGGCCCCCGCCCTCTCCACATCGGCCTCCGGCCCGTCGGGGGCGCCACGACCCACTGAGGCGGCGCGGGCCTCGCGCTTGAGGGCCTCGCGCGAGGGCAGGGGGCCGGTGGTGGCGGGCTCCTCGGTGGGCGCGGCAGGGGCCGACCCGTAGCCGGACTCATCGGTGGTCCTCGGGGGCTCGGCGCTGCGCGGCGGCAGGCTCGGGGCGGGCGGCACCGCCGGCGGGGCCGAGGCCGCCGCCCGCGCCGCGGGGATCGAGGGGGGCACGGGGCCCGGGTAGCCCTCCGGGCCCCCGGTCGCGGGGCGGGCCGCGCCGGGCTGGCCGACCTGGGGCGGGTGGGCGTGGCGCCCCCCAGGCACGGGCTGACCGGGCTGACCGCCCGACATCGGTGCTCCCTGGTCGGGCTGTGTGCTCATGGCTCTCCTGGTGGTCCTGCTCGGGCGCCTCGGATCGGTCTGGACCGGGCGCGCTGGAAGGCTATACGAGGCGGGGCCGCTTGGCAGTCCCCCGCAGGCGGCCAGCGCTACCCATGGCGGCGCGCTGCCCGCGGCTTGCCTGCAATGGCGCCGAATCCCCTCATGGTGTGAGCCCTGTCCCCCGGATGGCGCCCGGGCCTACAGCCCGGACAGATCGACGCCCTTCCCCGTCAGGGTCAGCTCCAGGCCCTTCTCGGTGATCCGCGCCTGGCTGAGCGACAGGCCCTCGGGCAGGAAGCCCAGGGAGACCTCGGTGGAGTCCATGCCCAGGTAGCCCAGCCACTCCTCCTGGCCCGAGCCGACGGACACCACTCCACCGACATCAACGGATGCCAGGTCCAGCATGAGGTTGCCCTCGGGGGTCACCGAGGGGGCGACGTCGATCTGCGTGCTCACGCCGTGCACCGAGGTGTCGATGGAGATGAGCGTGAGATCCTGGTTGGCGCTGGCCGAGGTCTCCGACAGCCCGCTGCCCTGGAGCTCGACGATCTGGGCGACCTGGTTCCAGTCCAGGTGCCCCACGATCCGCACCTGGCCCACGCGGCGCGGCGAGCGCACGGCGACCTGCTTCAACGAGGCGTCCAGATCCGTGATGACCAGGCTCTGCCCGCGCAGGAGCTGCTCGGCCCCCAGGGCCGGCCCCAGATCGAGGCTGGATGCCGTGATATCCAGGCTGTCCAGGGATCCTGAGGCCAGCTGGGGCAGGACCAGGCCCTGGGTGGTGATCGAGGCATCCTGGCTCAGCCCCGGCAGGGCCTCGCGGATCGTGGTGTCCACCTTCGCGCGGGCGTAGCTCTCAGCCCAGTACGCCGCGCCGCCGAGCGCCAGAACGAGCACGAGGACCACGGCCAGGCAGCCGCAGCCGATCGCCCGTCGTCGGGATCGGGGCCTGGCGGCGCCGGAGGCGGCCTCCGGGGCGGCGCCGTCGAGCCCCACCGCACTGCCGAACTCACCGGCATCCGTGAACTCGCCGACGTCCTCGTGGTCGACGGACCACCCCGAGGAGCGGTCCTGATCGGGGGCGGATGCCGTCTTGTCGCTGCGAGCCGCGCGCCTCAATGTCCTCACGAGTCCTGCCCGCCCAGGCCGTCCTCCAGGGGAGCAGTGGTGGCCGGACTCTGCGAGGCGGCCTGGTTGATGGCGTACTCCTCGTCCAGGAGGTGCAGGTCGTCAGCGGTGACCATGAGAGTGGACACGGCGTGCTCAACCAGTGCGGTGCGCCGGTTGGAGGCGGCGCCCGCCACGCGCCCGCCGCGCAGCCCGCGCACGCCGACGCGGTCGAGCTTCTCGCAGACGTTGTCCAGCTTGCGGTTGAACTTGGTCATGGGCCATCCCAGGCGGGCGGCCGCCGAGGCGGAGGAGGGGATCTCAGCGGCCCCGGTCCCCGCCCGCTTGAGCACCGGCTCGGACAGGGCCAGGATGAGCAGCAACTGGGAGCGGGTCATGGGGGTGACCCCGATGGTGGTCTGCCCCGTGGACTGCCGGGCGCCGTCGATCCCGCTGAAGCGGTCCTCCCCGGAGGTGATGAGGTTGATCTCGTAGGTGGTGGGCCCGGCCGAGAAGGTCAGGATGACGCGGGGGAAGACCAGGGGCAGGCGCGCGCCCGGGGCCAGCCGGGACTGGACCAGCCCCTCGCCGTCGGTCAGGGTCGCCGAGAGCCGCGAGCCCTCGTTGGCGATCCACCACAGCCCCTCGGAGTGGGCGAAGACGAGGAACCTGCGGTGGAGGTAGGGGTTGTCATCGATATCGAGGTCGCCGCCGCGGCCGATGACGAAGGCCTCGCCTATGTCCACGCGGTGGACCTCGCCCGAGAAGTCCAGGACGAGCTCGTCGGGGCGGTCAGGGTCAACCTCGGGTAAATCCGTCCAAGTCAGGTCACTCATGAGATCTCCTTGTGGGTGGCAGTGATAAGCAGGCGATAAACAGGCGTTCAGCGGGTCAGCGGGTCAGCGGGTCATACAGGTGCGTCGATGCGGATGGTCACGCCGTCCCCCACGTCCAACAAGTCTCCCACGAGCAGCGGCGTGGGCATGCCCGCCGGCAGGAGGACTGCGGCATGGCCGGGTCGGGCCAGGACGGTGCCGTTGGACGATCCCAGGTCGCGCACGATGACGTTCCAGTCCACGGGGGTGAAGGCCAGGTGGGAGCGGGAGATCAGGTGGGTGGGGCTGGGCACGGGGGTCAGGACCACCAGATGGGGGTCGGCGCCGTAGGGGACCTGGGGGGCCCGGCCCAGGATGACGTCGCCGGCCAGGGGGACCTGCTCGCCGGTGGAGAGCCTCAGGGTCACCAGGACGGGGCGGGGCACCTGGCGGAAGTCGCCGGGAAGGGGCTGCCCGCAGCGCACGCAGTAGGTCAGGTCCGTGGGGTTGGCGTGCCCCTGGGGGCACATGGAGGCGGCCACGATCGGCGCGGCGCCCAGGGCGGCCAGGGCCGCCGGGACGATCTGGGTGCTCAGATCCGACTCGCTCCCCGCGGTCGACGGCGGGGGCGCGGCCGGAGGATCCGGCGGGGTGGGAGGCGAGGGGGGAAGCGGCGCCGCGGGCGGGCGGGCGGCACCCTGCGCCCGCAGGGGCACCGGGGCGGAGTTCGTGGAGGAGGCCGACGGCGCCGAGCGGGGGCTGCGGCGGCGCCGGCCCGAGCCGGGCTCGGGCTCGGGGAAGTGGTGGAAGGGGGAGGCCGGCACATCGACCGTCTCCTCCGCCCCATCGTCCTGGCCGGGCGGCGGGGGCACGTCGTCGGGATCCATCCACACCCCGGTGATGCCCAAGTCATCGGCGCCGTCGTCCTCGGCGGCATCGGGCCCCTCCAGGGAGGCGGTCTCGGGGGTGCTGGCCTCGTCGGATCGCCGCTGCGCTCGCCTGCCGGTGGCGGGCTCCACGTCTGCCGCGTCGGCGCCAGCGGCCCGGGGGGCCTGGCTGTCCCCGTACTCCCCGTGCTCCCCGCTCTCCTCCGCCGCCCCGGGCTCCGAGAGTTCCGCAGCCGGGGCGGGCTCATGCGCCCGGGCATCGGTGGCGCTGGGCTCAGCGGCGCTGGGCTCGGTGGCGCTGGACTCAGCCGCCCGGCCCTCCAGGACCTCCAGGATGCGGCGCCCCAGCGCCATGCCCTCCTCCCCCTGGGAGGCCGGCGGCAGGAGCAGGGCGACGCCGTGGGCGCCCTCGATGCGCAGTCCGCCATCGGGGGCTCGACTCAGGCCGGCGGCCAGGGCAGTGCCCGCACTGCCCTGCTCCCCCGCAGGCAGGTCAGGCGCCTGCGGGGGCCGGCTCGCCGCTCCCCGCATCGGCGTCATCGGTGCTCCGGGAGCGGGACATCAACGACCAGGGCCGTGGTGTTGTCGTGGCCTCCCTCCTCCAGGGACGCGGCCACGAGAAGCTCGGCCGTGCGCTGGGCCGGGAAGCCGGCGGCCAGGATGGTGGCCAGGGCCTCGTCGTCGAGCTCGTCGCTCAGGCCGTCGGAGCACACCAGGAGGCGATCGCCCGGCTCCACGGCCAGCGTGTACAGGTCGGGGATCGCCGTGTCGGCGATGCCGCCGCCCAGGGCGCGCGTGACCACATTGCGACGCGGATCGCGGCGGGCCTGCTGAGCCGTCAGCTCACCGGAGTCGATGAGGACCTGGACCTGGGAGTGGTCGCGGGTGATCTGGGACAGGATGTTGTATCGCAGCAGGTAGACGCGGGCGTCCCCGATGTTGAACACGAGCCAGGTGGACTGGGGGGGCTGGAGGGGGTCGGGGTCGGGCAGCTCGGCGATCACCGCGCCGGCGACGGTGGCCCCCGGGAGGAAGGCGGCATGGGAGGGGATGGAGACGATGGCGGCCTGCGCGGCGGCCACGGCGTCGACCACCTGGTCGATGGAGGTGATCGGCACGCCGACCAGGCTGTGGAGGGCCTCGATGGCGGCCCTGGAGGCGGCCTGTCCGGCGGCGTGCCCGCCCATGCCGTCCACGACGATGAAGACCGGGCTGATCGCGATGCACCCGTCCTCGTTGACCGTTCGCAGGCGGCCCACGTCTGTGGCGGCCCCCACCACCGTGGGATGGGTCATGGCCCCGGGGTACTCCCCTGCCATCTGATCGGCGCCCTGAGCCGCATCATCCTGCGCCTGACCGCCTGCGCGGTGAGCGACTCCGGCCCATGCGGCATCAGTCATCGACTCCCTTTCTGTCCATGCGGATCACGGCGTGCCCTTGCACATGACATGCTCCATGGGCCACCGTATAACGATCCGGGTGCGACGATACCGCTCGACGGTCCCGCTGGCACCCAGATGAAGTCCCCAAAGGCTCCCCCGGTACTCTCCGGGGAGGCCAACGCCACGGCTCGGCGCCATGCCATCGACGGGATCGCTCGACCACGAGCAGCCCTGCGAGGCCGGCTCCGCGTCAGGCGGCACACCACCAGGCAGACTCCCGACCCAGCGAAGGACACCAGCATGTCACCGGCCAAGGACGAGCTCGTCGCTCGCGCGCAGGACCCCAACGCGTCTCTGGAGACCCTGCATCAGTTGGCGCAGAACTACCCGGGTCTGCGCCCGCATATCGCGGCCAACCCTCGGACCTATCCGGCACTGCTGAAGTGGCTGGGCACCCTGGGCGACCCTGAGGTCGATGCCGCCCTGGCCTCCCGCGGCGAGGCCGCGGACGCCTCGGGGGCCACCACCCAGATGCCCTCGAGCTCCCCGGCCGCCGGATCGGTGGCCAGCACCGCGCCGATGAGCGCGGCGAGCACCACCCCGATGCGCGCAGCCGGCTCGGCGTCATCGGCGATGTCAGCGGGGTCGGCGGGCTCGGCGATGTCAGCGGGGTCAGCGATGTCGGCGGGGTCGGCGGGGACCGCCCCGATCGGATCGGCGGGTTCAGCCGGCTCAGCCGGGGTCGCGGGCGGGTCGGGGGCGTGGAGCCCGCAGGGGGCAGGGGAGCCCCAGCCTGGGCACACTGTGGGGCAGTCCTTCTCCGGCCCGGTCAGCAGCCGTCCGGCCACCGTCTCGCGGCAGTCGACGAGTCGTTTCATCTCCTCGCCCGCCTCCCCCTACACCCCGGGGCAGCCCACCAGCCCGACGCTGCGATCCCCTGATCGCCACAACGCCGAGACGCATGCCACGCCCATCGGCGCCCACGGGCAGCCGAGCCCGGCCCAGCCCGCCTACGCGGTGACCCAGCCCACCGGGGAGCAGACCGTCTACCACCAGCAGCCCGCCCCGGCCTCCCTGCCCGGGTCGATCGCCCCCGGCATGGCAGCGCCTGCCGGAGCGGCGGCCGGAGCGGCAGCCGGGCAGGCCACGGTCTTCGGCGTGGGAACGGATATCGGCCAGGAGGAAGAGGAGGCCACGGCCAGCCCCTCAGGACGCTTCCTGTGGATCCTGGCCGTGGCCGTTCTGGCCCTCATCGTCTTCATCACCGCCTGGTTCCTGGCCTCCGGCAAGGACGAGGATCCCTCGGCCGCCCCTGAGCAGTCCCAGAGCGTCCAGGAGGAGCCCTCCACGATCGCATCGGCCCAGGGCCAGGAGGCCAAGACCGCCTCGCCGACGCCGACCCCCACCTCCTCGGCGACCCTCAAGGCCCCCGCCCCCGAGGACGCCATCGAGCTGAGCTCCTTCACCTCGCCCAGTGGCAACATCACCTGCACGATGACCGAGGACTCGGTGTCCTGCACCATCAAGTCCTACGAGTTCGACTTCAAGGACGGGGGCAGCTCCTGCTCGGCCGGCTCCAAGCCCTTCACCGTCTCGGTGGGCAATGAGGGCCAGGCCTCCGGCGCCTGCGGGGACAGCTTCGACACCACCGGCGCGAGCCTCCAGTACGGCGCCTCGGCGAAGAACGCGAAGTTCGCCTGCACCTCAGCCGAGAGCGGTATCCAGTGCTGGAGCCAGGTGAGCGGGCAGGGCTTCACCCTCTCGCGCTCCGGCTCCGAGACCACCGCCCGCTGACCCGGGGATGGCCGGAAGCTACTCCCGCGTTCTGGCCCATCCCGGGGCGCGGTCCTTCTCCACTGCCGGGCTCCTGGCCCGCTTCCCCATGTCCATGGTGGGGATCTCCACGATTCTCGCCGTGCAGTCCACCTACGGCTCCTACTCGGCGGCCGGGCTGGTCAGCGCCGTCAACATCGTGGCGCTCGCGCTGGGCTCGCCGCTGCTGGCGCGACTGGTGGACGCCCACGGGCAGGCCCGGGTGATGCTGCCGGCGACCCTCGTCTCGGCGGCCGCCCTGGCCGCCATGGTGGGGGCGACGATGATGCGCATGCCCCTGGCGGTGCTCGCCGTCCTCTCGGCGCTGGCCGGGGGCCTGGCCGGCTCCATGGGCTCGCTGGTGCGCTCGCGCTGGACCGTCATCCTGCGCACGCCCGAGGAGATCCACACCGCCTTCTCCCTGGAGGCGGCCCTGGACGAGGTGGTCTTCATCATCGGTCCCGTGCTGGCCACCGCCCTGTGCACGAGCCCGGTGCTGCCCGTGACCTCGGGGTGGCTGGCGGCGCTGGCCATGCAGCTGGTCGGGGGCCTGTGGTTCCTGTCCCTGCGCTCGACCGAGCCGCCGGCTCACCGCCGGGCCGCGGCCCGCCGGCGCGACGGGGAGCGAGCCGACTTCCAGCAGGTCGACGGCGGCCAGGACGACGGCGGTGACGGCGCGGGCTCGCCCGCTGGTGAGGCGGGGCGCGCCGGCGATGCGGAGCCGAGTGCCAGGCCGGTGCTGCGCCATGTCCCGGTTCTGGCGATCATCGCGATCTTCCTGTTCTCCGGGGCCATGTTCGGGGCCAATGACGTGGCCGTGGTGGCCTTCGCCTCCGAGCAGGGGGCCAAGTCCGCGGCCGGTGCGGTGCTGGCCGCCTGGTCGGTGGGCTCGCTGACCGCGGCCCTGGTCTACGGCTCGCGCGCCTGGGGGTGGCCGCTGTGGAAGCAGCTCATGGCGGGCGTGGTCTTCTTCGCCGTGGGGACCTCCACCTTCCTGGCGGCCCCGAACCTGCTCGTGCTCAGCGTGCTCATGGCCCTGACCGGGATGGCCATCGCCCCGACGATCACCACCGGCAACAACATCGTCCAGGTCACCGTGGCGCCCTCCCAGCTGACGGAGGGCCTGGCCTGGGTGAGCACGGCCCTGAACATCGGCGTCTCGCTCGGCTCCCTGCTGGGCGGGCGCATGATCGACGCCGCCGGGGCGCAGGGGGGCTATCTCATGGTGGCGGGCTTCGCCTGGGTGGCCGTCCTGGCCGGGCTCGCCGGCCTGCGGGGCCTGAAGGCCGTGCGCTCGGCCAGCAGCACCGGCCTGGCGGCGTAGGCGGGCGCCGGGGCCCGTCAGGCCCTGGCCGCCTCGCAGCCCGGGCCTCACGGACTCTCGCGCCCTGCCCAGCACCTGCCCGCCAGCGCATACAACGCAGGCAGCACTGGCAAGACAGGCAGCGCGGAGTCTCGCCCACGGGGGCGCGCCAGCCGGCTCACGGAGCACTCGGGGGCGCATCCACGGGGCCGGCCCTGGCCAGTGCCGTGGCCTGACGGGCCACTCCCAGGACTCGCACCGGCACCTCCACCCCCACCGTGACGTCCTCGCCCTCGACCCGGCAGGACCCCATTCGCGCACCATTGGCCTGGGCGACGCGCTGCGCCGTCGCGCAGGGGTCGCCGGGGGCGGCGATCGAGGTCAGCGCCGTCGCCCCGGCCAGGGCGGCCATATCCGCGGCCATCCGCGCCCGGCCCGAGGCCCCCTGGGCCTGGATCAGGCCGACCGCCATCAGCCCCAGCGTCAGCAGTGCGGCGATGATGCCCAGGGCCATCACCGTCCCCGAGCCGCGCTCCTCGGCGAGCGCCCCGGCCGGCCCGCCGCCCGTCCCGTCCCGGACAGCCCGGCTCATGGCGCACCCGGCTCGGTGTAGGCGCAGGCCCTCGCACTGGCCACCACTCCCAGCCCGCCCAGCGGGCCGGGGACCGGGCGCGAGACCGTCACGCAGGTCAACTCCCCGGAGTCCACCCCCACATGCACCGGCCCGGCCACCCTGTGGGCGGCCCCCGCGTAGTCCGGGCTGCCGATGGCGGCCTGGCGGGCCGCGCTGCGGGCGGCGTCGGCCACCCGCAGCTGGGTCAGTCCCGCGCTGATGGCGGCCAGCACCAGCAGCAGGACCAGGACGACCGCGGGCAGGGACACCGCGGTCTCAGCCGTCACCATGCCGGCCTCCCCTCCACCGGGGCCAGCGCCGGGGCGGTGCCCTCCCCGCGGCCGCGGACCGGGGCGGGGCCGCAGCGGCCGCGGGGACCGTTCCTGGCGGCCCCCACGGCGGGCCGGTCCCTTGGTGCAGGACCTGCCAGTCCGCCTGGCTCCCATGCGGGGAGGGCCGGTGCTCGCCGTCGGGCGGAGGCTCGCGCGCCCGCCCGGAAGCACGGCGCCGCACATCACACCGACAGCGCCGACTCGATGATGGACTGCAGCGCCCCGGTCAGGCTGCCGGACCTGATCAGCGCCAGCAGCAGCCCCGCGAAGGCGGCGGCGGCCAGGGTGCCGATGGCGTACTCGGCGGTGGCCATGCCGGCCTCGCCTCCGGGATCGGCATGGCCGGCGGGGTCCACCGGCGTCTCGGGGCGGGTCAGGTGCATGCAGTCGCGCACAGTGCGCAGGGTTCTCCTCATGGGGGTCTCCTCCCGAATCCATGGGCCTGGCATGGGCGCCAGGCCCAGCGGGTGCCATACCCGCGCATCCAGAGTGACCCCCGGGCACGGGCCCATGACGAGGCGGTTGCCCAGGACTGTGGAGACCACCTGCAGCAGCAGGCCTGTGGTGCTGGGAGGGCCGGCCGGTCCGCTCAGGGCAGGCGCCCGCGCCCCGAGCCGCAGTGCCGAGCCAGTGCCGGGCCGCCTCCGGCCCCGGGCGCTGCCGGGGCCGGGGCGATCTAGACGATCCCCAGGGGCGTTCCGGGGGTGAAGCCCGGGAAGACGTCGGCCACGGAGGAGCCGTTGCCGAGCTTGGTCGAGACGATCTCGGACAGGGCCTGGCGGTAGTCCAGGGTGATGGGCACGTCGCCCAGGGAGAGGTTGGCCTCCTCCAGGCTCGGCACGGTCCCCAGCACGCGGCCGCCCTTGACGCCGCCGCCCAGGACGAACATCGTGTTGCCCTGGCCGTGGTCCAATCCGCCGCTGCCGTTCTCGGCCACGCGCCGGCCGAACTCGCTCATCGTCACCACGGTGGTGCGCGACCAGTGCTCGCCCAGGTCCTTGCGGAAGGCGGCCAGGCCCTCGGCGAAGTCCCGGGCCCGGCGGGAGAACCAGGCCTGCTCGTCGGCGGCCGAGCCCAGGCCCGCATGCATGTCCCAGTCGCCGATGTCGATGCAGGCGACCTCCATGCCCACACCGGCCTTGGCCAGCCGGGCGATCTCCGCCAGGCCCTTGCCCCAGGTGGAGTCCGGGTAGCCCTCGGGGGCCGTGGACTGGTCGGCGCGGATCTGCTGGAGGGTGGTGGCCGCGTCGAAGGTGGAGGCGGCGGTCTCCTGGGCCTGGCCCCCGGCGCCGCCGTACATCTCCTCCAGCACGGACTGGACGTGGGACTTCATCCGGTCCCCGCCCCACACATCGAGGCCGAAGTCATCGATGGAGGACACCGCCAGGGTGTCCAGGGCGTTGGTGGTCAGGGAGAAGACCGTGGAGGTCCCGATGCTCACGCCCCTGAAGGTCCCGGTCTGCGAGGATGCGGTCTGCAGGTGGCGGCCCAGCCAGCCCGAGCGCACCGAGGCGGGGGCCGCGCGCTCCACCGTCACCTGGTCCACGAAGTGGGATCGGGAGACATCCGGGGAGCCCGAGCCCTGGATGATGGCCAGCTGCCCCTCGTCCCAGATCGGCTTCATGGCCTTCATATGGGCGTTGAGCCCCCAGGTGGCGTCCAGCCCCAGGGTCTGCTCGGCCTTGACCGCGATGGAGGAGCGGGCCGCGTAGTAGGCGGGGTCCCCCACGGGCACGACCGCGGAGAGCCCGTCGAAGCCGCCGCGCATGAACACGCAGACCAGCAGCTCCTGGGGGCCGCTGGAGCCCTCGGGGGGAGCGGCGAAGGAGTAGCGGGGCATCGTGGTGGTGGTCAGCAGCGCCCCGAATCCGGCGGCGGCCCCGGCCAGGATGTGGCGGCGCTTGACGTGGCGGGGCCCGCCGTCGACATGCTCGACCTCGGTCAGCTCGGGCAGGTCGTAGTTCTCGGTGACGTAGCCATCCGCCTGGCATCCGGTCATGGGGCGGGTGACGCCGTCGACCTCCACCAGCAGGGCGTCCTGCGCCTCGTCATGGTGGTGCATGGGGGTGACGATGTCCTCGCGCATGAGGGCGGCGCCCTGGGTGAAGCGGGTCTTTCTCAGTGCCATGGATCTGCTCCTCATGAACTCTCAGCGAAGGAAGCCGTAGGGGCTGGCGAAGCACAGGCGGACCGCCTGCGAGGTGTGATGCGGCAGGTCCTTGTCCGTGACGGTCCATGAGCCGGGCTCACCGGACTCGGGCAGTCCCGCCAGGAGGGCGGCCACGGACTCAAGGTGGGCGTCGGGCCAGGAGTAGCCGGTCAGGTGCCAGGAGATGCGCGCGGCGGTCTCCATGGCCTTGGCCCCCGAGGAGATCTGCAGGACCGAGACCCAGTCGTTGACGCCGGACTCCTTCTCATCGCCGTGGACGGCCGACTGCGCGGCATTCCACAGGTGCATCATGAGGCTGGAGGACATCCAGTAGGAGGCGGTGTCCGGGTAGCCGTCCACGGTGGCGTACATGCGCGGGGCGTGGCCGGCGCCCTGGATCAGCCAGCCGTAGGCGCCGGTGTTCCAGGTGTCATCGGAGCTGACCGAGCCGCTGGGGGTGCCGATCTGGGTGTGGGAGGCCCGCGCGATGGTCATGATGAACTCCATGGGCCGGCGCCACTTCTTGCCCACTGACGCGCCGAACTCGGAGTGGGTCAGGGCCGCGCGCACGGCCGGGGCGATGCGCGTGTCATTGTCCAGGTAGGCCTTGGCGATGTGCTCGACGACGGCGTTGGAGGGCTCGTCGGCGATGTAGCGCCGGGCGATGCGGGTGGCCAGGCGGCGGGCGGTGGATGGCTGGGCGCACAGGTGCTCGACGTAGCGCTTGAGCAGGTCGGGGCCGGCGGCGGGGTCGGAGTTGGGGTCGGAGAATCCCAGGAGGCTGACGGCGCCGGTGGCGTGGGCCTCGGGCCGGTAGGTGTAGGACATGGTCTCCCAGTCCATGCCATGGCCGGTCAGGATGGTGGTGGAGGCCTTGACGTCGTCCTCGGTGTAGGCGTCGCGGCCCACGGTGTAGAGCTCCAGGAGCTCGCGCCCCAGGTTCTCATTGGGCTTGTCCTTGGTGGACTCGACGTTGTCGAGCTCCTGGAGGAGGGCGACGTCGGTCAGGGCCGCGTGCAGCAGATCGGCGTAGCGCCCCAGGGCGTGGGTGCGCAGCAGGACGTCGAATCCGGTGATGAAGGACTCGGCCTTGCCGTGGATGGGGACGTAGATGTGGTCGCCCAGGAGCTCGACGACGGACTCGGCCAGGACTCGCTTGCTCAGGCGCACCCGGGTCAGGACGGCGTTGGTCACGGTGGGCGCGGCCCGGTAGACGGCGTCCCCGGTGGGGCCCTTGAGCTCGGAGGCGGGCATGCGCGACCAGGAGTAGTGGCCGGCGATGACGGCCTCGGCCGCGGAGTCGTCGATGCTCTCGGGCGTGAGCTGCTGGTCGATCCAGACCTCGGCGCCCATGCGCTCGATGTCGGCGGCGATATCGGCGGTGGCGGCGATGGAGGCGCGTCGCGCCAGGTGCCAGGCCGGCGAGGTGTTGAGGGTGATGCCGGGGGCGAGGTCGGTGGTCACCGAGATCGAGGCCTCGGAGGGGGCGTGGCTGTAGACCTCCGGAGCGGTCTGGGAGCCGGTGCCGCCGTTGTCAGCGCTGTTGTTGTCAGCGCCGCCGGTGCCCCCGGTGCTGCCGGTGTCCTGAGAGCCGCCCTGGCTGCCCTGGCCGTCCTCCTGGGGCTGCGCGTCAGAGGTGTCAGAGGATGAGCCGCCCCCGTCCTGGGACTCCTGGGCCCGGCGGGCCTGCTCGGCCTGCTCCTGGCTCTGAGCCTGGTTGGAGGAGGGGTCGGGCGCCATGGCGGAGGTGTCGCCCTCCTCGACGCCGGTGATGCGCTGCGTCAGGTCGCCGGTGACCCGGGGCGTGGCCTGGGCCCCGGAGGCGCCTGGGGCTCCGGGGACCCCGGGGCTGCCGGGCGTGGCCGCGGCGTTGCCCGACGGCGCGGATGTGGCGCTGGTCGACCCGCCTCCCGGGGTGCAGCCCGCAAGCCCTGCGGCCACGGCGGTGCCGGCCACGCCCAGGGCACCCGCGCCCAGGAGCCGCAGGGCGGCGCGGCGCGATCCCGGTGACGGTGGCGGGGCCGCCGCGCTCATGGCGCGCCCGTCGGGCTGCGGCGCCTCGGCGTCGATATGGTCTACTGTGTCTGGAATTGTGTTCATGAGTGGTTGGCGTTTCTCATCACATCATCAGTCGGATCGGACTGCGCACCGGTCCGCCGCCTTGCGACTCTCGATGCCCCTGCAGTCCTGTCCACTGTAACGATCGCGTCACCGGGACGCTCAACCGCTCAACTACGCTCACAGACCGGCAGTAAACGCTGCGAGTATGGGGAATACTCCCCATCCCTGGGATATATCAGGAGTGCATCTCACAGTCGATGAGCCGGGGTGCGGAGCGCCGATGCCGGCACCGCCCCTCCACCCCGACACCCGCAAAGTCCAGTCACAGCAAGCGATCAGCGTCGTCGTCCAAGGGGCGCTCGGAGCGCCGTGCCGCACCTGGCAAATCCCTGACAATTGTCCGGCCATCGACTGATCGCAGCCCGATGAAATCCTGCCGCGCGCCCCTGCCGGCCCGCCTGCGGCCAGGCCTCAGCCCTCGATGAGCTCGCGGATCTCGGCAGCGCTCAGGGCCGCCGGACCAGCCGCTGCGGCCACAGCCCCCGCGCCCCCTCCGGCGGCGTCCTGGGCCGCGGCCGTGCCCTCGACCACGCGCTCGAAGAGCTCGGCCTTCTTCTCCTTCAGGGCCATGACCTTGTCCTCGATGGTCTGGGCCGAGACCATCCGGTAGACCATGACCGGCCGGTCCTGGCCGATGCGATGGGTGCGGTCCACGGCCTGCTCCTCGACCTGAGGGTTCCACCAGGGGTCCAGGAGGAAGACGTAGTCGGCCTCGGTCAGGGTCAGGCCGAATCCCCCGGCCTTGAGCGAGATGCAGAAGACCTGGGCGCCCCCGGCGCGGAAGGAGTCGATGACCTCCTGGCGCCGGGAGGTCGCCCCGTCCAAGTAGGCGGTGGTGATCCCCCGCCCCTCCAGATGGTCGCGCACGCCTGTCAGGTACCGGGTGAACTGGCTGAAGACGAGGGCCCGGTGTCCCTCGGCCAGGATGGGCTCGAGGTGCTCGACCAGGGCCGTGACCTTGGCGGTGGGCTTGCGGCGCGCCCCTCCGGCGGGGCTCTCCTCCAGGAGGGCGGGGTCCAGGGCCATCTGCCGCAGGGTGGTCAGCGCCTTGAGGATGGAGAAGCGCGCCTGGGCGGAGTCCTCCTCCAGCAGGCCCAGGACCTTCTGGCGCTCGCGGGCCAGGCGCTGGTCGTAGGCGCGCCGGTGGGCCGCGCCCAGCTCGACGGCCAGGACCTGCTCGGTCTTGGCGGGCAGCTCGGCGGCCACCTGCTCCTTGGTGCGCCGCAGCAGGAAGGGTCGCATCCGACGCTGCAGGCGCTCGAGGGCCTCGCCGTCCCCGCGGTCGATGGGGCGGTGGTAGAGCTGCCGGAAGCGCTCGGGCCCGGGCAGCAGGCCGGGGGCGGAGATGCTCATGAGGGACCACAGGTCCATGAGCGAGTTCTCCAGGGGCGTGCCGGTGATCGCGATGGTGGAGGGCGCGGGCAGGCGCCGCACCGCCTTGTAGGTGGCCGAGGCGTGGTTCTTGAGGAACTGGGCCTCGTCGCACACCACCCAGTCCCACTGCTGGTCGGCGAACTCCTCCTCGCACAGGCGCACGATCGTGTAGGAGGAGACGACGACGTCGGCCCCCGAGGCGATCTCCTCCACGGAATGCTCGCGCTTGGCGGTGGTGCGGGCCACCGTGCGCACGCGCAGGCCGGGGCAGAAGCGCTCGGCCTGCTCCACCCAGGAGCCGACGACGGAGGTGGGCGCGATGACCAGCACCGGCCGGGCGGGCCCGGTTCCAGGACCGGCTCCGGGATCGGGGGCGCCGGCCGACCCAGTGGGGTCAGCGGGCGCAGCGGGACCAGCGGGGTGAGCGGGCGCAGCGGGGCCAGCGGGCGCCGCCTCAGGACCGGCTCCAGGATCGGGGGCGCCGACCGACCCGGCGGGGTCAGCGGGGCCAGCGGACCCAGCGAGGTCAGCGGGGCCGGCAGGCGCGTCAGCCTCCCCACCGGCCCCGCGCTGCTCGACCATGCGCTGGACGGCGGCCAGGACCTGGACGGTCTTGCCCAGGCCCATGTCATCGGCCAGGACCCCGCCCAGGCCCAGGCTCCGCAGCAGGTCCAACCAGCGGTAGCCCTCGAGCTGGTAGGGGCGCAGCTCGGCGCTCAGGCCCTGGGGCACGGGCGCGGCCAGGACGTCCCGATCCCCGGCGGCCCCGGGCTCCTCGCCCTCGCCGCTCTGGATGGCCTCAGCGGCCTCGATGCGCTCCAGGAGCCGCCCCACCCGCTCCTTCCAGCGCCTGGTGGTGCTCCCCACCACGCCCAGGGCCTCCAGGGCCTCGTAGTAGCCGGCATGGAGAGAGGTCACGCGCAAAGTGCCGCGGGCCTGGGGGTCCTCCAGCTCGCGCCCCTCCTCCATGAGCCGTGCCAGGGCGTGGATCTCGGGGCGGTCGATGCTCACCCAGAGCCCTGAATCGAGCAGCACCTCCTGCTCTCCGGCGGCCAGGGCGGTCATGAGGCGGGGGATGGGGATCTCCTCGTCCCCCACGCGCACACTCACCCGCAGGGAGAACCAGTCGGGGCGATCGTCGTCGTCGGAGACATCGGTGGTGATGAGCGGGGCATCGGCGGCCTCGCGGTAGTCGGGCGCCTCCCCGATCACCTCCACCGTGAAGCCCTCGGCCTGCTGAAGGTGGGGCAGGACCGTGGTCATGAATCGGGCGGTGTCCATGCCGTCGAAGGCCTGGCTCCGCCACAGGCACCAGCGGCCGAAGTCGGACAGCAGGGCGTTGAAGGCCGCTGAGGCCAGGCGGGCCTCGGCCTCGGGGTCGCGCCGCACCCTGGCGCTGTCCTCCTCATCCCGCGAGGCGGGGGGCAGGTCCCGGGAGACCGACTCTGCCACCACGGAGAGGTTCTCCAGCTCGTGGCGTCGCCGCACCTCCCCCGAGGCGGTGGTGTAGCGCACCGACCAGGAGGTCCGCAGGCGGTGGGCCTCGGGGTCGATGCGCACGGTGAGAACCAGGCCCGCCTCGACCGGCTCGGGCAGGCGGATGCCCTCGTCGACCCGGATGACGGGCAGGGCCGCGACCACGGCCTCCAGGTGCTCGGCCTCGAAGCGCGGGACATCCGGGGCCGGGATGGTCAGGCGCTCGGTCCGCCCACCCAGGACCCGCGCCAGGGCGGGCCCGGGCGGTGGGTCCAGGGGCAGAAGGAGGAGCTCGCCGTCGGGGAGCCAGGAGCAGCAGGCATGGACGGGATCGCCCAGGGGCTCCAGCATGAGCGGGGGGTGGCCCGCCAGCTCCTCGATCTCACCCGTCTCGAAGGAGGGCAGGATGGACAAGGACCCATCCGGATCGTCCTGCAGGGTCACGCCGGCCCGCAGCCCCTCCAGGAGGCGCACCGACGCGCCGTTCCTCTGGGCGGTGGTCAGGACGAGGCCGGCCTCGACGCCGCGGCGCAGGGCCGACCAGATGCGGGATGGGGCCGTGGCCAGGTCGAGGCGGGAGTCGCTGTAGTAGAGGCTGGCGTCGAACATCCCCACCATGCCGACGAGGTCCTTGAGGGCGTCGAGGATCGCGGGGGCCACCTCGCCATCCAGGTCGCCCTCGTAGATGCGCCGCCAGGACGCGCCCTGCCGCTTCCACCCGCGCTGGCCCTCGATGAGCGGCCGCAGGGAGAGCGTCTCCCGCTGCATCCAGCCGCGCTCCGGGGCGAGGGCGACCTCCAGGGCCATGCTGCGCAGGCGGGCCCGCTCAACGTGCAGGATCTGGCGCAGTTGGGACTCCCACGCGGGGAGCTGGGCCTCGGGCTCCTCCTCCGCCAGGGCGCGCGCCGTGAGCATGAGCGCCGCGGCGTGCTTGCAGTCGGCCCCCACCGGGCACGAGCAGCTCCCGCTCCATGCCCTGGCCGAGGAGCGGAACACGATGGTCTGGTAGACGCGGGAGCCAGAGCCCCGGACCTGGGCGGTGATGATGTCCCCGCCGCCGGCGACCGAGATCCCCCGCACCATGCCCCTGAGCGCGTAGTCCTGGCCGCGCATGTAGGCCCGGCCGCCCACCGTGGCGATGATGCGCTCATCGCTGAGCCCTGCCGGCCAGTCGCCGTACTGGATCTCGCGTGACATGGGCACACCCTACGGGCGGGGCGCGACACGAATCCGCCTCGCCGCGCCGGCGCCGGGACCCAGGCGGCGTCCGGGGCGGCGTCCGGATCCGGAGCCGGACCCGGAGCCTCGCGAACGAGCCTTTGCGTCGACGACGAGCGTTTGCGTCAATCACCCCTGTGCTAACCCCAGTTCGATGACGCGAACCCTCGTCCGATACGCAGACCCTCGTCGTCGACGCGAGCTCACGTCGTCGACGCCGACCGGCGCCGATGACGCGAGGGCACTCCCGCGGCCGGCGCGCCGGAGGCCTGCCGGTAGCCTCCCGCGCTGCGCCCCAGCACCGCACGGAAGTCCCGGGCCAGGTGGGCCTGGTCGGCATAGCCCAGCTCAACGGCGATCTCGGCCAGCTCCGCTCCCTCGCGCACGCGGCCGGCCGCCTCCTGGAGGCGACGGCGTCGGATCATGGCGTAGGGGGTCAGCCCCACGTACCGGGCGGCCAGGCGGTGGGCGGTGCGCGGGGAGACGCCGAGTCGCTCGGCCAGGTCGGCCACGGTGTGCACCCCGGCCTCCCCCATGACGATCTCGAGCATCCGGTTGGCCAGCAGGCCCTCGGAGGAGGGCTCACCGACCCGCTCGCGCAGCCAGTCGCCCAGCACCGCCGCGGTCTGCGCCCCCGGATCCGTCCCAGCCGCGCGCGCGGAGGCGACGGCGTCGTGCAGGCCCGGCGCCTCAAGCGGGACGTAGCGGTCGCGCAGCCCGGCCGGGTCCGGGGTCAGGGCGGGCACCGCCGCGGGGCGCAGGAGGGCGCCGATCACCCAGCCGCGGCCCTCCAGCTCGCGCACCGAGGCGCGGGTGGTGGGCCCGGCCAGCCCCACCATGCTCGTCCACCTGCTCGTCGGCCTGCTCGTCTGCCCGCCCGTCTGCACGCTCGTCTCCACCGCGAGGTTGCAGCCCGGGAAGCCGATGATCTCCTGACGGGCCTCCTCGCCCACCGGATGGTCCCACGAGGCGGCCCAGAACCAGCAGACCAGGTCCTCAACGCCCGTGGGCTCCAGGCGGCGGAAGTCCACGGGCAGGCGCTCGGGGTGCAGGACGCCGCGTTCCCTCTGGTCAGGGGGCGAGGCCGAGGAGGCGGGCATGGCAGGAATGTACAAGCCGGGCAGTCCCGGGCGGCCCTAGCCTCGAGGCATGACCTCGGATAAGAACCACGCTGATGCCACTGAGCCCACTGAACCCGCCGCGGGCGGCGCGCGGGCGCCGAGCCGGGCGGCCACGGGGCGGCACACGACTCGTGGCACCCCGCACGGCTACACCTCCCTGACCCCGTTCCTGCCCCTGGCCGACCCCGAGGGCGCGCTGGCCTTCTACCAGGAGGTGCTCGGGGCGCGCCTCGTGGGGTGCACGCGCCTGGGCGAGGTGATCGCGCATGCCGAGCTCGAGCTGGACTCGGGGCGCTTCCAGATCGGGGCGGCCTCGGCTCTTCCCGGGATGCGGGCGCCGTCGGGGGCGGGCATGGCCGACGAGGCCGGCGAGTCTGACGAGACAGAGGACATGTACTCGCTCTGCCTCTACTGCCCGGATGCCGACGAGGTCGCGGCCCGGGCCGTGGCGGCCGGCGCCGTGCTGCGCGAGCCGCCGGCCGACTTCGTCTCCGGGGATCGCTACGCCTCCATCCGCGACCCCTTCGGGGTGCGCTGGGCGATCATGACGCGCGTGGAGGACCTCTCCGACGCCGAGTCCCAGGAGCGGATCCGCGCCTGGGCCGAGCAGGCAGCAGCGCCGGGGCAGGAGGGGCCGGCCTGAGCCCGGCCGGGCGCACTCCGCCATCGGGCAGACGGTCCCGCCGGGCCGCCCGACGGCGCCGTGAGCCGACCGCGGGCACAGCGCCCTCCACAGTCAGCGGCATCCGTCGCGGACGGTCCACGACCTCCCCCTGAGCACCGGGACGCTGGAGGTCACCGTGGCATGCTCACATCCATCTGCCCCCAGCCGCTCCACTGACGCGCCCGGCCGACGGCGCAGGCCCCCGCTCATGCCCTCCGCATGGGCGGGAGCGCGGGCAGGTCAGAGCCGGGCGGCCTCGTCCTGGTCCTCGTCCTGGCCCTCGTCCTGAGCCTCGTCCTCGACTTGCCGCAGCGCTCTCATGAGCGCGGCGTTGACGGTGGGCGTCAGCTTGCGGTTCTTGGCGCTCAGACGCCGCAGGGCGGCCTTGCACAGGTCCTCCGGGGAGGTCCACTCCGGCTTGGCCGCGCGCACCTGCCTCATCAGGACGCGCAGCTCCTGGGGATGGATCTCCTCAATGCCGCTCACATGGTCCAGGGCGTGACGTCGATATTTCCGGAGCACCCGCTCGAAGTCATCTCTTTCCCACACGAAGTCGTGCTCATCGATATGGGCGAAGGAGTCGCCCAGGATGTCGCGAACCTTCTCCTCGCGGCTCTTAGTGGTGCGCGACAGGTTGAAGGCGCGGCAGAGGGTGACGATCAGGCGTCGCATGATCAAGGGGGCCTCGGTCTCGCAGATCGCCTGCGCGACCCGCCTGACCTCACGGCGCGCCTCCTCGTCCGTGGCCGCGCGGTCCAGGATGTCCCGCGAGCGCGTGCCCTCGGGTCGCCATGACTCATAGAGGGCAGGCGCCAGGGGACCGGAGGCCTGCGACACCCGGGCGGGCTCAGCGGGTCCGGCGGGTTCAACCGGCTCTGCGGGCTCTATGGGCTCCGCAGGCCCAGTGGACTCAGCGGACTCAGCAGGTCCAGCAGACCCAGCAGGCTCGGCAGGTCCAGCAGACCCAGCAGGCTCAGCAGGTCCGGCGGGCTCGGCGGGCTCGGCGGGTCTAGCAGGCCCAGCGGGGTCTGCGGGCTCGGCGGGATCAGCGGACTCAGCAGGTCCGGCGGGCTCGGCAGACCCAGCGGGTCCAGCAGACTCAGCGGGCCCTGCGGGCCCTGCGGGCTCTCCGGGTCCAGCGGGTCCAGCGGGCCCAGCAGACCCAGCAGGCTCAGCAGGTCCGGCACGCCCGGCAGGCTCAGCGAGCCCTGCCTCGGCCGGGGAGGAGCCGGGCTCCACCGCGGCCGCCGTCCTAGTCGCTGCCCGACCGACCGGCGCGGGGCCGCCGGCGACGTCGACCAGGTGGGCCACCACGGCCTGCGGGTCGGCCACCCACTGGGGCAGCCACACGCGCTCGACCCGCGACCAGCCCACGGCGGTGAGCACATCGGCCGGCATCAGGTCGCGATCGGCGAGGCACTCGCGCCGGTTCCAGGCGGGCCCGTCCAGCAGGACCGCCACGCCAGCACCCGCCGGCCCACCCGGCCGCGCTCCCGCGGGGGATGCCAGCACCAGGTCGATCTCGAAGCTGGAGTGCCCCACCCCCACGCTCACCTCCAGGCCGGCCTCGCGCAGGCGCTCGGCGAGCTCCACCCGGTACCGGTCGATCTCGCCGGCCGATCGGGGCCGCGCCCGCGGCGCCCGGCGATCACGCACCGCCTCCAGGTAGTTGCGCAGGTCCTTGGGCCCCTGGTGGGAGCTCAGCTCGGCGCGCAGCTGCTCGGGGGCGAAGCTGGCGAAGACCACCATCTGCTGGCGCGCCCGAGTCAGGGCCACGTTGAGGCGGCGCTCCCCTCCCAGATGGCTCAGCGACCCGAAGTTGAGCGGGACATTCCCGCCGTCCTTGGCCGAGAAGGTCAGGGACAGCAGGATCGTGTCGCGCTCCTCCCCCTGAACATTGTCCAAGGAGCGCACCAGCAGCCCGTCGCGCTGGGTGAGGGCCGCACGGATGCGCTCGACGACGGAGCGCCGCACCCGCCCCTTGGACTCGCGCAGCCGCTCCTCGATGAGGTCGCGCTGGCGGGAGTTCAGGGTGATGACACCGATGGACGGCGTCGTCTCCGGGCTGAGCTCGAAGCGGCGGATCACCTCCTTGGCCACCGCTCGCGCCTCCACCGGATTCGTGTTCGGCAGGATCCCCGGCCGGCCCCGCGCCCCCGCCGGGTAGTACGTGCCGGCCACCTGCCTCAACGAGATGCCATGACCGCCGGGGCCGCCGTCGGGCCCGGGGGCCAGCGTCAGGGGGCTGGGGAAGGTGGCCAGTCGCCCGCCGTAGTAGTGCTTGTTGGAGAAGGCGATGAGGGACTCATCCCTGCTGCGGTAGTGCCAGGTGAGCGCCCGATCGGGCACCCCGGCGGCCAGGCACCGCTCCAGGATCGACTCCGCGCCCGTCTGCGAGGCGCCCTCCAGGTCCCCGCCACTGGCGCTGGGCGCCGGCGGCATCTGCTTGCGGTCGCCGACCACGACGGCCGAGCGCCCCCGCCCCAGCGCGCCCACGGCCCCGGCCACGGTGATCTGGGAGGCCTCGTCGAAGACGACCAGGTCCACATGGGTGCGGTCGGCCGGCAGGAAGCGGGCCACCGAGTCCGGGGAGACCAGCAGGCAGGGGGTGATGGCGGTGATGAGGTCGCCGTACTCGCCCATGAGGTCGCGCACGCTCAGCTCAGAGCTCCTGCGGCCGAGCTCGCGGCGCAGTGCCGTGCCTCGGGCCCCGGCCTCCTCCAGCACCCGGTCCCGGTTGCGGGTGACCCGGGCGAGCACCTCCCGGGGCGCCAGGGCGCGCAGGGCATCCCGGGTGGCCCGGTACTCCTGGAGGAGACGGGCGTGGTCAGCGGCGTCGAAGGAGTCCAGGCCCAGGCGGCGGCCGGTCTCGGCGAGCCGCTCACGGGCCGCCCGCAGGTTCTCCCCCTGGGCGCCGATCACCGCGTCATGGGCCTCGTAGTAGGACGCCCCGTCCTGGGGGCCGTGCAGGCTGCGCCGGTAGCCCTCCAGGTCGGCGCGCAGCCCGGCCAGCCGGTCGCGCAGCGCCCGGGGATCACCGCTCTGCCCGGCGGGCTCATCGGCGCCCGCCTCCAGGGACCGTCGAAGCCCCTCGCGCACCGTCTTGGGCCTCATGCCATTGTCATGAAGGTTGAGCAGGAGGTCCCCGATCCCGACCTCCTCACGCAGGCGGCGCGCCACGACCTCCAGGGCTGAGGCCTTCTCCGCCACGAACATGACGGTGCGCCCCCGGGCCACGGCCTCGAAGATGAGGTTGGCGACCGTCTGGGACTTGCCGGTGCCCGGAGGCCCCTCGACAACCAGGCTGCGCCCTGCGACGGCGTCGGCCACGACCCGGGCCTGGCTCGAGTCCGCGTCCAGGGGCAGGCCCTCGATGAGGGCGTCCAGATCTTCAGGCGCCTCGGGGGCGGGGCCCCGGCCGGGGTGCGGGGCTGGGCCGCCGTCCGTGCCCCCGCCGGCCGTATCCCCGCTGGCCGTATCCCCGCGGCCCGGGCCCTGCCCCAGCAGGCCGGCCACCGGGCCGGCGATGAGCGCGGGCCAGTGCTCCTCCAGGTCCTTCCACATGCGGTAGGTGGAGAAGCGGAACAGCCCCAGATGAGCGGTGGGCTCCACGCGGGCTCGGGGGAGCACCTGGGCCAGGCGCTCAGTCACGGCCTCCAGGGTCGCGCCGACGTCGATGCCGTGACTATCGCGCACGGGCTGCCTCAGCTCCCCCAGATCGATTCCCACATCGGCCTTGAGGCGCTCCAGCAGGGAGAAGTTCGGGGTGGAGGTCTCGGCCTCATCCAGGCGGATCCCGAAGGTCTGCCCCTCGTGGACGATGGTGACGGGCACGAGCATCAGCGGTGAGCGCAGGGGCTTGCCCACCGACTCCCACTCCAGGGTCCCCAGCGCCAGGTAGAGGTTGTTGGCGCCGGTCTCCTCGATGGTCGTCCGGGCCAGGGCGTCCATGGAGGCCAGGCGCCGCTCATGCTCCGTGCCCTCCAGCTCGGTGCGCACCCGGCGCTGGGCCAGCAGGTCCTCGGCGGTGGCCTGGCCGGCGTCGGCGCGCTCCAGGACGAGCTGGTCCTGCTGGTTGACCAGATCCTCCAGGCTGCCCAGAAGATGGGGCGGGAGGCTCAGGGCGATGGCGGAGCGCGAGTGGCGGCTGATGAGCGGATTGCGCAGGGTCAGGTCCAGCAGGCTGCGCTTCCAGTCCTCGACCTCCGACGGCGGGGCGCTGCCAGCCGCCGGAGAGCCGGTGGGCGAGGCGGGCTCCTGCGCGCGGGGCTCTGGCTCCTCGGCGGTATCGGCGGCATCGGCCCCCGGGCCCGCCTCATCGGCGATGTCCTGGGCCGGGGCGACCGCGTCGAACTCGACCACACGATCGTCCTCCCGGCGCGCGAGTCCCGGCTGCGGGCGCGCCCCCGCCGCGCGGGCCCCGCCCAGGTCGAGGGCCAGGACGACCCCGCCCAGCGCCGCCAGCGCCCTGCGGCGCCTCGTCGCCTCCAGGGAGTGCACCATGGCGGTGCGCGCCTTGACCGCCAGCAGCGGGTTGATCACCCCGAGCTCGCCGCGCTCGACGAGCCCCGCCACCTGGCCGGGGGCCAGCGCGGGCATGCCGCCTCCGTCGCGGACGTAGGCCACGAAGACCTCGCGCTCCGTGAGCAGGAGGGCGGCCGGGATCTCCAGCCGCTCCAGGAGCCCGGCGATGAGGAGGGCGATATCCAGGGCCGAGCCCACGCCGACGTCGAGCACCTCAGCCGCTGTGCGCAGGGACCGCGGGGCATCGGCCCAGGCCGCCGCGTCGCCGTCGACCCTCAGGCCCAGGCGGCGCACCTCGGTGCACACCGCCCCGGCCACGGCGTCGGGGACCGGGTCGCGGCGCACCCGGTTGGTCACCGTTCGGGCGATCCGGGCCAGGGCCGCCTGGTCCGGCTGGACGAAGGTCGCCAGCGCAGCCCCCGCCCAGCGGCTGCCACCGCTCATCCGCCAGCGCCGCGGCGCCAGGGCGGCCAGGCCCTGCAGATGACGCGCCTGGGTACGGCCCTGGGTGTCGGTGATCTCCACGCACAGCTCGGCGGCGCAGTCCTCATCGATCTGGAGCAGCTCGCCGGCCACCAGGGGGAGGTTGGCGGTCAGCCTCCGATCCCCCTGGGAGATATCCCAGGCCAGGGTCTGGGGCGCGGTGATCTCACGGTCTCCCCCATGCTCGACGACGCTCACGCGCAGCTCGACCACGCCCAGGTCCCCGGCCGCGCCCGAGCCCCGGCCCGGGGAGGACATGGCCGCCATGCCATCGGCCGGGCCGGGCGCATCCGCGCGAGTGGGCGCCCACCCACCGGCCAGGCTCAGGTCGAGCACGGCGGTCAGGGTCAGGCCCGCCAGCGCGTGCGCATAGCCCAGGACGGCCTCGCATCGAACACCGATCCCCACCGCATCCAGAGGGCTGAGGGCCGGCCCACGACCACCGTCCAGCGCGGCGATAAGGTCTCGCACCTCCTGCCGGGGCCCGTCGGAGGCGCCGATCATCCACAGGGTCTCGCTGACGGCGACCAGGCAGGCGAGCGCACGGTCGGCACCGAGGCGGCCATGGACGGCGTCGTTGCGCAGGCGGCGAACCTCGTGGAGCTTGGAGGCCAGCCCCGGGGGCAGCGCGAGCAGGAGGCGGGAATCCTCGCCACGAGCGGTCAGGATCCTGATCTGGGTTGACAGATCCTCGAGGTCAACGGAATGCGAGTCGCGACGCGCGGCGGCCAGGGCGCGCTGGGAGGCGGATCGGCCGGCGGCCTTGAGCGCGCGCTCGGTGAAGACCCTCAGCTGCGCGGGCAGGACGCGCAGCAGGCCGCGCAGGACGAGATCGTGATTATCAGGTGTCATGGCAGGGAGAAGAGAAGCAGGGACGGATGCGGAGAGTCTCCGCGGCTCACCCTAGTGCGCGCCTGCGACATATTTTCTGGGACCGGTCGAAACGTCACCCATCTGCATCCTTGGACGCGCCCCGCCACCCCGGAGCGCTTAGGGCGCCTCCGCTGCCAGGGCTCGCAGGAGGAGGGCGATCTCCGCCTGGCTCAGGGGAGACCGGTTCGGGTCGCGGCTCGACGTCGGCCCCGGGCCGCTCAGGGTGATCCCGGCGATGAGGGCGCCCAGGATGAGGCGGGCGGCCGACTGCGAGTCGAGGGCCGTGATGTCCTCACCCCTGGCGCGGGCGCGCTCGCGGATCTCCTCCAGGTGCTCGCGGGTGGCCTCGTAGAGCTCGTCGCGCAGCAGGGCGTCCAGCTCGGGATCGAGGCGGGCCTCACCCAGCAGGGCGACCAGTGCCGCGCCGGTGGCTCCGGCCAGCACGCGGTTCTTGTGCGCCAGGAGCGCCGCGAGATCGCCCCGCAGGGAGCCGGTGTCGGGAGCGCCGCCGGCCCCAGCAGGGCCCTGGAGGCCCCCGGTGCTCCCCGAGTTCTGCGAGCCTCCTGCGCCCCCGACCCCCTGGGCGCCGATGCCCCCGTCATCCGCCCCGTGCGAGGCCGCCAGCTGGCGGGCGGCGGCGATGACGAGGGCCTGCTTGGTGGGCCACCGGCGGTAGAGGGTCGCCGTGGACACGCCCGCGCGCTTGGCCACGGCCGCCGTGGTCAGTCCGCCGTAGCCGGACTCGGCGAGGATGTCGCGCGCCGCCAGCACGATGGCCGGCCCCAGGGCGGCGTCGGTGGGACGCCCCGGGGGGCGCTTGGCGGGGTGGCGCTCGGTCACGGCAGCATCCTACCCTCACATTACGAAACTGCTTGACTTCGTTTCATGGCACTGAGATGCTGCACCCATGAACGCACTCCTGACCCACCACGGCATCGACCTGCGCGGCATTCCCGTGGATGCCTCCGCCCCCGTCATGGTCACCGGCGCCACCGGATACCTGGGCAGCTGGGTGGCCGCCGGCCTGCTCCAGGCGGGCGCCACCGTTCACGCGCCGGTGCGCGACCCCCACGACCAGCGCAAGACCGGCCACCTGCTGCGAGCGGCCGAGGCCACCCCAGGCACCCTGCGCCTCTTCACCGCCGACCTGCTGGAGCCCGGCTCCTACGATGAGGCCACCGCCGGCTGCACCACGATCATCCACACCGCCTCCCCCTTCATCCGCTCGGTCAGCGACCCGCAGCGCGATCTCGTCGATCCCGCCCTGGAGGGGACTCGCAACGTCCTGGGCTCGGCGAAGCGCTGCGACTCAGTGCGGCGGGTCGTCCTAACCTCCTCCATCGCCGCCATGTACGGCGACGCCGCGGACCTGAGCCGGGCCCCCGGTCACCTCATCACCGAGGAGGGCTGGAACACGAGCTCCTCCCTGACCCATGAGCCCTACTCCTACTCCAAGACCCTGGCGGAGAAGGAGGCCTGGAGGATCGCCGGGCACCAGGAGCGCTGGGACCTGGTGACCATCCACCCCTCCCTCATCCTGGGCCCGGCGCTGGGCCCCGCCCCCGCCTCCGACAGCTTCACCATCATGGAGATGCTGCTGGACGGGACCATGCGCTCCGGGGCGCCACGCATCGGCCTGGCCGTGGTCGACGTCCGCGAGGTGGCGCAGGCCCACCTGGCCGCGGCCTTCCTGCCCCAGGCCCACGGCCGCTACATCGTCTCCGCCCAGGACACCGACTCCCTGGGACTGGCGGACATGCTCAGGCCCCGCTACGGCGGCAGGCTCCCCCTGCCCCGCCGGGCGGTGCCCCGCCCGATCATCATGGCGCTGGCGCCCCGCCTCGGTCTGACCCGGGACTACGTGCGGCGCAACGTGGGCTACCCGCTGCGCGCCGACGCCTCGCGCAGCCGCGAGCTGGGCCTGCGCTACCGGCCGGTCCAGGAGTCCCTGGAGTCGATGGTCGAGCAGATGCTGAAGCGGCGCTGAGGGGGCAGGCCGCCGCGAGCGGGCGGCGTCGGACGTGCGTCTGCGTACCGGACGAGGGAATGCGTCATCCGACGAGGGTTAGCACAGGGGTGAATGACGCAAAGGCACGTCGTCGACGCAAAGGCTCGTCCGGGACCGCCCCGGGGCCGGCCGAGGCGCGCAACAATAGCGCCATGCTCATGCCCTACTCGCCCGCAGCCGAGCCACTGACGCGCCTGGCCGACGGGACAGTCAAGCAGATCAGCCCCTTCACCGGCACCGAGGTGTGGACCGTCCCGGGACGCGGCGACCGCCCCATCTCCCAGCCCCCCACCGATGTGCGCGCCCTGACCCCTCAGGACCGCACCCAGGCCTGCGCCTTCTGCCCGGGCCGCTACACCGAGACGCCCCCGGAGAAGTCCCGCCTGGTGCGCACCGAGGACGGCCTGGCGCGGCTCGACGCCCTGCCCGCCTCCCAGCTGCGGGCCACGACGGCGGAGTTCCGCCGCATCCCCAATCTCTTCGAGATCCTGTCCTTCGACTACTGGCGCTCCAACCACGGCTACGAGGTGCCCGACGCCGCCCGCGAGCGCATGGACGCCTACCTGGCCGACCCCGCCGGGGCCGCGCATGCGGCGGCGGTGGCCAAGACCAAGCTGAAGGCCTCGGGGGCCGAGCCCTCCTCCTGGGACCTCATGGGAGAGGAGGCCCGCCGCCACTACCTGGCCTCCTTCTTCGCCGGGGGTCACGACCTCATCGTGGCCCGGCGCCACTTCACCGACGATGCCACGGACTCCTCCTGCCTAGCGGGCTCGGGGACGCTGAGCGTGGCCGAGCACCGGGCCTACACCCGCATGGCGGTCGACGCCATGGAGGATCTGTACGCCTCCAACCGCTGGGTGCGCTACGTGGCGGTGTTCCAGAACTGGCTGCGCCCGGCCGGGGCGAGCTTCGACCACCTGCACAAGCAGCTGGTGGCCATCGATGAGCGGGGCGTGACCAGCGAGCTGGAGCTGGCCCGGGTGCGGGCCAACCCGAACCTGTACAACGAGATGGCGGTGGACTACGCCGCCTACCGCGACCTGCTGGTGGCCAGCAACGAGCATGCGGTGGCCTTCGCCGGATTCGGGCACCGCTACCCCACCCTGGAGGTCTACTCCACCTCCGCCACGCCCGAGCCCTGGCGCATGGCCCGCGAGGAGGTCGAGGCCGTCTCCGATCTCCTGCACGCCCTGCACGCGGCCACGGGCGCCGACGTGCCCTGCAATGAGGAGTGGCACCACAAGCCGATGGACGTCGACCAGCCCATGCCCTGGCATGTCACGCTCAAGTGGCGGGTCTCCACGCTGGCCGGCTTCGAGGGGGGCACGAAGATCTACCTCAACACGATCGACCCCTGGAGCCTGCGCGATCGGGTGGTCTCCCGCCTGGAGGACCTGCGCGCGGACCGGCTCATCGCCCCCATGGCGGTGGGCGAGGAGTGCCCGACGACGCCCAACCGCCTCCTGTACAACCCGGTCCTGGCCGTCCAGCGCTGAGGCACGGGGCGACGACGAGCCGGGAAGCCTCGGCACCGCGCGTGGCACCGGGGCCGGGACACCGGGGCGTCCCCCGGGTGGGCCCCGGCCCTCAGGGGCGCGGGGTGAGGGCCGGCCACTGCGGCGGCGATCGCCTGGCCCGCTCCCCAGCCCTCAGGGGCGCGGGGTGAGGGCCGGGGCCGTCTCCCCCGCCACATCCGGGGAGACGGGGGTGGCATCGGGCGCGGGCCCCAGGTCGGCCAGGAGGGCTCGGAAGGTCTCGCGGCTGTCCGCCTCCTGCGCGGACCGGGCCTGCTGGTGGGTCATATGCGCGGTGGAGATCATGAGCTTGATGCGGTTGAGCTGGTTGACCTCACTGGCCCCGGGGTCGTAGTCGATGGCCACGATGTTGGCCTGGGGGTAGTGGCGCCGCAGCTGGCGGAACATGCCCTTGCCCACGACGTGGTTGGGCAGGCAGGCGAAGGGCTGGCAGCACACGATGTTGGGTGTGCCGTGCTCGATGAGCTCGATCATCTCAGCGGTCAGCAGCCAGCCCTCGCCGGCCTGGTTGCCCAGCGACAGGATGCTCGAGGCCTTGCGGGCCAGCTCACCGATGGGGGCCTCGGCGTCGAACTTGCCGGTGGCGGCCAGGGCCCGGCGGGCGGGGGCCTGGAGCTGCTCGATGAGCCACATGGCGGCCTTCTTCTTGCGCAGCGAGCCGGCGCCGATGCCGTAGGCATCCGCCTCCCACTGGGCGGTGGCCAGCCCACTGAGGAGGAAGGCCAGCAGCCCCGGCACGACGGCCTCGCAGCCCTCGGCCTCGATGACGTCGATGACGTGGTTGTTGGCGTCGGGCTGGTACTTGACCAGGACCTCGCCGACGACGCCCACCCGGGGCCGGCGCGGCGAGTCGGACAGGGGCAGCTCGTCGAACTCGCGCACCATCTCGCGAAGGAGGCGCCGGTAGCCCAGGCGCCCGCCCCAGGTGGCCGACCGGCCCCGGTGCTCGAAGAACTCGGCGATGATGGCGTCCCAGCGCTCCACGAGCGCCTGGGTGGAGCCGGGCACCGCCTCGTAGGGACGCACGCGCAGGGTGCAGGTGTTGAGGGTGTCGCCGATGATGACGCCCTGGAGGAGTCCCAGGCCCATGGCGGGGGTCAGCTCGAATCCGGGATTGGTCTCCAGGCCCTGCAGGGAGATGGCCACCACCGGCACCTGGGGGTAGCCGGCCTCGCGCAGGCCCTTGCGCAGCATGGCGGCGTAGTTGGTGGCGCGGCAGATGCCTCCGGTCTGGGAGATGGCCACCACGCAGCTCTCGGGGTCGTGGCCGCCCTCGGTGAAGGCTGCGATGAGCTGGCCGATGACCATGATGGCGGGGAAGCAGGCATCGTTGTTGACATAGCGCAGCCCCACCTCCAGGTCGGCCTTGGTGGCGGACTCTAGGAGCTCGACCCGGTAGCCCAGTCGGCGCATGAGCGGCGCCAGGGGCCGGAAGTGCACGGGGCTCATCTGGGGCATGAGGATGGTGTGCGTCGAGCGCATCTCCTCGGTGAAGGCCGGAGTGGTGGCCGCCGGCAGCTCCCGGGCGCCGACGGCGCGCTCGGCGGGGGCCCGGGAGGCGGCCGCAGGCCCATCGGGCTGCGCGGCGGGCCTCTTAGTGGGTCGCCGCGGGCCCTGCTCAGGGGTCTCGGTCAGGGTCGTGTCGATCTCGTGGGCCTCCTGGCCCCGGTCCCGGCGGGCCTGGGAGGCGGCGGCCAGGGAGCGCAGGCGGATGGTGGCGGCGCCCAGATTGGAGACCTCGTCGATCTTCAGGCTGGTGTAGACCCCACCGGCGGATTCCAGGATCTCCTGGACCTGGTCGGTGGTCACGGCGTCGACCCCGCAGCCGAAGGAGTTGAGCTGGACGAGCTCGAGGTCCTCGCGGCCGACGACGATCTCGGCCGCCCGGTAGAGGCGGGAGTGGTAGGCCCACTGGTCGCGCACCCGCAGGCGGGGCGCGACCTCAGGGGCGGCCACGCCCCTGGGGGCGGGCAGGCCCTCGGCGGTGACGTCGGACCAGTCCTCGGGGGACCGGTCCCGACGCCGGAGCGAGGCCACCGCCCGGGACAGGGCGCCGGCGGACGCGGCCCGATCGGCGCCGTCGTCGGCCTCAGAGGCGGGCTCGGGCAGGATGGAGTCCTCGGAGAGGACCGCCAGCCCCAGGGTGTTGATGACGTCGGGGACGCCGTGGTTGATCTCCGGGTCGATGTGGTAGGGGCGCCCGGCCAGGACGATGCCCTTGCGGCCGTTGGCCTCCATCCACTCCAGGGCGCGACGGCCCTCGGCGCGCACGTCGGCCTTGAAGGCGGCGTCCTCGGCGAGGCCCGCGGCCACGGCCCGCCGGGCCTCGGGCAGGGTGACCCGCCAGTCGGCCAGGACCTCGACCAGGCGCCTGGCGAGGGTGGCCGGGTCGGCCAGGTTGAGGAAGGGGGCGAGCAGGCGCGCGCCCCCGTCGCCGGCCCGGGCGTCGGGCTCCTGGCCCTCCATGCCCTCCATGGCCCGGCTGACGCCCTCCATATTGGTGCGGATGACCTCGGGGTAGGTGGCCACGATGGGGCAGTTGTAGTGGTCGTCGGCCCCCTCGACGAGCTCGCGCTCGAAGAAGACGCAGGGGAACCAGATGGTCCGCACGCCCTTGGCGAGGAGGGACTCGATATGCCCGTGGGCGAGCTTGGCCGGGTAGCAGACATTCTCCGAGGGGATGGAGTCCATCCCGGACTCGAAGAGCTCGTGGTTGGAGCGCCCCGAGATGATGACGCGGAATCCCAGGGAGGTCAGGATGGTGAACCACAGGGGGTAGTTCTCGTACATGCCCAGCACCCGGGGAATGCCGATGTCCCCACGGGTGGCGGCGCTCTCGCGCAGGCGGCGGTAGGAGAAGGCGCGCTTGTACTTGTAGTCGTAGAGATTGGGCAGCTCGGACTTGGTAGCGCGGCGCTCCTGGGTGGCGCCGCGCTCGCAGCGGTTGCCGGAGATGTGGCGCTGGCCGTCGTTGAAGGTGGTGATGGTCAGCTGGCAGTGGTTCTGGCAGAGCTTGCAGGTCGAGGCCTGGGTGGTCAGGGAGAAGCGGGAGAGCTCGCCCATGGTCATCAGCTCGCTGGGGCGGCCCTCGTAGGTCTGCCGGGCGGTCAGGGCGGCCCCGAAGCAGCCCATGAGCCCGGCGATGTCGGGGCGCACCACCTCTCGGCCGGTCAGGAGCTCGAAGGCGCGCAGGACGGCGTCGTTGAGGAAGGTGCCGCCCTGGACGCTGACGCGCTCGCCCAGCTCATCGGCGTCCTTGAGCTTGATGACCTTGTACAGGGCGTTGCGCACCACCGAGTAGGACAGTCCCGCGCTGATCTCCCCGACGCCCGCGGCCTCCTTCTGTGCCTGCTTGACCGAGGAGTTCATGAACACCGTGCAGCGCGAGCCCAGGTCCACGGGGGCCGGGGCCCGCAGGGCGCGGGCCGAGAAGTCGGCGATGCCCAGGCCCATGGACTGGGCGAAGGTCTGCAGGAAGGAGCCGCATCCGGCCGAGCAGGCCTCATTGACGCTGATGGAGTCGATGACCCCGTCCTTGATGCGCAGGTACTTCATGTCCTGGCCGCCGATGTCGATGACGGAGGTGACCCCGGGGTTGAGGCGGGCGGCGGCGCGGTAGTGGGCCATGGTCTCGACCACGCCCTGGTCGATGTGAAGGGCGGCCTTGACCAGGGACTCGCCGTAGCCCGTCACGCAGGAGCGCACGATGCGCGCCCCGGCGGGCATCTCCCGGTGGATGCGCCGCAGGATCTCAACGGCGGCGGTGACCGGGTCGCCGTCGTTGGAGGCGTAGTGCTCCCACACGATGCGGTCCTGCTCATCGAGGACGACGGCCTTGATGGTGGTGGATCCGGCGTCGATCCCCAGGAAGCAGTCGCCGGTGGCGACGTCGGCCCGCTCAGCCTCGGCCGGCTCAGCCTCGGCCGGCTCAGCCTCAGCCGGCTCAGCCTCAGCCGGCTCAGCCTCGGCCGGCTCGACGTCGCAGGTCCTGACCTCAGGGGATCCGCCGCTCGCCCCATCGGCCGGCTCCTGCCCGGGGGCGGGCCAGTGGGCGCGCTCGACGTGGGCGCGGGCGTGGCGGGCTCGGAAGGCCTCGAGCTCGGCGTCGTCGGCGAACAGGGGGCGCATGCGCGAGGTTCCCAGATCAAGGGCCTTGCGGGTGGCCAGGCGGGTGGACAGCTCCTCCAGGGTCACCGGCTCGCCGCTGGCCAGCATGGCCGCGCCCAGGGCGACGTAGAGCTGGGCGTCCAGGGGGCAGGTGAAGGAGTCGGCCTGCTCGCCCAGGGCCCGCTGGAAGGCGGCGCGCAGCTGGGGCAGGAAGTGCAGGGGGCCGCCCAGGAACATGACATGGCCGCGGATGGGGCGCCCGCAGGCCAGGCCGGCGATGGTCTGGGTGACGACGGCGGCCAGGACGGAGGCGGCCAGGTCCGTGGGCTCGGCGCCCTGGTTGATGAGGGGCTGGAGGTCGGACTTGGCGAAGACGCCGCAGCGCGAGGCGATGGGGTAGAGGGTGGTGTGGCGCGAGGCGAGGTCATCGAGGCCGGCGGCGTCGGTGTGGAGGAGCTGGGCCATCTGGTCGATGAAGGCCCCGGTGCCGCCGGCGCAGGTGCCGTTCATGCGCTGCTCGGGGGTGGGGTGGAGGTAGGTGATCTTGGCGTCCTCCCCTCCGAGCTCGATGATGACATCGGTCAGGGGGTTGCGCTCGCGCACGGCCTGGGTCTCGGCGATGACCTCCTGGACGAAGGGCAGGCCCATGAGCGTGGCCAGGCTCAGGCCGGCCGACCCGGTCACGGCCCCGCGAACGGTCAGGCCGGGGTAGGCCTCGGCGGCATCGCCCAGGAGCCGGGTGACCTCTCCGCGCACGTCGGCATGGTGGCGGCGGTACTCGCTGATGAGCGGCTCGGGCTCGGGCTGTTCCGGCGTGGGCTGGGGCAGGAGGACGAGTTTGACGGTGGTCGAGCCGATGTCCAGTCCGAGGCGCACCGGGCCGGTGGTCTGGGCTCGTATGAGATCGTCTGCCGGACGGTCCAGCGGGATGGATGCGCTCATCGGTTCACCTTCGACGCCGAGGGTTGGCCTGACCAGCACCACCGTATCGGCAGGTCGCGCCTGGTTCAATGCTTTTGCGCGTCAATGGGGCGCTCACCGGGGCGCGCATCGCGGGCCAGCAGTCGCACGGCGCGGGCTGGGGCGGATCGGGGTGACGGCGCCTCCCGCCCCCGGATAAGGTCGGTGCATGGCGTCGCGTTCCTTATCGGGGGTTATTCTCATCGGATCGTCGCTGGCCTACGGCGTGGGCCAGGCGATGGCGCTCAGGCACTGGGATGGCGAGTACTCGATGCGCATGAACCTCATCAGCGATCTGGGCGCCTCGACCTGTGCGATGACCGACGACGCCTACCCGGCCCGCTATGTGTGCAGCCCCGGCCACGGGTGGTTCAACGGCGGCGTCATCGCGTCGGGGGTGCTGCTGGCCCTCGCCGGGGTGGTCATCGCCGTGGCGGGGCGGCGCGCCGCGGAGGTGATCACGGCCCGCACCGCCAGCGCTGTTCTCGTGGTGGCCGGAGTGGCCATGGCCGTGGTTGGCGCCGTCCCCTTCGACCGGGACGTCGATGTTCATGATGCTGCCGCAATGGTCACGGCTGTCTCGCAGTGGAGCGCCGCCGCCCTGCTCCTGGTCCCATCGCGGGTGTCGAGGTCTCGCGCTGAGGACGACGACGGAGCCGCAGGAGCCACTGGAGCCGCCGGAGCCGCTGCCAGGCATCCCCGCATCCACGAATTCCTCAGCCAACTGACCACCGCACTGCTGCTGGCATCCGTCGTCGGGTTCGTCATGTTCGTCCTGCCTACCTCGCAACCCGGCCTGTGGGAGCGGATCGCCTTCGACGGGCAGGCGCTCATGATGCTGACTCTGGGGGCGGCGCTCATCGCCTCGGACTGAGCACGGCCGGGATGTCCCCGCGATCCGCGGCCGCCTCGCGCACGGGCGTCGTCGTCGGAAGGTCAGGGCCGGGAGAGCGGGTGGGGAGAGAAGCCCAGACGCACCACGCGCATCCCGGGCGACGCGTAGGATCACGGCGTGAGCAACCCGGTGATCGACTCCCTCCAGCGAGCCGTGGAGGCCTCCCCGAATGACGTTCCCCTACGACTCCATCTGGCCGAGCTCCTCATCTCCGAGGGGCGCGGCTCCGACGCGGTGACGCACTGCGCGACGGCGCTGCACACCGAGCCCGACAACGCCCGCGCCCGCGAGCTCATGGCCCAGGCGCTCTCGGCGGAGGCACCCGCGGTCGCCGCGCCCGCCCAGGCAGCGCCGCAGGCTCCCGTCCAAGGCGCCGAGGACTCGCAGGGCCCCGACGCCGGGCAGGACTCCCCCGCACAGGGCCCTGACGCCGGACAGGACTCCACCACGCAGGGCTCCGACGCCGGACAGGACTCCACCACGCAGGGCTCCGACGCCGGACAGGACTCCACCACGCAGGGCTCCGATGACGGGTTCGACTGGGCCAGGGCCGAGGACGACCTCGGCGCCGGCCCGGCCGCGCCCTTCATCGATGCGCCGCCCTCTCCGCCGTCGGCCGGTCAGTCCCAGCCGCCGGCCCAGCCCGTGAGGGAGCCCCTGGCCGCGTCCGACTCCGAGTCCGAGCAGCTGGCCTGGGAGGTCGAGGATCCGGAGATCCGGCTGGCGGACGTCGGCGGCCTGGCCGATGTCAAGCAGCGGCTGGAGGTCTCCTTCCTCGCCCCGCTGCGCAACCCGGAGCTGCGCCGCCTCTACGGCAAGAGCCTGCGCGGAGGGCTGCTGCTCTACGGGCCGCCCGGGGTGGGCAAGACCTTCATCGCCCGCGCCGTGGCCGGGGAGATGGGGGCCTCCTTCATCAACGTGGCCCTCACGGACATCCTGGACCCCTATCTGGGCAACTCCGAGGCCAATATTCACAGTATCTTCACCAAGGCCCGTGAGAGCTCGCCGTGCGTCGTCTTCCTCGATGAGCTCGACGCGATCGGCCTCAAACGCTCCTACCAGCGGCACTTCGGGATCCGCGGGGTCATCAACCAGCTGCTCCAGGAGCTCGATGGGATCGAGGGGAGCAACAACGGGCTCTACGTCCTGGCCGCTACGAACACCCCGTGGGACCTTGATCCGGCGCTGCGCCGTCCGGGGCGCCTGGACCGCGCCATCCTCGTGCTGCCGCCCGATGAGCCCGCTCGTGCGGCGATCGTGCACACGCATCTCAAGGATCGCCCGGTCGAGGGCATCGACTTGCATCAGGTGGCGGCGGCGACCGAGGGATTCACAGGGGCGGACCTGGCGCATGTGTGCGAGACCGCTGCGGAGAAGGCCCTCATGGACTCGGTTCGCTCCGGCGCGCCCCGACTGATCGGCATGGCGGACCTGCATGCGGCGATCGCTGAGATCCGCCCCTCGACGGGGCCGTGGTTCGAGACGGCGCGCAATGTCGTGCAGTACGCCGACCACTCCGGTGAGTACGCCGAGCTCAGGGCGTGGATGCAAGCGCGCAGACTCCTATGAGCGAGTCCAGCTACCAGCGCTACGACGAGATCCTCACGCGCACCGCGCAACTTATCAACATGGGACGCAACTCCCAGGCCATGAGCGCGCTGCGCAGGCTTGAGGCGGATTTCCCCGAATATGAGGGGGACACCAAGACCCTCCTGTCCGCCGTCCATCGGGAGTCGGGGAACCTGCCCCAGGCCATCGAGACGGCGCAACGGGCGGTCAGCCTTCTCCCCGACAGCCCGGCGCCCCTGAGAGCACTCGCCCGCGCACATATCGCGAATGGTGACGCTCAGGCTGCCGAGGCACCGCTGCGGCGCGCTCTGAGCCTGGATCCGGACGACGTCGCCGCTCGGCATCATCTGAGCATCGCCCTGCATATTCGTGGTCAAGGGGACGAGGCCCGCCGTATCGCCTGGGAAGGAGTGCTCCTCGCCCCCGAGGACTCGGATTCTCACCTGATCTTCGGGATGGCTACTCTCCCCGAGGATCCCCGCCTGGCGTGGCAGGCCTTCCGTGAGTCCGCCCATCTCGATCCGACCAATGAGCAGACTCTCCTCCAGCTCGGATACGCCAGCATGCTCTGCGGCTACCGCGAGGAGATGGCACAGGCCATCGCAACCGCCGCGGCACTCGCCCCTCAGGAGCCCCGCATCCCCAAGCTCGTCGGTGTCATCATCGGTCGCGCCATCTGCATGGCGCTGCTCTGGATGCTCCTGGGGCTGCTCGCGCTTGCAGGGATCCTGGTGGCCATTGAGGTGGGGGGCCCGCCGGTGGCCACTGAGGTGGAGGGCCCACCGCTGTGGATCGCGATCGGCCCCATGGTCGCCACGGTGATCGTGTGCATCTGGACCTTCGTCGTCCGCGCTCGCCCGATCCACCGCAGGATGCCCTCGGGCTTCTTCCCCCTGGCGCGCCGGGCGATGGCGCCCCGCCGGCTCTCCCTCATCTCCTTGGGCATTCTCGCCGGTATGGGGCTTCTTCTCGTGGTCGCCGCGGTGTGCACGCTGTTCGACTGGTCGGGGCCGGCCGTCCTCGCATACCGAGCGGGGATTCCGGCGTGCATCGTGGCCCTGGTCCTCGCCATCGTCGACTTCAGGCGCTCCGCCGCGCAGTAACCGGCTCCCGGGCCTCCCCCGGCCGACGCCGATCGCGAGAGTTCGCGTCAACGGACGTGACTTCGCGTAGACGACGCGCCTTTGCGTCAATCACCCCTGTGCTACCCCCAGTCGGATGACGCAAACCCTCGTCGTCTACGCAGACGCACGTCGTCGACGACGCCCGGACTTGCCAACTGCACAGCCGCGCCCCATGACGAGGCTGGCAACCGCGACTGAGGAGCGGCCAGGGAGCGGACCCAGGGTCGCAGCGACCCGCATTCCCACCACCGCTGCTACGATTTCTCGTAGAACGACTGCACCTCAACGACAAACCTGAGAAACGGTATTCCTGATGTCTCGTTCATCGAAGATGATCAACACGCTGCTCGTCGCCGTGATTCTGTCCCCCCTGCTCCACTTCACGGACATCAGGATCACCCTGCCCCAGGCCTCCATCCCCCACTACAACTACGCACCACCGGCCGGCATGGTGCGTCGCATGCTCCACCTAGGAGACATCCCCGGGATCACAGAGGACAACTGGCGCGGCGTTGAAACAGTTTGGACAGAGCTCATGTCATACAACACGGGATGCTCCACAATCGACACGATGTTGGACTATTCTCTTCCCGAGAACCGGGAGCTCCGGAGGACTAGCGTCACCTTCACCTTTCAAGGCGTTGATATCACGCAGACCATGGCGCTAGACATTTACGTTTTCAATCAACTCGAAAGTTTCGAGCGCATCGCTGCGTCTTTCTCGGAGTGCGATGGCGAGACCTTTCAATTTCGGTCAAGTGAGGTATCACCACGGGGCTCCATGGTCACCGAGGCATTCACCGCTATCCCTGCCGATCAGCTCCCCCAAGGCGTCGTCGGCTACACCTCCGTCATCACCGCCGAGGACGGGTCGCAGCGCACCACCCAGCGCATCGTCGTCCCCGTCATCGACGAGCACAACAACCCCGGACTCATCGCCCTGAGCACCACCACCGACGGCCCCGAGCCAGCCGACCTCTCCCCCGTCGACCTCCTCGATGCGGCCCTGACCCGCGCCGAGGTCACCATCGACCCCGCCGCCCTGGCAACACCCACACCCACCGCCACCTGAGCCGAGCGCGAGAGTTCGCGTCAACGGACGTGACTTCGCGTAGACGACGTGACTTTGCGTCAATCACCCCTGTGCTACCCCCAGTCGGATGACGCAAACCCTCGTCGTCTACGCAGACGCACGTCGTCGACGACGCCCGAGGGCACGGGACGCCACCGCCCGGCACACGCCCGGCGCGCACGCGCCCCGCCCCCGGTGCCGTAGCGCGCTCAGCAGCCCAGGGCGCTGCGCTCCTCGGGGCCGACCCAGCCCGAGCGGCCCTCCAGGGCGCGGAACCAGCGGGCCAGCGCCGGCCAGAAGGAGATCGGCGGGGCCTCCCCGCCCGGGTAGACCTGGCGGCCGCCGTACTCATAGGCCTGAACGGTGGTGAACAGCCGGATGTCAGAGCCGGTGGGCTGGTCCCCGCACAGGAACTGCCCCACCGACACCAGGGAGGACAGCGGCGGGCCATCCATCATCGTCAGCCCGTCCTCACGGCTGGCCTCCATCCTCGTGGCCCGCGCCAGCAGCGTGTCCACCACATCGAAGCCCACCAGCACCCCGTTGGCGGCCTCCGCCGCCTCCTCAGGGTCCTCGGAGTGCGTGGCCACCGAATGCCCACGGTTGATCTGGGCGCCAACCCACTCATCCCAGGCATCGGTCGAGTTGCGCCGCCCCAGCGGATACAGATCAGGGGCGCCCTCACGATGCAGGTCCCACCAGGCCGTGGCCAAGTCGAACAGCAGCGCCCCGGAGTCATCGCTGACGACCTCCCCGGTGGTGACATCCACCAGCGCCGGCACCGTGGGCGGCGGCTCATAGCCGGGCGTGCCCTCGTAGACCTCCGCCAGGGAGCGGGCGCCCAGCGCCGGGTCCACTCCCGGCTCGCCGTCGGGCCCGGTCAGCTCCCAGTAGCCGTCCTCGCCGCGGCCATAGGTCCACGACAGGGGGATCGCCTCCGTGAGCCCCAGCAGGCGTCGGGCGATGAGCACGCGCCGCGACCAGGGGCACACCCCGGCGGCGATGAGCCGGTAGCGCCCGGCCTCAACAGGTAGGTCGTCGTCTGAGAATCGGTGCGAGGTGGCAATGGCCATGGGAGCCTCCCGGCGGATCTAAGGGCGTGATGGTGCCTCAGGGACAATCATGCTCCACACCTCCCCGCATGGCATCCGATTCACAGGGGGCGAACCGCCTTGCCCACCGGGGCGCACATATGCGTTTCGGCCCGGCGGCCGGGCGCGCCCCGCGAGTCCGGTCATCGACCGGCTCAGGACCGGCTCAGGAGAAGGCATCCTCCACGGTCTCCACATAGGCCAGAGCATCGTGACCCTCCCAGCGCGGATGCGCCAGGAGCTCGCGCACGCGGGCGCACACGGCCAGGGCGGCCTCCCTGTCATCGCGATCGGCGTGCAGGCTGGCCAGCAGGCACAGGGAGCGGGCCGCGGAGTTGCGGTCATCGGTGCTCATGTAGCCCTCAACCGCCGCCTCGCAGTGCTCGATGGCCTGGGCCGTCTCGTCGGCGCGCCACAGGATCCAGGACATGTCGTCATGCCAGTCCCCCTGCTCCCAGGCCATGGAGTACTGCTCGGAGTCGGGCACCTCCATGAAGGTGTCCTGGGACTGGCGCATGATCGCCAGGGCGTCGTCGAGCCGCGAGCGCGCCATGGCCACCGTCAGGTCATCGACCAGGGCGCGCGCCGCGCTGCGCAGCATGCGCCCCTTCTCGATCCTGCCCAGGTCGGTGCTCACGTCCTCCAGGGCGGCGGCCCGCTGGAAGAGCGCGGAGGACTGGACATTGTCATCGAGGTTGCCCGCGGCCGTGGCGGCATTGGTGTAGGCCTCCTTGGCCGCCGCCAGGCGGCCGGCCGACTCCAGGGCCTCGGCGGAGGCCAGGGAGTGCTCCAGGACGCCCTCGTGCTCGCCCAGCCCCATATGCACCTGGGCGAGGAACTGGTGGATGAACAGGGTCATGCCCGGGACCTGCAGGGAGGTGGCGCGCGAGAGCGCGGTCTCCAGGACCTCGGCGCTCTCCAGGAACCGCTCCGCCACGCCCAGGGCCTGGCCCAGGTTGAGCAGGGAGGCGATGGTCTGGAAGGGCATGCCCATGGCCATCGTGGTGTTGGCGTGCTCGCGGAACTGCTTGACGGCCTCCTCGTACTGGTCGACCTCCATGGAGGCCACTCCCAGCAGGCGCCGTCCGCGCAGCGCCGTGGGCAGGGGCATGATGTCGTGGCGGCGCATGACCTCCTCGGCCAGCTGGCAGGCCTCGACCACCTCCCCGCACTCGGCCAGGATCTCGGCGCGGGCCATGTCCACGGCGTCGCGCATGTCCTCGGCGTGCAGCTCGACGGGCACGTTCAGCCAGGCGCGCTCCATCAGCGCCACGGCCCGCAGCCCCGGCTCCTTGGCCTCCAGAGAGGCCAGGACCCCGGCGATATCGGACAGGACATCGGCGGCCAGGATGCAGGAGTCGACCAGGTCGGGGTCGGCGGTGGCCAGGTCGGCGGGGGCCGACGGCGCGGCGGGGTCCTCGGGGCCCAGGAGCCTCTCCAGGCGGCCGGCCACGACGGAGAGCATGGTCTCGACCCGCTCGATGCGGCCGGCCCGCTCCGGGGTGGTGTCCCGGCCGGCCTGGCGGTCGGCGGTCATCTCCTCGTTGAGGTTGGCGATGTCGACCTCGACGGCGCCCAGGACCCCGGACTGGCTCTCGCGCAGCGGTCGGATCCGCAGGCGCTCCTCAATGGCCCGGTCGTACTCGGTGCGCCGGGAGTAGGCGCTGGCGCGCAGGCTGGAGGCCTCGGCCTCCAGGCCATCGGGGGCGCGCCCGGGCTCGGGCAGGTGGTCGAGGACCGCGGCCTGGTCCACGATGTAGAAGTACTCGGCCCCCGCGCCCACCTGGCTCAGGGTCCTGGCGTAGCGGCGCACGGCCGTCTCGCCGTCCCCCACGGGCGCGGGGCGGGTCAGGTCCACCAGGGGGAAGGGCTCGTCGGCCTCCTCCGAGTCGGCCGAGTCGGCCGAATCCGCCCCGGGCGGCGGGGCGGGGGCGGGCGAGTTCTCCTGGCCGGCCCCGCGACCCGCGCCGCCGCTATCCAGGGAGACCAGGCCCAGGGCCGAGTCGAAGCCGAACTCCTCGGCCCCGGAGGGCACGGGCTGGCAGGTGGGGACCGGCTCGGGCAGGGCCTCGGGGGTCTGGAGGAGCTCGATCTGGGCGCCGGTGCCGTCCTGGCCGGCCAGGGGCGCGCGGGCCAGGCTGCGCTCCAGGTGGTCGGAGATCGTGGTGTTGGCATTGCGGGCGTCGAAGGCGGCGGCCAGGTGGCGCGCCCATCCGGAGAACTCGGCGTAGGCCTGGGAGATCGTCGTGGACTCCTCCATGGCGGGGTGGGGCGCCCACAGGGTCTCGGCGGGCACCGCCACGCCCAGGGCCTCCTCGCCGCGGCCCACGCGCTCGGCCTCGCGCAGCACCAGGCTCATGCCCCGCAGCGCCGTGAGCAGGGCGTGGGCCGACTCGGCCTGATCCAGCCACTCGACGTGGCGGCGCAGCAGCTCCAGGCCGCGATCGACCTTGCCCACCAGGGCCAGGTACTCCAGGTGGTAGCCGATCGACACCAGGGCGTTGGGGTGGCGGCGGATCTCCCGGTAGGAGCGCATATGCGCGTCCCAGGCCGCCTTGGGGCGCCCGGTGGCCAGCAGTGGGAGCAGCACCAGGGACTGCATCATCTGGGGCTGGACATCGCAGCCCACGTCCTCGCGCAGGATCGGCACGGCCGTGCCCACGGCCAGGTCCCAGTCCTCGGTGCGGTAGGCGTAGGCCACCTGCCGCATGGGATCGCAGCCCTCGCAGTCGGAGTTCTCATCGCGGGGCGTGGCCCGCCAGGCCGCCAGCTCCTCGGCGGCCTCCTCCTCCAGGCCCAGCAGTCCGGCCACCGAGGCCCGCTCGCCGTGGACCACGTGCATGGAGGCCCCCTGGGAGCGGTAGAACTCCTCCAGGCTGGCCTCCAGGCGGCGCACCTGGTCCTTGGCGACCTTCGGGTTGGCGGCGGCCACGGCCACCGACCACTTGAAGTGCCAGTGCAGGGTGCGCAGCTGGTCGGCGTCGAACAGGTCGGGGCGCTCCTGGAAGCGCGCCAGGTTCCACACGAAGGGCGCCAGCGCCTTCCACTCCTCGTTGCCGTGCTGGTAGCCGTCGGTCAGTGCCAGCCGGGTGGCAACCTGCAGATCCTCCTCGCCCAACGCGTCGGCCCAGGTCACGGCCTCGGCGATGAGGGCCGACGCCTTGGGGCCGTAGCTCAGCGCCTCGGCGTAGGCCAAGCGCTCGAGGATGTCTTCGCGGGTTGTCATTGGTGGATCCTTCCGGTGAGTGATGCGCAGGGGCTCGTCGGAGCCAAGGGTGGGTGAGCCGTCATTGCGCCTGCGGCAGGGCTGAGTCGAGTAGGGAGCCGAGGGCCTCGGCCGCCCAGGACCGCTCCTTGGGCCCCAGCGGCTGGTGCCCCAGCAGGAGGCACTGGATGTACAGGCCCCTCAGGGTGCGGGTCACGACGGCGTCGTCGGCCCTGGCGGAGACCAGGCGCACCACCAGGGGGTTGGTGCGGTTGAGCACGAGCCTGGGCACGGGGGACCCGGCGAAGGGGTCGGTCACGCCCAGGATCTCGGACCACACCCCGGTGGCGGCCCTGGTGGAGGTGCGGGCGGCCACCCGCCCGGCCAGGTCCGGGTCGGGCAGGTAGAGCGCCGGCAGGGTGGCGGGCTCGAAGCGGCGCATGACCACCTCGCAGTCCTCGGGGTCGATGGCCTGGGCCGCCAGCATGAGGACCTCGATGGCCTGGGCCTCCTCGGCCGGCGAGCACGGCGAGAAGGCCTCCAGGAGCTCGCCGGGGTCGACCAGGGCGATGTCGGCACCGGCCTCCAGCAGGTCGGGGCGCGCCAGGAAGGCGGCGATGACCTCCTCCTCGTAGGCGTAGCCGGCGTTGACCAGGACGATGCCCTGGGAACTGGCCACATCCGCCAGGGCCCGGTACTGGTCCACGGTGCGGGTGAAGCGCACCGGCTTGCCGCTGGCGGCCAGCTGGGCCAGGGTGCGCGGGCCCAGGGTGGACTCCACCGGGGCGTGGCGCACCACGAGCTCGAGCATGTCCGCATCGGAGATGGCCACCGAGCGCAGCCCGACGGCGTGGGCGGCCACGAACTCGGCGAAGCGCCTCGGGGCGGCGCGCGCCATGCGCTCCAGCCAGGAGCGCACCGCGGCGCCGATGGCCTCCCTGGTCTCGGCGCGCAGGTCGTCATCCACCAGCTGCTCGCGCGAGGCGGTCAGGCGCAGGTGGGCGGCATCGGCGACGACGCGCACGAAGTACGCCCACTCGGGGACCAGGCCCTCGGCGGAGCGGGAGACGAGCATCCGCTTGACATAGGCGGTGTGGTGGGCGGTGGCCGTGGGGTGGGCGGAGGTGATGACCGCCAGGCCGCGCAGGCCCGCGGCCGGCACCTTGAGGTCGATGATGTCGAAGGGCTCGGCGTCCAGGGTCTCGGCGCACCAGCGGCGCTGCTCGCGGCGGGAGAGCTCCCAGGGGGCCTCCTGGTGGGCGTGGCGGGTGCGGGTGGCCCCGCCCTGGCCCGAGCGCACCTCGACGTCGATGGGCAGCAGGGAGCCGAACTCATCGACCAGGGCGCGCACCGTGTCCGCCCGCAGCCAGGGCTCCCCGGGCAGGCCGTCGAGCTCGACCAGGGTTCCCGGCTCATCGAGCCCGTCCTCCCCGGCCTCCAGGGCGCGCACCGCGTAGGTGCCGTCCGTGCGGCCCACCCACTCCACGGTGGGGGCCTGGGGCTGGCGGGCAGAGCGGGACAGGACGCGGATCCGCTCGGAGACCATGAAGCAGGAGAGCATGCCGATGCCGAACTGGCCCAGGTAGTCCCCCCGGGACAGGCCCAGCTCATCGCGCTTGGAGGAGGCGCCGATCGTTGACAGCAGGTCCGAGGCCTCCTGGAGGGTCAGGCCGATGCCCGTGTCCCGGCAGGTCAGGCCCCCGTCGGCCACGGTGATCGTCACCGTGGCCGGGCAGTCGGGGTCCTGGAGGCGGCGAGCGGCGATGGCGTCCACGGTGTTCTGGAGGAGCTCGCGCACGTAGACGCGCGGCCCTGAGTAGAGGTTGCGCGAGAGGAGGTCCACCATCCCGCGCAGGTCAACCTGGAACGTCGCCATAGGTCTGTGAGGATTCCTTCCTGTCCGTGCCCTCAAAGGTGCTCATCCGTGCTGCTCGATGCGCTGCGCCCCCGGCGTCCCGGCCCACATGGCCGACGCTCGGCAACGCCGTCGGCTCATAGGGTCCGACACGACGCCGCCACGGGGCAACCCGGGCGATGCGCGCCAGTGTCTGCCATGTTGCTGGAGGTCTCATGACAGTTCCCCGGGCGCCCGGACCGCGGCGCGCCCCGACCGCGAGGCGGGCGAGGCCCTCGCTCGCGCCTCACTCCTCCGGCTCGCCGCCCTGGGCGGCCGGCTCCTCCTGGTCTCGACTCCCCTGGGCCTGGTCCGGGGTGGGCTGGCCGAGCTCGGTGAGGATCTCGCACACGGCGCCGTCGATCCCGCCGATGGTGAAGTCGATGACACTGTCGAGCTGCTCGTCGTTGAGCCCGCCCCCCGTGGAGACGGTGGCGTTGGCGTGCAGGCCCAGGCCCTGCTCGTCGACCACCAGGTAGACCGCCGGCATCACCCGGGAGTCGGCCACCCGGTGGGCCACGGCCCGCACCTCCTCGACGGTGGCGAAATCCGTGGGCAGGGAGGTCAGGTAGCTGCCGTGGACGGACATGATCCTGTCGGAGACCACGGTGAAGCTGTAGAAGACGCCGTCGAAGCCCGCGCGGATGACCCGCCCCGAGCCGCCCAGCTCATAGGCGAAGGAGTTGGTGATGAACCACGAGGCGAGACGGTCCATGCTCACCGAGGGCGTCAGCGTGCCCTCGGGCTTGTTCCACCAGGCCATCAGCTCTCCCCCCAGGTCACCAGCGCCGGATAGCGCTCCTCGATATCGGCGAAGAAGCGCATGGTCATGCGCACATCGAGATCCAGCAGGAAGGCCAGCTGCTCATCGGAGCGGCCCTTGACCACGTACTCGGCCATGGCGGTGCCCACCAGGAGGTGGTCGCCCTCCTCGGGCCGCAGCACCGACATGCGCGGGCCGTTGGAGCGCATGTGATGGGAGTCGGCCAGGGCGCGCAGCTCCTCGGCCTGATCGGTCTCGAAGCGGCCGCGCCAGTAGCCGCGGCTGGACAGCAGGGCGCCGTCGCCGTGCAGGCTGAACACGATCCGGCAGCCGGGGAAGTCGACGAGGATCTCGTCGTCGACGCGCTCGAAGACCAGGTCCTCGCCGGACAGCCAGGCCTCAACCCTCTCCAGGGTGATGTCCGGATGAGCACTCATGGGGCACCTTCCATGGGGTCGTATCGGTCATGACGCAGGCTTGCCGCCCCGCCGGGGGCGGGCGCCCGACCCGGCACCGGGCCAGGATGCCCGGCCCGCCGGCTCGGCCCCGCCGGAGGCCGGCCCCGCCCGATGGCGGGGATGAGCCGCTAGAACTCGATGTCGGCGGCGATGTCCTCCACGCCGTCGGGCAGCGCTCCCGGAGCGGTGTCAGCACTGTATCCGGTCAGCTGGGTGAAGATCTCCTTCTTCTTGACCTCCTGGAGGGTGAGGATCCGGTCGGCGTTGCGCATGTCGCTCATCCACGCGCCGCCGGCCGTGGCCACCTGCATGACGGTCACGCCGTAGGTGGACTCCAGATAGCCGCCGCCATCGATGCCGGCCTCGGCGGCCGCCTGCATGGCGGCGGAGGCCTCGATGTAGAAGCTCATATCCGTGCTCAGGCGCGCGGAGTTGTCCCCACCGGGCAGGGCGGAGGCCGCCCCGCCCGCGGCCGCGCAGGCCTCGGGGGTCAGCACCGGGTGGGGCGTGGTGCTCAGGGACCGGTACTGCATGCCCACCGTCATGGGGTGGGTCTCAGTCATGCGGCGCATCCACTCGGCGCTGGCCGCGTCCCACATGGGGCGCTCAACGCCCAGCAGCGAGCAGATGACATCTGCGCTGGTGCCCTCGTGCATGCGCTGGGAGCCGGCCACGTAGTCGTGCAGGCTCACGCCCTGGACCGGGGCGAACTCCGGGCCCGAGGTGTCCGCGCCGGCGCCGGAGATCATGGCGTTGATGTCGCCGAAGGCGGCCTGCTCGGCCTGGGCCATGGCCGCGCCCGAGGGGTCGGCGAAGAAGTCGACGATCGGTCCGTGGATGGACAGGTGCAGGCCGATGATGCTCTTGTGGACCTCCTCGACCGCATCATCGGTGCGCCGGCCCTGGGAGCGGACGTCCATGTACTCGCGCAGGGCGTCGGCCACCATGTCGAAGGCCTCGTAGACGTCCCCGACGACGGCCGACAGCGCGCGCGAGCCGTTGAAGTCCCCGAGCTGGTGGACGGTGACCTGGGCCTGGCCGATGCCCTGCTCCCAGCGGTAGAGCAGCTGCTGGGCGCTGGGGAGGTCACCGGCCTCGGCGGCGCGGGCGATGTCGACGTGGCCGTCGATGAGGGCGCTCCAGGGCTGGTACCAGGCCTGGGCGTACTGCGCGGCGCCGGCGGGCAGGTCGGCCGGGGCCTGCGGGTAGCGCAGGCGGGCCATCTCCTCGGCGTCCAGGCCCTGCTCCATGCGCTGGGAGAAGCCGTGGGGCAGGTCGACGGCGTAGTAGCCGTCGCCGCCCGAGGCCCCGTTGACATTGGGGGCCTTGAGGGAGATGTTGGTCTCCAGGCCCATGGAGGCGGCGCCCTGGTTGATGGCGTCGGAGACGGCGCTGGCGCCCGCGTTGGCGGCCGCCTGCTTGGCAGCGTTCTTGGCTCTCTGGAAGAAGCCGGCCATGGTGGGTCCTTTCGGGGTGGTCTCGAATCCGGGGCGGGGCCTCAGCGCGGCACGGCGTCGGACATGCGGTCGGCGGCCGCCTGACGGCGGTCCCACATCTCCTCGGTGAAGGTGCCGTCGAGGATGGACTGGGCCAGGGGATCACCGGGGCGCATGACGTCGCGCACAACGCCCAGGATGAGCGCCAGGTGCTCGGTGTGGCCCGAGGCGCGCATGCCCATGGCGGTGACGCCGATGTTGCCCATGACGTTGAGGTACTCCGTCTCGTAGTGGCGGGGGGAGACCTCGTGGGGGGTGAGCTGATCGGTGTTGTCCTCCCAGGCAGCGCGGATCTTGCCGGGCATCTGAGGGGCCAGGCTGCGGGCGTAGAAGGGCAGGAGGCGGCTGAGCACCCGGAACTGGGAGGTCAGGTAGTAGACGTAGGAGACGAAGTCCATGCCCCCGCCGCCCTCGTGACCCGCCTCGTAGGTGCGCTTGAGGTCGGCGCATTCGGCGTCGGCCAGCTCCTCGGCCCACCTGGGGGCGGCCCGCATCGCCTCGGAGGGCTGGAAGGTCACGCGCGAGCCGCATCCGCCGCAGGTGACGTAGACGGCCACGTGGTAGAGCTCGGGCAGGGCCACCGGGGCGCCGCACTGGCTGCAGGTGAAGGAGGACTGGGCGGCGCGCCACTCGGCGATGGCGCGGTCCCACTCCTGGCGGGTCTGGTTGGCCTGGCCCGCGGCGAAGATGTCCTCGATCACCGCATCCATGCGGTCCTCGAAGCTGTCGACCTCGTGCTCGATGTCCTCGGTCAGGTTCCTCAGCACGCGGAACTCGTCCATGGACAGGTCGTCGTCGTCCTCCAGGTCCTCATAGGGCGAGATGTACTGCTCATAGGCCCGCTCGGCCTTGGTGTGCAGGAACATGATCTGCCGATGGATCTCCATGCGGAAGGTCGCCACCGAGTTCGGATCGGTGGCCTGGAGCTCAGCGGCGGTCTGCTTGGCCTGGGCACCGAACTCGCGGGCGCGGGCCTCCATGCGGTCGAGGTAGACCGTCATGCGGTTGGACAGGGCTTGGAGCTCGGCGTGGTACTGGGCGAAGGTGGGCATCATGGCCTCCTGGCGCTGGCGGGGACAGTGGACGTTCGGGGCGGGCGCGGCGGCCCGCGGGCTCACGGCGGGGGCCGGCGCCCGGCGGTGATGAAGGCGTAGCCGCAGTAGGCGCACTCGGCCAGGTCGTAGGGCTCCTGGCGCCCGGCGCCGCAACCCGGGCAGGTGCGCACGGTGACCACCAGCTCGTCCTTGGCGTACTGGATGGAGGAGGGGGCTGAGCCCTGGGCCCGCTCCTGGGCGCGGCGGCGCATGCGCTCGACCAGGGACTCGCTCATCAGAAGGCCTCCAGGATCTGGGCCTTCTTGGCCGCGTACTCCTGGTCGGTGATGAGCCCGGCCTCGGCCAGCTGCTTGAGCCGCTGGAGGCGGGCCACCGGGTCATCCGCGGCAGGAGCCTGGGGGGCGGGGGCCGGGGCCTGGGGCGCCGGGGCGCTGTGGGGAGCCGGGCCGGGGGCCGGCGCCTGGGGGGCCAGGGCGCCCGGGGCCTGCGCGGCGGCGGCGCCCTGGGGCATCTGGCCCATCATCATGCCCATGGCCATCCCGGCCTGGGCGCCGGCGCCCACGGCCGTGGACTGGTCCCCGACGGCCACCGCGGTCTGGAACTGCTGGAAGCGCTGCATGTCCCCGATCATGTTCATCGAGGTCACGGTGTCGTAGTACTTGTTGACCTCATCGGGCAGGGTCACCGAGGCGATGGTGAACTGGGTGATCGAGACCCCCAGGTCCTCGAAGTAGGGGGCGATGGCGGGGGCCAGGCGGGCGTTGACCGCCGAGAGGTTCGCGGCGACGTCGCGCACCGCGATGCCGGAGGTCGCCAGGATCTCGCCGAACTTCGCGGCGATGTAGTCGCGCAGCTGGACCTCCAGGTCCCGGATGGACAGGATCGGGTAGGCCCCGGCGTACTCGCGGAAGAAGCGGGCCACATCGGTCACGCGCGCCGAGTAGGAGCCGAAGGCGCGCACCCGCACCTGGCCGAACTGCGGGTCGGCCATCATGACCGGCGCCGGGGTGCCCCATTTCAGGTCGACGAACTGGCGGACGGCCACGTAGAAGACGTCGTAGACATGCGGGGAGGCGAAGCCGTACTTCCAGCCGGCCAGGTCGGACAGGACCGGGATGTTCTGCGTGGGCAGGGTGTGGGTGCCCGGGCCGTAGACCATGGAGGCCTGGCCCCGTGAGAGCAGCAGGGCCGCCTGGTTCTCGCGGACCACGAGCTGGGCGCCGGACTTGATGCGCCCCTCCTGGTCGGGGAAGCGCCACAGCACCCACTGGGGGTCGGGATCAAGACACTCGATGATCTCGATGAACGGGCTGCGAGGCATCGTCTGCTCCTCTGTTGGTGGTCGGGGAGGGCCGCAGGCTCGCGGGATCCCGCGCCTGAGCGGGCGGGCCGCGAGCGCTCCTGCGCAGGAGGGGCCAGGAGGGACTCAGGCGGAACCTTGGGCGACCAGCAATCCGGATGCTAGCCCGATGGACTGTTCAACTGCGAGCCGGCGGCGGGGCCCGCGCATGGGCAGGTCTCCCCATCCCCACCGGTGCCCATCAACTGCCCATTGACACCACGCCGATCATCCCTTGCATCCCCCGCGCCGGCGTGGGCCTCAGCCCGTCACTCCCGTGCCCAAGATCACCCAGGATGCGCGGTGGTCGCGGATGCCTCCGTGGCCGCTCGGGGGCCGCTCGGGGTGAGGGGCGCGGCCTGGGGCGCCGGCCCAGGACCCAGGCGGAGGGGCCCGGCGTCGAGGACGTGGGTTCGCGTCGAGGACGAGCCTTTGCGTATCAGACGTGCCTTCGCGTCAATCGCCCCTGTGCTAACCCCAGTCGGATGACGCGAACCCTCGTCGTCGACGCAAACGCACGTCGTCGGCGCGGTGCGGGCGGGGTGCAGGACGACGGCGCGCGGCTCCCACAGCTCCGGCGACTCCGACGGCTCTCGCGCCGATCACACCCACGCGGTGCGGGCGGGGTCCAGGACGACGGCGAGGCGATCACCGGGGCGGTGAGGTCGCGCGGTCAGCACCGTGGCGCGCCCCAGCCCCTCGACGTCGGCCACCGCCTCCCACTGGCCGCGGCGCAGCCGGCAGGAGACCACCCGCGCCTCCAGGCCCGGGCCCCCGCGCTCGGCCTCCCCCTCCACCGAGCCCAAGGCCCCCGGGGCCAGGGCCAGCAGCCCCGACGCCTGCGGGCCGTCGGCGGGCGGCAGGCCGAGCCGGGCGGCGGTCTTGGCCGGCAGGAAGGGCCCGAAGCCCAGGAACTCGGCCACCTCCCGGCTGCCCGGATCCGACCACAGCTCCTCAGGGCTCCCCACGCGCATGAGCCGGCCCGCGCTCATGATGCCCACCCGGTCGGCCACGGTCATGGCCTCATCCTGGTCGTGGGTGACATACAGGGCGGTGGTGCCCTGGTCCCGCAGGATGGCGCGCAGGTCGGCCGCCAGCTGCTCGCGCAGGGCCCGGTCCAGGGCGGAGAGCGGCTCATCGAGGAGCAGCAGGCGCGGCCGGGGCGCCAGGGCCCGCGCCAGGGCCACGCGCTGGGCCTGACCGCCCGACAGCGTGGCAATGGCCCGGCCCTCATAGCCCGACAGCCCCACCAGCTCGAGCATCTCGGCCACGCGGCGGTCCCGCTCCTGGCGCGCCATGCCGGCCAGGCCGTAGGCGATATTGCCGCCCACGTCCCGATGTTCGAAGAGCTGGCCGTCCTGGAACATGAGGCCGAAGCCGCGCCGGTGCACCGGCACGGGAACAACCGACTCCCCCCGCCAGGCGATCGAGCCCTCGGCGTCCTCCAGCCCGGCCACGGCCCGCAGCAGGGAGGACTTCCCCGAGCCCGAGGCCCCCAGGAGGGCCACCACCTCCCCCGGCGCCATATCCAGGTCCACGCCGTCGACGGCGCGCAGGCCCCCATAGCTGACACTCAGCCCCTCAAGGCTCAGGGCGATCTCAGGCATCAGTGCTCCTCTCGGGCGGCGCGGGCAGGGACGGCACAGGGACCGGCGGCGCGGGGCGCGCCTTCGGGCCGACGCCGGGGCCCGCATCCGAGCCGACACCTGGGCCCACGTCAGGGCGCGCCTCGGGGCCCGCCCGCCCCGTGGCTGCCCCGCTCATGCCCGCCCGGTCCGGGTCGCGGCGCGAGCGCGCCGTCTGCGCCCATTCGCAGGCCAGCATGATCGCCGTCGACCCGACCGCCAGGACCACCCCGGCAGCCAGCGCCATCCCCTGGTTCTGGGCTCCCGGGCTGGAGATGAGGCGGAAGACCACCACCGGCAGCGTCGGCTCCTGAGGGCGCACGAGGAAGGACGTCGCCCCGAACTCCCCCAGGGAGGTGGCCAGGGCCAGCCCCGCCGCCAGGCCGCTGGCGCGCAGCAGCTGGGGGCCATCCACCGTGGCCAGGACCCGTCCCGGCCCCGCCCCCAGGGAGGCGGCCGCCTCGCGCTGGCGCGGATCGATGGCCCGCAGCGCCGGCAGGAGGGTGCGCACCACCAGCGGCACCGCCACCACCGCCTGGGCCAGGGGCAGAATCCACCACGAGCTCGTCAGGGCCAGGGGCGGTCGGGTCAGGGTGATGAGGAAGCCGAAGCCCACCGTGACCGCCGAGACCCCCAGGGGCAGCATGACGACGGCGTCCAGCAGCCCCAGGGCCCGGCGCGCCGCCCGCCCGCGGGGCCGGCGCGAGACCACCAGGCTCACCGCCGCCCCCACCACCAGGGCGATCACCGCGGCGGCCAGGGCCACGCGCACCGAGTTGGCGGCGGCCTGCCAGACCGTGACCACCAGGGCGTTGCGGCGACCCGTCGTGCCCAGGTCGGCGTAGTTGGCCAGGGTCCACTGCCCCGCGCGGCGCAGCGAGCGGGTCGCCAGCACCGCCATGGGCGCCACCAGCAGCCCTCCCACCACCAGCAGGGTCACCCCCAGGGCCGGGGCGTCGGCGGCCCGCAGGGGCTGGGCCGGGACGTCCAGGCGCAGCCGCAGCCGCGTCTGGGTGGCGCGGCGGGCCCGCTCGCAGGCCCACAGCACCATGGCGATCACCAGCAGCTGGAGGATCGACAGGACCGCCGCGCCCCGCAGGTCCAGGTACTGGGCGGTCAGGACGTAGATCTCGGTCTCGATGGTGCCCGCGCCCATGCCTCCCAGCACCAGCACCACCCCGTAGGCGGTGGCGCAGAACAGGAAGACCAGGGCGGCGGCCGAGGCGATGGCCGGGGTCAGCGCCGGGAGGGTCACCGTGGCGAATGCGCGCAGCGGCCCCGCGCCCAGTGCCCGGGCGGCCTCCACCGAGCGCGGATCCAGGCGGGACCACATGGTGCCCACCATCCGCACCACGAGCCCGTAGTTGAAGAAGACCAGGGCCGCCACCACCGCGGTCATCGTCCCCTCCAGGCGCAGGCCCGCGACCTCGCCGCCCAGGGGGCCGGAGGGGGAGAACAGGGCGTGGAAGGCCAGGCCCACCACCACGCTGGGCAGGACGAAGGGAGCGATGACCAGGCCGCGCAGCAGGTCCCGTCCGGGGAAGGAGCGCCGGTAGAGCACCAGCGCCCCGGGCAGGGCCAGGACCACGCTGATGACGGTGCCCAGGGCGGCCTGGGCCAGGGTCTGGCCGATGATGCGCCCGGTGCGCTCGCGGGCCAGGACCTCGACGACGCCCCCCAGGTCCAGTGCGCCCTCCGGGGCCAGGCCGCGGGCCATGAGGCTGGCCACCGGCCAGGCGAAGAACACGCCCAGGAAGAGAGCGGGGCCCACGACGGCGACCGTCCAGGCCGCCCCCTCCGCCCGGGATGGGCGCGGGCCGGACGGGGCAGGACGGGACGGAACGGAACGGGGCCGGGCAGGACCGGACGGGTCCGACGGGCCGGACGGGGCAAGCCGGGCCGGGTGGGGCCGGGCCGGGCTCACGCGCCGACGGCCTTGGTCCACTGCTCCAGCCAGGTCTCGCGGTTGGCGGTGATATCGGCCGGGGTCACCTCGACCGGGGCCTTGGCCAGGGGGCCGAAGCTCGTGATCTCCGTGGGAAGGGCGGCGCCGTCGTCGACCGGGTACATGTACATCTGGCCGGGGATGTCCTCCTGAACGGTGCGGGTGAGCATCCACTCCACGAAGGCGCGCCCGCCCTTAGGGTTGGCGGCGCCGGCCAGGACCCCGGCGAACTCGACCTGGCGGAAGGCCGTGTCCAGCAGGGCCGAGGTGGTCGACGACGCGCCGTCGTCACTGAGGGTGTAGGCCGGGGAGGAGGCATAGGAGACCACGATCGGGTACGTGCCGCCCTCCCCCGCTCCGGAGAAGTTGGTGTAGTAGGCCTCCTCCCATCCCGCGTCAATGCGGGCGCCGCCGGCCACGAGGCTCTTCCAGTAGTCGGCGAAGCCCTCGGCGCCGAAGTGCCCGACCGTGGCCAGCAGCCAGGCCATGCCGGTCGAGGAGGTCGAGGGGTCGATCGCCACCAGGAGGCCGGCGTACTCGGGCTTGGCCACGTCCTCGAAGGTGGCGGGGGGCGTCAGGCCCTTGGAGGAGAAGTAGGCGGTGTCGATGTTCAGGCACACGTCCCCCATGTCGATGGGGGCCAGGGCGGGGGTGTCCTCGACGATGTAGGGCTTGGCGGAGGCCGGCAGGGTGACCGCCGTGGTGGTGTCGATGATGCCCTGCTCCAGCGCGCGCGAGGCGTAGGTGTTGTCGATGCCGAAGACGGCGTCGCCCAGCGGCGCGTCCTTGGTCAGGACGAGCTTGTTGACCAGGGCGCCGGCATCGCCGGAGGTGGTGTGGACCAGCTCGTAGCCGGTCTCGGAGGAGAAGGAGGCCAGGACGTCCTCGGACAGGGAGAAGGAGTCGTGGGTGACCACGGTGACCTTCTTGGAGCCCGCGCCCGAGCCCCCCGAGCCCGAGCAGGCGGCCAGGCCCAGGCCCAGCATGGCGGCACCGGCGCCGGCGGCGCCCAGCAGGCCGCGGCGGCTCAGCGCGGGTCGGGCGGACCGGGCAGGCCGGGCGTGCGGGGCGGGAGGGATGGAGTGGGCGGGATGGTGGATCATGGTCTGCCTCCTGGATGGTGGTCCGGAGGGCCCGGATGCGATGGCCGCGCCCGGGGAGATGCTCGACTTCCTTCGCCGGTGCTAGCCGGAGCAGGTTCGAGGGTCTGCGGGAATCCGCACTCTCAGCGCCGGGAGGCGCTCCCCTGTCGTGGGGCCAAGCCTAGATGATGCGGCTGTCCCGCTGCGCTCGGTGAGCCCGCTGCGCCCGCCGCGCTCATGCGGGCGGAATCTGAATTCGGCCGGCACGTGGGGCCGGTGGGGCGCCCGCCGCGCTCATGCGGGCGGATCGCGGGCGGATGGGGCATGATCGGGCCAGCGGGGCCGGCCGCCGTCGGCCGCCGATCGACGCGATGCGCCCGAGCGGGCGCCAAGGAGGACACATGGGCAACAAGGATGCCGGCTCCACCGACCTGGCCTGGAAGGTCACCGCGGCCGCGGCCACCCTCGCCTCGGGCTTCGTGGCCGACAAGGTCGTGGCCCTGGGATGGCGGGCCATCACCGGCCACCAGGCCCCTCGCGAGGAGGACCAGGTGCTGGAGTACAAGCTCATGGAGGTGGTGGCCTTCGCCGTCATCTCCGGGGCGGCCATCGCCCTGACCCGCCAGCTCGGCCTGCGCCAGGCCGCCAAGTGGTACGTCAAGCGCCACGCCCCGCTGCCCGCCATCGAGGCCTGAGCCCCGGGCCGCCCAGACCATGGGCCCGACCGGACGTGCCCCGGGCCCGGCAGGCCCGCGGGCGCCCACCGCTCAGCCCGCGAGGCCCAGCTCTGGCGGCGGAGGGGTGAGGGCCGCAAGCCCCATATCGCCATCTCCCCGCCCGGCCCCCGCTGGGCGGGATGGGGCGGTGCCGTACCGGTGGAGCGCCGTCGGCTCCCGAGCGGCACGACCGGCCGCGAGTAGGCTGGTGGCCGCGTCGAAGACCGCCGCCGCGAGGGCCCGGCCGGGCGCCGCGGCTGGCGCCCCCATCCCCTGAGGAGTGGCCGTTATGAGCGTTGTGCAGATCGTCTGCGCCGTCATCGTCGCCGTGGCGACGACGATCGGAGTGGCGGTTTTCGCACGCGCCTGTTGCACAATTGCCGCCCGTCTGGCCGTGGGCCGTCCCGTCCCCCGTGAGCGCCTGCGCCCCGTGATCCGGCGCGCCGTGGGGATGCTGGGGGCCGTCGTCGGGCACTCCGCCTTCAAGGGCAGGCCCTTCATCCGGGCCGCCCACTGGCTGGTCATGGTCTCCTTCCCGCTGCTCTTCCTGACCCTGGTCACCGGGTACGGCCAGGTGCTGGGCGGGGCGAGCTTCGCGCTGCCGCTGATCGGGCACGCCGCCTGGTGGGCCTGGGCCGTGGAGATCATCGCCTGGCTGTCCCTGGCCGGGATCGTGGGCCTGACCATCCTGCGGCGTCGGGTGACCCGGACCCGCACGGCCCCGACCTACCCGGCGGACTCCGAGGGCGGGCGGCGGCCGCGCACCTCGCGCTTCGCCGGATCGACGGCCTCCCAGGCGGTCTTCGTCGAGGCGATCATCATCGCCGTGGTGGCCTGCGTCCTGGTGCTGCGGATGCTGGAGCACGCCCACCTGGCGCTGTCCGCAGATCCCGCCGAGCGCGCCCTGGCCACCTGGACGCACTTCCCGCTGACCGCCTGGAGCGGGCCGCTGCTCACGCCCCTGGGGGCCGGCGGCCTGGAGGCCGCGATCCTCGTGGTGGCCACCGTCAAGGTGGTGGTCTCGATGTGCTGGTTCGTGGTGGTGGGGCTCCAGCCCTCCATGGGAGTGGCCTGGCACCGTTTCCTGGCCTTCCTCAACGTCTACGCCCGCCGCGAGATCGACGGCGCCAAGGCGCTGGGCCCGCTCCAGCCGATCGTGGTGGGCGGCGAGCCGCTGACCGAGGCCTCCATGGATGCCCTGGAGGAGGCCATGGAGGCCGCCGAGGAGGGCACCGGGCCCGAGGTGCGCCTGGGGGTGGGGCGCATCGAGGACTTCACGTGGAAGGGCCTGCTGGACTTCTCCACCTGCACCGAGTGCGGGCGATGCCAGGACCTGTGCCCCGCCTGGAACACCGGCAAGCCCCTGTCCCCCAAGCTCTTCGTCATGGCGCTGCGCGACCATCACGCCGCCGCCGCGCCCTACCTGCGGGCCGCCGCGGCCATGGGCGTCGGCCCCGAGGAGGTCAGCGCCGAGCAGGTCTCCGCGCGCCCCGCCTCGGGGGCGGGGCGACTCCTGGGCCTCCATGACGGGCTGGCTCGCGAGACCTCCCTGGGCCTGGTGGAGGGCACGGCGCATACCGGCGACGTCCTGGGGGCCCTCCTGGAGGCCAAGGCCGCGCCCGGTGAGACCGGCGTGGCCACGGCCCCCGCCCCGCTCGCCGGCGAGGTCATCCCCGCCGACGTCCTGTGGGCCTGCACCACCTGCGGGGCCTGCGTGGATCAGTGCCCGGTGGATATCGAGCATGTGGACCATGTGGTGGATGTGCGCCGCCAGCAGGTGCTCATGGAGTCGGCCTTCCCCAAGGAGCTGGGCGGCATGTTCCGCAAGCTGGAGTCCAAGGGGAACCCGTGGGGACTGGCGGCGCGCAAGCGCCTGGAGTGGGCCAAGGGCCTGGACTTCGAGGTGCCGGTGATCGGCCAGGACGTGGAGTCCGCCGCCGAGGTCGACTACCTGTTCTGGGTGGGCTGCGCCGGCGCCTATGAGGACCGCGCCAAGAAGACCACGCGGGCGGTGGCCGAGCTGCTGCACACCGCCGGGGTCAGCTTCGCGGTCCTGGGCGAGGGCGAGACCTGCACCGGCGACCCGGCCCGCCGCGCCGGCAACGAGATCCTCTACCAGATGCTCGCCGCCCAGAACGTTGAGACCCTGCGGGAGGCCGGCGCCCAGCGCATCGTGGTGACCTGCGCGCACTGCTTCAACACGATCTCGCGGGAGTACCCGCAGATCGGGGGACGCTACGAGGTGGTCCACTACACCCAGCTGCTCAACCGGCTGGTGCGCGAGGGGCGGCTGACGCCCGTTCCCCCAGATGCGGGGAGGGAGGTCGATGACCGCGCAGGCGGTGCCCTGGAGGAGGGCGCCGAAGGCGTGGCGGGGCTGGCGGGAGCGGCCCGAGGGACGAGGGCCGCGGATGGTAGCCAAGGCGCCCTCCTCCAGGACACCGCCGCCCCCACCGTCACCTACCACGACGCCTGCTACCTGGGCCGGCACAACCAGGTCTACTCCCCGCCGCGCGAGCTGCTGGAGGCCACGGGCGCCACGACGGTGGAGATGCCCCGCAGCCAGGAGCGGGGCTTCTGCTGCGGAGGCGGCGGGGCGCGCGCCTTCATGGAGGAGTCGATCGGCACGCGCATCGCCGTGGAGCGCTCCCGCGAGGCCATTGGCACAGGGGCCCAGGTGGTGGCCACAGCCTGCCCCTTCTGCACCACCATGCTCTCCGACGGCGTGGCCAGCGAGGGCGCGGACGTGCGCGTGACCGACGTCGCCACCCTCATGCTCGAGGCAGTCCACCGCGGCCAGGGAGGCTGAGCCACCCGAGTTGCACATTCATCCTGCGACCCCGCCACCCGATGTGGCGTCATTCCAAGGATCCGTCTGCCGAGACGGCCTCAGGAGCAGAGATGAATGTGCATCGCCGGCGTCGATGCACATTCATCTTGCCTCCACGACCTCTGCCCGGCGACCACAACCGCGTCATTCCGCCAATCGTGCCCCACAGGCCGCGAAATGAATGTGCAAGCCCGCCCGATGCCTCGGGGCACGACCGGTCAGCCCGTAGGCTCAAGGCATGGTCAGCCATCACGCGCAGGAGGAACCCTCGCTCTTCGATGCCGCCGCCGAGTCCGGCGGCCCGATGGTCGACGACCCCGCCCGCCCCTTGGCCGACCGGCTTCGGCCGCGCAGCCTTAGCGAGGTCGTCGGCCAGGATCACCTGCTGGCGACCGATGCCCCACTGGGGCGGATGGTGGAGGCCGGCCGCCTGTCCTCGATCATCCTGTGGGGCCCGCCGGGGTGCGGAAAGACCACGATCGCCCGACTGCTCGCCGAGCGCGCGGGTCTGGTCTTCGAGCAGATCTCCGCCACCTTCTCCGGGGTGGCCGACCTGCGCAAAGTCTTCGACGCCGCAGGGCGGCGCCGCCAGATCGGCCAGGGCACGATGCTCTTCGTCGATGAGATCCACCGGTTCAACCGCGCCCAGCAGGACTCATTCCTGCCCTTCGTGGAGGACGGCACGGTGGTGCTCGTGGGCGCCACCACGGAGAACCCGAGCTTCGAGCTCAACGGGGCGCTGCTGTCGCGCTGTCAGGTCATGGTGCTGCGCCGCCTGGATGAGGAGGCGCTGGGCGAGCTGCTGGCTCGCGCGGAGGCCCTGACCGGCCGTGCCCTGCCGCTCACCCCGGAGGCGCGCCCGGCCCTGCTGGCCATGGCCGACGGCGACGGGCGCTACCTGCTGAGCATGGTGGAGCAGATCCAGGGACTGCCCGCAGGCGCCGGGCCCGTGGGCGCAGGGGAGCTGACGGATGTGGTCGCCTCGCGGGCGCCGCTGTACGACAAGTCCTCCGAGGAGCACTACAACCTCATCTCCGCCCTGCATAAGTCGATGCGCGGCTCGGACCCGGATGCGGCGCTGTACTGGCTGGCCCGGATGCTCACCGGCGGCGAGGACCCGCTGTACGTGGCGCGGCGCCTGGTGCGCTTCGCCAGTGAGGACGTGGGCATGGCCGACCCCGGCGCCCTGCAGATCGCCCTGGCCGCGTGGCAGGCCTACGAGCGACTGGGATCCCCCGAGGGGGAGCTGGCCATCGCCCAGGCCGTGGTGCATCTGGCGACGGCGCCCAAATCGGTGGCGATCTACCGGGGCTACGGCCGGGCGGTGAGGCTCGCGCGCCGCACGGGCTCGCTCATGCCGCCGGCGCATATCCTCAACGCGCCCACCCGCCTGATGAAGGAGCTGGGCTATGGCGAGGGATACGAGTACGACCCTGATGCCGAGGATGGTTTTTCCGGTGCCGACTACCTGCCGCAGGGCGTGGAGCGCGAGCCTCTCTACGAGCCCACTGGCAACGGTCACGAGCGACGGATCCGGGAGCGCCTGGAGTACTGGCAGGCCCTGCGCGCCGAGCGCAGGGCCTGACTGCGCGCCCTCTCCCGTCCCGCCCCTGCCGGTGGTGCCGGGTGTTTTTCTCAGGGGGTTCTCAGTACGCATCGGTGGGTTCTTTCAGGGTCATGGCGTTACATAGTGGACACCACCGGACGGAACCGGTCCCGAGGGTTGGGGAGCCCGACGACGGAACGGACCTCCGAGGCCGGCAACAGGTCTTAGGGAGCCTGGAGCCGCCGCTTCCGGTGAAGGAGGCGACCGCCTCCCCGGGTGCATGGGAACCCGGGTCGCAGACGGTCCCTCGCGAGGCTTGGACCCCCGGGTCCGGGGCACACCCCCGGACCCGGGGGTCAAGTCCACCCCAGACCCATACGGCGACTCACACGGCGGCCCCGGAGCCGGCCGGACCCCGCCGACGTCGACGTCGACGTCGACCCCGACCGCGCAGCGCGCACCGGGCGGTCAGGGCACACCGGACGCGCAGTGCGCACCGGGCGGGCAGGGCACACCGGGCGGGCAGCGCATGACCGTCACCCGGGACCCGTTGCCCGCAGCGCACGGCATGCGCGGGCGGGAGGAGCAGCATGATTGCGCGGGTCCTGCCCGCGAGGCTCACCGACGGGTGGGCCCGCCAACCAGTAACCTCAGCGTGTGAACCCTCAGCAGTCCACTGATCAGCGTCGGCGTCTCAGCCCCGAGCAGCGGCGGGAGGAGATCATGGCAGTAGGGCTGGAGATCTTCGCGACGGGGTCCCTCATGCAGGTCTCGGTCAATGACATCGCCAAGCGGGCAGGCGCCTCCCGCGCGCTCTTCTACCACTACTTCCCCACCAAGCAGGATCTGGTTCGGGCGATCGTGGCCCATGAGATCAGCCAGGTGGAGAAGCTCGCGGGCGAGGAGAGCATCGAGGACGTCATCACTGCCTACGTCGCCTACGTCCAGGGCAGGCCCATGGGCTACCAGGCGCTGCATGTGGCCGGCCTGGAGAAGAACGACGCGGTGATCGGCGAGGCGATCCAGGCCAGCCGTGAGCACTTCGAGGCGCTGCTGCTGCATCTGCTGGGCATCCCTGATTCCGACGTCCAGGCCCGCTTCGCCCTGCGCACGTGGACCAGCATGATGGTGGCCACATGCCTGGAGTGGCAGAACCACCCCGAGATCGATCGCGAGACGGTGGTCGGGATGATGGTCAGGGCGCTGCACGCCCTCGTCCCGCAGAAGGAGCCCGCCCCGTAGGCGGTGCTGCCGCAGGGGCATTCCGGGCCCCTCCAGCATCACAGAAAGGTAACGTCAATAAACGCACGCGCTCACCCCAGTCGCCCCGAATGACGGGCCGGAGACCGCTGGCACCGCTGGCGAAAGTCGCCTACGCCACGCACACAGGCTTGCGATAGCGCAACAGGACGAATTCCCCCTCCAGGCTGATGGCACGGGCCCTGAACACCTGGTACTCTCCGAGCGTATTGGACGAGGCATCCAATAGATTGAGCCTTCGTTCTTTTTGCCATTGACCCAGGGGAGACATCGTATGTCGGTCATCGCACACCGATGCACAACGGCTCATGACGCCAGCAGCCACACCACGACGACCGGTGCACCAGCAGCACGCGGCTCGGCGCACCACTCTCATACCCGCTCGGCCGCAATGCGCGCCAGCGGCGCCCCCTCTCCTGAGTCAGGCGGTCAGGCGCACGCCTGCCGCGTGCTATTCGCCCCCGAAACCATCAACATCGCCGAGGTCACGCGCAGCATCGAGGTCGCCAAGCGCATGCCCGACGGCGTGGACTGCGTCTTCACCGGCTTCTCCCCGCGCAACTCCGAACTCATCAAGCAGGCCGGCTTCGACTTCATCCTCCAGGAGCCGCGCCTGACGGATGCCGAGGCCCGCCAGGCCCTGGACTTCGATCAGGGCCGCAGCCTGCGCCACCCCTTCACCCGCTCCATGCTCTCCCAGCGCGTGGCCTCCGAGCGCGACCTCATCCGCCGGCTGTGCTCAGGCGCGGTGGTCATCGGGGTCACCCCCAGCCAGTTCATCTCCGCGCGCGCCGAGTCGGTGCCCCTGGTGTTCGTCCGGCCCTTCGCCTACTCCCTGCCCCACCTGGAGGCGGCCCAGCGCCTGGGCTCGACGGGCTTCCTGCCGCGCACCACCGCAGCGCAGCGGCTCATCGACCGCGCCTCCGCCGCGGCCCTGCACACGGTCGGCATGCGAGTCCCCCTGCCGCGCCCCTTCTACCAGGTGGCGGCGGATAACGGCGTGACTCTCCCCTCCAGCTTCGCCGCCGGCCTGACCGCCGACCTCAACCTCATCGCCTCCGCGCCCCACCTGCTGCCCCCGAGCCTGGAGATGCCGGAGGACCATCGCGTCGTCGGCCCGATCTTCGCCCACCTGCCCGGGGAGGTGCCCCCGATCGTGGCCGAGCTCGCGGCCGGAGAGCAGCCCCTGGTCTACTTCGCGGTGGGCTCCTCGGGCAATCGCGAGCTGATCCTCAGCGTCCTGAGCCGCATGGAGCAGGCCCCCTGCCAAGTCCTGGCCCCGGTGCGCAGTTACCTGAGCGAGGCGGATATCAGCTCCCTGCCCGCCAATGTGCATGTCACCGACTGGCTGCCGGCCGACCGCCTGGGGGATGCCATCGACCTGGCCATCACCCATGGCGGGGAGGGCACCGTTCAGACCAGTTGCGTCCAGGGCTGGCCCTTCATCGGCATCCCGCTGCAGTTCGAGCAGCGCTTCAACGTGCAGCGCTGCGTGGCCTTCGGCTCGGCCCGCCTGGTCAACCAGGCCGACGCCGCCACCACCGACTGGCCCGCCCTGATCCGCACATCCCTGGCCGACCCGGACATGCGCGGACGCGCCAAGCGGATGGCCCGCCTCATGGAGCGCCTCGACGGTCCCGGCGAGGCCGCCCGCTCCATCATGGAGCTCCTGGAGGGCCCGGGCACCGGTCTTGGAGCCCGTGCGTCACGCTCCTCCCTGGCATTGGCCTGAGGATCGGCGCCAGGCGCGACCGACCCCAACGAAGAGCCCGGGTGCGGGCGGAGGCCCTTCGCGGGCTTCCATCCGCACCCGGGCTCTTCGTCTGCCCCGACGGATCGAGGGCGGCCTGCCGCGAGAAACAACCAAGTGGTAGAATCGCGGGCGTCATTCCCGACCAAAGGAGCTCCACGTGACCCCCGCCGACCCCTCCGGTACCGCCCAGGCCCCTTCGCCCGCCGCGGCGCACCAGTCCCCCACCGACGGCGAGCACCGCGCCCCCACCCATGCGGAGCACCGCGCCCGTGCCGATGCGGAGCACCGCGCCCGTGCCGCAGAGCTCGTGGCCCGCATGACCCTGGAGGAGAAGGCCGGGCTGACCTCCGGAGCCGACTTCTGGCACCTCAAGGCCGCCGAGCGCCTGGGCATCCCCCAGATCATGGTCACCGACGGCCCCCACGGCCTGCGCAAGCAGGCCGAGTCCTCCGACCACCTGGGCATCAACAACTCCGTGCCCGCCACCTGCTTCCCCACCGCCTCCGCCCTGGGCTCCTCCTGGGACCCCGAGCTCGCCCGCGCCGTCGGCCAGGCCCTAGGAGCCGAGACCGTCGCCAACGACGTCGCCGTCATCCTGGGCCCGGGGGTCAACATGAAGCGCTCGCCCCTGTGCGGGCGCAACTTCGAGTACGTCTCCGAGGACCCGCTCCTGGCCGGGCGCATCGGGGCCGCCCTGGTCGAGGGCATCCAGTCCCAGGGCGTGGGCACCTCCCTGAAGCACTACGCCGCCAACAACCAGGAGACCGACCGCATGCGCGTCGACGTGCGCGTCTGCGAGCGGGCGCTGCGGGAGATCTATCTGCCGGCCTTCGAGCACATCGTGCGCACCGCCCAGCCCTGGACCGTCATGTGCTCCTACAACCGGCTGGGCGGCACCTACGCCTGCGAGCACCCCTGGCTGCTGACCACCGTGCTGCGCCAGGAATGGGGCTTCGACAACCTCGTCGTCTCCGACTGGGGCGCCGTCAACGAGCGCGTCCCCAGCCTGGCCGCGGGCCTGGACCTGGAGATGCCGGCCTCCGGGGGCCGCACCGACGCCCAGATCGTGGACGCGGTGCGCTCCGGCGAGCTGGAGGAGTCCGTCCTGGATGCCGCCGTCGAGCGCATCGTCACCCTCATCCTGCGCTCCAGCGCCACCCTCCAGGAGGCCCGGGCCCGGGGCGCCGACTACGACCCGGCGGCCCACCACGCCCTGGCGCGCCGGGCCGCCGCCGAGTCCACCGTGCTGCTCAAGAACGACGACGCCGCTCACGGCCCCGCCCTGCCCCTGGATCCCGCCGCCTTCAGCGCCGAGCGCCCCCTGGCCCTCATCGGGGAGTTCGCCCGCACACCCCGCTACCAGGGCGCCGGCTCCTCCACAATCAACCCCACCCGCCTGGACAGCGCCCTGGACGCCTTCCGCCAGGCCCTCGGGGAGGAGGCGGTGACCTTCGCCCCCGGCTACCACCTGCCAGAGGCCGACGGCGCCCCCGGCCAGGAGCTGAGCGCCGAGGCGCTGCGGAACCAGGCCGTCGAGGCGGCGCGCGGAACCACGGCCGTGCTCATCGTGGGCCTGCCCCAGAGCGACGAGTCCGAGGGATACGACCGCAGCCACATGGACATCCCGGCCGGACAGGTGGAGCTGGTCCGCGCCGTCGGGCAGGTGGCGGCCACCACGGTGGTGATCCTGGTGGGAGGCTCGGCCGTCGACGTCTCCTGGGACGAGTCCGCCGATGCCCTGGCTGTGGCCTGGCTGGGCGGGCAGGCCGGCGGGGCGGCCATCGCCGACGTCGTCCTGGGCGCCCAGGCCCCCTCGGGCCACCTTGCCGAGAGCCTGCCGGTGCGTCTGGCCGACCTTCCCGCCCAGCTCAACTTCCCCGGCCATGACTCCGCCGTGGACTACGGCGAGGGGATCTTCATCGGCTACAGGGCCCTGGATGCCATGGGGCGCGAGGTCGCCTACCCCTTCGGGCACGGCCTGACCTACACCTCCTTCGCGCTGAGCGCGGCGAGCGTGGAGCCGGCCGGAGGGGCGGAGGACGGTGGGGCGGAGGACGGCGCCCTGGTGGCGGGTCCGCCCGTGAGCGCCGGTGATGCCGGGGCCCAGGGGCGCGTCCTGGCCACCGTGCGCGCCACCGTGACCAATACCGGCCAGCGCGCCGGGGCTCAGGTGGTGCAGGTCTACGTGGGCCGGGCCGGCGCCTCGGCTGTCGAGCGCGCCCCGCGCGAGCTGCGGGGCTTCACCAAGGTGCGCCTGGAGCCCGGGCAGTCCACGGAGGTCGCCGTCGAGCTGACCCACCGGGACCTGGCCTACTGGGATGAGGCCGCGTCGGCCTGGAGGGTGGAGGCGGGCGACTACGAGGTCGGCCTGGGCTTCTCCAGCCGCGACCTTCCCGCCGTTCTGCCCATCGCCGTCCGGGCCCCGCAGCGGGTGCGGCCCCTGAGCCTGGACTCCACCGTGGCCGAGTGGCTGGCCCACCCTGTGGGCGGCCCGCGCCTGGAGGAGGCCTTCGCCCAGGCCCTGGCCTCCCTGCGCGAGGATGAGGCGACCTTCGAGATGATGGCCGCCATCCCGGTCAACCGCCTGGCCGCCATGCCCGGCATGGACATGGACCTGGAGAGCTATACCCGGCTCTTCGAGGAGGTCAGCGCCGCCTGAATCCCTGACTCCTCCTGACTCCGCCAATTTGCGTGAGTTCGTACTTTTCCGGGCCCGGAAAAGTACGAACTCACGCAAATTGGCGGAGTCACGGCCAGGGTGTTCACCAGAGCGCCGCGACAGGCAGGCCCCACACAGCCCTGCTCCCACCAGCCAAGACTGGCGCACAAGATCCCCCAAGACCGCTCTACGGGAAGATTCTTCCCCCGGGAGCTCTCTCGCTGTATGGTGACGCCATGTTGCTCGCGTTCTCCGTCGCCAACTACCGGTGCTTCGCCGAGGAGGCCACCCTTGACTTGACCCGGGGCGCTCTGCGGACTCTCACGCCTCGGGCGGGTTCCTCCTGGGAGGAGAGCACCTGGCGCACCGCGGCGATCTATGGCGCCAATGCTTCGGGCAAGTCCACACTGATCAGCGCGATCAGCCACCTTCGGCACGCCATCAAGGGCGAGCGCGGCCTCCTGCATCAGCCTCACCTCCTTGACGGCGAGTCAGCCGCCCTCCCAACGCGCTACCACGTGGACTTCATCCACGAGGGCATCCGCTACGCCTACAGCGTCGAGGCTCAGCCCTGGGGCATTGCCCGCGAGGAGCTGTGGGAGGCCGGCTTCCGCTGGAGGAAGCTGTTCATCCGCACCCAGGGCGAGCAGGACAAGGAGCCGACCATCGACGCCGGCAGCTCTCTGACAGGCCCCACCGCCGAGGTCCGACGCATCACCACAACCGAGGACCTCTTCCTGGCCGTTGCCCTGAGGTATGGCCACGCCTCCCTGGCGCCAGTGGCCCGCGGCCTGCGCGCCTTCCGCTTCATCCGCCACGACGACGAGGAGCGGGCGGCGCGATTGCAGTGGATGATGGCCCAGCTTGCGAACACACCTGCGCAGTGGACTGAGATCTCAGACGCGATTGCGCACACCGCCGACCTTGGCATCACTCGGGTGGAGCTGGAGGAGCGAGATCTTCCGCCGGAGTTCCTGGACTCGCTTCGTCGCTTCCTCCGGTCCGTCCACGAGCAGGAGGAGGACGCAATCCCCGATGATCTCCTCGCCGCGCTCAAACGGTCACTCGTCTTCTACCACCGGGGTACTGACGGCCAGGAGCGCCGCCTTCCCCTTGGCGCCCAGAGCCAGGGCACTGTGACCTGGCTGGCGACGGTGGGCCCTGCCCTGGACGCCATGCGTCAGGGCCAGACCCTGTTCGTCGATGAGCTCGATGCCAGCCTGCATCCGACTCTGAGCGCCACGCTGGTGGAGCTGTTCAAGGACCCCGATCTCAACCGCACGGGCGCCCAACTCGTCTTCACCACCCACGACACCTCCCTACTGGACAACTCCCCCACGCAACTGCTGGACAGCGGCGAGGTGTGGATGTGCGAGAAGTCGAGCGACGGCCGCAGCGAACTGTTCTCCCTGGCGGACTTCACCAGCACCCGCAAGGGCACGAACAAGCAGCGCCGATATCTCGTCGGGGCCTTCGGCGCCATCCCCACGGTGGACGCCTCCAAGATCCGGCAACTGCTGGCCACCGACCACGAGGCAGCCTGAGGTGGCACCACGGGGGAATAACCGCCGCCAGGCAGGGCGGCGGAGGGGCCGGCAACCCCGCCAGGAGAAGCGCGCAGTGCTCCTGGTCACCAACGGAGCCGTGACGGAGAAGCACTACCTGGATTGGCTGGCTCGCCTCACCCGCGAATTCAGCCAAGGCGTCGCCGTCACAGTTAAGTACATTGGTGGCGCCCCGTCGACTGTGGTCAAGGATCTCAAGGGACCACGATCGGACCTCAGCGCCTTCGAGGAGGTCTGGATCATCGTCGACCACGACGGCGAGGACCGTTCCACCTTTCTGCGCGAGTGCAAACGACTGACCACGCGGAGAACGATTGTGCACGGCGTCGTCTCGGTGCCCTGCTTCGAGGTCTGGCTCAACGCCCACTATGAGCCTGTGCGGAACTACCAGAGCCAGGCCGATGCGCAGGCCCACTACGCCCAACTCACCAGACAACCCAAGGGCGCCAAGACCATCCCTGACGATCTGCTCTGCGCCGAGGCCATGCGCGACGCCGTCGACCGATGTCACCTGCCCGGCGAGGCCCTGCCCGAGCGAGACACCCAGGGCCCCTGCCCCTCAACGACCATGCCCCACCTGCTGGCCAGCCTCGGGCTCATCGCCCCTCTCTCGTAACCTCACCAGAGCGCCGCGACAGGCAGGCCCCACAGGCGCTCCGCGTACTGGTATCCCTCGCCTGCGGTCCCCAGCACGATCCCACCGAGGAAGCGGTCACCCAGGGACTCCTTGAGGAAGACCAGACCCTTGAAGTGCTCGGCGCGGAAGGTTGATGAGGCCTTGACCTCGATCCCGAGCACACGTCCGTCCATGAGTTCGACGATCAGGTCGACCTCAAGGCCGTTCCGGTCACGGTAGTGGAAGAGCCGGTACTCCTCCTCACTCCATCCACCCTGGCTCATCAGCTCGCCGACGACGAAGGACTCGAGCAGGGGCCCGATGCCATCAGCCGTCAGTGGCGCGAGGGATGCCGCGGTCTGGGAGTTCAGGCGCATGGCGAGAGCCGAGTCGGCGAGGCTAGCCTTGGACCGGCCCGTCTCGCGCTTGGTGAGGCTCGGCGTCCAGGGCTGAAGCAAGTCAATGAGGTAGACAGAGCGCAGCGCATCGACATAGGCGCCGATCATGCTCTCGGAGATCCCCGTGGCGCTCGCGATGCGGGCCTTGACGAGTTCACCCGACTGGTTCGCGGCGAGCAGTGAGAGCACCCTGCGCAGACGAGCCTCGTTGCCTCCCCCGGGAACCTCGGCGAGGTCGTGAGTCATCAGCCGCGAGAGGTAGGAGTCGAGCCAGGGCCCGCGCATCCTGCGACTGAGCCGACGAGCCTCCGGGAACGCGCCCCGCTCGAGGACATCCAGATAGTCGGCGCGACGCAGCGAGGTCGAGCAGTGCCGCCAGTCGACGCCGTCGGCGACGAGCCGGTCGACGAAGGACGCGCTGGTACCCGACAGCTCCGCCTGACTCAGCCCGCGCAGACGCAGGTCGATGGCGCGTCCGGCGAGCGAATCGCCTCCTTTGGCCTTGAGGATGTTCGACGACCCGGTGAGGATGAACCTGCCCGGCCTGCGGTCGCGGTCGATGCTCGCCTTGATCGTGAGCAGCAGTTCGGGGAGGCGCTGAACCTCATCGATGACAAGCGTGCCCTCGGGGATCTGCTCGACGACCTGCCACGGATCAGCGGCGACGGCGTCACGGACGCGACTGTCATCGAGGGTGACGACAGCGTGGGGACGGTTCTCGACGAGCATCTGCGCCAGCGTGCTCTTGCCGGCCTGCCTCGCCCCTTGAACAACGACGGCGGGAAAGTGGTCAAGGTACTCCGAGCCACGGAGCTGAAGCCCGCGCCCGACCAGTTCATCCATGACTCAACCATAGCCGAGATCGTGGATTTGCTGAGCCTCGATCGCGGATTCGCTGGGCTCCGATCGCGGGTTCGCTGCCCCCCTCCCCCGTGACTCCGCCTTTTTGCGTGAGTTCGTGCTTTTCCGGGCCCGGAAAAGTACGAACTCACGCAAATTGGCGGAGTCAGGAGGGCTGGCGCGTCCCGCCGTCATCAGGTAAGGCTAGCCTCATGACGACAACCGCCCCCGCCGCGCAGTCCTTCACCCACCACTCCCGCGCCCGCGTGCCCACCGATCGGCCCGCCCGGTACGGCAAGCAGCTCGCCAGCCACATGGGTCGCAAGATCACCACCTCCTGGGACGAGCAGACCTCCACCGGCACCCTGATCTTCGACCGGGAGGGCCCGGTGGTCGGCGTGGTCACGATGAGCTGCGACGACGGCGCCCTGCTGCTGGAGCTGAGCGCCGATGAGGAGCATCTGGCCTCCCTGGAGCAGATCATCGGCATCCATCTGGCACGATTCGGCGCCCGAGAGGCCCTGGCGGTCACCTGGACCCGCCCCGACGGCGAGGGATCCACCCAGGGGCCCCTGTCCCCCGAGGACCTGGAGCGCCGCCGGCCCGGCTCATGACCTCGCGAGCGATTCCGGCTCGCCCACGCGCAGCATGAGCAGCAGGCCCACCGCCAGGACGCTGACGATCCCCAGGATCCCCCAGTAGGCGGCTCCCGGGCCCACGATCCGCGTCCCCAGCGCGATGAACAGGCCGTACATGCTCGGCGCCATGAAGGACACGGCCCGCCCCGTGGTGGCGTAGAGGCCGAAGATCTCCCCCTCCTTGCCCTCGGGGATGAGGCGGGCCAGGAAGGAGCGGGCGGCCGACTGCACAGGCCCCACGCAGGCGGACAGGACCATGCCCAGCGCCCAGAAGGCCGCCCGGCCCGCGTCGTGGAGCGCGAAGACCAGCAGGCCCGCGACGATGAGGATCACCAGGCTGCCCAGGATGACCCTGCGCGCGCCGATGCGGTCATCCAGGTGGCCGACGGCGATGGTGGCGATGCCGGCGACGATATTGGCCGCGATGGCGAAGACGATGACGTCCCCCGGCGAGAAGCCGAAGGTGTTCTGCGCGATGATGCCCCCGTAGATGAAGACGCCGGCCACCCCGTCGCGGAAGACGGCCGCCGCCAGCAGGAACCACAGCACGGTGGGGTGGTTGCGGTACAGGCCCACCAGCGTGCGCCACAGCCGCTTGTAGGAGGCCAGGAGGGACTCTCGGGGCGCGGCCGCGGCCTCCGGGGCCGGCTCCGACGCCCCGACCGGGGCCTTGACGACGGCGTCCTCCTGCTGCGCCCCTGACCGTGAGCCCCGGTAGGCCTGGGTGAGCAGGACGGGGATGGCGAAGATCCCGAACCAGGCCGCGGCCACGAGCATGGACACCCGCACGTTGAGCCCGTTGGCGCTGGTGACGCCGAACCAGCCGACCTCAGGGGCGATGAAGCCGACGTAGACGATGAGCAGCAGGGCGATCCCGCCGATGTACCCCATGCCCCATCCCAGGCCGGAGACCGCGCCGAAGCGCTCCTTGGTGGTCAGTTGGTTGAGCATCCCGTTGTAGTTGACCGAGGCGAGCTCGAAGAACACGTTGCCCAGGCCCAGCAGGGTGATGCCCAGCCACAGGTACCCGGGCTCGGGCAGGACCAGGAACAGGCATGCGGAGATGGCCACGACGACGGCGGTGTAGGCGCCCAGCCAGAAGACTGTCCTGCCGGCGCGATCGGAGCGCTGCCCGGTGACCGGGGCCAGCAGGGCGATGCAGGCACCGGCGACGGCCAGGCCGATGCTCAGCGAGGCCTCATTGGCGGCCTTGTCGCCGAAGGGAGCGCTGGTGAGGTAGACCGTGAACACGAAGGTTGTGATGACGGCGTTGAAAGCGGCCGACCCCCAGTCCCACAGGCTCCATGCGATGATGGGCCAGGTCAGCAGACTGGGACGGTCCTGTTGCACGGCGCTTGGCACGGCCCTGGTTGTCATGGAGGAACCTTACGGCGCCGCGGCTCTCTCCGGCCCCACGATGGGCAGGTCTTCCCCGCCCCGGCCCGTCTGAAACGGGCAGAAACGGGCGCTGAGCAGGCATGGAACGGGCACTGACGATGATCAGTGTTGTCCCAGAGGCGATCGCTGGGGAGTATATAGGCATGCTGCGGCGCACTGCTCACCGCCATCGCGGATCGGGCGGGGAGTGTGAGTCGCGGGGTGTTACAAGGCCTCCTGATGGCCGTCATATCGAGCATCGTGGGGAGCTCCTCATGTTGTGCATGCCTGCGATCGGTTTCACTGCGCTCTGCCTCCGGCTGGCACCCGGTGCCGGCGGAAGCAGAGGATGCCGGCTCTGATCGTCCCCTTCAGCAGCGGCCAGTGGCCCTCGCAGGCAGAGGACTCCGCACGATGCTCGGGACCCCTGACTCCTCAGGGCATGACGGGCATGGTCTTGGGACACCACATGACGCGAACGAGGGTTTGCGTCATGAGCACATCTCGCGTCGTCCTTTCATCGGTTGGCACAGGGCAGGATGGGGCGGGGTACCGCTCGTGACGCATTCCCTCGTTCCGTCACTTATGACGACTTCCGGGAGGAGCAGCCAGGTGCGTGCACGACGTCGTTCATGGCCGCTGGGAGCGAATGCGGTCCTGCCCATTCCCCTGGCCCTGCTGCTCATGGTGGCCGCAGGCGCGCCCGCCGCTCACAGCGCCGAGGCCGACCTCGAGGGCCGGTACGTGGCCCTGGGGGACTCCTACGCCTCTGGCGCGGGAGTGAGCCCCTATGAGGAGGGCAACGGCTGTCAGCGCTCCACCGCCGCCTACCCGCATGAGGTGGGCAGGCGCACGGGCACGGACCTCACCTTCGCGGCCTGCTCGGGTGCGCGCACGGCCGACCTCTATGAGCCCTCCGCTGCGAATGGGCAGCCGGCCCAGCTCGATCGCCTGGGCCAGGACACGGGCCTGGTGACGGTGTCGATCGGCGGCAATGACGCGGGGTTCAGCCGGGTGCTCACCGAGTGCATCACGGGCAAGCGCCTGCTGCCCTTCGTGACCTGCCACAACGATCCTGCGGTCTCCGGGCCGTCAGAAGCGGCTCTGGAGACGCTGGGCGGGACTGGGGCGCGCGACGGCGTGCGCAGCTACGACTCGGTCTTCTCCGATATCTCCTCGCGAGCCCCAGGGGCACGGGTGGTGGCGGTGGGGTACCCCCATATGTTCCCTCCGGAGGGGGGCTCCGGGGGAGGGCTGTTCTTCGGCCGCTGCGAGGGGGTCAAGAAGGTTGATCAGCGCTGGATGATGGCCAAGACCGACGAGATGAATGCGTCGATGCGCGCCGCGGCGGTGCGCCACGGCGGCGCCTACGCTGATCCTGTTGATGATTTCGCCGGCCACGAGCTGTGCGGCAGCTCCGATTCCTGGTTCTACGGGCTGACCTCCGATGGCCGCTTCCACCCCACGGCCGCCGGCCACGCCGCCCTGGCCAAGGACGTGCATGCGACGATCCAGGGCGGCCAGAGGCAGGCTCCCGCCCCGGCCTCCGGTGTCGGCGTGGACAATGTGCGGCCGGTGGGCGAGGCGACGGCGACCCGCCGCGGTGATCACTTGGATCTGGATGCCACGGCCTCGCGTGACGGTGATGGCGCGGTGGCCGACGTCGACTGGTACATCCAGCGGCCCGATGGCTCGGAGACGGTGCTTCAGGGGGCGCGGGCCACGGTGCAGGTCGACGCCGATGAGCCGGTCGAGGTGACCGCCGTCATCACCGATGACCGGGGTCTGACGGATTTCGTCACTCACGTTGTGCCGGCGCTGGAGGGGGACCAGCCCCAGCCGGCCAGTGGGGCGGGTCAGCAGGAGACCAGGCTGGTCATTCGGGGAACCGAGCACATGCCGGTGTCCACCATCGATCCGGAGCGTCTGGCGTGGGCGGACGGCCAGCCGGCCACCGTCACGATCGCTGATGCCGACGGCGATGGCGTGGATGACGTCATCGTCACCCGTCCCGGCGCCGAGCCGGGACCCCACTGCCTGAGCGGCACCCTGACCGATGGCACCGCCATCCAGGCCTGTACCTCGCGGTAAGCGCATTGGTCCCACTGCTTTGAGGCGGCCGATGACCGTTTTGGAGGAGATTCGCCATGGACACAGCGCACTCGTTTCGCAGACGAGCAGGTCACCTCATAGTTACCTATTCATACTCTTTGCTCAGCGAGACTAATGTCCTCCATACCGGTCGTCCGCGGCGGGTCGTAGGTGCCGTGCCAGCCGACCAGGACGCGGTCGAAGGAGTCGGTGTGGTGGCGCTGCCCGGCCGGGATGCTCACCCGCCCGCCGCCGTAGGCGATGATCATGTTCGCGTTCGCCGTGCGCTCGCGCGCCTCCTCGAACAGGCTGCTGCTGGGCAGGAGCCCGGGGTCGGAGGGCGCTTGCCAGAGCCCCTCGGCGCCCCTTGCCGCGTGATCCAGGAGGTCGGCGATGCGGAAGTGCCCGCGGCGCCGGGCCGCCTGGGCGGGCGTATCGCCTTCGGCGGCGGTGGAGGCCCCTGCCGCGATGAGTACGCGGATCGCCGGCTCCTGGCCGAAGTGGGCCGCCTGGTGGAGGAAGGTCCACAGCGAGCCGGGCCTGCGGTAACGGGAGCATGTGACCAGCAGCGCCCGGTCGCACGCCCAGGACTCCAGGACGGCATCCCACCTGCCGCTCCGGGCCAGGGCGTAGGCGCGCTCGACGTTGATGCTCGCCTTCTCATAGGGAACGGTCATCGTGCTCCTCACCCGGTCGGCTCCCTCGGGGAGTCCGGCGGGATCCCCAACCGATACCAGTATGCGTGCACCGGACCGCCGTGCCCGCGCGGAGATGTCCCCGCACACCGTCGCTACCACGACACTGCTGGAGGGCTCCCGGTGCGAACGAGACCCGCACTGAGGTGATGCCGGGGCTCTCAGTACTTCTCGGAGCTGCCGACTCCTGCGTAGGCGGCGATGAGCTCGGCGCGGGAGTTGTAGCCCAGGCGGTGGAGAACCTCGGAGACGTAGATGCGCACCGTGCTCTCAGCCAGGCCCATCACTTTGGCGACTCGCCTGTTGGTGGCGCCGGTGACAAGCAGCTCGTAGACGCCCCTGAGCCGAGGCGGAAGCGCCTCCGCCTGGCGCAGAAGCGACTCCTGCGCCTTCCTGTCGCGGGCGTTCTGGGTGAAGGCATTGATGAGGACCTCGGTGGCCCGCTGGGAGACCACCTGCTCGCCGCGCACCGCCCGCCTGAGATAGTCGACCACCTCGTCAGCGGGGCAGTCCTTGGTGAGGAAGCCCGTGGCGCCGGCGTCGAAGGAGTCTCTCAGCGCCTCGGGGGTATCGAACATGGTGAGCATGACCAGGACCACCCGGGCGTCGAGCTGCCGAATCTGGCGCGCCGCCTGGGGGCCGCTCATGCGAGGCATATTGACATCCAGGAGGATCGCATCGACCGGGGGCCGGCCCGTGTCTCCCTGCGCCATCATGGCCTGGAAGATCGACAGCGCCTCGTGGCCGTTCTTGGCCGCGGCCACCACCTCGACATCACGGATAGCCGCGATCTCCGTGGCGAGCATGGCCCTGACGTCACGGTCATCCTCAACGATCATCACGCGGAGCATGGGCTATTCCCTCCCTTCGATGGGTAGAGCGGCGATAACCAGCCAGCTCGTGTCACTCGCCTTGACATCCAGAGAACCTCCCGCTCGGCGGAAGCGGTTCTCCAGCGCGGCCAGTCCGTAGCCGCCCCGCAGGCTCTCCTCGTCCTGATAGTACGGGTAGCGGGTGCTGGCGCAGGTGATGTGGAGGAACTGATCGTCGATCTCACAGACCACCGAGACCACGCCGCCGGCCGCACCGTACTTGAGGCAGTTGAGCGTGCTCTCCCGGACAATGGCCACCAGCAGCACCTCATCGGCATCTCCCTGACCCAGGACGGCCTGAGCCTCAGGGGCGATGTTGACATCCAGTTCAATATCCCGCTGCGCCAGGGCCTTCTCCGCGGTCTCGATCGCCTCGGCCAGTGTGATGCGACTCGCCACGCTCTCGCCCTCCTCGGTGAGCGTGGAGATCATGGCGCGCAACTGCTTGAGGGCGTTCTGCGCCTCCGTGGCGATGTAGTCGCCGCGCCGCCGCCGCACCCGCTCCCCCGCCGTGCCGATAGCGCGGGCGGCGAACATGATGCGCGTCATGCTCGCCGCCAGCGTGTCATGGAGGTCCAATGCCAGCCCCTCGCGAAGCGCGACCTCAGCGCGTCGCATCTCCTCTTGAGAGGCGATGACCTGAGCCTCGAGGAACTCCGTTCGATGAACGAAGATGCGCCCAACTGCCACAGCCGCCAGGCATGCAGATCCAAAGACCGCCAGTCTCATCACTTCTATCAGAACTTCATCAGTCTCATAGATGAAACTCGCATGAAGCACTACGAAAACAGCGAATGCTCGCCAATGAAATCCCCGAATCCCCAAGTCGATGACGACACCATAGACGAGCATCCAGGACCAAGTAACGCTAACCTGAGAGAAAGCGATCATCGAGAAAACGATGATCGACGGGAGTATCCAGCCGAAACTTGGGGTGCGCATGTACCACAGCACGGCCATGATCAGCGCAAGTTCCCATCCCCACGAGAACTCTTTGGCGAACCTCGGATCGAAGAGATCCCGGACATCCAGCCCCAGGACCACCAGTACAGACGCGCCAAATAAGATTGCGCGCAAGCGCGCCGCATTCTCGTGAGTCCCTCTAGAAGTAAGAAAACTGATCCGACTCACCTTCTACGGGCACAGCGTGGTCTTGTAAGCAAAAAGCCAGCACCAGTGCGGCTCTCTCCAGACAGGAAACCATCCACCAGCAGGGAACACGCTTTCACCTCCTCTCCTAATGGCGCGCTTGGCGACACACCTTCACCTCAGCGAAGCAATCCCGAGTCATTCTCCGAAACTCCTCATTGGCGGTGCGAAGCTCTTCGCGATTGAGACCACGCTCCCAGAGGAACCCGATGGACGGCAACCGCAACCCGAGGAGTCGCGCACCGCCACGGGGATCGCATCCCCTGCCGAGCAATGGTGCAGATGTCATGACAGTGCCATCAACCGGACGAACGAGCTGGGGACCCGCCCGCCCGTCAAGCCAATGTCAATCTGTCGGTTCTATAGTACCCGGCCGCATCTCTCGTGCAAACCCCACCAAAAAATGCGTCGAGTGACACAGTGGCCACCGATCAAGGCCGCACGCAACGGACTGATGGAACCCTCACTCAATCGCTCAACCACATTCATCACGCCACTACCAGCGTCAGTCATACCCCATAAGGCGGCGCCAAGCCAAGCGCACCGGAACAAAGCACCTCATGAGCACAGCACGCCATTGACTGCGCTCATATGCTGCTTTTCATGGTCGGGCAGCATGACGCGCTTGTGCAAATCATAAAATGATAGTCGAGAAATGTTGTCGATACCGAATTCAACAACATCCCAACGCCCTCCCAGGCGGTTCCCACACCGAGCTGCCCACCGGGCCGTCGACAAGCGCCCCTGGGAGCCCCGGTCGGGCTCCTGGCCGCCCCTACGACGGCCTACGCTCCAGGTCACCACTGGGCCACCGTCAGGGCGTGCAGGTCGTCCGCGCCATGGAGGCCCAGGCGATCCCGCCCTTACCCAACTCCGATGACATCGCGCGCATCAGCGCCGGCTCCCCGGGCGGCGGTACCACCGCGGACCGGGTCGTGGCTCCACAGGTCGGGCTCCTTGCTGGAGCCGCCGCTGCTCGCCACGCGCCTGGTGAGGAGCTCCAGAAGAGCAATCGCCGCACCGAGCGTCGCGCCGATCACCGCCATGGAGGCCAAGCCGCCGCCGAGAAGAAGAACGGAGGTCGCGATCGCAGCGGGCACCGAGCGCAGAAGAACAAGGTCAGCGTCCCAGTGCCGGTACGGGTTGTCCGCCCCGCACTGCTTGATCACCGATCGCTGCCGCAGGCAGTCGAGGGCTTCGCTCACGCAGGCCGCAAGCAGGGCCGCGCCCAGCACTCGCATCGGGCCGGCAGCCGCCCCGCTCGCCCAGGACCACGCACCGATGGCCGGCACCAAGAGCGTCCCGTAGACCAGCACCATTGCGATGCGCCCCAGCACGGCAGCGCAACCTGCCATGAGATGCCACACCCCACCAAGGCCACCGAGACCTGCCGTCATGACGCCCTCGCCATCCTAGGGAACACCGTACAGTGAGTGTTCAGCGGATCGTCCGCGAACACCCAGCATTACGGTACGAGAGCCACCTTGCCGTGTCATCACTGATGTTCGTCAGTGGCCCCGCGGCTCTTCTCCCCGATCTTCCCCGATCTCCGCCTCACAGTCTCGTCTCGCGCCCCGTGCCGGGGTGCGTCTCGAGTTCAAGGAGGGCCTCGGCGATGGCCAGGTCCACCGGGGTGGTCACCTTCAGCGAGCGCTCATCACCAGCCACGACCACAACGCGTCCACCGGCGGCCTCCACCAGCCCGGCGTCGTCGGATGCGGCCTGCGCCTCATCCTCAGCGCGCTGAGCCCCGAGGCGGTGGGCGCTGACCAGCGCGGCCGCGGCAAATCCCTGCGGGGTCTGCACAGCACGCAGCACGGAGCGCTGCGGTGTGCCGACGACGCTCTCGGCCTCCACCCCGCCCGCCGACGCCGCCGGCGCCACCTCCTTGATGGTGTCGGTGACCGCCAGGGCGGGGATGACCGCCTCGTATCCGGCCTGCACGGCCCGCACCACTCGGAGGATCACCTCAGGCGGGGTCAGCGCGCGCGCCGCATCATGGACCAGCACCACCTTCGCACCGGGCTCCATCTCCATGGCCGCCTCCAGGCCGCGCGCCACGGAGGCCTGACGGGAGGCCGAGGAGCCCGCCACCACCCTGATCGGCACCCGGCTCGGCTCATCCTGCCCGCTGCCGCTCAGTTCGCAGAGCTCGGCGCGGAAGCGGGCGACGTCGTCGGGCGGGGCGGTGACCACGATCCCATCCACCGCCCCGGAGTCGATGAGGCCTCCGGCGGCCCGGCGCAGCAGACTGACCCCGCCCACGCGGACCAGGGCCTTGGGACCGCCTGCGCCCAGGCGCGATCCTGAGCCGGCGGCGGTGAGGATGGCGACCACGGGGCCGCCCGGATGGATCTGGGAGGTGCTCATCGGGCCCTGGGGCTGGGCTCAGGAGGCCAGGACCTCATCGAGGCGGGACTCGGCCTCCTCCTCGGGGGTCTTCTGCGCCAGGGCGAGCTCGGAGACGAGGATCTGGCGGGCCTTGGCCAGCATGCGCTTCTCCCCGGCGGACAGACCGCGATCGGTGTCCCGGCGGGAGAGATCCCGAACAACCTCGGCGACCTTGATGACATCCCCGGAGGCGATCTTCTCCTGGTTGGCCTTGAAGCGCCGCGACCAGTTGGTGGGCTCCTCGGTCAGCGGGGCCCGCAAGACATCGAAGACCTTCTCCAGGCCGGACTCATCGACCACATCGCGCACGCCGATGAGCTCCACGCTCTCAGCCGGCACCAGGATCATGAGATCGCCCTGAGCGACTTCCAGCTGCAGGTAGGTCTTGGACTCACCGCGCACCTTGCGCTGCCGGATGTCGATGATCCGGGCGGCGCCGTGATGGGGGTAGACGACAGTCTCGCCGACTTCAAAGGTCATGGGAATGACACTCCAGGTAGGTTGCGGGGTCCTAGTTTATCAGGGCATACCGCGGAAAGGCCGGGGAGGTATCTCACAGGCCCCCAGGTGGCACCGCCCTGCCGGCTCTGCGTGCGACCGATCCCCACTCAGTCCTGGGAGACCAGTTTGTACCCCAGTCCCCGCACGGTTGTCAGGACCACGGGATGGGAGGGATCGAGCTCGATCTTGGCGCGGATGCGCTTGACGTGGACGTCGAGGGTCTTGGTGTCCCCCACATAGTCGGCCCCCCAGACCCGCTCGATGATCTGGGCCCGCGTCAGCACCCGATCAGGGTTGCGCAGGAAGAGCTCCAGCAGCTCGAACTCGCGCAGCGGCATGGCCACGACCTCCTGGCCGACGCGCACCTCATGGCGCTCCACATCCATGCTCACCCGCCCCGCGCTCAGCACGCCCGCCTCCTGGGGCGGCGGGGGCGCGGTGCGCCGCAGCACGGCGCCCATACGCGCCACGAGTTCGCGGTAGGAGTAGGGCTTGGTGATGTAGTCGTCGGCCCCGATCTCCAGGCCCACGATCGTGTCGACCTCGGAGTCCTTGGCGGTGAGCATGATGACGGGGGTCTGCCAGTTGCGCCGGATCCGCTTGCACACCTCGGTCCCGCTCAGGCGCGGCAGCATGAGGTCCAGGAGGACCAGGTCGATATGCCCCGGCCCGTCCGGGCGGGTCTGGGACTCGAAGAGCTCGACGGCGGTGGCGCCGTCCTCGGCCAGGACCACCTCGTAGCCGTCGCGACGCAGGTTGTAGGCCAGGGGGTCGCGGAAGTTCTCCTCGTCCTCGACAAGAAGGATGCGGGTCATGGTGCGCTCCTGGTGGGCTCGGCGCTGGGCTCTGCGGCCTTGCCGGCATTCGGGCTGTGCGGCGCGGCGGCACCGGCTGGGTCTGCGCCACCGGCCTGTCCGACGGCGGTCTCAGCAGTCCCAGTGGACTCAGCAGGCTCAGCGGTCTCGGTGGACTCAGCGGGCTGAGCGGCCTCGGGGACCTGCGCCGCCTCGCCCTGCGGGCGCAGGCGCGGCAGCACCAGGGTGAAGGTGGAGCCCCGGCCGGGAGCCGACCACAGCTCAACAGTGCCGCCGTGGTCGGCGGCCACATGCTTGACGATGCTCAGGCCCAGCCCGGTGCCGCCGGTGGCGCGCGAGCGAGCCTTGTCCACCCTGTAGAAGCGCTCGAAGACGCGCTCCTGATCGGCCTTGGGGATGCCGATGCCCTGATCGACGACGGCGATGCGCACCAGATCCGAATCCGCCGGATCCAGGCCGACCCCCACCGAGACCCGGGTGCGCGGCTCGGAGTAGCGGATGGCGTTGTCCAGCAGGTTGCGCACCGCGGTGGTCACCAGGGCGGCATCCCCCCGCACCCTCAGCCCGCGGCGCCCGCCGGAGACGAGCTCGACCTGGCTGCTCTCAGCCTCCACGCGCACGCGGTCCAGGGCCTCGGCGATGACCTCGTCGATCTCGACGTCCTCGGGCTCGGCCAGGGCATCGCCCTCCTGGAGGCGGGAGAGCTCGATGATCTCCTGGACCAGGACGCCCAGGCGCTTGGCCTCCTTGCGCATCCGCCCGGCGTAATCGCGCACATGCGCCGGGTCATCCGCACCGGCCTCCACGGTCTCTGCCAAAAGCGAAATCGCCCCGACCGGGGTCTTGAGCTCATGAGAGACATTGGCGATGAAGTCCCGGCGCATATCCTCCACGCGCTTGGCCGCAGTGCGGTCCTCGGCCAGGATGAGGATGCGCCCCCGGCCGATCCCGGCCACGCGAACCTGCAGGTGGAAGCTGCCGGCGCCCGCCACCGGCCCCCGAGCCACGGTCACGGCCGCATCCTCGGCCACCCCCGAGGCGCGCACCCGCGCCACCATGGCGGCGATGGTGGCGTCGGCGACGGCGTCGTCGCGCAGAATGGCGAAGGAGTAGGCGCTGGCCGAGGCGCGCAGCACCTCATCATCGTCGTCGAGCACCACGACGATGGAGCGCAGGGCGGCGAGCACAGGGACCGCATCCATACCGGCCAGCCCTCCAGGAGCCGGGCGGGAGGCACGACGGCGATCGCGCTCCGACATGCCGAAGGCCAGGGCAGCGGCGGTCCCCACAGCCACGCCGACGAGCGCGGCCAGGATCAGCAGCCAAACGAGGTCCACGCCCCTAGGGTAGGAGGTGGAGGCGGCAGCGGCGAGCACAGTCGAGCACAGCGCCGCGCCGGGCCGCGCCGGCAGGACGGCGAGACGCGCTGTTCATCGGGTGTGCGCCCAGGCTGCCCCCGCCGTTCACCGTCCACCCCCACACTGATGCCACACCCGACGCCGTCGGCCGCTCAGCCCCGAGCTCAGCGGCAGCATCGATGAACAGGAGCCGCCACGTGCGCGACATCTTCAACCAGGAGCTCCAGCAGCTGGGCTCCGATCTTGAGTCCATGGCCTCCCAGGTGGCAACCGCCATCGAGCGCGCCGCCGAGTCGCTGCGCCACAGCGATATCGTCATCGCCGAGCAGGTGATCGACGCCGATGAGCGCATCAACGATCTCCAGCGCGATATCGACGACCTGTGCGTCATGCTGCTGGCCCGCCAGCAGCCGGTGGCCGGCGATCTGCGCAATGTCATCTCGGCGCTGCGCATGGCCCAGACCCTGGAGCGCCAGGGGGACCTGGCCCGGCATGTCGCGGCCATCGCCCGCGGCCGCTACCCCGAGCCGCCCGTGCCCGAGCCGATCCTCGGCCTCATCCTGCAGATGGCCGACCTGGCCGTCCAGGCCGGCCAGAACGTGGCCCAGCTGGTGTCCAGCCGTGACCTGGAGCTGGCCGCCGCCATTCAGGCCGGCGACGCCGAGCTGGATGCCCTGCACCGCCGGTCCTTCCAGATGATCCTGGACCCGGCCCACGACATGAGCCGGCAGCAGGTGATCGACGCGGTGCTCATGGGGCGCTTCCTGGAGCGATTCGGCGACCACTCCACCTCGGTGGCCCGTCGCGTGGCCTACCTGGTCTCCGGCGCCTCCATGCCCGGCACCCACGACGCCCAGGACGCCGACGCCCTCCACTGAGATCCTCGGCGACCCTCGCCGATCCTCGCCGATCCTGGCCAGCCCCGCCCGCGTCCCCTCAAGGGCGGCCGGGCCTGGTCATCAGCGCGATTCGGGCGGTGCCGGGATATCCCGGCACCGCCCGAATCAGGTCAGGGATGCGGCCTACTTGCCCTGGTTGGCCACGGCCGCGATCTTGGCCTCGGCCTCGGGGTCGAGGTAGCGCCCGCCCTTCTTCAGGGGCTTGAGGGTCTCCTCGTCGAGCTCGTAGACCAGCGGAATACCGGTGGGGATGTTGACGCCGGCGATGTCATCGTCGGAGATCTCGTCAAGGTGCTTGACGATGGCGCGCAGGGAGTTTCCGTGCGCCGCGATCATGACCGTCCTGCCGGTCTTGATCTCGGGGACGATCGTGTCATCCCAGTAGGGCAGGAGGCGCTCAAGAACATCCTTGAGGCACTCGGTGGCGGGAATGGGCTCGCCGGCGTAGCGCGGGTCGGTGTCCTGAGAGAACTCGGAGCCCGGCTCGATGGGCGGCGGGGGGACATCGTAGGAGCGGCGCCAGAGCATGAACTGCTCCTCGCCGTACTCGTCACGGATCTCCTTCTTGTTCTTGCCCTGCAGGGCGCCGTAGTGGCGCTCGTTGAGGCGCCAGTGGCGCTGGACGGGGATCCAGTGGAGGTCAGCGGCATCCAGGGAGAGGTTGGCGGTCATGATCGCGCGGCGCAGCATGGAGGTGAACAGGACGTCCGGCAGGACTCCCGCCTCCTTGAGCAGCTCACCGCCTCGGGAGGCCTCGGCGCGGCCCTTGTCCGACAGGGGCACATCGACCCAGCCGGTGAAGAGGTTCTTAGCGTTCCATTCGCTCTCGCCGTGGCGGAGCAGTACCAGGGTGTAAGCCATGTGCCTATCCTGCCAGGGCCGGGCGCGGCGCGCGAGGGACTGAGGGCACGAATCCCCGCCCCGCCGTCGTGCCGCCGGCCCGGATCGATCGGGGCCGACCCGCCCTACCCGCCCGACCAGCGGGATCGCCCCCTCGCCCCGCCCAGGGCCTGAGAGCACACGACGGCCCGGCGCCGCATGATGCGGTGCCGGGCCGAAGTGCGCGGATCGCCCGATAGCTCAGTGGGCGTTCTTGTAGGCCTCGCGGATCTCAGCCGAGACGCGGCCGCGGTCAGAGACCTCCAGGCCCTGCTCGCGGGCCCACTCGCGGATCTTCTGCGTGTCCGAGGCACCCGCGTTACGACGACGACCAGCATTACGACGGCCGCCGGTGCGACGGGCCTTGCCGACCCACTCCTCAAATGACTCACGCAGCGCTGCCGCGTGCTCGTCGTTGAGGTCGATCTCGTAGCTGACACCATCGAGAGCGAAGGTGACAGTCTGGCTGGCCTCGGAGCCGTCGACGTCGTCAACAAGGATGACCTGAGTCTTCTGCGCCATGATTCCCCATTCGGATCTGTTGGCGGGACCTCCTGATACGAATCCCGCGCTGTCGGCAACAAGGCTAAACGCCCTTTCCGAATCATGCAACACTTGATTCGCCAATATTCTCAGACAACTTTCAGGGCCATCACGGGGCGGCTCCCAGTTTCTCCCTGTTTCCTGACGGTCCCGAGGGCTCGCTTTGGAGAGGTTCTACGCCCCGGGGTCTCGTCCAGGCCCTCAACCGGCATCCATCTCGGCAATTGCGCAGGATTGGCCAGGATTGGCCAGGGCCACTGCGCCACTGCCCGCATCGATTGGATCACGGCGGATCATGGCGCAGCACCTGCGCCGGCTCCAGCATCGCGGCGACGATATCCCGACACGGGCACGGGCAATCCCTCCGGTACCGCCCGACAACGATCCACGGCAGATCCGCCGCAGGCATCGTCGCCCATGGGGCGCATGCACAGCCCTCGCTCAGACGAGAGACAGCGAAGCCCCGGGACAGGGTCCCGGGGCTGATCGAGCCGCCTGTGGGAATCGAACCCACGACCTATTCATTACGAGTGAATCGCTCTGCCGACTGAGCTAAGGCGGCGCGGCGCGTGGCGCAGCGGCACTGAACCTACCCCGCGCGCGGCGTCGGACGCAATCTGGCGGCACAGGACGCCTCGGTGGTTCTGGACACAGCATCCGCAAGCGCCGCCGCGGGTTCCATGGGACCATCAATGGAGGCACCACCGTCGCAGCGCCGCAGCCGTCGTCACCACGTCACCACGTCACCACCACCCTCATCCTCACCTCAGGGAAGGCAGTCATGTCACACTCCTCAGACCCAGACTCCTCACGCCCGCAGAGTCCCGGCCCCGTCCAGGATCGAGGCGATGCCGGCTACTCCAAGTCACTCAAGAACCGCCACCTGCAGATGATCGCCATCGGCGGCTCCATCGGCACCGGCCTATTCATGGGGGCGGGAGGCCGCCTGGCCCAGGGCGGGGCGGGCCTCATGTTCGCCTACGCGATCTGCGGGCTCTTCGCCTTCCTCATGGTGCGTGCCCTGGGCGAGCTCGCGATCCGCCGCCCCTCCTCCGGGGCCTTCGTCTCCTATGCGCGGGAGTTCCTCGGGGAGAAGGGCGCCTACATCACCGGCTGGTTCTTCTTCCTGGACTGGTCCGTCACCGTCATGGCCGACATCACAGTGGTCGCCCTCTACCTGCACTACTGGAGCGCCTTCCACGTTATCCCCCAGTGGGTGCTCGCGCTCCTGGCGCTGATCCTGGTCTTCATTCTCAACATGCTCAATGTCAAGATGTTCGGCGAGGCGGAGTTCTGGTTCGCCCTCATCAAGGTCGGCGCCATCGTGTCATTCATGCTCGTGGCCATCTGGGCGATCCTCACCGGCTCCCGCACCGGCACGGACGCCACCGGCCACACGCTGACCGCCGGCCTGCACAACATCTCGGACAATGGGTGGTTCTTCCCCCAGGGCCTGCCCATTGTCTTCGCCCTGACCCTCGGGGTGGTCTTCGCCTTCGGCGGCACCGAGATGGTCGGGGTCGCCGCCGGTGAGGCCGAGAACGCCGCGAAGGTCCTGCCCAAGGCGATCAATTCGATGATCCTGCGCATCTTCATCTTCTACGTGGGCTCCGTCATGCTCATGGCCCTGGTGCTGCCCTATCACGCCTACTCCGGGAGCGAGTCCCCCTTCGTCACCTTCTTCTCGGGCATTGGCGTGCCCTATGCCGGCGATATCATCCAGGTGGTCGTCCTGACCGCCGCGATGTCCTCCCTCAACGCCGGCCTCTACGCCACCGGGCGGACACTGCGCTCCATGGCCGTGGCCGGAGAGGCGCCGCGGATGGCCGCCGGCCTGAACAAGTACCAGGTCCCCGCCGGTGGCATCGCCCTGACCTCCGCCCTGGGACTGCTGGGCGTCCTGCTCAACGCATTCCTTCCCGGCGAGGCCTTCGAGATCGTCATGAACCTGGCGGGCATCGGGATCGCAGGAACCTGGGCGGCGATCCTGGTCACCCACCTGGCCTTCCTCAACCGGGTCCGCGCCGGCGCGGATACCCGCCCGGCCTACCGCATGCCGCTGGCGCCCTTCTCCAACTACGCGGCACTGACCTTCTTCACCGTGGTGGTGGCCTCCAATCTGTTCAGCCCGGCCGGCCGCTGGACGCTGGCGCTGTTCGCCATCGTCGTCGCCATGATGGTGGCCGGCTGGTACGCGGTGCGCAACCAGATCCGCAGCGACCTCCTCGACGAGGTCCTGGCCGAGGAGGGCTGATCATGCGCGTGCATCTCACCTACGCCGGGGGGACCATCGGCATGGTGGACTCTCCGCGGGGCCTGGTGCCGGGGGCCGATCTGGAGGGCTGGCTGGCCCACCTCCTGGACGGCACCGACCTGGCCGAGGCCGTGACCATGACCAGCCTGGACCCGCTCATCGACTCCTCCAATGCCACCCCCCTGTCCTGGCAGGCCATTGCCGAGGATCTGCGCGCCCACGCCGCTGAGGATCCCGATCGCGCCTTCGTGGTGCTCCACGGCACGGACACCATGGCCTACACCTCGGCAGCGCTGTCCTACGCGCTGACCGACTTCCCCTGCCCCGTGGTGATCACCGGCTCCCAGCTGCCCCTGGGCGTGGTGGGCTCCGACGCCGCCCCGAATGTCACCGGGGCCCTGCGGGCCGCCACCAGCGGGCGCCTGAACGGAGTGGGCCTGTTCTTCGGGCACCGGCTGCTGGCCGGCAATCGGGCCACGAAGACCTCGTCCTGGGCCTTCCAGGGCTTCGACTCCCCCAATGCCGCGCCACTGGCGGTCACCGGCGGACCCTGGCAGTGGGCCCCCGCCCCGCCCCGGGGAGCCGGATGGCCGACGCCGCAGCCCTACGCCCGTCACGACGTGGTCGTGGTGGACCTGGCCCCGGGGATCACGGCGGCCCGCCTGGAGGCCCTGCTCACCCCGAGGCCCGAGGCCGTGGTGCTGCGGGCCTTCGGCGTGGGGAACGTGCCCAGTCAGGAGCCGGGGCTGGCCGCGGTGCTCGAACGGGCCATATCCGCGGGGACCGCGGTGGTGGTGGCCTCCCAGTGCCATCAGGCCGAGGTGCTGCTGGGCCACTACGAGTCGGGCGACGCGGTGGCCCGGATGGGCGCCGTCGGCTCGCGGGACATGACCCTGGAGGCCGTCTACGCCAAGGTCCAGTTCCTGGCCAGCCAGGGCCTGACCGGTGGCGAGCTGGCCGCTCAGATGGGCCGTTCCATCGCCGGGGAGCTCACCGAGCCGAGCTGAGCCCAGTAGGCCCCTGGCGGCCGGCCGCCCGGCGACCGGTCCTTCAGGAGTCGGTGGCGGGGGTGGCGGGGCCTGCGAGCCGTGCCGGCCGGCGCAGCCGCCCGGCCCCCTCCGGCTGGCCCTACTTCTTGCCCTCGCAGGTCAGGCCCTCCTCGGGCATGGTGCCCGCGAGCAGGTAGCCGTCCACGGCCGCCGTCAGGCAGTCCCCGGCGCGACCGTAGGCGGCATGCCCCTCACCCTTCCAGGTGACCAGCTGGCCCGACTCGAGCTGCTCAGCCAGCGACTGGGACCACTCGTAGGGGGTGGCCGGATCCCCGGTGGTGCCCACCACGAGGATCGGGGCGGCCCCGGAGGCCGTGATCGGCTTGCGCTCCCTGGTGGACTCATGTCCCCAGCCCTTGCAGTGCGCGTCGGCATAAGCGAGCTGAGCGCCGAAGGTCGGGCCGACCTTCGTCAACTCGGCGGCCTGGGCATCCCATTGGGCCTCATCTCCCTGGACCGGGTAGTCCAGGCAGTTGATCGCCCCGATCGCCTCATCGCCGTTGGAGGCGTAGCTGCCATCGGAGTCGCGCTCGGCGAAGTGATCGGCGATGCGCAGCAGAAGCGATCCATCGTTCTGCGTCATGGCCTGATCCAGTGCTGCGGTCAGCGTGCCCCAGTTCGCGCTGTTGTACAGGGCGCCGAGTACGGCGTCGGAGGCCAGGTCGTGGGTGAGGGGGCGGGAGGAGTCGCTCGTGGTCAGAGGCGCGTTGCGCGTCATCTCCAGCAGGGACCGGATCTGCTGGACCCCGGAGTCGACGTCGCCGCTGAGCGGGCATGCCGAGCCCGCCTGGCAGTCCTCCACGTAGGTGCGCAGCGCCCTTTCGAAGCCCTTGGCCTGGCCCAGCGTCACCTCGGAGGCGCTCAGGGACGGATCCAGGGCGGCGTCGAGCACCATCCGCCCAACATTGCCGGGGAAGAGCTCGGCATAGGTGGCCCCCAGGTAGGTCCCGTAGGAGTAGCCCAGGTAGGTCAAGGAGTCCTGGTCATCGACTGCTCGCAGCACGTCCAGGTCCCGGGCGGCGCTGACGGTGTCGATATGGTCCAGCAGCCCCGGGGTGGTGGTCTTGGCCCCGCACTGCGCGGCGCTCTCCTTGCCCTCGGCCTCCGCCTCCGCTGCGGAGGTGACGCCGTCGTCGCCGACCTCTCCGGCGCGCTCGGCATCGAGCTCGGCGTCGCTCAGGCAGTCCACGGCGGTGGAGGAGCCCACGCCGCGCGGGTCGAATCCGACCACGTCGTAACTGCCCAGGAGGTCCTCGCTGAGCAGGTTGTCGATCTCCCCCACCATGCCGACGCCCGATCCGCCAGGACCACCGGGATTGATGAAGAGCGTGCCGATGGACTGACCGTCAGCGGCGCGCTTCTTCATCGCGATCTCGATGGTCTCGCCGTCGGGCGCCTCATAGTCCAGGGGGACCTTGACGCGGGCGCAGGTGAATCCCGTATCCGATGCGGCCTCGTTCATCGCGCCCTCGGCCTCGCAGGGGAACCACTCGACCTCCTGGCCGTAGAAGGACTCCAGGCCCGCGGGCACCGCGGCGGGGCTCTGGGCCTGCGCCGGCGTGGGGGTCACCGACCCGCTGCCCTGGCATCCCGCCAGGGCAGCGACTGCGACGAGGAGTGCGGCGGCGGCTCGCCGGGGGCTCGAGGTCATCAAGGTGCTCACCCCGAAAGCCTACGACCGGCCGCGTCGTCCTCCCTCCTCCTCAGGAGGGAGGACGACGCGGCCGGCAGTCGGGGCCCGAATGACGCTGACGGCATCCGCGAGACAATCGCCTAGAGCGTGCAGACCAGATCGTCCGAGGGCATCTCACCGGTCAGCAGGTAGGTGTCCACGGCCTTGTCCACGCAGATGCCGGCGTTGCCGTGCAGGAGATTGGCGTAGGCGCCGTGGCCGCTGCTCTCCACGGTGACGAGCTCGGCGGAGTCCAGCTCATTGGCCATGGCCTCGGACCAGTGGTAGGGCGTGGCCGGGTCCCCGGTGATGCCGACGACGACGATCGGCGCGGCTGACTTCCCGTCGATCTCCAGGGCGGGCTCCTGACGGGTGTGGCCCCAGCCCTGGCAGAGCGCGTCCATCTCATTGGCCTGCGGATCGGCCACCCAGGAGGTCATATTCCCCTCGACCGGACGATCCATGCAGTGGATCGCGATGCCCGCCTCACTGACCGTCGCCGGCCCCGCGGCCTCCAGGGCCTTGGCCACTGCCGTGGCGTTGTTGGCGTTCTTCGCCTGGGCCAGGACCTCGGTCACCTGCGGCCAGACGACCGAGGGGTAGTAGAGGGAGCGGACGACGAAGCTCTGAATCTCATCCCCGGTCACCGCGCGGTTGGGGTCATCGGTGGGGATGGGAGTCTCATTGGCCTGCTTGATGAAGTCGGCGAACTGCTGGCCGGCCTCCTCGCCGGTGCCCGTGAAGGGGCAGCCCTCCGTGGCCACGCAGGACTCCAGGTAGGCGGCGAGGGCCGCGTTCATCGCCTCGCTCTGCTCCTTGCGGAAGCGAGCGTGGGTCACCGTGGGATCCATGGCGGAGTCCAGGACCAGGCGGCCGGTGTTCTCCGGGAAGAGCTCGGCGTAGGCGGCCCCCAGATAGGTGCCGTAGGAGATGCCCAGGAAGTCCAGATCGTGCTCGCCCACCAGGGCGCGCATGATGTCCATATCGCGGGCCACCGACTCGGCATCGACATTGTCGAGCAGTCCCACGGGCCGGGTGTGCTTCTCGCACTGCTCCCTGAGCTGAGCCCCCTGCCCCACAACCGCCTTGAGGTACTCCTCGGGGGACTGGGGCTGCGCGGCCTGGTCCTTGGCGGCTCCCGGATCCAGCGAGGGGTTGACGGAGTCGGAGCCCTGGGCACTCCCGGTGCCATCGGTGCTCCCGGTGCTCCCCGACGGGTCGTCCTGACCCTTGGGGCCGCACTGGATGGGGGTGGAGGATCCCACCCCGCGCGGGTCGAAGCCGATGATGTCATAGGCCTGGGCCACTTCAGTGGAGACCACGGCGCCCTGCGCCACCGCCGGGATGAACCCGTCGATCCCCGAGAAGCCGGGTCCGCCCGGGTTGAAGAACAGCGCGCCCTGGCGCTTGTCCTTATCGGTGGCCGGATGCTTCTTCATGGCGATCTCAATGCTCTCGCCCTCCGGATCGTCGTAATCCAGGGGGACCAGCGCCGTGGCGCACAGCAGGCCCGTGCCCTTCTCGGCCGCGATGCCATCGCCGGCAGTGCAGGGGTACCACTCCAGCGCCTGCCCGTAGTAGCTCTCCAGCCCCGCCGGAACGGTGGCCTCATCATGGGGGTGGCGCTCCTTGCCCTCGGCGGCCAGGGCCGTGGTCGGCCCCAGGGCCAGGGCGGCGCAGGCGAGCAGGGCCGTGGCCGCGATCCGGCGGCCACGAGAGGCGCTCATCGAGGGATTGGCGGCCGTCCTGCGGCGCCGCGACCAGCTCATTCTCGGCGGTCTCACGTTGATCTCCTTGATCGGGATGGCGGCGGGGATGGCCGCGTCCCATCGGTGGGATCGCACCATCATCGCCCGTACATAGACACTATAGACAGTAACGACAGCGTAACGCCAATCCCCGCACATGATAATCACAGCACATTCTCACGGCGGGGCGCCTCGACCGCGGAGAGAGTCATGCCTGCGCCCACCAGTCCAACCGGCTCGGTGGGAGTGTCGTCGGGCAGAAGGGGGTTATCAGCCTCGCACTCGGCCAGGATGGCCCGCAGCGCAGCACCGGTGGGGAAGACCCCGCGCTGGGCCGCGCGCCGGCCGCCGCAGTCCCGGCCCACGGCCTGGCGGCTCCGGTCGCGCGGCCTGCTGCGCCCGCCGGCTACCCGCTCCATGGGGCAATATGAGCACTCCCCCGCCCCTGCCTCCAGGGGCAGGGGCGGGGACCGCTGCCCTGACCTCAGGCCTGTGGGCGCAACTGGATCATGAGGGCCTCCACCGCCAGCAGGGGCGCGGCATTGGAGCGCAGGCGGGTGCGGCACTCCTCGATGGCGGCGATGCGCGCCAGGGACTGCTCGGGCCCGGTGGAGGCCGCCGCCTGATCCACGGCCTCGCTCAGGTCGATATTGACCCTCTCGACATCGCTGCCCATCTGCGCGGCCAGGACATCGCGGTAGAAGGAGAGCAGGTCGATCATGGCGCGGTCGAGCACATCGGTGCGGGCGCGCTTGGCGCGGCGCTTCTGGTCCTCCTCCAGCTGGCGGATCTGGGCCCTCAGAGAGGGCGGGATCTTGCCATCGGACTCCAGGCCCAGGGCGCGGGTGAGCTCGGCCCTCTCCTTGGCGTCGCGCTCCACCGTGGCCTCCTTGGCCTCCGATTCGGCCGCCTCCACCAGGGAGGCGGCCGCCAGAACGGCATCACCCACCGAGCGCAGGGAGACGGGGGCCATGAGCAGGCGACGACGCCGATCCCAGGCATCGGGGTCGGTGGCCAGATGGCGGGCCAGGCCGATATGGGACTGGCTGGCGCGGGCGGCGCGGGCGGCCAGCTCGGGGTCGGCGCCGTCGCGCCGCACCAGCAGCTCGGCGACGGCCCGGGCGGGCGGGATGCGCAGGGTCACCAGGCGGCAGCGCGAGCGGATGGTGGGCAGGACATCGTCGGCACTGGGGGTGCACAGGAGCCAGACGGTCTGCGGGGGCGGCTCCTCGATGGACTTCAGGAGCACATTCGTCGTGCGCTCGGCCATGCGGTCGGCGTCCTCGACAAGGATGACGCGCCAGCGCCCGGTCCAGGGGCGGCGCTGGGCCTCGCCGATGAGCTCCTTGACCTCATCCATGGTGATGAGCAGCTTCTCCGTGGCCAGGCGCACCACGTCAGGATGGGCGCCGGAGACGGCGTCGCGGCAGGGCTTGCACTGCCCGCAGCCCGGGGTGGGGCCGGTGCACTGCAGGGCCGCGGCGAAGGCGCGGGCGGCGGTGGATCTGCCTGAGCCGGGCGGGCCGGTGACCAGCCAGGCATGCGTCATGGCCGAGTGCTCAGCGGCCGGGGCGGCCTGCCCGCTCGTCTCCCGCTGCTCGGCCACCGCCCGGGCCGCCTGCGCGGCCGCCGTGAAGGAGGCGACGGCGGCCTCCTGGCCGACCACGTCATCCCATACGCTCATGCGCCACCGCCTGCACGCCCGACCCGCTCCAGGGCGGGCGCCGTGCGCTGGGCGATCTCCTGGGCGACCTCGTCAATGCCGCGCTCGGCGTCGACGACGATGAAGCGCTGGGGCTCGGCGGCGGCCAGGGCGAGGAACTGCTCGCGCAGAGCCGTGTGGAAGGCGTCGGGCTCGCGCTCCAGGCGGTCGGCCCGACCGCGATCGGCGGTGCGCAGCCGGGCCAGGGCGGGGTCGGCGTCGAGCAGGATGGTCAGATCCGGCACCAGGCCCTGGGTGGCCCACAGGGACAGCTCCCGCACCTCCGCGGCCCCCAGGCTCCTGGCTGCGCCCTGGTAGGCGACCGAGGAGTCGAGGTAGCGGTCGGTCAGGACGACGGCGCCGCGCTCCAGGGCCGGGCGGACCGTGGTGTCGATGTGGTGTGCGCGGTCAGCGGCGTAGAGAAGGGCCTCAGCTCGGGGCGAGACATGGCCGCCGTGCAGCAGGAGCCGGCGGATCTCAGCCCCCAGCTCGGTGCCGCCGGGCTCCCGAGTGACCACGACCTCCCCGCTCAGACTGGAGGCGAGGCGGGCGATCTGCGTGGTCTTGCCGACGCCGTCGCCGCCCTCGAAGGAGATGAACAGTCCGGCGCGGGAGGCAGGCGCGGTCTCGGGTGCGGTCACGCGCCCAGGATATCGGGAGCGGGCGGGCCTGAGTCACGAGCTGATTCCTGCGGCGGCCGAAGGCTGCCAGAAGGCTGAAGAATTGTGGCCCCGGGGAGAGGTCGCGTGCCAGGATTGGGGGAGCGACTCCGCCACGACGTCAAGGAGCCCCATGCCAGAGCCCGCCGAGATACTTCCCCTCAATGAGGCCGAGCAGGCCTGGCTGGCCGAGCAGTTGACCCGGGCCCGCGAGCTGGGGCTGACCTCCATCGACGCCCTGGAGGAGTTCTTCGAGGCCCAGCGCAGCGCCTGGTACGAGCAGCGCGAGGACCGCCGCCCCGACCCGAGCCCCCAGGTCACCCTCATCGGCGCTGCTCTGGGGCAGATGCTCATCGAGGCCTGCGACCTGGAGTGGAGCGTGCTGACCGACGAGCAGGGCACCGCCCTGGCGGTCACCGGCGAGACCACCTCCATCGCGCTGCTGCCCATGAGCTCGGTGGCCAAGCGCTGGACGGGAGAGACGATGACATCCCTGCCGGAGTACCTGGAGCTCGCCTCCGCCGAGGTCGAGCGGCTCCGCCGGGCGGCCGCGCGCGATCTCACCAGCCCCGACGAGCCCGCAGACCGGGGGCAGCGCACCAGGGGCCGACGGCACCGGTCCCGCCGATGACGCCAGACGCCCCGCGGCGCACCGGCCGCTCACCGCGCAGGCCAACGAGCCGCTCGGCAGTGACTCGGCAGTGAGGCGCTGAGGGCGTCTCACCCACGTGAGCGCCCCAGGTAGAGGCGGTGGCAGACCCGCCAGGAGGCAAGACCATGAGCTCATGGATCGAACTGGCCCACAATCACACTCGATTGCGCATATCACTAGGATTTCGCACCCCTAACGAGGCGGGATACGAACTCCCGGAATACGACCTTCACCACCCCCGACACTCCGCAGTTTTGATCATGAGTCTCTCAACGAAACTCCATGATCAAAAATCGCCGCGAATAGGCGATTCATAGACGACAGCCTCCCCTAAGTGGAATCTTATTCCTCAGAAACGAGACAAGATGATACAACGTTCTACAAAAAGGTCTAACTGGCGGAAATAGAATCACATCACCCAACAACCTCAGAGGCATGGAAGAATGCAATAGGACTCTCCCGATAGCACTTTCCTCCAGATAAAATCTGGATCCATCCCAAAAAATAGCCGTCTTCTTGGTGAGTGACGCACCCGGGCCAGAGTATGAATAATTGGGAACAAAGTTCACCGTCTCATCGTAAATGCGACTTTGAACAAATCGAACAAAGTTCTTACAAAAACTACAATCCTGATCATACACAAATACCGCGCTCGAAAAACTAGTGCTCGACTTTGTCATTAGAGCGACTCAACCTCCCTCGCCTTTCTGTTCGCGACAACAACTTGAATCGCCGCCAAAACTAGTACAAGCACCGCACTCAACACGATATTGATGACGATCAAAATCTCGCTACTGTCTAGAAAAATGAGCGCCGCAGTGGACACTCCGGAGCAGAATAAAAATGCACCTTGGATCAGATAGACCCACCATACAGATCGGTTAGCGTATGAGAATGCGCGATCACTTCGCATTGTTTCTTTGGTTCTCACGCCAACAAAATAGTTTCTCTGCAGGTTACTACGCTTCGCTTTGATGCTCAGAGCTACCATTACGAAACCACTGACGACCAAAGAAAAAGAGACGATCCAAAACATTTCGATAAACTCCTTCCATCTCAGGATAAAATGCAAGCACAGGAGTGACAAGATACATTATTATAACGCAAATCATTGAGCACAAGAAACTCCATAATCCGAAAGCAAGGGCAAATGCCGTATGTAGCATCACTCCTATCATAGCAATACGAATCTTAGTTCGAGGACGTGCTAAAAGCGCCAATGCGAGCATCGCCTCTATCCCAAGCACGCCGTAGTTCAGCAAAACGGTGCCTAACCAACTGCCCGAGACAAACTTCAATATAGACAAGAATGGCTCGGGAGGACTAAATGTCGGATCGGTGATCCAATACCACACGCTCGTCCCATTCGCCCACTCCGGCACATTTAACTTCCCCAACACTGCGTGCGCATAAATAACGGATCCTTGAATTGAGAATAGTATCAGAGCAGACCACCATATTGCCCGCAAAACAATCGGTTGTCCAAAGTACTTTCTTCTCCCACTCCAGTGATGCAATCTCAAATCGCCAAAATGGTACATGACAAATATCGCCGTCATCGCCAATGCGACCTGATCGCCTCCGTCAATAATCGGAACCGAGTGGACAAAACTCCACATTAGCCAGAAGTGCAGAATACTAGTGAGCCACGGTAAAACTCCGACTATCACTGAAAGCAAGATGATCAGAGAAATTGCGTAGGCCATCCCTCCCTCGTGAGGATTCTGGAAGCAGTAGATGCCTACTGTTCTATTCATTCCGAAGCAAGCTACTCCTCCTGGATAGTTTGCGGATCTAAAAAACAATTGGTCCTTGGGAGTGAATAGAAGCGTAAGAAGAGTTCCCGACCCAAGAACTGTTCGAGCCATACCTGCAGTAAATAGATGAGGGTCACGCGAGATTATGGCATTACTAAACCTGTCCAGCAATGGCGTACCGTGCGTAGACTGAATGGAACTCTCGCTACCAGCGATGTCTGTCCGTTCTGGCATCATCTCTGACCACCTCCAATGCACTACCTATGATGATGTATTGCATTCTACGTTTAAATATAGGACCTTTCCCGGCATTCCTATAGTTGAGTTTCGATAGGCCCACGGGATTGGCTGAGATTCGGTAATAGCGATCAAGCCACACAATCTAGGATCGTACTGGGTCACAGTAATACTGGTAGGAATTTCGCCTTCGATGCAGGATCGAAATTTGGAAACATTTCGACAGTCGATCCAATCTTGTTCTCCTGTCTCTGCGATTAGCGCCTGAATGTCAAACTCAGTCAATCTTGATTCTCGATTTAGACCGAATGCATAACGGGCTTGCATGTTGGGTCCTCTTGTCGCAGGTCGCCACGACTGATTTTCCTTGTCCAGTACGTAAGGGACATGGCGCAAGTCCCTCGGCGATTTAGTGAAAAATGCCCAACCTTGCATCGTTACCGAACGTACGTTAGAGGCCATGGATCGAATATGTTTTCCTCCTGTGTCTCCAATTGGGAGCCAAGCCACCGCCTGGAGGAAAATAATCGAAACGACCAAAGTGATAGACAATAGTGCGGGAGCTCTGCGCGAAAGACTGGAGTTGTTATCTGCCTGCTCGTCAAATTGCCCTGTCTCCAACTATCAGTTCACTCCCTCGATGACATCTACTACAAAAGACTCGCGAGTCGCCGCCGAAACTTTTGCCGACGCGGGCCCCCAAAGCCAAGCTCCGGCATAAACCGCGGCACCGATAACCACCGCCCCAAAGGCTGTGATTGCGACTGTATTGTGTACTGCAGCCGCTAGGTATGCAACGCAAACAACTGCTGCGCCGCACGCTGCAGGTTGCGGTTCCTGATCCACTACCTCAGGCATTTTCTCTTCGGCATATGAAATTCCGACTTGAGCCAAAGCGTCCAGTCCCTTCTCAACCTCTAGGGGATCGTCACTTTTGATAAGGGTTACTGCAGAATGAATCTCATTTGATCTAGTTGCGATCAAGTCATTCACTGTGTGGTCTACCGCGTTGACATACTCTTGTTCAGAAATACTTTCGGGCAACTGAATCTCAAACCCGATCTCCTCAGCCACGGGGCCCACACCGTACATTAGTCCCTTTACCACTTGTTGGTCTGAGTAACCTTCTTCCCGGGCCTGCGCAGGCAGACCGTAACTGATCATCCACAGAAAGAATGCGATAATCGTTGAGACAACGATGGGTCGAGTAGCGGCGGTCAGTCTCATTTTCGACTCTCCTAATATGTTCGATGGGATTCCAGGCTGTCAAACTATCGTTTCGATTGTCAATCCCTCACAATGAAGTTCTATGATGCCTACAACTGCGCGCTTCGGGAAGACCGTGGACTGATATGAGCTTCCTCGCTGATTCTTTGGGCAGCGATCCGGCTGTGTGATGTCTGATATGCTAGCGCCGAAGTCTAGGTGTTTGGAGGTTTCCACAAGTGGGCTCTTGCGAGATGTCTCGCGCCTCTGCTGTCTTAGAGCTTGGTGTCAAGTCTGGCTCCTGGCACTAAGGTCGGGACTTAGTGTCAGGAGTCAGGAGGAGCGACTCTGCCACGATGTCAAGGAACCCCATGCCAGCGCCTGCCGCGATACTTCCACTCAATGAGGCCGACCTGGCCTGGGTCGCGCTGCTGCCCATGAGCTCGGTGGCCAAGCGCTGGACGGGAGAGACGATGACATCCCTGCCGGAGTACCTGGAGCTCGCCTCCGCCGAGGTCGAGCGGCTCCGCCGGGCGGCCGCGCGCGATCTCACCAGCCCCGACGAGCCCGCAGACCGGGGGCAGCGCACCAGGGGCCGACGGCACCGGTCCCGCCGATGACGCCAGACGCCCCGCGGCGCACCGGCCGCTCACCGCGCAGGCCAACGAGCCGCCCGGCAGTGACTCGGCAGTGAGGCGCTGAGGGCGTCTCACCCACGTGAGCGCCCCAGGTAGAGGCGGTGGCAGACCCGCCAGGAGGCGTAGACGCTGAGCCACATGAGCGGGACAGTCATTCCCAGCGCGTACGGCAGCCTGCCGCCCTCCAGGGCGGCGTGGACCAGCGCGTCACGAGCGCCTGAATCATCTGCCCACGCCGCCCCGCAACTGACGACGGCGATCAGGGAGAATCGAGCCAGCGCCGTGAGTCTCGCCGCATGCCGAGGGGTTCTCTCCCTCAGACGGATAACGTCCACCGTCATCATCTCGCTCATCGGCACAAGCAGCACAAGGATGATGACGATGATCCGCAGGCGCAGCACGGCGGCGAACAACTCATCGGTATTCGCCGCCCATATGGCGGTGCCGGTGAGCACCACTGCCTGCGCGATCACGATCTCGGCGACGAGGATGAGGAAGTAGGCATCGATAATGCTCGGAGTCCTCACCGGCAGCATGGAGTACAGGGACAGGCGCCGCGAGATCGTCACCGGCGATATCCGCATCCATCGCATCATCATCGCCAGACCGAGCACCATGACAAGCGCTCCTACGCCCCCATGAAGGGAGCTTCTCCCCGGGACCACCGCCCACACGGAGAGAAGGAAGGACACCCAGAGCACCGATGGGGCCACTCTGGTTCTCATGAGACCGAATCCGCATTCGATGCGGATGATGTCGATAAGGTGGCGAACCCGCTCAGCAGCCCGCGCCTCCGGGACCGCGGACTCCGCCCGGCCAGCCGTCATGCCATGCCACGGATAACAGCCATCGCGAGTACTCTCCGCCATCTCGTTAACGCTCCCAATAGCGTGACCACAAACTGCGGGCACACGTCACCGCAACCAAAACCCAGGCGCAGCCGCGCCGGCTCCGCCGATCCCGGTGAGTATACAGTCATCGGACTGCCCCTCATGAGCGGATGGCGACGCAATCTCGGGAGGAGATCAGAGATCCTGCCGCTTGTACATCCATGCGGTCAACAGGCCGGAGGCCACCACGACCGCCGCGCAGCTCGCGGCGCAGAGCCACAGCCCAGGAGCGGATACCGTGAGAGCCGAGGCCCCGGGCGCGTACTCGCCCCCCTTGATCCCCTGGGTGAAGCCCTCAACGAATCCCACCACGGCCGGGGCGAGGAAGTAGAGGAGCGCGATCATCGATAGCCGCACCGCCTGAGAGCGGATAAGCGCGATCGGCAGGGATATCGCCACCAGCATCAGCGCGACCAGGAAATACAGGATGTTGCTTCGCCAGGCCTCCGCGTCACGCTCGGTGATAGCAAGCGTCGCCAGCACCATCGCGCTGATCATGAGCACGTGGGCCCCTGTGATGAGCAAGCGCGCCCCCACGACATGGCCCCGCTCAATAGGAAGCGCGGCATACAGGAAGCTGGCACCGGCGCGCGAGGGTGACGCCCACATCAGCTCGTTGACAACCAGGATGGCAACAGGAATGACGAAAACTGCCACTCGACCAATCTCCATCAGCGGATATCCGACGGCATGGAAGATGGTGACCCCGTACAGGGCCGCCATGGCGGCAATACGAGGAGGCCGTTGCGCCAGCAGAAGGTCCAGGCGAATCACCTCCCACACAGCCCTGAGGCCCGTGAGGCGATCCATGGGCTCCGCCGGCTCCATCACACTGCCCTCTTGTGCCTCATCCATCATGGCTCTCCCTACCCGCGCGCTCACCACACGTCCTTTCCGCGATCCTCATATCAGTGACCCCAGGTCAGTGATCCTGCCGGAGATAGACATACGCGCTCAGGCGCCGGCAGGCCTCGATCACCACAGCACTCATCACCGCCGCGTACCCCAGGGCCGCGAGCGCCGTCATCGGCCCCGCCTCGGCGTCGCCAATCATCTGGGACAGGCCCCATCCCACGGCTCCTACCGCGCCTGAGACCGCAACAGCCGCGCCCAGCCATGCCGCCATCCCCACCGCGCGCTCGCCGAATCGCATATGTGCCGGCATGTGGAGGGAGATGAAGGCCACCTGGGCGATCGTGAGGGCCGCCGCCCGCAGCAGATCACCGCCTCGGAGCACCTCATCGCCCATCACCGCGGGCGTCAGCGTCATCATGACGGGCCCCAGGGCGGCGACCGCGCCCGTCGCCATGATGATGACGCAGCGAGCATTGATCAGATCCCTGCGCGACATGGGCAGGGCCCCGTGCAAAGACCTGAGACCGAACATGGAGTCCGCGAGCCACATCGTCCGCTGGAGCAGCGTCAGGGTGACGGTGATCCCCGCCCATACCCCGAGGCCGATCGCCTTGTCGCCGTGCCCCATCACGGCTCCCGCGCTCACTCCTGCCGCCAGGGCGGTCAGCACCGTCAACATCACCATCCACGGCCGGATCATGAGGAGCTCGAGCCTCAGCACCGCCACCCACGCACCGGGACGCCGCTCACCATGACCCCTCCCCGACCCCGCTGCGGCCGAGGGCTCAGCCGGCCCGCTCGCGCTCCCCGCACGCACCGCCGCCCTCCCGGGCTCGGCCACCCGCGGCGAGGCCAGCATCGGGGCGGCCCACTCCCGGGCGGCCCCGCCCGCTCGCTCGACTCTCAGCATGCCGCCGGGCTCCACCCAGCCGTGCGGCGCCAGCGTCTCACTCACCACGGGCCTCCTTGGCGATGTAGACGGCCAGGTCCTCGATCGTGGGCCGCTCGACGACCACGCGCTCGGCGATCGCCTCGGCGTCGGCCACCGGCAGCATGGCCTCCCAGCCCAGCTGGGTGCTGCGCAGGCCCAGGCTGGCCATGCGCACCTCGGGGGTCAGGCAGTCCGGAGTCCCCCGCACCACGCGGAAGGAGTCCACGATGTCAGCCGCCGTCCCATTGGCCACCACCCTGCCCTGGGAGAGGATGACGAGATAGTCGGCCAGGCGGTCCAGGTCAGCGGTGATATGCGTGGAGAAGAGGATCGTGTGGCTCTCCTGGGTCATGTACTGGGCCAGGGAGTCCACCATCTCGGTGCGCGCCAAGGGGTCCAGCCCGGAGGTCGGCTCATCGAGGATGAGCAGCTCCGGGTTGTGGGCCAGGGCCACGGCCATCTGCAGGCGCATGCCCATGCCGCGGCTGAGCTCCTCGACCTTCTGGGCGGGCCTGAGCCCGGCGGCCCCGATCTCCCGGGCGAAGACCTCGGAGTCCCAGGTGGGGTAGAAGGGGGCCAGGCCCCGCTCGACGTCGCGCACCCGCCACTGCCCGTGGTAGGGAGGGGAGTCGAAGACCACGCCGATGCGCTCGTGGGGCAGGCAGGTGGCCGATCCCCGGTCCAGGTGGATCATGCCCAGGATGGCCTTGATCGTCGTCGTCTTGCCCGCGCCGTTGGCCCCCACGAAGCCTGTGACGTATCCGGCCGGCACGGAGAAGGTGACGTCCTCCAGGGCGAATCCGCCTTTGAAGCGCTTGGTCAGGTGGCTGATCTCCACTGGGTTCACGGGTTCTCCTTGGCGGTGTCAATGACGGTATCGAGCATGGCGTGCAGCTCCTGGCTGCTGAGCTGGGCCAGATGGGCCCGCTCAACGGCGCGGTCGAGGTGCTCCTCGACCTCCCGCAGCACCTGCTCGCGCACGAGCTCCGAATCGCGGGGCAGGACGAAGTAGCCCTTCCCGGGGACATTGGCGAGGAAGCCCTCGGATGTCAGGTCGGCGTAGGCGCGCGTCGTGGTGATGACACTGACGCGCAGGTCCCGGGCCAATGCGCGGATCGAGGGCATCATCTCGTCGGCCTCCACCTGGCCCGAGAGGATGGCATCCCTCACCTGCTGAGCGATCTGCTCGTAGATGGGGACGCCCGCCGTGTTCGACAGGACCACAGTCAGCGGCATCACTCCTCCTTCCGTACATAGACACTATAGACAGTAAGATCACTGCTGTGTCAAGGCGGGCGGCGCCGGCGAGCAGATGACACGGGACCGGCCGTCTGACATGGCAGACGGCCGGTCCCGCTCACGGGGAGGAGCGAAGTCGACAGAGCCGACAGAGTCAACAGAGCCGACAGAGCCGACTCAGCCCGAGCATGTCCGCAGTGGCCCTGCGCGCCGCGTGGTCGCAGACATGCTCATCTCGCCCCGGGCTCAGTCCTCGGTGCCCTGAAGGCGGGTCTCGTTGTAGTCGCCGAAGTCCTCCACCGTCGGAGTCTCCCCGGCCCACACGACCTCCGCGCTCGTGCCCCGCATGACGACGCGCTTGACGTCATAGACGTAGACCTCGGCGTAGTCGCCCTCGATGACGAGGGTGTCCACGTAGTCCACGACCACCCGGGCGCTCGTGCCCGAGATCGTCAGAGTCTGGACATCGCCCTCGATGCGGACGTAGTCGTAGTCCTTGCTCATCGTCATGGCGCTGTTGGCGCGCACCGTCCGGTCGACGCCGTCCAGGACGGAGAGCCAGTCATCATCGGTGATGGTCGCCGATGCACCCGGGCGGTCGGCCGCGGGCTTGGGCCCCTTGCCACCGGAGGACGACGTCGCCTCAGCCGAGGCCCGCTCCCGTCCCTCCTGGTCGGTTGAGGCCTTGGCCGACGGGGTCTGCTCCGCCGGCTCAGCACTGGCCTGGTCCTCCGGGGAGGCCTCGGCCTCATCGGTCTGGGAGGCCTCGGCGGCCTGAGCCGCCTCAGTGGCCTGATCGGTTGAGCCGGCCGAGGAGTCGCCCTGCCCGCCCACATTGATGGCGCAGGCACCCAGCCCCAGGGACAGCACGGAGGCGGTGCAGGCGGCCAGGGCACGACGACGAAGGGAGATGGTCATAGCGGATCGTCCTATTCGGTGAGAGGGGTGTTGGTGGCGCGCATACGGGCGCCGGGGAGCAGGTGAGGATGAGGAGAGATGGGATGAGTGGCGGGTCGCGCCCGCGGGTAGCGTCAGGGGCCCTCAGAAGGCCGGGATGAAGATCTCCACCCGACGGTTGAGCTGGCGGCCCGCGGGATTGTCCGAGCCGTCCGGGTTCTCATTGGGAGCCACGGGCCGGGTCTCCCCATGGCCGATGACCTCCATGGAGGCGTTGACGCCGTCGGCCTTGAGGGCATCGGCCACCGCCTGGGCGCGCTCCTCGGAGAGGGTCTGGTTGAAGGCGTCGTCGGCGATCGAGTCCGTGTGCCCCAGCACCTGGATGGAAGGAGCCTTGGCGTCCTTGAGCACGGTGGCCAGGTTGCCCAGGGTGGTCGAGGCGTCCGCGCGCACCTCCGAGGCGCCGAAGTCGAAGAGCACCCCGTCCTCCAGGGTGATCACGGTGCCGCAGGAGGTCACCGGGTTGACGGCGTCGATGGAGGGGAAGTCGCCCACCTTGCCGACCTTGGGCAGCGGCTTGGCCTTCACCGTCTGAGCGTTGACCAGGGCCGTGCCGTCACCGTTGTTGACAATCGACAGGCTCTTGTCGGTGTAGGACCCCGAGCCGTCGCCGTTGTTGACGATGGAGACCTCACCCGTGGAGTAGCTGCCCGACCCGTCGCTGTTGATGACGATGGACTCGCCCGTCTGCGAGTTGGTGTAGCTGCCCGAGCCGTCACCATTGACCACGACGGACAGGTGAGTGTCGGTGTAGCTGCCTGACTTATCCCCGTTGACCACGATGGAGACCGTTCCGTCGGAGTAGCTGCCCGAGCCATCACCATTGTTGACGATGGAGACATTGTCCTTGCTGTAGCTGGCCGAGCCATCGCCGTTGTTGACCACGGCGGGCCCCTGGGATGAGGCCGAGGAGGCCGATCCGTCGCCGCCGATCACCGTGGTGCCCGAGCCGGTGGACAGGACACCGGGCTCATCGCAGCGGGCCGGACCCACACTCACCCCGGGCACCGAGGTGATGTCCCTGGTCAGGTCCTGGGTGAAGGCGCCGCCGGAGTCGGTCAGCAGCCCCAGGTCGGGCAGGGTGAACATGGGGATGGGAGGGATCTCGCCGGCCTCATAGCCGGCCACGGTCTGGGCGCTGGCACCAGTGGTCGCGCCGGCGCTCGCCCCCGAGGAGTTCGAGGCCTGGGACTGAGCGCCGGTCTCGCCGTCGGCCTGTGAGCTGGCCTCGGAGGCCGGGGCGGCGGCATCGGAGCCGGAGGAGCCGCTCCCGAGGTTGAGGGAGCAGGCGGTCAGGGACAGGGCGCAGGCTGAGGCGCATGCCAGGGTCAGGAAGCGCCGCATGGGGAGTGCTTTGTTCATATCCACAACAATAGTGGGCTCATGTCGCCCACCTGTCCCCGGTCTGTCGCGGTCCTGCGACAGGCAGGGAGACCCACACCCGCGAGCCCACGCCCTCCTTGGAACTCATGGTGGCCCGGCCCCCATGACGGCGGACGATGGTGGCCACCAGCGGCAGGCCCAGGCCGGAGCCCGGCAATCCACGGGCATTGCCGGCCCGCCCCAGCTCGGCCCACACCACCGGCATGTCCCCCTGGGGCACGCCGATGCCGGTGTCCGCCACCTCGATGGTGACCGTCCCGGCCTCCTCCCGACCCCGCACCTCGATGCTCCCGCCGGGGGGCGTGTACTTGGCCGCATTCGACACCACGTTGTAGATCACCGAGTACAGCAGGTCCCCGTCCCCGCGCACATGCGGAAGGGGCCAGGGCACCTGGGGCAGGTCCAGGCCGATGAGGGTGTGATTGCCGCTGGCGGCGATCTCCTCCCGCACGGCCTCGACGGCGTCGGTCACCGTCTCGGCCAGGTCCACGTCCTCCCAGGCCAGCTCGGCGGTCTCCAGCTCGGCCAGCTTGCGCAGGTCCGTGATGAGCCGGCCCATGCGCCTAGCCTGGGCATCGACCACATCCAGGCGCGCCTTGCGCTCCGCGCGCGAGGCCTGCGGCATATCCGCCACGGCTGCGCGCACCGCCGTCAACGGGTTCTTCAGCTCATGGTCCAGGCGCCGCAGGAACTGCTGGTGGCGCTCCCAGGCCTCCCGGCCCGCCTCCCGCCGGGCCCGGTCCCGGGCGCGGGCCAGCAGGCGGCGCACTGCCACCACGGCGGCGGGGATGAGCAGGAGGATGAGGCCGGCCTCCAGCACCAGCAGCGGCACGGATGCCGTCAGGGAGACCATGGTGCGCCCGTAGGCCACCTGCGCGAAGGCCACGGCCAGGCCCAGGAGCGCGACCGCGCCGATCCACAGCGCGGCCCGCCACCGCGGAGTGCGCCGCCGCTGCTCCTGGGGCTCGGCGGCCTGGGAGGTCCCCGGCCGATCGCTGCTGGCCCAGGCCGTCGCCGGCGCCTGGGCCGAGGCGCCCGACGACGGCGGGGAGGCCGGTGCCGGGGCCGGCTGCCCGGCGGCCGGAGCCGGGATGGGCTTCCCGGCGGGCGCAGCCGCGGTCACTTGCCCGGCGGCCGGACCCGGGATCGGCACTGGCCGGAGGGGGCCCGGTGATGCTGCGCCCGGAGATGGGTCGCCAGAGAGCTCACCGGGGTTGAGCCTCGTCGTGACCTGGGCACCCGACCACGGCGGTGACGCGGCTGAGCCCCCGGCCACGGGCGGCGAGGGCGAGGGGCCCGCCGAGGACGCCGCGGGGACTGCCGGGCCGGGCGGTCCCGATGCCGTGCCCAGCGCTCCGGGTGTTGGCGTGCCGGGTGTTGGCGTGCCCAGCACCGCAGAGCCCGGCTCCCAGGGAGCCGACGAGCCCAGCGCCCCGGAGCCGGCAGCCGGTGGCGGTGGCCCCGCCGGCGGAATGCTCCCCGGAAGCGCCCTGGCACGGGGCCGCCCCCGGGGCTCCCCCGCGCCGGCCTGCCATCCGTCGCCCGGCGGCGGGCCCGGGGCGCTCACGCGCGGACCCCGGCGCGGAACCGGTAGCCCACGGAGGGCACGGTCTCGATGTAGGTCGGGTTGGCGGCGTCGTCGCCCAGGGCCTGACGGATCTCGCGGATGCGGTGATCCACCGCCCGGGTCGAGGTGGCGAAGTCGATGCCCCATAGGGAGGCCAGCAGGGCCTCGCGGGTGTGCAGCTCCCCGGGATGGCTCATGAGGTAGTCCAGCAGCATGGTCGCCTTGGGAGTCAGCGCCAGCTCCCGCCCTCCCAGGACGACGCGGCGCGAGGCCCGATCCAGCACCAGGTTCCCGGCGGTCAGCCGGGGGGCCGAGCTCAGCGGGGCGCTCGCGCCCTGGGTGCGGCGCAGCACGGCGCGGATTCGCGAGGCCAGCTCAGCGGGGTCGAAGGGCTTGGACAGGTAGTCGTCGGCGCCGTCGTCCAGGGCCGAGACCCGCTCGTAGGAGGCGTCGACCTGGGTGAGCAGGATGATGGGGGTCCATTCCCCGCCCGAGCGCACCCGCCGCACCAGCTCCCGGCCGTCCATGCGCGGCATGAGGACGTCGGAGACGACGATGTCGATCTCGTAGGCGCCCAGCAGCTCCAGGGCCTCGGCGCCGTCGGAGGCCAGCATCACCCGGTAGCCGCTGCGCTCCAGGTAGGGGCCCAGGGAACGGCGGATGGGGGCCTCGTCGTCGACCAGCAGGACGGTGGCGGCCGGAGCCCCGGCCTGGGCCGTGGGCGCGGGGGATGCGGCGGGCGCGGGGGAGGCGGACCAGGTCATGGCCGGCTCACTGCTCCAGCTTGGTGGCGGTGTTGCCCACGCCGGTGTTGTCGACCTGCGGGTCTCCCTCGAGCCAGTGGACGGTGACATTGGCGCCGCTGATGACGACCTTGTCGACGCTGCGCACGTAGACGGTCACATCCGCGGCGCTGACAGTGAGCGTGCCGACCTTCTCCGCGGCGACGGTGCTCATGGCGCCCGAGACATCGAGCTGGGTGACCTCACCGACCACTTTGGTATCCGCCATGGCGGTGGTCACCGAGACCTTCCCCTCGGCGTCGGGCTCCACCACGTTGCCATCGGTGAGCACCGAGACCCAGCCCGGGTCGGAGATGTCGGAGGGGACGCTGGCGTCAGTGGCGGCGTCCTTGGCAGCGTCCCTGGCGGCGTCCTTGGCGGCGTCCTTGGCCTTGTCGACGGCCTCGTCAACGGCATCGTCAGCCGCGCTGGCGGCATCGTCCGCCTCCGGCGCGGCGGCCTGGGACTGCGTGGTGTCATCGCCGCCCTGGCCGGCGGAGCTGGCGGAGTCGGAGGAGCCGGAGGAGCCGCCGTCGACGGTGAGCGAGCAGGCGCCCAGGGCCAGGGTCAGGGCGAGAACAGCTGCGGATGGCGCGAAACGGCGCATGATGGGTTCCTCTCGATGATCACAGGGGAGTGTGTGCGGGCACTAGAGTACGTCGCCCGCCTTCGCAGCGCGTCGCCGCCCTGTCGCAGCCTCGCGACGCGGCTCCCATGCGCGCCCCGGCCTGCCGGGGCCTGGACCGCCGACCGGAGCGCGCTCCGTGGCGGAGGCGGCGCAGGCGGGTGGGCCTCATCGCCAGGCGTCGCCAACGTGCCTTTGCGTCAACGGACGTGACTTCGCGTCAATCACCCCTGTGCTACCCCCAGTCGGATGACGCGAACCCTCGTCGTCGACGCAGACCGGCACTCCGCGCGGGGGCCGCGGTCAGGAGTCGTCGGACTTGGTGGCGGTCGTCGTCGCCGTCGTCCTCTTGGCCGGGGCCTTCTTGGTCGTCGTCTTCTTGGCGGTCGTCTTCTTCGCGGTGGTCTTGCGCGTGGTGCGCTTCTTGGCCGGGCCCTTGGCGCGCTTCTCGGCCAGCAGCTCATAGGCGCGCTCGGGGGTCACCGTGGCCGGGTCATCATCGCGGCGCAGGGTCACATTCGTCTCCCCGTCGGTGAAGTAGGGGCCGAATCGCCCGTCCTTGATCACCACGGGACGGCCCGAGGCCGGGTCCGTTCCCAGCTCGCGCAAGGGCCCGCGCGCGCTCTGGCCCCGGCGGCGCTTGGGCTGGGAGAACAGCTCCAGCGCCCCCTCCAGGGTGATGGAGAAGATCTGCTCCTCCGTCTCCAGGGAGCGCGAGTCCGTGCCCTTCTTCAGGTAGGGGCCGTAGCGGCCGTTCTGAGCGGTGATGTCCTGGCCGGACTCGGGGTCCTGTCCCACCACCCGCGGCAGGCTGAGCAGGTCCAGCGCCTGCTCCAGGGTCACGGTGGACAGGTCCATGGACTTCAGCAGGCTGGCGGTGCGGGGCTTGGGGCCGGCGGCCTTCCTCGCCGTGCGCTTCTTGGCGGCGCCTGAGGCCGCCTCGGGCTCAGGGGCGGCCTCCGGGGCGGGCAGGACCTCGGTGACGTAGGGCCCGTAGCGGCCATCCTTGGCGATGATGGTGTGCCCCGTGGCCGGGTCCGTGCCCAGCTCGCGACCGTCGTCGGCGGCGCGGGCGAACAGCTCGCGGGCCTTGTCCAGCCCCAGCTCATCGGGGGCGACGTCGGCCGGCACATTGGCGCGCTTGCCCTCGGCATCCTCCAGGTAGGGGCCGTAGCGCCCCACGCGCAGGGTCACGCCCTCGCCGATCTCAATGGAGTTCACGGCCCTGGCGTCGATCTCCCCCAAGCCCGCCACCAGGCCCTTGAGCCCCTGGGCGGTCAGGGCCGACGCCGTCTCCGGACTGCCGGCATCCGGCGCCTGCCCGTTGTAGAAGCGGGTCAGCCAGGCCACCCGGTCCTCCTCGCCGGCGGCGATGCGGTCCAGGTCGCGCTCCATGGAGGCGGTGAAGTCGTAGTCGACCAGCTCGGCGAAGTTCTCCTCCAGCAGGCGCGTGACGGCGAAGGCCAGCCACGTGGGGACCAGGGCCTGGCCCCGATGATCCACGTACCCGCGGTCCGAGATCGTCGACATGGTGGCCGCATAGGTCGAGGGGCGGCCGATCTCCCGCTCCTCCAGGGCCTTGACCAGGGAGGCCTCCGTGTACCGCGGCGGCGGGGTGGTCTCATGGCCGGAGGCCTCCACGCCCAGGGGGGCCAGCTCCTGGCCGGAGATCATCGAGGGCAGGCGCGCCTCCTTCTCCTCCTTGGCGGCCGGGGCATCCTCATAGCGCTCGGCGTCGCGGCCCTCCTCATAGGCCGCCAGGAAGCCGCGGAAGGTGATGACCGTGCCCGAGGCCGTCAGGCCCGCCAGGGAGAAGGTGGGGCCGGCATCGCGCGACTCCCCGCGAGCCGCCGTCAGCGGGACCTCCACGGTCACCGTGGCCGTGGAGCCGACGGCGTCGGCCATCTGCGAGGCCACGGTGCGCTTCCAGATGAGCTCGTAGAGGCGGAACTGGGCGCCGGTGAGCTGGGAGGAGACCTGGGCCGGGGTGCGGAAGTGGTCTCCGGCGGGACGGATGGCCTCGTGCGCCTCCTGCGCGCCCTTGGACCTCGAGGCGTACAGGCGCGGGGAGGACGGCACGTACTCGGCGCCGTAGAGCTCGGCCACCTGGGTGCGGGCGGCGGCCACGGCCTGGCCGGACAGGGCCGTGGAGTCGGTGCGCATGTAGGTGATGAAGCCGTTCTCGTACAGGCCCTGGGCCACGCGCATGGTCTCCCGCGGGTTCATGCGCAGCTTCCGGGAGGCCTCCTGCTGAAGGGTGGAGGTGGTGAAGGGCGCGGCCGGGCGGCGCCGGTAGGGCTTCTCCTCCAGGCCGGCCACGCGCGGCTCCCCGCGCTCGATGGCCTCGGCGACGGCGCGGGCCCCCACCTCGTGGAGGTGGACGGCCGAGGCCTTGAGGGCGGCGGGGCGCAGCTGGCCGTCGTCCTGGAAGTCGCGCCCCGTGGCCACGCGGCGACCGTCGAGGGTGGCCAGGCGGGCGGTGAAGGAGGCGGCCTCGCGGGCCGTGGCGTCCACCGGGGACAGAACGGTGGTCAGGCGGGCCTCCACGCCCCAGTAGGCGGCGGAGACGAAGGCCATGCGCTCGCGCTCGCGCTCGACCACCAGGCGGGTGGCCACGGACTGGACCCGGCCGGCCGACAGCCCCTGGCGGACCTTGCGCCACAGGACGGGGCTGACCTCGTAGCCCACCAGGCGGTCCAGGATGCGGCGGGTCTCCTGGGCGTCGACCCGGTTGGTGTCCAGCTCGCGGGTCGAGGCCAGGGCCCGAGTGACCGCCTCGCGGGTGATCTCCGTGAAGGTCATGCGCTTGACGGGGATGGTGGGCTTGAGCACCTCCAGCAGGTGCCAGGCGATGGCCTCGCCCTCGCGGTCGTCGTCGGTGGCCAGGTAGAGCTCGTCGGCCCCCTTGAGGGCCTTCTTGAGCTGGGCGACCGTCTTCTTCTTGTCCGGGTTGACCACGTAGTAGGGGGTGAAGCCGTCCTCGACGTCGACCGCGAACTTCCCGTAGGGGCCCTTCTTCATGGTGGCCGGCAGCTCAGAGGGCTGGGGAAGGTCCCGGATGTGCCCCACGGAGGCCTCGACCTCGAAGTCATCGCCGAGGTAGCCGGCAATGGAGCGCACCTTGTTGGGGGACTCCACGATGACGAGCTTGGTGGACACAGGCGATCTTCCTCACGAACGGGGCGCGCTCAGGCGCCTGGCGGATGGCCGGATGCCGGCATGGGCCGACTCGCAGCCGAGACTAACGCACAGCGCAACCCCAGCCTTCGTCCTGCGCCGCGCTGCACCTACCCGCGCCGAGGTAGACATTTTCCGCCGAGATCGACGGCGAATGCGTCTACCTCGGCGGAAAATGTCTACCTCGGCGTGTGGGGTGGGGCGGGTGGGGGCGAGGGCGCGGCGCGGGCGGGTGGGGGTCACCGCAGCTCGGCCAGGGAGCGGCGGATCTCCATGAGGCGCTGCTCGGTGGCAGTGGCGTCGTAGTGCAGCGCCAGGCCGCGGCACTCGGCGGCCAGCTGGGCCAGGGAGCGCACCTCCGGGAAGCCCTGGGCGGTCAGGCCGGCCACCTCATCGACCACGGCCGAGCCCGAGGCCGCCTCGCCGCCGCCGCGCACATCCACCCACTGGCCCAGGCGCCGGGCCGCGCGGTCAAGGCTGGAGGTCACCGTGCGCAGCGAGTCGTCGAGCTGGCCGACCTGGGTGCTCACCGAGCGCAGCACCGGGGTCAGCCCGGCGAACCCGGACTCCAGCGCCTCGCACAGGTCGGTCAGGGAGTGGACGGCGTCCTCCTCGGAGCCGTCGAGGATGGAGTGGGCGAAGCGCCCCACCATGAGAGTCAGCAGGCGCATGAGCGCCACGGCGAAGCGCAGCTGGGTCACGGCGTCGTGCATGGTGCTCAGGCGATTGGGCAGGCCGGACAGCTCGGTGTTGGCCGCCTGAGCCAGCTCGGCGATGCGCTCGGCCAGGACCTGGGCCTTGGTGCGAGCAGCCGCCCCGCTCTCCAGGGAGACCAGCTGGCCGATGCGGCTGATGCGGCCCTGCACCCCGGCCACGGAGGCGTGCGTGGACTCCATGGTGGTGATCAGGCGCATGTACTCGTCGAGCTCGAAGACCAGCGCATTGGTGTCCCGCTCGATGGAGGCGACCGTGTTGAGGATGCGGGCCACCGGCCCCATGGCCTCGGGGGCCACCGCCGGCACGCGCACTCCGGCCGAGACCAGGGAGGCCACCTCCCGCGGCAGGGAGGCCAGCGTCATATCCTGCAGAGAGCCATACCCCAGGGAGCGCAGCTCACCGGCCAGCTCACCGGCCCCGTACTCCCCGATCTGATGACGCGAGGCCGCGCGAGAGGCGAGTTGGCGCTCCTTGGCCCGCACCCGGCGGTAGGCGTCCTCGGCCGCCGTGCGCGTGGCGGTGTCCATGGGCTTGATGCGCACGGACAGGTAGCCCTCCCGCAGGGGCACCACGGTGGCGAAGACCCGGTAGTCCAGGCCGTCGACGGCGCGGTTGGTCACGTAGGCGCACACGGGCCGGTTGGCCTGGAGGTCGTCCCACATGAGGCGGAACAGGCCGGCGGGCATGTCCAGGTGGCGGATGATGTTGTGGGCGGCGCCGATCAGGCGGTCCCGGGAGTACCGCGAGAGCATGTCGAAGGTCCTGTTGGTGTTCTGAATGACACCCTTGAGGTCCGTCGTGGAGAAGAAGATGTCCTGCGGGTCGAACAGGCGCTCGTATCCGATCTGCGATTCCATAGTGCTCTCTACCTAGTTAGTGGGATGTCCCCAATCCGGATGCGGTTCCCTTGGTCAAACTCCCAACATCATCGGGGCAAGGGACACGTTAATGGCCAAGTCCCATCAGTGGTAGGCGAGTTATCAGATCGTCACCAAGCGTCACTGAGCTGCGATCTGCTCCAGGGTCTGGCGCACAGTGGTCACGCGCTGACGCACCACCGGCTCGTCAAGCGTCACGACGACGCCGCGGGCCTTGGCGGCCAATTCGGCCAGCGATGAGGTCTCCGGGAAGCCCTGCTCCCCCAGCTGCTCGGCCTCCTGAAGAACGGCCTGGGCGTCAACGCCCTCGACCAGGGGCTGGGCGCCCTCATCATCAAGCGCCCGGATCCACCGCTGGAAGGGCCGCTTGACCCGATCCAGGTTGGAGACCACCGAGCGCAGATCGGCATCGAGGCGCTCAGCCAGATCGGCGGCCTTCTGGCACGAGGGAATGAGGGGCTCAAGATCGGTGAGCAGGGCCTCGGCGAGATCACCGATCGACGCGGCCGAGTCGGATTCCACGTCGTCGAGCACCGAGGCGGCGAAGATGCCCGCCATCAGGGTGTGCAGCCGCATGAGGGAGGAGCGGAAGCGCACCTCGGAGACGATCTCGTAAAGCGAGACCAGGGAGGAGTTGAGCTGCTGAAGGACCTCAACCGCCTGAGCGCTGCGCTCCTTGACCCGCTCGCTGACCGTGGGCACTGAGGACTCGCTGTCGGGGCTGGTGACCTCGCCCACCAGCGCGCCCACCCGGGAGGCGCGCTCGATCACCGAGCGCACACCGGAGGCCCAGGTGCCCAGGGCGTTGATGAGGTCCTGGTACTCCCCGAGCTGGTAGACCAGCTCATCGGTGTCGCGCTCAATGGCCACCATCGAGCTGAGGATGGAGGACATGGGGGAGTCGGTCTCCGCGCGGCGCGGGACGCGCACGCCCTCGACGACGAGCAGGGCGAGCTCGCGGGGCAGCGCCGCCCGGGCGAAGGAGTACAAGCCGTGGAACTGGACGCTCTCCAGCTCCTGGGCCAGCAGCGCCGCGCCGTGCTCGGCGACCTCGCGGCGGTTGTGCCCCTGCTCGGCGTACTGGCGCTCGGCCTCGCGCACGCGCTGGTAGATCTCCTTGACCGGGGTGAACAGGGCGTGGTTGTTGGGGCGCACGCGCACGGAGAGGTAGCCGTCCTCCAGGGCCGCCACCGTGGCGAAGACCCAGTAGTCCAGACCATCCTTGGCCTGGTTGAGGACGTAGACGCAGGCGGGACGGCCCTGCTCCAGCTCGTCCCACATGAGCTTGAAGGCACCGGCCGGCATGCTGTCATGGCGGATGATGTTGTGCGGAGCACCGACCAGCTCCTCGGCGCTGTATCGCGACAGGGAGTCGAACACCCGGTTCGTCCTGCGGATGACGCCCTTGGCGTCAGTGGTCGAGAAGAACAGGTCCTCAGCCCCGAAGCGGCGCTCGTTGCCCTCGACGTATTCCATGACTCTCCTGGTTGTAGGCGATGTCATCGACGGCCCGCGGCCACCGATGACGCTATCAGCGCGTTGCGCAGTTCAGACTCGCGCCCAGTTGGGGACTGGGGCCACGCCGCGGGACGACGTCGGGATATTGGGGAGGGGACGCGATCCGTACGGGGGGAGCCTACGCCGCCAGAGCGCCACTCGGCACACCGCAACTGTGAGCATCCATGCCACCGGCCTCACCAGTCACACGCGCCCCGAGCATCACGCTTTGGATCGCCGCCTTGCCACCCAACAGGACTAATCCCACATATGTGCAGCACAACACCGCAAGCATGTCACACTCCCGGTGTCACCGGATATACCTCGAGGTTTCAACCTCATAACACAGGCGGAGCACAGGTGTCGCTCTGGTCAGGCTCAGCCCGGCGATGTTGAATGAGCAACATGACGAGCGCCCCAGAAACCCTGACCCGCCCGGACGGCACCGCCGTCCGCGTCCTCGTGGTCGACGACGAGCAAATGCTGGCCGATCTCCTGGCCAGCGCCCTGCGCTACGAGGGCTGGGAGGTCACCACCGCCAGCACAGGGATCTCCGCGGTCAAGGCCGCCAAGGAGATCGACCCTGACGTCATCGTCCTGGACATCATGCTGCCCGACTTCGACGGCCTGGAGGTCATGCGCCGCATCCACGGCCACAGCCCCTCCATCCCCGTCCTCTTCCTCACGGCCAAGGACGCCGTGGAGGATCGCGTGGCCGGGCTGACCGCCGGAGGCGACGACTACGTGACCAAGCCCTTCTCCCTGGAGGAGGTGGTGGCGCGCCTGCGGGCGCTGCTGCGCCGCTCGGGGGCCGGGGAGGACAAGCCCGCCTCCCTGCTGGAGGTCGGGGATCTGCGCATGAACGAGGACTCCCACGAGGTGTGGCGGGGCCAGGACGAGATCCGCCTGACCGCCACCGAGTTCGAGCTGCTGCGCTTCCTCATGCGCAACCCGCGCCGCGTCCTGTCCAAGCCGCAGATCCTCGATCGGGTCTGGAACTACGACTTCGGCGGCCAGGCCAACATCGTCGAGCTCTACATCTCCTACCTGCGCCGCAAGATCGACAAGGGCCGCGAGCCCATGATCCACACCATGCGCGGAGTCGGCTACGTGCTCAAGCCCGCCCAGAGCGCCCCCCAGGGCACTGGCGCGTAGAACCACCGACCGCACCCCAACCGCATCGGAGCCGGGCATGCCCCCACTGTCACACCGTTGCGACGGCGCTCCCGACGCCCCCGCCCAGGCGATCGGCCCCACCCGTCCCGCTACCAGGCGGGTGCGCAGCCTGCGCACCCGCCTGGTGGCGGGCGTCGTCGGGCTGGTCCTCATCATGGCGGCCATCATGGGAGCCCTGTCGACCATCACCCTGCACCACACCCTCATGAGGAAGACGGACGAGCAGCTCTTCGCTGCCTCCGAGCGGGCCACCGGCGATCCCGCGCCGGCCCCCCAGAGCACCGTCGCGCCCTCGGACCCCGATGAGCAGCACGGATCGAGCGAGCACAACGGCGACGACGACCGTGGACTGCCCCCCGGCCTCAGGGCCGCCGGCCAGTCCACCGGCACCCTCAGGGTCGTCCTCACCGGGCAGGCGGCGAGCCGGGACCAGGACGGCAAGGACAGCCGGGACGATGATGAGAGCCAGGAGGACCAGACCTTCCAGGCCGCCTACATCGACAATCGGGGGCGCTACACGGCGCTGAGCGCCGATGCCTGCGCCGAGCTGCTGGACCTCACGCCCAACTCCCACCCCGAGACCGTCCACATCAAGGGCCTGGGCGACTACCGCGTCATGGCGAACCTGGACCCCGCCAGCGGCAGCACCGTCATCACCGGCCTGTCCCTGGAGGCGAACAACGGCCTGGTGCGCACCCAGATGCTCATCGAGGCCATCGCCGCCGCCCTGGGCGCACTCATCATGGCCCTGGCCGGGCGGGCCATGGTGCGATCCTCCCTGGCCCCCCTGGAGCGCGTGGCCAGCACCGCCCAGCGCGTGGCCGCCCAGCCCCTGGAGCGCGGCGAGGTCAGCATCGAGGAGCGGGTGACCGACGCCGATCTGGCCTCCTCATCGGAGGTCGGGCAGGTGGGCACCGCCCTCAACACGCTCCTGGGGCATGTCGAGGCCGCCCTGGCGGCCCGCCAGCGCTCCGAGACCCAGGTGCGCCAGTTCGTGGCCGACGCCTCCCACGAGCTGCGCACGCCGCTGGCCTCCATCCGCGGCTACACCGAGCTGGTCCAGCGCGAGAGCCCGCCCGATCTGACCGAGGACGCCGAGCGCGCCCTGGACCGGGTCCACTCCGAGTCCCTGCGCATGACCGCGCTGGTCGAGGATCTGCTGCTGCTGGCGCGCCTGGACGCCGGACGGGAGGTGGAGCGCGAGGAGGTGGATCTGGTGGAGATCCTCATCGACACCGTGGCCGACGCCCAGGCCGCCGGCCCGGATCACGACTGGCACCTGGACCTCGAGGTCCTCTCGCCCCCCGCTGACGCCGACCCTGAGCAGATCGAGGACTTCACCCCCGAGCCCGCCCTGGTCCAGGGCGAGGAGGCCCGCCTGCGCCAGGTGCTGGTCAATCTGCTGGCCAACGCCCGCGTCCACACCCCCGCGGGCAGCCGGGTGGTGGCCTCGCTCAGCCGCGATGGGGGAAACCTGGTGGTGCGCATCAGCGACAACGGGCCCGGCATCGACCCCGGGGTCCGCGAGCGGATCTTCGAGCGCTTCGCCCGGGGGGACGCCTCCCGCGAGCGCGGCACCGGCTCCACGGGCCTGGGCATGTCGATCGCGCAGGCCATCGTGGCCTCCCACGGCGGGACCCTGAGCGTGGACTCCCGCACCGAGGGGCCCCAGCGCGGGACGGTCTTCACCGTCGAGCTGCCCGCCGCCGACCCCCAGTAGTGGCCTGGGTCGGCCAGGGCCGGCGGACCCGGGCCCGGGCCCCGTCAGTCCAGTCATCCGATCAGGCTCCGGCCGCGGCGTCGGACCAGGTCGGACCAGGTCGGACCAGGTCAGATCAGGTCGGACCAGCCCTCAGCGGTCCCGGCACCGAGACGGTGGATGGTTCAGCGGGAGGTCGGCTCGCCTGGGCTCTGAGCGGAGGGCGTCGCTCCCTGAGCCTGGGAGCCCTCAGCCGGGCTCCCGCCGTCGGGGCGGCGGGAGGGCGAGGGGTGGAAGCCCAGGGCCGTCACCGACGCCAGGGTCAGGCAGCCGACCGCCACCGTCGCCGCCGAGCCCACCGCGTAGGAGGCGAAGTACTCCGTGCGCGCGAAGGACTCCCCCAGCCTGCTCAGCACCCACAGGCCCAGCGCCACGGCGGGCAGGGCGCTCAGCGCGCCCAGGCAGGCCAGAAGCCAGGTGATACGGCGCTGGCGGGCGAGCTCGGGGCTGGAGGCCGACTCCGCAGGCTCCTCGGCGCCGTCGGCCCAGGCCCCGCCGGCCACCGCGATCCCGCCCCAGGCCACGGCCACCAGCAGGGCAGCCAGCACGTCGGCGGGCCGGTGCCACTGGCAGACCAGGGTGGAGTAGCCCATGGCGACCGAGCCGGCCGCCCCCGCCCAGGCCGCCCAGCCGCGCCAGCGCCCGCCGGCCAGCAGAACCAGGGCCACGGCCGCCGAGGCGGCGATCGTCGTGTGCCCCGAGGGCAGGGTGTTGGCATTGTCCCAACGGACCGTCATGTCGTAATCGGGGCGCACCAGCACCCAGTGCTTGAGGATCTGGGTGCTCGCATTGGCGCCGACGACGGCGATCACCGCCCAGATAGCGCGACGGTGGCTCCGGCGCGCCAGGCCCACCAGGAGGATGACGACCACCAGGGCCACGGCCGCCGGCATCGAGACCACGGACAGCAGCGCACGGGCCTGGTCATTGACGTAGTGGGAGCCGATCCGCGACCCCTCCAGGGCGGCGGCCTCCAGGAACTGCCCGGAGCGGGTGCGCACGAACACGGCCCACAGACCCACGGCGCCCAGCAGGCAGACAGCCGCGAGCGCGGAGCCACCCAGGCGCATGCGCCTGGTCAGTGCCGGTGCTCGCAGAATCATCACCGTGCGATGCTAAGCGCTGACCCGCCATCCCATGCCCCTCCCGAGGGCGATTCGGCTGCGGGACAGGTCACGCAGGCATCTCAGCGGCCCGCGCGAGGGCCTGCGTCGTGACCCGTCACACCGAGTCCGCGCCATCGCGCAGTCGATCGACGACCGGCGGCCGGCCAGTGCCGCAGCCTCCCCGGCCAGGCCGGCGCGGCCTCGCCCCAGGGTGTGGGCGGCCTCGGGTCAGGACGGCCGGCGCAGGGATAGCAGGCCGCAGCGGGCCAGCTCGCGGGCCTCGGCCAGCACCTGGGCGCGCAGCTCCAGCGCCTCGCGGCCCTCCAGCCCGCTGAGTGCGGCCAGGGCGGTGGCGATCTGGGACAGGCTCAGCTCGCCGTCGGCCACACCGGCCAGGGCGCTCATGGTGGTGCTGGCGACCAGGGCCCTCCCCAGGCCCCCGCCCTGGCGCAGGAGGATCACCGTGGGCTCGCTCTGGCCGGGGATGTAGTGGCGCTCCTCGGTGACGTCAGCGGAGCGGACCGGGTGCAGGGCGGACAGGGACTCCTCGTCGAGCCCGACCACAAGGCCCTGGGCCTCCACCACCTCGGCGACATGGGCGCCGAGCGCCCCGGTGCCGCTGGTGGTCACCTCCTCCAGGACGCGCCAGGGCTGGCGGGGGCTGTCGGGCATGGCGACGATGAGGTAGCCCATGCCCAGGGCCTCGACCCCGCGATCCTCGAAGTCCCCGGCCCAGGCCTCCAAGGCGGCGTCGAATCCCTCCGGGTCGCGCTCCGGGGCCAGGCCGCCGTCGCGCAGCCACAGGGCGGCGTAGGCCACAGGGTCCTGGACCTCGCGCTGGACCACCCAGGCGTCGGCGCCCGCCGGCAGCCAGGACTCCACCTCCTGACGCCAGTGACTCCCCCGCCGGTGCTCCCAGTTGCCCAGGGCCACCGCGATCCCGCCCGGCTCCAGGTGATCCCCCAGGCCGGCCAGGAGCCCGGGCAGGATGGGGCCGCCGGCGTCGCGGTACTCCATGAGCGGCAGGCCCGCCTCGCGCACCGCCGTCGGCGTCAGCACGAAGGGCGGGTTGGTGGCGATGAGGTCGAAGCGCCTGCCGGCAACAGGCTCCAGCAGGGAGCCGGCCAGGAGCTCCAGGCGATCCGCATCCCCGGCCAGAGCGGCGTTGAAGGCGGTGAAGGCCAGGGCCCGCTCGGAGAGGTCAGTGGCGGTCACGCGCTCGGCATGGCGCAGAAGGTAGAGGGACTGGATGCCGCAGCCGCACCCCAGGTCCAGGGCCGAGGCGACGGGCCGGCGCGGGGTCAGCCCGGCCAGGGTCAGGCCGGCGCCGCCGATGCCCAGGACATGGTCAGGGGCCAGGGCGCGGCCGGTGACGAGCTCGCCCAGGTCGGAGGCCACCCACCAGCGCACGGGGCCGGAGTCGTCCGCGGCCTCATGGGGGCGCAGGTCCACCCGGGCGCGCACCAGGCCCCGGGAGTCGGGCTCGGTGATCAGGCCGATGGCGGCGGCGCCGCGGCTGCGGGTGCGCGGCCAAACGGCGTCGAGCTCGGTGGCGGCGATGGCCTGGCCCAGCATGAACAGGGCGGTCAGGAGGGCGACCGGTGAGGGGGAGGCCCCGGCCGCGCGGTCCTCGTCCAGGGCACTGCGGATGGCTCGGCGCGCCGGGGCGAGGATCTCGCGCTCCAGCGCGGCCTGAGCGGCCGGGCCCAGCAGGTGGGCGACGGCGTCGACCCCCCAGCCGCTGGCCTCTAAGTCCTTGCGCAGATCCCGGGCCCGCTCGGGGCTGAGGACCGGTGGGGGCGGTGAGGCCGGCGGGGCCAGCTGGACTGGCTGGACTGGCTGGACTGGCTGGGCCGATGGGGGCGACTGAGGGGGCTGCGCGCTGGACTCGCTCATGACCCGACCGTAGCCCGGGCTGGAGGCCGGGGCGCAGTGCGGGGCCGGTCGCCGTCGGCAATCGTTTCCATAACCTCTATCGCATAGTTCATCGCCACCGAGGCGCTTGCCCCTATTAACCGAGTGACCTAGCGTTGCGCCATCAGGGCCCCGCCCTGTTGGCAGCCGCATCGTTCATCCCACCAGCCCCAGGAGGCACCCACATGGCCGTTCTGACCATCGGCGACCAGTTCCCCGCCTACGAGCTCACCGCCGTCGTCCCCGGCAACCTCAAGGACGTCGAGGCCAGCCAGCCCGAGGACTACTTCACCACCGTCTCCTCCCAGGTCCCCGAGGGCACCTGGCGCGTCGTCTTCTTCTGGCCCAAGGACTTCACCTTCGTGTGCCCCACGGAGATCTCCGCATTCGGCGACCTCTACCAGGACTTCAAGGACCGCGACTGCGAGGTCGTGGGCGTCTCGGTGGACAACGAGTACACCCACTACGCCTGGCGCCGCAGCCACGACAAGCTCCAGGACCTGCCCTTCCCCATGGCCTCCGACCTCAACCGCGAGCTCGCCTCCGCCCTGGGCGTCCTCAACGCCGATGGCGTGGCCGACCGCGCCACCTTCATCGTCGACCCGCACAACGTCATCCAGTCGGTGTCCATCACCTCCGGCTCGGTGGGCCGCAACACCGACGAGACCCTTCGCCAGCTCGACGCCCTGCAGTCCGACGAGCTGTGCGCCTGCAACTGGAAGGCCGGGGCCGCCACCATCGACGCCCTGGGCGAGATGACCAACTGAGCCCCCGGGCGACTGAGAAACCGAGAAAGCGAGACCCGCATGAGCATCGAGACCCTCCGCTCCGCCCTGCCCGAGTGGGCCAAGGACCTGTCCCTGAACCTGTCCACCCTGGCCCGCTCCTCCTCGCTGAGCGAGCAGCAGCAGTGGGGCACCTTCGTGGCCGCCGCGGCCGCCACCCGCAACGAGTCCGTCCTGGTCCAGGTGGTCGAGGACGCTCGCGGCCACCTGAGCGAGGAGGCGCTCAAGGCGGCCCTGGGCGCGGCCTCCATCATGGCCATGAACAACGTCGCCTACCGCACCCGCCACTTCCTGGGCGAGGCCTACGCCAATGAGCGCATGGGCCTGCGCATGAACATCATCGGCTCGGCCGGCGGCGTGGAGAAGGTCGACTTCGAGCTGTGGAGCCTGGCGGTGTCCACCATCAACGGCTGCGAGAAGTGCGTGACCTCCCACGAGGCCACCGTTCGCGGCGAGGGCCTGTCCACCGAGCAGGTCTGGGAGGCCGTGCGCATCGCCTCGACGCTGGCCGGCGCCGCCCAGGCGATCAGCGCCGTCGAGACCCTCGGCTGACCCCGTCACTCCGCCAATTTGCGTGAGTTCGTACTTTTCCGGGCCCGGAAAAGTACGAACTCACGCAAATTGGCGGAGTCAGGCTAGTTGGTGGGGTCGGCGTCGATGGCGCCCTGGATGTCGTTGAACAGCAGGTTGGAGATCTCGACCTGAACCATCTCCACCTTGGGGATGTCGTGGAGGATGAGCGGATCATCCGAGGAGGTCTGCAGGGCCAGAGTCCCGCAGCCGAAGAAGCGGTCGCTCAGGTCCTTGTCCTGCTGGACATCCGAGATGCGGCTCAGCGGCAGGTCATGACCCGTTCGATTGAGGATGCCCGAACGGGTGATGACCCGCTTGGTCGTGATCGTGTAGGTCGTGGTCAGCCAGGCCAGCCAGGCCAGGACGAAGGCCGGGACACTGATGGCCAGCGCCAGGAGCCAGATCGCCAGATAGCCCCAGGGACTCCACTCCGCCGGCACGAGCACCGAGGCGACCACGGCCGCGACCAGGATGAGGGCCAGCAGGGCGATCCGCCCCAGGATGACCTTGATATGGGTGCGCATATGCCGCACGACGACCTCGTCACGGCTGAGCATCTTCTTGGGAATTGCCATGGCCCCCATGGTGCCAGACTCCCCCGGACTCGCACCGGCCGCAGGCCGCGGCAATATGAGGCGATATGGGGCGATATGAGGCTCCGCGGCGCGGCCGCGGCCCGGGCCGTCTCAGCCCGCCAGCATCCCCAGACCCACGGAGGCCACCACCGGCACAATGCCCAGGATGACGAAGGCCGGCAGGTAGCAGCCTCCCAGGGGGAGCACCAGGCGCACCGCCAGGCGCTCGGCCGCCTCCTCATCCTGGGCGCGCCTCCCCGCGCGCAGCGCGCCCGCGGTGGCCACCAGCAGGGAGTCCGGTGACGCCCCGTCCTCCCACCCCGGCCGCAGGCAGGCCTCCAGCCGACGGCGCCGCTCCCGCCACCGAGCGTCCTCCGGCGCCGCCCAGGCCTCCTCCCACTGCGCCCCCAGCAGCAGTGCCCGCCCGACGACGCACAGCCCCTCCTCCTCAAGGGCCTGTCCCAGGGCCGTGAGGACCCCGGGCAGGGAGGCGCCAGAGCGCAGGGAGGCGGCGGCCAGATCCAGCACCAGGGCCTCATCGACGCTGCCCGACGGCGCCGTCGCCGCGCGCACCAGGCGGGAGGTCAGGCGATTGCCCACCACCATGAGCCCCACCCCGAGCAGGCCCAGTGCCGTCCCCCAGCCGCCGTCCAGGAGCAGGGAGGCCGGATCAGCGCCCACCAGGGCGCCCAGGACCAGCCCCACCGGCGGCAGGCATGACAGGAGCCGGGCCGTGGTGCGCGGCCCGGTCAGTGCGGCTGAGCGGGAGGACTCCGCCCGACCGGCCTCGGCCACGGAGTCGGCCACCGCCTCCAGGATCTCCGCCAAGGGGGCTCCCAGCCGGGCCGAGAGCCGGCAGGAGGCCACGGCCCCCGGCACCGCGGCGGCGCAGGCACGGCGTCGGGCCCGCGCCGCCCGGGAGGGCGGGAGCGCCACCGTCCCGCCTCGCAGGCCGGAGAGCCAGGAGTGCCACGAGCCACCGGCCTCCAGGCTGAGCAGGGCCGCAGGGACGCCGTCCTCCCCCGGGCGGGCCCCCTGCGTGATGCCGATGCGGCCCAGCGCCCGCTGCCAGGCCGCCTGAGGGGTGGAACCCGCCCTCAGGAGGCTGGCGACCTCGACGAGCAGCAGGCCGATCTCCACCTCCGGCATGGCCTCAGGGCGAGGCGGCCGCCGGCGCTGCTCCAGCCGCGCATGGGGGCCGCGGCGCGGCGGCAGCAGCATGACGGCGACCGCCAGGGCGACCAGCAGCGCCGCCACCCAGGGTCCCCCGCTCATGATCCGCCTGCCTGCGCCCCCGGGGCCAGCCCCTGGCCCGGCCCCTGGCCCGGGCTCTCGCGCCCCGCGGCCCGGCCCGACTCGCCCAGCGCCGCCTTGACCGGAGCAGCCCCGATGCGCTGGGCCAGCTGCTCAACCCCCGGCCCGGCCCGAAGGCGCCCGTCCTGGCCCAGGACAAGGGCCTCGCGGCATTCCAGAATCGGCCCGGCCGCCGTGGCCAGGCGTCGCAGCACCCCCAGGGACTCCACCCTGCGGCTCCCGCCAGCGGGCGCCGTGGAGCGGCGCAGGTGGACCACGGCGTCCAGGGCGCTGGCCGCCTGGGCCGCCACCGCCGCCTCATCCATCTGCGCCAGGGCCCCCAGAGCGGTCAGGCGGGAGGGGACATCGGCCGGGGAGTTGGCGTGCAGGGTCGCCCAGCCGCCCTCGTGCCCGGTGTTGAGCGCCGTGAGCACATCGCGGACCTCGGGGCCGCGGCACTCCCCCAGGACGATCCGGTCGGGGCGCATGCGCAGCGCCGTGCGCACCAGTGCGGTCATGGTCACCGCCCCCACCCCCTGGACATTGGCGCCGCGCTCCTGGAGGTGGATGACATGGGGGTGGTCGGGGCGCAGCTCGCTGGCCTCCTCGATGCAGATAATCCGCTCATTGGCCGGCACGAGTGCCAGCAGGGCGGCCAGGAGCGTGGTCTTGCCGGTCCCGGTGGCCCCGGTGATCAGGCAGCTGGCGCGCCGCGCCACAAGGGCCGACAGGACGCCGTCGAGCCCCGGGGCCACGGTGCCGGCCCGCACGAGCTCATCCAGGGTGAAGCTGCTGCGGCGCTTGGTGCGCAGGCTGATGAGGGTGCCCTGGCTGCTCAGGGGCGGGAGGACGGCGTTGAGGCGGGTGCCGTCGGGCAGGGTGGCGTCCACGACCGGGCAGGCGTCGTCGAGGCGGCGGCCGGCCGAGGCCGCCATGCGCACGGCCAGTGCCCGCAGCTCGACCTCCTCCATGGCCCGGCCCATGGGCTCCAGGCCGCGGCCGCGGTCGATCCACATGCGCCCGGCCCCCACCAGGACGTCGGTGACCCCCTCCGTGTCGATGAGGGGCTGGAGATGGGGGCCGGCGCCCTCGACGTCGGCCCGCACCCTCTGGGACAGACGGGCCAGGCCGGCCTCCCCGGTGGCCGGGCCGGCGCCGTCATCCAGGGCGCGATCCATCGGTGCGCCGCGGGCCAGGGCGCTGCGAACGCGGGTGAGCTCGGTGTCCGGGGCCATGGCTCAGCCCTGCCCGCTCATGCCGCCCGGCGCATCCGTGCCCGCCTTCTCCTGGGCCGCACGCTCCTGGACGGCACGCTCCTGCTCCAGGAGGCGGCGGGCCAGGACGGTGGCGGCTCGGCGCATGGCCGAGCGCGCCCGCACCGGGTCCTCGCCGCGGGCGATGCGCTGGGCCACGGCGCGGTCGGTGGGAACCGTCCCCAGAACGGGGCAGCCCGCGATGAGCTCCAGGTCCGCAACGGTTGTGTCCTCCCCGCTCTTGCGGGCGACCACCTCCACGGGCACCTCCAGCCGGGGCACGAGCGCCTCGCAGGCCACCGCCGAGCGCAGATCAAGGCCGGCCAGGAGCAGAGCGCGCGAGCCCGATGGCGCGGGCAGGCTCCGGGGCAGGTCGACCAGGACCAGGTCGTGCTCACCGGCCAGCGCCTCCAGGACCGCGCCCAAGGATCCCCCGGGCGCGCTCGCGGGCAGGGGCGGACCGCCCCGGGCGTCCCCGGTCAGCACGGGCATGGCGTGCCAGGCGGGCAGGGCGCCGATGAGGCGCCCGGGCCGGAAGGCGGACTCATGCTCGGGAAGGTCGCCCCAGCGCAGGCCAGGAAGGATCTCCTCCCCCAGGAGCAGGCCCAGGCTACCGGCGGGATCGAGATCCACGATGGCCACACTCCTGCCCTCGCGGCGCAGCGCCCAGGCCAGGTGGAGCAGGAGCGTGCTGGCCCCCAGCCCTCCACGGGCCCCGGTCACGCAGATGATGCGTCCGCCCCGGCCGTCGCCCGACGACAACGCCCTGCCCCCGCCTGGCCGGTCGCTCGCCGGCTCCGGGGATTCCGCCCGCTGCCGAGCCCCGGCCTCCCGGGGCCCGGCCTCCCAGGGCCCAGCCTGCCCTGCGCTGGGCCCCCTGCCGCCCTCGGGGCTGAGCAACGGCGCCTGGGGCGACCTCGACGCCGAGGGATCCCCCTTCCCGGAGGCCGGCGCGGGACCGATGGGGCCACCGGGCCACCGGCCCGGTGGCAGGGCGGGCTCCTGGCCCGGCTCCTGGGGCAGGTCCGACGGGGTGCTCATGCGATCCTCCTTGACAGCGCGGGGTGAACGGTTTCCATGCTGTGACAGGCGCACGCGCCCCCGCCTCACCGCGATATCAGACCTGTGGGCGGGAGCCGCGATGCGCGGCCTGTGGTTCCGGGCCCGCCGCGTCATCACGCCAGACTCCCAACACGTCGACGTCGGGTGGGCGGCCATCGCCCCCGACCTGCCCTGCCCCGGGCCACGCGCACACCTCCCACGCACCCCGCCCGGCCGGGCCGCGGGACCTCACTGTGTGACGGTGAGCCGAGGCCCCCGCGCGCCCCGCCCGGCCGGGCCGCGGGCGCCCTCGCGCCCTCCGGGCCCGCGCGAGCCCCGCATCAAGATGACGCCCGCCCACCGGCCGTGGTGTCATTGGCCCCATGCCTGCCACTGGAGGCGCTCAGCCCGCCGCAACACTCCGCGCCAGTGCGCCAGGCGCCCGCAGCGCCCCCCGACGCCGTCGCGCGGCGGCCTACTTCGACCTGGACAAGACGATCCTGGCGACCTCGACCGCCATGGCCCTGGGGGCTCCCATGCACCGCTCCGGCCTCATCTCCTCCCTGGCCCTGGCACGCGGCGCCGTCGCCCAACTGCCCTACCTCCTGGCCGGGGTCGATGCGGCGCGCGCCTCGCGGCTCATGGAGCATCTGGCCACGATGTCCTCGGGAGTCTCCCAGCAGGCCCTGCGCGATGTTGTGGAGGGAGCCCTCCTCAGCGCCATCGAGCCGGCGGTCTACGCCGAGGCCCTCGACCTCATCGAGGGCCACCACCGCGCCGGCCACGACGTCGTCGTCGTCTCCGCCTCCATGGTCGAGATGGTTGAGCCGGTCGCCCGCCTGGTGGGGGCCGACCGCGCCGTGGCCACCCGCATGGAGGTCAACTCCGACGGCCTGTTCACCGGCAGGATCGAGCGCAGCCTGCTCCACGACGAGAAGGCCGTGGCCCTGGCCCAGGACGCCGCCATCCACGACATCGACCTGTCGCGCTCCTGGGCCTACTCCGACTCCATCTCCGATGAGCCCCTGCTGCGCGCCGTCGGCCACCCGGTGGCGGTCAACCCGGATCGCGAGCTGCGCCGCCTGGCCGAGGGCGAGGGTTGGCCGGTGCGCGACTTCGCCCGCCCTGTGCAGCTGCGCGCCTGGCGCCCGCGGCTCACCCGGGCCACCGGGCTCATGGTGCTGGCCGCCCTGGTGGCCGCCGGCACAGCGCTACTCGCCGCGCGGCGCGGCGCATCCCCCAGGATCCGGGGATCGCGGCGGTAGGAGCGGCTCAGGCCCGCTCCCACGCGGCTCGCAGGAGCGGCAGGAGGGAATCGGCCGTAGCGGCAAGGTCCGCGGGTACGCCGTCGGGCCCGGCGAGATGGATGACGTGCGTCGCCTGGGCGAATCCCCTGGCCGCCTCCAGGCGCGGATCGTCGGGAACCGGTCCTCGGAAGCGCAGTCCCACACGCAGGCGGCCCCGCGTGCCGGGGCCCAGGGCGGCGAACTGGGTGCGGCGCACGACGGGGATGTAGGTGGCTCGCCCCTGGGCCTGGGCGCCGTCGAGAGTGAGGGCGGCGGCCAGGACCGCGTCGTGGAGCGGGCGCAGGACCGCCTTCTTCCCCGAGTACATGGCTTGCGTGTGCTCCTCGAGCGTAGGCGGCTCCCAGCCGGCACGCCGGGCCACGGCGTCCGCCACTGTCCACTGGGAGTTCTGCGGCAGCGCGTGAGCCTCCTTGAGCCAGGCGCGCACGCCCTTCTGGTTAAGAGGGTCGAGACGGCCAGCACGGGCCTCAGCCTCGACAAGGCCGCACCAGTCCTCCAGGCGCCGCCCCGTCCGCGACTCCAAGGATGCGCTGACAGCAGCCATCATGTCTGAGGGTTCCATGCCTCCCATTGTGCGCCGCGCAGCGCGGATGTGTCCGCCACGACCGCCTTTCAGCGCCCCGGCACCAAGACCCCATCGCGTTTCCGCAGGTAAGAGTTCAGTCACCAATCGTCACTGAACGCGCCCGCCTTCTGACGCTGGTCACCGCGGACAATCCGCGACTCATCCGGACCGCCACGTACCCGCCTGGATGGCCCGGCACAGCGCCGTGGCCTCCTCGATCCCCACCAGGATGGCCTCGGCCTGCCACAGCACCCAGGCCACCACGCCCTGAGCGCTGCCGGAGGCATAGGCATGCGCCGCCTCGCCGTAGGCACCGGGATCCCGGGACGCGTAGAACTCGGTGACCGCCGTGCCGGTGGGCTCCAGCCCGTCGACGGTGATGAGATGGCGCACCAGGATCCTGCCCACCGCCTCATTGCCGGCGGTGAAGGGCCTGGCCGCCACCATCTCCCCGTGGACGACCGCGGCGCGCACCAGCGCCGGGGCCCCGGGCAGCGCGATCAGCTCCTCCAGCCCCCTCAGGCGCTCTCGCACGCCCGCGCCCTCACGCGGAATCGCCACCTCCTCCACCGAGATCGCCCCACCGGCCGCCAGGGGACCGGCCACATCCCGGTGCACAGAGGTCAGCAGCCCCCTGGGGGTGGGCAGTGGCGGGCGCCCGCGGCCCACCAGGTCGGGCATCCAGCCGGTCACCCGCACCCCGGCGCGCCACCGCCCCGCCGCGGCATCCAGGCCGGGGTCGCCGGTCACGGCCTCCTCCAGGCTGGCCGACGCCACATGCTCGCGCAGCACCGAGGCGGGCAGCACCGCGCCCTCCACTCCGGCCGAGGCGACCGCCTCACGGATCGACGTCTCCGCGCGCGCCTCCCGCCAACGACGGCGCAGGGCGTTGTGCCAGCGCAGCTCGGCTGAGGCCTGGCGCACCGCCTCCTCCGCCTGGCGCACCCGCTCATGACCCGCCAGGGCCGTCAGGGCCGCGAGGGCCGGTGAGGCCGCATGCTGAGAGCCGCTGGAGCCGCCTGCTGCACCGCGGCCTTGCCGCGCCTGCCCGGCAGACGGTCCGGGGGCGGACCCGATGCCCACTGAACTGCCCACTGAACTGCTGCTCATGGCGTCCTACTCTGGCACACGCCGAGGTCGGCCTCGATGAGCGCCGGCGCAGGCCCACCACCGCCTGGCGGGAGTCGATCCTCTAGACTCTGCCGGGTGAGCGACTCCCCCTCCCTGAGCGCCGGACCAGATCCGGCCCCCACGCCGGGCATGGGTATACCCATTGCCCCTCGGGGCAGACGCCGCGATCACATGGTGGCCGCCGCTGCCGGCATTGCCCTGGCCCCCATCTGCCTGCTGCTCATCGGCCTGGCCTTCTCCGCCCATGAGACGGGACTCGTCCTGCGCTCGGCACTGCTGCTGGTGGTTGTCGTGCTCCTGGCCGCTCCCGCGGCAGTGCTCTTCGCCACCCGCTCCTCAGTGGGCTTCCTGGCCTCGGGGCTGACGGCGCTGACCGCGCAGCTCATCATCCTCATGGCGCCCGCTCACGCGGCCTCGGCTCCCGTGGCCTGGGCGCACGGCCTGATCTCCACTGGCGCCGTGCTGCTCGTGGCCGGCCTGTGGTGCGGGGCATCGTGGGGAATGCGCCTGGCTCGCCGCGGCGGGCAGGCCCAGGGCCGCCAGGCCTTCCGCCTGACCAGGGAGGACAAGGAGATCGGTCTGACGCCGGCTCCACCGCCCTCAAGGCGACGCGATCATCTGCTGTCCCTGCCCTGGTTGCTGGCGGCGCTGGCGGGCACGGGCATCCTGCTCCCGCGCGCCTACTATCTGGCCGTCTCCCCTGGCATGCAGCCGGGAGTGCGCATCTACCTGGCCATCGCCGCCAGCTTGATCCTGCTCGTGGCGGCCACCGCCTCCATCGGCCGCTCCACGCTGGGGGCGCGGATCGCCGGCCCTCTCCTCGTCGTCGTGGCGCTGCCTGCGCTGCTGGGTGATGGGGTTCCCGGCTCAGGCATGCTGGGCTGGCTGCTGCCGTACGGCCCCGGAGCGGTGGTGGTCATCGCGAGCGGCCTGATCGTCATGGTGGCGGGCTGGGGCGGCCATCTCGCACGCCGGCAGGGACGCTCTGCCGCGCTTGCCCAGTTGCGCGCTGGGCAGTCACGCGTTTCCGGGCCCACGGGGGCCGGGGACTAGGGTGGGGGCACACTGGGTGCACATAAGGAGGATCTCGTGAGCACTGATGATTCCAGCCGCCAGGGCTCTGGCCCGCACAGCCCCGAGCCCCTGACTCCGGCGCAGGGTGAGGAGGCGCTGCTCCTCCCGAGCGCTGCTGCACCCAGGGGCGCCTCTGCCTCCGCTCCCACGGCCGACGACGCGCAGGACGCCGTGGCCTCCGGGCAGACGCCGGCGGAGGCCTTCGGGGCAGAGGACCTGGTCGACGGCGAGCAGGTCTCCCCGCCGGAGCAGGGTCCCGTGCAGGTCACCCCGGCCAGCCCGTCATCCCCGGCCCGGGTGTCCTCGCTGCCTGCGCCGCCGGCCAAGGTGATGCCGGCGTCTCGGACTGGCGTCCCCAGTGCGACCCCGCCTTCGGGACTGCCCTCCGCGCTGCTGCGCGCCTCCTCGCCGTTGAGCGCGCGTGAGCCGGGCCCTCGCCCGACGAGCATGCAGCCGGGGTGGGCTGCCACTCCCGCTGAGCCCCCTGCGGCTGCTGGCACTGCTGGCACCGCCGGCCCGGGCGAGTCGGCCAGCCCGGCACAGCCGGGCGGGCAGGCGAGCACCGCCTCGGCGCCCGCGCAGGAGGCCCCGCCCCAGCCGAGCACGCAGACAGCCGCCGCCACAGCCAGTGCAGACGAGCCGGCACAGACCGCCTCAGTTCAGGCCGGCCCAGTTCAGGCTGCCCCCGTGCAGGCCTCCCCTGCCCAGGCCACTGAGGCCTCCGCCTCACCCCAGGCCGCCCAGACTCCAGCCCCGGCACAGCCCCCGGCCCAGCCGAGTGAGCGGACAGCCGCAGCCGGCGCAGACGAGCCGGCTCAGGCCGCCCCGGTTCAGTCCCCGGCACAGCCGTCAGCCGAGCCGCCCTCCCCCACCAAGCCCGCGAGGCCCCGGGAGGCGACAGCCCTCGACGCGCCCGACCACTACCAACCAGCATTGGTCCCCGTCGAGTTCGCCAGCCCCTCGGCACCTGCCGATCCCACGGCGGCCCCCCAGACCGAGTCCACGGCAGCGGCTGGCCCTGCCGGCCCGAGTGAGTCGGCCAGCCCAGCCCAGCAGGGCGAGCGGCCGAGCGAACAGACCGCCGAGGCCACCGCACCAACCCAGACAGCCCAGGCACGGCCTTCGGCCCAGCCGGGCGGGCAGGCCAGCGCCGTCTCGGCGCCCGCCCAGGAGGCCACATCCCAGCCGGGCGAGCAGGCAGCCGCCGCAGCCAGCGCGGACGAGCCAGCGCAGACCGCCCCAGCTTTGGCCGTCGAGCCCCTCGCTCCAGCTCAGGCCGCCCCCGCGCAGGCCACTGAGGCCATCGCCTCACCCCAGGCCGCCCAGACTCCAACCCCGGCGCAGCCCCAGACCCAGCCGAGCGAGCAGGCCAGCGCCGCCTCGGCGCCCGCGCAAGAGGCCCCATCTCAGCCGAGCACACAGGCAGCCGCTGCCACAACCGCCACAGCTGGCGCAGATGAGCCGGCACAGACCGCCCCCGCTCTGACCGCCCCCGCGCAGACCACCGAGACCTCCGCCTCACCCCAGGCCGCCCAGACTCCAACCCCGGCACGGCCCCCGGCCCAGCCCTCAGCAGAGCCGGCCTCCCCCGCCACGCTCACCGAGCCCGCTCAGCCTGCAGACCCCGCCAGTCCTGCTGACTCCACTGGCACCGCTGAACCCGTGGTCCCGCTCCAGGCCATGCCTGTGGGCCCGGCCCGTCCGCTCCAACCCACCCCCGCGGCACCGCGGGCGGACCGCCCCGAGCCGGCGACCGCCGTCGAGCCCGCAGAGCCCGTGAAGCCAACAGGCGCCCCCGCCCTGGGCACCCCGGCGCCCTCCCCAGCCTCCCGCCCCACTGCGCGGGCGGCACGGGCGACCGTCGTGTCGCCGCCTGCCGTGCCTGAGAAGCCGGAGCCCACCCTGGCGCCCCCCGCCGAGCAGGAAGCGCCGGATGCGGCGCAGCCCACCTCGGCCACGCACCAGCCGATCAACATGGACGACGTCGAGTCCACCGCGGTGCGACGCCGCTCCCTGCTGGCCGACCTGCCCGCCGCAACGCCCATGCCCATGGACGCCGCCACCCCCGAGGAGGCCGCCTCCCCGGATGAGTCGGCCCCGGACCCCGCCTTCGCCCTGGACCAGGCGGCCCAGAGCAGCGAGCCCACCTCCGTCGACCCGGCCGGCCCCGGAGCAACCGCCCCTGCCGCCCGCCCAACGGCCGCGCGCAACCCGACCCCTGCTGGCCGCACGGGCCAGGCCGGCCGCGCCGCCTCCACCACGGACCGCCAGGCCTCGGCCGGCCCGAGCTCACCGCCCACCGCGTCATCGGCCGGATCATCGGCCGACGAGCCTGCGCAGGCCGGGACCAAGGACGCCGACAAGCGCTCGCAGGACACCCGGGAGGACTCCTCGGCCGAGGAGCCGGCAGCCTCGCGCGCCGCCTCCCACTGGGCCGGGGTGCTCATCGCCCTCGTCCTGTTCCCCCTGGCCTGGTTCCTCACGCGGGAGGGCGCCACCGCACTGACCGGCGGCGAGCCCGCCACATGGCCCTCCTCCCTGTCCCTGCGCGGCCTGGCCATGCTGGCCGGCGGGGCCGCGGTGTTCAGCCTCGCCGTGCTCGCCGCGGTGCGCTCCACTCTGGGGGCCATCGTCGTCGGCAGCATCGGGGTGCTGCTGGGACTGCCCTTCGTGGTGGCGCCGGGGGCGCTCGCCGACCTGCTGGGACCCACCATGGAGCGCCTCAACGCGCACTCCGACCTTGGGGCCTCCCTGGCCACGCACATCATGGCCGACGGCCTGAGCGGCCGCTTCGTCCTCATGGGCCTGTTCATGATCCTGCTGGGAGTCGTCACTCATGGCGCGCGCAAGGCCGGCAGGCGCGAGCAGGCCGCCCTCGACCGCTTCCGCCGCGACCAGGGGTGAGCAACCACCAGGCCGCCCCGGGTCGGTCCATGACCAGCGCGGCCGACGCCGCCCGGGATGCCGTGCCCGTCATGATCGGCTACGTCACGCTGGGACTCGCTGCAGGCATGCTCCTGGTGGCTGCCGGGCTGACCTGGTGGTGGGCTCCGATCTGGAGCCTGGTCATCTACTCCGGCACCATGCAGATGCTCCTGGTGCCACTGGTGGCGGCCGGTCAGCCCCTGGCGGCGATCGCGCTGTCGACGGGCTTCGTCTCGGGACGGCATGTGTTCTACGGCCTGGGATTCCCGCTCCACCGGGTGCGGTCGGGCCTGCTCGCGCGCCTCTACGGCGTGCATGCCATCACCGATGAGGTCTACGCGCTGCTGTCCTCCAAGGACCGTCAGACGATGTCGGGCCGCTACGTCCTGGTTGTCGAGGCGCTCTGCCACAGCGCCTGGATCACGGGGACCACGGCGGGAGCCCTGGCCGGCACCGGCCTGGCGCGGCTGGCGGGCGAGCGCATCGAGCTGCTGGGATTCGTCCTGACCTCGCTGTTCGTGGTCCTGGCCATTGAGAACTGGCGGGCGCATCCGGATGCGGCGGTGCTATGCGCGGCGCTGGTCGCCAGCGCCGCCGGGTTCGGCGTCGGTGGCTCGACGGCTCTGCTGGTCTCGCTGCTGGTCCTCGCCGTCGGCCTGGTGCTGCTCTTCGTATGGCGCAGGAGCGCCGAGGCCCAGCCCGGCGGAGCTCAGCCCGGCGGCTCCCAAGGCGACGACGGCGCGCACGGGCCCACCGACAATGGCGCCTACGGGGAGGCGCCATGCTGAGCACCTCGCAGACCATGGTCGCCGTGGCGGTGGTCGCCGTCATCACCTTCTCCTGCCGACTCGCGCCCTTCATCCTCCTGCGCGGACGACGGAACAACGCGATGCTGGACTTCCTTGCCCGCACCATGCCCCTAGGGGTGATGATCGTCCTGGTGGCCTACACGCTCCAGGGTCTGGGGACCAGCCTCCTGAGCTGGGCTCCAGCGGTGGGCGGCATCGGAGCAACGGCGGCCCTGCACCTGTGGCGGCGCTCCATCGCGCTGTCACTGATCGGCGGCACGGGGGTCTACGTGGCCCTGAGCCTGGCACTGGGCTGAGCAAGCGACCGTTGTGGAGGGCTTTAGACCGGGCCACCCTGAATGCGAATTCCGTCATCGCAGTTCGCACTTTAGTAACCATGAGGTAGTCAGATGGCGTCACGGTGAATGTCCTCCACAACGGTCATCACGGTCGCCCAGACGACCTCCTGAGGAAGAGCGCCTAGGCTGGTCCAATGCCCGTCATCGTCGCCCGACCCGGCCCGTGGACCCACCGAGACCTCACCGCCGGAGGAACCCGCTTCCACGTGGCCCTGGCCGGGCCGGAGGCTGTCAGTGGCGCCGGCGCACCCCTGGTGCTGCTGCTCCACGGCTTCCCGCAGTGCTGGTGGACCTGGCGCTCGGTCCTGCCCGCCCTGGCGCGGGCCGGGCACCGCACCGCCGCCCTGGATCTGCGCGGCTTCGGCGGCTCGGACCGACCCCCCGCCGGCTACGACCTGGCCACCCTGGCCCATGACGTCGCCAGCGTGATCCACTCCCTGGGGCATGAGCGGGCCATGGTCGTCGGCGCCGGGCTGGGCGGACAGGTGGCCTGGACACTGCCCGGCCTCGCCCCCGAGGTGACCGCCGCGATCGCCACGGTGGGCTCGCCCCACCCCCTGGCCCTGCGCTCCCTGCGCTCCCGCCTGCTCTCAGGCACCGCCATGCAGTACCTCAGCTTTCAGATGCGCGGCCTCGCCGAGCGCCGCCTGCGCTCTCGCACCGCCATGGAGGGCCTGCTGCGCTCCTGGGCCGGCCCGCGCACCCGGGAGGCCGTGGCCCGCCACGCCGGCTACTACGCCGAGCTCATGGCCCGCCCGGGCGCCGCCCAGACCGCCCTGGAGCCCATGCGCAATCTCATGCTCTCGCGGGCCGAGGTCGCCGCCCTGGAGCAGCCAGTCCGGGTACCGGTGCTCTCCGTCCAAGGCGAGCTCGACCCGATCCAGCCCGCTCAGGCCTACGCCCGCGACACTCACCATGTGACCGGGCGCCTGCACCAGGTCTCCATCCGCGGTGTGGGTCATCTGCCCCAGGAGGAGGCCCCCGCCAAGCTCGTCTCCGTGCTGCTGCCCTTCCTGGCCGAGCATGCCGCTGGCGCCGCCTCGGCGCGCTGACCGAGCAGCCCATGCCCCGCCGTCGGGGCGGGCGTAGCCTGGGAGCATGATCGTCACCCTGCCCGATGAGGAGCTGCTCGACGCCCTGGTCGCCCACCACCCGCCCCTGGGCGTGGAGCTGCGCGTCTGGGACTGGAGCCGCCCGGTGCGCGAGGCCCTCGGTGAGGAGGCCGACGAGGTGGTCGGCGTCGTCCTCCCCTATCTCCGCGCCGCATCTCAGTGGCGCTCCCTGGCCGACCTGCCCCGGCTCCGCCTGATCCAGGCGCAGTCCGCGGGCTACGACAACCTGCTGCCGATCGTGCCCGACGGCGTGGCCCTGGCCAATGCGCGAGGCGTGCATGACGCATCGACGGCGGAGCTGGCGCTCGGGCTGATCATCGCGGCCCAGCGGGAGCTGCCCCGGTGGGCTCGGGCGCGCTCCTGGGAGACGGTCCAGACCCGGGCCCTGGCGGACTCGCGCGTGCTGATCGTCGGCGCCGGGGAGATCGGGGAGGCCATCCGGCGCCGCCTGGAGCCCTTCGAGGTTGACCTGACCAGGGTCGCCACGCGCGCCCGCGACGACCAGCACGGGCATATTCACGGCATCGATGAGCTGGAGCAGCTGCTGCCATCGGCCGATATTGTCGTGCTGATCGTGCCGCTGACCGAGCGGACCCGGGGTCTGATCGGCGCCGAGCAGCTCGCACTGCTGCCCGACGGCGCCCTGCTGGTCAACATGGCCCGCGGCCCCGTCGTCGACACCCGGGCGATCACCGCGGAGGTGGTCTCAGGCCGCCTGCGGATGGCCTCCGACGTCTTTGACCCCGAGCCCCTGCCCGAGGACCACCCGCTGTGGCAGGCGGACGGCGCCCTGATCAGCCCGCATATCGGCGGCAACACCACCGCGATGGCGCCGAGGATCCTCGCCCTGCTCGCCGATCAGCTCCCGAGGCTGGCCGACGGCAGGCCGCTGCTGCACGTCGTCAACGAGCGGGCGGACCCCGCCGCCCCGCGCGCCGGCGCAGCCCGGCCCGCGCCTTGACCGGCCCTCCGGCGCGCTCCTGTCACACCCCCACGCGCGGGCACAGCCCGGCCGCCAGGGCGCAGTCCTGGCAGCGCGGGGACCGCGCCGTGCACAGGGCCCGGCCGTGCTCGATGAGCCGGTGGCAGCCGTCGGTCCAGCGATGCGGCTCCCACAGGGCGGCGATGTCCCGCTCGACGCGCAGCGGGTCCTTGGCGCTGGTCCAGCCGAGCCGGCGAGCCAGGCGCCCCACATGGGTGTCCACGGTGATCGCCGGCTGCCCGAAGGCGTTGCCGAGCACCACATTGGCGGTCTTGCGCCCCACCCCGGGCAGGCGGACGAGCTCCTCACGCGAGTCCGGGACGACGCCGTCGTGCCGCTCCAGGAGCCCGGCACCGATGCCCAGCAGGTGCCCGGCCTTGGCCCGCTGGAACCCCAAGGGCCGCAGGATCGCCTCCAGGTCCTCGCGCCGCGCCGCCGCCAGGGCGGCAGGGTCGGGGTAGCGCTCGAAGAGCTCGGGGGTGACCGTGTTGACCCGGGCATCGGTGGTCTGGGCGGACAGGACAGTGGCGACCAGGAGCTGGAAGGGCCCGTCATGGACCAGGGCGCAGCCCGCATCGGGGTAGAGGCGGGCGAGCTCGTCATCGACGGCGGCGGCTCGGGCGGCGGGGCTCGCCGGGTCGCTCAGCGGGTCGCTCGCCGGGTCGCTCGCCGGGTCGCTCGCCGGGTCGTCATGGCGCCGCTGATCGTGCTGGGACATGTTCCTCCTGATGAGCGCCTCCTAAGCAGGGACGCGCCAAGCATGTCCCATCGTCTTTGACCTTCGCCACGGGAAGGCTACAATGCACGACGGCGTGCCACAGGTCACAAGACCATGGCAGGATAGACACTGAGGGTTCCCGCACACCGGGAAGCCAGCCCCACCAGCACCACCAGGAGGACCTCCGTGGAAGACAGCATCATTTCCAGGATCCCTCTCTTCGAGGGCATGAACCCCGACGAGCAGGAAGAGCTTCGCGCGATGATGACGCAGACGACCCTGCGCCGCGGCGAGACCCTCTTCAATGAGGGAGACGCGGGAGACCGCCTCTACATCCTTCTGTCGGGGAAGGTGAAGCTCGGCCATGCCAGCGCTGATGGCCGCGAGAACCTGCTGGCCGTCCTCGGCCCGGGCGAGATTGTGGGCGAACTCACTCTGTTCGATCCGGGGCCGCGCTCGACCACCGCCTCCGCCGTGGCCCCCACCGAGCTGCTCACCCTCGATCACAACCAGCTCATGGGCTTCGTGGAGTCCCACCCCCAGCTGGCCAAGGACATGCTGCGCGCCCTGGCCCAGCGCCTCCGCCGCACCAACACCGCCCTGGCGGACCTCGTCTTCTCCGATGTCCCCGGGCGCGTGGCCAAGGCCCTGCTGGACCTGGCCGACCGCTTCGGCACCTCGACCGACGACGGCGTCCACGTCCCCCACGACCTCACCCAGGAGGAGCTCGCCCAGCTCGTGGGCGCCTCCCGCGAGACCGTCAACAAGTCCCTGGCCGAGTTCGTCTCCCGCGGCTGGATCCGCCTGGAGGGCAGGGCCGTCACCCTGCTCGACGTCGACCGCCTGCGCCGCCGCGCCCGCTGACCGCCCCACAGACCGAGCCACACGGGCCATACCGGCCACACAGCGACGGCACCCTCCGCCGACAGGGCGGGGGCGCCGTCGTCCTGCGCCGTCAGAGCCGTCGGAGGCTCAGTCCCGAGGACGCTTGAGGTAGGCGACAAGGTTCTCCGAGCCGGCAGGCCCGGGGATCACCTGAACGAGCTCCCAGCCGTCGGCCCCCCACTGGTCGAGGATCTGCTTGGTGGCGTGGGTCAGGAGGGGGACAGTGGCGTATTCCCATGTAGTCATGCCCCCAGCCTAGGACGCCTCCGGCCGGCCAGGAAGCGCTCACCGACGGTGCAGCCGATCGGGCGGCGGAGGCGGCGGTCATACGGTCGCGCATCGGTCGCTCGGTCCGGCATCGCCCCGCAGTTCACAAGGCGGTCGGGAGGCCACGAGGCGATCAGGAGGCGCAGCGCACGCGCGCCAGAATGCGCGGGGCACGGCGGGCGTGGATCTCGGCGACCAGTTCGTCGTCCTCCCGCTGAAGCCAGGCCCCCCAGTCCTCGATCTCGGGGAAGCGGCGTAGCAGGGCGCGGCGCTCACGCTCAGTCAGTCCGCCCCACACACCGAAGCTGGACTCGGAGTTCAGCGCCTCCGCCAGGCACTCCATGCGCACAGGACATGCGAAGCACACCGATCGAGCATCACGCTGCTCAGCACCCTTGCCGAAGAGATGGTCTGGCTCAACCGTCGCGCAAGCAGCCCTGGCGGCCCAGGTCTGGTCATCAGTGGTCATGCTCTCCCCCTAGAACGCCGAACGTCTCTGTCAGCCGCGTCACAGCCGTTACCGTATGGCAACCGATCGTCACACACCAAATCTCCCTGGTGGAGCCCATCTCAATGCGCGGTCACCCCAATGGCTCTCGCCAGCAGGGCCGTCGCCCTGGCGGCACCCGCCTTCACCTGCGCACTTGACCTCCATCGGCGGCCATATCACCGGCTGGCACCGCCCCTGACGTTCTCTGACAGCGAGGGCCTGAAGATTAGTCCACATCCGCGATTGACATCGGCACAGGCCAGCATCTATAGGCGCCAGGGCACGTCACGCGCATCTTCCCCTATCGCACGTCTCCACCCCGGCGGGCGCGGCCCCTTCCACTGCCCGCACACACCCCTCTTAGGCGCTTCCCAGCGCCCGAGGGGGCCACACCACAGCGCCGGACCGCCGTTTGGACGTAGTCTGAGGGGCATGTCGTCATCCTCCGCACGTGGACGCTCCCTGAGCCCGGCTCAGGTCGTCTCGATGCTCCTGGTCTTCCTCCTGCTGTCCAGCGCCGGTGGCATCCTCTCGGCAGGCTTCGCCGCGCCCTTCGTGGGCGCCGCCAGCGCGATCACGAATGCCTCCGCCCAGCTCTTCGAGGAGCTGCCCAGCGACTTCGAGATCCAGGAGCCCAGCGAGGTCTCGGTGATCAAGGCCTCCGATGGCACGCAGATCGCCGAGTTCTACGCCGAGAACCGCATCGTCGTGCCCCTGTCCGACATCTCGGTCAACATGCAGAACGCGATCGTGGCCGTGGAGGACCAGCGCTTCTATCAGCACAAGGGCGTGGACCCCACCGGCATGATGCGCGCCCTGGTGTCCAACACCCAGTCCGACTCCCGCCAGGGAGGCTCAACCCTGACCCAGCAGTACGTGCGCAACGTCCTGGTGGAGGCCGGCCTGAAGGAGGATGATCCGGCCGCCATCCAGGAGGCCACCGAGTCAACCATCCCCCGCAAGCTGCGGGAGGTGAAGTACTCCCTGACCCTGGAGCAGAAGTACTCCAAGCAGCAGATCCTGGAGGGCTACCTCAACATCGCGCCCTTCAGCCCCTCGACCTACGGGGTGGAGGCCTCCGCGCAGCACTACTTCTCGCATTCGGCCAAGGAGATGACCGTCCCCGAGGCCGCCCTCATGGCGGGCGTGACCAACGCCCCCAGCGCCTTCGACCCAGTGGCCTACCCCGAGTACGCCAAGAAGCGCATGGACTGGGTGCTGTCCAAGATGCTGGAGGAGAAGTTCATCACCCAGGAGCAGCACGACGAGGGCGTCGCCACCCAGATCGCCGACATGCTCAACGTCAAGCCCGAGCAGGCCGCGGGCTGCGGCGCCGCGGGCAATGCCGCGTACTTCTGCAGCTATGTGGTCAACGAGATCCTCAACTCCGACATCTACGGCAAGGAGGTCTCCGACCGCCGTCAGCTGCTGGTGCGCGGCGGCCTGACCATCACCTCCACCCTGGATCTGGGCAAGCAGCAGGCCGCCCAGCAGGCCATTGAGAGCGTGATCCCCACCGACGACCCCTCCGAGGCCAAGACCACGGTGGCGTCTGTGGAGCCCGGCTCGGGCCGGATCATCGCCATGGCCCAGAACACGGCCTTCGGCAGCCCCGATGAGACTCATCCCCAGGCCACCCAGGTGGTCTTCGCCGCCGATGCCAAGCACGGGGGCTCCGCGTCGGAGTCGGGCTCCTCCGGCTTCCAGCCCGGCTCCACCTTCAAGGCCTTCATCCTGGCCCAGTGGTACCAGGAGGGCCGATCGGGCTACACCACCTTGAACACCCGGCCGCGCCAGTTCTCCGCAAGCTCGTGGAACATCTCCTGCGCTCCGGAGCTGGCTGACAGCTGGGCGCCCCAGAACGTCAACTCCAGCCTGGACGGCTCCCACTCGGTGGTCTCCGCCACCCAGCAGTCCATCAACGTGGGCTACGCCGAGATGCTCAACATGATGGATGTGTGCGCGGTGACCGATCTGGCCGCCAAGATGGGCATCACCACGAATGACGGCTCCCCGCTGGAGCCCCGTCCCTCCATCGTGCTGGGCTCCCAGGAGGTCCCGCCCCTCAACATGGCGGCGGCCTTCGCCACCTTCGCCGCCTCGGGCACCTACTGCCGGCCCATCGCCATCGACTCCATCACCGACACCAACGGCACCGAGATGGCCGTGCCCTCCGCGGACTGCTCCCAGGCCATGACGGAAGAGGCGGCGAACAAGACCGCCAACACCCTGACCTCCACGACGCAGGCACCGCGGGGCACCGCCAAGGACGCCGCCTTCGGCCGTCCCATCGCCGGCAAGACCGGTACCACCGACAACAACGACAATGTGTGGTTCGTGGGCTTCACCCCTGAGCTGTCCACCGCCACCTGGGTGGGGCATTCCGACGGCTACTGGCCACTGAACAACCAGGTGATCGGCGGCCGGATGTACGGCACCATCTACGGCTCCGACCTGGCCGTGCCGATCTGGCGCAACTACATGTCCGCGGCGCTGGAGGGCGCGCCCGTGCAGTCCTTCCCGCCGGCGGACCTGGGCGGCGGCGGGGGCTCGAGCCCCTCGAGCTCCGGTGGCTCTGGTGGCTCAGGCGGCTCCGGGTCGGGGTCCAGCAGCAACAACGAGGGCTGAGTGGTGAGTGGATTCTCCTTCCCCAGGGCGGCACTGAGCACCCTGGGCGGCGCGGTCGTGCTCGGTGCCGGCACCCTGGCCTACAGCCTCCTGGAGGCGCGCCGACCGGTGGTCCGCCGCATCGAGGTCCCGGTCCTGGCTCCCGGCGAGGAGCCCATCACGCTGCTGCACCTGTCGGACCTGCACCTGACCGACCGCACCGAGTGGCTTGTGGAATGGGTGCGAGGCCTGGCGGATCTGCGCCCCGACGTCGTCATCAACACGGGGGACAACCTCTCCCTGGCCTCCGGGCTTGAGCCCCTGCGCCGCGCCCTGGAGCCCTTCCTGGAGTTGCCGGGAGCCTTCGTCATGGGCGACCACGACTACCGCTCCACGGTTTTCAAGCTCCCGGTGCGCTACCTGCGACGCGATCCGCGCAGCGCCGACGACCCGCAGCGCGAGGCCGCCATCCAGGCCCTGCCCTGGGAGGAGGTCCGCGACCTTCAGGCCTCCGGTGGGTGGGCGGACCTGACCAACGCCCGCGGCGGGCTGCTGGTCCGCGGTCGACGCATCGAGTTGGTCGGCGTCGACGATCCCCATGTGCACCGGGATCGGTTCCCGGCCGCCGTCGAGACCGGCGCGATCGGCCTGCCGGCGGTCCTGGATCATGCGGGCCGGGCGCTGCGCCTGGGCCTGCTCCACGCCCCCTACCAGCGGGTGCTCACCATGATGGCCAACGACGGCGTCGCCCTGGCCCTGGCCGGGCACACCCATGGGGGTCAGTTGTGCCTGCCCGGCTACGGGGCGCTGGTGACCAACTGCGACCTGGACACCTCGCGCGCCTCCGGGCTCTCCCATTGGCCCGACGTCGATCCGACCGCCGTCGACAGCGATCGGCTCATGCGCCTGCACGTCTCAGCCGGCCTGGGCACCAGCCCCTACACGCCGGTGCGCCTGGCCTGCCCGCCCCAGGCCGCGCTGCTGACCCTGGTCCCCGCCTGACTGACCCGTCACTCCGCCAATTTGCGCGAGTTCGTACTTTTCCGGGCCCGGAAAAGTACGAACTCGCGCAAATTGGCGGAGTCAGGGCTAGCGGCGCCAGCGGGCGAATCCACCTTCGGAGTTGATGACCTGCCCGGTGATCCAGCGCGCCTCGTCGGTGAGCAACCAGGTGATGAGGCGGGCGGCGTCGTCGGGCTCCCCGTAGCGGCCGAAGGGGAACATGCCGGCGATCGTGGCGAAGACCTCTTCGGTGAGGTAGCCGGTGTCCACCGGGCCCGGGTTGACGGTGTTGACCCGGATCCGGGCGTCGGCGAGCTGGTCGGCGATGGTCAGGGTGACCCCGGCGATGGCGGCCTTGGCGGCGGCGTAGGCGATCTCACCGGGCATCGGCCCCTGCGCCTGGCCCGAGGTCAGGAAGACGATCACCCCTCCCGCGGTCGCCGTTCCCGAGGCGAAGGCCTCCTGAGAGGCGAAGGCCTGGGCCAGGAGGATGGAGGCGCGGGCATCGACTCGCCAGTGCTGGTCCAGGACCTCCTCGGTGAGGTTCCCCAGCGGGCCATCGGGCTCGCTCATGGCCTGATTGCAGACCAGGGCGTCGATATGGCCGTGGGCCTTGGTCGCGGCCTCCATGAGGCGCTGGGGCTCGCCGGGGGCCGCGAGGTCGGCGTGGATGCTGGTCAGTCGTTCGCCGTCCGTCACATGAGTGCCGATCGACTCCATGACGGCGTCGATATCGTCAGCGCCCCATGACTGAGCGGTGTCATGGGGCGCGTAGTGGTGGGCGATGATGCTGGCGCCGTAGGCCGCGGCCCGGCAGGCTATGGCATGGCCGATCCCCTGGCGACGGCTGACTCCGGTGATGAGGACGGTGCGCCCGGCCAGCGGCAGCTGATCGCGGGCCAGAGGATGCAGGAGGTTGGGTGCGACTGTGGCGTCTGCGAGGTCAGGTATGCGGTGATGTGCGACGTTGCTCATGATGCCAGTCAACGCGATGCGCCTGCGCAGTGCAGTCCCATGGGTAGGACGCCCCATCGCGCACGTGACCGAGCACTCAGCCAGCCCGATTTCCCTCCCCTGTCACCGCGCCGCTATAGTTGCGCCTGCTGCACTCGGGGTGTGGCGCAGTTTGGTAGCGCGCTTCGTTCGGGACGAAGAGGTCGTGGGTTCAAATCCCGCCACCCCGACCGATGAGGATGCCCATGAGCTTGCTCATGAGGCATCCGAAGAGGGAGGGGTCGTAGGCCGTCAGGCCGAGCACCCCGACGACGAGAAGGCCCGCGAGCTTGCTCGTGAGGCATCCGAAGAGGGAGGGGTCGTAGGCCGTCAGGCCGAGCACCCCGACGACGAGAAGGCCCGCGAGCTTGCTCGTGAGGCCTTCGAGGAGGAGGGGGTCGTAGGCCGTCAGGCCGAGCACCCCGACGAGAAGAAGGACGCCACCCGCCAGCGAGCCTGCGACGCTGGATGGGTGGCGTCGTCACCGAGAAGACCCGCCATCATCACGCGACGCCCCAGTCGCGCCCACCCGAATCGCGCGGACGACGCCGCCGCGCCCAGTTCCGCTGACGGAGTTCCCCCGCGCCCCTGGACAGTCCCTGGACAGTGCTGCCCATACCCCCGCCTCGGCCGAGCCCCTATCGTGACGGTGCTGCCATCGGGCATTCCCATCGAAGCGCGTATCTGACAGGAAGAGCACCCATGAGACTCACTCACCGTTGCCGCACGGCAATGACCGTCGTCGGCCTGGCCGGGGCTCTGAGCCTCACGGGCTGCGGCTTCCTGCCCCTGCCCGGCGGCGACGACGCCGCAGACTCGACAGACTCGACCACCGCCTCTCAGGAGGAGACTCAGGACTCGTCCGACGAGTCCTCAGCGAGCAAGGACTCCTCCGACGGCTCCTCGTCCAAGGCCTCCGAGACGGCCTCAGCCACCGCCTCCCCCGCCCCCGACGGGTACACGGAGATCACCACCCCCACGACCGGCATCACCTTCGCCATCCCGGAGGACTGGACGGATCTCAGCACTCTGTCCGAGGAGGAGCGCCGGCAGACAGCCGAGGACCACGGCATGACTCTTGAGGACCTCAATGACTACCCACGACGATTCGATCTGGTCGTCTTCGCCCCCGAGGCGGAGAACGGGATCACGAGTCACCTCGCTGTCGCCAAGAAGAAGCTCCCTCGCTGGGAGTCGGTCTCCGAGGCCGACGTCTCCGAGATCCTCGAGGGTGATGGCGCCACCGTGGCCTCCTACGAGACGGTCCAGACGGCCAACGGCGAGGGCGTCCGCGCCCTCTACACCTTCTCCTCCGACGACGGAGTGGAGATCCACGGCATCCTCCTCGCGCTTCCCAACTCCGAGCAGGAGAAGGTCGCCGTCTTCATCACCACCTCCTCCGCGGACAGGAGCAAGGAGATCGCCGACGTCGTCATCGAGACCGTGCACTGACGCCCCACCGCCCCGGCCCTTCCCCACTCCCTCTCCTCGCCCCGCTTGTGACCGGCCTGGCCACAAGCGGGGCGAGACCCGTGCACCGCACCGACCCCCTGCATTCACCGGCGCCACCACTGGCGCTAGGCTGGTCCACCGTGGGATCAGCGATAGGGAAGCACGGTGGTCACGATGCCTGACTCAGCCGATTCGCGCACCCAGGGCCAGCGCCTTGCCCGCCTGCGGCGCCTGGAGGCGTTCCTGGGAGCCGGCTTCGCCCTGTCCCTCATCGTCTGGACGGCCCTGACGCATACCGGCGCCCTCGATGCCCTGGATGAGACCCTGGGCGCCCCCGTGCCCGCCCTGCGATCGACCCTTGGCCAGATCCTCGAGGCACTGGCCCTGCTCACCCACCCCCTGGTGATCCTGACGGTGATCGTCGGCTGGGCGCTCTACTCCTACAAGCGGCGCATGCGCCGCCTGGGGCTGGCGCTGGCGCTGGCCGCACTGGGCATCCCCGCCCAGGTGCTGCTGTCCTGGGCCATGGCCCGCCCCGCGCCCTCGCCGGCCTTCACCGACTCCGTCTCAGCGGTGGTCCCCACCTATCCCAGCGCCCACGTCACCGCCATGACCCTGGCCGCCTGGGTGCTGGTCACCCTCATCCGGGCGCACCGTCGCGGCTCCTCGCTGGTGGCCCTGGGCACGGTGCTGGGCTATGGGGCTGTGGCGGGAACCGCCGTCGAGCAGTGGCTGCTGGGGCTGGCCCGGCCCTCCGACCTCATCGGGGGGTTCCTCCTGGGGGCGGCCGTGGCCAACCTGGCCCTGCGGGTGGGCGGGGTGGAGTCGATCCTGGCCGCCTGGGCGCTGCGCCGCCGCCCCCGTGAGGCGCCGGAGCGCCGCGTGGCCATCATCGTCAACCCCACCAAGGTCGACGACCTGTCCCTGCTGCGGCGCCGCGTGGAGTCCGAGGCATCCGCCGCCCACTGGCAGGCGCCGCTGTGGCTGGAGACGACGCCGGAGGACGCGGGCCATGAGATGACCCGACGCGCCCTGGCCGCTGGCGTGGACCTGGTGATCGTCGCCGGTGGGGACGGCACAGTGCGGGCGGTCAGCTCCGAGTTGGCCACCACCTCCACTCCCATGGCGCTCATGCCCTCCGGCACGGGCAATCTGCTGGCCCGCAACCTGTCCATCCCCCTGGATGCCGACGACGCCCTGCGCCTGGCCCTGACCGGTGACCCGGTCTCGGTGGACATCATCGAGTGCGTGCACGACGGCGGCCGCGAGCGCTTCGCGGTGATGGCCGGGATGGGCCTGGACGCCCAGATCATGGAGTCCACCGACGCGGGCCTGAAGAAGGTCATTCGCTCGGGCGCCTACGCGGTGGCCGCGGTCCAGAACGCCGGGCTGGAGCCCTTCTCGGCCTCGGTCAGCCTGGATGGCGCCGAGCCGCGCGAGCAGCAGATGGTCATGGCGCTGCTGGGCAATGTCGGCACCATCACGGCGGGGGTCACGCTGTTCCCCAATGCCTCTCCCCGTGATGGCCAGGTGGACCTGCTGCTGGCCAATCCGGATCGGGTGGTGGACTGGGCGCGCCTGGGCGCCCAGGTCCTCACCGGCCAGGAGATGCCGGGATTCACCCTGGCTCGCGCGCGCCGGGTGCGCATCGAGGCCGATTCCGCGGTGCCCTTCGAGCTCGACGGCGATACGGCCGGGACCACCCGCGTCCTGGAGGCACGGGTCCTGCCCGAGGCGCTGCGCGTGATCGCCCCGACTCCCTAGGGTCTGCTCGCCGCGCCCCGCCCTGTCCGAGCCTGTCCTAGAATGGCGCGGACCTCTAGCCCAGACAGGAGCCCCATGCGTTCTCGACTCACGGTCGCGCTCGGACACGCGGCCCGCCTGGCCGCCCGGATGCGCGGCGGCGGCAGCGGTGGAACCGCCTTCCCCGGACTGGTCATGGAGCGCACCGATCCTGGTTTCCTCTCCCGCACCCTGGGGCGCCTGCCCCACGGCGTGATCGTGGTCTCGGGCACCAATGGCAAGACGACGACGACCAAGATGGTGGTCCAGCTGCTGCGCGAGCAGGGGCTGAGGGTCTTCACCAATCGCACGGGCTCGAACTTCGTGCGCGGGGTGCTGGCCTCGCTGCTGACCGAGGTCGATGCGGCCGGGCGGCTGGAGGCGGATATCGCGGTCCTGGAGCTCGATGAGGCGCATGCCGTCCACTTCGTGGCGCAGATGCCGCCGCGGGCCTGCCTGCTGCTCAATGTCATGCGCGACCAGCTCGACCGCTTCGGCGAGATCGACTACACGGCCTCCCTGCTGCACACCATCGCCACGGCCACGCGCGAGGTGGTGGTGGTCAATGCTGACGACCCGCGCCTGGCCTCCCCGGATTTCCTGGGGGATGTCTCGGCTCGCACGGCGGCCTTCGGCATCGGCGCTCGCCTGCGCTCCCTGTTCCTGTCCGACGACGATCTGCGCTCGGGCGCGGACGATGCCCCGGCCGAGGGCCAGGAGCGGCCGGCCGCCGATGCCGGCGCGCCCGCGCCGCGGGTGACCCTGGAGGCCATCGAGGGCCAGCGCGCCACGGTGCGCGTGGATGGGGCGGATCATCAGGTGGACTTCACCATTCCCGGTGTCCACAACCAGCTCAATGCCTGCGCGGCCCTGGAGGTGGTCCTGGAGGTTCTGGGCGATCGCGCCGACCTGCCCGGGCTGCTGGCCACCCTGGGGCGCGTGGAGGCGGCCTTCGGGCGCGGTGAGGTCCTGACCCTCGATGGCCGCCCGGTCCAGCTCTCCCTGGTCAAGAATCCGGCGGGCTTCCGCATGGGGCTGCTCTCCGCCGCCGCCCAGGCACAGGACGGCGAGGCGGTGATGGTGGCGATCAATGACGAGTACGCCGATGGCCGGGACATGTCCTGGCTGTGGGATGTGGACTTCTCCGCCCTGCGCGCCGGCGGGGTCGATGTGGTGACCGGCGTGCGCTGCTGGGACATGGCCCTGCGCCTGGACTATGACGAGGTGGGGGTCGACGCCGTCGAGCCCGATCTGCGCAAGGCCCTGGATCTGCTCAGGCAGGCCTCGGCCACGGCCGACCGGCCCATGCGGGTCTTCACCACCTACACCGCCATGCTCTCCCTGCGCGCCATCCTGGGCGGGCTCACCGAGGTCGAGGAGGTCATGTCGTGACCGCGTTCTACGAGCACAGCACCCAGGGCCCCGCACGCGGCACCATCCGCCTGCTCCAGCTCTACCCGCGGGATATGAACATCTACGGCGACTGGGGCAACACCCTGGTGCTGGTCCGCCGGGCCCAGAGGCAGGGCTACGACGTCGAGCTGGTCTCCTACGACCCGGGGGGCGAGCTCCCCGAGGGGGTTCACCTGGTGGTGGGCGGCGGTGGTCAGGACTCCGGTCAGGACCGCATCAAGGAGGATCTGCTGGCGGTGGGGCCCCAGTTGCGCGCCTGGGCGGCCGACGGCGTCCCCATGCTCGTCATCTGCGGGCTCTACCAGCTCTTCGGGCACCGCTTCGCCACCGGGCAGGGCGCTGAGATTCCCGGGATCGGGCTGATCGACGCCGAGACCCGCGCCGGTCAGGGCCGCCTGATCGGCAATATCACCCTGGACACCGAGGAGTTCGGCCAGGTGGTGGGCTACGAGAATCACTCGGGCCTGACGACGCTGGGCCCGGGGGCCCGCCCGCTGGGGACGGTGCGCGTGGGCGATGGCAACAACGGCTCGGACTCCACCGAGGGCGCGCGGGTCCATCACGTCATCGGCTCCTACCTGCACGGCTCCCTGCTGCCCAAGAACCCGGTGGTGGCTGACTGGCTCCTGGAGCGCGCCGTCGCCCTGACCGGGGCCGCCTGGGACCCCGAGCCCCTGGATGATGCCTGGGCCGAGCGCGCCCGCGCCGTGGCCGTGAGCCGCCCCCGCTGAGTCGTGCGGCGTGAGGCCGTCGCTGCCGGTGATGGACTGGGAGGACCCCGATGGAGGCCCTCAGTCCCAGGTCAGCGCGGTGTTGCCTGAAGACGGCGCGCCCATACGGGCTCCGTGACCCCTCATGCGGTCGCCGTCACGCCCGGCAGGCTGACATGTGAATCAGGAGAGGCTACCCTCAAAGTGCGCGGAGATGAGCCTCGCGCTCATCGCGCTCACCCCGATCATCCGACGATCAACCAGAGGACAGCCGTGAACACCTCCTCCCAGAGCCACGGACCCCACAGCGGAGCGGGCGAGGAGACCCGGCTCTCGGACCTGCGGCCCGGGCACTGCGCCACCATCACCGGGGTCGGCGCCGAGAGCCCCGATCCCGCGCAGGCCCGCCTGACCCGGCGCCTCCAGGACCTCGGGCTCATCCCCGGCCGCACCATCTCCGCGAGCCGGCGCGCGCCGCTGGGCGACCCCACGGTCTTCACCGTCGCCGATTACGAGCTGTGCCTGCGCCGGAGCGACGCCGAGCAGGTCCGCATCACCGCGGCTCGCAAGGAGGCGGACTCGTGAGCGCTGATCACTGCGGGCACGACGGCGCGGGGAACGACGGCGGCTGTCACTGCGGGGCCTCCAGCACCACCGTTGTGGCAGGGGCCCGCCGCGTGGCCCTGGCCGGCTCCCCCAACGCCGGCAAGACCAGCATCTACAACACCCTGACCGGGCTGCGGGCCAAGACCGGCAACTACCCCGGCGTCACGGTGGCCCGCTCCCAGGGCAGCTGCTCGACCGCCAACGGCACCGTGACCATCGAGGACCTGCCCGGCGCCTACTCCCTGGAGCCCATCAGCCCCGATGAGCGGATCGTGCGCGATGTCCTGACCGGCCAGCACCAGCAGGTCGAGAGCCCCGACGCCCTCATCGTCGTCATCGACGCCACGACGCTGCGCCGCGGCATGACCTTCGTGGCCGAGGCCCTGGGGCTGGGCCTGCCCACCTGCCTGGCCGTGACCATGACCGATGAGCTGACCCGGCGCGAGGGGCGGCTCGACGTCGAGGCCCTGGGCCAGGCCCTGGGCGTGCCCGCCGTGCGGGTCCTGGGCCACCGCGGGCTGGGCATTCCCGAGTTGCGCGAGCACCTGGACCAGATCGCCACCTGGCCGCGCACTCCTATCGCCCCGCCCACCGACCCGGGTGAGCTCGCCTCATGGACGGACTCCATCCTGGCGGCGGCCGACTACGCCTCGCCGGTCGCCGACCGCACCACCTCGGCCATCGACCGCGTGCTCCTGCACCCCGTGGCGGGCACGGCCGTGTTCTTCGCCGTCATGTACACCTTCTTCCAGGCGATCTTCACCTGGGCGGCGCCCTTCCAGGATGCGATCGAGGGCGTCTTCGGGGCGCTGTCGGAGGCCATCCACGGCTGGCTGGACGCCTCCGCCCCGCTGCTCGCCGGGCTGCTGGCCGATGGGATCGTCGGCGGAGTGGGGGCGGTGCTGGTCTTCCTGCCCCAGATCATCATCATGTTCCTCATCATCGCCGTCCTGGAGGGCGTGGGGTACATGTCCCGTGCCGCCTTCCTCATGGACCGGGTGATGAGCAAGGCGGGCCTGGAGGGGCGGGCCTTCGTGGCGCTGCTGTCCTCCTTCGCCTGCGCGATCCCGGGGATCATGGCCACCCGCACCCTGCCCAGCGCCAGGGACCGCCTGGCCACCATGCTCTCCGCCCCGCTCATGACCTGCTCGGCGCGGCTTCCGGTCTACGTCATCATGATCTCCCTGCTGGTGGACTCCGATGCGAGGATCGGGCCCTTCGGGGCGCGCGGGACGGTCATGTTCGCCCTCTACCTGCTGGGGGCGTGCTCGGCGATGGTGGCGGCCTGGGTGGTCAAGCGCCTGACCGACCGCGACGGCGTGCTGCTGCCCTTCTACATGGAGATGCCGCCCTACCGCCTGCCGCGGCCCCGCGCCGTGGCCCTCATGGTGTGGGATGCCTGCAAGGGGTTCATCAAGAAGGCCAGCACCATCATCACCCTGACCACCATCGTGCTGTGGGTGCTGCTCAATGCCCCCATGCGCTCCGAGGCCGACTTCGCGGCGCACTGCGCCGCCGATGCCGAGTGCGCCGCGGTATCGGCCGCCGTGGAGGATCCCTCCTCCTCGCGGGTCATGGGCGAGGACGGCGCCCCCATCACCGAGGCCGAGGAGCTTGAGGCGCTGCTGGAGGCCCACCGGACCTCCTACACCATGGACAACTCCTGGGCCGCCTCCATCGGCCGGGCGCTGGAGCCGGTCTTCGAGCCGCTGGGCTTCGAGTGGCGCATCAATGTCGCCGTCGTCTCCTCCCTGGCGGCGCGGGAGACCTTTGTGGCCACTCTGGGGCAGATCGCCGCCGCGGAGGACCCCGAGGAGCCCACCTCGCACCTGGCGACGATGACCTACCAGGAGGACACGATCACCAACAAGGCCGGGGACCAGCTCTTCAACCCCGCCACCCTGGCGGCGATCCTCGTCTTCTTCGTCTACGCCCTGCAGTGCATGGCCACCGCCGGGGCCATGCGCCGCGAGACCGGGACCTGGAAGTGGCCGCTCATCGCCTACGGCTACATGTTCGTCACCGCCTGGGTCATGGCCGCCCTGGCCCGCGCGATCGTCGCGGCCCTGCTGTGAGGCTGTGGAGCTCGCGGGCGGGCGCGAGAGCCCGAGCCCAGTCGGAGTCGCGCTCCGGCCTGGGCCCTGGGCCGGGCTCCGGGCTCGACGCGCGGGCCGGCCGGCCCGTGCCCACCCACCCCCAGACCACGCCGGATCCATCGGTCATGCGCTGGGTGGTGCCCGACGGCCTGCTGCCCTTCGCCGGGCAGGTGGCCGCTGCGCCGTCGGACCTCATGGAGCTCGTGGAGGACGGCACCCTGGAGGCCCTTCACGCGGCTCCCGGCGCCGTGCTGACCCTGCTGGGGGACGGGCGCTCCTGGGAGGCTGAGGGAGGCCGGGTGCGCGCGGCCCTGGTCGCGGCGCTGGCCGCTCCCGAGCAGTGGCGGGCGACCGAGCAGGCGCGGTCCCTGGGCCCCGATGAGGCGCTGCGGGCGGCCGCCGAGGAGATCGCCGAGGGGCGCGTGGGCGAGCTGGCCCACAGCCACGGCGGGGCCTTCGTGGTGCGGTCGGTCTCCAACGGGGTCGTTGAGGTCGCCATGGAGGGCGCCTGCCACGACTGCCCGGCGTCCCTCATCACCATGCACGCCCGCTTCGAGCACCTGCTGCGACGGCGCTGCCCCTGGCTGGTCGAGGTCCGGGAGGCGGGCGCGCCGAGCCAGTAGGCGGGTGCCTTGCCGGTGGGCGGGGCCGGTAGGCGGGGCCGGGGCGGCGCCGTCGGGATGCGGGGCCTGCCGGGTGGGCCGCTGAGATCGGCAGACCGTATGCTCGGGACATGCCGACTCCCGAGTTCATCCTGTCCCTGCGCGAGAAGATCGGTCACGACCTGCTGTGGATGCCGGGGGTCAGTGTCGTCGTCGTGGATGACCAGGGCCGGCTCCTCCTGGGGCGGCGGGCGGATAACGGCCAGTGGGCGGTGGTCTCCGGGATCCCCGACCCGGGCGAGCAACCGGGGGCGGCGGCCGTGCGCGAGTGCCTGGAGGAGACCGGGGTGGCGATCGAGCTGCTGGCCCTGGTGGGCGTGGTCGCCGGAGAGCCCAAGGCCTTCCCCAACGGGGACCGCTGCGTCTTCATGGACATCAACTTCGTGGGGCGCCCCGTGGCCGACTCCGAGCCGGCGCGGGTGTCCGATGACGAGTCGACGGAGGTCGGCTGGTTCTCCCCCGAGGACCTGCCCGAGCCGCTGCTGGCCTCCTCGCGCCAGAGGATCGCCTCGGCCCTCGTCCTCCTGGACGACCCCGCCTTCCCCCGCGTCCCCGCCCACTTCGCCTGACAACGGGCCCGGGCCCGCGGCGGTGCGCTTGACCGCTGGCCGCGCGAGCCCGGAGGTCGGGCGCTTCCGGGGGCTTCCGGGGCGCTTCCGGGGGCTTCAGCGCCCGCCCGCCTGAGCCGACGACGTGCCTTTGCGTACCGGACGAGGGTTCGCGTCATCCGACTGGGGTTAGCACAGGGGTCATTGACGCATTCCCTCGTCGTCTACGCAAACCCTCGTCGTCGAGACAGCGACCGGCCCCACATCGCCGACACAGCAGCCCCGGCCCCACATCATTGCCGCAGCGGCCGGCCCCACGCCGGCTCGACGACGAGGGCCCCTCACCTGGTGCACTCACCGCGGCGCGCGAGGCCTTCGACCCTGGCGGCCGCGCCCTTCTAACCTGTGGCGGGTCACTCACCGCCGCGCGAGGCCTCCCCTGCACTCGCCGCATGCCTCCGCGGGCTCTGCTTCACGCCATCGCCGCCGGCCGCCGCCATTGCGTGGGACGGCGCAGTGACGGCACGGTGGTGGCAGCGGGTCACGACGGTGCCGGCGAGTGCCGGGTCGCCCCATGGCGCGAGGTGATCGCCGTCGCCGCCGGCAATGTCCACGCCTTCAGCAACACGGGCCGGTCGCACACCGTGGGCCTGCAGGCCGACGGGACCGTCCTGGCCACGGGGTGGAACGCCCACGGCCAGTGCGAGACCGGGGCGTGGCGCGACGTCGTCGCCGTCGCGGCGGGAGCGGCCCACACGTTGGGCCTGCGGGCCGACGGCACCGTCCTGGCCACGGGAAGCAATCGCGATGGCCAGGTCGAGGTCTCGGGCTGGGCGGGCCTGCGCGAAGAGCATCGGTAGCGGACCGGCCCTCCTGGCGCACGGCGCCTCCTGCCTGTGTCACCAGTCGCATTGACGCTCCACATGCGGGCCGATACCATCTACTCACTACCTATTAACCAATAGATAGTGAATCGTCAGATCCGCACCGCCGCGGAAAGGATGCACGCGCATGGCACAGACGCCGGCTGAGACCACTCCCACCGAACCCGACCCCGCCACCTCCGAGCCCTCCCCCCTCTCCCCCGAGACCGGCAAGCCCCTGAGCCGCCTAGTCATGGTCCGCTTCGGCATCGGCTTCTTCCTCATCTCGCTGCTGTGGGCCATCGGGCTGAACATCATCGCCTCCGTGCTCCTGCCCCAGCGGCTCAAGGACCTCGGCGTCGACAACCCCGACTCCCTGCTGGGAACGATCAGCGCCATCACCGCCGTCGTCTCCCTGGTCTCCAACCTCATCTTCGGCGCCTTCTCCGACCGGACCCGCTCGCGCTTCGGGCGCCGCACGCCCTGGGTGGCGTGCGGAGGCGTTCTGGGCGGGATCACGCTCTTCGGCGTGGGCGTCCTGTCCAACACCACCCTGCTGGTCATCGACTACTGCCTGTGCATGGTCGGCCTCAACATGATGCTGGCCCCGGCCATCGCCGTGCTCTCGGACCGCGTGCCCGAGAAGATCCGCGGCACGATGTCGACCTTCTGGGGAGTCGGCGTCTCGATCGGCTTCCCGCTGGGAGGGATCATCGGCGCCCAGTTCATCGCCACCGGGCAGGCCTCGCTGTCGGGCTTCGCCATCGGGGGCATCCTCATGGGGGTCTCGGGCATCGTCGCCGTGGCGCTGTGGCCGCGCGAGGCCCCCTCGACTCAAGCCGACGCCCAGGCACAGTCCGTGGATGATCTCCTGCGCTCCTTCATCCCGCCGACCAAGGGCGCCGGCGACTTCTACAAGGCCTTCATCGGCCGCTTCACCATGCTCGTGTCCTACCAGATGATCAACGCCTACCAGCTCTACATCATCCAGGACTACCTCAGCCTGTCCACGGCCCAAGTGGCGGGAACCCTGGCCACCACCAACCTCATCATTCTCATCACCAGCGTCACCGGCGGCTTCCTCGGCGGGCCCATCTCCGACCTCCTTCGCCGCCGGAAGGTGCCGGTTGTCCTGTCCTCCCTGTGCTTCGCCCTGGGTGTGGCGATGCCCTGGCTCATCCCCTCGCAGGTGGGCATGTACCTCTTCGCCGCGATCGCAGGCTTCGGCTACGCCGTCTACAACTCCGTGGACCAGGCTCTCAACGTCGATGTTCTGCCCGACCCGGACAAGGCGGGCAAGGACCTGGGGATCCTCAACATGTCCACCACGCTGGGGCAGATGTCCGGTCCGCTCATCACCGCCAATGTGGTCACCCTGACCGGGAGCTACGCGCTGGTCTTCCCCATCTCCATCACCTGCGCCGTCGTCGGCTGCTTCTCGATCTTGGCGATCAAGCGGGTGCGCTGAGAGCGCGCATCACAGGCGGGCGGACCCAGTATCCGGGCCCGCCCGCCTGCGCCGACGACGTGACTCTGCGTAACGGACGAGGGTTCGCGTCATCGCACTGGGGTTAGCACAGGGACGATTGACGCAAGGGCACGTCGTCTACGCAAACCCTCGTCGTCGAGACAGCGACCGGCCCCACATCGCCGACACAGCGGCCCCGGCCCCAGGTCGTCGAGGCGAACACGCGCATCGGAGATCTGACAAGCAGGGCATAGGATGCTGGGCATGTCCACTCCCCGAGGAAAGCGCGTGAGGCTGTCGGCCGATGAGCGGCGCGAGCAGATCGTCGAGACCGCCACCGAGCTCGTTGGCCGCTACGGCTTCAACGGGCTGTCGCTGCAGGCAGTGGCCGACGCCGTCGGCATCACCCAGGCAGGACTGCTGCACTACATCGGCAACAAGGACGGACTGGTCACCCTGCTCCTGTCCGAGCGCTACGACCGCCAGGGCACACCGCAGGACTTCCTCGACTCCGGAGACCCGGCCGCCACCAACCCCGAGGGCATGAGCCTGCCCGCCTACTTCCGCTACCTCGTGGCCTTCAATGAGGCCCGCCCCGCCCTCATGCAGCTCTACCTGGCGCTCGGCGTCGAGGCCACCGATCCCGACCACCCCGCCTATGACTACTTCATCGATCGGCCCGACAAGGTCTGGGAGCACTACTCGCGCTACACCTGGCGCCTTCCGCCCGAGGTCATCGAGGCCGGCGGCTGGGCCTCCATGCGCCCCCTGGTCGAGATGGCCATCGAGGCGATGGACGGCGCGCAGATCCGCTTCCTGCGCGAGCCCCCGGTCAGCCTGAGCGCGGAGTGGGCCCGCTGGGAGCCCATCCTCTTCCCCTCACCGGCATGGGACGGCTACCGCTAAAGCTCACCGACTGGCCCGGATCCCGGTCCAGCCGCTTGCGCGTCAGGACTCCAGGACGAGCACGCCCCAGGCGGGGATGGTGACGGTGGTCGCCGAGTCGACGACGGCGCCCGCCTCGCCCAGGGTGCCCAGGACGTCGTGGCCGCGAAGGGGCAGGACGATCTCAGCGGCTTCGCGCGAGTAGTTGAGGACATAGGTCAGCGCCCGACCGCGGCCGTTGGTGCCGCGCCGCACGGTGACCGTGCCGGACAGGTACTGGGGCCAGTCGAGCAGCTGGCGCTCGTCGAGGACCGTGAGCAGCACCGCCCGAAGCAGCTCGGGGCTCGTCCAGGTGGCCAGGTGGGTGATGGAGCCGGACTCACCAAGGAGGCGACGGGCGATCGCGGGTCCGGACCATGCGTGGTGCTCGTAGGTGGCAAGGACCTGGACGTCGCCCTGCCCCTCGAGATCCTCCACCGGGGTGAGCAGCTCCATGACGGTGCGGGCGTCCAGATCCACCTGGGCCGTGCCCATGAGCTCCTCAGTGCCGAGCATCCGGGCCAGCGCTCCGGTGGGGGCCAGGCGCACGCCCTCGGGGATGGTGAACTGGTCGGTTCCCAGGCCCAGCAGCGCGGACAGGCGGTGGGGCTGGCGATCGGTGAAGACCTGGAGATTGTCGTCGGCGACGCCGGTGCGGAAGGTCGTCACCAGGTTCCCGCCGCCGGTGGCGTAGGCGCGCAGGGTCTCGAAGGTGGAGCGAGGCGCGCTGTAGAGCGCCGGAACCACGAGCAGGTCGTAGCGGGCGAGCCGCTCCACGGGGGCGTCGGCGGGGACGATGTCGACCTCGATGTTGAGGTCGAACAGCGCGTCGTAGACCCAGCGGAAGACGTCGTTGTAGTTGGTCCCGCCGCCGCTCAGCGCCCGGGGGAAGCCGGTGTCAAGGCTGAACCACTCCAGGGCGGTCAGAGCCTCGTTGGAGATCATGATGGCCGCCCGGTTCTCCTTGGTCAGGCCGGTCAGGGATGCGGCATGCTCGGCCATCTCCGCGCCCAGGGCGCAGGCCTCGCGGTAGGTGGGGTTGGGGCTGTAGTCCTGGGAGACCAGGCCCTTCCAGTAGGTCTCGAAGGAGTTGTGGAGGGAGCCCCAGTGCCAGTACATGAGCCCGCAGGCGCCGCTGGCCAGGTGGGAGTAGCCCTGGAGGCGCAACTGGCCCGGGTAGGGAAGCCAGCCCACCTGCCCCTGGGCCTGGGCCTCGAGCACCAGGTAGGGGGCGCCCTTGAGGCTGCGGGAGATGTCCCCGCCGAAGCCGATCTCCTTGCCGCTCAGGTGGTCCTGGCTGGGGTGGTAGATATCCACCCCGGCCAGGGTGACGGCGTCGGCGGCCGTGAAGTGGTCGACGGCGGGCTGGACGCCGTAGGAGTACCCGCGCCACTCGTAGTCGAAGTTCTGGGTGACGAACTGATCCTCTCGCCGGTAGTCATCGATGATGGCGCGCTGCCAGGTCAGGAACTCGGTGACCAGCCCGCGGCGGAAGGAGTCGAAGGCCGCGGCCAAGGAGGCGTTGATCGTGCCGGTGACGTCGGGGAACTCCTCCCAGGCGTTGATGCGGTTGGACCAGTAGTTCAGCCCGTAGGCGGCGTTGAGGGCGTCCAGGTCGCCGGCGAAGCGCTCCTTGAGGGAGTCGACGAAGGCGCGCTGGATGTCGGGGTTGGCGGCGTCGTAGTACTTGGTCTCGTTGTCGAGCTGGAAGCCGATGACATTGCTGCGCCCGGCCGTGCGCTCGGCCAGGGCGCGGATGGCCTCCTCGGCGTAGCGGCGGTAGGCGGGGGCCGCGATGCTCATGTTCTGACGGGGCCCATAGGAGCTGGGGCCGGAGGCGGTGACTGCCATGACCTCGGGGTGGCGCGCGGCCAGCCAGGTGGGGACGGCGGCGGTGGGGGTGCCGACGATGACGTCGAGGCCGTGGTCGGCCGCGGCGTCGATGGCGCGGTCGATGTGGGTGAAGTCGAAGACGCCCGGGGCCGGGTTCCACGTGCCCCAGGTGAACTCGGCGATGCGGATGGTGGTGAAACCGGCCTCCACCATCATGGCCATGTCCCGCTCCAGGCGGTCGGGGCCCGCGGAGGCCGGGGTGTACTCGTCGTAGTAGGCGGCGCCGAAGATGAGGCGGTTGTCGGTGGTCTGCTCGGTCATGGGTACCTCCTGTGGCGGCGCCATCGCCGTCTATCTAGTGATTGCTAGATAGTAGACGATCGGGGCCGTCAGGGGAAGGGACCTGCGGGGCCCACGAGCATGGCAGGTGCGTACCGGCCGCAGTGCGGCAGCGAGGCGCCCGGCCCCTGGTCGCGGTGGCACCGGGGCCGGGCGCCTGGCTGAGACTCGCTGCGACGCGAGGTCCGCGCGGCTCCGTCTACGCCGGCTCGACGACGAGGGGCTCCTCGCCGGGGGCGCTCACCACGGCGCGCGGGGAGGGATCGAGGCTCATGTCTACACCGATGCGCTGGTCGGCGCCCTGGGGCCCGACGGCGTCGTACCGCAGGTGCTCATTGGTCAGCTCGCTGACCTCAGTGCGGGCGCGCACCAGCCAGGGGTGGCGGCGGCGCAGCCCGATGAGGTCCTGGTGGAGCCGGTAGGTCCACTCCCCCAGGGCGGACAGACCCCCCGGCCCGGCCGGCAGCGCGGGGCGCACCTCATCGTCACCGCCAAGCTCCTCGCGCTTGAGGCCGGTGAAGGCCTGCTCGTCGCCGTAGTAGATGGTGGGGACCCCGCCCACGGTCATGAGGACCACCAGGGCCAGGGCCGCCTTGGCCGGCCCCACACGGCTGGCGATGCGGGTGACGTCATGGTTGCCGATGAAGGTGGCCGGGATGAAGGACTCGAGGAACTCGTTGTGGCGCCTGAGACACCAGTCCAGCTCGAAGAAGTTCGCGTCGTTGAGCGAGCTCCAGATCGCCTTCCACAGCTCGTACTGGGTGACGGTGTCCACCGTGGAGTCGGCGACGAAGCCGGGGTAATCGCCGTGGATGACCTCGCCGAGGAACCAGGCGTCGGGATGACGCCGGCGCACCGCCGGCAGGACCCGGGCCCAGAAGGCGGGCGGGACGGCGTAGGCGGCGTCCAGTCGCCAGGCGGTGGCGCCCCTGTCCAGCCAGTGCGTGAGGACCCGCACGGCCAGATCCACGACCTCATCGCTGTCATGGTTGAGCGCCGCGAGGGAGTCGTGCCCCTCGAAGGAGGCGTAGCCGCCTCCCTCGTCGAAGCGGAACATCCCGCGCTCGACGCCCCCGGCCTGCGCGGCCCGGAAGAGGGGGTGGTCGGTGCCCACATGGTTGAGGACGCCGTCGAGCATGAGGGCCAGTCCGCGGTCGCGGCAGGCCTGGGCCAGGCGGTCGAAGGCGGCGTCATCGCCGAGGCGGGGGTCGATGGCGGTGTGGTCGGTGGTGTCGTATCCGTGAGTGGATGAGGCGAATATCGGCCCCAGGGCCAGGCCGTTGGCGCCCAGCTCGACGGCGTAGTCGAGCCACGGCTCCAGGCGATCGAGCCGCGGGGCGCCCGGGCCGGCGAGCGACTGACCCGGCTCGGGACGAATGGGCGCACCCGTGGCGCCCAGAGGGTAGACCTGCCACCAGATCGCATGATCGACCCAGGCGGGAGTGCTTATTCCAGATGACTCACTGAACATGCTAGTGAGGGTACACACTAAGGGCGGTATGCTGTCAATATGCCTCGCACAGATCGTCGGCAGCGCCTGCGCATGGACCCCGAGGAGCGCCGCAGCCTTATCCTGACTGCAGCCCGTCAGGCCTTCGCATCCCAGCCCTACGACAAAGTCTCCATGACTGCGATCGCCGCCCAGGCCCAGGCCTCCGAGGCGCTGGTCCACAAGTACTACGCCTCCAAGGCGAGCCTGTACGCCGAGGTCCTCGCTGCTGCCGCCACCGAGCTCTCCCAGCGCACCCAGGCCGCAGATGCCGCCCTGCCCGCCGGGTCCTCCAACCGCGACCGCGTGCGCATCTGGCTGATGACCTACCTGGACTTCGTGGCCGAGCGCTCTGCGGGGTGGGAGGCCTATCAGCTCCTGGCTGGCCACGGCCCCTCCGAGGCGAGCGCAGTGCGCCATCACATGCGCCAGGAGACTGTCGCCGCGCTGGCCAACGTGATCGGAGGCCAGCAGGGCGCTCGGGAGCAGGCCGCGTTCTGGGGCTACACAGGATTCGTCGACACAGTCTGCCTGCGCTGGGTCGAGGACGGCTGTCCGGAGGACCAGCGCCACAGCCTCATTGATGCAGCCCTGGGGTGCCTCGAGGGAGCCCTGGGCGACTGGCGGGGCTGACAGCGCAACGCCGTCATGCAAGGACCAGAGCTGGGGACCTGCGGCAGTGATGCGCCATCGCACCACCAGGACCCACACGCGCAGGGCCGCCCCCAGCCCTCCACTCGGCGGGCCAGACGGCGAGCGGCAGGGCCTACACGCTCAGGGCCGCCCCGGTGGTGGGGCGGCCCTGAGCATGGAGCCCGTCCGGAGCGCCGGCGGGCGATCAGTGAGCGACGGTCGGCGATCAGCGCGCGGGGGTGCGCACCTCGGCGGAGAGGAACCAGGCCTGCTGCTCCAGCTTGCCGATGAGGTCCTCAACGATGCCGGAGGAGGTGGGGTCCTCGGCGTCCACGTCCTCATCCACGCCGCGCAGGGTGGCGACCACCGCGTCGATGACCGAGACGATGTAGGCCACGCCCTCGGAGGTGAGGATCTCACCCTCCGGGGCGGCCGGGAGGGAGGCGGAGGCCGACACCGTGGCCGGGCGGCCGTCGGGGGTCGCGTTGATGGCGCGCATGCGCTCGGCGACCTCGTCGGCGCCCTCACGGGCGATGGACACAACCTCATCCAGACCCAGGTGCAGGTCGCGGAAGTTGGGGCCGACGATGTTCCAGTGGGCCTGCTTGGCCACGAGCTCCAGGGCGATGAGGTCGACGAGGACCCGCTGGAGGCTGGCGCTCAGAGCGGTCGAGGCGATGAAGGCGGGGCGGATGGAGGGAGCGGAAACAGTCTCAGTACTCATGGGACAACCCTAGCAGAAGGTCACCACAGCGCGAGTGTTACCTATAATTCTCAGGATGGGCTCACCTTCCCTCCCAGAGCGGCCTCCGCCGCGCGCCCCCTCTGTCACGCGCCTGCCGCTCCGAGCGTTCCACCACTCCCCCTTGACCCCCTCGGGTCAGCCGCTAGCCTCACTGCAGGCCCTCGCCGTCGGCCGCGGGCCGCACGACAGCCCCTTCACGGCAGGAGACCACGCATGTCCCGCAAGAGCAGGCGCACACTCATCATCTACGCCCACCCCTACGAGGGCTCCTTCAACCACGCCGTCCTGGAGGCGGCCACCGCCTCGCTGGACAAGGCGCGGCAGCCCTACGACGTCATCGACCTCCACGCCGACGGCTTCGACCCCCGCTACACCGACGAGGAGCTGGCCCTCTTCTCCGAGGGCGGCACGCTCGACCCTCTGGTCAGCAAGTACCAGGACCTCATCGACAGCGCCACCCGGCTCATCGTCATCGCCCCCATCTGGTGGAGCGAGCTGCCCGGCATCGTCAAGGGCTTCGTGGACAAGGTCATGAAGCAGAACTGGGCGTACCGAGCCACGGCCACCGGCGTCAAGGGCCGCCTCACCCATATCGAGGAGGTCCTGGTCCTGACCACGTCCACGGCCCCCACCTGGTTCCTCAAGCGCATGGCCGGAAACTCAGTGGGGTCGGTGTTCCTGGGCACGATCGCGCGCCAGCTGGGCATGAGCGGACGGCGCTGGGTCAACTACGGCCGGGTCGCCAAGGGCGGGGTCTCCCGCCGCAAGAAGCACCTGAGGAGGGTGGCCCGCCTCGCCCGGGGCTGAGGCCACCGCCGCCTCGCCTGCCTCCCTGGGCACAGGGCCCGACGACGCCGGCCACCTCCCGGCGGCGAGGTCCCCACCCCGGTCGCGGGCCCGGGGCCGCGGCTCCCGGGGCTTGGGCGCGGGACCCCGAGCCCCGCCACCGGCGCGGCGTCTTAGAGGTTGACCTGACGGGAGATGATGCCGGCCTTGGCGCGGCGGGCCGCGGCGTCCAGCGGCCCGTCCTGGGCCAGAGCGGCCTCCAGGCGCTGCCCCATGGCCTGCAGGGGCCGGGTCAGCTCCTCGGCCTCGGTGCCGGGAACCAGCTCCCATACCGGGATGGCCAGGCCGCAGGCCCGGAAGGCCCCAATGAAGCGGGCGCCCTCCTCCAGATCGGACTCGCGCGCGGCATGCACCCGGGCGAAGGCGTTGAAGAACTCGTCCTCATCCTCACCGCGCACCCAGCGCACGAACTCCTTGCCGTTGAGGCGGCACCAGTAGGCGTGCTCAACCCCCGGCACGGGGCGCGTGGGCGGCAACTCCTCCTTGGAGCGCTCGATGGCACTGGCCGTGGCCTCATCGGCCGCAGCCGCGTCATCCACCCAGTAGTCGAGGGCCTCTCGCACGCTGACCTCGGGCTGCGCCTCCAGGTCGAGGATGTCCTGGAGCCGCGGCCCGGGCTCAGGACGGACCTGACGCACCACGCCGGTCTCCTGGAGGGCCAGGGTCTCCAGCAGCGCAGCGGCCGCATCCCGGGAGGCGTCCCCTGAGTGCATGGTGGTCTGCAGGGCGACCAGCACCTCGCCGTCGGCCCGCCGCATGCCCTGGACGAGCTCAGGCAGGAGGGTGACGAGATGGACCCGGCCTCCGCCGTGCTCCTCGCGCAGGCGCACGGTGGCCGTGGCGGCGGGCAGGATCTGCGTCATCGCCACCAAGTCCTCCTCACCGGGCAGGCCGGCGAAGGGGCGGGCGACGAACTCGATCTTGGCGGGCTTGGCGGCCTTGGGCTCGGCCCGACGGCGCCCCTGGCGCTTCTTCTTCGACATGCCGCTCAGCCTACCGGGCGCCCATGCCTAGAACCGCGAGGAGGAGCCGGCCCCGGAGAAGCCGCCGCCCGAGAACCCGCCCCCACCGGAGAAGCTCGAGCCCGAGAAGGAGCTCGAGCCACTGGAGCTGGCGGGCGTGTATGAGGATGCCGAGGAGTAGCCGACCACCAGATCCGAGATCGGTGCGAAGGAGGAGGCCGAGCCGGCTCCGGAGAAGCCGCCCCCGCCCGAGGTCACCGCCCCGGAGGCAGGCGAGCTCGGGTTGAGCCGGATGGTGGAGTGCGGGTTGTATCCGCCGTGGCCACCGCCCAGGCTCCAGTTGCCGGTGTACACCGCGACACGGCCGAAGTTCTGGGAGTTCTCGTAGCGGCGGCGGCGCTCCTCGGCGTGCGGGGAGGTGTCGGCGTCCAGGGCCGCGCGGGTGAGCTGCCCGGCCCGCGAGCGGGTCTCGTCGGCGATGCGGTCGAGCTCGTCCAGGGCGTGGGAGGGGCTGATCTGGTGAGCGCCGAGCCGGGTGGTCATGGTGTCGAGCTGGCGCTTCTGGCCGCGCACCCACTCCCGGTCCTTGCTCGTATCCACCCCCGTGGCCCGGTTATCGACCTGATTGCACAGGCGCTCCAGGGACTGCAGGTCCTCCAGGACCGGCCCCTGCTCATTGGCCCAGGCGGACTGCCAGGTCGAGGACAGGGTCAGCAGGGCGGAGGCATTGACGATGACGTCGTCGAGGGTGTCGAGATAGGCGGCGCGCTTGGACAGGTCCTTGGCCCGGCGGCGCAGCGCATGGGAGAACCACTGGGCGCCCACCGGCGAGCCCAGCTCCAGGAAGCCCCGCGTGACATGCGCGTACTCCTGCTGGAACCACCGGTAGCGTTCCAGGACCTGGGCGCCGTGGGACTCATCGGAGGGGATGGTCCCGGCCAGCAGCTCGGTGGTCTCGTAGTCGTGAGTAACCTGGGCGTAGGAGCGCCGGGCGGCAGTGGCCAGGCGCCTGGCGGACAGGCCGACCCACAGGGTGCCGATCAGGAGGACGATGCCGGCGATGGCGGCGATGCCGGGCAGGACGTGGGACAGACCCGGGTCCCCGTCTCCGGGGCGGCCGATGAGATCGGCCAGGTCCTCACCCATGGTCACCATCGCCCCCGACCAGTCGGCGCGCTGGAGCTGGGGCTTGGCCGCATTCTGGATGTCCTGCTGCCTGCCCAGGGGCGGGTCGATGTCCTCGCCGAAGTAGCAGCCGATCCACCGAGAGTCGGGAGCGACGGCCAGGATGATGAGGCCGTCGGCCCACTTGTCGGGGCGCTCCGCGGAGATCCAGGGCTGTCCCGGCTGGCTGCGGGCGTACTCCAGCACGGCGTCGTTGAGGTTCTCGATGTCATCGCCGGGCAGGGAGACGACGGCGACGCGCACGTCCTCGCGGAATCTCAGCGCCTCCAGGTCCCGGGTCAGGGTCTCGGCGTAGAAGATGCCCGCCTCGTCGTGGATCTCCACGGCGGGCTGGTGGCTGCGCCCGAAGGGCCACAGGGCCATGATCGGCAAGGAGGCGATGAGGACGACGCTGAGAAGGAGCAGCGCCCCCAGGCGAGCGACGGCGCGCAGGCCTCCCATGCGGATGATGAGCGGTCGTTTCACGGGTTCAGTCCCCTTGGGTTCGGTGATGGCGGGCGGTGGCAGGCGGTGGTCGGATCGGCGCGCTCCGGCGGGGCAGGGGCGCGCTCCGGCGGGGCAGTCGGACTGCTGGCCCGCGGGGGGCCAGGGCGGGCCCTGACCGCCCCCGACCAGCCCTGCCCGGAGGCTGGGCGTCGAGCCGGAGGGTCAGGGCCGGGCGGCGATGGCCTCGATCTCCACCCGCGCCCCCAGGGGCAGGGCGGCCACGCCGAATGCGGCGCGGGCCGGCAGGATCTCGCCGGTGAAGTAGCGGGCGTAGACCTCGTTGACGGCGGCGAAGTCGGCGATGTCGGCCAGCAGGACGGTGGTCTTGACGACGTCGCCGTAGCCCAGGCCGGCCTCGGCCAGGATGGCGCCCACATTCTCCAGGACCCGCTGGGCCTGGACCTGGACATCGCCGTCGACCAGGGTGCCGGTGGCCGGGTCGAGGGGCACTTGCCCGGAGATGAAGACCAGGGAGCCCGGGCCCTCCCCCGTGCTCACGCCCTGGGAGTAGGGGCCGACGGCGGTGGGGGCCTGGGTGGTGGCGATGCGGGCGGGCATGGGAAGTCCTTTCCGAGGCGGGGCGCGCGGGCCTGCCGTAACGTGGCGGGCACCACTGTAGAGGCCTCATCGAGGCCCCTCCAGTGCCCCAGGAGCACAGCACGAGGGACAGGCGATGGACGAACCCCCTATCCGCACACCCATGGGCACCCCCATGGGCCTGGTCAAGCGCACCCGATCGGGGCTGGCGAGCGCCGCCTCAACCGTCGCCGGCGCCGCCCGCGCCCCGGCCCGCAAGGCCGTGCCCACAGGCCCGACTCCCACCGAGCCACTGCGGGGCACGGCCCTGGAGCGGCGCCTGCGCACGGCGCTGAGCACCGCGCCGCATGCCCGCAGCACCGCCTCCCAGGTGATGAGCGCCTCGCCGCTGCGCAGGGGCCTGTTCAACGTGGGGCTCAAACAGGCCGCTCGCCTGCGCCGCGAGGGCTACCTGCCGGCGTCGGCGGGCCTGGAGCGCGAGGAGCTCGTCCGCATCCACGGGGCGATCATCCCCACGATCGCCGACGGCACCTTCCGCCGGCCCTCGCGCTCGCGCCCCGACAAGGCGATGACCTCGAGCCACGGCCGCACCACGGGCGAGCTCCACGAGATCGACGTGCCCCAGGAGCAGGCAGCGCTCGGCGCGCTGGGATGGACGCGCCTGTGCGTGGACACCGATGAGATCCGCGCCCGGCGCGTGCTGTCGATCATCCACTCCTACCACCTGGATGTTCTCATCAGCCCGCTGGGCCCCAGCCCCAGCGAGTACGCGGCGGATATGCGGCTCCTTCTGCCCCGGGGGCTGAGTCCGCAGATCCAGGAGGCTCTCCATCAGTCGAGCCGGCCGACGCTGCGGCTGCACCTGCTGGGCGAGGGGCGTATTGCCGTCGACGACGGCAGCCTGCTGGTGCGGACCTTCCCCGACTGCCCGCACCCATGGCCGGGCTCACTGCTCGTGGAGGGCGGCCGGGTGACCCGCGCGGAGATCGAGATCCACCGGCACCCCAATGTGATGGCCAACATCCTCGACGTCGTCGACCCCTGAGTGGGATCGTTTCCATGCCGTCCTACTGGTCACATGAATTCCGTCCGGTCAGTGGACATGCTCGGCTCTGACGGTGTCCCATGACACACTGCCACCATGCACGCACGCGCAGGACAGCCCGCCCAGCCCGAAGACCTCATCGACGTCGATGCGGTCACCTCCGCCTACTACGAGCTCATCCCCGACCCCTCCATCGTCGCACAGAGAGTGGTCTTCGGAACCTCCGGCCACCGCGGCTCCTCCCTGGACACCGCCTTCAACGAAGCCCATATCGTGGCCACCACCGCGGCCATCGTGGAGTACCGCCGCTCCCAGGGGACCGACGGCGTCCTGTACATCGGGCGCGACACCCACGCCCTGTCCGAGCCGGCCTGGCGCACCGCCGTCGAGGTGCTCGTGGGGGCCGGGGTGCCCACCGCCATCGACGCCCGCGGCTCCTACACGCCCACCCCCGCGGTCTCCCACTCCATCCTGCTGGCCAACGGTGCGGGGACGTCGTCGGGCGTGCGCACCTCGGGGCCGGGACTGGCCGACGGAATCGTCGTGACCCCCTCCCACAACCCGCCGCGCGACGGCGGATTCAAGTACAACCCGCCCACAGGGGGCCCCGCCGGATCGGATGCCACCGGCTGGATCGCCTCTCGCGCCAATGAGCTCCTGGAGGGCGGTTGGCGCAATGTTCCGCGCGTCCCCCTGGCCGAGGCCGTCGAAGGCCCCCTTGTCATCCAGCACGACTACCTGGAGACCTATGTCGCCGACCTGGAGAGCGTCGTCGACATCGAGGCGATCCGCTCAGCCGGGGTGCGCATCGGCGCCGACCCCCTGGGCGGGGCGGCCGTGGACTACTGGGGCGCCATCGGCGAGCGCTACGGCCTGGACCTGACGGTGGTCAACCCGAGCGTGGACCCGGCCTGGTCCTTCATGACCCTGGACTGGGACGGCAAGATCCGCATGGACTGCTCCTCCCCCAATGCCATGGCCTCCCTGCGGGGCGCCATGACGCCCGACGCCGAGGGCAAGACCCCCTACGACATCGCCACCGGCAACGACGCCGACTCCGACCGCCACGGCATCGTCACCCCCGACGGCGGGCTGATGAACCCCAACCACTACCTGGCCGTGGCCATCGAGTACCTCTTCACCCACCGCCCCGGCTGGGGGCAGGACTGCGCCGTGGGCAAGACCCTGGTGTCCTCCTCGCTCATCGACCGGGTGGTGGCGTCCATCGGGCGCCGCCTGGTGGAGGTGCCGGTGGGCTTCAAGCACTTCGTGCCCGGCCTGCTGGATGGCTCGGTGGGCTTCGGCGGTGAGGAGAGCGCGGGGGCCTCCTTCCTGCGCAAGGACGGCACCGTGTGGACCACGGACAAGGACGGCATCATCCTGGCCCTGCTGGCCAGCGAGATCATCGCCGTGACGGGCAAGAGCCCCTCTCAGCTGCACGAGGAGCAGGTCGAGCGCTTCGGCGCCAGCGCCTATGCCCGGATCGACGCCGCCGCCACCAAGGAGGAGAAGGCCAAGCTCGCGGCCCTGTCCCCCTCGGATGTCACGGCCACCGAGCTGGCGGGTGAGGAGATCACCGCGCGCCTGGTGGACGCCCCCGGCAATGGCGAGCCGATCGGCGGGTTGAAGGTGACCACCGAGAACGCCTGGTTCGCGGCCCGGCCCTCGGGCACGGAGGACGTCTACAAGATCTACGCCGAGTCCTTCAAGGGCGAGGAGCATCTGGCCCTGGTCCAGGAGGAGGCCAAGCAGGTGGTCTCCGCCGCACTGGGAGTGTGAGCCCGCGCTCCCTCCCCTCTTCTGCGCCGAGGTAGACATTTCCCGCCGAGGTAGACACATTCACCGTCTATCTCGGCGGGAAACGTCTACCTCGGCACGGGGTGCCGATCCCAGCAGCCTTCAAAGGCATAGCCCCTCATCAACAACGTTTTTAACTCGCATCAGCGAGAGCTGACGTCCTGGACAACGTAGAGCTTATACCTCCAACCGCCACCCTCTCCGTGCCCGGGAAGCGAAATAAGCGGCGCAGGATTTACTGCTAGAAGCGTGATTCGACCAGCCTCGTTCACTTTCTCACTCTCCCCGAGTCGCAATTCAATCTCACGCCGATCCCCGCCTCCCGACCATATAATGACACCGACCCATTCGCCTCGATCAGCCCTCATCCGCCCCGGCAGAACCGTCCCTCCGGCCACCTCCGGAGGCCTCCCCATTCCAACCAGCACGACCTCGCCGCCACTCGATCCCGCCGGCAAGGGGACTTCGCGGGTCACTGGTCTGAAGTAGAGTAGCGCGACGACTGAAACTGCAAGAGCCACAACAATGGCGGAGAACGCAAAAAAGACCATCGGCCGCCTCCGCCATCCGGCAGCACACAACACTCTAGCCCCCTCCCATCACAACCACTTTACTGCACATCCAGTCCCTCGCGGCACCCGGGCACGCGGCGCGGACGAGCCTTTGCGTCGACGACGAGCCTTTGCGTCAATCGCCCCTGTGCTAACCCCAGTCGGATGACGCGAACCCTCGTCCGATACGCAGACCCTCGTCGTCGACGCGAGCCCAGGCGCCCGCCTCCACCTCATTGCGTTCCGCACCGGGAACTCCCAGCCCGACGGCGGAGCCCCGGCGACCCGCCGTCTGTGAAACACCCTCGCCGCGAGGGCATAGTGGGCTCATGAGCAGTACGAGCCCCACCTGGAGCATCCGCACGGCCACGGCGGGCGACGCCGGCGCCATCACCGCCCTGGAGGCCACATGCTTCCCGCCCGAGCAGGCCGCGAGCGCCCAGGCCATCGCCGGGCGCCTCGCCCACTTCCCCGATCATGTCTGGCTGCTCGAGGAGGGCGGAGAGCTGCTGGCCATGGTCAACGGCCTGTGCACCGATGACCCTGATCTGACCGATGCCATGTTCGCCGACGCCTCCCACCACAGCCCCTCCGGGGCCTGGCAGATGATCTTCAGCGTGGCCACCGCCCCCGCCGCCCAGGGGCGCGGCCTGGCCACTGCGCTGCTGCGCCACGTCGTCGAGCAGTGCGCGCACCAGGGGCGTCAGGGCCTGGTCCTGACCTGCCTGCCCGAGCTGGTGGGCTTCTACGCCCGCCTGGGATTCGTTGACGAGGGGATCAGCGGCTCCCAGCACGGCGGGGTCGCCTGGCACCAGATGCGCCTGCGACTGGGCAGGGCGGCGTAGAGGCCTCGCCGTCGCCCTCCTGCGCCGTTGCGCCTCCCTTCTTGCGTCGAGGTAGACATTTCCCGCCGAGGTAGACGGTGAATGTGTCTACCTCGGCGGAAAATGTCTACCTCGGCGCAGGGTACACAGGGCCGCTGCGGGTTCCATGGAGAGGCTAGGCTTACCCGCGTGAGCCAGTCCCGCCCGTCCGGACCCTCCCAGCGCAGGGTGGAGCGCATCAGTCAGCAGCCCGAGGCCGCCGAGCCGGCCCCGCTGGAGGATGCTGCGCCGTCGGACCCCCCGGCGCCGCGCTCGGCGCCCTCCCACCAGTCCCGACCGGGCCCTGCCGACGACATCATGCTCTCCACCGGCAAGCCCCAGCCGTCCCCCAAGCCCACCCAGGAGCAGATTCGCCAGCAGCCCGGCCGCAAGGCCTGGGTGCCCAATCAGCACGGCGCCTGGTCCATGCTGGTCCTCCCCCCGGTCGTCGGCTGGGTGGTCGGCGGGTTCTCCTGGGTCAACCTCATCTTCCTGCCCGCCTGGTGGGGGGCCTACCTGACCTACTGGGCCTGGTCGCAGTGGCTGCGCACGCGCTCGCCGCGCAAGCGCGCCCTCCTGCTGCTCCCCCTCATCATCTACACGGGCTGGACGGCGCTGCTGGGCCTTCTGGTCCTCCTGGCCGCTCCCTACCTCATCCAGTGGGTGGTGCCCCTGGCCCCGCTGTTCGCCGTCGCCGCGCATCAGGTGTGGCGGGGGCACGAGCGCTCGCTGATCTCAGGGCTGGCGACGACGAGCGCCGCCTCCCTCATGGCGGCGGTCACCTACAGTCTGGCCGTGAGCGGGGCGGGGGGCTTCCTGGGAACGGCCAATGTCGCGAGCCTGCCGGGGTCCTCCCCCAATGGGGCGCTGACGGGATGGCAGTGGATGTGGCTGGTCACGGGGCTGACGGCCGCGTACTTCGGCGGGACGGTGCCCTACATCAAGTCGATGATCCGCGAGCGCTTCAACTATCCGCTCCTGACCGGGACCGTGGTGGCGCATTCCGCGGTGGCCGCGGGGGTGGTGTGGGCCGCGACGGGCGGCTACCTGCCCTGGTCCCACGCCGCACTGTGGGTGGTGCTGGCGCTGCGCAGCCTGATCATGCCCCTGTGGCAGTGGCATCTGGCGCGCACCCGCCACCGGCCGCTTCGCCCCGGGACCATGGGGGTCGTGGAGATCGTCATGTGCGTGGCCTTCCTGGTGACTGTGGCGACGCGCTGAGCCGGGAGGCGCCTGGGCCCACTGGACGACGACGGGCGCCGCCGATGACAGCCGTTCACCGAGACGCCGTCACCAAATCGTGACATTTTCTTTGTGATGTGGGCACAATACCCATCATGGTTCGCACGGCTGGAGTCCCCCAGGCCCTGCCCCACGTGCCCTGGAGCACGACGGCGCTGCGGGGACTGCGCATCGGCGGCATCGTGGGATCCCTCCTGGTGTTCGTGCTCTACCACGAAGCCGGAACCGTCAAGGACGCGCCGGGCGTCCCCCACCAAGCGGCGCAGATCAGTGCCCTCGTCATCATCATGGTCTGGGTCTGGCGACTCCTGCCCATCGTCGGCCCGGAGCACTGGATCGCCCGCGACGTCCTGCCCCTGTCGACCGTGAGCCTGATCGCCCTGTACGGCAGCGGGCTCTGCCTGCGCTCCTGGTGGGCGATCTACCAGGACTACGGCCAGCACTCGACGAAACTCGCGCTGGCAGCCGCCGGATTCATCCTCGTGGGCCTGGCCGTCCTGGCCGACCTTCTTCTGCGCATCCGGCGGGACCTCAGCGGCATGGAGATCGAGGATCCTGACAACCCGGCCCGGTGGGCCCGTCTTGGCTCCCGCGTCGCCTCCGAGGAAAAGGACCAGGACAGTGCTGGGGAGCGGTTGGCGAGCCTGGAGCCGGACGAGGCCACACAGGCCGACGACGTGAAGCACGACGAGACAGCGAGGAGCGCGTCCGAGAGCGCCGAGGCTCCCGACGATGCGGATGCCCAGAAGAATGAGCCCGGTGTCGGCGCGACTCGCATACCGGTGACGAGGGGCAGGACCCTGACGGCCGTGACTGCAGGACTCATGCCCTGCCTGGTCCTGGCCTGCGCCTACGCCCTGGCCCTCCAGATCCTGCCCGGGCTTCCCACCACCGTGGCCGCGCAGGCGGCCACCACCGCCCCCGTGCCCGACGACGCCCTACCGGCCATCTCCTCGGCCGCCCCCAGCACCGTGGCCTGGACCAAGGACATCACCACCGAAGCAGACGCCATCGACATCGCCGCCGGAGCCCGCGGCCCCATCATCCTGACCCACGAAGGCATCGAGGCCATCAGCTCAGACGACGGCACCACTCTCTGGTCCTACCGCCCCACGAAGGCGGACTACGTAGAGGTTGAGGACGGGACCCTGGACCATCCGATTCGTCTGGTCACCAGCCCGGACCGCAAGCACGTCGCCGTCATCATCGATTCGAGTACCTCCGACTTCCCCAAGGCCTCCCATGCCATCGTCGTCATCCTGGATGCCGTGACCGGCCGGGTCACGGCCCAGATCCCGATCGAAGAGCAGGAGTTCACGAACCCGACGATTCAGATGACTGACTCGGCCGCCCTGATCGACCGCACGACCTACTCACTGGACGACGGACACCGCCTGTGGACCCTGGACAAGCCCAAGGACTGGGAACCCGGCTACTCCGGTCCGGCCGGTCACTCCACCTTCATCCTCGGCGTCACGGAGGAGCAGGATCACCGAGGGCGGAACAAAGCCGTCAACCTCACCCTCGCCCCCGACTCCGATCCGCAGGACACCACAACGCTCCCCTCCGCGGCCATCGATCCTATCGGCATCATGAAGAATCTCTCCGTGGTCGTCGTGGACGGCTGGGTTCTCATCAGCCAGGAGCCGCAGGTGGACGGGACATGGGCCGCGCCCTCCCAGGGCATGGTCATCAATATCGACGAGGTGGCTGCAGCCGGGAGCACCGATGTGGAGACCATCCCCGTGGGCATCACCTCCGGGGTCAATGCCGTTGCCTCCCAGGCCTCCGGCCAACTCGTCACCTACCCGGATCTCAGCACCCTCAACGATGCTGCTCCCAGGTCGTGGATAGCCGATCGATACCCGATACCAGAAGCGAACGTGTGGGCGGCGGCGCTTTTCGATCCAGCGACCCGTCGTGTCACCGCCGCTGCGGAGAGCCCCTCGATCGGCGCGACCAAGGTCGGCCGAGTCCGGACGATCAACGACTCCGGCCAGGAGTCCCTCGTGATCCGCGTCGCCCCCGCCAATGGTCAGGCACCGCTGGAGATCCCCGTGCCCTGGACTCTGACAACCGACACCACTGAGCGGGGCGACACCGAAGGGGGCACACCGGTCTGGCAGGAGGACCCTGACCAACCCCCGACGATCTGGTGCGTGGCGAGCCCCGGAAGCCACCTCATCGTCCTGGACGCCACCAGTGAAAGCGACCCTTACGGCCCCCGCCTCTACCGCATTCACGGGGTGAGGTGACATGCTCAGCATCCGTCGTGATTCCCTACGGACCCGCATCGGCCTGACGGCGCTCGTCGTGGCCCTGGTTGTCAGCGCCACCGCGATCTGGTGGTGGGTGCGGCGCGATCCCGAGCAGGACCGCCCTGCGGTGACAGTGGACCTGGGCTCTGTGGGCGGGGCGGCAGAGGCCGAGGCCGCCGGGGTCATCACCTCGCCGAAGACCGGGTCATCGGATAGGGACTGGACGATCCATACGAGTGGGAACAAAGGGAACTTGCCGGAGCTGTGGTCCCAGCCCACGGCGTATGGGCCGGTCCTCCTCTCGCATGCCGACCTGGAGGAGACGAGCGAGGAGCAGGCCTCGACGGCCGGTACCGCTGTCATCTCTGTGGAGCCCTCGACTGGCGAAGCGCGCTGGTACCGCAGCCTCATGCCCACGATCGATCTCCAGGACGGCTACGGTAATAATTTCCGTTTCCCCCAAGCACACGGCCTGCGCGCGAGTCCGGATGGCGAGCACATCGCCGTCCTGCTCTCCCCCATTCCTGGCGGCGGCTCTGATCGCCCCGGCCCCCGCACCGTGGTGGTCCTGTCCGCCAAGACTGGAGAGGTGGTGCGCACCGTGGAGAGCCGCGACCATGTGTTGAGCATGGTGCTGACCGATGAGGCGCTGTCGGTCCAGACCTCGCCCAACCTTGCAGCCGAGGGCTCGACTATCTCTACCTATTCCCTCAGCTCCCCCAAGGCCAAGCCGGCGCACTGGAGCCCCAAAGGTTGGCTCGTGGGCTCGACCGGCAGCACGGTGATGCTCAGTCCCCGGTCCGATATGACGAGGAATGGTGATCTGTGCGGGGAGGACGCCTGCCCCGTCATGACCGTCTCCCTGGCCGATCCCGTCTCCGGTAAGCAGCAGCGCAGCATCGATGGGGTCTACCGCGTGTTCCCCTCCGGCTGGGTGGAGCGCTTCCCCGATCCCGCCCGCTCCAGTCGGATCGCTCCGGATTCCCAGGAGTGGTTTGAGGAGCGTCGGGAGCTGGTGGATCTTGCCAGCGGATCGCCAATCGATATCACCGGCCTGGCCGTGGAACCGGTGATCACGATGACCGGATTCGTCTGGCTCCTGCAAACCCCCTCATGGTGGGAGACCAGCGACGGCCCGAATCTCAACCTCACGCCCTCCTCCTGGATATCGGCCATCCCCGGTGGGGACCGCACCCAGCACAAGAGCGCCTTCAAAGCCATCACCGTCGACGGCAATTACACCTACAGCGCCGTCTACCGCGAGCCCCAACTGATGGGCAGCTCATGACGCGCATCGATCCGCAGGTGCCCTGGAGCACGACGGCGCTGCGGGGGCTGCGCCTGGTCAGCCTGGTGACCATGCTGGTCGCCGTCGCCCTGGGCCTCTATGTCAACGACGAGACGCTCTCCAAGGACGCCACGCGGATGAGCCTCAGCCCTGCGGTTGTCACCCTGGGTGTCGCGGCGGTCATCGCCGGCCTGGGCTGGGCGCTGGCCAGATGGCGGGGGCGCGACGTCGTCGCCGATGCTCTTGAGCTGTCCACCATCAGCCTGGTGGTCCTGGCTCCATCCTGCTTCATCGTCCTGGGATGGTGGCAGATCTACTGGGAGCGCGGGCAGCGGCCGGACAGGCTGAACCTGCTCATCGCGGCCCTTGTCCTGGTGGGTATGGCCCTGGGCGCCGGGGCGCTGCTGCGCATGCGCCGCAGGATGAGCGGCATTGATCCAGGCGCGGCCAATGACCCGGCTCGGTGGGGCCGACTCCGCCCGCCTGACGCCGAGGAGCAGGAGGAGGCCTCGGGCCCGGGTCTGATCCGCAGGCGCGACACGGCCCTGCGGCTTGTTATGGCCACGGCGGTCGGGCTGCTGCCCTGCCTGGTCCTGGCTGGAGTCCACGGCCTGGCGACCCGCCACCTGACGGGGCCTGTCAGGACTGTGGCCGGGCAGGCCACCACCGCCGCCCCCGTGCCCGACGACGCCCTACCGGCCATCCCCCAAGCAGCCCCCAGCACCGTGGCCTGGACCAAGGACATCACCACCAGCGCACAAGCCCTGGACATCGCCGCCGGTGCACGCGGCCCCCTCATCCTGACCCACGAGGGCATCGAGGCCATCAACCCCGACAACGGCACCACACTGTGGACCTACCGCGCCGCGGATGTGGATTACGGGGGTCCCACGCTCTATGGAGACAGACGCGCACGTCTGGTCGTCAGCCCCGACGGCAAGCACGTGGCGGTGACCGTCGAGACCCGGGACCCTCGCTTCTCCGATTATGCGCAGAGAATGATCGTGGTTCTTCTCGATGCCCTCACCGGCCGGGTCGTCGCCCAGGTCCCAACCGAGACGTCCCTGTCCCCCGACGAACTGACGATCCAGATGACCGACTCGGCCGCCCTCATCGGCCCCTCAGCCTACTCACTGGCCGACGGGCACCGCCTGTGGACCCTGGATGCGCCCGAGGACTGGGATCCCGGCTACTCCGGGCCGGCCGGCCACTCCACCTTCATCCTCAGGGTCAACCACAATCTCCCTCCACGATTCTCCTTGGCGGACCTCATTCTGGTTCCCGATGCGGATCCGGCGGCGACGATCACGCTGAGCAAGGCAGGCCTCGATCCCTTCATGGACATTCCCGTCGTCGTCGGAGGCTGGGTGATCACGTATACCGGCAATATGACCAACGGTTCCAGGCTGTCGGCCTGGGACGGCCAGGCCGTCTCCATTGACGCCGTCGCCGCGAGCGGCAGCACCGAGGTTGAGGCCATCCCCATGGGCCGAACCTCGGGGCCCAATATGGTCGCATCGACCGCATCCGGCCAACTCGTCACCTATCCCGAGCTCACCGCTCTGACCGACCTCGACAGCGCTGACCCCGTCGACGGTTCCGCCGCAGCCGCGCTCTTCGATCCGGTCAGTCGCAGCATGACGGCCGCGGGGGACAGTTCATCGATCGGCGCCGCGAGGGCCGGGCGGGTCTGGAGGCGCGATGCCTCGGGGAGGGAGTCCACTGCGATCCGCATCTCCCCCGCCAATGGTCAGGCACCGTTGGAGATTCCCGTGCCATGGACGATCGTCTCCGACGAAAGGTCCCACGGCCCCGATGAGACAGATGACCTGAGTTGGCGGGACGAGGATTTCGCCGCTCTTGTTCCGCGCTATCTGGCGGCCCCTGGCTGTCTCGTCGTCGCTCTGGACACCGGTGCGGAAAGGGACCGCACTGGGCTGCGCACCTTCCGGCTCTACGGGGTGAGGTGAGATGCGCCTTCTGAGTCACGACTCCCTGCGGGCCCGCCTCGTGATAGCGGCCGTCGTCGTCACGGTGGCGTTGGCCTTCTCCGGCCTGGTATGGCAGGTCCAACGGCCGGAGCCTCCCGCCGCGCCGACGGTGAGCCCGGGCCCGGTGGGAGGGGCGGTCGAGGCGCAGGCAGCGGGCGTCATCACCGCCCCGCAGACTCCGGGAGAGGACGGCCGGGCCTGGCAGGTTGCAGCACATGCGCCCATCCGTCGCCTCGAGTGGACCCAGGGCACCGCTCATGGGCCCGTCCTGCTCCTCACGGACCGGGATGACTCCAAGGAGGAGCCGGTCGAGGAGCCTGCCGTCGTCGGTCTGGACCCGCAGGACGGCTCGGTGCGCTGGTATCGGAGCCTGGGTCCGGGCATGACCACCCTCGATTCCGCCGGCAGCGACACCATGTCCTTCCATGCGCTCCAGGCAAGTGAGGATGGGGAGCATATCGCCGTCGGGCTCACTGCCATGCCCAGTGGCCCGTACGACAGTAACGCGCCACGCGAGGACGGCAGGGGAACCGTCGTGGTCATGTCCGCCAAGACGGGTGAGGTGGTGCGCACCGTGGAGACCGCGGACCTCCTCCTGGGAATGGCGCTGACCAATGACGCCCTGATCATTCAGGCCTCCCCCACGCTGATGGCCGAGGGTTCGACCATCTCCACCTACTCCCTCGCCTCCCCCAAGGCCAAGCCGGCGCGCTGGAGCCCTGGGGCCTGGCTCGTGGGTGCCACGGGATCCAATGTTGTGCTCAGCGAGCGGGCCACCCTGAAACTGTGCGGCTCGGAGTCGTGCTCGACGACGACAGTCACCCAGGCTGACGCACTCACGGGCGAGCACCTGAGCAGTCTCGACGGCGTCTACTACATCCACCCCTCCGGATGGGTCGGGCGCTTCACGGATCCGGCGAGCTCCGTGGGGGCCAAGACCGAGCACCCTGATTGGGCCGACGAGCCGAGCGAGCTGGTGGACCTCGGCACCGGCGCGCGCGTGGACACGACAGGTCGCAACTTCTGGCGTGAACCCACCCCGACCGGGATGATCTGGGTCCTTAAGAAGGACGGGGGCGAGGCTCCCGTCTGGGTCGATGCTGCACCCGGGCAGGACCGGCGCATTCGCTCGGAACCGGTGGACATCATCGGCAGTGGTGTGGCCCCGGACGACATGCTCGCCGTGTTCCGCACCAGTCTGCAGGAGGATAAGGGGTGAGCCGGGGTGAGCCTCAGCCCGGGCCCGGGTGGTGTCCGGCTTGTCAGCGGGGATCGAGCACCGTGCCCAGGAGCCGGTCGAGGGCCGCGTGAGCCTGGGCGAGCGCGGCGCGGGGGTCGTCATGGCAGGCGGCCTCATCCAAGGAGGCACGGAAGGATGGCTCCTGGTGCAGATCGTCGACATCAAGGGCGTTGAGGCCTCGAACCTCGACGATGCGTGTCGCAATGGCTCCATCTGTGCAACCTCGACATGGACTCACCCGCAAGTTGTAGACAAGCCCAGTAATATTCGGGTAGTGTCGGCGACGCTCGGTTACCGATCCGTGAGGAGATGACGTGGTAGTTGGACCCGATTGGGATGCGCGCCCCAATGCTGATGATGGCCTGGGGGGCACTCCTCGCGAGACGGATGAGGATGGCGATAAGTTGGTGCCGAATCTGAAGCGGCCCGCCATGAAGAGGGTGCTTGACACCTTAGACTCCGCTGAGGACGACCTGGACGCGGGGGCCACCAGCGGAATGACGCCAAAGTCACACATGCTGACCAACGGCCTGGGAGGCGAGGGGAGTGTGTGGAAATCGCCACTAGCGGAGACATCCCGCACTGCCGCCGTAGGAGTGATTGATAAGATCACTTCCCAGGTGAGTTCAACTCGGCAAGACGTCTCTGATGATCATAGTGCCGAACCCGAGAAAGTCAAGGAAACAGACTCCCGAGCGACCTGGTGATAGTCATGGCTTATATTTCTCTCGATCCTGACGGTCTGCAGAAGATCATCAACGACCTCAACGGTTACGCGACCAAGGCTGAGTCCAGCAGATCTGCTGTGACAATGGTTAACTCTGCCAATTCGTCGAGTCGTGGCGAGAATCCGGTTGACCTGTTCTCCTTCTCTACCAACATGACGACATACAAGGACGATCTAGCAGATGAGGCCTCCAAACTGCAGGCACGCTTAGACGCCGCAAAGGCCGCCAATGAGACTGGCATGACTGCCACCGCACCGGACGGCACGATCTGTTATTACGTGCCTGACGGGGTGGAGGACACGCCGGAGAACGTTAAAACGCACAACAATGTCGACACCTGGCGGCAGGCGAACACTGATGCCGCGACGTTGGTGAAGTATTCGGAGCAGGGGTGCAGCCCAGAGGAGTGGGATCAACTGTTGGAGCGCATGCGCGCTGGACAGGATGATCCGGCCTACGCCAATACGATTTTCAACAACATCGGACCGGGGCGAATTCTCGATAGCATAACCGACATTGACCAGCGGTTCACCTCGGTATCCAACGTCGAGGGGACTGCATATAGTGAGAGACCTAATGCTGGCGTTGACCTGGCCAACGTCATGGGTAGAATGCTGGCAACCGCATCCAATACGTGGCCGGAAGACAAGGCTAAGGCCTACGCGGATCGTCTCGCAGATATGACGCAAGAGGATGGCAAGCCCGCACGCATCGATGCCCTGAACACTATGCTGGAGACCTCTCAGCAAGTGGATATCGACGGCGATGGCGTCGAAGATTCCGTGGGCCTGGACTACAACGACACTTTCCTGGTCACCCTGGCGCGACGAATCGAGAGCCATGAGTACGATGAGGTGCCGACTGGGGATCGTCTCAGGATGACATCTCTATCGATTGTGAGTAATGACAACCCCCTGTCGGGCGTTGTGCATGCAATGACGGGCAATCGTGACGCCGGCCTTGAGTGGTTGGTTCCGTCCAGCGAATGGTCCGATAAGCCTATTACTGGCGCGGATTCGAAGGAGCACGTTGAGCGCGTTCAGACGTTGATCGAAAATGGGAAACTGTCGAATCAAGACTGGACGAGGGATTGGGCACGTCTGTGCGATGAAATAGACCGTAATGTCGGCTCCTCTGAGGCTCCGTCTTCCGATGATTCTAGCCAGAAGCGTCAGGTATCTGCGGCCGCGACTGCGGTATCAGGTATACTCAATGGCCTCGGATCGGCGGAAGATCCCCCAGCGCTTGACAGCGAGGGTCGCAATCTCGTATCGAGTGTGCTAGCACGCCATCCCGAGGGAGTGAGCGAATCAGCATTTCCGGGGAACCCCGAAGGGCCCGTCAAAGTATTCAACGATTCCGCTGGCGGAATTTCCTATCACCATCCAGTAATGACTGACAGGGCGCTCACTAATCTGGTGGGTCAGGTGTTGCAGGATAAAAACGCTTCCGCCCACTTGGGCGAGTCGATGTCTGATTATCACGAACAGCAACTCCAGGCTGCCGCCGAAATATATCAGGACACTAAGGATTCAACTGAGTTGACGGCGGCGGTCGAGAGACAGGCCGCTACCAACGGATTCTTCGCTGGGGCGGAGAGTCATCAACTTGTTCACCGTGGCGTTCAAGTAGATAACTACGCAACCACCAGCAACACTATCGTCTCATATGGCGCTGGTTTGATTCCCGTCGTCGGAGATGCGGCAGCTCTGGTTGTGGATACGGCGAATCCCATTTCTGTCAATAATGCGTCTGAGGCACGCACAGAGGCGGCGAAAATCAAGAGTGATGCAATGGCCGCCAGTACCGAGCAGATCACCGCGAGTCTACTCAACAGTGGTGTCTACTCAGTCGCGGACATTCAAGCGATGAGGACATCAACCGGGACGGCAAAGACAGTGGACGAAAGTGTTGACAATGTGGTTGATGAGGCCGGCAATGTCCTGACACAAGGCATGTCCCCCGATCAGTTGAATGACCCTAATGTGCGCGACGGATTGCATACTCTGGGTGGACATCTACATAATCCGGCAGATTCGAATACCAGTTACACCTTAGCCATGAACAACATCTTTGATAAAGCGTATGCTACGGCCAGTCCCGACGCGCCCGAAGCACCGGCCCACAGCTGGGGCGCCAAACCGAAGAGCACTCAAGATGATGAGACGAAGGATGGGTGAGCGAGACCTTGCGGACCGGCGGAGCAGGTGGTGGCTGTCCTCTGGCATCTGCTTGGTGGCCGCATCCTGCCTGGCGCTGGCCGGCTGCGCCAATGGCGGACCGTTAGGACGATCGAGTTCGCGCTCAACTGTGCCGGTGGTGGCCACAGCCGCGCCGGATGGGGCCTCCTACACCTGCCCGGGCATCCCCGACGAAGCCGTAGAGGCCATGTTCGGCCCCGACAGCACCATCGTGAACCACTTCAACCACATACCCCCCTGGTGCATTGTCAAAATTCCCGGGCGGGACGCCTCCGTTCTCTACATCCAAGCGTGGTACATCTACAGGAATAAAGATCCCTGGGACGAGCCCAACCTGTCGCGTGGACAGTTCGGCAGCGACTTCTCCTTCCCCGGCATCGAGGGCACCGGGAAGGCATGGATCGATGAAGAAGTGGAGGACGATGACGGCAGCGGCGATCAGGCCTATGGCGTGAGATACGGCTCAACCGTCTTCATCTGCGGAGACCACTACCTGGCTCTCAGCATCGACCATGCCCCGGCCATGCAAGGCGACCTCAAAGGCAACCTGGTCAACCTCACCCAATCAGCCCTGCCCTGGCTATGCCAAGACCAGCCCATCCCCGGCCTGGACCAGACCATGGAAGACATCCGCCCACCCTACGCACACGACACCCCCCAGCCGAGCACCACCCCCACAGACACACCCGACCCCGAACACGACAACTGAACACAACCACCTCTCGGAGTACCGTGCGCCATACGGCTAGTTCATCGCCCCGAAGGACCAGATCCCAGCGCCGAGTGGGCTTCCGACTACGCGCCGTGAAGTCGGGTGGAGGTGGCCTCGAGGTGGGCGCTGATCCAGACGGTGACGGCATCGGGTGCGTCGGGCTCCTCCGCCCAGGTCTGCCGAAAGCGCTCCAGGGTCTCGTCGAGGACGTCGAGCACATCCTCGCGCCCGACGCGCAAGACGTCTTGAAGTCGGGCGAAGTGCTCGCGAGTCACACTGCTCAACGTGCGCGCCCCGAAGAAGGGCAGGGCCAGATGAGGATCCTCGGGCTGCCCGAGATACGGGGCAGTGCAGACAAGGTCGTAGGCGGGGGAGAGCCTGGCGGCGCGACGGTCCGGGTAGATGAGGGACCAGTTCTTCAGGTGCGCGTCGCCATTGCCCGCCAAGAGATTGAAGGCCGTGCGGCGCACCATCTCCTGCAGGGAGGCATGGTCGTGACCGCTGTAGGCAAGGACGGCGATCTCCTCCACCGCAGACCGGTACTTCCCTTCTTCAGCACCGAACGTCCCGCGCACCTGGGCGAAGTCCTCGATATGAATGCGCCCGTGATCACTGCGGTCGAAACGCCGAATGGCATAGGCCAGAGTCTCATCATTGGGCCATGCACCGGGCCCGAGCTCGTCGATCGATGAGCGATCCCATAGCGCCAGTTCAGGAACCTCGATCCCCACCCGATCAGCCAAGCGCATGATGGCGTACTCGTTGGCGGGAAGGTCGGGGTACTGGGAGTCTGGCGTCTTGAGGATCCAGTCCCCGTCCTCGCCACGGACTGGCAGGGCAAGACGGTCACCCTCATGGCGCACGGAGAACTTGAGCGCCATGCCCGCCAGCGAAGCCCGCCTGGGCTGGGCCGTCAGAGGTTGAGGAACGTCGCTGCTAACCGCACCCTCAAAGACCGCATCGACCTCTGATGTGTCGTCCAGATCGACAGCCACCGCGCCGGGAAGATCTCCACCGATCCGGGCAAGCAGATCCATCTCCGCATAGGCGTTTACTCCCTGCTCATGGGCGATGAGATCGCGTAAACGTCCTTCGGGAAGAAGGTTGGAGAACCACGCCGGGACTCTGTTCATGGCGTGCGGCCAAGCCCGCTGATGCTCCTCGAACCATCTGCCCAGGACAGCCCGCCCGGGCCGCGACCAGTAGTCGTCATCGAAGACGAACTTGGTGACGGCATCCCGCCTGCTCAGGACGCCCACGTGCTCGCCGTGGAGAGTGACCGCGTAGATCTCCTCTTTCATCGGATGTCCTGCGCAAGGTCAGCACCTACTCGGCGAAGCAGATCCTCCAGCGGCGGCGTGTCCTCATACCCGCAGGCGGTTCGCACGGTGACGAAGCGGCGAACATGCTCCTCCAAGAGCGCCGCTCGCAGCTCGATGGCCCGCTTCTCCTCCTTCCTCTGCAGAAGGCCGACGATCTCCTCGGTGAGCAGCAGGGACTCCAGGTTCCCGACACCGGCAGCCAGGTACTCCATGACCCGTCGACGATCCAGGCCAGAGATCATGCGGTTAGCCGCCGGCAGCGCATCCTCGCCCAGCGCCTCGGCCGGGACGAGCTCGGTGAGGGCGGCGCTGGGCGTGCTGGCGGACCTCAGCAAATCGGCAAGAGCCTCCAGCGTCATGGGCTCACCCGTGCGCAGATCTGTGGGCTCGAGGCTCCACAGGGCGCTGGCGATGACCTTGGAATCCGAGCGGGTCGCCCGGAACACGGAGAGCTCCGGCAAGGGCGCCTCACCCTCAAGGCGAGCCGCAGCAAGAAGACGCTGGACGGAGTCGGATTCCTCCCCGGCCACGAGGCAGGCGGCCATGCTCCGCAGATCGGCCTGGGAGCCGCTGATCCCCAGCTGGTCGGCGCCCACACTCGTGCGCCACAGCCAGCGGCCGAGCAGGATGCGGTTGCGCTCATAGGGCTCGGGGAACAGCGCGAAGAACCGAGTGAGGACCAGGAGCTGGAAGCGGAAGGGCAGGAAGGTCCAGTGCGGAACGCCCTGCTCCTGGAGGAAGCGCACCGCGGCCAGGAGTGCCGCCTCGGTGCCCCGGTAGGCCTCCCCCTCGCTCTCGCTCGGGAAGTCGCTCACCCGGCGCCGAGACTGCGAGAACTCGCCGTGCAGATCCCGGGTAATGTCAGTGTGGCGGCGCACGAGGAGCGCCTGAATGACGGCGGCCTCGGGCAGCAGGCCGACATTCGTCTGCGCATTGATCGAGGCTCGGATGCCCTCGATTGTCAGTCCCCTGCCTGGTCCGCCGTGGAGGGCATCGAAGACCTCTGCGTCATTGAGGGGCTTGCCCCGGTTGTTGATGCGGTCGAAGATCTCCCGCAGGACGGACTCGTTAGCCTCGGACATGATGGTCGCAGGAATCGCCGCGTTACCCAGCCGTTCCACGGCCTGCTGAATGTGTCCCGCCTCATCGCCGGCCTCGGGATGCTCGCCCATCCAGGCCAGTGCCCGCCCCAGGTCGAAGAGGTCCGGCAGCGGGACCACAAGGTCCTCCTCCGGTTCCCGTAGCCGCACCACCTTCCCGGTCTTGAGGGAGTACCCCAGGGCGAAGCGCCGGTCCTTGCCACCCTCCGGATCCACGGCATTGACGAGGCTGGTGATGCGCTGCTGGCCATCAACCACCCACAGGGCATCGGGAACCTCCGGGGCGTCGACGTCGAGCGCCCCGATGCGCAGGCGCCCGGCCTCCGCGGGCCGCTTCCACAGCAGAAGATTCCCCACGGGGAAGCCGCGCAGGAGGGAGTCGACGAGTGCAAGGACGTCCTTGGCCTCCCAGCGGAAAGAGCGCTGGAACTCCGGCACCCGGATGCGCCCTGTGCGCACCAGGGTGTGCAACTCGCGGATGCTGTAGGTCTCCGCCCGGGAGATCGCCTGCGACTCGTCCATGAACCCATGATGCCAGGAGGCACGGACATGATCCGCGAGCCCAGCGCCCCCGCTCCCCTGCCTCGCTCCCCCGTGCACGCATGGGGGACTCAGAGGCGAAACCTGGATCTCGGGCACGATGCGGCACACATGGGTCGGACGACGCCGCCCGCGCCCGCTTGTCCACGCACTCCCCGAGTCCCTCTGAGCAGAAGAACGATCCGTCCCACCCAGGAATGCTGCGATGGATCCGCTATGCACACAGAACGCAGCCATTGGGCGCCTATTCCGATGACAGTGCCCTCAGTCACATGTCATCATCGCTCTGATGGATGAGAACCCGGACTCCACCATTGAGCCCACACAGCACACACCCCAGGAACCGAGTCTGACGGCAGCCGCCCTGGGCACCGCAGGCATGGGCGCGCTGGTCGTGGGAATCTCTCTCCTGGGGCTCTCGCTCGTGGCGCTGGAGGTTATCGAGCCCTCTGCCAAGACCGCCTCAGAGACCGCCTCAAAGCCCCCCTCCCCCTCAGAGACCGCCGCAACGCTCGGCCCGCTGCTCGCGGCAGCCCTTGTCCTGGGGCTCGCGCACCTGGCGCGCAAGAAACGGCGGCCGCTCAATGACGTCGTCGTGCTCGCCGCACCCACCATGGCTGGGATCATCCTGTGCCTGCTGCCCTCCTACTCGTGGTGGAACGCTTACCAGTACGACGGCACCCGGCGGCTCACGCCGGTCATGGTCGGCGCCGGCATTATCCTGATCGGCGTGGGCTGGACCCTGATCAACGCCCGGAGGATCTACCTGGACCTGCACCCGCAGCCACCGGCCGGCGAGGCGGCCGGGATTCAGGAGGCCGGGAAGGCCGACGATACGGCTCATGAGGTCGCCAACGCCGCCGCAACCGATGCCGTCAAAGCTGACCCCGAGCCGGACAGCCCTGACTCCGACAATCCCAAACCCAACCAGTCCGGAGCCGGGCACAGCACCGGCGCCCTCAGTCAGACCGCTGTCCTTCTGCGCAGGCGGCCCCGGTCCTGGGTCCTGCTCCCTGTGGCAGCCTGCGCTCCCGTCGTCACTGTCGCTCTGGTTCTTGCCCTGGTGAGTGCCCTGGCTGCCGCGGTGCTCCCGTTCCCCGACATCAGCCCCACGACCACTGGGCGCCGGGCCGACGCCGTCGACCCGGACTCGCTGCCGGCGGTCCCAACCGCCGCACCCACCCAGGTCGCCTGGACGACGACCCTCATGGGGGTCGATCACGACAAGATGTCCATGGTGGCGGGCACCCGTGGCCCCATCCTCCTGACAGGCGAGGGTCTACGCGCCCTGGATGGGCAGGACGGCTCCATCCTGTGGACCTACCACGCGACAAACGCCGACCATGAGGGGCACCGTGTCGGTGACGACTATCGCTACACCCTGGTGAGCAGCCCGGACCGCCGGCACGTGGCGGTGGTCCTGGAGTCGGTGGACGAGCGCTTCGACAACGTCCGTGGCTTCATCATCATGGTCCTGGACGCCGGCACCGGTGAGGTCACTGCTGAGCACGAGTACGCCTATGACTACAACAACCCACCTGGCGTCCAGCTCACCGACTCGGTCGCCCTGGTGGGCCGGGACGTCATCTCCCTGGATGGCGGCTCCCTGCTGGGGCGGATCTCCCCAGAGGAGGCGGAGTACAACTACACCGGCACGGCCGGGCACTCCACCCTGGTCGTGGCCGGCACTGACGCGGACTCGATCACCCTCCACCTGGTCCCGGAGACCGATCTGGCCCGTCGGACCGAGCTCAAGGGCCTGTGCCGCGACCAGTTCCTCAGCCCACCGGTCAAATCTGAGCTGCCGACGATTGAAGCGGGCTGGACGGCGCTGTGCACAAGCGGCACCGAGGATCCGGACACGCACGCGACCTCCTGGACGATGACTGCGGTCAATATTGATGAGATCGCTGCCTCCGGGGTGCAGGGGGAAGTTGACGCAGGGAACGTGCCGTCCGGCTCCCAGGTGCCCCTGGGTACGGGCCTGGGGCTGGATCGCGCCGCCTCTGCTGCTGGCGGCACCCTCATCACTCGCACGGAGAAGGACAGGAGGGTGTGGGAGGACTCCTACGGCGACACGAGGACGGAGGTCAACCCCCAGGTGCACATGGTTCTCGACCCGGCTACCCGCACGGCCTTCCCCGCCGACCAGTCCGCCAGTATCGCCACCGCGGAGATCTCCTTTGCCGGCCTGCCCTACGGCGAGCCCGTCTCCGACTACACCCTGACCATCGCCCCGTCCAACGGCGCGCCGCCGGTGTCAGCCGCATTCACCTCGACCCAGATCTTCTCCTCCCCTGACCACGAATACTTCCCTGACGACGACTACCGTCACGTGGTCGGGGCCCCTGGCGCTTCAGTCATTGCCCTGGTGACCTCCGACTTCTTAAGCGGCCCCTTTGAGATCACCATCGTGGGGGTGAGATGACGTGGCTGCGTCCTCGCTGAACGGAACCCTACGTACACGACTGGCTGTGGCCGCCCTGGCCTGTCTTCTCACCGCGGCCCTGGTGGGCGCAGCCGGCTGGTGCCTCAGGCCGGTGTCCAAACCTCCCCGTCCGCTCGGTCTTGAGGAGGCATCACCAGCTGTTCCTACGGACCTGGGCACCTTGGCGACCCAGGGCGGAGCGGGTACACCGGGTGCGCAGGTCACACCCCTGCCGGTCGCTGCAGACGACACGACGACTGCCTGGGCGACCTCTCTGGGCGACGTGGGCGACGCCTCCCTTATGGGGACTCCTCACGGTCCGATCGTTGTTGCCCCTGAGGAGTACCGCAGCTCAGCAGACGGCCAGGAGCTCCCAGAAGTCGCCACCATCTACGCACTGGATGCCGATACTGGTGAGTTGCGCTGGCAACGGAGCATCCAGCCCGCCGCCCTGACCTTCACGTGGGGCTCCACCACGTCGATCCGCGCGGTGACGAGTCCCGATGGTGAGTACCTGGCCCTGGCTCTGCAGCCCCAGGGGCTGCAGCCGCCTGTTCAGACTGTGGTTGTGCTGTCGAGCGGTACTGGTGAGGTGGTTCGCAGTGTGGAGACCAGGGAGAACCTGCTGGGGCTGGCCCTGACCGACGATGCGCTGGTGGTGCAGACCTCCTCCACGCACCATCCTGAGGGAGGGTCGGTGTCCCTGTACCCGCTGGCCTCCCCGAAGGATGCTGCCAGCGCCTGGCCGTCGACCGGGTGGCTGGTGGGCGCCACCTCCCAGGGGGTCATCCAGTCCGCCACGCGCCAGTGGGAACCGTGCACCGCGGCCTTCAGCGGGGATGAGTGCTTCTTGTCGATTGTGACGATCAGTGACCCAGTCACCGGCCAAGTCCAGCAGACCTTCGACCGGGTGACATTGATCCTGCCCTCAGGAGTCATTGAGCGCCTGGCCGACGACCAGATGGTCCCACCACCGAACGACCCCGCCTGGATCACGGCCCGCCGTGAGCTGGTCAACCTGGATACCGGTGCCACCACGGACATCACCGGATACCGGGTCAGCCGGGCGGTTGCGCCCACCGGCAACATCTGGCTGCTGTCGCCCTTGGCCACGGCACCAGACCCTGACACCCCGGTCTCCGATCTGCTCCCACCAGCCTGGACCGGCCCAGACGGGACAGTCAGCACGGACCCCGTCGAGACCATCGAGTTCGACCACGAACGCCAAGAGGACACAACAGCCCTCACCCGCACCACCATGACCATGAGCGCCGAGGGCTGAGGCGGGCACGCCGCGCAATCGCCTCCTCAGCACTCCACGACGTTGACGACCGGGCCTCCCCGGCTCGTCCCGTTCACACGATTCGTGGGTGCAGTTCGTGGACCTGACTTGGCTCATTTAGTGTCGTGGTGGATGGTGTCGAGGATTGGTGTGAGGTCTGGTGGGAGGGGGTCGGCGGCGGTGAGGGTGTGCCCGTTGATGTTGATGGTGATGGTGCGGTAGCGGCGTGTGGTGGTGATGAGTCGTTTGATGGACCATCCGGTGGTGGTCTCCAGCCAGTGGGCCATGGCCAGGGCCGCGGTGACGATGGTCAGGTGGGCCTCAATCGACTGGCGCAGACGATGATAGATTGGGCGTGCCGCCAAGTCATGCTTGGACATGCGAAATGATTTCTCAATATTGTAAAGACGGTGATAGGCGCTGATAATCGTTTCAGGGTCGGGGTTGGGCAGGTTGGTGACATAGCCCTTCCAGCCGGCCAGGGCCCGGGCCCGCTGCTCCAGATCGCGGTTGACGCTCCTGGTAGCGCCACTCAGGCGCACGAAGCGGTTGCGCTTGACCGGGATCTCGCCCGCGACGGCCTTAACGGCCTTGGCGACCTGGGTATCGATTCCACGCAGCGCGCGCCGGGCCCGGTGCGCGCTGTAGCGGTAGAAGATGGTCTCATCAAGGCGGTGATCGGTGGGGCCCGCGGGCCAGGGCTGGGCCAGGGTCAGCCCATCGGGGATGTCCTGGTCGGGATGGGCCTGGATCCAGGAGTCAATGACGTGGGGGACGCGCGATGTGCGCGAGCCCAGGATGTAGGACAGGCCCGCCTCCTCCAGGGCCCGCTTGTTGGCGGCGCTGATCATCCCGGCATCGGCCACCACCACGACATCATCGATGCTGTAGGCCTCCATGAAGGACTTGATCATCGGGATCATGGTGGCAGTCTCGGCCTTGTTGCCCTCAAAGGCCCCGGCCTGGAGGGGAAAGCCGGCCTGGTCGGTCAGCAGCCCGACCGTGATCTGGGGCTCCAGGCGCCTCTCCTTGGAAAAGCCCGGCTCGCGGAAGCCGTCGGCGCTGTCGGTCTCGAAGTACAGGGTCGTGACATCGAACAGGACCAGGCAGCCTCGCTCGATACGGGCATGCCGGGCCAGCAGGCGCGCCAGGCCCCGGGCGAACTCCCCGGTGGCGTATCGGGGCAGATGGCGCTTGACCGTGGCATAGGACACCGGGGCGACACCCGCCTCGCAGAGCACCCGCAGCCAGTCCTTCTTGCTGGTCGGCTCGATCAGCCGGGCCATCACCAGCTGGCGGAAGACCTCATCGGCCCCTTCCAGCCCCTCCAGGCCCACCGCCCGCCAGGCCGCGTCCAGGGCCTCCAGGAGCACCCCCATCCGACTCGAGGTGATCGGCACCACCGCTGCGCCCGTTCTCGGCTCCAAGCCGCTGACACCCGCCAGATCGAGGCTGAGCTGGCCAGCGCTCAAGCGCTGGGCCGCGACCGCCTTGAGCGCCTCGAGCTGGGCATCATCATGAGCCGAGCCGATGTGCTCAATACTGCGCGACCCCCGCCGAGACGAGTACACGATCTGAACCGCCCGGGCCCCCGACGCCGTCCTGACCGTGCGAACATACGGACTCATACCCCCACGTTAGTGCGCAACCCCACCCACACAACCCCAGCAATCCCAACGAACAACACCACCCAGACCACCAACCACCCCCCACCATGAGCCAAGTCAGGCCGAGGGCTGAGGCGGGCACGCCGCGCAATCGCCTCCTCAGCACTCCACGACGTTGACGACCGGGCCTCCCCGGCTCGTCCCGTTCACACGATTCGTGGGTGCAGTTCGTGGATGCGGGGAGTGTCATCCAGTCTGGTCCCGCCGGCGGGCCTGACAGCACTGTCCGCCGTGGCCCAGCAGGCCGGCAGACCCCCGATTGCTTTCACATTCTACTGACTATTTCTCAGACAATGCCCTGCCACACATGACATGATCCGATGTCGTGGTCGCCTCCCCTGAGTCGCATGCAGAGCGCACTGCCAGCACTCTTCCGCCGCCGAGCTTGGCGGCCTCCGTCTTCGGCGCTGCCGGCGGAGGGGCCGTAGCCGCTGGGATCATGCTCCTCATCGCCACACTCATCCAATGGCGGGCAGGCGAGCTGCCTGGCGATTTTCGTGAGGACACAACCGCACTGGTCATCCTCGCCGGCTTCATAGGGATCCTGTTCGTGCGGCTTCCCCACCTCAAGCCGCCGGGACACCACCTGCGCAATGACGTCATTCTCCTCAGTGCGCCCATCGTCGCCGCCGTCATCCTTTGCATCCCGTTGGTCAACCCGTGGTGGGCCGCATACCAGGCCGATGGCACGCGCCTGCGCCTGCCCCTTCAGATCGGGGCCTCCATCGTTCTCTTGGGTATTGGCTGGACGATGTTCAGGGCTCGGGAGATCCACCTGGCCCTCCTGGCTTCGGCGAAGCCACTCCGTTCCCCCAGGATCCGGACCCGGGAGAGCTACATGGTCCTCTACCCGCCATTGCTGGCCACATTGGCTTCATCCAAGGGCGCCGGCACCGACGAGGAGGCTCACGACTCCGAGCCGCGACTCGCTGACGCCGTGGAGCAGACTGCCACCCTGCCACATGCCAAGCCGCTGACCTGGATCCCGCTCCTTCTGGCCGCCTGCGCGCCAGCTGCCGCCGTTGCCCTGGTCATCGCCCTGGTCGGCGCCGCCATCCCCTCGCCCGATCTCAGTTTCCGCGCCATCCAGAACCCGGCCGACCCCGTCAGCGAGGGCTCCCTGCCGACCACACCAACCACCGCCCCCACACGGGTCGCCTGGTCGACGACGCTCATGGCCACAGGTCGTATGAGTCTGGCTGCCGGCGCACGCGGCCCCATCATGCTGACAGCCGAGGGCGTCCGAGCACTCAACGGCGAGGATGGCTCACTCCTGTGGAGTTATCAGATCTCCGATGGCAGTTACGCACGCAGCGAGCTCGACTCGACCTACGTGCTGGTGAGCAGTCCAGACCGCCGGCACGTCGCTGTTCTCGTGAGGACCGTCGATAAGCGCTTCGAGAGCATCGTCGGCTTCACCGCGGTTGTCCTGGACACCATCACTGGCACGGTGACGGCGCAGCGCCGGATCACCACGACCGACGCCTCAGGCCCGACCCCTGCGCTTCAACTCACTGATTCGGCGGCCCTCCTGGGAACCGACGTGTTCTCCCTGAAGGATGGCGCTCTCCTAGAACGGTTCACCTCCGAGGAGCTTGTACCTGACGAAAACGACACAGGCACCGCGTACACGGGCACCGCAGGACACTCCACCTTCATGATGCGCAACTACGGCGACGATCCCGAACGCACCGACTACCTTTTAGTTCCCGACTCGGACCTCAGCAGGCGGATCGGCCTCGGGAATGTATGCGGGCAGTACGCCATCAAAGCCTATGGGCCGATCATTGAAGCAGGTTGGACGTCGCTGTGCACCGCAGACGGACAAGGCTCAGACTCGGATCAAAGGCTATGGACGATGACCGCGGTCAACATCGATGAGATCGCAGCCGCTATGCCAGCGCGGGATGTCGAGCAGCCGGAGGATGTAGCCGCCGAATCCCGAGTTCACCTGGGCACAGGACTGGGGCCGGGTCGCCTGGCCTCAACTGTGGCTGGGACTCTCATCATGCTCACGCCGGCAGAGCACGCGACAGACAACGGCGAGGGCCACACCGCATCGAGGATCGTGCCCCAGACGGACACCGCCCTCGACCCGGTCACGCGCACGGCCGTCCCCGCCAATCAGAGCACCAGCATGGGCACAGCGCTGTTCTTCCTGTACGGCCCAGCCTATGGCCAAGCGGTCAGCGACACCGTCCTGACTGTGGCGCCGTCCAATGGAGCCCAGCCTCTGGCAATCCCCCTTGCTCCTACTGAGATCTACGGCTCTTGGCGCATCATGGACGAGCCGCCCCGAAGCCTGGTGGAGGATTTCAGCTGGGATCTGTTCAACGTGCAGGCTCTGAGCGCTCCGGGAGCCTCGACCCTCGTTCTGGAGACCTCTCATGAAGGAGTCAGTGACCGCCCTGCGGAGATCACCATTGTGGGGGTGAAATGAGATGGCGGCGCACACTCCGATTCAGCGGAGCCCCATGACCATCCGACTGGGCTGGACCTCCCTCATCTGCGTGCTCGCCTTGGTGCTGGCGGGATTCGTCGGCTGGAAGACCAAACCGCGCTTCGACGACCCGCACTCCCTCGACGATCCGCAGCCAACGGCGTCGGCGATTCCCGCGGACCCGGGAACGCTGAGCACTCAGGGCCACCCGGCAATACAAGGACGGCAGCCCGTGCCTGCGTCGACGGATCCGGCTACATCCTGGGGATTGAGGGTTGGCACCGAGGATGGTCCCATCGCCTTGGCGGCCACCCCCTATGGGCCGATCGCCATCAACCCCCATCAGGATCGCGATACGCAGGACGGCGACGAGCGCACATCCGACGCCTCCGTCTATGCGCTGGATCCGAGCACTGGTGAGGTCCGCTGGCATCGCGACATCCATCCCGACCTCGATTCCGCTGACAGATACGCAGAGTCGAGCTTCGACGACATGGACACTCTCGTTTTTCAGACCGTCCAGACAAGCCCCGATGGCGAGCACCTGGCTCTGCGGCTGGAGCTCCAACGCTCCCAGCCGCTCTCCCAGACCATCATCGTGCTGTCCACGCGCACCGGAGACGTCATCCGCACTGTGGAGACGAAGGACTCCAATGTTCTGGGCCAGGCGCTGACCAACGATGTCCTTCTGGTGCAGACCTCCTCCACCCTTCACCCCGACGGCGGCTCGGTCCACTCATACTCACTGACGGACACGAAGGCCCCGGCCGACTCATGGGCATCCACCGGCTGGCTGGCCGGCGCCACGTCCCGGGGCGTGATCCAATCCGCCATGAAGGAGAGATACCCCTGCAATGCCGGCGTCGGGGAACGCTGCACCCTGTCACACATCACGCTCAGCGACCCGGCCAGCGGCAAGCTCCGTGAGACCTATGACCGCGTGACTGCCATCCGCCCCTCCGGCGCCATTGAGCGCCTGGCCGACGGCGAGACCGCGCCGCCCCCACGGGACCCTGCTTGGGCGACGGTCCGCCGCGAGCTCATCAACCTGGAGTCCGGCGCCACCACGGATATCACCGGGCACGAGGTGGAAGAGGCGGTCATTCCCTCAGGACGAGCCTGGCTTCTCACGCCCCTCCCCGACGCCGAGAATCCGGCGGCCTGGATCTCCACGGACGGCTCACTCAGCACCGGCCCGATCGAGGTCATTCGTCATCCGGACGACGCTCCAGAGATCTTCCGCACCACCGTCACCATGACTCCAGGAGGCTGAGCGTGGCTCGATTCTCACGGCTCCTTCCACTGCTGCGACGCCTATCGGATCCGATGACCGCCGCTGCCATCGGCGCGCTGGCCGCCTCTGCTGTGGTCCTGGCCTGGGCCGTCTGGCGCTGGGCGGAGGGCGAGCGCCTCGGTGAGCTGTGGACCTACACCTCCCAATTGACCGTCGTGACGATCGTGGCCACCGTGCTGATCACCCCATACGGCTTCAAGCAGGAGAAGCCCCAGGGCCTGGCATCCGATATCGCTCTGCTGTCCACGCCGATCGTAGCCGCGGGTTTAATTTCCTTCCCCTTCCTGCGCAGTTGGCGCGACGCCTATCTCCTGGACGGCACCCGCCAGGGCGTGCAGGTCCTGGCAATCGCAGGCCTCCTCCTGGCAGGCATCGGCTCCACCCTGCTCATGGCCCGCAAGATCCGCACAGTCCGCCGCCCACTATCCACCGGCCGATCCAAGGCCTCCTCACCGCCTCGCCGACGCCGGTGGGCACTCACGTGCCTGGCCGCCTGCGCCCCAGCACTGGCAGTAGCCCTGGTCATCGCAACAGTGGGCGCCGCCCTGCCCTCCCCGAACCTGAGCATCCGCGCCAAGCAGACACTCACCGATGCCGTCAGCCAGGACAACCTGCCCGCAGTGCCGACCGGAGCCCCCACTGAGAGCATCTGGCACGCGTCACTCCTCGGCGATATCACGGACCTGACCATGGCCGCAGGAGCACGCGGCCCCATCCTCATGACCAACAACGGCCTGACCGCCCTGGACGGCAACGACGGCTCCATTCTGTGGACCTACGACGCGCTGGATGCCGGCTATCTCTCCACTCTTCGAGACCACAGCACGGGAACGCGCTCCCCTTACATGCTGGTGAGCAGCCCTGACCATCGGCACGTCGCCTTCGCCGCACGCGTCTTCGACCCCCGCTTCAAGGAGGCGTCCGCGACAACCGTCGTCATCCTGGACACCATGACCGGCAAGACAACTACCACATACCAATTCCCGCAAGATGACACGGATACAGATGGAAAGATCTCTTCCAAAGAGATAACTCTTCAACTCACCGACTCCGCCGCTCTCATCAACCACGACGTCATCGCCTTGGACGGTGGCCGGCACCTGGGTCGGCTGACTTCTGACATGGATGGCCCTCTGCCCGTGGGGACGGCAGGACACTCCACCTTCGCTCTCGCCCCTGAGAGGGAGAACGACAGCCTGCCGACCCTCACCCTTGTCCCGGACTCTGACCTGAGCGCACGCATTCCCGTGCAGAGCATCTGCTTGGAGCTCTTCACCCCCATGGATGAGATGGTCATTCAGGACGGCTGGGCGGCGACCTGCTCCGAGAAGGAGGCACCGGAGGACCAGCCTCAGGTCTGGAGCATCTCCGCGATCAACATTGACGAGGTTGCCGCCGCAGGGGATGCGAGCGCCGTCGAGCAGATCCCCATGGGCGAGGGCCTGGGCATGAACAGCGTGGCCTCCGCAGCCGCTAACACCCTTGTCACCTTCCCGGTGCGGGAGATGGAGGAAGGCTCGTCTGACACCACCGATCCCCCGCTCTCGTCAGAGGACCCGCCCTGGGCGGGAACCGTCCTCGACCCGAGCGCGCGCACAGCCCTCCCCGCCGAGCAGAGCTCCAGCATCGGCGCGGCCACCTTCACCCATTCCGCGCCCTCCGGCACGATGCCCGACGCCGTCTACGAACTGAATATCGCCCCGGGTGGGGGAGCCTCGCCCCTGACAATTCCGATCGCCTCCACTCAGAGCTTTGACCAGGACCCTCCCCATTCCGACCTCGAACCACGGAGACTCGTTTACAACAAAATGTCAGGAAAAAGTGACTTCCGGGTGCTGTCGACTCCCGGCTGTATCGTGGTGGTTTTCATGAGTAACCAGAACGCAGGCACCGATAGCAAAATCCATGACGAGATCGCCATCTACGCAGTGAGGTGACACGACGTGAGCACACGAACCTGGAAGGACAGCATGCGGGCTCGACTGTGGCTTGCCACTCTTACTTGCGCTCTGTTCCTGACGGCCACGGGAGTGGCCACCTGGGTCATCGAGCCCTCCTCCTCGCAGTCGACATCGGAACCAACCCTGCGCTATATCCAGACCACGCTGAGCGACATCGGTGGCCAGAAGGAGGCGGAGGCCGCGGGAATCGGCTCTCCGGAGCCCGCCCCGGACGGCGAGACCATGTGGTCGGTGACTGCCACAGTCCCGCCCTCCGATAAAAGAGAGAACCAGACCCTGGTGCCGACTGCCCATGGCCCGATCGCGATCCTCACCATTCCCCCATCCTCCGACCCCGAGAAAGCAGAGCGCGTCATGCCAACCCATGCCTCCGTGGCGGGCTTGGATCCGGACACCGGGAAGATCCGCTGGTACCGGAGCGTCACCCCCGCCGTGGACTTCGATCACGACGGCAGCCTGTGGCGCGCCTTCGATCTGCCCTCGGAGATCATTTCTGTCAGCGCCGACGGCGAGTACGCCGCCTTCCGGCTTGATCTGCAGCCCACTGGCCACAACGACGACGACATCTTCTCCGATGGACCCACGCCCTCGCCCAGCCAGGCGGTGGTCGTTCTGTCCACCAAGACCGGTGAGCTGGTGCGAAAGGTCGAGACCACCGGCGATAACGTGCTGGGCCAGGCGTTGACCAATGACAGCCTGGTCATTCTGACCTCCTCCACCTACCACCCCGAGGGCGGCCAGATCAGCGCCTACCCCCTAACCGACTCTGAGGCCCCTGCGGACTCCTGGGAGGCGACCGGCTGGCTGGCCGGCGCCACCGCGGACAGCGCCATCCTGTCCTCCACCGTCGAACGTCAGCCCTGCAACCCTAGTCGCTGCCTCAACGCCACCGTCACCCTCAACGACCCCACCACCGGAGCCGTTCAGGACACCTATGACCGGGTCACCACCATCCACCCCGATGGCGGGATCGAGCGCCTCACCGACGGCCAAACGCCACCCACCCCCGACGACGAGGCCTCCTGGAACGCCGCTCACCGGGAGCTCGTCGACCTGCACACCGGAACCACCACCGACATCACGGGCCACGAGGTGAGCGTGACCGTCACCCCCACAGGCCGAGCCTGGCTGCTGAGCACCCCGAAAACCGACAAACAAGGAACGACGGCGAGGTCCTGGCTCCCCATCGGCAGCACCAACCCAGACGGAGCGTCGACTACCCCCAGCACCAACCCCCTGGAGACCATCACCAAGGGCCCCACCTACGAGAACAGCAAGCACCTCGCCCTCATCGAGCGCACAACCCTGACCATGACCGCAGGAGGCTGAGCATGGACAGCACCTCGTTCCGCAGGCTCACTTCCCGCCTGCCCGACCCGCTCCTGGCCGCTGGCCTCGGCGCCCTGGTCGCCGCGGTCCTGGCCCTGGCCTGGGCCGTGTGGCTGGGGTACCCCAAGCCGACCTTTCATGAGCAACCGGAGTACGGTCCAGTGCTGATCCTCGTGGCCGGCTGCGTGGCGCTCTTCGTGATCCCCAAGGGCTTCAACGGCAAGGCCCGGACCCCGCTGGGCGACGCAATCCTGCTGAGCGTGCCGATGATCACCGCGGGGATGGCGTCTCTGTCCCTGTTCCTCGCCTGGTGGCGCGTCTACGCAACGATTGGCACCCGCCCCCTCCTCAATCTCGTGGTGATCGCAGTCCTGCTGCTGATGGGGATCAGCCTCTCCCTATTCACGGCCCGCAGGATTCGGCACGACATTGAGAGGCGCAGCAGTCAGACCCAGGGCGGAGCGGACAACGCGGAGGCAGGAACTGAGGAGGCCGACGACGTCGCTCACGCCGCTGACCACCGTGCTCCTCTGAAGCCGTGGGCCCGGACGGCTCTGGTGGCCTGTGCTCCGGCGGCGGTGGTGGCCCTGCTCCTGGCCGTGCCGGGCGTGCTTCTGCCCGCCCCGGACCTGGAGCTACGCCCCGCCCTGCAGCTGGCCGACACCATCGACGAGGAGGCGCTGCCGGCCCTGCCCACGGCCGCGCCCACCAAGCTCGGGTGGCAGACCACCGTCATGGGCGTGGCCGAGAACTTCGCGCTTGCATCCGGGGTGCGCGGCCCAATCCTCATGACAGACGATGGTCTCACGGCTCTCGACGGTGAAAACGGCTCCGTCCTGTGGAGCTACAGGGTGCCCGGAGCCGGCTACGTCCACACATCCGACGACCATCCGGAGGGGGCGTACCTCCTGGTGACCAGCCCTGACCGACGGCACATCGCCTTCGGCGTCATCACCAAGGACACTGGCTTCAAGAATGCCAAGGACCTGACCATCGTCGTCCTGGACACGATGACCGGCAGGACGACGGCGCAGCGCCCACTCCCCTCGGTCAAGCCCCCACTGCTCCAACTCACCGACTCCGCCGCCCTCATCGGCGCCCACGTCATCGCCCTGGATGGCGGGAACATTCTGGGCAGGATCGATGAAGACGAGCTCTGGGATGAGGACCAGCCTCGGTCCGGCACAGCCGGACGCTCCACCTTCATCCTCCCGGGATCGTCCGAGACGACGGGCAGTCCTGAGATTGTGGACACCAGCGCCATCCTGGTTCCCGTCTCCAACCCCACCGCCAGGATCACGCTGCCTCACACCTGCCCGGACCCGCTGGTCACCTACCGCCGCGGGGTTAACCAGGGGCCCTGGATGGCGACCTGCGAGGAGGCCACGCGGACCCCGGACACGGCGACAGTGTGGACCATGTCCGCTGTCAATATTGATGAGGTTGCCGCCACAGGAGATGCGGCGACGGTGGAGAAGACCCCTCTGGGCAAGGGGACTGGGATCAATTCTGACGCCTCACGGGCGGCCGATACGCTAATCACCATACCCGAGGATGCGCCGTACTACATAGAAGCGACTGGTGATGTATCAGAGGGGACGCCCAGAACCGGCTGGATCGGCGTCGTCCTCAACCCACAGGACCGTACGGCCATCCCCGCGGAGCAGAGCGCATCCATCGGAGCCTCGGTCATTAGCGGCGATCCGTCACCACACGGCGCAGCGCGCCCAGGCACGGAGGTGCGGATCACCCCAGCCAATGGGGCGGAGCCGCTATCGTTCTCAACGCCTACAGGAGCTCCCCTTGGAAACGAGTACGGCGAGACAGAACTCGTGTGGAGCGAAAAAAGGTCGTTCAAGTACGGTAATCCTTATGCCATCTCGACGCCCGGATGCTCCGTCATTGCACTGGTGACAACCCGAGTATCGAATGACAACCACCCCAGTGAGATCACAGTGTACGGGGTGATGTAGCGTGTCTTTCTCGAGCAGTCCTCAACGCGACAGTATCCGAACTCGTCTGCGCATGGCTTCGCTGATCATCATCACCGCACTGGCACTGGTATCACTGACCCCCTGGCTGTCCATGATTCGATTCTCCGAGCTTTCCGAGTACAAGTACGAGAGCACCAAGGTCAGCGACTTGGGTGGCCAGGACGAGGCCAAGGAGGCGGAACTGAGCGAGCCGCGCACGGGCGGCAACGGCTCCCCCAGTTGGATCGTGACCGCCAAAAGCGACTATTCCACCGACGACGACGAAGAGATGGACCTGGTCCCCACGGCCCACGGACCGCTTGTCATCCTCAATGAGCCGCGATGGGACAAGCCTCGCTCTTTACGAGGGCCCGACGGCACCATCCTTGCATCTCTTGATCCCAAAACCGGGGCGGTGCGGTGGTTCCGCACGGTCAGGCCCGTTGTTGACATCCCGCGCTCCAACGAGTCAGTACGGGGAGCATCCGAAGACTGGCAGAAGCCCGACGCCATCTCCGTGAGCGCCGACGGCGAGTACGTGGCACTGCGCCTGGAGACGCAGCCCTCACTGTCCCTCGATGACTCGGACTCTCCGCGCTGGAACGCGGATCACCCGCCGAAGCAGACGATTCTCGTCCTATCCACCAAGACCGGAGAGGTGGTGCGCACCGTGGAGACGCACGGCGTCGTGCTGGGGCAGGCCCTGACCAACAACGACCTTCTGGTCCAAACATCCTCCACTTACCGTCCCGAGGGCGGAGAGATCACTACCTACTCCCTGTCCAGTCCGAAGGCCTCAGGGAACTCCTGGCGCTCCACCAACTGGCTCGTAGGCGCTACCGCCCGCGGTGCCCTCCTGTCCACCGCCCCATCCAAAGCCTTCTGCAACTCTGCGATATGCGTCCTGGCCACGGTGACAGTCCACAACCCTGCCACAGGGACAGTCCAGCAGACCTACGACCGGGTCATGGGGATCTTCCCAGCCGGAGGGCTCCTGCGTCTCCCGGATGGTCAGGCCCTGCCCGCCGCCGAGGACGATGCCGCCTGGGATGCCGCCCCGCGGGAATTCATCGACGTTCACTCCGGAGCCAGAATCGATGTCAGCAACCTGCTGATCGGCACGGAGGTGGCGCCCACGGGACAGGCGTGGCTCTTCCACGATTCCGATGCCGGGGATCGGAAAGCTCCTCCGCCCAGCTCATGGCTCCTCGTGGGCGACCACTCAGCCACGCCCCGCACCGAGGACCTGGATGTCGTCACCCTCACCCTCGAGGAGCAGAGCACCGAGGAGGCCCACAAGAAAGGTTTCAAGGACTCCACGGTCCACATCGAGCGCACAACCCTCACCATGGGATCAGGAGGCTGAGCATGGACAGCACCTCGTTCCGCAGGCTCACTTCCCGCCTGCCCGACCCGCTTCTGGCCGCCGGCCTCGGCGCCCTGGTCGCCGCGGTCCTGGCCCTGGCCTGGGCCGTATGGCTGGGGTACCCCAAGCCGACCTTTCATGAGCAGCCGGGCTACTGGCCAGCGCCGATCCTCGTGGCCGGCTTCCTGGCGCTCTTTGTGATCCCCAAAGGCTTCAACGGCAGGGCCCAGACTCCGCTGGAAGATGCGATCCTACTGAGCATGCCTGTGATCGCCGCAGGGATGGCATCGCTGCCCCTGTTCGACGCCTGGTGGCGGGTCTATACAACGGATGGCACTCGCCCCCTCCTCAATCTCGTGGTGATCGGGGTCCTGCTGCTGGTGGGGATCAGCCTCTCCCTGTTCATGGCCTGCAGAATTCGGCACGACCTTGAGAGGGAGAGCAAGCAGAGCCCGGGCAGTGTGGACAACGCGGCGGCAGGAACTGGGGCGGCCGACGACGTCGCTCCTGCCACTGTCCGCCGTGCTCACATGAGGCCATGGTTCCGGACGGTCCTGGCGGCCTGCGCTCCGGCGGCGGTGGTGGCCCTGGTCCTGGCCGTGCCGGGAGTGGTCCTGCCCGCCCCGGACCTGGAGCTCCGTCCCATCCAACAGTTGGCCGACGCCGTCAGCGAGGAGGCGCTGCCGGCCCTGCCCACGGCCGCGCCCACCAAGCTCGGGTGGCAGACCACCGTGGTGGGCGTGGCCAATAACTTCGCCCTTGCATCCGGGGTGCGCGGCCCCATCGTCATGACGGACGACGGCCTCACGGCCCTCGACGGCCAGAACGGCTCCGTCCTATGGAGTTACAGAGCGCCAGGAGCCACCTATGTCAACACATACGAGGGCCGCCCGAACGGACCGTACCTGCTGGTGACCAGCCCTGACCGACGGCACGTCGCCTTCGGCGTCGTCGCCAAGGACACTGACTTCAAGAGCGCCAGGGCACTGACCATCGTCATCCTGGACACGATGACCGGCAAGACGACGGCGCATCGCCTACTCCCCTCGCTCGAGCCTCCCTTGGTCCAGCTCACCGACTCCGCCGCTCTTATCGACACCGATGTCATCGCGCTGGATGGCAGGAGCGTTCTGGGCAGGGTCGATGGAGACGAGCTCTGGGATGAGGACCAGCCTCGGTCCGGCACAGCCGGACGCTCCACCTTCATCCTCCCGAGATCGTCCAAGACGGATGGACGTCTGGAGACGGTGGCCCGCAGCGTCACCCTGGTTCCCGTCTCAGACGTCACCGCCAGGATCACGTTGCCTGATGCCTGCCCGGATCCGGTAGCCGCCTACCATGGCGTCAACCAGGGGCCCTGGATGGCGACCTGCGAGGAGGCCACGCGAGCCCCGGACGCAGCGACGGTATGGACCATGTCCGCTGTCAATATTGATGAGGTCGCCGCCGCAGGAGATGCGGCGACCGTGAAAAAGACTCCCCTGGGCAGGGGGACGGGGATCAATTCTGTCGCCTCACGGGCAGCCGACACGCTCATCACCATCCCTGAGACTGCGCAGCACCACATCAACACGAGAGGCAACGTCATAAAAAAGGGGGAGGCAGCCGTCTGGATCGGTGCCATCCTCGATCCACAGGACCGCACGGCCGTCCCCGCGGAGCAGAGCGCATCGATCGCAGCTTCAGTCATTAGCGGCGATCGCGCACCCCACGGCGCATCGCAGCCAGGCACGGAGGTGCGGATCACCCCAGCCAATGGGGCGGAGCCGCTATCGTTCTCAACGCCTGCGAGCACATCCTTCGGATTCCATTACGGAGAGGTGGAGCTCATCTGGGGCGACGAAGAATCGTTCAAACGCGGCAAACCCTATGTCATGTCGGTTCCCGGATGCTCTGTCATTGCACTGGTGATAACCGATGCATTGACTGACGAGTACCCCAGCGAGATCACGGTGTATGGGGTGATGTAGCGTGTTGTTCTCAACTAGTTCTCAACGCAACACTATCCGGGCTCGTCTGCGCATGATGGCACTGATCTCAGTCGTCGCGCTGGCACTGATATCACTGATCCCTTGGCTGTCCACGACTCAATCCTCCGAATCTTCCGGGGGATGGATCTACGAGAGCGCCGAGGTCGGCGACTTGGGCGGCCAAAGCGAGGCCGAGGCGGCAGAGGTGAGCACACCCAGCACTCGCAGCAGCCGTTCCCGCGAATGGGCCGTGACCGCCGGAGCCCGGCGGGACGGCTACAAGCAGATGGACCTGGTCCCCACTGCCCATGGGCCGCTTGCCATCCTCGCTGAGCCACAAGCGGAGGAACCTGACTCGTCCCGGGACACCGACCGCACCATTCACACCATCCTCGCTTCGCTTGATTCCAAGACCGGGACAGTGCGGTGGTTCCGCACGGTCAGTCCTCTCGTTGACACCCGGTATGCCTACGACTCAGAGAGCTGGGTGTACTCCACCTGGCATAAGCCTGACGCCACCTCTGTCAGCGCCGACGGCGAGTACGTGGCACTGCGCCTGGAGATGCAGCCCTCACAGACCGATCCCCCCGACTCTCCGCGCTGGAACGCAGACCACCCGCAGAAACACACGATTCTCATCCTGTCCACCAAGACCGGAGAGGTGGTGCGCACCGTGGAGGTGAGCGGCGTCCTGCTGGGGCAGGCCCTGACCAACAACGACCTTCTGGTCCAAACATCCTCCACCTTCCGCCCCGAGGCCGGAGAGATCACTACCTACCCCTTATCCAGTCCGAAGGCCTCAGGGAGCTCCTGGCGCTCCACCAACTGGCTCGTAGGCGCTACCGCCCGCGGCGCGCTCCTGTCCACCACTCCGCCGGGGATCTCCTGCGGCCCCAACAAGTGCATCCTGACCACGGTGACTCTCAACGACCCCAGCACCGGGACGGTCCAGCAGACCTATGACCGGGTCACACGGTTCCTACCGGCCGGGGGACTCGTGCGTCTCGCAGACGGTCAGGCCCTGCCCGCTGCCAGGGATGATGCTGCCTGGAACGCCGCCCGGCAGGAACTCATCGACCTCCACTCCGGAACCACGATCAATGTCAGCAACCCGCAGATCGACACGGCTGTGACACCCACGGGACAAGCGTGGCTCTTCTACGAGACCGAAGACCAGCGCGAGAAGAAACAGCCGCCCACCTCCTGGCTCCCCATGAACGACACGTCCACCACGCCCCGCACCGAGGACCTGGAGGTCGTCACCCTCACCCGCGAGGAGGGCTTCAAGGACTCCACGGTCCACATCGAGCGCACAACCCTCACCATGGGATCAGGAGGCTGAGCATGGACAGCACCTCGTTCCGCAGGCTCACTTCCCGCCTGCCCGACCCGCTTCTGGCCGCCGGCCTCGGCGCGCTGGCGGCGGGGATCGCGGCCTTCGCCGTGGCAATCTGGTATCAGGTGAGCAGGAGCGAGACAGACCCCGCATTCGCCGTCCTCCTGGTTCTCGGGGTGATTTTCACGGGTGGCCTCGTGCTGCGGATCATCGTCGCCGGCCTCGAGGTCGCCTTCCCCGCCCTCCACAAGGCCATCAGGCACTCCAACCGCGGGCGCCAGACCATGGTGGTGATCGCCACGGTTCTGGCCTTTGGTCTCACGTGCGCCATGTGGATGAACCACTACTTCGTGGCGGGCGCGCACCTGGTCAGCTCTGCGCTTCTGACGGGGAGCGTCATCCTCCTGGGAGTCTCCCGGCTCGCCTTCGTCCGGCGAAGGATCCTGCAGGAGCGGGGTACGGCGCTGCGCCGCTCCTGGGCGTGGGCGGCGGGCGCTTCCCTCGCACCCGCGCTCGTGGTCGGCCTGGTCATGGGCGGAGTGTCCGCCGCCCTTCCCAAGCCGAGTCTTCTGCCCACCGCGACACAGAAACTGGCCGACGCCGTCGGCACGGACACGCTGCCCACCATACCCACGACCGCACCCAGTGGGGTCGCCTGGAGCACGCGGCTGACCGGCAACCTCGACAGCGTCGCACTCGCCGCCGGAGTGCGGGGGCCCATCGTCGTCACGGCCAAGGGCGTGGTCGGGCTGGACGCTGCGGACGGCTCCACTCTGTGGAGCTACCAGGCTCCCAGCGACGGCGTGCGCACGGGGCTCGTCCATGACGGGCCCTCCCCCGTGGTCACCAGCCCTGATCTGCGGCACGTTGCCTTCAGGGTGGACACCGCCGACGAGCGCTTCTCCAGCGCCCGGGCACGGGTCGTCGTCGTGCTCGACACGATGACCGGGAGGGTCACCGCGCAGCGCCAGAGCGACCCTGAACTGGAAGGGATCCAGCTGACTGATTCCGCGGCGCTCATCGGCACGGAGGTGATCGCCCTGGAGGGAGGGCGGATGATCGGCAGTATCCCGGCCGAGGAGGTCAAGGATGTCTATGCGGGGCCGGCAGGGCACTCCACCTTCATCCTTTCTGGTCCGCAGGTCGACGACCGCTACCGCCACAACCTGATCCTGGTTCCGCAGTCAGACCTGTCAGCACGCGTCACCCTGAACAATGTCTGCTCCTACGGGTCCGAGGACGTCACCGTCCAGGACGGGTGGACCGCCCAGTGCGAGGGTGCGCCAGCAACTGAGGACAATCCCGTGTGGACCATCTCCGCCGTCACCATCGACAGCATCGCGGCCACCGGTGGCCATCAGCCGATCGAACGGATCTCCCTGGGCGAGGGCGCTGGCATCAACGCCCCTGCCTCGGAGGCCTCCGGGTCACTCACCACCCAGGTTCAGTATGAGTACCGGCACGACGGCGGTGACAGCCCGGGCGTCGCTGTCTCTCCCGTGCCGGTCAATCCACTGAGCGGCACGGTCTTCGACCCGCGCACGCGCACCGCTGCGCCAGTCAGCCAGAGCGGGCGCGTCGGCACGGCGATCTTCCAGTACACCGAGCCCACTGATGCCGGTGATAGGCGGGACCGGGACCTGCGCCTCATTCCCACCGACGGCTCGACGCCGGTTACGCTGCCTGTCAGGGACAACGGCACGGAGTCGTCCACGATGGTCACGGACTCCGGCCATGTCATGGGGCAAGGCAGTGTCCGTGACGCCTTCATCCCCGGCAGCGCCTGGTTCCCGTCCGTCATGACAGCGCCCGGCTGCGTCGCGGTGGTCCAGGTCGAGGAGGCCGGCGAGCTCGGCAGGGATGTCCGGGCCCTGACTGTCCACGGCCTGCGCTGAGGCGGGCGGAGGCGCCGGGCGCCGCTTCGCGTCGTGGACGTGACTTCGCGTCGTGGACGTGACTTTGCGTCGCGGACGTGACTCTGCGTCATTCACCCCTGTGCTAACCCCAGTCGGATGACGCGAACCCTCGTCGTCGACGCGAAGGCTCGTCCGCGCCGCCCTGGAGCGCTCCGGGCAGCGCCGTCGGCTCCGGGGCCGGCCCTCAGCACTCCACAACGTTGACGGCCAGCCCGCCCCGAGAAGTCTCCTTGTACTTGGCGAGCATGTCCTCGCCGGTCTGGCGCATGGTCTCGATGACCGTGTCCAGGGAGACCGCATGCCGCCCCTCGCCCCACAGGGCCATGCGCGCCGCGTTGATGGCCTTGACGGCGGCCACCGCGTTGCGCTCGATGCAGGGGATCTGCACCAGGCCGCCCACCGGGTCGCAGGTCAGCCCCAGGTTGTGCTCCATGGCGATCTCGGCGGCGTTCTCGACCTGGGTCGCAGTGCCGCCCAGGGCCTCGGCCAGGCCCGCCGCCGCCATCGAGGAGGCTGAGCCGACCTCCCCCTGGCAGCCCACCTCCGCTCCCGCGATGGAGGCATTGGTCTTGATGAGCGCCCCCACGGCGGTGGCGGCCAGGAGGAATCGGCGAGCGCCGTCGTCGTTGGCGCCGGGGATGAAGCGCTCGTAGTAGGCCAGCACGGCGGGGACGATGCCGGCCGCCCCGTTGGTCGGGGCGGTGACCACCCGGTGCCCGGCCGCGTTCTCCTCATTGACCGCCAGGGCGAAAAGGTCCACCCAGTCCATGCCGCGCAGGGGGTCGGCCATGGCGAAGGCCCGCATGGGGCCGCTGTCCTGGGCCTGGAGCCGCTCGTGAAGCGCCCGTGCCCGACGCCGCACCCCCAGTCCTCCGGGCAACTCCCCCTCAGCGCTCATGCCCGCATCGATGCAGGCGCTCATCGTGCGGCGCAGCCGATCCAGGTAGCCGATGACCTCATGACGGGGCCTCGCGGAGAGCTCATTGGCCAGGACGACGTCGGCCACGCGCAGCTCCTCGCGCGCGCAGATCCTCAGCAGTGCTGCCGAGGTGGAGAAGGGGTAGGGGGCCGGTGTCGCGTGCGCCTGGGCCGCGGCCGCGGTGGTCAGGGCCCGGACGGCGGGGGCCTCGGGCGTGCCGGTCTCCTCCATGACGAAGCCGCCGCCCACCGAGTAGTAGGTGCGGCGCAGGATCTCTCCTCCGGCGGGGCAGTAGGCGGTCAGGGTCATGCCGTTGACGTGGTAGGGCAGGACCCGTCCGGGCAGGAAGAGGATGTCGGCCTGCGGGGCGAAGGGCACGGCCCCCACTCCCGCCACCTCCAGGGCCCCGGCGGCCTCGACCTGCTGCCATAGGGTCTCGCAGATGAGGGTGGGCACGGTCTCGGGCTCGTGCCCGGCCAGCCCCATGACCACGGCGCGGTCGGTGGCGTGCCCGCGGCCGGTGGCGCCCAGGGAGCCGTAGAGCTCGACGACGAGGCGGGAGGGGGTTGGGCCCTTCAGCTCCGCCAGGGCGCCGCTGAAGGCGCGGCCCGCCCGCATGGGGCCCACGGTGTGCGAGGAGGACGGCCCGATGCCGATGCGCATGAGGTCGAAGACGCTGAGCGGACGGGGAGCCTGCTCGGCGGCCACCTGCCCGGCCATGAGCCCGGCGGGGGACGCGGCCTGGGGCGCCGGCATCGGCGTGGTCTCCGCGGCGGGCGCCATGGGCTCAGTGGGCTGGGGTCCGGCAGGATCAGCGAGCCCGGCGGGCCCAGTGTCCGCAGCGTGCGCCACCCGCTCCGGTCTACCTGCGGCGCCGGCAACGGTGGCGGCAAGGTTGAGTGCTCTCACCGATCCAGTGTGCCCGACAGCGCCCGCGGCTCAAAGCCGTGCCGGGACGGCACCCTGCGCCTGCCTACGACTCCGGGCGAGACGGCGCAGAACGAGATACTCCAGCACAACCGTGCCGACCGCACCGCACAGCAGCAGCCCCACGCCTATCCTGCTATTGATGACGCACTCATGGGGGATTCCTTCGACGCGCTCGACCCACGTATGAAGCATGAATAACATGTTGCTCCCACACCCAACACTGCGACCATTATCAGTCGCCAGGGATGCATCGAGCCACGCCCAAACCCACAGGCCGAAAATAACGACTGGCGATACCACCGTCATAAGCGACCTGAGGATGCGGTGCCCAGTGCCACTGGGCACCGCAATCCATGGCAGTAGAACCGCCACCGCCCCCAGGAGCAGAAAGACCATCGTCGCGGCGAACGCCGAGAGTTCATCCGGAGTCATCCATCCAACACTCTCTTAAATGGTTGCCAACATCTAGACGGACAAGAGATAGGGAGATAATTAACATTCTCCACACGCATGCAATCCAAAACCACCACAAAGGGCCATCGAGATCGCGACCGCCGAAGCGTCACCCCCGCTTGAGGCCGTACCAATTAACATCAGTCTTGCCTTGCTCTGCAGCAATTGCCATTGATTGCTCAATGGGGATATTTGAACGATTAGGGGTCTTCTGAGAGATCCTTGGATTCTCAGACGGAACCGTCACCGAACTCACAACCATCACATGGTCTATAGTTCCATCAGCCTTCCCATCGGGATCCCAATCCACGTAGAGAAGATCTCCGGCGGCAGCATTGTAGACGTTGTCAAGCCATACATACGAGCCTTCCAGTACGTAAGTGTACTGGTAAGACGAGTTGACCCAAGTGCGCGACGGCCCAAATGGCCCGCTCAGATCAGGGCTCCAGTTGGCCGTATTGCGGGGGTTAACCCCGTCATCATACTCCCAACCCCCCGCATGTAGCACCTGAGAAGCGAAGTTTGCGCAATTATTACCCATAACTGGAAAATCTGGGTTGAAATCATCCGGATTCACGTCGCCATCATATGGCGGTGATGTCCATTTCTTCGCATACCTCGACATGGCCGCCTCGTCTGGATTGGTCGTATTATAGACCGGAACGGCAGCAGTATCCGCAGGAGCGTTCGATGCATCGTCAGCAACACCTCCAGCGGACGTCGTTGAACTGCTCTTATTAGCCGAAGACTCCTTGGGAGCATAATCATCGGGAACATCGTTAGGGTCCCCGACCTCTTCGGAGCTGACCACAACATCCTCCACTACTGAATATCCAGCGCTGTCAGACCCGGTCAAAGTGATATTGTGACGGTCTGATACGATACCGGGATCTCCGGTACTGCCGGTCTGGGAGTAGAGGAACGTTGTCGACACGTCCAAGACAACAAGAACCGTCCCATCATCCTGGAAACTGGACTCAATGATCCTCACATCGCTCTTTGCCGACGTCACTGGGATGCCATCAGCGATCATCCGATCTCGCACGCCTTGGTTCTGCTCCTCAACCGACGTCAGGCTCGACGCCCCAGTGGACGCGCTCTTATCCGTCCACTGCGCGTCAACAATCGCCTGATACTCGGTCACTGTCTTGAGTACCGCATCAGCATTTGGTGGGCTCTGGGAACTGGATGCTGGCGGAGATACTTGAAGACTGAGAACCAGCACCATAGCCAGAAGCAATAGAATCAATGACTCCCATCGTCTCACAACTAGGCGACGCACGTTAATCACCCCTCAGTTCGATCGTGCGAATGCGATTTTGAGACTGTGAACTACAACACCAGCCTCCGTAACTAACGTAACTATAACGATGGCCCCGCACAACCCCTGCGCCGATATCTCAGCTATTTTCAATATATCACCCAGCAAACTCCTATTTCCAGAGCCGCAGCGCCGTCTCAGGGCCCCAGGACGGACAGCGGAACGACGGACACGCCGTCGGGCCGCATGTGGGCCACGCCGACCGGGATGACCACGCACAGACCCGAGGGCGGGCGCTCGATCTTACCGGCCACGCGCAGCAGATTCGCCGCAGCCTCATCGACGCGGGCCTGCCCGAGCTTGACCTCGACGCCGAGCCAGGACCCGTCCGCCCCCTCGATCACCGCGTCGATCTCATCACGGCCCTTGGTGTCCCGGAAGTGGAAGACCCCGCGCGCTCCGACGCTCTGGGCATAGACCCTCAGATCGTGGACCACCTGGGACTCGAAGAGGAACCCCAGGGTCTCGGGATCAGTCAGGAGTCTCCGACTCCCCGCCCCCATGAGGGCGGCGGCCAGCGATGGGTCAGCCAGGTGGCGAGTCGGCGCCTGCGCCGCAGCGCTGGCCGAGCGCAGCCGGGGCGACCATGCGGGCTGATCCTCGACCAGGAAGAGCCGCTCCGCCAGGTCATGCAGGACCGCCGGGGCCGCAGGTCCCAGAGCCCCGGAGTACTCCTCCTGCATGCGCCTGACGATGGCGGCTTGGCTGGCTCCCTGTGACACCAGCCCGGCCAGCGCCACCAGGTAGGCCCGGAATCGACGCGGATCACGACGCCCACCCGCCACCGTGGCGTACTCATGCTCAACGATGTCCTGGATATAGGACTCCATCCGGGCACGGGCGCGGCGCTCGTTCACGTCGAACCATCCTGGCCAACCGCCGACGACGAGCCGCTCCACGACGCCAGCCAGTTCAACGCCGCTCTCGGCGAGCTCGGGCTCACGGCCGCTCATGAGCCTCGCCAGGCTGACCTCACCCGTCGAATGACCCGTCTCGTACAGCGTCATGGTGCGCAAGAGCAAGGACTGCATGCGGCCGGCCCCCGAGTGCCGCAATGGATCCTCGTCGGGACTGGCGGAGCCGGTGAGGATGAACTGGCCGGGAGCGCGCCGACGATCCACCGCGTGACGCACCTCGTTCCACAGCCCCGGCACGAGCTGCCACTCGTCCAGGAGACGCGGCGTCTCACCCTCCAGCGCCGTCTCCGGCGAGGACTGCGCGAGGCGGGCCCGCGGCGAGGACGAGTCGAGTCTCAGCACGGTGGCCGCCACCTGCAGCGCCGATTCCGTCTTGCCGGTGGCGCGGGCCCCGCGCAGCACCACAGCCCCGCTGGAGTCCAGCGCCTCCCGGATGAGCGGATCGAGGATCCTCGGCATGTACGTCATGCCACCATCCTACGGGACTCACGGAGTTATCCACGAGTGACTCGCGGATTTCTCCACTCCTGAGGAGTGGAGTTCTCCATCAGAAGGGAGTTGGTTTCTCCACTGCAGGCGGGCGGTACCACCGTGTCGGGCCACCGGCCGAACCCTCGCAGGGCTCCGGCCGGCGTCGTGGCCCGTCTCGACCCACCGCCAGCCGGCCCCGTCGTCGGACTCAGTCCGTTGAGCGCACCAGCCACCAGGCCGCGTAGGGCGGCACGGGCACGCGACCATCCCCGGCACCCTCCAGGGAGGATGAGCCGAAGGGAACCGTATCGGTCAGAACATCGGTGGCCCCCATGACGCCCAGCTCGGCCAGGGTCCGGGCCGAGACCGAGCGCCACTGCGGAGTCACGTTGTACACCCCCACGAAACTGCCCCGCGGGTGATCACGGTGAGTGACCAGCACACCAGGGTCATCAACATCCTGAACCCGGGTGCGCACGCTCGCCTCCAACTGGGGCAGGCCGGCGCGGACCCGCGCCATGCGCGCCAGGTCGGTGAAGACCCGACCCTCCACGGTGGCACGATCGGCGCGGTTCTCCGCTCGGGCGCCATCGAGCCGGGGTCGCCCGGCCCACCGGCAGTCTGCCTCATGCCCCGGCTCGGCATCCCAGTTGGGGTCATTGGGCTGGGCGAGCTCATCCCCGCTCCAGATGACAGGAATCCCGCCCCAGCCGTAGAGGATGGCATGCGCCATGCGCAGGGCGTGAATCCGCTCCTCGCGCCAGGTCCACAGCTCCTCGGCCCGGAACTCGGGGGTGTCATCGGTGACGCCCTCCCAGGCCTCGGCCGCAGCCTCCAGCCCGATGAGGGAGGCCGCGGTTCCCGCGATGCGCCGATCCCCGGTGGCCGGGTTGTGCTGGAAGACCAGGCCCCGGGCATCGGAGGTGGGGTACTCGCCCGAGTACCAGTCGGCCAGGAAGGCCCGGTGATCGAATCCGGACAGGCCCACGGCGGCCGCGTCGCCGTCGTCGATCGCCCAGCCGATGTCGTCGTGACAGCGCAGGTAGGTGATCCAGGTGGCGGAGGCGGGCTCCACCGGCAGGCTCTGGAGCGCCTCGACGGCCAGGCGCGTGTCCCGGGTGGCGAGCATGGACCAGACCTGAACCATGAGGGAGTTGTGGTAGGCCAGATCCGAGACCTTGCCGGTGTACTTGCCCTGCCCCAGGTACTGCAGCAGCTCGGTGGGGGCCACGATCGCCTCGGCCTTGAGATCAACGGCCGGGCAGGCGATGCGGGTCAGGGCCCGCAGGGCCTCGGTGATGGCGTGGACCTCAGGCTGGCCCTGGCAGTCAGTGCCCTTGCGCTTGATGGTGAAGGCGATGGCATCCAGGCGCAGCACCTCGACGCCGCGGTTGGCCAACTCCAGGATGATGCCGGCGTACTCCTCCATGACGCGCGGGTTGCGCCAGTTGATGTCCCACTGGAAGGAGTTGAAGGTGGTCCACACCCAACCGTCGAGCTCCTCATTCCAGGTGAAGTTGCCCGGGGCGAAGTCCGGGAAGATCTCGGGCAGGGTGGCCTCGTAGGCGTCGGGCTCAGTGCGGTCGGGGAAGATGAGGAAGTAGTCGCGGTAGCGCTGCTCGCCGGCGCGGGCGCGCACCGCCCACTCGTGCTCGGCCGCCACATGGTTGAGGACCAGGTCGACCACCAGGGAGATGCCGGCATCGCGCAGCTCGCCGGTCAGGTGGGACAGGTCCTCCATGTCCCCCAGGTCCTCGCGGATGGAGCGGTAGTCGGCCACGGCGTAGCCGCCGTCGGAGTCCCCGGGCCTGGGGGTCAGCAGCGGCATGAGGTGCAGGTAGGTCACCCCCAGCTCGCGCAGGTAGTCGATGCGGTCCTCCACGCCGCGCAGGGTGCCGGCGAAGCGCTCGGTGTAGGCGGCGTAGCCGATCCGGCCGGGGTCCTGCGCCCAGGCGGGGTCGAGGGTCCGGGCCAGGTCGAGGCGCCGCAGCTCGTGGTCGCGCTCGGCGTAGGCGTGGGCGGCCCGCTCGATGAGCGTTGTGGCGGCGTCGGGCGCGGCCTGGCCGTACAGGGTGGTCAGGCCGTCGATGAGGTCGGGGTACCAGCGCTCGACGCGGGTGAGGAAGACGTCTCGCTCGCTGGCCTCCAAAGGGTCCAGGGCGTGGAAGACGACGTCGTAAAGGGGCTCGGGGACGATGGCGGCGGCGCTCATGCCCCCATCATCCCCTGCCACCGGCCCCGAGGGAAAGGAGATGGTTCGCCGCGCGCCCGATCAGCCGTCGGTCATACGCCGTGTTCAGGGCCCACTCGCTGGGCAAGGTCCTCGGCGGGGAACCAGATCATGCGGCGCCCCTGCTTGGCGGAGGCCAGGAGCCCGCGGGCCTCCAGGTCCTGCAGGTCGGTGCGCGCCGTCTGCGCCACCACGCCGTGCGTGGCGCGATGGGTCTCCACCGTGGTGCTGGCGGCCGGGTCCCGCAGGAAGGAGTCGATGAGGGCGATCTGACGGTGATTGAGGCCGAGGCCGCGCAGGGAGCGTGAGGCCCGGCTCATCTGGCCGGTCTTGCGCTTCAGGTACTCATCGAGGTCGTCGATCGCCCGGGCGACCACCCGCGCCTGGGCGAGGAGGAAGTGCGTGAGGTCTCCTTCGTCCCTCTCGGTCAGCAGGAAGCTGCGAGCGTACTGCGCGGGCGCGCGGTGCAGCAGGCGCGAGATGGAGAGGAACTCGGTGAGGAAGAAGCCCTGGCGCAGCATCGCCCAGTAGAAGACGGCGCGTGCCGTGCGCCCGTTGCCATCGATGAAGTAGTGGTCGTAGCCCATCATGAAGTGCAGGGTGATGGCCCGAATGAGCGGTGGCACATAGGGACCTGACGACTGCAAGGCGTCGCCGGCGCTGTCGGCAGCGTTGGCGAATGCGCACAGCCGCTCCATCCGCTCGGGCAACTCCTCGGCTGCAGGCGGGATGTGGAGCACCTGCTCATCACCCTCAGTGCCGTAGATGCGCACCCTGGCCTCGCCGGGACCCTGGAGACGCCCGGCGTCATCAGGATCGTCAAGGGTCCCCTCGGTGACGACGCGGTGGATCTGGGTGATGAGCGCAGGGGTCAGGGGCTCATCCTTGATCTCAGTGATCCACTGCATGACACGATAATTGTTGAGAATCATGCGCTCGCTGCGGTTGCGCGGGGACCGGTCCTCACGCAGCATCTGCTTGGCCCGCACGCGGGAGGTGGAGGCGCCCTCCAACTGGGAGGAGGTGATGGCCTCCTCCATGAGGGAGCGCACGAGGTAGCGGTCCCGGGTGGCTGCGTTGACCACTGGCTCGGGCAGTTCGATCTGGCCTCGAGCTCGCGCCGAGACGTCATCGACCAGACGCAGGAGCGGGTCGGGCAGGTTGTAGGTGAGCCGCGTGCCATCAGTCATGAGGAATGGGGTGGGGCGCGCGTTCTGGGCCCGACGCAGGCGCACCGCCACCCACCACTCCTCGCGAGTGACGTCGGTGGGCGGCTCATGCCGGAAGTGCCACTCCCAGGGGTGGTAGTCGGAGTCGAGATCCGGATTCGGGGCGCTCAGGACTGCGAGCAGACGCTCCGCACTCAGTTTGCCGACTAACTCATCCAGCCTGGCCGGCGGCGGGACTGGGGTCTTCATGCAAGCCCTCCCCTCTGTCACTTGCTGCTAATTTAACCTTACTTAGCAGCAAGTGACAGAGGGGGGCACCCCAACAGTGGGGGCACGCCGTCATCCGCTCCGGCCTCAGCCTCCTTGGTCGCTCGACACCCGATGGACGACCATCAGCGACCGATGTGGAGGGCTTTAGCCTTCTCGATCTCTTAGTATGGAGAAGTAACCTTGCATTGACCTGCTGATCTGCGAGAAGGCCGTGCCATGCCCACGCCTAATCCCCTCCAAAGCGGTCATGGGTCACCCGCCTGCTCGTCCATCAGGGCCTCGGCCGCCCTCGGCCTCGCGCTCCAGGAGGCTCTCCTTGACCGCCAGCCCATAGCGGAAGCCCCCCAGCGAGCCGTCACTGCGAGCCACGCAATGGCAGGGGACGAAGAGAGCCGCCGGGCCAAGCAAACTCCTCCCCTGGCCCGCAGCGCACTTCCCGGCGTCATGGGCGCCTGCTCGGCAGGTCGGCTCAGCAGATGGGGACTGGTCGTGCACATTCATTCATGAGCCGCACCAGTGCGCCCACCCAGGAATCCGCATGATTCCGCGGATCCGCCTCCCATGCCTCCAGTGCCGAACCATGATGAATGTGCATCAGCGTCGCCGATGCACATTCATCCCTGTTCGCGGAGGCGGCAGCGAACCCAGATCGTTGGGATCCCAACGATCCCCCACGCAGCCACCCAGAATGAATGTGCAACGCCGGACCTCACCACGACCCCAGCAGCACCACCCGCAGACACACCCGCCACGCCACCCCACGAGGCGCAAGTGGGGTGTTTGTCATCGGTTGGGTCATTCCCGACACCATTGAGTGGGCGCACTGTTTCGTATACGATATTGATGTGAGTGAGCATCTCCTGCACGGGAAACCGGTGAGCGACGAGCAGGTCCAAGCCTGGGCCGACGAGGCCGAGGCCGGCTACGACCTGGCCGACTTGCCTGCGCCGCGCCGAGGCCGCCCGCCGGTGGGAGAAGGGCCGGGCACGGTGGTGCCCGTACGACTGGATCAGGAGACTATCGCCGCACTGACCAGGCGGGCGAACAAGGAAGGACTGGCCACGCGCTCGGACGCGATCCGCGCCGCTGTGCGCGAGTGGGCGCATCGTGCGTGAACTGCACCAGCCTGCTCGCAAGCACTACCAGCGCGACCGCCTGGACGACAAGGCCGTGCTGCACGCCGCCGAGCATGTGCTTAACTCCCGCCCCCTGGACGACGAGGATGACCCGAGACGCTGGCTCATGATCGGCGTTGACCCTGCGGGGCGGCTGCTCGAGGTCGTGTCACTCATCTTCGACGACGGCTACGAACTGATCATCCACGCAATGAAGGCCCGCAGCCAGCACCTCACGGACCTCTGACCGCCGCCCGGAGCCGCTCGAACCACGGTCACCTTGGCGGTCATGGGTCACCCGCCCGCTCGTCCATCAGGGTCTCGGCCACCCCCGGCCTCGCGCTCCAGGAGGCTCTCCTTGACCGCCAGCCCATAGCGGAAGCCCCCCAGCGAGCCGTCACTGCGAGCCACGCGATGGCAGGGGACGAAGAGAGCCGCCGCGTTGAAGGCGCAGGCACCGGCCGCGGCCCGCACCGCCCGGGGGCTGCCGCACAGGGCGGCGTAGTCGGCGTAGGTCACCACGCGCCCCGGCCCAACACCGCGCAGCACCTCCCAGGCCCGCTCACGGAAAGGCCCCGAGCGCTGAAGAACCGGCACCCGCGAGGGAGCCTCCAGGTCGCCGTCATAGTAGGCCTCGAGGGCGGCCAGCGCCTGGGCCAGCCCCTGGGGCTCGGCACCGGCAGGCGCTGGCCCGGCCGACCCCCTCAGGTCCTCGGGGCGCAGCGAGGGGTGGATGAGCCCGAGCAGGTCGCCCGGATCCTCAGTCCACCCCGAGGCCAGCACATGGCTGCCCGCGATGACCGCGAAGGGGCCATCGGGGGTGGGGACCGTGGCAACGGCCAGCTCCCCCGCACCCTCCGGGGATTCCTGGGTCTGAGTCATGACTCTCTCCTTCACATCTGCTCCCGCGTCCGTGACAGTCTGGACCACGCCGCGCTGCGCGCACCACCCTGCGCCATCAGGCTCCGCCAGGGACATGTCTCAGGCGTCCCCCGCTCACGGAGGCCCATGCCGACCCAACCGCTCGGATCACCGGAAGGCGGCCTCCACAGCGGCCTGCGCCTCGGGCCAGGGGATGCGCTCCTGCTCCAGGCGCACGCCCTGGCCGACCACCATCTGCCACGCCTGGCGCTCGCCCTCACCGAGACCGGCAGGCACCGCGCGATCGTGGTTGCCCTCAGCCCCGGGGTCGGCCACCGCCAGTGGCCGGTATCGCCGCAGCGTCGCCGCATCCATGAGCACAGGCGTGAGGTCCACGCACTGAGCACTCGGCTCCTCGCCCCTCAGGCGCTGCGCGAGCGCCCCGAAGATCGCCAGGCCGTCAGCATCCAGATCACCCCAGTAGACCAGGCGCCGCGCGCCCCGCACCCACGCGATCTCAGTCAGTGCGCTCACGACCGCCTTGCCGGCGCCCCACACAGCCACTGCTCCGCCGCGCGGTTCCAGAGCCAGGAAGGTTGCCAGGTTCTCCACAATGACGACGTCAAGCCGTCGCCCCGGCCACAGCCTCCCCGCCTGCCCCACCGGGACACTCACATCCTCCAGGCCGCCGACGGCGAGCTCCTGGTCGAGCACCCGCAGCCGCAGCACCGCCTCCACCCGGCGCAGCCCCAGGTCGAGCCCCTCGCGGGGCACGCCCCGCACCGATGCCAGCAGCCGCGCCACCACTCGCCGGTGCTGCTCCAACCACTTCGTGTCGAGCCCGGCGATCGGCAGTTGGCGCAGGTAGAGGCCCGACGCCGGATGCTTGGCCAACCAGCGCACGGCCGCCGCCAGGCGCTCGACATCGTCATCGGGGTAGTCGGCAACCTCACCGATCACCGCGGCCACCGCCTGCGCCAGGTCCTCGCCGGCTGTGCTCGCCGGGGCCACGGCCCCACTCGCGCTCGCCCCCACATCCGCCAGCTCGGCGAGCAGGTACGCACCCCGCTCGCGCACGAGCGCCCAGTGCTCACTGCGCCCGGCAGTGCGCGCAATCGCCTCCGCACCGACCACCTGCACACGCACGGGCACCTGCTGGATCCCCAGGCTCGGCCACCGCCGTTCCTGGCGCTCAACGGTCCCCAGGCCCTGCTGCTCCCACCGCCTCCACGAGGCCATCCACGTGGCCACTGCCTCCGCATCCGCTAGTGCAGCGCTCTGCGTGGGTGGCGCGAGAGCCAGCACGACGTCGGCCGCCTGGGCCGCAGCCGGGTCGACGGCCCAGGCGGCGAAACCGCGCCGGTAGCGGACAGCTGCGCGGGCGGCGAGGTCGGCGGGGGTGCGCATCTACTCCTCCCTCCCTCATTCCTCCATGGCGCTGAACAGGTCGGGCTCGTCGGGATCACCATCGGGCACCTCGGGGTTATCCGCCGCATGATGCTCGCCGCCCTCCGCGGCACCGGTCTCAGCCGCACCGTCTCCTGGCGCTGCCGGACCCGGCCCGGCCTCGGCATCAACCCCGGGAGCCCCGGCGACCTCAGCAGCCTCGGCAGCCTCAGCAGCCTTAGGGACCCCGGAGACGCCCGAGGCCCCTGCGGGCACAGAACCGCCATCGATCTCCTCGAAGAGCACAAGCGAGAGCCGCGAGTCCGAGCCCTCCTCGTTGTTCGTCACCATGGCCGCGCCGCCCACATGCTCCTCCAGGGTCTGGAGCATCTTCATGGGCGTGGCCAGGAGCAGCTGGAAGCCGAATCCGGCGAACACGTCCAGGCCGGCGCGCGTGAAGGCGACGTCGGTCTTGTCGAAGGCCTCATCGAGGACCACCAGGGCGTAGCCGGGCACGGCCGCGTCGGCCTCGGTCAACTGGTAGCGCAGAGCCGCCGCCAGGCAGAACACGACGAGCTTCTGCCGCTGACCGCCCGAGAGCCCCGAGGCCCCCTCGTAGTAGTTGACGGGCCTGCCGGTCTCATCGCGCTCCACGGCGGTGAAGGACACGTGCAGGCGGGTGTCAAGCACCTGAGTGCGCCAGGTGGCATCGCGCGGGTCGGAGGAGGCCAGTCGCGTCATGACGCGGCGCAGCCGATCGAAGCGGGCCTCCGCCTCCTCGCGAGTCTCCTCGGCCAGATCCAGGGTGCCAGTCGAGATGGCCGCCAGATCCGCCAGGAAGTCGGTGACCACGGGCAGGCGCCGCTCGGCGACCTCGATGCGCAGGTGGCGCCCCGGCGAGTACTCCGCTGCCGCCAGCGCATCGTTGACCGGTCCGATCCTGGCGCGCACCTGGCTGGCGGCCCGGCGCACCTCGTTGGCGAGCTGCCCGACGTTCTGGCGCGTCTGGGAGGCCAGCAACTCGGCGAAGCGCCGCTCGTGGCGGGGCAGGTCGTCGCGGCGCAGCTCCTCCAGGCGATCGAGGTGGTCGGGAAGATAGTCGATGCGCGGCAGCATCTGGCCGCGGGCGACCGGCCACCGCTCGGCGTACTGGGTCATGGCCCGCTCGACGGCGCCCACTGCCTGGGTCTCACGGCGCACGGCGGCCTCGCGCTCGCGCGAGAGCTCCCGGGTGACGGCACTGGCCACGCCCGCCAGCTCGTCGAGGCCCAGGTGGCGGCCGTGGGCGTGGAAGCGGGCGTTGAGCTCCTCGGTCAGCGACGGCGTGTCCGACGGCGCCGTCTGGCTCTCGCCCTCCTCGCGCTCCAGCCGCTCGCGCAGGGCCTCGGCCTCCTGGGCGCGGGTGTCGCGCAGGTGCTCGCTCTCCGCGAGGCGCGAGCGCAGGGCCACATGGTTCTCGCGAGCCTCGTCCTCCACCTGAGCGGCGGCCTCCAGGCGGGCCTCGAGCTCGGCGAGCTCCGGGGTGTCCTCACGCAGGCGCTCGCAGCGGCGACGCAGCGCCTCCATGCGGGCCGCGGCACTGGTGACATCCACGTCCTGCCATCGGGTCTCGCGTGCGCGCAGGCAGGCATCGCGCCGGGAGCGCAGGGCGACGGCCCGCCCAGTGAGCTCATCGCGCCGGGCCTCAGCGGCCTCCTGGCGGGCGCGCAACTCGGAGACCTCCTGGGCGATCTGCTCCAGCCGGTCGCGCGCGTCCACGCCGATCGTCCAGGTGCGCGGGTCGGCAAGATCTCGGCGGTCGTCCTTGACGTGGGCGGTGCGCGAGCTCTTGACCTGGCCGGCGCGGGTCACGCCCCGCTCGATGCCGACCAGGGCGCCGGCATCCTCAACGCACCGGTGGTCGAAGCGGCGCAGCAGCTCGGCGTTGAGCCAGTCGGCGAGCCCGTCCCCGATGCCGGCGCGCGCTCCTCCTGCGCCCGGCACCGGCTCGATCTTGCGGGCCACGGCGTCGGCAGGCACCCCCGAGGGCGCGGTAACCGGCAGCATCCGGTCGTAGGACAGTCGCGCCCCCAACCGGTGGGAGTCGACCGCCTGGGCGACCTGCCGGTAGAGGTGGTCGGGCACGAGCAGGTGCCGGGCGAAGCCGGAGGCCACGGCCTCGATGGCGGCGCGCCAGTTCTCCTCGCCCTCCACGATGCGCAGGACCTCCCCGGCGAAGGGCAGCACGGAGCTCGGCTGGCCGATCGCCTCGGCGATGAGGCGGCGGGCCTCCAGCAGCGGACGGGGCATGGCTGAGCCGGTGGCGGTCACCTGCTCGGCGTCGGCGCGCAGCTCGGCAAGCCGGCTCCGCAGGCGCTCGAGCTCGACGACCAGGGCGGCCTCAGCCTCACTCAGAGCCTTCAGGTCCTGGTCGATCCGAGTCTCCTCGCGTCCCAGCGCCTGGACGAGCTCGTCAAAGGCGGCGTCGTCATCGGGAACCTCAGCCTCAAGAACCGCCAGGGCCGCCGCGAGGGAGCGGCGCTGGTCCTGGGCTCGGGCCAGGTCATGCTCGGCGGACTCCAGGCGGGCGGTGGCCTCCCCGAGCTCCGCGCCGCCGGCCCCCTGCCGCGCCACGGCCAGGTCCCGATGGGCGGCGCGGGCCTCATCCTCCGCCAGGGCCGCCCGGCGCACCTCAGCGCTCAGGGCCGCGGCGGCCTGGGCGGCCTTGTCCCGCTCGACTTCCAGGCGCTCCAGGCGCAGGCGCTGCGCGTGGTGCTCGACGGCGGCCGCGAGCGCACTGGTGCGCTTCTGCTCGGCGCGGGCCTCGGTGATGGTCCGGTCATGGTCCGCCAGCGGCCCCAGGACCTGCTCCTGCTCGCGGGCGGTGACGACTGAGGCGTGGGCGTCGCGCAGCTCGGAGAACTGCTCGACGGCGGCGTTCGCCTGGTCAAAAGTGGCAGGGGTGTCCAGCATGAAGTCACGCAGGAGCGTGTCCAGGCTGGTCAGGGACTTGGCGGCCTGGGTGCGGTGCAGGAGCCGCTGGGCGACCTCACTGGCCAGGCCCAGGCGCCTGCGGAAGGAGGCGGCGAAGGCATCGTACTTGTCGAACAGGCGCAGGCGCTCCCCCAGGTCACGGCGGATGGCGCGCCGGTCGATGCCACTGGCCACGTAGGGCATGAGCTCGTCCAGGTCGAGGTCGCCCTCGGCCAGGATGAGGGCCTGGGAGATGGCGTCCCCGGCGGCGCCGGAGGCCTTGGCGTGGAAGAGTCGCACGAGGGTCAGGCGCTCGGCGGGCTCCGCGCTGGCGAAGGTCAGTGCGATCCCGGAGCGGGTGGCGCCCTGCCGCAGGTAGTCGGTGGAGATCTCGCCGGTCGCGGGGTCGGGGCTGCGGCGGTAGGCGCCGCGCACGTAGCTGAGCACGGTGCGGGCGCGGTCGCTGCCACCGGAGTCCTGGGCGGCGGCGTTGAAGCGCAGGTTCTTGGCGGGCACGAGCACGGCCGCCAGGGCGTCCAGGAGGGAGGACTTGCCCGATCCCGACGGGCCGGTGAGCACCAGGCCGCGGCGGGGCACGGGCAGGTCGTGGTAGCCGCCGAAGGTGCCCCAGTTGTGGACCTGGACCCGGGCCAGGCGGTGCTGAGCGGCGGTGGGGTCCGCGGGGGCGGCGGGGCGGCGGCTCACTGATCCTCCTCGTCCGGGTCGGCTGCACCGTCCGCATCGTCCGGGTCGGAGCCCTCTGCCCCGGCTCCCGCTGCGGCGGGTCCCTCCGCCCCGGCGTCGTCCCCCAGCATGCGGCGGTACTCGCGGGCCACGGCGGCCACCTCGTCGGGCCCGAAGACCAGCGCGAGGATCGGGGAGATCTCGTAGCGCTCGCCCACTGAGGTCTCGCGCAGCAGGGAGGCCTTGAGCATCTTGGAGACCGAGGCGCTGACGCGCTTGTCGAAGCCGGACTCATCGGTGGAGGTGCGGGGGCGGTAGACGCGCAGGTGGTCGAGCAGCTCCTCGCGGTCCACGAAGGCGCGCTGGCCCGCGGCGGGCACGCGCAGCAGCAGGGTGCGCAGGTGCAGCAGGAGGGCGGTGTCGATGAAGGTCAGGGGCATGGTGCGCACGACGGACGGGGCGGCGCCGGTGGGGTCATCGGCGTTGCGCACGAAGGCCAGGCCCGTCTCGCGGTCGATGACGAGCGCCAGGAACATATCCGCCAGGTGCCGTTGGACGACGGCCTCATCACTCATGAGGGCGTTCCACAGGTCCGGCTGGCGCTCGGCGGACAGGTACGGGCCCTGGACCAGGCGCACGATGGCACGGCGCGTGTCGCGTGGCAGGGCTCCGGCATCGCCGTCCCACAGGGCGCCCGGCGCCAGGGAGGCGGGGTCGCGATCAGGCTCTGCAGGCTCTGGGGCAAGAGCATCGGGCGCCTGGGCCGCGGTCGCCTCGGCGGAGCCGGGCACCGCCTGCGCGTCAGCCGCGGAAGGGGCGCTGCGGAGGTCGTCACTCACGGAAGGATCCTCTCACCGGCGGGCGGTGTCGTCCGCCGCGCTCATGAGCAGGCGGGGGATGGTGGCGCTGCGGTGGGTGCCCGCCTCGGAGACCCAGGCGACGCACTCGACGGGGGCGGCGGCCTCCCGGTCCGCGGTGGCGGTGACGCCGTCGGCCCCATCGACCGGCTCGACCGCGAGGACCGCGCCGCGCTCGCGAGCCAGGAGCAGCAGGCCGATGACGCTGGCCAGGCCCTGGGTGGCGGGGTGGTCGGCCAGGATCTCGCCGATGGTGGCCACGCCGCGGGCCGCCAGGCTCGCCTCGATGGACTCGCCGAGCTCGGCCAGGTCGATCTCACTGGCCCGCACGACCTCCCTCATGGCCTCCAGGTCCAGGTCGGCGACGTCGTGGCGCACGACCTCCTCGGCAACCCGAGCGTCGGCGGGGTTGTGCAGGCGCCACGAGCCGATGCTCCCCAGGCTCATGCCGGTCAGGTCCAGGGCCGTGCTCATGCGCCGAATCGGGGAGGTGGTGGCGGCGGCGCGGGCCGCGAGCGCCTGGGCGCGGGCGAGCTCCTCGGCCAGGCGGCGGTGCTCCTCGAAGGCGCGCGACTGAACGAAGCGCCTCAGGGAGCGGGAGAAGCCGGTCATGGTCTGGCGGACGTTGGCGGACTCGGTGGACAGGGTCCCGCGCCAGTGGCGCAGGTAGCGGCGATCGGCGTCGGGCAGGAGATCGACGAAGGGGCGGGCCAGGACCTCGTCGAGGTGGTCGTCGAGGCGGGCTGAGGCCTCCGGGTCCTGGAAGAGCTCGAGGAAGGCGAGGAATGAGCGGCCCGCCTCGGAGGACTCGATGCGGTCGACGCCGCGAAAGACGTCGTCCAGCACCTCACCGCGTGAGCCGGGCATCTCGATGATGCGCTCGCGCAGGGAGCGGTTGAGCGCGATCAGCTCGGCGCGCACGCGGGAGAAGTCCCCGGGGACCTGCTCGGCCAGGGCGAGGATCTCGGCGAGGCGCTCGGCGCCCTCAGCGCCGCCGACTGGCTGGGTCTGGCCGGACTCGACGCGCTCGATCTCGGCGTCGATGGCGTCGCGCTGAGCGCGCAGGGCGGCCAGCCGGCCCTCGACAGAGGGGTCGGAGTCACGGACCAGGGCGTCGAGCTGGGAGGCGATGGTGGTCAGGCGCGACTGGGTGACGGCGGGGCGGGGGCGCTCGACCTGGGCGAGGTAGCGCAGAGCGGCCTCGGCGGGGGCGGAGAGCTCGTAGGTCTCCTCACGGCCGCCTGCCATAGTGGTGCGCACGAGGATGCCCTGGCTGCGCCACTGGTCGCAGTAGGTGCGGGCGGTCACGCTCTCGCCGAGCTCGACGCCGGCCTCCCGCAGGGCCGCGAGATCCTCCTCGATGAGGGCGTGCAGGTCGGCGGCGGGCAGGCGACGGACCTGGCCGCCCAGGTGCGCGGCCAGGACTGCGGCGGCAACGTGGGTGCGGTCCAGGCGCAGCAGGCGCAGGCCGGCGTCGGCATCCGGTCCGGTGCTCAGGCGGTGCAGCTCCAGGGCGGAGGCGACAACGCCGGTGGTCCGGGGCATGGGCACCTCCTGGTGCGTGGGGTCAGAGGCGGTTACGGCGCCATGGGCCATTGCGGCGCCGGCCAAGGCGGACCGGCCAAGGCGGCGCCGGCGAGCACGTGTCCTGGCCAGGATCGGTTGGCTGTGGCCCGCGCTTTGACACACCCTACGCGGGCGGTGGCGCCTCGTGGAGTTCGATGCCCGGGCCACCGGCCTGCCTGGCCGCAGCCCGGCGCCGGACTTGGTGGGGCGGCGCCGTCGGGGGCAGGCTGTCCTCATGAGCACACATGACAAACCCGCACCTCCCATTGCTCTGGCCATCGCGGGGAGCGAGGCGAGCGGCGGCGCCGGCGCCCAGACCGACCTCAAGACCTTCCAGCAGCTGGGCGTCTACGGCTGCGTGGCGCTGACCTGCATCGTGTCCATGGATCCCAAGAACGACTTCGACCACCGGGTCGTGGGCATTGAGCCGCAGGTCATCCTCGATCAGATCGAGGCCAATGTGGGCGTGCACGCCGGCATCGACGCCGTCAAGATCGGCATGCTCGGCTCGCTGCCCGTCATCGAGGCGGTTGATGAGGCCCTGGGCCGCTACGCCCTGCCCACCGTGGTCCTCGACCCGGTCCTGGTGTGCAAGGGCCAGGAGTTCGCCGGCGCCAAGGCGGTGGACGACGCCCTGCGCTCCAAGATCCTGCCGCGCGCCACGATGACGACGCCCAACCTCTTCGAGACCGCCACGCTGGCCGGCGTCGAGGAGATCACCACCGTTGAGGCGCTCAAGGACGCCGCCAAGCGCATCCACGACCAGGGCGTGCCCAATGTCCTGGCCAAGGCCGGCCCGTCGCTGGGCACCGGCACGGCCCTGGACGTCTTCTACGACGGCACCACCCTGGAGGTCCTCGAGGTCCCCGCCGTGGGCACCGAGCGGGTCCACGGCGCCGGCTGCACGCTGGCGGCCGCGGTGACCGCCGAGCTCGCCAAGGGGGCCACGCCCCTGGAGGCCGCCGTCACCGCCAAGGATGTGGTCGCCGCCTCCATCGGCATGCGCGGCAACATCCCCTTCCCCTACGTGTATCAGGGCTGGTACTCGGCCTGACGCAGCGCCGGAGCACGAAGCCTGCCGAGGATCCCGCCACTCCTTCCTTGCCGAGACCGACGACTGTCGGTCTCGGCAAGGATGCAGGAGTGTACGACTGACGCAGGACGCGCTGGGGCTGGGACGACACCTGGTCGGTGACAACCGCAAGAAGCGATGGCAAGATATCCGCATGAGGTTGACGCTGGCGATCGACGACGGGGAGCTCCCCTTGGTGCGGGAGCGTTTCACCCGCGATGGCGTCTCGACCAGTCAGTCACCACTGATCTCACGCAGAAAGGTCTTGGAGCGAATCACGTTCTCAGCGCGCGCCGATTCCCAACTTTCTCACCGCCATAGGGATTTATCAACCACCCGCCATCCACTAGAACGCACAACGCAGTGCCAGGACGACAATCAATAGAGATCAACAGCAACTGTCCATTTTCAATGCACTAATACTCCAAGACCATCAAGAAAGTTACACCACATCTCTTAGCACATAGTTGAGACCCCACAATTCAGCTAATCGACTCCCATAGCAACAGCATCCATATCCCATATAAATATCCTCTGACACAACCTCCCCCCTCAAGGAAGATTCCCTATGTCGCATACCTTCGAGGACTCGTTGACGATTCTCGCTAAAGCGCGATTCCCCATCCTCTATATCGAGACCTACGAGGAACAGCGGGCGCTTGCCAGCATTCACGCCACGCTTGGGCCGGGAGGCCGCCTCCCATCCCCTCGGCCAGTCCACACATGGAGTTGCAGCACTGGTCTGGTTGGGCCCGACGGTCGCACCGTGACAGGAACAACAGACCCCATGCATGCATTGGATGCCGCGTGTCGATTCAACGAAGCCGCCACCTTCGTCTTCCTGGACCTTCATGCGCATCTGGGAACAAACTCCATTCCGGCACCTCCCAACGTCGTGCGACGTCTCCGCGAGGTCGCCGCAGTATTCAAGAACGGCAGTCTTCGACGCACACTCATCCTCATCGCGCCATCCTTGTGCATTCCATCTGACCTTGAGAAAGAAATCCACTTGATGGATTTTCCTCTTCCCGCGAAGAACGACATTCGTCTCATCTTGGATACCCTAATCCGAGACAACGCGGCCTCCGGTCTGCAGGTTGATTTGAGCGAAGAGGACAAGGACCGCCTGGTCGGAGCTGCCGTTGGTCTCACGACCACGGAGACAGAAGGCGCGCTCGCCTATGCCATGGCCGAAGACGGCAGGCTCGACGCCTCCGACATCGAGATCGTCCTCAAGGAGAAGAAGCAGGCTGTACGTAAAGGCGGTCTACTGGAGTACGTCGACTCCGAAGGCGATTTAAACCAGGTCGGTGGGCTGGAGAACCTCAAGCGCTGGCTGGATCGACGCAGTAATTCCTGGCTCACCGAGGCGAAGCAGTACGGAATCAAGGCGCCCCGTGGTGTTCTCATCACAGGAGTACCCGGATGTGGAAAGTCGTTGACCGCCAAGGCTGTTGCCTCCACGTGGCAACTGCCTCTGCTCAGACTCGACATCGGCAAACTGTTCTCGGGCCTAGTCGGGTCTTCAGAGTCCAACCTGCGCAGCGCCATTCGCTCAGCTGAGAGCGCAGCCCCGGCAGTTTTGTGGGTCGATGAGATTGAGAAGGGATTTGCAGGGATCAACGGCGCGGCTGACTCCGGAACCTCAACTCGAGTCTTCGGCTCGTTCCTCACCTGGATGCAGGAGAAACGGTCAAACGTATTCGTTATCGCAACATCGAACAATGTCGAAGCACTTCCCCCGGAACTGCTCCGCAAAGGCCGATTTGACGAAATCTTTTTCGTCGATCTGCCATCCGCGAAGGAGCGTGCCGACATCTGGCATCTGCATATCTCTAAGCACGTTCTTACTGCTCCCCGTCACGCTTCTTTCAACCCGAGCAGAGCACTTCTCAACCGCCTCATCCAAGAATCCCAAGGTTTCTCAGGAGCGGAGATTGAGCAAGCCATTAACGATGCACTGTTTGATGCTTTCAGCGAGAGGCGCCCCCTTGTCGGACAAGATCTCCTCAATGCGGTCGAACGGACCGTGCCGCTTAGTGTCACGCAAGCCGAACAACTGGATGCGGTGCGAGCCTGGGCTCGGCCGCGAGCGGTCTCCGCGTCCAACGATCTAAGAACTGCGCCGGCGCGCACAGGTACCGTGCCACCCATGACATCATCCAGTCAGGCACCCCCGCCGCCCGACTTCCCATCAACAATGACCGGCTCAGCAGGTCGACACGTGGAGTTCTAAAAACATCATGAGTCTGACAGTCACCATCGTCCCTCTCGCCGCCGCTCTATTTGCCGCAGGTAAGGCCATTAGTGAAGGTAAGGCCCGTCCAGCTGCTCAGGATCCCTCTCAGATGTACGTTCAAACACGTATGAGCGATCCTGCGCTATTGGCTGGAGCTCTTCGGAGCCTTGGCCTCAACTGTCACTGGGAGACCTCGAACAATCTGAGAGTCTCCACAAGGCACAGGTCGGCTATTCTGGCCCGCGACAACTCTTCAGGTGTGTGGGTCGCGCGCTTTGCTGAAGGCTGGGCACTCGATGAAGCGCAGTCGTTTATCGCTGATCTCGACCACGCATATGGGCTACAGGTTCAAGACTCTGTGTTACGTAAACTGCGTGCGCGTGCGCCTGAACTCGGCATGCGCGTCGAGGAGCAAACTCGCGGCCATGAGCAACATGTCACTCTCGTCCTGACTGATGACCGTCGAGTCGACATGTCGGTAGACAGCCGAGGGGAAGTCCGTGCCGAGACTGTCGGCTTCACTGGTCATTCATGTCTGTCGCAGATCCCAGTGTTAGAGAAGCTTGTTGACGGACACGCTACCGAGAGCTCATTCACTTCCGCCTACGCCGCGCAACTTCAGAACATCACCCAGGAGAACACTGTTGCAACCCGACAGAATTGACGCTGCCATCTCTCGTCGTCCTCTGATCTGGCGCCTTGGTCACTCGGCTTGGATTCTGGTCATTGCAGGTAGTCTAGGTTTATTTGCTTTCGCCGGATGGCTCTGGGCAGGAAGCAAGGTGGGGACGCGACGCATGTGGATCATCGCATCGTTGTGGATCGCAGCCAGTGTTGTCATGTGGATTACTTTCGGAGGAGCCGAGAGTAATCCGACACTCGATCGCCTATCCAAAGGCGCCTTCGGCTCGGTGCTCATTCTGCTTGTCTGGATTGTCGGCACTATTCACGCACTATTCCTACGTCGCAGTGTCTTGCGAGCCGTAGCCGCGCGAGAGGAAAGGCTGAGGTTATTAGTGAATGGCTCAATACCATCCCATCAAGGCTATGCAACAATCACTCAGGTCCAGGCGACTCCACCTCGAGTATGCGCTCCTGGTTATCCCCAGTATTCTACCGCACGGCTAGTCCCGACATCCCAACCAGGCACGTCAGCTTCTCCGGCAAACTTTCACCACTTTCCCCCACAGCCAGCATCGTCCCGTTGGGCACCAGTACAGTCTGTACAACCTACACCCTCATCTGCACCAGGATCTTTTTCAGCACAGCCATCGAATGTTAGTCACAGCCATGCACCACATGGTGGTTTCGCACCCATTGATGTCAACACCGCCACTCGTGATCAGTTGATGGGACTGCCATCGTTAGACGCGGCCGCAGTCGATCGGATTCTTCGTGCGCGACAAGACTGTGGTGGATTCACAGACCTGGATCATCTAGTTGTCACCTCTTCTCTCCAGCCACATCAGTTGATTGCGCTGACCGAGCGAGTGTCCTTCAGCCCGCTTGCCCCGAACACCTCAAAACCCCCCACTTCGACCGGGCGCTTGCTCGACCTATAGATCGGAGGCGTTTACACATGGGTGAGGGTGCTACTATCGCACTGGCGCGGCTTATTGAGCAAACGGCCGCCGAAGGACCAGGCTGGAGAACTGCGATTTGGGTCCAGGGCTGCAGCATCCGCTGCGCAGGTTGTTTCAACCCAGATCTTTGGGGACACCATGGGGGCACTCCAACTCAGGTATCAGATATACTAGACCGCTTGCCGAGCAGCATCGAGGGAATCACACTACTCGGAGGAGAACCTTTCGAGCAGGCAGAGCCACTTGCCGCGTTAGCTAAGGAAGTTCGCGACCGAGACATGAGCGTCATGACCTTCACAGGATTTTTGCGGGAGGATCTTGAGGCATCTAATGATGCTAGCGTTCGTGCACTTCTCTCCCACACCGACCTTCTCGTGGACGGCCCTTTCGATGCTCAGCGGCTGGACACAGTCAGACCCTGGGTAGGTTCAACCAATCAGCGTTTTCATGCGCTGACCCCGCGATACGTCGATCTTGTCGCACAACTTCCAGCAATACCCGACCGACTGGAAATCCACGTTTCACCGACGGGCACTCTCGAAATCAATGGATGGGCATCTCCGGCCGTTCTCGAAGCGCTACTCAGCGATCTGTGAGTTTACGTCCAGCATTGGTTCCGCAGTAGGTGCGTGGAGGACCGGCGCTGCCTGAGCCGAGCGACCACGCAGACGGACGGACATGCCGCAATTCTCGGAAGTTCTCGTGCTTGGAGCAGTGGGCACACCTTCCACTTCCTAACCGGTTGTCAGTCTCTCTGGTATGCAGTTAGTCTGTATACCATGAGCGCCGCCACCGCCCGCCTCCTGCACGGCTTCCTGGAGACCTGCCTGCTCTCCCTCCTGGCCGACCACCCCGACTACGGCCTGGGTCTGGGCCAGCGCCTGGAGGCTGCCGGCCTGGGCCCACTGCCCGGCGGCACCCTCTACCCCGCGCTGCTGCGCCTGGAGAAGCGGGGCCTGGTGGCCGTGACCTGGCAGCCCTCAGCCTCCGGCCCCGCCCGCAAGTACTTCACCCCCACCCCCGCAGGCCACGATGAGCTGGCCGCCCGCCGCGAGGAGTGGCGCTCCTTCTCCTCCACCCTCGGCGAGATCATCGAGGGCGCCGCCCGGGCCGACGTCGCAGCCCCTCCCCCGCGATCCACCGCCTCCACGCGGGGGGCGTCCCGCTCATGAGCGCCACCCCGCCCAGCACCCTGTGGTACGCCTCCCTGGCCGCCGAGCTCGACGCCGTCGGCGTGGCCGCCGCGGAGGCCGGCCGGCTCCTGGAGGCCACGCGCGCCGAGGCGGAGGCCGCGAGCGCCGACCCCGCCGCCATGTTCGGACCAGCGACCCTCTACGCCCGCGAGCTCGCCGGCGCCCTGCGCGCCGCCGAGCCGGCGCGCCGCCCCCTGGCCCCGGCACCGGCACCGGCACCGGAGGTGGTGCTGCGCCTGCGGGGCCTGACCGTCACCCGAGGCGGGCTCGGCGGCGGGCCCCGCCTGCTCGGCCGTCGTCGTCGCGCCGTCCTGAGGAACGTGGACCTGGAGCTGCGCCGCGGGGAGGTCGTGGCCGTCGTCGGGGCGAATGGGGCCGGTAAGTCCACGCTCATGCAGGTCTGCGCGGGCATGCTCGCCCCCACGGCCGGAACGGTCGAGCGCACGGGGCGCTTCGGCTACGCGCCCCAGCGCGACTGCCTGTCCCCGCTGCTGACGGTTGACGAGCACCTGGCGCTCTTCGGGGCGGCCCGCCGCCAGTCCCGACGCCGATCCACCACAACCGGTCACCGTCTCCTGTCGCGCCTGGGCTGGCGGGCGCGCGGGGCACAGCGGCTGGGGACGCTCTCGGGCGGCACCCAGCAGAAGGTCAACCTGGCCCTGGCCCAGCTCGACGCCCCCGACCTGCTCCTGCTCGACGAGCCCTACCAGGGCTTCGACACCTCGGCCTACGAGGAGCTGTGGGAGCTCATCGACGCCTGGCGTGCCACCAGCGGGATCCTGCTGGTCACGCATCTGCTGCGCGACGTCGGGCTCGTGGACCGCGTGCTTGAGCTGCCCAGCCCGGAGGTGGACCGATGACCCGGCTCGTCGCCCGCGTGACCCTGGCAGAGCTCGCCAGGCGCCGCGGCGCCCTGGCCCTGACCCTCCTGCTGCCGCTGAGCTTCTTCCTGGTGCGCCTCGACACCCACTGGACGGCGCTGCGGCTGCTGTCCATGGGGCTGGGGTGGGCGGTCGCGACTCTCACCCTGTTCACGCAGGTCTCCGCCCGGCGGCTGGACCGGCGCCTGGTGGTGGCCGGAGCCTCGCCGACGTCGATCCACGCCGGCCGGCACCTGGCGGTCCTCGCCCTGGGGTGGGCGGTGGGCCTGGCCTACGCGGGGCTGGCGGCCGTCACGATCGGGCAGGACCTGCACCGTCCGGAGGCGGTGACCGTCATGCTCCTGCTCACGACGGCGATCGCCGTGCCCCTGGGGTCGCTGGTCGCCTCGCTGGTGCCGCACGACCTGGAGGGGGCGCTGGCACTCCTGGGGATCATGGCGGTGCAGTTGCTCGTGGACCCGGCCGACTCCTGGACGCGCGTCCTGCCGCTGTGGTCGACGCGTGAGCTGGCGAGCTACATCGTCGAGCCGGCCGCGGGGGCGCAGTACCTGCGCGACGGCCTGGCCCACGGCGCCACCTATCTTCTGGTGCTGGCCCTCATGGGCTCGATCCTCGGCTGGCGCCGCCTGCGCCCCCGGCGGGTGCCGGGGGTCGCGCCGGTCGCCGGAGCGGGGGTGGCGGAGGCTTAGCCGGGCGAGCGGAGGCCGGCGGCGGGCTCAGTCCTCGGCTAAGCCGCCCGACGTCGCCGTCCTCCACCGTCAGGACGGGCAGCCGCGCAGGCGCACGGACAGGCAGGTCACGCAGCCCTCGAGCTTCTCGTACTCGGAGATGTCGACCTCGGTGACCTCATAGCCCCGGGAGCGGAACAGCTCTGCGGACTTGGGCGCATCGGCCGCCATGAGCAGCCGATCGCCGCCCAGCAGCACCACATGGGCCCCCGACTCCTCGGGCACGGCCAGGAAGCTCTCCCACACCGAGGCGTCGTCCACGAGCGGCTCGTAGCCGATGACCGTGCCGTCGGGCAGCGCCGTGACCGCGGACTTCAGGTGCAGCACCTTGGTCAGCGGCACGCCCACGACCCGCGCCCCCTGCTCGGCGAGAATCTCACCGAGTTGGCGCAGGCCCTCGGCGTTGGTGCGCCCGCCCTGGCCCACCCATACGGTGCCGCCGAACTTGAGCACGTCCCCGCCGTCGAGCGTGCCCGGCGCCTCGATGCGGCGCACCGTGTAGCCCAGGTCGCGCACGGCGCGCTCAGCGGCCTCGGTCTCGGGCTTGCGCTCATCGGCGCCCGGGCGCGTCACCACGGCCACATCCCCGTAGACGACGACGGCGTCCTCGATGAACACCGCATCGGGGCAGTCCGGCGCGGGCTCGACCTCGATGGTCCTCCAGCCGGCGGCCTCCAGGGCCTCCACATAGGCCTGCCACTGGCGCTGCGCCAGCTCCAGGTCCACCTCGCTGCGCTCGATATGCGTGACCAGGCCCTCGGCCAGGCGGGGTCCGGGACGGCGCACCAGCGCCGCGAAGATCTCGGTCTCCATGAGCATCTCCTTCGATGCGGCCCCGCGCACGCCAGGGCCAGATGTGATAGAAAACGTTCCTTGTATGCATCCTCATGCAGGTCACTGCATGGTTTGTGGATCCCCACTGTACTCGACGAGGAGACACCGGACATCATGGGCAACGACGCTCACCCATCCCCCGTGCCCCCGGCACAGCCCGCCGCGGCCGCATCGCGGACCAGCACCGGCCAGACTCCCCCGACCGACTCCGGGGCGGGCCTGCAGCGGACCCTCAAGGCCCGGCACGTCAACCTCATCGCCGTCGGCGGCGCCATCGGCACCGGCCTGTTCGTGGGCACGGGCGCCTCCATCTCCACGGCCGGGCCCGCCGGGGCGATCGTCTCCTACGGCCTGATCGGCCTGGCGATCTACTTCATGATGACGGCCCTGGGCGAGATGGTCACCCACCGTCCCGTGGCCGGGGCCTTCGAGACCTACACCGGGGAGTACGTGGAGCCGGCTGTGGGCTTCATGCTCGGGTGGACCTACTGGTACTCCTGCGCCATGACGATCGCCGTCGAGCTGGTTGCCACCTCCATCATCATGAAGTTCTGGTTCCCGGGCTCCCCCTCCCTGCTGTGGAGCGCCCTGTTCCTGGCGATCATCCTGGGGCTCAACCTGTTCTCCGCCAAGGCCTTCGGGGAGGCGGAGTTCTGGTTCGCCGGCATCAAGGTGGTCACCATCATCGTCTTCCTCGTCCTGGGGGTGGCCATGATCGTCGGGATCATGGGCGGCGCCAGCCCCGGCCTGGACAACTGGGTGGTCGGGGAGGCCCCCTTCGTCGGCGGCCTGGGCGGGACCCTCGGGGTGCTCATGGTCGCCGGGTTCTCCTTCATCGGCGTGGAGTCGGCGGCCGTGGCCGCCGGGGAGGCGGAGAACCCGCGGGTGACCATGCCCCGGGCCATCAACTCGGTGTTCTGGAGGATCCTGCTGTTCTACGTCGGTGCGATCGCTGTGGTCTCGACCCTCGTGGCCTACACCGACCCGAGCCTGCTGCAGGCCTCGGAGGAGAACATCGCCGCCAGCCCCTTCACCCTGGTCTTCAAGCGCGCCGGCCTGGCGGCCGCGGCGGCCGTCATGAACGCCGTCGTGCTGTCCTCGGTGCTCTCCGCCGGCAACTCGACGCTCTACATCGGCTCGCGCCTGCTGTACTCCATGGCCCACACGGGCCGCGCCCCGAGGATCTTCGCGCGCACCTCCGCGGCGGGGGTGCCGGTGGCCGGAGTCATCGCGACCGTGGGGATCTCGACGCTCGGCTTCCTGTCCTCCCTGGTGGGCGACTCGGTGGCCTACACCTGGTTCTACAACGCCACCGGCCTGACGGGCTTCATCGTCTGGGCCGGGGTGTGCGTGGCGCACCTGCGCTTCCGGGCGGCCTGGCGGGCCCAGGGCCGCAAGGATGAGGAGCTGGCCTACCGGGCCAAGCTCTACCCCGTGGGCACCTGGCTCTCCCTCATCGTCTTCCTGGGGGTCATCGCCGGCCAGGGCCTCAACCTCGCCCTGTCCGGCGAGTTCACCTGGTACGGGGTGCTGGTGGCCTATGTGGGGCTGCCGATCGCCGTCGCCCTGTGGCTGGGCTACAAGGTGGCGCGCCGCTCCCGCCTGGTGTCCCTGCGGCAGATGGACCTGTCCGCCTCCGACGTCGCCGAGTAGCGCCGTCGGGCAGGGTCGCTGAGCGGCGCCAAGCGGGGTCGCCGAGCGGGCGGCGCCCCGGGACGGCCCGGTGCGGCGGTTGTCGTCCGGCGGCCGGCGGCGCGCCCCGGGAGGCCAGGGCCCCGGGGGAGGCGCGCCCCGACGTCGGGCCCGGCGGCCGGCGGGCCGGCAACCGATGGTCGGCGGCCGGCGCCTACTCGTAGGCGGGCTCGGGGACGATGTCGCGGGCCATGTTGGCGAAGCGCGACAGGTGCCCCTGGAAGGCCACCGGAATGGTGCGGGTCTGGCCGTTGCGGTGCTTGGCCACGATGATGTCGGCCTCCCCGGGGCGCTCCTCGGGGTTGTAGTACTCGGGGCGGTGCAGCAGCACGATGATGTCGGCGTCCTGCTCCAGGGAGCCGGACTCGCGCAGGTCGGACATCTGGGGCTTGTTGCCGGTGCGCTGCTCGGGTCCGCGGTTGAGCTGGGCGACGGCGATGACGGGGATCTCCAGTTCCTTGGCCAGGAGCTTGAGCGACCGGGAGAACTCCGAGACCTCCTGCTGGCGGGACTCCACGCGCTTGCCCGAGCTCATGAGCTGGAGGTAGTCGATGACCATGATCCCCAGGTTGTGCTGCTGCTTCATGCGCAGCGCCTTGGAGCGGATCTCCGGCATGGTCAGGTTGGGCGAGTCGTCGATGAACAGGGGCGCGTTGGACACGGGGTTGTAGGCCACGGCCACATCCGTCCAGTCGCGGTCCTCCATCTGGCGCGAGCCGCGGAGCTTGTTCATGTCCACCCCGGACTCGGCGGCCAGGATGCGCATCATGAGCTCCATGCGCCCCATCTCCAGGGAGAAGTAGCAGCTGGTGATGCCGTGGTGGATGGAGGCCGAGCGGCAGAAGTCGACGGCGAGGGTGGACTTGCCCATGGCGGGGCGGGCGGCGACGATGATCATCTGCCCGGCGTGCAGGCCGCCGGTGAGCTCATCGAGCTCCAGGAAGCCGGTGGGCACCCCGGTCATGGCGCCGTTGTCCCGGTTCTGGGCGGCCTCGATCTCCAGGTTGGCCTCGCCCAGGAGCTCGGCGACGGCGACGTAGTCCTCCCTCTCACCCTCGTTGTGGGCCACGGCGTATACCTCGGCCTCGGCCAGGGTGACGAGGTTGTCGATGTCCCCGGCGTCGGTGGAGTAGCCCAGCTGGGTGATGCGGGTGCCGGCCTGGACGAGCCCGCGCATCAGCGCCTTGTCCTTGACGATGCGGGCGTAGTAGCCGGCGTTGGCGGCGGTGGGGACGGTGGCCATGAGGGAGGCCAGGTAGGGGGCGCCGCCGATGCGCTCCAGCTCGCCCCGCTTGGAGAGCTCATCGGCCACGATGAGCGGGTCGGCGGGCTCGGAGCGGTTGTAGATCTCGACGATGGCGCTGAAGATCGACTCGTGGGCGGAGCGGTAGAACTCCGGGCCGCGCAGCACGTCGATGACGTCGGTGATGGCCTCCTTGCTCAGGAGCATGCCGCCCAGGGTGGCCATCTCGGCGTCCAGGTCCTGGGGCGGGAGGCGGTCGAAGGCCGAGTCGTAGCGCGCGTAGCCGCTGTGCTCCGGGCTCTCGGGCTCGTCGGCGCCCTCCATGCCGTCCATCACGCTCCCCTCCCGGTGCCTCGATCCGCGCCGGCCCGACGACGGTCGGCCCTCCTGTTCAGGCCGCGCGGGCGCTTGCGCGCGCGTGACCATAGCGGCTGTTGTCAGGGCGTGCAAACCCTCGACGGCGCACCTCTGGGGATATCCGGCAGATGGCTGTGGATGTGGCCACCTGCCCTGGGGATCTGCCAGGGCTCCCTGTGGATAAGTGTGTGCACAGCGACATCTGATCACACGACCGTCCGCACATGCTCCCTGTCATTCCAGGCAAAACAGCCATCAGGAAATACATAGGACTCTCTCACCAGATCACAACTTAATCTGTGGATAAGTGGGAATCTCTGTGGACAGAGGTGATCCTCGACTTGAGGTTAGGGCGCTTTGTGGGGGTCCTACAGGTCGATCGCCTTCGGTTTTCCCCAGATGCGCCCCCACCTATGAGTGCCAGGCACTTTCGGGCTTATTCTCAGGCTTCATTCAGAGACGTGGTGCGGGCGACATGCCGGTTCCTGTAGGAGTTCCACAGCCGTGTCGCCGGCGCCTCGGGGGTGGTCGGGCTGCTCGTCGCGACACGCCGAGGCCCGTCGGGCACAATTCAGGCCGTGCCCACCGCGCCCCGCAGCCTCAACCGGCAGATCCTCTCCCTGGCCCTGCCGGCCCTGGGGGCACTGGTGGCGGAGCCCCTGTTCGTCCTCATCGACTCGGCGATGGTGGGGCATCTGGGGACGGCGAGCCTGGCGGGGCTGTCCATCGCCTCGACGGTCCTGACCACCGCCGTCGGCCTGTTCGTCTTCCTGGCCTACGCCACCACCGCGACCACGGCGCGGCTCTTCGGGGCCGGGAGGAGGCAGGAGGGGCTGCGCGCCGGCGTCGACGGGATCTGGCTGGCCCTCATCCTGGGCCTGGGGGCCGGTTTGCTGCTGGGCGGTGGGGCCCCGCTCATCGTCTCGGCCCTGGGGGCGCAGGGCGAGGTGGCGGGCGCTGCCATCGCCTACCTGCGCGCATCGGCCCCCGGTATGCCCGGGATGCTCGCGGTCTTCGCCGCGACGGGCGTGCTGCGGGGGCTGCTGGACACGCGCACGCCTTTTATCGTGGCCGCGGCGGGGGCGGCTCTCAACGTTGTCCTCAACGCCGTGCTGCTTTATGGCGTGGGGATGGGGATCGCCGGCTCCGGGGCGGGGACGGCGATTGCCCAGAGTCTCATGGCGGTGGCGCTTGTGGCCCCGGTGATGCGCGCCGCCCGGGCTGAGGGCGTGGGGCTGCGGCCTCGCCGCGCCGGGCTCGGGGCCTCCCTGGGAAGTGGGCTTCCCCTGCTGGTGCGCACTCTCAGCCTGCGGGCGGCGATCCTAACCACGGTGTGGGCGGCGACGGCGCTGGGGCCTGTCCCTCTGGCGGCGCATCAGGTGGCCTTCGCCCTGTGGAGCTTCGCGGCCTTCGCCCTGGATGCCCTGGCGGTGGCGGCGCAGGCACTGGTCGGCACTGCTCTGGGGCGGGCTGATTCCTCCGGAGGGGACGCCCAGGGAGGTCCGGGGATCGGGGCTCTGCTGCGCCGGTGCCTGGCCTGGGGCCTGGGAGCGGGGGCGGGGATCTGCCTGGTCCTGGCGGTGGCCAGCCCGTGGCTGCCGCTGCTGTTCACCTCCGAGTCCGCGGTGGTGGCCGCGGCCATCCCCGTGCTGGTGGTCATGGCCTCGGCGATGCCCCTGGCCGGGGCCGTCTACCTGTTCGACGGCATCCTCATGGGGGCGGGCGATGGCCCCTACCTGGCCCGGGCGGGCCTGATCACGCTCCTGCCCTACGTGCCGCTGGCGCTGGTGGTGGGCATGGGCGCCGGAGGGCTGGTGACCCTGTGGCTGGCCTTCGCCTGGGTGTTCATGGGCGCCCGGGCCCTGACCACCGGCCTACGGGTCCGGGCGTGGATGCGCTGAGCGCTGCCGGGGCGGCTGGACCTTGCCGGGCCCGGGGACCATCGTCATGCCTGTGAGTGCAGCTGGGCCGCCAGGTCGCCGGATCGCAGTGCCCGTTTCACAATGCGCTCGGTAGCCGGGTTCTCACCGGCAGTCGTCCATCGGCGGCACAGGTCAAGGGCCCAGTCGGGGCGGGACTTGGCGGCGTCATTGATCCAGTTCGCCACCGAGTCCTGCACGTAGCGCGAGGGGTCGGCGCGCAGCGGGGTCAGGATCGGCTCGCCGCGCTCGGGGGCCTCCTTGAGGGCGGCGATATGAGTGGCCCAGACGCCGCGGGGCCGCAGTGACTCGCTGGCGAAGCGGCGGATGCGCTCGGAGGGGTCCTGCGTCCAGTCGGCCAGGTGGTCGATGCTGGCATCCAGATCGGACACGAGCGTGGGTCGGGCCGCCATCCACACCCACTCGCGCACCGAGAAGTGCTCGTCGTCCGCCAGGCCCCGCAGCTCCTGAAGCAGCCGAGCGGGTCCGGCACTCGAGCGCGCGGCGATGAGGAAGCAGGCCCACCCCGCACGGTGTCGCTGGGGTGGGAGGCCAGCCGCTCCACCTCGACGACCTGCGGGCGATCAGCCAGGGCCGCCCCGATGCGGGCCATGCGCTTGAGGATGCCCAGGCTCTGGGCGCGGTCGGCCTCGGCGAGAAGGTCATCGTCAGCCTCGGGCACAACAGCGCGCAGCAGCAAGAACTGGTCGATGGCCAGCGCCTCGGTGAGCGTGCGCGCAGGCGCCGTCCCGGCGTTGAGCGCCTCGAGATGCGCCGGGTCGATATCCGCCATGCGCGCCGTGCCTCGACGCCTGCTGCTCGTGGGCATGGCCTCAACCTACCTCGGCCTGCATCTCAGGGGCGGTGTAGGAGCGAGCGCATGCCAATGCTGAGGGGTAGGGACACCAGGGCCGGCACCGTGGGCGGCGGCTCATCACCAGGCGTGCCCTCATAGACCTCCGCCGGGGAGCGAGCGCCCAGCACCGTTAGAACCCTCTGACTCAGGGATGCACGGACCCGGGCGTGAGCCCGTGACGTGCTGCGTGCAGCCTCGCTGCTCCTGAGTGCCTCCGGGCCGCAAGAGCGCCTTCCGGATGGACTGGCTCGCCCGGCTGGGGGCGGCTATGCACATTCATTCATGACCTGGGTCGGGGTGATAGCAGAGGAATCCGCATGATTCTGCGGATTGGCCGCCCAAGCCCCTGGCGCTGCACCATGATGAATGTGCATGAGCGTCGCCGATGCACATTCATCCCTGTCGGAAGAAGCGCCCACGGAGACAGATCGTTGGAATTCCAACGATTCCTCATGCACGCACCCAAGATGAATGTGCAACGCGGGTCCGACCACGCTCCAACCCGACCGCCCGCGGCTACACCGCCGACACTCCCCTTGGCCCGCCAGAGTCATGGCTCGCTGCATGAGGAAGGGGATACCGTCGGTGAGGCGCACCAGTTCAGCGGCGACCTTCGGGGCCGGTTCAAGCCTCGCCCGGAGAGCCCCACCAACCCCGATCCCCGACAGGAGGCTCCGGAGCTGGCTCCTCGGCCTTCGCCAGTGACAGGGCTCCGGGGACACCTGGTTCAGGGTCACCCTTCGTACGTGGCCCACCACGTACACATGTACGTCATCCTCCACGTACATTTCTACGTGCCTGGTCACGTACATCTCGGGCCGCCCAGTGGCCCGGCCCGAGCCGCGGCCTGCTGGCTCATGCGCCGGGGGCGCCGCGCCTTGCCCCAGACACGCGAAACTCGATGCTTGGCGGCGAGCTCGTAGACAGAACTCACCACCAAGCATCGAGCTCGGTGCAGTGCGGGGCCGGCGACGACCAGCCGCGGGCCGGAGCGGGGCAGGCGGTCAGCCGCCCGCCCCCTGGGCCTCAGCGCTCGGCGACGACGTTGACCTCAAGGGGAGCGACGACGTCGGGGTGCAGGCGCACCGAGGCGCTGTGGCGCCCGGTGGACTTGATCGGGGGAACAACCTCGATCTTGCGACGGTCGATGGCCGGGCCATCGGCCTCCTTGACGGCCTCGGCCAGGGCGGCCGTGGTGACCGCGCCGAAGAGGCGGCCGTTGGCGCCGGCGGTGGCCGTCACGGTCACCACGTTCTCCGTCAGCCAGGCGCGGGCCGTCTGGGCCTCCTCCAGGGAGGCGATGGAGCGCTTGCGGCGAGCCTCGGTCATCTGGTCGATCTGCCGCTGGGCCCCCTTGGTCCAGGGCGTGGCCAGCTTGCGGGGCAGGAGGTAGTTGCGGGCGTAGCCGTCCTTGACCTCCACCACATCGCCGGCGGAGCCGAGCTTGGAGACGTCGTGGGTGAGGATGAGCTTGGTGGTCATGTCTCTCCCTCCGATCAGCGAGCCGAGCTCGAGTAGGGCAGCAGGGCCATCTCGCGGGCGTTCTTCACGGCCTTGGCGATCTTGCGCTGCTCCTGGACGGAGACACCGGTGACGCGGCGGGCACGGATCTTGCCGCGGTCGGAGATGAACTTGCGCAGCGTGGCGGTGTCCTTGTAGTCGATGACGCCGACCTTGATGGCCTTGACGGGGCCGATCTTCTTCTTCGGCTTGCGAAGTTGGGGCTTCGCCATAGTGGTACTCCTTGGTCTGAGCGCTCAGGGCGCTCTACGAGATAACGGTGATGATGAGGGGAACGGGGTGCCGCAGCGCCTCAGAAAGGGGGCTCGTCCCCGAAGGAGGTGGAGCCGCCGGTGGCCCAGGGGTCGTCCGGGGCGCCGCCGGCAGGGGCGCTGTAGCCGGGCTGGCCGCCGAAGCCGCCGCCCTGCTGGGGCTGCTGTCCCTGGCCGCCGAAGCCGCCCTGGTTGTAGCCCCCCTGGCCTCCCTGATTGAAGCCGCCCTGAGGCTGGCCCTGGTTGAAACCGCCCTGGTTCTGCCCGCCGAAGCCGCCCTGGCCTCCGCCGGTGCGGGTGACCTGGGCCTTGGCGCGCCGCAGCGAGGGGCCGATCTCATCGACCTGCATCTCCACGACGGTGCGCTGCTCGCCCTCACGGGTGGTGTAGGAGCGCTGCTGGAGACGGCCCTGGGCGATCACGCGCATGCCCTTGGTCAGCGACTCGGCCACGTTCTCCGCGGCGTCGCGCCAGATCGAGCAGCGCATGAACAGGGTCTCGGCGTCCTTCCACTCATTGGTCTGACGGTCGAAGGTCCGCGGCGTCGAGGCGATCGTGAAGGAGGCCACCGCAGCCCCCGACGGGGTGAAGCGCATCTCGGGATCCGCGGTCAGGTTCCCGATGATGGTGATGACAGTGTCTCCGGCCATGGGTCTCTCCGTTCCCGATGGGGCTCAGGCCTCGGGACGCAGCAGCTTGGTGCGCAGGACGGTCTCGTTGAGGCCGAGCTGACGGTCCAGCTCCTGGGCGATCTCGGGCGTGGTGGTCAGATCGGCGACGACGTAGAAGCCCTCGGACTTCTTCTTGATGTCGTAGGCCAGGCGGCGCTTGCCCCAGACATCGACCTTGTCCACGGTGCCCCCGTTGCTGGGGACAACCTGCAGCAGCTTCTCCAGCGACTGGGAGACTGTGCGCTCGTCCGTCTCAGGGTCGAGGATGATCATGATCTCGTAGTGACGCATGCTTGGTACCCACCTCCTCTGGTCTCAAGCGGTCACGGTCTTTCCGTGACAGGAGGGTTGATGCGTGCGCTGCGCTGATGGGCGGATGCCCGACGGCGCAGCCAAGTCGCCACAGTACCGGACACGCCCCATGGCCCGGAAGACGGGGGGTGGGCCGACGACGTGCCATGCGACACGTCGTCGGCCCCTGCGTCGAGGACGAGGATCTGCGTATTGGACGAGGGTTCGCGTCATCCGACTGGGGCTAGCACAGGGGTGAATGACGCAAAGGCTCGTCGTCGACGCAAAGGCTCGTCCGCGCCGCCCCATGGCTCGGAAGACGGGAGGTGGGCCGACGACGTGCCATGCGACACGTCGTCGGCCCACCTCACCGTTGGGGCCCGGCGCTAACCGCCGTTCTGATTCTGGTTCTGCTGGTTCTGGTTCTCCGGCTGGTTCGGCGGATTCGGCACCGGCTGCTGTGGATCAGGCACTTCCGGTTGCGGCTCGATCCCTCCGCCAGGGTTGGTGGGCTGATCGCCCGGTTGAGCGGTGTTGCCGCCTCCGCCCTCCCCAGTCGGCGCCTGCGAAGGCTCGGACGGCGCCTCCTGGGTGGGCGCCTGGGTCGCCTCGGCGGTCGGCTCCTGGGTGGGCTCCGGAGCGATCTCCTGGGTGGGCTCCTGGGTCGCCTGGGGAGCCTGAGTGGAGTAGTCCTCCTCAACCTCTCCCGGCTCGCCGTAGAGCGCGCCGCGAGTGTAGGAGCGGTCCGTGCGCGGGGGGAACTCCTCGATGGGAAGGTCCGCCAGGGCGGTCTCCATGTAGTCGACGAACAGGTCGGCGGGGTAGGTCGAGCCGGTGATCTCGTCGTACTCGCCCCACGGGGTGATGGACTCCTCCTCGCCGTTGGGGCCCGACTGGTAGAGGGTCACCGCCGTGACGACCTGCGGGGTGTACCCGACGAACTGGGCGGACTTGTTGTCCGAGGAGGACCCGGTCTTGGCGGCGACCGGCCGCCCCAGGGCCTGGACCTTGGTCGCGCTGCCGTCGTTGACGACCTGCTGAAGGGCGTAGCTGGTATCAGCCATGACACCCGAGTCGAAGGTCTGCTTGCCCTCGGTAGGGGCCGAGTAGGTCACGGTCCCGTCCGGGCCGGTGACGTTGTTGACGATATGGGTGTCACGGCGCACCCCCTGGGCCGCGAAGGTCGAGTACGCCGAGGCGATGTCGATGGTGTGCGGCGAGGCCGAGCCCAGAACGTTCTGCACGAAGTCATTCATGCCCTGGGTGTCCTCGGGGTATCCGGCACGGATCGCCACCTTGTTGGTCTCCTCGGGCCCCAGGTCCTCGTTGAGCTGGAGGTAGGGGGTGTTGACGGAGTCCTTGGTGGCCTCGATGAGGTTGATCCACCCGAAGGAGGCGTTGCGGAAGTTCTGGAAGGAGTGGCCCGCGATCGTCATCGGCGAGTCGCCCTTGTATCCGTTCGACAGGGTCAGGCCCTGCTCCATGCCGCCCACCAGTGCGAAGGGCTTGTAGGTCGATCCGGCCTGGGCCACGGCGTCCGTGGCGGTGTTGACCTGGTTGATCAGATAGTCAGGGCCGCCGTAGAGCGCCAGGAGGCCCCCGGTCTTGGCATCGACGGAGACCATCGCCACCTTCAGGTTCTCCGAGTAGCCCTCGGGCAGGCTCTGGGCGGTGCTGATGATGGCGTCCTGGTCGGCCTTGTCGATGGTGCTGGTGATGCGCAGTCCGCCGGTGTCGATCTGCTGATCGGTCAGCTTGGCATTCGTCTTGAGCTCGGCGCGCACCATCTGCAGCAGATGGCCGTTGGGCCCGGAGTAGACCTGCTCATTGGCCGGGGTGATGGTCTCGGGGAAGGCCGCCGAGTCGTAGTCGGCCTGGGAGATGTAGCCGTCGGCGAGCAGGTGGTCCATGACTCGCTGCCATCGCTCCTTGGCCTTGTCCGGGTTCTCGGCCGGGTCCCAGGCGCTGGGCGCGGGCAGGATGCCGGCCAGTAGGGCGGCCTCGGAGACGGTCATGTCCTTGGCGGACTTGTCGTAGAAGGCCTGGGCGGCCGCCTCGATGCCGTAGGCGCTGCGCCCGTAGTAGACCGTGTTGAGGTAGGCGCCCAGGATCTGGTCCTTGGACTGCTCCCGGTCGATCTTGATGGCCATGATGGCCTGCTGGAACTTCCCGAAGTACGAGTCCGTGGTGTCCACGTAGTAGTTCTTCACGTACTGCTGGGTCAGCGTCGAGGCGCCCTGGGTGTCACCGCCGCGCAGGTTGTTCCACAGCGCGCGGACGATGCCCTTGGGGTCCACGCCGTTGTTGGTGTAGAAGCTGCGGTCCTCCGAGGCCACGATGGACTGGCCCACGTAGTCGGGCAGGGTGGTGCTGTCCACGATGGTGCGGTCGATCTCGGCGAACTCGCCCATGACCGTGGTGCCGTCGGCGTAGTAGACGGTGGTGGTCTGGGCCTGGGCGAACTCGGAGGGATCGGGGACCTTGATGGTGGAGTAGGCGTAGGCGAACAGCCCGATGACGGCCAGGACGCCCATGAGGAAGCAGCCCAGCACGAAGCGCCAGCTGGGGATCCACCGGTGGATGGGGCCCTTGCCCGCACGGGGGTAGTTGAAGACGCGACGCCAGCCCGTGCGCTTGCTCGCCGCAGAGGCCTTGCCGCTCGCGCTCTTCGAGGTGGCACGAGGTTTCTTGGGAGGCTTAACGGAAGCCTGCCTCCCGGCGCTCAGCGCCTGGGAGAGCTTGCTGCCTCCAGGGCGGGGAACTCCCTGGTTCGTCCTGTGAGCCACGCGCTCCTCGTTTCGGTTGACTGTCATGACGGGCGGCAACGGCAAAGGTTGCCAATCTGTTGCCCAGTATGGCCGGACCTGGGGGCTGATGGATAGCGGGAGATTTCTGGGAAGCCGCCATGTGACCGGGAAGGCACCCGGCCGGCACCGGCCTCTGGCGCCCATGACCACCGGGCGCAAGAGGCGGCAGCGCAGGCCAAGGCCCGACCGCCATCCGCACCCGGCGCGCCCCCGAGGCGGCCCCGCCCCGAATACAGGCGTGAGCAAGGAGGCACCTCTATGACCAAGGCCTCCCCCACATGCCCGGACCTCCCGCGGGCGGGGCGGCGGGGTGGCTTTGGGCGGCGAGGCCTCCCACCCCATGAACCAGGCGGCCCCGTGGGGGCAGGAACCGGAGGGCTCAGGCCGCCTCGCCGTCGGGCACCGGATCCGCCCACGGGCCCAAAGCCCCAGACATCAGACGACCGCAGGCCCAGAGACCACCACCCCTGCAATCCCATGCCGTAAAACTACTGTGGCCATCGCCTCACCCATCTAACGTGGGAGTACGCACCACGGCGGTGCTCAGCCCGCCACCGTCCCGCCCCTGGAGGCTGCCCGTGGACGCCGTCATCATCATCCTCCAAGTCACCATCATCCTTGCCTGCCTCGTCTTCGGAGCGAAGAAGGGCGGGATGGCACTGGGCCTCATCGCAGGGATCGGCCTGGTCCTCCTCGTCTTCGTCTTCCGCCTGGAGCCGGGGGAGCCGCCCGTCTCCGTCATCCTGACCATCCTGGCCGTCATCGGCTGCGCCGCAACGCTGCAGCAGTCAGGAGGCCTTGACGTCATGATGCAGGCGGCCGAGCGCCTGCTCCGCCGCCATCCCGAGCAGGTGACCATCCTGGGCCCACTCGTCACCTGGACCCTGACCGTCCTGTGCGGCACCGGGCATGTGGTCTACACCATGCTGCCGATCATCGCCGACATCGCCATCAAGAAGGATATCCGCCCCGAGAGGCCCATGGCCGCCTCCTCCGTGGCCGCCCAGATGGGGGTCACGGCCTCACCGGTCTCCGTGGCCACCGTCTCGGTGGTGTCCATCATCGCGGAGAACACGGACAAGAACTGGTCAGTCCCCCAGATCCTCATGATCTCCATGCCAGCATCCCTGGCCGGCGTGCTGCTGGCGGCCCTGTGGTCCATGCACCGGGGCAAGGACCTGGACAAGGACGAGGACTTCCAGCGCCGCCTGGCCGACCCGGAGTTCAAGGCGAATGTCTACTCCGGATCCACCACCCTCATCGGCAAGGTGTTCCCGGCCGAGGCCTACCGGGCCACCTCGATCTTCCTGGGGGCGATCGCCGTGGTCGTCGTCCTGGGCGCCGTCGAGGCCCTGCGCCCCGCCTTCCCCGATCCGGAGACCAATGAGATCGAACCGCTGAGCATGAACCTGGCCATTCAGATCGTCATGCTCGCCGCGGGAGCGCTCATCCTGCTGACCTGCAAGGTCAACGCCGGGAAGATCGCCTCCACCGCCGTGTTCAAATCCGGTGCCACCGCCATGTTCTCGATCTTCGGAGTGGCCTGGATGACCGAGACCGTGGTGCACGCCCACCTTGACTCCCTCGAGAAGGGGCTGACCAGCGTCCTGGCCGATCACGTGTGGATGTACGCCATCGTGCTGTTCATCATCGGCAAGCTCGTCAACTCCCAGGCAGCCGGACTGCTTGTCGTCGCGCCGATGGCCCTGTCCCTGGGAGTCGACCCGGTCATCGTCATCGGCTTCATCGGAGCCTCCTACGGGTACTTCATCCTGCCCACCTACCCCTCAGACCTGGCCGCGATCGGATTCGACCCCACCGGCACCACGCGCATCGGCAAGTACATCATCAACCACTCCTTCCTGGTCCCCGGCTTCATCGGCGTCATCACCTCCTGCCTGGTGGGCACCGTCCTGGCCCAGCTGCTCCTGGCCTGAGCCGGTCGCCGACGCCGTCACGAGTCCGTCGCGCGCTGCCCGGCGCCCCCATGCCGGACTCGTGGTGGCGGGGCCCGGGGCGGCGGGGCGGCAGGGCGGCGAGGCCCGGGGCACCAGGAGCGTGACAGGCAGGTGTCGTGGCCTGCCACTAGGCTCGGGCCCATGAACACAGCCGCGGCCACGACCTCTGCCATCGCACTGCGCCTGGAGCTGCTGGGGCTACCCGCCCCCGCTGACGCCATCCAGGATGAGACCGACCGCCTCTTGTCCCCCATCGTCGCCCGCCAGCGCGAGCTCTCGCGCCGCCTGGCCCACCGGCCCTGCGCCACCGACAAGCGTATCCAGGCCTTCCTCGACTCCTACCTGGAAGACGCCCCCGTCGCCCCGACCCTGCCCCACACCACCTTCGTCCTGGACCAGCCCGGCCTGGCCCGCGCCCTGTCCCTTCCGGTTGGCGCCTCCAGCTTCGAGTCCGACTACGTGTCCAGCTACCGCGTGCAGGGCGGCGTCCTGCACAACCCCCGCAATGACCGGCGCACCACGGCCGGCGTCTTCCACGTGGCCGAGGGCGGCCTGCCCATCCCGGACGACAAGGCCGCCGTGCCACGCGACGTGTTCGCCCGCCTCCTGGACCACGCCCTCCAGGCCCCCGAGGGCCTCATGACCCTGCCCTGGGGCGCCGAGCAGCCCGAGCCCGCCCGCACCTGGGCCTCCCTGCTGCTGCGCCCCGTCGTCGTCCCCGAGGTTCCCGGCTACTCCACCGCCCGCAGCATGGAGATCCGCTTCATCGCACCGGGCGGACTGGTCTCCAACCTGGACTTCGTCGAGGGGATCTTCGGCAATGGCGGGGACCCCTACCTGCCGGAGAACGACGCCTCCCTGGCCCCCGAGTCCTGGACGGGGCACACCGGCTGCGTCATCCTGGCCCCCCACCTGACCGGCCTGACCAAGAAGGAGCTGGGCCTGCCCAGCTGGGATGAGGCCACCGAGCGCCAGCGCCGCGACGGCATGTGCTACCGCAGCGAGGACGAGCGCTACAACAACGGCCAGGCCTTCAAGTGCTGCGCCCGCGACCAGCGCGGCGTCGTGGTGACCATCATCGCGGACAACTACTTCGGCTACTGCAAGAAGGAGGTCAAGACCCAGATCGGGTACTCGGCCAACCTCTTCGGCTGCGTGGAGGAGGAGCACGCCGGCGGCGCCATCGCCCTGCCCCGCTACAACCTCGGCCAGGAGTACACCGAGAAGCACACGCCCGCCGAGGCCACGGTGGCCGGCGCCGTCGAGCTGGGGGCGGGCCGCTTCCAGGCCCAGCCCGAGGGCCACGCCGTCGACCTGAGCGACGACTCCATCATCATCGTGCCCGGCGGCGCCCACTACTCCATGCGCAGCCAGACGGTCACCTGGCAGGGCCCCGAGGGCCCCCACTCCATCCCCCTGCTGGCCGGCCGCACCTACGTGACCCCCAGCGGCTACCGCATCCACGCCAAGCACCGCGAGGGCGAGCCCACCCAGTGGCACCTGGTGGGCACCGCCCCCTGGGCCACCCACGCCCACAAGCCGGCCACGGTCTCCGGCGGCGGGAAGTCGGAGATCTCCAAGTCCCTCCTGGACGCCTTCGTCCACGGCGAGGCCTACATCGGGGATGTCGAGGCCGACCTCGACGCCGTCCAGGCCCTTCTGGACCGCGACTACTCCGAGCGCTTCGCCCAGGCCGAGGCCAATGGCAAGGACCACCGCCCGATCCTGTCCGAGGATCGCTCCCTGGGCAGCGTCATCAAGCTCTTCACCCCCTCCTCGGCCTTCAACGAGGACCACAACGCCTTCCTGGGGCGCATCCCCGCCCACATCAAGGAACTGGTCTTCACGGTCAAGCGCTACTACCAGCCCTCCTGGGGCACGCGCTGGCGCAACCACTTCTCCGTGGGCCTCATCAACGGGCGCCAGGGCAACTCCCTGCGCCTGGACGGGGAGGTCGTCAAGGTCAACATGCTGCGCGTGGGCTTCGAGGCCGACGGCTCCTGGCGACTGCTGTCCCTGCGCCCGGACTTCTCCCCGGCCGCCAAGGTCCAGACCGAGGATGACATCACCGCCTCCATCACCGTGCCGGGCAACCTGCGCGCCACGGCCGGGGCCTCGGTGTCGCGCAAGTTCGTGACCAACTGCGAGCGCCTGCTCTTCCAGCGGCCCGACGACGCCATCGTGCGCGGATACGACAAGCAGACCGAGGCGGACATGGCCCAGCCCCCCGCCGAGGGCGTGTTCATCTCCAACTTCGAGCCGCTCACGCCCGCCGATGCGCGCGCCATGATCGACGACGCCCCGGGCCTGGCCCGCTTCACCGCCCCCATGCAGGACCTGGTGCGCCGTGCCGCCCAGGCAGAGGAGGGCAGCTTCTGGGTCTCCTCGGCCAACCCCCGACTGGTCGACGGCGTCCCCTCGAAGAACCCCCGCTACCTCCAGGTCCGCCCGGATCTGGCCCAGCCGCGGGAGGCGGCCCTGACCTCCCTGTCCACCCACCTCTACCACGCGATGCCGCTGGGCGAGCCGCTGCGCCACTACGTCGACGTCGTGGCCGCCGGGCGCCGCAACAACCCGCCGGAGGACGGCGTGCCGCCGCTGTGCGCCTACAACCCGCTGCACTACATGGAGCTGCCCGAGCTGTTCATGGAGTTCATCTCCTCCATGACCGGCAAGTCGCCCTCCACCACCGGGGCGGGATCCGAGGGCGCGCTGACCAAGGCCCCCTTCAACGCGCTGCCGGCCATCTACGACCTCAACGCGGCCCTGCTGTCCTACGCCCTGGGGGGCTATGACGGCTGGCTGTCCTCTGCGGGGTACATCGGCCCCAAGGTCAAGGTGGCCCACGACATCTCCCTGCTCATCCCCGAGATCTTCTCGCGCATGAGCCCCGAGGAGCGCGACGCCGGGGCCCTCATCCGCCACGGCTTCCTGGAGAGGATGGAGGACTTCACCCACGAGGGGCGCACCATCGAGGCCTCCCGCCTGGGCTACCGCATGAACCAGGCCTTCGCCTCGACCTTCTTCGGCCGCATCTTCCTGCACCCCGATGTGGTCTTCACCGAGGAGATGCTGCGCCCCGAGCTGCAGGACCCGGAGGTCTTCGCCACCTCGGTGGAGGTCATCGTCACCACGCACAAGGCGGTGGCCGAGCACTACCGGGCCGACGGCTCCCTGGAGTGGGCGGTCCCGCCGCTGCGCGCCCTGCTGGAGATCATGATGGACGGCACCAGCCGCGAGGGCTGGACCCTGGCCGATCCGCAGTTCCGCGCCCTGTTCGAGCGCGAGGCCATCCTGGCCTCGGACTGGTACGCGGCCCGCCTGGATGCCAAGGTGACCCGGGACGCCCGTCAGGCCCACCAGGCCATCGAGGACCTGACCCGCTTCAACACCACCGAGCACAATGAGGAGGCGGCCGCGCGCCTGGACATCGAGGGCCGTCTGGCCGCCGCCCGCGCCTGGCTGGACGAGGTCACCTCCCCGGCCTACCGCGAGCACCTGGTGGGGACCCTGGGCCTCCAGCCCGATCTGGCCTGATCTGGCCCGAGACGCGGTCCGCGCGGCGGCTCGCAGGGCTCACCGGCCGAGCATGGCGCTGGGGGCTGAGCACGGGGTGCGACCCGTGCTCAGCCCCCAGCGCCGTCCTGTGAACCCCGCCCCAGGCGGGCCCGCGGGATTGCGGGCCCGCGCGCAGGGCTGCTGGGATTGCGCCTATGCCCATCACGGATACGCAGGCCGACCGCACGGCCCCCTACGCCCGCCCGGCCGAGGACGTCGCCGCCGAGCTCTCCACCGACCCCGCCGTCGGGCTGAGCCCCGCCGAGGCAGCGCGCCTCCTGGAGGAGGGCGGGCCCAACGAGCTGCCCTCCAAGCCGCCCGTGCCCGCCTGGAAGCGCTTCATCGCGCAGTTCAACGACCCCCTGGTCTTCCTGCTGCTGGGTGCGATCGTCATCTCCGCCATCGCCTGGGTCCTGGAGGGCGCCCACGGGGCGCCGGTGGACTCCATCGTCATCCTGGCCGTGGTCACCCTCAACGCGATCCTGGGCTTCGTCCAGGAGAACAAGGCGGCCGACGCCGTCGCCGCCCTGTCGGAGATGACCCGGGCCACCTCCACGGTGCTGCGCGACGGCTCCCGCGTCGTCGTGCCCTCCTCCGAGCTGGTCGTCGGCGACATCCTCGTCCTGGGCGAGGGCGACCAGGTCGGCGCCGACGCCCGCCTGCTGTCAGCCGCCGCCCTGCGCGTGGTCGAGTCCTCCCTGACCGGCGAGGCCGACGCCGTGACCAAGACCGCCGAGGCCGTGGGCCCCGGCACCGACCTGGCCGACCGCACCTGCATGGTCTACCGCGGCACCTCCGTGGCCCAGGGGACCGGCAGGGCCATCGTCGTGGCCACCGGCGGGGACACCGAGATGGGCGCCATCGCCAGGATGCTCGACGCCGTCGAGGAGGAGGCCACCCCGCTCCAGGAGGAGATCCACCAGATCTCCAAGATGCTGGGGATCATCGTGGTCGTCATTGCCGTGGTCGTGGTGGGCACCCTGCTGGCCATGGCCGAGGAGCGCAGCGCCGAGACCATCATCCACGCCCTCCTGCTGGGGGTCTCCCTGGCCGTGGCCGCCGTGCCCGAGGGCCTGCCCGCGATCCTGTCGGTGGTCCTGGCCCTGGGGGTCCAGCGCATGGCCCTGCACAAGGCCGTGGTCAAGAAGCTCACCAGCGTCGAGACCCTGGGATCGGCCTCGGTCATCTGCTCGGACAAGACCGGCACCCTGACCCGATCGGAGATGACCATCCAGGAGGTGGTCACCGCCTCGGGCCTGGCCGTGGTCACCGGGATCGGCTACAAGCCCGAGGGCGACGTGGCCCCTGACGCCGACCGCGACGGCCAGCCCGACGTCGATCCCCTCGCCGGCGGCCTGGCCGACGAGGTCACCGTGGTCCTCTCCGGGGGCGCCCTGGCCTCCGACGCCGAGCTGAGCGTGACTGACGACGTGTGGAGCGTCGTCGGCGATCCCACCGAGGGCGCCTTCCTCGTGGCCGAGAAGAAGCTGGGCACCGACGGGCACCGCGAGGAGCGCTTCGCCCGCGCCGGCGAGGTCCCCTTCACCTCTGACCGCAAGATGATGTCCGTCCTGCACACCGACACCAAGCACGGCATGATCATCGTGTCCAAGGGCGCCCCCGATGTCCTCATGGAGCATTGCGCCCAGGTGCGCGTCGACGGCACTGCGCAGGAGCTGACCGAGGCGATCCGCGGGCACTTCACCGAGCACATCGCCGACATGTCCGGCCGCGCCCTGCGCACCCTGGGCGTGGCCTACCGGGTGCTCGACGAGGCCGAGGCGGACCGTGTGAGGGCCGAGGGCGCCGACGCCGACTTCTCCGACATGGAGCGCGACCTGGTCATGGCCGGGGTCGTGGGCATCATCGACCCGCCGCGGCCCGAGGCCGCCACCGCCGTGGCCGAGGCCCACCGGGCCGGGGTGCGCGTCCTGATGATCACCGGCGACCACCCCGCCACCGCCGGGCGGATCGCCGCCGACCTGGGCATCGCTGAGCGCGGCGCCCGCGTGGTCACCGGCCGCGAGCTGACCGAGATGGATGACGACTCCCTGAGCGCCGCCGTGGCCGAGGCCAGCGTGTACGCGCGCGTGGCCCCCGAGCACAAGATGCGGATCGTCCACGCCCTGAAGTCCCAGGGCCACACCGTCTCGATGACCGGTGACGGCGTCAACGACGCCCCCGCCCTGCGCGCCGCCGACATCGGTGTGGCCATGGGCATCACCGGCACGCAGGTGACCAAGGAGGCCGCCACGATGGTGCTGGCCGACGACAACTTCGCCACCATCGTCCGAGCGGTGGGCGAGGGCCGGCGCATCTTCGACAACATCAAGAAGTTCCTGCGCTTCCTGCTGTCCTCCAACATGGGCGAGGTGCTCACGGTCTTCGGCGGCGTGGTGCTCGCCGGGGTGATCGGCCTGTCCGGGCACTCCGAGACCGGTGTGGTCCTGCCCCTGGTGGCCACCCAGATCCTGTGGATCAACCTGGTCACCGACTCCGGGCCGGCCCTGGCCATGGGCGTGGACCCGAGTGTGGAGGACGTCATGGGCCGCCCGCCGCGCAAGCCCACCGATCGCGTGGTGGACGGCGCCATGTGGGGCGGGGTCCTGCTGGTGGGAGCGGTGATGGCCTTCTCGACGCTGACCACCCTGGACATCTTCCTGCCCGGCGGCCTCATCGAGATCGGGGTGTCCACGGATGACCTCGACACCGCGCGCACCGCGGCCTTCACCACGCTGGTCTTCGCCCAGCTGTTCAACACCTTCAACGCGCGCTCCCAGACGGTGAGCGCCTTCAGCCACATGTTCGTCAACAAGTGGCTGTGGGGGTCGATCGCCCTGGCCGTCGTTCTGCAGATCGCCGTGGTGGAGGTGCCCTTCCTGCAGACGGCCTTCTCCACCTCCTCGCTGGACGCCGCCCACTGGATGGTGGTCGTGGCCATGGCCTCGCTGGTGCTGTGGGTCGATGAGATCCGCAAGCTGATCCTGCGCGCCCGCGGCTGAGGCCCGGGAGCTCGCCCTTCGCGCCGAGCCGGATCATGGCGAGGTCCGGGTTGCACATTCATCCTTGCGCGGTGCTAGAGGCCTGGGAACCAGATCCGCAGAATCATGCGGATTCCCACGTTGGCACTCCGACGCGGGTCATGAATGAATGTGCAACACCGGCCCCATCGGGCGATCCGCACCGGCCTCGGCGGCGTCGGTATCCGCGCCCTCCGTGGCGGTGGGCGCGGAGTCATAGGTCTCGCGGGCGTTGAGAACCTCATGGGTGTGCTCCTGGGCCCACACGCGCAGAACCTCCATGGGCCTGGCAAGGGTGGCGCCCAGAGCGGTGAGCTCGTAGTCGACGCGGGGCGGCACGCCGCCGGTGGCGCGGCGGCTCAGCAGGCCGTCGCGCTCCATCGAGCGCAGGGTCTGGGTGAGCACCTTGGGCGTGACACCGCCCACGCGCTGGCGCAGCTCTCCGAATCTCAGCGCCCCGTCCTGCAGGGCGACAACCACCAGCGGTGTCCAGCGATCCACCACATGGCGCAGCACCGTGCGCGAGGGGCAGTGCGGGGACAGGACATCGAAGTCGACAAGCGGCTCACTCCGCTCGGCTTCAGTGGGCTCAGTGGACGCAGTCGTGCCAGTGCTCACAACCCCTCCTTAGTATGCTTGAGGTACCTAGTATGCAAAGAATAGCATGAGAGCATCTCGCCCCGAACCTCGGGGCGCCATTGAATCCTGAGGAGGAGTCATGAGGATCGCCGTCATCGGAGGCACCGGAATGATCGGCTCGCGCACTGTGGCCGAGGCGGCCGCGCGGGGCCACGAGGTCACCAGCGCCAGCCGCTCGGGCCGTCCCGCCGAGGGAGCCGCCCGGGACGTCACCGTGCCGCTGGCCGATGTGGCAGAGGTGCGCTCCCTGCTGGCCGACAACGACGTCGTCATCATCACCACCTCCCCGGATCGCAGCGGCGGGCCGGTCCAGCCCACGATCGACGAGCACCGGGCGCTGGTGGACTCCCTGAGCGCCGAGCCGGTGGGGCGCCTGGTGGTGGTCGGCGGCGCCGGCGCCCTGGAGACCGAGCCCGGCTCGGGTCTGCTCATCAAGGACGCCCCCGGATTCCCCGCGGAGATCTACCCCGAGGCCAACGCCTACGCCCAGATCCTGGAGCTCTACCGCGCCGCCGGGAACGCCTTCGCCTGGAGCATCGTGGCGCCCGCGCCGGAGATCGGTCCCGGCAAGCGCACCGGCACCTACGAGCAGGCAACCGACTCCCCCGCCGGCCCGCGCGTCTCCGCCGAGGACATGGCCGTCGCCCTGATCGACGAAGCGGAGGCCGACACCCACCGCGGCACCCGCTGGACCGTGGCCTCCCAGGGCTGAGCCGCTGGTCTATTCCGCCGAGGTAGACATTTCCCGCCGAGGTAGACGCATTCACCGTCTATCTCGGCGGGACATGTCTACCTCGGCGCAGGCCCCACCAGCGCCGGTGCTTACGCGGATGCGCGGCCGCCGGGCTTGCGCAGGCACAGCACGGCGTCGGCGCGGCGGCCGGCCTGCCCCTGGGGCCCGGTGGCCTCGCGCCAGCGCTCCTCGGCGACGGCCACCTCCCAGCGGGCGGCGCCGCCGATCTCCGCCAGGAGGCCGGAGGCGGTGTAGGTGCGGGCGTGATGGGTGTGCCAGGGCGGGTTGACCGAGTGGACGGCGACCAGAAGGCGCCCGCCGTCGGTCAGGCGCGCGGCGGCACTGGTCAGCAGTGCGCCCAAGGACAGCCCGCCCTCCTCGGGGCCGCCGTGGACGTAGAAGCAGGTGACCAGGTCGAAAGGCCCCTGCGGAAGCCCCGCCGCCACATCCTGGGCTCGGGCGGTGATCCGCTCGCCCAGGCCTCGCCGCTCGGCCTCCCTGAGCAGTCGCTCGACGGCGGTGGCCGACAGATCCACCCCCGTGACCCGCCATCCGCGCTCGGCGAGCCAGAGGGCGTCGGCGCCCTCGCCGCAGCCGATCTCCAAGGCGGTTCCGGGGTCCCATGCGGCGGCCAGTTCGGGCAGCCACTCGTTGGGATGCCCGGACCAGAGCCGGTCGACCGAGGCGTACCGCTCCTCCCAGTGCTGTGCATGCTGGTTCGTCATGGCCGGAGCCTATCCGCGCCGCCGGCCCCGGAGTCCTACCCCGCCGGCCCACCCCGCCGAGGTCGACGTTGTCCGCCGACGTAGACGCATTCACCGTCTATCTTGGCGGGACATGTCTGCCTCGGCGCAGACCCCACCAGCGCCGGTGCCTGCGCGAGCAGCGCATCCGTCCCTCGCGCTCACCGATACGAGTGATGCAGATAAGGTATGCCTTACATACCAGTGGCGAAGCGAATGGAGGAGCGCTGAGATGGGCCGGGGATTCCAGGGGGCAGTGCTCAAGATGCTGCGCGCCCCCGAGCACGAGCTCGCCATCATCAAGGCCCGCGAAGCGCCCCCTTACACCGAGTTGACCGTCCAATGCCCAAGCCTCCTGGGTCCGGGCACAAACCTGCCTCCCACCTCCTGGGTTCGGATGTGGATCCCGGAGGGCGGTCGCGAGCACCAGCGCGCCTACACCCTCACCTGCTTGGACCGCGAGGCGGCCACTGCGCAGATCCTCGTGCTGCACCATGATCCCGCTGGCCCCGCCTCGCGATGGGCGCTCCGTGCGGAGCCGGGCAGCAGCGTGTCCGTCCAACTACTGGGCGGGACCAGCTACCGGACCCCGGCCGACGGCGACCGCATGCTGCTGGTGGGCGACCTCGCCTCGGCGCCGGCCATCGCTGAGGCCGTGGAGGCCGCTCCCCCGGGGTGCACCGTCGAGGTCGTCATGCTGGCGCATGCCGACGACTGGCTGCCGCGCGCCAGCCGCCCCCATCGTATGAGCCTGGTGGATCCCGAGGCGGCTGAGGCCGTGGTGCTCGAGGAGGTCGATGGGGCGATCGGAGCCACCGCACGGGGCGGAGCCCCTGATTGGACCTGGGTGGCGCTTGAGATGAGGCTGAACCGCGCGGTGCGCCGTCATCTGGTGTCGTCGGGGCTGGAGCGCCGATCCATCCAGCATCAGGCCTACTGGGTGCGCGGTCGGGCCATGGGCACGACGTCCTCCGCCTCGTCGCCGAGGTAGACGTTGTCCGCCGAGGTAGACGCATTCACCGTCTATCTCGGCGGGACATGTCTACCTCGGCGGGAAGCGAACCTCAGGGAGCGGCGTGAACCGCCACGAAGTTCTCCAGGATCCTCCACGACGGCGAGACGTCCTGGGTGCGCACCCGCGCCTGGAGAGCCTCCAGCTCATCGTTCTCGAAGTACCCGTGGCCCGCGTAGAAGGCCAGTCGGTGAGCCAGGTAGTCGCCATCGAGCTCGGGATGGAACTGGGTGGCGTACAGATTGCGGCGCACGCGGAAGATCTGGACCGGGCAGACCTCGCCCCGGCCCAGAAGCACCGCCGTCCTGGGCATCACCGTGACCCCCTCCTTGTGGGCCACGAAAGCCGGGAAGGCCTGCGGCAGTCCCGCGCAGACCGGGTCGGCGATCCCCTCCGGCGTCAGGGTCACCGTCGCGGCGCCGACCTCCTCGCGGTAGGTCGTGTCCACGACCGCGCCCTGATGGCAGGCCAGAGTCCCCACCCCGTAGCACGCCCCCAGGAAGGGGAAGTCCTGCTCCACCAGCCGATCCAGGAGCCCACTGAGCTCGGCCTCGACGCGCAGCTGAACCGGCGACTTGGCCTCGGGCGGCGTGGAGGCGTTGAAGGGCGAGCCGCCCACCAGGATGCCCGACCACTCCTGGAGATCCAGGTCGGGCAGTGGCGCGGACTCGAGCCGATGGCGCACCAGGGTGGACTCATCCAGTCCGGTGCGCAGCAGGAAGGCCTCGTACTCCGCGTCGGCGGGCTCGTCGTCGTCGCGGGTGGCCAGGAACAGGAAGGGCTTCACAGCGGTGACCCTATCGGGCCGACAGCCCGAATAGCGCGCGGTCTCACGGATCGTCGCCCCTCGATGCGGAGACTCACCGGTGCAAGGTGGCCAGGACGGTCTCGACGGCGTCGAGCACCACGGAGGCGGCGGGGCGCCGGAGCCGGGGGTCGGGAGCGGCCGCCCTGCGGCCCGAGGGCTGGGAGCCGGGAGAGGCGACGGCGTCGTCGATGACGGCCAGCGCCGTCGTGGGCACTCCCCGGGCGGCCAGTGCCATGCCCTCGGCCACCGTGTCGAACACGACCGCGTCAGCCCCCATGCCGTCCAGGATGCGGGCCTCGGCCGGAGTCGGGCGCATGGGGCCGGGGATCAGGGCGACGACGCCGGTGCCGCGCACTCCGCGCAGCCGGCCCAGTCGGGCGGTCAGGCCCCCATGCCAGGCGCCCGACATCGTCCGCTCGGCGGAGAACAGGGCAGCCCCGGACAGGTTGAGGTGGTCGCCGACGGCCAGCAGGTCGCCCGGAACGGCGGCTCCCAGTGAGGTCGCCCGGGTCAGCAGCAGGGCCGCCCTGACGCCCCTGGCCCCGACCATCTGGGCCAGGGCGGTGGTGAGATCAGCGGGCTTGCCCTCGAGCGGGCTGGTGCGTCCGCGCGCGATGAGCACGCTCAGGCCGTCTCGGCGGTAGGCGACCAGGGAGTCCTCCTGGCCGGCTGTGGCCGGGGCCGAGACCCCCGGCAGGCTGGACAGGCGCACGCTGCGCAGGGGCGGGCCCCAGGAGGCATCCAGTGAGGTCAGCATGGCGGGCTCGGCGACGACGAACAGATCGTGCCGGGAGCGGCCAGTAGCCACGAGGATGGAGGTGTCGGCGGGGTCGCCGCTCCAGGCTCCACGTGGGACAGGCTGGGCCATGGAACCTCCGGTCGAACTGCGTGGGGATGCTTCAGCAAAGTTTCTCAGCAAGGGTACCGGCCGCAGTATCCCCCTATGTGTGAGATGTGACTATCTCACGGAGAATCCTCTGGAGAATACCTCAGTCGAGCGGTCCGGCAGCCCGGTTCCGGAGCACGCGGCCCGCACATGTCCCGACATGCGGTGGCTGTCGACGGCGCCGGGAGCGCCGGGGCGCGCGGCCCGCGCAGGCTCCGGCGGGGGCTCACGGGCGCTCCGGGGCGCCCGGCGGGAGAGCCGGCCGCCGGCTCCGCGGGCCCGGCCGGCCCACCGCCAGCAGGCTCCCGGCCCGGCCTCCTCACCGCCAGCCCCGACGGCCCGGCAGCCGGGCGGGCCCGGCAGCCGAGCAGGCTCCCAACCCCGCAGCAAGGGACAATGCCGCCCATGAGCGCGGCCCCACGATCATCCTCGACCACCGTCCCGCCCTCGGCGGGCGACCCGATCGCCGCCCTGCTCGCCTCACCGCCCGATCTGCCCTTCGCCGCGGCCCTGGAGCCGCTGCGCGCCGCACTGGCCGGGCCGGGCCCCGCCGTCGTGGTCACCGCCCCCGCGGGCACGGGCAAGACCACCCTCGCCCCCGCCCTGGTCGCCGATGCCCTGGCCCGCGCCGGCAGCACCGGGCGGGTCGTGGTCACCCAGCCGCGTCGCATGGCCGCCCGCGCGGCCGCCCGCCGCCTGGCCGGGCTCCTGGGTCAGGAGCTCGGGGAGACGATCGGCTACGCGGTGCGCGGGGAGCGGCGCTCGGGCCCGGACACCCGCATCGAGATCGTCACCGCGGGGCTGCTCCTGCGCCGGCTCCAGGCCGACCCCGAGCTGGCGGGCATCGGTGCCGTCATCCTGGATGAGGCTCATGAGCGGGCGCTGGACTCCGACCTCCTCCTGGCGCTGCTCCTGGACGCCCGCGGCCTGCGCGAGGATCTGCCACTGGTGGCCATGTCCGCCACCCTGGAGGCCGAGCGCCTCACGGCAGTCATGGGGGCGCGGGCCGTGACCGCCCAGGGCGCAGCGCATCCAGTGGAGGAGCAGTGGGCGCCGGGGCCCGGGCGCCTGGGGGCGCGCGGCGTGCCCCGGGAGTTCCTGGCCCACGTCGCCCGGACGACGGCGCAGGCCCTGGAGGCCCATGAGGGCGATGCCCTGGTCTTCCTGCCCGGGGCCCGCGAGGTCGAGGAGGTCGTGGCCCGCCTTCGCGGCCTGGTGGCCCGGGAGGTCGATGTCCTGGCGCTGCACGGCCGCCTGCCTGCCAGCGCCCAGGACGCGGCGCTGCGGCCGGGGGCGGGGCGGCGCGTGGTCGTGTCCACGAATGTCGCGGAGTCCTCGCTGACCGTCCCCGGGGTGCGGATCGTCGTGGACTCCACGCTTGCCCGCGAGCCACGCCTGGATGTGGCGCGCTCGATGAGTGGGCTGGTGACTGTGGGCGCCTCTCGGTCGGCAGGCATTCAGCGGGCGGGCCGGGCCGGCCGCGAGGGGCCCGGAGCGGTCTACCGCTGCTGCTCGCCCACGGACTGGGCGCGCGCCCCCATGGCCCCCACCCCGGAGATCCTCACCGCGGATCTCACGCGCGCCGCCCTGGAGCTGGCCGCCTGGGGCGTGCCCGACGGCGCCGGCCTGACCTGGCTCGACGAGCCCCCTGCCCCGGCCATGGAGGCGGCGCGCACCACCCTGGAGGCGCTGGGGCTGGTCCTGGGCGGGGCCATCACCGCGGCGGGACGGGCGGTGGTGGCGGTTCCCGCCGAGGTTCGGCCGGCCCGGGCCCTACTGGCGGCCTGGCCGATCCTGGGGCTCCGGCGGGCGGCGCGGATGACGGCGCTGCTGACCGCCGACCTGCGACCCGCTGGCGCCGATCTGGCCCGTCTGGCGCGCGACCTGCGCGAGGACGGGCCGGGTCAGGGACGCGGCTCGGCCTGGCGGCTGGAGGCGCGGCGCCTGGAGCGCGCGGCGGCCCGGGCCGTCGGAATCCTGGACGACGGCGGCCCCAGCAGCACTACCGGGCCCGGCGCGCCCGGGGCCGGGGAGGTCGGGTCCGGCCCCGCCGGCCCCAACAACCCCGCCGGCCCCGCCGACCCCAACAACCCCGCCGGCCCCAACAACCCCAACAACCCCGCCGGCCCCAACAACCCCACCGACCCCAGCGGCCCCAGCGGTGCAGCCGAGGCCGGCTCGGTCAGTGCGGGCGGCGGAGAGGCGGGCCCGAGCTCCCAGCCGGCCGAGCCCATCGCCGGCCAGCCCGCCGCGGCGGGGCTGACTCCCGATGCCGTGGCGGAGCACTGCCGGGACCGCCACCTGGACACGGAGGAGGCGATCGCCCTGGTGGCCGGCCTGGCCCAACCGCAGTGGATCGCCCGGCGCCGCGGCGGCCCACCAGGGGCGGGCGCGCAGGCGGCCTACGCGACCGTGGCCGGAACGGGGCTGCGGCTGCCGGCGGACTCGCCGCTGGCGGACTCCCCGTGGCTGGCGGTGTCCCAGGTCGAGCGCGACGGCGGCCGGGACGCGCTGATCCGGGCGGCGGCCCCGCTGACCCAGGACATGGCCCTGCTGCTCGCCGCGCCCTGGCTGACCGTTGAGGAGCGCACGCTCTGGCAGGAGGGCCGGCTCCGGGCCGAGCGCGTGCGCCGACTGGGCGCCATCACCCTGGAGACCGCCCCCGCTGCCGCGCCCGGCCCACGGGAGACGGCGCGCGCCGTCGTCGACCTCGTGACCGACGACGGACTGGAGGCACTGACCTGGGATGAGGAGGCCCGGCGCCTGCGCGCCAGGCTCGCCCTGCTGCATGAGCACCTGGGCGAGCCCTGGCCATCGATGACCGACGCCGACCTGGTGGCCTGCGCCGAGACATGGCTGGCCCCGGCGGCTGCGGCTGTGGGATCGTCGTCGGGGCGCTTCAGCCTGGAGCGATTGGATGTGGCCGAGGCCCTGCGCGCGCTCCTGCCCTGGCCCCAGGCCGCGCGACTGGAGGACCTGGTGCCGGAGCGCCTCGAGGTCCCCTCGGGCTCGCAGCTGCGCGTGGACTACTCCCAGGGGCAGCCGGTGCTGGCCGTGGCGGTGCAGGAGTGCTTCGGCTGGCAGGCCACCCCGCGCATCGTCGAGGGCAGGGTGGCGGTGCTCCTCCACCTGCTCTCCCCCGCGCGCAGGCCCGTGGCCGTCACCGAGGACTTGGCCTCCTTCTGGGCGCAGGGATACCCGCAGGTCCGGGCCGAGCTGCGGGGCCGCTACCCCAAGCACGCCTGGCCCGAGGATCCCGGGACCGTTCCACCGCATCGCGGCACCCGTCGTCGGTCCACCTGATGGGCGGGCGCCGCAGACGCTGATCCCCGGCGCTCCGCGAGGGGGTGCCGGGGATCGTGCTGGCGGTAGCGCTGGGATTCGAACCCAGGGTGGCTATGAACCACACAGACTTTCGAGATCTGCACCTTCGGCCGCTCGGACACGCTACCTCAGGCGACGAGAGTACACGCCCGCCAGTCCCCGCCCAAGTCGCCGGCCCTGCGGCATGGGTCACGGGCTCGCGCCCTCACTGGGGAGCCTCGCGAGTCGGCCCGGACGGAACCCACCGGCGATGGTGCGCGGCGCCGCCTCCTCGGCGCCGGCCGGCCCAGCTCAGCGCCGTCGGGCGAAGAACTCCGTGAGCAGGGCCTGGGACTGCGACTCCCGCAGGCCGCCGCGCACCTCCACCCGATGGTTGGAGCGGGGGTCGCGCACGACGTCGCGCACCGACCCGCAGGCACCAGTGCGCGGCTCCCAGGCGCCGAAGACCAGGCGGGCCACCCGCGCCAGGACGATCGCGCCGGCGCACATGGTGCAGGGCTCCAGGGTGACCACGAGCGTGCAGCCCTCCAGGTGGGAGTCCCCCAGGGCGGCCCCGGCGGCGCGCAGGGCGAGGATCTCGGCGTGCGCGGTCGGGTCGTGGCGGGACTGGCGGGCGTTGGCGGCCTGGGAGAGCCGCCCCCCATCAGGCCCCAGGACGACGGCGCCCACGGGCACCTCCCCGGCGGCTGCGGCCTGCTCGGCCAGCCCCAGCGCCCGGTCCATGGCCTGATCCACGGCCCGGTCCGCGGGCGACAGGAGGTCATGCATCACGCCTTCAGTGTCCCATCCCCGGAGCGCCCGGGGAGCGGGGCCCGGGACTCAGGGACCCAGGGAGCGGCCCCGCCGTCGAGTCGGCAAACCTACGACTTGGCGTGCGCAAACCTACGACTTCACGCTTGCAAACCTACGACTTCAGGTCCGCGAATCTTCGAGCAGAGGGGTCTGAACAGGTAGTATGCTGCCATGAGCAGGCTTCTTCCTCGCGCTCTGGAGTTGCGCGCCCAGGAGATTCTTGACTTCTCCCCTATCCTCACGCTGCAGGGGGCACGGCAGGTGGGGAAGTCCACGCTGGCCCAGATGCTCGCCAAGGACCGACCCGCCCAGGTCGTCACACTCGACGACTCCGGCGTCCTGGCCGCGGCCCGGCGCGACCCCCGCGGCTTCGTCGACCAGGCCGGGGAGCGGACCCTCGTCATCGATGAGGTCCAGCGCATGCCTGAGCTGACGATCGCGGTCAAGGCCTCAGTGGATCGCGACCGCAGGCCCGGCCGCTTCATCCTCACCGGCTCCTCTGACCTGGCCCGCGTGCGCGGCGACAAGGACTCCCTGGCCGGCCGTGCCATGGGCCTGCACGTCTTCCCGCTGAGCCAGGCCGAGGCCGAGGGGCTCGAGCCCCGCGGCTTCGTCGATCGCCTTCTCGCCGATGGCCCCGACCTGGACGCCCTGCAGAGCGCCCAGCCAATCGCTCGCGGCGAGCTCATCACCAGGATTGTCCGCGGCGGCTATCCAGCGATCCGAGACGCCAACCCCCGGCTTCACAGTCGTTGGCTCAGCGACTACACCAGTCGCCTCCTGAGAATCGATACCAGGGACCTGGGCATTCGGCTGAACCCAGCACGCCTGGAGGCACTGCTCCGCCTCATCGCGGCCAACCAGTCCGGCGAGCTTGTCAAGGCTCGCCTGGCGCAGGAGGCCTCGCTGCCGACGTCATCAGTGACGGCCTACCTGGATGCGCTCTCCCGGCTTTACATGATGGAGACCCTGCGCCCATGGACGCCGAACCTGACCACACGGGAGATCGGGCGCCCCAAGGCCCTGGTCGCCGACTCGGGACTCGCCGCCCGGCTCATCGGAGCCAGTGCCGCTGCCCTCGACGACGTCGTCGCCGGAGCCAAGACCCTGGGAGCACTACTGGAGGGATTCGTGGCCTCCGAGCTGCGCGCCCAGCAGGAGTGGGCGGATGCTGACTACGAGCTCTTCCACTGGCGCGACCGGTCGGGCAAGGAGGTCGACATCATCATCGAGCTCGCTGACGGCTCAGTGATCGCCCTGGAGGTCAAGAGCTCCCAGTCCCTGCAGGCGCGGCATTTCACGGGCCTTGACTTCCTGCGGGAGCGCCTGGGCGATCGGCTTCGCGCAGGAATCGTCCTGGCCTGCCTCGACACGCCCTTGCGCTATGGGCCTGGCCTGTGGGGCCTGCCCATCACCGCGCTCTGGCGGTAGCAGCCGGGCCTCCCCGAGCGCCGGGGAGCGGGGCCCGGGCCCCGCCGTCTCAGACGGGCTGACGAAGACGGTCCATGACGGGACGCCGATCCACCTGGGCGGGCAGCCAGGTGGTGGTGATGGACAGCACGAGGACGGCGACGATAACGGGTGCCAGGGCGCCCACCGGCATGGCGGCACGGAGCATGGCCCCGCCTCCCCCGGAGATGAGTGCCGCCATGCACGCGCTCGCCGTGGTGGCGATCAGGCCGGTGAGGATGCCGGTGACGGCGTAGATGGTCCCCTCCAGAATGGTGGTTAGCATCTGGGTGCGGTGGTCCGCCCCGATCACCCCCAGCAGCGCTCCCTCCTGGCGTCGGCTCGAGCCCACCATGGCGATATTCGCGACGCCCCCGATCCCGGCGATGATGAAGATGGGGACGGCGACAGCGCCGAACCCACTGACGCCGCCGGATCCGCTCGCGGCCCGGAACGCCCCGTCCACGGAGAAGATGGTGCCGGTCATGCCCACGCAGATGGCGAAGGGCACCACAGTGGTCAGGCTGATGGCCGAGCGGTGCAGGGCGTTGGCCCGCGCGGCGAACCAGGCCGGGCTGCGCCCGGGAACGAGCGCCGTCCATGCCGCCTGCAGGGGCCGGAGGGTCCAGGCGGGCACGCACAGGGCCGCCATGAGCAGCATGATGACGGCGACGCCCGCCGCATCCGCCCCCGTCCCGCCCGCGGCCTGCATCTCGGCCAGCTCTGCCGCGGCCTCGGGATCCAACCGGCTCAGCTCCTCGGCCGTGGGGTCGATCAGAGCCGATAGGGTCACCGACACGACGCCGATGAGCAGGATCCCCGCCACCACCCACTGCCAGATGCGGGTGCGGGCGACCGGGGCCGCCGCCTCCCGCAGGGCCTGCATCTCCGGGGTGGCGGCCGCGCGGCGCGCGGCCCCCAGCCCTCCCAGGAGGCTGAAGGCGGCGGTCAGCACCACCGTCAGCGGCAGGGTGAAGGCCGGCATGACCACGGGCATATCCGACGGGTAGAGATCGAACTCCTGCCAGGTGAGCAGGTACCAGCGGGTCGCCAGGGGCGAGAGCGCGCCGCCCAGGAGCCCTCCCAGCGCCCCCACCACAGCCACCTGACTCATGATGATCCGGCGGATGCTGTAAGCCGGGATGCCGATGATCTTCCACATGGCGTGGGCACGGGCCTGAGCGGTCACCGTCAGGGACAGGGTCGAGGAGACCACGGCAGCGATGGCCAGGCCCACGTAGTTGACGAGATTGCTGCCCAGGACGTGGGCGGCGGTGGTGTACTCACCGGGGTCGGCCTGGGCGGCCGACCATTCCAGGGCGCTGCTCCAGGAGACGATGATGACGCCGATGAAGACGGCGCCGGTCGTGGTCACGCACAGGGACCACACCCACTGACGGGCGTGGTGGCGCAGGTCCTTCCAGATCAGTGCAGTCATGGGGCTCTCCAGCTCAGTAGATGCGGGCGCGGTGGACCAGCTCGGCGATGCGTGCGGCGTCGCGGCAGTCCGACCAGGTCGCCAGACGCCCGCGGTCCATGACGACCACAGCGTCGGCCCGGGCGGCGGCCTCGACGTCGTGAGTCACCATGACCACGGTGGTCCCGCGCTGGGCGAGGTGGCTCAGCCACTCCAGGACCACCTGCCCCGAGGTCAGATCGAGGGCCCCAGTAGGCTCATCGGCGAAGACGATTCGGGGCTGGGAGGCCATGACGCGGGCGATGGCGACCCGCTGCCGCTCGCCTCCGGAGAGCTGGTGCGGCTTGAGCCCGGCCCGGTCGGCCAGGCCGACGGCCTCCAGCGCCGTCAGGGCCTGGCCCTCAGGCAGTGGGCGGCGGGCCAACCGGGAGGGCATGGAGACGTTCTCGGCCGCCGTCATCGAGGCGATGAGGTTGTAGTCCTGGAAGACGAAGCCCACGTTGCGCGAGCGGAACTGGGCTCGCTTGGCCGATGTCAGGGAGGTGATCTCCGTGCCCAGGAGGCTCACCCGCCCGCTGGTGGGCTCGTCCAGGCCGGCCATGGTGTGCAGGAGGGTCGACTTGCCCGACCCCGAGGCGCCGACCACGGCGGTGAAGCTCCCGGCGGGCAGCTCCGCGCTCACGCCGTCCAGGGCGACGACTCGGGCGTCGTGCCGGCCGGGCACCTCGTAGATGCGGGACAGGCCCCGCACGCTGATCGCAATGCCCTGCCCGGCGGGCGGGGGCATCAGGGCATCGACTGTGTCGTGAAGAGTCATGCCCCCATGGCACCAGTGGGCACCCGCCGGCGTCTGTGCGGCCAGCACCCGTCCCAGAGTCGGGCTGCCCCCACCCCCAGATGTCCGCGAGGAGCATCCGGGGGCGGGGCTCGTCGCCCAGTCACTCCTCGCGACTGGGCCTTGACCTGCAACTCTGCGAAGCGCCGTCGTGGGGTCGCGCTTCACAGGCGCGCGTCGCGGAGGCACACGAGAGCCAGCGGACCAAGCGGCAGGAGCGCACCGATGACGGGCAGGGCCAGCATGTTGACGCTCATGGCCTCATGGAGCAGCACGATGGGCAGGCCGAAGACCAGGGCAATGGCGAAGGCGGCCAGCAGCCTCACCAGCAGCGCCGCCCGGCCGCGCACCAGGAGGGAGACGGCCAGAGCCGCCAGGCTCAGCGCGGCGATGTAGGACAGGCCGGGCGCCCACACGGCGCAGGCCAGGGTCGCGGCCATGAGCATCCCCACCACGGCGGCGGCCGCAGCCGGCTCCTGACGACGGCGCCAGATGAAGCGCCCCAGCCAGGCACCGCCCAGGGCCACCATCCCCAGGAACTCCCAGAGGAGCAGCGGATTGGGCCCCACTCCCCCGGGCATCGCACCCCAGCCCAGGAATCCGACGGCGTAGTGGAGGCCCGTGGCGGCGACGGCAATGAGGGCCGAGCGCCACACCACGCCCCAGCACACCCTGAGCGCGTCCCTCACGCGCCAGGGGCGCAGCCCCCATGCGGCCAGCGCGCCCAGGATCAGGGCTGCGGCCGCAATCCCCAGGCCCACGGCCTCCGGGTAGCCGACCATCATTCCGCGCCACAGGGGGAAGTAGTGGAGGTCGTGGTCGGCGGTCAGCCCCAAGGCATCGGCGTCGTCGAGCCAGGCCTGCGTCAGGCCCAGCACCTGGTCGCCGTAATGCTGGAGGGTCGCGGCATTCGCATGCTCCGGGGCATCTGTGGCGTGGTGGTAGTGCTCTCCGCCTGAGATGGCTGCGATGTTGAGCCCGGTGAAGCCCTCGTCCAAATAGACGCTCAGGTCCGTGCCGTTGGGCATGTTCCGGTAGACGGTCGGCAGGAAGGAGGTGGTGACCGGGTTGGGGGCGCTGGCCAGGAAACGGCGCATGACGGCGGAGTTGTTCTGGGAGGTCTCGAACATGAGGGCGGGTCCGCTCATGCCCCGGGCCTCCAGATTGACGATGAGCTCGACGTCGTCGAGAGTCTCCCGGTGGTGGGTGACCTCGTTGAGGGCACCGACCATGCCGACCTCCTCGGCATCCGTGATGACGATGAGCAGCGAGTTCTCCGGCTGGCGCCCCTGGGCCTTGAGCGCCCGCAGGGTCTCGATGATCGTGGCCACGCCGTAGCCGTCGTCGCCGGCGCCATGGGAGTCCCCCGGCGCGACCTGGTCGCCCTCCTGTGATGCGGCGGAGTCGTAGTGGGCGGTGAGCATGAGGGTGCGCTGGGAGGCCCCGGGCACGCGCACCACGATGTTCTGGGACTCCAGGTCCTCGATCGGGCGGAACCAGGCGCGGTCGGCCTCGGTGACCATCCCGCTCCAGGTGTTGAGAATCATCGGGTCGGCATGGATCTCCGGCTCATAGCCCAGGTCGCGGAACATGCCCACAACGTCGTCGCGGGCCCGATCGTGGGCCGCCGTGTCGGGGACGGAGTGAGGCTCGTCGGCCAGTGTCTCAACATGCCTCATCGCCCTGTGGGCGGAGAAGCGCGCGGGGTCGGCGTCCTCGGGCAGGGGGCGGGGCAGGATGAGCACGGAGGCGGTGGCGGCGATCGCCAAGAGGACGCCGAGGAGCGGCACGAGGAGGGGGAGGAAGGAGGCTCGCGAGCGCGTGGACGCGGGTGGTGCGGGCCGTGCGGTGGGTGAGGTGCTCACAGGACCACCCCCGGGGTCATCGGCGAGCAGGGTCGGGACGGATGCTTGAGAAGGATCATGAGAATCATGGCTCCATCCCAGCGCCCGGCCTCCCGCGGGTCACTGGGCCCACCGCCCAACCATGGTGGAGCCAGCTCCACCGGGAAGGCGGGTGCGGGCCCCACTGCCCCGGTAGGCGCCGCGCGGTAGCGTCGCCACCATGCCCGAGTCCATGCAGCAATCCGCCATGCCACCGCGGGAGGTGGCGCGGCGCGTGTGGGAGCGCCTCATGGCCTCCTGGCGAATGCGCCTTGTCATCCTGGTGCTCCTCGAGGCGGCCCGGGCCGCTCTCCTCATCCCCTCAGCCATCCTCCTGGGCCTGAGCTCCCTCGCCCTTCCCCTGACGATCCCACTGGCGGCGGAGGCTGATCGGCTCACGGCCCGCCTCCTGGGCGCCGAGGCGCCCTCGGGATGCAGGCCCGGCACGCCGCTCCCGATCTGGCTGGCCTCCCGCGTGACCAAGCGACCCTTCTGGAGGCAGGACCTGCCCCTGGTGATCTCCTCCCTGCTCATGTCCGGCCCCAGCTTCGGGGCGGGCGTCATCGGCGTCCTGGGGCTCCGCTTCATCCTGCGCGGCCTCAGGAGCCTGCACTCGCCGGGAGACTCCTGGTGGGCTCCTCCCCTGGGGGTGGGATTCTGCCTCTTCACGGTGCTGGTCCTCGCTGTCGTCGCCACTGCGCGTCTGCGGCTGATCGCTGCTCTGAGCCGGGATCAGGACGCCGAGTGGGCCGCCCTGGCCCAGCAGGTCGGGGACCTGCGCCGCGGCAGGGCCACCCTCGTGGACGCATTCGAGGCCGAGCGCATCCGCATTGAGCGCGACCTGCACGATGGCGCCCAGCAGCGCCTGACCGCACTGACCATGACCCTGGGAGCCGCGCGGCTGAGCGCCGAGTCCCTGCCGGAGTCTGCTGGCCCGGCTGGCCCCGCCGGCTCTGCCAACTCCGCCGGGCCGGCCAACTCCGCCGGGCCTACCAGCACCGTCGGCCCAACCAGCCCCGCTGGGCCGGCCGATTCTGCCAACTCTGCCGGCCCTACCGACCCTGCCGGCTCTGCCGGCCTTGCCAGCCCCGCTGGCTCTGCCGGCTCCGTCGACCCCGCCAGCACACCGGAGACCACCGCTCGGGACCGGCTCATCTCCCAGCTCGACCGCGCCCAGGAGCAGGCGGAGGCCGCGCTGGCCGAGCTGCGCAACACCGTGCGCTCGGTGCGCCCTGCGGTCCTGACCGAGCGCGGTCTCATCGCCGGGGTGCGCGAGCTGTGCGCGGGCGCGGGCATCGAGGTTGCCCTGACGGCCTCCAGGGATGACTCCGGCCTGAGCGATCCGGTGTCCACGGCCGTCTACTTCGCCATCAGTGAGGGGCTGACCAATGCCGCCCGCCACTCGGGGGCAAGCAGCGCCCACGTCCACCTGCTCTGCGGCGCCACGGGGGTATCCGCCCGCATCGAGGACAAGGGCGTCGGCGGGGCGATCCCCGAGGCGACGGGTGGGGGAACAGGCCTGGCGGGGATCGCCCAGCGATTGGAGACCGTCGGCGGCAGCATGCATCTGGACTCGGCCCCGGGCGAGGGCACCACCCTGCTCATCCAGGCCCCGGCATCGCCGCCATGGTGAGCCGGGCGAGCGCCGCACCGCACATTTAGCTTCTCTGCTCGCGGCAGCGATCGGCGGAATGACGCGGTTCACCTCTGAGTTGTAGGGGCCTCGCCCGGCGATGAATGTGCAACGACACCCCTCCTTGCACATTCATCACCCTCCAGCGCCCGCCATGATCGGCAGGTTCCTTGGAATAGCAGCGATCGTCGCGGCGCCCCCGCGGAATGAATGTGCAACAGCCGCTGGCTGGTGCCAGGATCGCCCCATGAGGATCGTGCTGGCCGACGATGCCGCTCTCGTGCGCGAGGGCCTGGCCGGATTGCTGAGCGCGGCGGGGCACGAGGTGGTGGCCCAGGCCGCGGATGCCGATGAGCTGCGCTCAGCCGTGACCAGCCTGGCCGAGCAGGCCGCCCTGCCCGATGCTGTCGTCACCGATGTGCGCATGCCCCCGGGCGGTACAGATGACGGCCTGCGGGCCGCTCTAGAGCTGCGCCGCTCCCACCCGGGCCTGCCGGTCATGGTGCTCTCCGCCTATGTGGCCGGCCCCTATGTGCGCGACCTGCTGGAGGACGATGCGGGCGCGGTGGGCTACCTGCTCAAGGAGCGCGTGGGGCGGGTTGCCGACTTCATGCACTCCCTGGAGGTCGTTGTGGGCGGCGGCGTGGTGGTCGACCCCGAGGTGGTGGCCCGACTCCTGGCAGGAGGCCGCACCACGGACGCCGCGCATCCAGGAATAGCGCGCCTGACCGAGCGGGAGCGCGAGGTGCTCGCCCTCATGGCCGAGGGTCTGACCAACGCCCAGATCGTGGAGCGCCTCGTGGTCTCCGAGGGCGCGGTGGCCAAGCACGTGGCCAATATCTTCCTCAAGCTGGATCTGCCTCCCGGCCAGGACAACCGCCGGGTTCGCGCCGTGCTGGCCTGGCTGCGCGCCACCGCCTGACCACCTCGGCGCCCCCAAAAGTGTCCGTCATGAACAACTTTGACGCGTCTCGCCACTCGGCTACACCCAGCACTCCACCAGCCCGGGCCCCCGCCCGTGGATACAAGCCTGCTGTAGCCTTCACCATGAAGGTGCCCCTCTCCAGGATCATCGCGAGCTTCGACAACCCGCATTATCCCAGGAAAAGGGGCACCTTCACCCCTACCCCCACCACCCCAACAACGAAAACCCGAGGCTAAAACGGCAGGAGTCAGGTCTGTGGGACCCGTCGGGCCCCCGTGCGCCTCACTCGGCTGACTGGCATACGGGAGTCCCGGCGGGTGAGACCTGGACCACCTTGTCCGCACCGGCCGCGGTGGATGAGCGGTGGGTGCTCAGCATCACGGTCGTACGCCCCCTCAGAGTGCGTAGAGCCTCCAGCAACCGCCTCTCGTTGTGCCCGTCAAGCTGGGCGGTGGGCTCATCGAGCAGCAGGAGGCGCGGCCTGCGCAGGAGGGCCCGCGCGATGGCGATCCGTTGACGCTCCCCGCCGGAGAGGCTGACACCATGGTCCTCGATGTGGGAGTCCAGCCCCCCGGGCAGGCTGTCCACTAGCGGACGGAGACCGAGCCGCTCGACGACCTCGTCAACCTCCTCCACTGAGGGCTCCGGAAACACCCCATAGCACAGGTTGTCACGCACGGTCCCCCAGAAGACCGGTGTCTCCTGCTGCACCACCGCGACACCGTCGAGGACATCTCCCGCGCGCTCCTCGGTCAGTGCCTCGCCGTCGATGAGGACCTCACCGGAGTCGGGGCGCTCCAGGCCTGCCAGAAGGTAGAGCGTGGTGGTCTTGCCGCTTCCGGACTCACCGAGCAGGGCGGTAAGCCCGCCGGTCTCCAGCTCCAGGCTGAGACTGTCAAGTACAGGGGCCTCACGCATGGAGTAACGGAAAGTGACATCGGACAGCGCCGCCGAGAATGGGGGGCTGCCCTCGTCGGGGACGTAGTGGCGGTCCAGAAGGCCATCCACCGGATCCTCGACAGGCTCGTCCAGCACTTCCGATATCCTCCCAACCGCTCCCAGGCAGCGCTGGACGGTCGTCAGAGCGGTCATGCCCATGATGATCGGAGGGGTGAGGATACCGAAGTACAGGATAAAGGAGATGAATTCGGCGACACCCAGGCGCCCCTCGGCGACTCTGACTCCTCCTACACCGAAGACGACGAGAAATCCGAGATTCATCCCAAGCAGCAGGATCGGGGTCGTCAGGGCGTCCCAGGCGGCGGCCCTGCGGCCTGCCCGCCAACTCGCCCGCGCATCACCCGCCAGGCGCTCACGCTCCAGAGAACGCATTCCTGATGTGATGACCGTGATGAAGCCGGTGACGGCGCGGTCCAGGTCAGCGGAGAGGACCCCCAACTCCTTGTTAGAGCGCTCGGTCTCCCGTGAGATCTGCGGCAGAAGCGCCACGGCGCTGGCTCCGGCGAGGACAAGCGCCGCGACGGTACAGCCGAAGAGGACCGGATCGATGACGATCATGATCCAGATTGCTCCCCCCAGCATGAACACGGAGCCCACGACGTCAACGGTGCCATCACTGAGAATACCTCGCAGAGTACCCGCGTCATTGCTGACTCGCGAGATGAGGTCCCCACTGCGGTGCCTCCTCAGGGTCGGCAGGCGCCAGAAGATAATGCGCTCTATGAGCAGCGTGCGCACGGTGAGGACGAGATCCTCCCCTGCCCGTAGGAGCACCCAGGCCTGCAGCCCGGACAGGACGACGTCAAGCAGCAGCAGGAGCGCCAGCAGCGCAAAAGGTCGGGCCACCGACTCCTCCAGAAGCGTCGCGTTAATCACCTGCGCCATCACTATCGGCTGGGCCAACGACGCCACCGCACCTGCTAGGGCGAGGACGATGCCCAGGACGATCCTCGCCCTGAGGGGGCGAAGGAAGGGCCACAGCTGTCTAAGCCGCGGTCCGGACTCGAGGTCCTGGGCAGAGTCTGCCCAGGCCGGGCCGTCCGCGTCCGGGCCTCCTTCCCTGCCAGGGCTCTGATTCAATGGACTCTCCTTTCCTGGAGTACTTCTCTCGGCTGCACAAGGTCGTCATGGGAGAGCATGACGACAGCGTTGTACAGCGTGTGCGCCACCAGTGGCGCCAGTATGCCAAAAATAACGTACAGCACACCGAGACCCGCGCCCACGACCCAGAGCTCGACATAACGGTAGTACGAAGGCTGACACGCCTGGGTCGAGTGCGCCAGCGACCACAGTAGGGCGCTGACCGCCACCGCTGCCACCGTGGCCCACGGCTCCGGTAGCACAGGGGCTAACAGCACCTGTGTCCCAGAAAGGACGAACAGGCGGAACACGGTCTCCTCCGTCAGGGCACTGACCAATGCGTTAAGAACTCCGTTGACACGGGCTCCGGGAAGCATGAATATATAACTTCGTGACGGGTTCCTGAACACCCGGCAACCAGCCCTCCTGGACACAAACGAGTACAGTCCTGAAGAGACCACGAGCCAGAACATGGCAAAAGCAGTACCTGACAGGATAGGCAGCACCAACCCCGGACCTGCCAGCCCCAGCGTCGCGTTGGGCGACACCGACAGCGCCGCGCAGGAGACAATGAAGACGACCACTCCGTTGAGAATCGCAAGAGTCGCGTTGGTGATCACGGTCAGCACTATGTAGGCCCCAGCCCGCACACCGGGCGGCAGGGCACCCGCAACGATGCCGGAGGGATAGAGGATCCCGTTTAGGAAGCTGGCCAAGAATGTTGCAGCAGCCAGAGCCGAGGGCACCTCCCAGTCAGGACGGCCCTGACCAACTACGAGAACCACCATCCCACCGCCCACAGCCAGTACAGTCATGAGCATCGCACCAGCACCGGCGAGCTCCTGTCTATCCTGGACCGGCTGCTCCGCTCCACTCTGGTTCGTTACCTCCAGCCGCCGGTCAACGCGGGTGAGCCTCCCAGCGCTGAAGCGGGTCACATGCTCCGACACCAGGCGCCCGGCAGTGTGGCGGAAGTGGGCGACGCGCGGGCCGCCAGAATCCCTCTCCTCGCGTTGCCAACTGATGGCATCCGGCTCAGTGCCCAATCCGATCACCGATGCCTCCAGCACAGGAGAGGCATCTTGCTCCGGAGCATCGGTCCTCGGCTGCCCCAACTCTCCGCGAGCCTCAAACAGGCTGAGCCGGCCACCGGCTGCCAGACCGATCAGGACGGAGGACTCCTGGCGAAGATCGGGAATGAGGCGGACGTACCACTCCCCCGTATACCCCCTCTGATTCACAAACTCGGTCTCTTCCGCCGTCGGCCCTCCGGGAAGCAACTCAACGGCGGCGAGCGCCTCCTCGTCCCTGGAGGTGGTGGCGAAGGCGTGCCAGTCTCCCGTACTGACTCCCAGAAGCACGTCGGCGTACTGGCGGGCGCGCGATATGGCCTCCTCCCTCTGCAAAAGCCCCGGATCTCCCGCTATCGGGTGCCCTGTCGGGCGAAGGCTGCGGTACACCCGAGCGAGCAGAAGGACTGCGGCAAGCGTAACAAGGGCCTGCGCCATGGCTGTCATCGGACGGCCTCCGCGTACGGGTGACCACAACTGGTGGGCCGCGACACGTACTTCATGCACCGGCACCCGAACGACTTCTGCGCCGCCGCCTCAAGGTTGTCCAGTGAGCCGATCCGCTCCAGAGCATCGGTTCGAACGTTACCGATCGCACCAACCTCCTCAAGAGTGCACGGTGTCACCCGCCCGTCACTTAGGACGTGCCAACTGAGGTAGCCCGGGACAAGGTACTCCGACTCCCGTCCTGTAAGAACCTCAACCTCCTCTCCGAGGTCGCACCCCGTCCCCTGGACGATCTCCAAATTGCGTCCCCGGGCGCTAAAGCGCTCCATTTGCTCCTCCACCGCGGCGGCCATTTCCTCTGCCAGCCTAAACTCGTCACTGCCCGCCGCACGGCCGAGGGTCTGAATCTCCGCTACACGGAGCCGGTAAGCGCCCGCATCATCCAGAACTGCCGCCAGGTCCTCGACCTGACGGTAGTTTTTTGGCGTGGCAACCATCGCCGCATCAACCGACACCCCCTGCGCGGTGAGATCGCTGATCGTCTTTAGGGTCTTATTAAAGGCGTCCCGTCCGCCTCGAATAGTGTTGTGGGTCTCCCCAACCCCATCAAGGCTTACCTGGACGTCGACGTTGCCCAGTGCAGCGATAAGGCTGATTGTCCTGCGGGAGAGCGCGTACCCGTTAGTGAACAGAGAGACAGTGGTGAAGTAACTTGCGGCGGCGGTGAGGATATGATGGAAGCCCCTGGCCATAGTGGGCTCCCCTCCAGTCAATGTACAAGACAGCACCCCGAGGGAAGACCCCCGTTTGATGACGTCGATCCACTCCTGGGCGCTCAACTCGCTGTCACGCCTGGCTCCGGAAGCCGCATAGCAGAAGGAGCATTCGAGGTTGCAGCCGTTCGTCAACTGCAGCGACATCGTGACAGGAACGTAGGACTGCTCCGACCCAGTAACCCGGATCTCGGAGTCCACGCCGCCCTTCAGCCACTCCCCTGTGAGCGGGTCCCCGGAGAGCAGCTGGACAAGTGCGGCCCTGGCCTCTGCGACGGTGACGTTCTCGAGAACCGCCCTTGCAGCTGCGACATCATCCAGGCTTCGCCCCTTGGAGAACTGAAGCATCAGCTCCGCCGCGAGCGGAGTGAGGCGCACGTAGTAGAGACTCGACTTGTCCACGAGGATCATGCCGTCCGGCTGAGAATGGAGCACCCACCGGGAAGCGTAGTCCCGACCCAGGGTAGTTCTTTCTGCGATTTTCATAGGTAACCTTCGTTGTGATCAGACACCAGCACTCCTTCCGGTTCGGCCCCGGGCCACGAGCACACCGGCCCGCGCCCCGGGGCACCAACTCCCGGCCAGGAGGTCACAGGGCCAGGAGGATCGGGTTCGGCCTTCCACAGGCTCGCCGCACTGCAACTACCTTGCGGAAGCGCCAGCAAGCGATGCACCCAGCACTGCGCACCATCGGCGTCCCAGCATCCTTGCCTGCGTCAGCAAGCGCACTCATCAGCGTCATCACACACCTCCTTTCCTAAGGGATCACACAGCTCGTTCATTGAGCTGCCATATAAGTGTGATTGGATACACACAGAGTGTCAAGCAGATCACGCGAATTTAGCGTTTCTATACGTGACTTTTACCACTTTATAAGAAGTATGGAAGCCTTCGCTTATATTGTTGCGCTACTCTTTTCGCTGTCGTCTTGCGCCACGTCCCAGCCACCATCGGCTCTGACCGGTGGGCGGGTATCAGCACCCGCACCCACGTGCGCCTCTCCCCACGACCTGCGCGACTCGCCACGCAGATGGGCCGTAGTCTTTCACCATGCACCTGCACGTTGCCGATCACCCCCTCATCGATCACAAGCTCTCCGTCCTGCGCGACCAGAGGACGCCCTCGGCGGTCTTCCGCCAACTCGTTGACGAGCTCGTCACCCTCCTGGCCTACGAGGCCACTCGCGAGGTGCGAACGGAGGCCGTGGAGATCACCACCCCTGTTGCCGTGGCGCAGTGCCGCCGCATCGCCTCGCCCCGGCCCATCGTCGTGCCGATCCTGCGCGCGGGCCTGGGCATGCTAGAGGGCATGACCCGCCTGCTGCCGACGGCCGAGGTCGGCTTCCTCGGCATGAAGCGCGACGAGGACACCCTGGAGGTGGAGACCTACGCCAACCGCCTGCCCGACGACCTCTCAGGCCGCCAGTGCTTCGTCATCGACCCCATGCTGGCCACCGGCCACACCCTCGTGGCCGCCATCGACTACCTCCTGGAGCGCGGCGCCCGCGATGTCACCGCCCTGTGCCTCATCGCGGCCCCCGAGGGCGTCAAGACCCTGGAGGAGGCCGTCGGCGAGCGCGCGAATGTCACCGTGGTGACCGCGGCGGTGGATGAGCGCCTCAATGAGCACGCCTACATCGTCCCGGGTCTGGGCGACGCCGGAGACCGCCTCTACGGCATCATCGACTGATCGCGCTGTCCCGTATGTCCGCGGCCAACGACGTCCCCTCACTACGCTGAGCCCATGAGCCAGGACCCACCCTCCCCTGCCGACCACGACGCGGTGACGGCGGGGAGTCGATTTGCCCCACCCCAGCAGTGGAAGCGCATCGCGGAGCAGCGCCCCGACCTGCACGCCGTCCTGGCCTCGAATCCTGCGGTCCCCGCCGAGGTCCTCGACCTCATGCGCGACTCGTCGGACCCCCAGGTCCGTGAGGTGCTGATCCAGCGGGGGCATCTGCAGGCCGACGCCGCCTCGGCGTCCCAGGATGCGGCCCAGCCGGTCAACACGGTGGCCAAGCCCACCGGCACTCCTGCCGAGTCGCCGGCAGATGGATCCGCTGAGCGCCCCGCGGCCGCGGAGTCAGGACTGCCGACGCCGGCACCGGCCGCTCCTGCGCACAGCGCCCAGTCCCAGCAGTCCGGACAGTCCGGCCCGCCGGCCCCAGCACCCTATGGGCATAGCGCTCAGGCCGCTCCTGCGCCGAACGCCCAGGCCGCTCCGAGCGCCCTCCTCAACAGCGGCCCGCAGCCGGGCCAGCCCGGCCAGCCGGGCCAGCCCGGCCAGTTCGGCCAGCAGTGGGGCCCCCAAGCACCGATGGGACAGATGGCGCATCCGCAGGCGATGGCCATGGGCCCTGCGCCGCGCAAGCGCCGGCGCGCTTTGGTGGTGGGCATCGTCGTCGCCACGGTCCTGGCACTGGTGGTCGCCGGAGGCGGGGTCTGGTACGCCTTCTTCCGCCAGCCGGATGTGCGGGTGACCTATGCGGGCAACATCGTCCTGGCCGAGGCCTGGGCCTCGGGGGCTCGGCAGGTCTGGGAGGAGAGCATCGACGAGGGCACCGGGGCCATTGCTGTCAACGGCAGGGTGCTGACCATCGGCGGGGAGTCGGACGACCTGGAGATCACCGGCTACAGGGCCTCCGCCGAGGGCATCGAGAAGGCATGGCAGACACGCCCTGATGACCCTCCCAGATCCATCGTCCATGTGCTCGCCTGGGGCGAGGACAAGGCCGTCCTGGGCTCACTCGTCCTCAATCTCAATGACGGCTCCACCTCACAGGCCCCCTGGAAGGAGGAGCAGGTCGCGATCGTCGAGGATGTGGCCATCAGCTGCAATGAGGACGACTCCTGCACAGCATGGTCCGCCGATGGCTCACGGCTGTGGCGCGCTGAGATCGAGGATGCCGGCCCCAGTGCTGATGACGACGAGTACTCAACGGACACGGGAATCGCGGGCTACCTGCCGCTCATCCAGCGCGATGAGAAGCGCTTCACCACAGTGGAGACGAACGTGATCAACATTGACAGCGGCGAGGTCATGGAGCTTGACAGCCCTCTGCCGAAGAGCAAGACCGCTTACACCTATATCGCCCCCGCCAAGGACGGGTGGGCCGTGATCGCCTCCGGCAAGGACGACGAGGATCGCCAGGTACGGCTCTTCACGCCCGAGGGGGAGAAGATCAGGGACTTCACCGCACCTGATCCTGAGCTGCAGAAGTTCGGCCTGGAGCCTGTCAACAGTGTCAGCACGCTGGAGGATTTGGAGACCACGCTGACCAAGCCCGACGATCCACCGAGCGGGGTCACCATCAGCATCACCTCTGCGTGCATCACCAAGGTCACCATGGGAGACAAGTCATTCTCCCCCGAGTCCTCCGACGACTACTCGTCCTGCCCGAATTGGGCCCATCTGTCCCAGGGGGGCTCCGTGGTCGCCCTGCACCATACCCCGCAGAGCATCAGCGGCATATTCCAGAGCCTGGTGAGCACCAAGACCGGCAAGGAGATCGCCTTCCCGGGAGCGCCCTCCATCGAGACGGGGATCTTCATGGTGGTGAGCCCCGGCCTTGTGGTCAGCCACGACCGTGAGACGGGCAGCCTCATCGGCTACGTCCCCGCGGACTGAGGCACCACAGCCCAGCCGACGACGACCACCGCCGGCTCCGGCGCCGGGACCGCACCCTGCGGCGAAGACTCCACCCTGATCAGCGGCCCTGTCTCATCCGCGGCGCTCCCTGCGCGACCAGAGCCTGACCCAGGCCGGGTGCCTGGCCGGGCGCCGCACCCGCCCGGTGAGCTCGCGCTCGGCATTGTCGAGGAGATCCTCGATCACGGCGTCGTGCAGGGACTCGACCAGGACGGGGAACAGCAGGCGCATGGTGCCGCGCGCCCGCCCCATGAGCACGTGGCGCATTCGGCAGCGGCCACCGGGCAGGGCCTGGATCTCGAGTTCGTGGAAGCCCTCGATGCCCGTACCGGGGGTGAAGGCGAAGCGCACACGCTGTCCCGGCTCGTATTCCACGACGCGATAGCGGATGGAGCCGTGGCCGCCGTCGGCCCCGACGGCGAGCGGGCGATCCAGCACCATGGGCTCCCAGAGCTGCGCGGGCCATAGGCGATCCCCGGGGCGGCCGAGGCCGTCGAGCAGGGCGCCGGCGGCCTCGGCGCCGGCCTGGATGCTGCGCTCGTGGACGTTGCGGATCACGGCTCCTCCTGTGATGCCGCCGCGCTGTCCCTGCCATTGTAGGCAGCCGCCCCGGCGAGGGCCCCTCCCAGTGCCGATTGACGTCACGACGAGCCATGAGAAGACAGGCAACGAGCGCGGCAATCAGGGCCGCGAGCGCGAAGGCCGCCAGCGCAGGGGCTGCCGGATCCTCCTCGGGGATGCGCGGCACATGCGTCATCGGGGCGGTGTTGCGCAGCCACTGGGGCAGGTCGAGGGTCTGCGCGAACACCCCGACCACCGCGCTGTGCGCCACCACCACCCAAGTCAGGGGCGACAGGCGCGCGGAGGCTCCCACCACCAGCGCGCCCAGCCCGAGGACCACCCAAACAGCCGGCATCTGCGCGACGACGATCCAGGCCAGGTCGGTGACCTCGTAGTCGGCTCCAGCGATCTGAGCGCCGAGTGCCAGTCCGACTCCGCCCAGGGCCAGGAGAGCCGTGGCGATCCCTAGCGTGACGGCGGTTGCCAGCAATTGCCACCGCCCCCGCCCCACGGGTCGCGCGAGAACGGCGTCCAGTCGCCCGGAGGTCTCCTCGCGGGCCAGGCGCCCCAGGAGCGCGGTTCCGCAGGATATGGCGAGGACCGCCAGAAGCGCCGCGGCGAATCGCAGCACGCCCAGGACATTGGCGTCCTGCCTCCCGAGCACCACTGCCGCACCCTGTGCCCCGGCCGACTCGATCTCCGCGGCCACCAGTCCGAAGGCGATCCCGAGCGCGGCCATGACCAGCCCCCATCCGATCGCCGCGCCGCGCAGGTGGGAGACGAGCAGACCGGCGGGCCTCGTCAGCCACCGTGAGGCACTGGCCGGACCCGGCCGCTGCTGCCAGATCCCGGCGCCCGAGTCCCGGCGCTCCCGCAGGAGGGCGGTGACCCCCAGGAGGAGGAGAAGAGCCGCAGACCCCAGGGCAAGGGGGCCGAGGTCGGGCTCGTCGAAGGGGCGCAGGGCCTGGGCCCAGGCCAGTGGGGAGGCCCAGCGTGCGGCGGGATTCCCCATATCGGCCGCTCCGCGTACCAGGAAGGCCACCAGGAGGAGTATGAGAGTGGCAGTGCTGGCCGATCCGGGCTGTTCATAGACCTCAGCGGCGACCAGGGCGATTCCTGCGAATAGCACTCCGGCCAGGGCGAGGGAGGCTCCGTAGGCCACGGCACCGCGCCAGGGCAGTCCCGCCGCCCACATCCCGGTAGCGCTGGCACCGCCCCAGCAGAGGGCCTGCCCGGCGACGACGATGAATGCGGCAGTCTCTGGAGCGCAGCGGCCCACTCGACCGGCTCCGAGGAGCTCGGCACCGCCCTCGGCCTCCAGCGCGCGGGTGTGGCGCACGGCGGTCAGCAGGGACAGGGCAGCCACCAGCACCAGGAGGTACCCGCCGATCTCGAAGACGACGACGCCTCCCAGGCTGTCGATACGAGCGCCCGGGCTGGCCCCAGGGCCGTTGAAGAAGCGCTGAACAGGAGAGGCCTTCATCGCGGCGCTGTAGGCGGCCAGGGCCTGGGGGGTGGACATGGTGTCGCGGAAGGAGCGGGTGGTTGCGGCCAGGAGCGCGGCGAGCAGGGCGGCCCATGCCGCGGTGGGGATGATCTCGCGGCGGGCGGCCAGGCGGATGAGGGTGGGGGTTCCGGCCAGGCGTGTCATCGGGCGTCGACCTCGTAGTGCTCGAGGAAGATCTGCTCCAGGCTGGGAGGCCGGGCGCTGAGCTGCTCGACGCCGGCGGCCAGGACCTGGGTGAGGACTGTGTCGAGCTCAGCGGTGGGGGCCTCGACACGCAGGTGGCGCCCGGCATTGGAGAGCTCGGCGCCCAGGGCCGGGTCGAGCGCGACGGGCTCGCGGGTGCGAGCCTCGATGGCGGTGCGGGTGAGGGATTGGATCTCGGCGAGGGTCGAGCTTCGCACGGTGCGGCCATCGCGGATGATGGTGACCCGACCGCAGAGCTCCTCGACCTCGGTGAGGATATGGCTGGACAGGAGCACGGTGGTGCCGCGCTCGGCGGCCCGGCGCACTTCGTCGCGGAAGACGTCCTCCATGAGGGGGTCGAGGCCGGAGGTGGGCTCGTCGAGGATGAGCAGTTCGACGTCGGCGGCGAAGGCGGCGATGAGGGCGACTTTCTGCCGGTTGCCCTTGGAGTAGGTGCGGGCCTTCTTGGTGGGGTCCAGGGCGAAGCGCTCCAGGAGCTCATCGCGGCGGCGCGGGCTGTGGCCCCCTCCAAGGCGGGTGAGGATGTCGAGGGCCTGTCCTCCGGTCAGGCCCGGCCACAGGCCTACGTCCCCTGGCACGTAGGCCAGGCGGGCATGGAGGGGAACGGCCTCCCGCCACGGGTCTGAGCCGAAGAGCTGAACGACGCCGGAGTCGTGGCGGGCCAGTCCGAGCAGGATGCGGAGGGCGGTGGACTTGCCGGCGCCGTTGGGGCCGCAGAAGCCGTGGATCTCTCCGGGGCGCACCTCCAGGTCGAAGCCGTCCAGGGCGCGCAGGCGACCGTAGGTCTTGACGACGCCGTCGAAACGGACAACCGAATTCACAGTGACCTCCAACTTGATAGTGACTGTCACATATGAGCGTATCACCGCGCATCGACGTTGACCACCGCACTCGCCCTACTCCTCAGCGGCCCGCATGGGCGCTGAGGACTGCCGGCTCCGCGGGAGGAACCTCGTAGACTGCCCGCGTGAGCGAGGAGACCGGCAGGGATGAGGACTGGGCGCAGCACCGGCATGCGGCGCCCAACCTGAGCCTGCGCGAGCGGGCCAAGCGGGAGGCCATGCGCCAGATCCAGACCGTGGCCCTGGACCTGTTCGACGAGCGCGGCTACGACGCCGTCACAGTCGAGGAGGTGGCCAAGGCGGCGGGGGCCTCGGCGTCGACCGTGTACCGGTACTTCGGCACCAAGGACAGGCTCATCGTCCACGACGAGTACGACCAGTCCGCAGCCGATCTCTTCCTGTCAGGGATCGACGAGGGCCTCTCCCTGGTGGGCGCCGCCCGCAAGGCCGTGGACGCCATGGCGCAGAGCCTGCGCGAGGACCCGGCATGGCGGCGTCGGGCCCGCTACATGAGCGAGCAGCCCAGCATCTGGGCCCAGCAGATGATCGAGGCCAGCAGCGCCGTCAGAGTCATCACCCAGGAGGTGGCTCGGCGGCGGGGCGTGGAGGCGGGCCCGGAGCTGACCATCAAGGTCAATGCGCTGGTAGGCACGCTTCTGCTGGCCCTGGAGGAGTGGTGGCAGCAGGAGGATGCCGACATCCCGCAGCTCATCAATGAGGCCCTGGACGTCCTCGAGGCCGGGATCCGGGATTAGCCGTGCGCGACTCGCAGGGCCAGGTACTACTCGCGCCCAGCCCGGGTGCGCAAGACGTGAGTTTGCGTAGAGGACGTGAGTATGCGTCGACGACGTGACTTTGCGTCACCCGCCCCTGTGCTAACCCCAGTCGGATGACGCGAACCCTCGTCCGCGACGCAGATCGGCGTCCGCTGCGTGCCTGACCCGCCGTGACCGCCCCGCCGTGACCGCCCCGCTGTGACTGACCCGCTCGGAGCCGCCCGTTCAGGGGGCGGGGGCGCGCTCGGGCTCGGCCATCTCCGCCGACACCTCAACGGTCGGCGTGGCCCCGGTCCCTGTTCCCGATCCCGTCGTCCCCTCACTCCGGCAGGACTCGGGGTCGACCTCGTCGCGGCAGGCACCCTCATAGACGATCTCGACCAGTGCCGCCGTATTGCCGGACCACTCCGCGCCGATGACCACCGAGCGCGCCGGGGCGCCCCTTCCCCCCGTCGCCACCGCGGTGTAGCCGGGCAGGTCGAGGTCCTCGGCATCAGCCACCACGGTGCAGCGGGTGCCCACGGGGAAGGTGGCGTCGACGGCGCTCAGCGCCCCGGTCCCCGGCACGCGCATCACGCCCTCCTGGCCGTCCGTGCAGGTGTATCCCAGGACGTAGTCCCTGGTCAGCGCCACCGGGACTCCCTTGGCGGTGACCCCGACCTCCAGCGTGCCCTCGCCCGCGGCCTGCACGGGAACGGGCATCAGTGCCAGGCCGAGCGCCAGGAGGACCAGGGCGGCGCACACGACCAGGATCTGCCTGATGTACATCCCCGCCAGGGTCTGAGTCGAGTCCATGATGCGCCCTCCTTTCTCACGGCCCTTTCCTGAGGCATTCGGCATCGGGGACCGAGAGGCTAAGCCCGCCAGACTCCGCGCAACAATGCGCCTTCTCCGCTTGTGCTCAACTCTTGACGCAACCGTGACGGCTTCATGATCTGGGCGTTCATAGCGCCGCCGGCTCGTGACGGGGGCGAGACGGCCCCGTGACGCGGAGTAGCCATAAAAAAGGGAGAAAGCGGCGCGCCCCCTCTCGCTGCCCGACGGCGCAGACCCTCCGCATCCGCCGCATCGGATGGCGGCCAGGGCCGCCCCATCCCGGGCGGCCCTGGCCGCTGCATCGAGACCGCAGGCGCGACGCGGGGGCCGGATGGGCCGCTCATGGCGCATCCGACCCCCGCATGGGCGTCCGCTCCCGACGTCGCGGGGCGGGCCAAGGGTCGCCTGTACGTGCTGCAGGCGGCCCGGCTCGCTCCCCGCCGTCGCGGGGCGGGCCTCAGAAGGCCGGCATGACGGAGCCGTCCGCCCAGGACTCCTCGATGAAGGTCTTGACCTTGGGGTCGTTGAGGAGCTTGGCGAGCTTCTGGAGGTGCTCGTTGTCCTTGTCCTCGGTGCGCACCACGAGCTGGTTGATGTGGGCGCTGCCCTCGGCCTCCTCCAGGACCAGGGCATCGGTCTTGGGGGTCAGGCCCGCGTCGATGGCGTAGTTGCCGTTGATGACGGCGGCGGCGGCGTCCTGCATGGAGCGGGCGGTCTGGGCGCCGTCGACGGTCTGGAAGGTGAACTTCTTGGGGTTGTCGGTCACGTCGTCCACGGTGGGCATCTTCACCGAGTCGTCGAGCTTGATGAGCCCGCCCTGGACCAGCAGCTGGAGGCCGCGGGCCGTGTTGGCGGGGTCGGAGTTGAGGATGATGAGGCCACCCTCGGGCAGCTCCTCCACGGAGTTGTAGGTGGAGGAGTACAGGCCCATGGGCTCGATGTGGACGTCGCTGATCGCGGTGAAGTCGTAGCCCTTCTCCTCGATCTGCTGCTCCAGGAAGTTGGGGGTCTGGAAGAAGTTGGCGGCCAGGGTGCCGTCATCCAGGGAGGTGTTGGGGGTCTGGTAGTCGTTGATCTCAACGATGTCCAGGCTGATCCCGGAGCCCTCGATGAGGTTGTCCTGGACGTACTGGAGGATGGTGACGTGGGGCTGGGGGGTGGCGCCCACGGAGATGACGGTGGTGCCGCCGTCCTCCTTGAGGCCTCCCACGCCCTCGGAGCGGCCGCAGGCCGCCAGGGTTGCGCCGACGGCGACCACTGCTGCGATGGAGAAGTTGCGACGGGTCATGGTTGCGGACATGGGTGTTCCTTTCACTGGCCGCCCCGTGGCGGGGCGTGGAGCATGCGGGTGGAGTGGGTATGGGGCGCTGGGCGCGGGCGCTGCCGGCTGGTGGCGGCCTCAGCGGTGGTCCACCAGCCGGCTGAGCATGTCGCCCACGACCTGGATGACGGCCACGATGAGGAGGATGACGACGACGGACACGACCATGACATCCGACATGTTGCGGTTGTAGCCGTACTGGATGGCCAGGTCGCCCAGGCCTCCCCCGCCGATGGTGCCGGCCATGGCCGTGTAGCCCAGCAGGGTGATGAAGGTGACGGTGGCCGCCTGGATGAGGGTGGGCAGGGCCTCGCGCACCAGCACGCCCCAGGTGATCTGGGTGCCGGAGGCCCCCATCATGAGGGCGGCCTCGACCTTGCCGTGCTCAACGTTGTTCACGGCGGTCTCCACCAGTCGGGCGTAGAAGGGGATGGCGCCCAGCGTCAGGGGCACGCAGACCGCCTGCCACCCCAGGGATGAGCCCACGATGAGGCGGGTCACCGAGGCGATGGCCACCATGAGGACGATGAAGGGCATGGAGCGGCCGATGTTGACCACGAGGGACAGGGTCTCGTAGAGGGGGCGGTTGCGGTGCTGGCCGCGGGCGCCGGTGGTCACCAGGGCCAGGCCGAGCAGCAGTCCGAAGACCACGGTCAGGGCCCCGGAGACGAAGGTCATGAGCAGGGTCTCGGTGATGGCCTCCAGGAGGCGGCGCTCCAGGACCCGGTTGTTGAGCCAGGTCCCGTCATTGGCGGCCGTGGCGAGCAGCTGGTGGGCGCTGAGGGTCAGTGCGGTCATGAGCGGGCCTCCGCGGTGATGCCGGCCGTGCGCATGGTGCTCAGGGCGCGCTCGACGTCGTCGGCGGGAACGGTGATGGCCAGGCGGCCGATCTGGGCGGTGCCGATGGTCTCGAAGACTCCTGCGGCCACGTCCCCTCCGAGTTCGGCCACCATGGACAGCAGGGCGACGGCGGCGGGCTGGCCGGGGTGGGCGGTGATGGAGACGTCCAGGACGGCCTCGCCGTGGGCGACGGCGGCCTCGGGGACCTCGGGGAAGGGGACGATCTCACGGGAGAGCCGGGAGCCGACGTCGAGCACGACGTCCTCCAGGCGGCCGCCCTCGACGATGCGGCCGGCCTGAAGCAGGCTCACCGAGTCGCAGACCTGGCGGACCACGCTCATCTCGTGGGTGATGATGATGACGGTCAGGCCCAGGGTGTCGCGCACGTTCTTGATGAGGTCGAGGATGGAGCGCGTGGTCTCGGGGTCCAGGGCGGAGGTGGGCTCGTCGCACAGGAGGACGGCGGGGTCGTCGGCCAGGGCGCGGGCGATGCCCACGCGCTGCTTCTGGCCGCCGGAGAGCTGGGCGGGGTAGGAGTCGCCGCGGTCGGCCAGGCCCACGAGGTCGAGCATGCGGGCCACGGTCTGGTGGCGGTTGCCGGAGGGGACGCCGGCCAGGGTCATGGGGTAGGCGACGTTCTGGGCGGCGGTGCGCTGGTCCAGGAGGTTGGCGTGCTGGAAGACCATGCCGATGCGACGGCGGGCCTCGCGCAGGGCCCGGGGACTCAGGGCGGTCATGTCCTTGCCCTCGACCAGGACGTGGCCGGAGGTGGGGCGCTCCAGGGAGGTCAGGCAGCGCACCAGGGTGGACTTGCCGGCGCCGGAGGTGCCCACGATGCCGTGGATGGAGCCGGGGGCCACGTCCAGGCTCAGGCCGTCCAGGGCGCGCACCTCGATGCCGCCGCGCAGGCGGTAGATCTTGTGGACGTCGCGCAGGGAGATCATGGGCTCCTCGGGGCTGCTGTCCTGGGAGTCCTCGACCTGCGAGGCGTCGTCGATCTGGGCGCCCTCGGGCGACTCGGGGGTCCTGGTTTGGCTCACGCGCTCCTCCATCGGTCCTGGCGGAAGCACCCTCACCGCGAAGGGGGTTGCTGCAGCGTCGTCGAGCCAGGTCTCTCGGCTGCTCTGGATGGTCACGGTTAAGGTACGCAGCCGGGTGGCCGGGGGCAAGCCGAGAGGCCCGCTAGGGACGAAAGTCACGCATCTCCTGCAGGACGCGCGGGCGCCGGGCCCGTGCTTGTATTGACTCCATGACCGTGCCCCCCATGCCGAGTGAGCCCGCAGAGCCCATCGAAGCCACTGAGCCCCCGCGTCCTGAGCGGATCGAGGCCTCCGGGATCGAGCCCGACCTCCTGGGCGAGCCCTGGGTGGCGCGCCGCATCCCGGTGACTCCCGCACCGGAGGCTGCGGTGGGCGATCATGCGGTTCTGGTGCATCAGCGTCAGGCCGGTGGCCGCCATGATCGCGCTGTGCTCCACCTGCACGGCCGCAGCGACTACTTCTTCCAGACGCATATGGCCCAGGCCTTCCTGGATGCCGGGTATGAGTTCTACGCCCTGGACCTGCGGGCCTGCGGGCGGGCGGGCATCGGCCTCCCCTCCCCGCATGATGTGCGGGATCTGCGCGTCCATGCCGAGGAGATCCGTCGGGCGCTGCGCATCATCCGCTCTGAGCACGGGCATGGCGAGGTGGTGCTCCACGGGCACTCCACCGGGGGCCTGCAGGCGGTGATCTGGGCGGCGGATCATCCTGGGACCGTGGATGCGGTGGTGCTGAACTCGCCGTGGCTGGATCTGCGGGGCACGGCCCTGGTGCGCTCCTATGGTTCGGCGCTGGTGGATCTGATCTCGCGGCGCTGGCCCGATCGGGTGATCGATGATCCCGGCGCGAGTCGGGACAAGCCGGATGTCTATGTCGAGGCGCTGCACCGGGACTGGTCGGGTGAGTGGGACTGGGATCTCAGGCTCAAGCCCTTCCCGGCCTTCCCGGTGCGCGCCGGCTTCCTGGCGGGGGTGCGGCGCCTGCAGCGGAGGGTGCATCACGGCCTGGGAATCCGGGTGCCGATCCTGCTGTGCTGCTCGACGACGACCGGCTCGCCCGACGCCGACCTGGAGGAGGCCAAGCGCAGCGATGTGGTGCTGTCCGTGGAGCAGATGATCGCGCGGGCGCCGTTCCTGGGAAATGACGTCACGGTGCGCCAGATTCCCGACGGCGTGCATGACTTGTCGCTGTCGGGGCCGCGGGCTCGCGAGGAGTACTTCGCGGCGGTGACCGGGTGGTTGGCCGCCCGCCTGGGCTGAGGCGGTGGGCTGGGGCGCGGCGACCGGCAGTGCAGGGGCCCGGGCCGGGCGCCTCAGGGAGACTTAGGGTGCTGCGGTGGAGGTCTCGTCGGCGAGGCGGGTGGCCAGGGCGTCACTGACGCGTTCGACGACGGCGAGGGTGTCCTCGAAGTCGGCCTCCGTGCCGTACCAGGGGTCGGGGACGTCGAGGTCGGTGGCCGGGCCGGCCTCGGGGTCCAGGGAGCGGTACATCCGGATGCGCGTGAGGTCGGCGCCCAGGCGCTCGGCACGGCGGCGCAGCTCGCGCTCGTGGCGGGCGGTCATGGCCAGGATGAGGTTGGAGCCCAGGATCTCCTCGTCGGTGATGCGGTGGGCCCGGTGGTGGTCGATGACCTCGGCGGCGGGGCCGGTGGTGTAGTCGGCGGCGGCCAGTACTCGGCGTGCCCGGTGGTCCATGGGGTTGCCGTGCTCCTCGTCGGAGACGCCGGCGGATGAGACGTGCACGCGCTGGGCGAGGGGTCCGGCCAGGCGATCGCGCAGGACGGCCTCCGCCATGGCCGAGCGGCAGATATTGCCGGTGCACACGAGGATGACGCGGTACAGGGACGACGAGGACTCAGGGTTGAGGCGTGTCATGCCGCCATTGTGGCAGGCTGAGGGCAGGCGACGCTGCGCGGGGTCGGGATATTCTGAGACCTGCACCACATTTCATCGGAGCGCTCAGCATGGCCTCTCAAGTCCCGGTAACGTGCGGGTGACGCAAGCGTCGGGTCACGGCATCGAGTCACCACGTCTGATCATTCGGCGCGCCGCACTCCCGTTCCACTACTCAAGGGCGCGTCGGCCATGGGAAGAGCGAGCCTTTCTCATAAGTGTGGCGTACCGGGTAAGGCGGTCCAGCAGATCGTGCGCGCGCAGGGAAACGTCGGCGACGTCATGACAGACAATTACACGGATGGCTACGGCAGCGCATACGACATTTATAGGAAGTAGTGAGGACATGACGGCGCAGCGACCTCGTAAGTTCGTCAGGCACTGCGCGATATGGTGCGCGATCATTCTGACGACGTCATGCTCCCTGGTGACTAAGAGATCTAACCCTAGCACTACCCCTAGCGTAGTAGAGGCGTCGCCATCCGTGATGGTGTCACCATCCGTCGACCCGAGTTCGACCTCATTTCACTGCCCGGGGGTACCTGATTCTTCGATCGAGGCAATGTTCTCAGATCCGATCTACGAGTTGTTTAGTGGAAGTAGGGAAAATGGAGATCATGTACAGCAGATAGAATGCTACATTAGAGTTCGCGCTGAAGGTGCGGATGGTACCGAAATAGAAGAAACCAAGCGGGCCGCCTACGTTCATTTCGGCCGCGATTTCGACTGGGACAAGTGGGATCTTTCTGGAATGTACCACGCTGATGAATACGAGGAATCTTTTCCTGTTCCTGACGTTCCTGGAGCCACCGGTGAGGTGCGCACGTCGAAGGAAGGCGGCGGGGCCGCCGTCATCGCCTGTGGCGATGCATTCATCGCGACGTCCATCAGCCCTAAAGGAAAGATGCGCGGAGACCTCAAGGGCAACCTGGTCAACCTTGCCCTCTCCATCACCCCCTGGGCCTGCAACGGCGAGCCGATCCCAGGCCTGAACACTCCCCTGGCACCAGCAACCACTGATCCCACAGAAACTCCCGGCACAGAGACCTCATAAGACGATTTCTTTTTCTTCGGCCTAGGAGCGCAGGGATTGCTTCGTTTCCCGTCGGCGATGGAGGGCGCGGGCGGAATACGGCAGGGACCACGACAATCGGCTGATCCCTGGAGCACCTGCAAATATTTCAGGAACTTCCCAGGTTGGTTCCATGGCACCAGAGGGCACTGTGTCTTATCGTTGACGCAGCAGACCGTCAGCACCCTTGCATCTGGAGGTTCCGTGCGCACAAAGGCAAGGCGCGGCATGGTCACCCTGTGCTCCCTCGTCGCCGCATCGTCACTGATCGCCTGCTCGGGCCAGGAGCCCTCGAGCCAGACGTCAATTCCATCTCTGGCAAGCCCAGGCACCGCCGCCTCCACCTCCGCGGGCACCGCCCCTCCACCCTCGGCCGCGCCCACTGTCTCCGTGCCCCCAGTCGAAGAGATCACCACGGAATCGCTGTCGGACTGGGACAACGGGTATCAGGTGGTCTCCATCCCCGAGAACATGGACGCGAAGCAGGCGGAGGCCTTCATGTATTTCATGGCCTTCGACAAGACGGTATGGCTCGCTTTCATGAACATGGAGAACTCAGAGGAAACTCAAGCCACGATGACTGGCGAGGAGCTCCAGCTCTACCAAGACGTCTTCGCAGAGTTCGAAAATCAAGGCTGGAGGGCCTCAGGTTTCTACAGCGTCAGTGTTGCATCGGTTAGTCTCACCGCAGATGATTCCGCAGAAGTCTTAGTGTGCACGGATTACACCAAAATGAAGGTCGTCAACGAGCAAGGGGACGAGGTCGACGCACGAAGTTATCAGCATGCCTATACTCGAACATATCAGATGGTCAAGAAAAACGGCACATGGCTTGCCAGCAAGAGTGAGGAATTAGGGACAGACGAATGCGCATGATAAGTCAGCATCTAACTCTTAGTCGAACATATTTTGTGACCCTTATCGCCGCCACGGCGCTTGTGTGCAGTATTTTTGACGCACCGTCATTCGCGTCACCTAAAGGTGGAGGAAACTCCGATGCGGGCGGCAGCGTGTCCGGGGGTGGAGCCGACTCGATCGAGGTTCAGGCCCAGGCCTCCGAGACAGTTGTCTCCGACGGTTCCGGGAGCCCAACATCAGCCGCTCCAGGTACAGGTGCATCGGTCGATGTCTCCGGCATCGCCGTCGACCCGATCTGCTGGTACGAGTACGTCGGCAGCGGTGAAGAAGTGGCCAAGAATATGGAGGAGCGCAAGGAGCAGATTGAGAAGGACAAGAAAAGCAATTCTGGCGTGTCAATAGGGCGAGCTCTCATCTATGCGTTTGATAGTTACGCCGATTGGGAGGATCGTCGGGATCAGGACGGCGGATGGTACAAAGTCAACTGTGATCCCAGCCGCGCCGCATCAGAGGAGGAGTACCGTCAGACTTTGCTGGGCATGCGTGAGAGCGCGATTAGTCCCAACGTCTGGCTGCCTGCCGGCACTCCCATGCCGCAGCCCTACATCGCCGGGGAGACTCTGGCCCGGGCGGTGATGGCCAGCGCCACCATCCCCACACCCACTATCGAGACCAACCCCGCCATCGGTAATCAGGGCTCAACTCTGGTCGGCTACGACACCTGGGTATGGGCCACGGATGCCACCGTCCGCTCCACCACCATCTCCGCCACCGCAGGTTCCACCACGGCCACCGTCACCATTGCCGCCACCGGCCTGAAGCTCTCTGCTCCGGACTCCCAGGTCAAGTGCACCGGCTTCGGTCAGCCTTGGACTCCGCAGACCCCCGACTGGGACACCACCGACTGCCTCATCGTCTTCACCCGGTCCAGCGCTCACCTCGGTGGAACCACCCCGTTGACCACCACCATCAACTATCACACCACCTTCACGGCCACCGACGGAACCAGCGGCAGCCTGGGCATCACCAGCACCCAGTCCGAAACCCCCATCCCCGTCGCCGAGGTCCAGACCCTCAACACCACCGACGACGACTGAAATCTCCTGCACCCCGCTCCGGACGCTCTATCCGCTGGCTGTGCGGCGCGCTTACGCATCCTGCGTGGGTGTCGACTGCGGTTTCGGGCGCTCCAGCTCCTCCAGGGTCTCCTGTCGACCAGGGATCGTCTCCCCACCGCACACCCACGGCGTCATCGACGTCGCAAGATTCACCATATTGCTCTTCAGGTCGCCCTGGACCTCCTGGCGGGGGTAGATGGACACCAGCACATAGTGCCCATCACATTGGAACACTGCGACGCCCCCGCCCTCTTTAGCTGTATCTACGGTCCCTTCACCCTCGACGCCGGGAACCGAGAAGTTCTCCCGATTTGGCGCTTGGTACGCATTTGTCGTATCGATCGGATCCCCATAGTCAGGAATACGACCATAAGACACGTATACCGCGATCCGCCCGCCACTGTCGGCGCGACTAACGGTGCACTCAATCGAGGAAACGGCGTCACGCTTCCAATATAGCGTGCGCTCACTGTAGGTGATCGCGGAGTCAAACATCTTGCCGACCGACTCATCCGGGACGCCAGCACAAGAGAATTTTTTCCCCTCAACGGCAACACTGGGAGGCACGGTCCGATAGGCATCGCCATCACCCGACACTACGCAAGAGGTGAGCGCAAGGACACACAATGACGCCCCACTAAGGACAGAAAATCGCCGCACCGTATACAATCCGCTCTCGTTAGTCCCAAGGCGCAGGATCCGCACCATTGTCAGGTTTGGCATTCCTAGATGCTTCTGTGTAACGGGTTGTCACCCGATCCGTAATGTCCGTTAGACCCGCATTATCACCTGATGGAAGTACTCCGCCGACTTCCACCAGTGCATCGTATTGCTCAGGAGTAAGAGAGGAGACCTCTCCTTGAGAATCGGGTCCCACGAGAACTTCCCCATCGGAAGCGATGACACTGCTCGCATCCACAGCTACTCCCTTGCGCGTCGAAGCCAGTTCCTCAGCCGAATATATTCCGCTCTGCAGCAAAGTCATTGTAGTGAGTGCCTGGTTATATGTCACTCCCTCGGCGTAGTTCTTCTGATTCTCATTTTTCGCCTCAGTTTCCGCTGTTGCAAGCGAATTCACGATGGAGTTCTTAGCCCCGTCTCTTGCCTCTGACATCGCGAAACTTACTGCCGTATCGATCGCAGCGCCCGCGCCGGGCGCCACAGGAATAGCGCTCACGAGGTTAGCAGCCGAATCTGCATAGAACTTCACACGTTGGTCGGCAGCGGCTCCAATCTGCTCGCTCGTTCTTCCGATAGCACCCATGAAAAACCCGCTAGTACTGCTTTGGTCTTGGAGAGCCTCCGCCAAAGCTGCCTCACCGCCGCTATCATCTTCTGCGTGTTCAACGATGGCCGCTACCCTCTCATGATTGTATACAGTTTGAGACGCCTGCAGTTCAACTATTGCACGATCATCTTGCCCCACTTGACCCACAAGGTTTGACAATGCGAGATCGGAAAAGAGCGGCTGTTCCTGGAGATTAGCCGCCCAAAGTGAGTTGCTGTCTGGGGAAGTAGTATATTTTTTAGGATTCCCAGCTTGCGCCGAAATGTCGACGCCCATTGGATAACGCTCCAACGTATCACCAACAAGATTTCTCGCAGTCCCAGATAGCGTGAACTCGCTGCTGGTCTCACCCATGGCATTACTGCTGCTCTCACCCATGGCATTCAGGACTCCAGAGACCACAGCAGCACTATCCCTACCATTCATAGGCGAGGAGGCGCCAAGAGCCGTTTGATTCGCGGCCTGGGCTGACACGTTCTCCGCCAGCTTGGCCCAGTCATCTGTCCACTGGTTGTCTCCGATTGCACTGTTATCCATCATGGCACGGATACGGCTAACCGTGCTGTCGGCATCTACCCTGACCGTCGGTGGCTGCGTCGCAGCAGGAGCAAGCCACTGCTTGGCAGCCTCAGGATTGGCAGCCATTGCATGCACAATACCACTCAGTGGGTTGCTTGAGTCTCCAACTCTGGGTCCTTCCTGATGATCGAAATATTGGTTAGACGTAGGGGCATTTTCCAAATTCTGTCCCATCCGCACCAAGAAATCTGTTCCATAAGTGAGCCCCAGACCGTGATCTTCAGTCTCTTCGATCCCGTCGAGGTCGCCTTCTTGGGATACTCCAAGCATCGTGTTCAGTGCCCCCATTCGTGGAGCATTCACGTTGCTACCACCCCAGTCCTTCTTGGGGTCATCTTTCACGGAGTTTGCTACCGCATCCGCTACGGCCTGACTTTTTTCAGTATCCCAGGTCGTAGACCCTGCGGCTAGCATATGACCAAATATCTGAGCAATGGCATCTCCATGCTCAGTATTCTCCCATTCCGTCTTCGAGACAATGCCTCCTCCAGTTTTAGAATCGACATAAACATCCTCAACGTCGACGGGAATTTGTGTCAAATTTTCAGGTCCGACAGCATCGATAAACGTGGAAGCATAGACAGGATTGTCTTGTCCGCCCTTAAGTTTCGCAAGTAACTCCTGATAGCGCGCATCATCCTCTTCACCCTTATCAATAAAGGCCTGAAGACCCTTGGCGTCCTTCGTCGCCTGGGCTTGGGCGTCACTATTGTGCTTTTTGACATTTGCGGCGGTATCGGAGACACCCTCCGGCAGGTAATAAGAAATGGTTCCAGTCTCTGGGTCACTAATAGTAACGCCATCCTCATTCATTGCGACTGCTTCGTCGAGGCGAGTCTGCAAATCTGAAGCATGGGACCTCAACTCCCCGGCTTTAGTTGCAAGAGTCGAATCTCCCCCGTTAACCATATCTGAAATTTCAGTCGGATACGAATTAATCCATAACTTGATGTACACCTGACCACGTTCATTGTCCACGCTATCTGCGTAAGAGTTGAGGCCACTGATGAAGGTTTGAAGGGAATCCTTATTAAGACTGATGAACGTCATTCTTTAATGCTCCTTAGTTTGAGTTTCCTTCGGAATCTACTTCACACACTCAACTGGGCCGAGGGCTTCGTGTAAACCACCGCGCCTCCAAACTCTCAGAATCAACGTCATCCGGCTCTTTATCGTAATCACTCTGAACCTGAGTCTCGATACTACTCCATTCAGTACCTATTCCACTTACGGTGGTTGATATAGCGGTCTCCACATCTTCCGCTGCCGGGGACTGCCAGGCATCGGACAGTGTCGAAGAAAGATCGCTACTCTTTGTTCCACCCTCTTCAAGGCCCAATGCGCCGCGGGATGCTTTCGTTTGCGTCAAGACTTCCTCGATCGCTTGCTTTTTTTGATTCTCCGCCACAAGTCGTCTCCTTTTTGTCAACTCGCCGCTTTCAGGCCGCCTCAACGATATGACTTCTGACATAGACTGCCTCAGAGCACAGCGAACAGCAAGGCCAGCCGACACCTTTGTTAGTGACTTGCATCTCGTTTTTTCCAGAACCCCGCCACGTCCACGACTCCGCCGCTGGCCTCGAAGTCGGCGCGCACGCGCTGGCGGAGAGCGCCGTCATGCAGCCAGTCCAGGGCCACTGCCGCCAGGCCGTAGGCGCCGTCCACCGCGGCCGCGTCCCCCGTCGCCGATCCCGCCGCCGCTGCCATCTCGCGGGTGTGGAGGGCGACGTCGGGCCGCTCCGTGGCACGGATGAGCGGGTGGATGCCCGGCACCCGCAAGGACACATTGCCGAAGTCCGTGCCCGCCGCGATCGTCTCGGAGACCACGCCCGACGGAAGAGGATCGCGCCCTCGCTCGCGCTGAGCCCGCACCCACGACTCCAGCAGGGGGCCGTTGTCCCTCACCGGCATCTCATTGGTGTGCTCGTCGGTCCTGATCTCCACGCCCGTCCCGGTCATCAGCGCCGCCCCGCGCAGCACGTCCTCCACGCGCTCCACGATGTCCCTTAAGGTCTCGGGGTACTTCGAGCGCACCATGATGGCCAGCTCGGCGCGCTCCGGAATGACATTGGCGACCTGTCCCCCATCGACCACCACCGCATGGAGCCGATCCATGGGCAGGATGTGCTGGCGCAGCATCGCGAAGCCGCTGAGCGCCAAGGTCGCGGCATCCAAGGCATTGCGCCCCATGAAGGGCTGGGAGGAGGCATGCGCCGCCACCCCGTGGAAGACCACCTCCAGGCGCCGAACCCCCAGCCAGGTCTGACGGGTGAGGTCCATCGGGTAGGCATGGGTCTGGATGGCCGCCTCGACGCCGTCGAGCATGCCGCGCATGCACAGGACCTCCTTGGCGGTGGAGTTCTCCTCAGCGGGGGTGGACTGCAGGATCACCCGGCCGGGCAGCGCCCCCGGCCGGGCCCGCTCCAGCTGCGCCAGGGCCAGGAAGGCCCCCACCGAGTTGGCGCACATGACATTGTGGCCGCAGCCATGACCGATGCCCGGCAGCGCGTCGTACTCCGCCAGAATCGCGATCGCGGGCCCGCTCCGCCCGATCTCGGCACGAAGAGCCGTCTCCATCCCGAAGACCCCGACCTCCGGCTCAATCCCATGAGCGCGCAGGCGCCCCGCCACGGCCGCGACCGCATGGTGCTCCTCGTAGCCGAGCTCGGGATGGGCATGAATATCCCGGGACAGCGCCACCACCTCATCGGCCAGCGACCCCACGGCCTGGCCCAGCGCCTGGCGCAGGTCGACCGGCGCGCCGGCGTCCGGTGCCAGAGCCACGGCCGGGCCACTGGCCTGCAGGCGCTCAGCGGTCTCAGCGGCCATGCGGGCCTGGATGGCTCGTGACGGGGCAGTCGGACGGGCAAGATCGCTCAGGTCGCGCATAGAGCAATCATGCCCACGCCCCACCGCAGCCGCCAGGGCATGGGTGGGGCGTAGGGTCCTCGGGGCCGACGACGTCACGTCACTGCCTCGGGAGCCTCATCATCTCTGCGCCGCAAGGGCGGGGCCCGCCTCGCCGGGCCAGAGGCCTCATATCCCCCGCCCGGACGACGCGACTCAGCGGTCGGCCTGGGAGCCGGACTCGGCCTCGGCCTTGAGCCGGGCGTTGACGCGCTCGACATCCAGGCGGGTGAGCAGGAGAAGAATGATGACATTGGCCGCCAGCGGCAGCCACACATACATCACGTACATCATCTGGATGGCCGAGTCCGGCTGGACGTCGACCCCGCCCACATAGCCGCTGGCGGCCAGGAGCCACCCCGACAGCGCCGTCCCGACGCCGCCGCCCACCTTCACCCCAAGAGAGGTGCAGGAGAACATGAGGCCATCGATTCGCTTGCCATGGCGCAGCAGCGTGTTCTCCGAGGCCTCGGCGATCAGCGCATTGAGGGTCCCCTGAAGCGGGCTCATCCCCAGGGAGGCGATCGCCGAGAACAGCAGCATGAGCGGGATCGAGCCGGCATAGGCGGCCGCCACCACCCCCAGTCGCCCGGCCACCGCCAGGGCGTAGCCCCAGGCGTTGACCCGGAACATCTCACCGAAGCGCTTGACCAGCAGGGGCGTGACCAGCAGTCCCACGATGAGCGGGACATTGATCGCCCAGGCGAAGCTCCCCAAGAGCTTGGCGTCGCCCAGGACATAGGTCATGAAGTAGATGCCCATGTTGAGCATGGCCGTGAAGATCTGCGCCAGCAGGAAGACCACCAGAATGATGGCGTAGTACTTGTTGGACAGCAGCATGCGCACGGAGTCCTTGAGGGAGACCTCATCAGCCGCCTCAGCGCTGTGGGCCGCACCGACGGCGCCGGACTCCCCGGTGTCAGCCAGCTCCTCCGGGGAGAGCTCGCGCACCGACATCGCCGAGAGCGTGTTGACCGCCAGGCCCAGCAGCGCGTAGATGATGGCCATGGCCCGCCAGCCCTCGGCCCCGCCGCCCAGGGCCTCAACCCCCTGGACCGTGATGCTCTGGATGAGCAGGCTGGTGCCGAAGGCGAACATGAATCGGATCGAGCCCATCTGCACGCGCTCGGCGCTGTTCTTGGTGATCAGCGCGGTCAGGGCCGAGTAGGCGATGTTGTTGGCCGTGTAGAACACGGCGTTGAGCAGGGTGTAGGCGATGAAGAACCAGGCGTACTTGGCCCCGTCCCCCAGGCTCAGCGGAATCGCGAAGATCGCGATGATCATGGCGGAGCATCCCACGAACCCGCCCAGCATCCACGGCCGGGCCTTGCCCAAGCGTGTATGCGTGCGGTCCAGGAGCCTGCCGAAGATGATGTCGGAGAACCCGTCGAAGAGCCGCGAGATCATCATGAGCGTGCCGATGATCCCGGGATTGAGACCGGCGGTGTCCGTCAGATAAATCATGACGAAGGCGGACAGGAGCGCGTAGACGACGTTCCCCGCCACGTCTCCCGAGCCGTAGCCGACCTTGTTGTACCACCGCAGGTAGGTCTTCTCCGTGCCTGCGCTATGAGCCTGTGGCGCCATGTCTCACCTCGTTGTGCATGACGGGGTCGCCTCTGCCACCCCGAATGGTGACGTTAACATACGCCGACCATCCGGCTTTCGCAAGCAACATCAGGGATGCCCTCAAGACTCTGGTTGCGTTACCATACAGGTCAGGGGAAGCGCAAGCCCCACCTGATAACCTCGCAGCCATGGCAGAGGCGACATCACGGAGACGCAGGGCATCAGGCGCCCCCTCCCTCGTCGACGTCGCCCGCCTGGCCGGCGTCTCCCCGCAGACCGCCTCGCGCGTCTCGGCAGGCGCCCCCAATGTGCGCGCCGAGACCCGCCAGAGGGTCGAGCGCGCCATGGCTCAACTCGGCTACGCCCCCAACCGCGCCGCCCAGGCCCTGCGCCGGGGCTCCTTCAAGACCATCGGCGTACTCACCCAGCAGATCCAGCGCACCGGGGAGGCCCTGACCACCGCCGGGGTCCTGGAGGCGGCCACCGCCGCCGGCTACGCCGTCAACCTCACCCAAGTGGCCCAGCCCGAGTCCCAGGAGCTGCGCGAGGCCTCCCACCGCCTGGTCAACCAGGCCATCGACGGGCTGGTCGTGGTCCAGGCGGGCCGGGCCGGGCGCGAGCACCTGGCCCTGCCGCCCACCATGCCCGTGGCCGTCTCAGACTCCACCCTCGTGGGCCACTACCCCTCCGCCTCGGCCGACCAGGCCCAGGGCGTGCGCGACGCCGTCGGGCATCTCCTGGCCCTGGGGCACCGCACGGTCCACCACGTCACCGGGCCCCAGGGCTCCCAATCCGCGCTCATCCGCAGCGCCACCTGGGCCGCCTGCCTGCGGGAGGCCGGCGCGATCGTCCCCGAGCCCGTCCCCGGGGACTGGGAGGCCGCCGCGGGCTATGCGGCCGGCCAGCGCCTGGCGGCTAACCCGCAGGTCACCGCGGTTTTCTGCGCCAATGACGAGGTGGCCCTGGGGCTGATCAGGGCCATGCACGAGCAGGGCCGGCGCGTGCCCGACGACGTCTCCGTCGTCGGATTCGACGGCCTGGCCCTGGGCGAGTACTCCTTCCCGCCGCTGACCACGGTCCGCCTCGACTTCAAGCGCCACGGCCGGGAGATGGTGGGCCTCATCCTGGAGCAGGCCGAGCACGGCCCCCTGGACGGCTCGCGCAGCATCACCATCCCCGCCGAGCTCACCCTGCGCGCCAGCACCGCCCCGCCGCGCTGACAATCCCGGCGCGGATCGCGGGGCTTGGGCGCGTGCCCGAGCGCGCTGCCCGGGCCCACCGCCTTCAGGCGCCCTCTCAGTCCTCCGGCAGGAGGATCGAGGCCCCCAGCGCGAAGGGGAAACCCGGTTTGAGCAGGCACTGGACCGCGGGCTGAGCCATCTCCAGCACCCGGTCCGCATCCAGGCCCTCCTCCCCCTCCTGGCCGAAGTCCGCCACCAGGTCGGTGTAGGGAACCGTCAGGTCCAGCATCGCCATCCCCTCTGAGTGGCGGGCCGCATCCCAGGCGCCGCCCTCCATCTCCAGGAGCGTGCCCAGGTGGAAGCTCATCACGCCCTCCTCATCGCTGCTGGCCGGCATGGACAGCAGGTGGTGGGGCTCAGGGTCCCGGGGGGCGCGCAGAGTGAAGACGACGATTCCGCCGTCGCGCGCCGCCCGCAGCATGATGCGCCCGATGTGGATGCCGAAGCCCACGATGTCGAAGTCGCCCTCCATCGCCTCCTGGAAGCCCAGGGGCTCGTCCAGCACAACCGGGGCGCCCTCGCCCGGGTCGTTGATGGCGCGCCGGCCCGTGGGCGTGGCCGCGCGCAGCAGCAGGACCCGCCCGCCCTCGGTCAGGGTGCCGGTCTCCACATGCTCCGCCCAGCCATCCGGTGCCTGGGTGGGGCCGGGCTCGGTCTCCACCAGGCCCATGCCCAGCACCGTGGCCAGGTCGGTGCCATCAGTGGGCCGGTGCCAGGTGATGGTGGCGTCGTCGTGCCAGATGGGGACCACGCCGTTGAAGGGGATGCCGAAGCGCACATGCTCACGCTCATCGGCCGGACGCTGAGGGTCGGCGTGCCTGCCGGGCCCCGCCAGGTACTCGCTCATGGAGCCAGGGTAACGGCGCTCGCGCCCGTCCCGGCCCGCAACCGCCTCGCCGTCGGCCCGCCGTGACCCAGCGGGGCCCGGCAGGGGCTCAGCTGAGACCCAGCGGGGCTCAGCGATCGCCGAGCCCCGCCCGACGCAAGCGCTTGCCCCCGGCCCGGCGGCGGCGACGCTCCGCCTTGCGCGCCCGCTCCCAGCGAGGCACCGGACGGGCCGTCAGCGTCAGCAGCGCCAGAACCGTCAGCGCCGATGTGGTCAGCAGCCCCACCGAGACCTGGCGCACCCCCATACCCGTCACCTGGGAGAAGTCCATGAGGAGCCGCAGGGTCAGGGCCATCAGCAGGGCGATGCGCCCGCGAGGGTGGCCGTGCCAGGCCGCCACCCCCAGTCCCGCTGCGGCCAGGGCCAGAAATCCTGAGATCGTGGCGATCATGACATAGGCATTCGCCGCGGCGTCGACCAGGCCGTAGGCCTCGGCCTCCTGCACCACCCGGGCGATATTCCTGCCCCCCAGGGCGATGACGACATTGGTCACGGTCAGCGCCGCGATGAGCGCCAGGGCGACGAGCAGCTGGATGGGGCGGTTGCGCTGAGCCTGGGCATCGGCCGCCCGGGCCCGGGCCAGCTCCACCGAATGGCGGGAGTCGGCCACGACCTCCTCCAGGTCCAGGACATAGAGGTCGCCGTCGGTGATGACACGGTCGCCGCCGCCGTTCTTGTCGTGGTAGGAGGTGAAGAAGTCCGTCCAGATCGACAGACGGGCCTGGGGGCAGGCCCAGCGCAGGTCATCGACCACGTAGTTGCGCTCGATGTCGATATCCGCGTCGATCCGGTGAGTGACCTGGAGGGTCAGGCCGGACAGGCCCACCGCCCGGTCATAGGTGGCGGCCGCCAGCCAGTCCACGCCCCGGCCGCCGGGCAGGACCCAGCCGGAGGGAGTGTGCCAGAAGCGGATGTGGTGGCGCTGGGAGGGGTTTCCCTCCACCTCCTTCTGGTAGGCGAAGTCCTGCGCCCGCCCGAAGAGCTGGAGGGTGGAGACCGGAGCCGCCGGGTAGGAGCGGCGCAGCATCCAGGACTTGATGATCCCCCAGGAGGATGCCAGCGTGATCGGGTCGGCCCGCACCCAGCCGGCCGAGCGCATCGCCTCATGGATGTCATCCTCATCGCCCTGAATGGCCAGGTTGACCGGATCGCCCAGGAGCCCATCGGGGGTTCGGGTGCGCCCGATGAAGTAGTCGGGCACGTACAGCCACGTCAGGACCTGGTGGAGGCGGGGGATGGCCAGGTAGGCCAGCATTCCCCAGAAGGCCAGGCCCGCCACGACCGCCCACGGCGTGAGGTGCCATCCCGCCCCCAGGATCAGCCAGGCCAGCCAGAGCGCGGCCAGAGCCGCCACCGCGAAGAAGAGGGCATCGACGACGTCGTCCACGCCCCAGCTGCGCACCTCCGCCTCGGTGAGCTTCTCACGAGAGGCCTGGTAGACCGGTGGGGCAGTGGGTCGGGGACGGGTGGCCGCGCGCTCGCTCATGGCGCCACGTTAGTCACCCGGCCATCATCTGCTCCAAACGCGCTGGCGCTGAGCAGGTCCCTATTTGATGACGAGCTTCGCCGTGTCGGTGTGGGCCTCGTAGATCTCCCCGGTGTCGGTGTTCTGAAGGGCCTGGCGGTCATAGCTGACCGTCGTGGCGCCCTCGGGCAGCGGCATGGCCTTGCCATCAAGCTCGAGGACCTGGATGGCCACCCAGGCGGTGGTGCTGGCCTTGCCGTACTCGTCGAAGCTGATGCCGTCGAGCCCGGCCGCCCGGTAGTCCTCCTCCAGATCCGTGGAGAACACGGCATTGCCGTCGCCGACGGGATTGTCGTCGTTGCGGAGGGTGACGTTGTTGATGGTCCTGACGTCGACGCCGACGTCGCCGGTGAACTCGAAGGAGCAGTGCAGCAGGTAGAGAGTCCTGTCCGTGTCATACTCGGCCTTGTAGACCGGGGCGTCGAAGTCCTCGATGATCTGATCACAGGTCTGCGTCAGGCCCAGCTCCGTGTCGGTGAAGACGACGGGCTCGATGGCCTTGGCCTCGGCGGCACCGCTGGTCTCCTTGGGCGAGGCGGACGTGTCCTTGCCGGGGGTCTCCTTCGAGCCCTCGTCGGGGCTCTCCTTCGAGCCCTCGTCGGGGCTCTCCTCAGCGCCCCGGGACTGGGAGGCGGTGGCATCCTCACCGGCGGTGGCCTGCTCCTCGCAGGCGCAGAGCCCCACCGCCAGGGATGCGGCAGCAAGAGCGGTGATAAGACGACGGGTGCGCATGATGAACCTCTTCCATGGTGAAGCAGCCCAGAGGGATAACACTGGGAACTATGCTCCGCACCCCCGGATCCCGCGATGGGCGCCCCTGCACGGGGTGGACTGCCCGTGCGAGGGCCACCGGCTCGTCATGTGTCCACCGTGAACAGTTTTAAGCCTCAGCGCCTCGCAGGTCATTTTCATCAATGCAGGTCACCCCTTAGTCACTGAAAGTGACTAAGGGGTGACGGGTCTTAAAGTTGTTCATCGTGGACAACTTCGCCGGCAATCCGCCTCAGAAGTCCCAGTCCTCGTCCTGGGTGGCCTCGGCGGTGCCCATGACGTAGGAGGATCCCGAGCCGGAGAAGAAGTCGTGGTTCTCATCGGCGTTGGGGGACAGTGAGGCCAGGATCGCGGGGCTGACGTCCACGGCATCAGCCGGGAAGAGCGCCTCGTAGCCCAGGTTCATCAGCGCCTTGTTGGCGTTGTAGCGCAGGAACTTCTTGACGTCCTCGGTCAGGCCCAGCTCGTCGTAGAGGTCCTCGGTGTACTGCTCCTCGTTGTCGTAGAGCTCCATGAGCAGCTCGAAGGTGTAGTCCTTGAGCTCGTCCTGGCGGGCCTGGGAGGACTCGCGCACCGCCAGCTGGTACTTGTAGCCGATGTAGTAGCCGTGGACGGCCTCGTCGCGGATGATGAGGCGGATGAGGTCGGCGGTGTTGGTGAGCTTGGCGTGGCTGGACCAGTACATGGGGGCGTAGAAGCCGGAGTAGAAGAGGAAGGACTCCAGCATCGTGGAGGCCACCTTGCGCTTCTCCGGGTCGTCCCCGCGGTAGTAGTCCAGGATGATGCGGGCCTTGCGCTGGAGGTTCTCGTTCTCCTCGCTCCAGCGGAAGGCCTCGTCGATCTCGGCGGTGGAGATGAGGGTGGAGAAGATCGAGGAGTAGGAGCGGGCGTGCACCGACTCCATGAAGGCGATGTTGGTCAGCACCGCCTCCTCGTGGGGGGTGCGCGCATCGGGGATGAGGGAGACCGCCCCCACGGTGCCCTGGATGGTGTCCAGCAGCGTCAGGCCCGTGAACACGCGGGTGGTCATGTTCTTCTCGGCCTCGGTCAGGGTGGCCCAGGACTGGACGTCATTGGACAGCGGCACCTTCTCCGGCAGCCAGAAGTTCCCCGTGAGCCGGTCCCAGACCTCCAGGTCCTTGTCGTCAACGAGGCGATTCCAGTTGATCGCCTGGACACGGTCGACCAGCTTGATGGGCTCGTGCATCAGTTCCTCCAGGGTGCTCGGCGTGATCACCTCATGCTACCGATGACCCGGGCCCGCACGCCCGAGCGGCGCCGCATCCCCTGGAGTCACGCACCCCGGCTCAGCGCCAAGCTGAGGGAGGTGATGAGAATCCGCAGCAGCGGACGACGGCGACGCGACCGAGGGTGTGACTGCTCAGCACTCATACCAGCACAGTAGGGCAACCCTCCGACACGACGACATGGGCCCTACTGCCCGCGCCCGCGTCGAGGGGCGCCCGTGGGCCACGCGGTGATGGGGAGACGAGAGCGCCGGCCCGCGTCGAGGACGCCGTTTTGCGTCGACGACGAGCCTTCGCGTCAATCACCCCTGTGCTCACCCCAGTCGGATGACGCGAACCGGCGTCCTCGACGCAAAGGCACGTCCGCGGGCGCGGCGTCACACCGTCACACCGCGAGCTCCTCCATGTCCTCGAGCTCCTTGCCCTTGGTCTCGGGCACCTTGAGGAACACGAAGATGAGGGACAGCAGGGCGCATGCGGCGTAGAAGCCGTAGGCGAAGGTCAGGCCGATGTCGGAGAAGACCGGGAAGGTGGTGGAGATGAAGAAATTGGCGACCCACTGAGCCGCGGCCGCCACCGCCAGCGCGCCGGCGCGAATCCGGTTGGGGAACATCTCCCCGAGCAGCACCCACACCAGCGGCCCCCAGGTGGCGCCGAAGGCCACGACGAACAGGTTGGCGGCCACCAGCGCGATCGGCGCCCACGGGGCGTCGAGGGTGACCTCGTCGCCGCGAACCGTGGCAAAGGAGAATGCCAGGGCCATGAGCCCCAGGGACACGGTCATGAGGATCGAGCCCACGAGGAGCATGGGCCTGCGCCCAACCTTGTCCACCAGGAGGATGGCCACGATCGTGACCACGATGTTGGTCACCGAGGTGATGACCGTGATGGTCAGCGCATCGGACTCCTCGAAGCCGATGGTGCGCCACAGGGTGGTGGAGTAGTAGAAGATGACGTTGATCCCCACGAACTGCTGGAAGACCGACAGCAGGATGCCCACCCACACGATGGGCTTGAGGCCCATCCTCGGACCGCGAAGATCGCGGAAGGACTCGCGCTTCTCAGCATCGAGGGTGGAGCGGATCTCCTCGATCTTGAGGTTGACGTTGACCACGCCGGTGAAGTCGTAGAGGACCTGGGAGGCCTTGTCATAGTTGCCGCGGGCCACGAGGAAGCGCGGGGACTCGGGCAGTCGGAAGGCGAACAGGCCGTAGACGAGGGCCGGCACGGCCTCGGCCATGAACATCCATCGCCAGGCGGGCATGCCCATCCACAGGGTCTCCGCAGCGCCCCCCGCGATCCCGGCGAGCCAGGAGTCGGAGAGCAGGGCGGTGAAGATGCCGGTGACGATGGCCAACTGCTGGAGGGATCCCAGGCGGCCCCGCACCGAGGCCGGGGACACCTCGGCGATGTAGGCGGGAGCGATGACCGAGGCCGCACCGACGCCCAGACCACCGATGACGCGCCAGGCGATGAAGTCGACGATGTGGAAGGCCAGGCCGGACCCCACGGCGGAGACCACGAAGAGCACTGCCGCGATGAGCATGACCGGGACGCGTCCCATGCGGTTGGCGATCGCCCCGGCGAACCAGGCGCCCAGGGCGCAGCCGATGAGGGCCGAGGAGACCGCGAAGCCCTTGAGGAAGGGGCTGAGGACATAGTGATCCGACAGGGCGTCGACGGCACCGTTGATGACCGCCGTGTCGAAGCCGAAGAGGAAGCCGCCCAGGGCTGCGGCGATGCAGATCCCGATGACGCGGGCGTTGAGCCGGCTCACGCCTGGAGCCGAGGGGGTTGAAGAGGCGGATGAGGTCTCTGACATGATGACGGTCCTGACGTTGGGGTCGTCGTTGCTGCGAACGCCAGCGGGCTCGCGCGCAGCGAGTCCGAGGGACCGTACAAGGCTACGCCCGAGTGACCACCGCCACGCCGCTTTGCTCATTCGACTTCCGGCCCCGCGGCCCGCCACCCGCGCTCACGGATCGAAGGACAATGGGCAGATGACTCCCGTGCAACGCGCAGGCGATATCGGCGCCCTGGCCAGTGAACTGCTCCAAACCCTCTCCGGCCGCCTCGCCGCAGCCCCGGCGCGCCTCGTCGTCGGCCTGACCGGGCCGCCGGGAGCGGGCAAGTCCACCCTCGCCGAGCAGCTGGAGGCCGACCTGGCCGAGCGGGGCCTGCTGGCCGGCACCGCCCCCATGGACGGCTTCCACCTGTCCAACGCGGTGCTCGACGCCCTGGGCCGCCACGGGCGCAAGGGAGCCCCCGACACCTTCGACGTCGAGGGCTACCTGGCCCTCCTGGACCGGGTGCGCACCGGGGCCGATGTCCTCGCCCCCATCTACCGCCGGGACCTGCATGAGCCGGTGGCCGCCGGCAGCCTCATCAGCGGGCCGGGCGTCGTCATCACCGAGGGCAACTACCTGGCCCTGGAGGACCACGGCTGGCACGCCGCCCGCGAGCGCATCGACCTGCTCATCCACCTCGAGGTCGAGCCGGAGGAGCTGGCCCGGCGCCTGGTGGCCCGCCACGAGAGCTTCGGGAAGGACCGGGCCCGGGCCGCCCACTGGGTGCGCACGGTGGACATGCCCAATGCCCGGGTGGTGGAGACCGGCGCCCACCGCTGCGACGAGGTCTGGACGGTCGCGCCCCAGCGCTGAGCCCCGCTGCCCGCCGCCTCAGCCACGACGGCGGTGGACCAGCCAGGAGGTCCCCAGCACCACGAACCACAGGGGCGTGATCGTCACGGCCAGGAGGGTCTCCAGCTCCAGGGTCAGCGTCCAGGCCACGAAGGCGAAGAAGGCCAGACTCGTCCAGGCCGCCGCCCGCCCACCGGGCACGCGGAAGGCGGACTCCTTGTGCCGCTCGGGCCTCAGCGCGCGGAAGCGCAGGTAGGAGACCACGATGATCCCCCACACGAAGATGAACAGAACGCTGGCCACCGCGGTGACCACGGTGAAGGCCGAGAAGATGGAGGGCGAGACGTAGAGCAGCGGGATCGAGCTCAGCAGCGCCGCGCAGGTCACCACCAGTGCGGGGCCCGGCACGGAGCGGGTGGTCAGGTGGCGGAAGACCCGCGGGGCACTGCCGGCCCAGGACAGTCCGAAGAGCATCCGCGAGGTGGAGTAGATCCCCGAGTTGGCCGAGGACGCCGCCGCCGTGAGCACGACGAAGTTGATGACGCCGGCCGCCACCGCCAGCCCCGCCAGGGAGAACATGGCCACGAAGGGGCTGCCCTCCGGGCTGATCGAGCGCCAGGGGATCACCGCCATGATGGCCATGAGCGCCCCCAGGTAGAACACGACGATGCGCACGGGGATCGCGTTGATCGCCTTGGGCAGGTTGACCTCGGGGTCCTTGGCCTCGGCGGCGGTGGTGCCCACCAGCTCGGTGCCCACGAAGGCGAAGACCGCGATCTGGAAGGCCGCGGCGAAGCCCCCGAATCCGTTGGGGAAGAAGCCGCCCTCCCAGATGTTGCCCACCGAGGCCTGCGCGCCCGCGGCCGCGCTGCCCGCGGGCAGGATGAAGCCGGTGGACACCATGACGATGCCGACCACCACCAGGGCCAGGATCGCCAGGATCTTGATGGTGGAGAACCAGAACTCGATCTCCCCGAAGGCCCGCACGGTGGTCAGGTTCAGTCCCAGGAGCACGACGACGGTGACGGTGGGCGCCACCCACAGCGGCAGCCACGGCCACCAGAAGCTCACGTACTCGGTGATAGCGATGACCTCGGCCACGGCGGTGACCAGCCAGGAGAAGTAATAGGTCCAGCCCGTCATGTACCCGGCCCAGGGCCCGATGAGGTCGTGGGCCACATCCGCGAAGGACTTGTACTCCAGATTGCTCAGCAGCACCTCGCCCAGGGCGCGCATGACCAGGAACATGATGGCCCCGATGAGCGCGTAGACGATGAGGACGCCGGGGCCGGCCAGGGAGATGGTCCGGCCCGAGCCCATGAACAGGCCGGTGCCGATCGCCCCGCCGATGGCGATGAGCTGGATGTGGCGGTTGGACAGCCGGCGCTGGAGCCGGGGCTCTCCGGGCAGCGGGATCTCAGCGTCGCAGACACCGCCGGTAGGCGCAGGGCGACTGTCGGGCATAGGGACCTCCTCGCGGTCTCGTCACAGGCGGGCCGCGGTTCGCCGCGGTGGCGAGAGGGTAGTCCCCTACCGCTTAACGCGCGAGTCACACGGGTAGGCTCCCATCCGTGAAGATTCGCGCCCTCAAGGAATACGCCCCGCCCGCCGTTGTCGTCGCGATCGGCGCGTGGGCGATGATCGCCTTCTCCGTGGCCCAGTGGCGCACGATGCAGGTGCCCAGTTGGGATCTGGCGATCTTCTCCGAGCTGGCCAAGGCCTATTCGCGATTCGAGGCGCCGATCGTGCCGGTCAAGGGGGATGGCTACAACCTCCTGGGCGATCACTTCCACCCCATCCTGGTCCTGCTGGGCCCCATCTGGCGCCTCTTCCCCACCCCGTTGAGCCTGCTGATCGTCCAGGACCTGCTCCTGGCGGCGTCGGCCTGGCCCCTGACCCGCCTGGCCTGCCGCCTGACCAATGCCTGGGTGGGGGGAGCCCTGGGCCTGCTCTACGTGCTGTCCTGGGGGCTGCAGGGAGCGGTGGCGGCCCAGTTCCATGAGATCGCCTTCGCGGTGCCCATGCTGGCCTTCGCCTCGGTGGCCTTCGTGGAGCGGCGCTGGCGGGCGGTGGCGGCGTGGTCGGCGCCCCTGGTCCTGGTCAAGGAGGACCTGGGGCTGACGGTGATGCTCATCGGGCTGGTCATCGTCCTGGTTGCCCGCGACCAGCCGCGCACGAGGGCGCTTGGCCTGTCCCTGGCGGCCTTCGGGCTGGCCGCCTTCATCGTGACCATCATGATTCTCCTGCCCGCCCTCAATCCCAACGGCGAGTGGGCCTACGGCCTGGGGTCGCAGGACGGGCAGCCCATCACCGTGGTCGACCTGCTCACGCGCCCGTTCATCCCGCCGATCAAGGTCCAGACGACGCTCATCCTGGTGGCCACGGCCGGTGCGGTGGGCCTGCGCTCGCCGTGGATCGTTCTGGCGGCCCCCACGCTGGCCTGGCGCTTCCTGGGCTCGGTCGACTTCTACTGGGAGTGGAGCAACTGGCATTACAACGCGGTGCTCATGCCGATCGCCGTGGGGGCGCTGCTCGACGTCGTCGCCCGGGCCCACTGCCGGGGGCGCTGGGCGACGGAGGATGAGCCGGCCCTAGAGCCGCAGGCGGATGCGGACCCCGCCCCGGCCATGTCGCCTCCGCGCCAGGGCTGGCTGACGGTGCCGCTGCCCCTGCGCCGGATGGTCGCCGTCGGCCTGGCGGTGACCTTCGCGACGGGGGCGCTGACCGCCCCGCATCTGCCGCTGTGGGCGATGACCCAGAAGGGCTTCGGCGTGGCGCAGTCCCGGGTGGACAGCGCCCGCAGGGTCATGGATGCGATCCCGGAGGGGGCGACGGTGGAGTCGGATCTGTCCCTGCTGGCCTACCTGGTCCCCAAGGCGGAGGTCTCCTGGGTGGGGACCAGCGAGTCGGACAAGGAGTACGTGGTCATCGACCGCCAGGCCCCCTCCTGGGGCGGCGGCGCCCCCCGGGACGCGGCGACCTGGGCCGAGGAGCAGTCCCCCACGGGCGCCTCCTACACCCTCATCCTGTCCCTGGACGGCTACCAGGTGGCGCGTCGCGATGGCTGATGGGCGCGCCCACGCGCCCCGAGGGCTCGGGACCAGTGGTCTCAAGAGGGTCTTGGCGCGCCGCGGATGCCGCTATTCTTCAGTCATCGGCGCGCGGGTGCGATCGGAGCAGCCGACGTTCCCGGCATGACAGCGAAGGAGCATCGGGCATGGCACTGAGCATCGGCGTGGACGTTGGCGGGACCAAGATCGCGGCGGGGGTCGTCGATGACGACGGCGCGGTCCTGAAGACCATTCGGCGCGACTCCCCGGCCACGAGTCAGCAGGCGATCATCGAGACCATCATCTCCGTGGCCAGCAGTCTCAAGGCGGACTTCCCCGAGGCGGAGACCGTGGGGATTGGCGCCGCGGGCTTCGTCTCCTCGGACCGCTCGACGATCGCCCACGGCACCAACCTGGACTGGACGGGCCTGGACCTGGGGGAGGCGATCTCCCAGGGGGTGGGCCTGCCCGTGGTGGTGGAGAACGATGCCAACGCCTTCGGCTGGGCCGAGGTGCGATTCGGCGCCGCCCGCGGCAAGGCCAATGCCCTCATCGTGGCCATCGGCACGGGACTGGGCGGCGCGATCGTCGTCGACGGGCGCCTGGTGCGCGGCGCGGCCGGATTCGCCGCTGAGATCGGCCATATCAATGTGGTTCCCGACGGCCGGCCCTGCGGCTGCGGCCAGCGCGGCTGCTTGGAGCGCTACAGCGCCGGAACGGCCCTGGGCGTCAACGGCTGGGAGCTGGCCCGCTTCCGCCCCGACTACGCCGCGCGCATCATCGAGCTCTCAGGGGGAGACTCCAACTCCATCTCCGGCAAGGCGGTCACCGCCGCCGCCCGCGAGGGGGACCCGGCGGCCCTGGAGTGCTACGCCCAGCTCACCCACTGGCTGGCCATCGGCCTGGCCGACCTGTGCGCCGTCCTGGACCCCGAGGTCATCGTCATCGCCGGGGGCCTGGCCGAGGCCGGCGACATCCTCCTGGAGCCCACGCGCGAGGCCTTCACCCGGTTCCTCACCGCCGGCCGGGCCCGCCCCGCCATCCCGATCGTCCTGGCCGAGGGCGGCCAGGCCGCCGGCCTCGTGGGCGCCGCCGACCTGGCCCGCCAGGCCTGAGTCCTCGGGCACGGGTCCTCGGCCTGCCTTCTCCGGGCCTCTCCGGACCTCTCCGGGCCTGGCGCAGTCCTGATCCTGCGCCGCCCGGGAGGCACCGAGGTGCGACCGGCAGTGGGGCACACCACCAGTCACGATCTTGTTAGGTAACCCTACCCTCAATTAACGTCTGGCTGGTCAGATCCCCTCACGCGCCCAGCGCAGAGAAGAGGCCCCGTGTCCATCTCCCGCAAGTCCTTCCTCACCGGTGCCGCCGCCCTGCCCGCCGCCGCCCTCCTGGCCGCCTGCGGCAACCCCTCCGGCTCCGCCGGCGGATCGGGTGCGACCACCCCGGTCAAGCACGCCCTGGGCACCGCGGAGGTCCCCGAGAGCCCCACCCGCATCGCCGCCGTCAACTGGCTCAACCACGATGTCCTGCTGGCCCTGGGCATCATGCCGGTGGGCTTCGCCAAGCAGACCTGGGGCGTGGAGGACGACTCGGGCATGCTCATCTGGGTCAAGGAGAAGGTCGACGCGCTCGTGGCCGACGGCGCCGACCGGCCCACGCTCTTCGATGAGACCTCCGGCATCGACTTCGAGGGCGTCAGCTCCACCAAGCCCGAGGTCATCATCGCCACCTACTCCGGGCTGGAGCAGGCCGACTACGACAAGCTCGCCAAGATCGCCCCCACCGTCGCCTACCCCTCCATCCCCTGGGGCACCCCCTGGCGCGAGTCGATCACCATCACGGCCACCGCCATCGGCAAGAAGGCCGAGGGAGACGCGCTCGTGACGGACATGGAGAAGCTCGTGGCCGACACCGTGGCCGCGCACCCCCAGATCAAGGGCAAGCGCTCGGCCTTCTTCTACGTCGATGAGCAGAGCGGATCGATCGGCTTCTACACACCCGTCGACCCCCGCACCGCCTTCCTGGCGGATCTGGGCCTGCCCCTGCCCGAGTCCATCAAGGCCATCGCCGCCAAGGACTCCACGACCTTCGCCCACGAGGTCTCCAAGGAGAACGCCGACCAGCTCTCCGACCTGGACCTGGTGGTCATGTACGGCAAGGATGAGGACCTGGCCGGCTACCAGTCCAATCCGCTGCTGTCCGCCATCCCCGCCTTCAAGAACGGCGCGGTGGCCTTCGTGGGCAATGGCGACTCCCTGTCGGCCTCGGCCAACCCCAGCCCACTGGCCACCCCCTGGGGCATCGAGAAGTACACCGCCCTCATCGCCGCCGCCGCCGACAAGGCCGCGTGAGCACCGCACGAACCGGCCGCTGCCTCCTGGTCCTGGCGGCCCTGCTGGTCCTGGTCGTCGTGGCCGCCGTGGCCTCGGTGGCCTTCGGGGCCCGGGTGGTCAGCGCCGCGGAGGTGGTCGGCGGGCTGACCGGCACCAGCTCCGAGATCGGGGCGATCGCCGTGGCCGAGCGCCTTCCGCGCACCGTCACGGCCCTGGTGGCCGGCGCCGCCCTGGGGCTGTCAGGCGCCCTCATGCAGGCGGTGACCCGCAACCCCATCGCCGATCCCGGGATCCTGGGGATCAACATGGGAGCCTCCCTGGCCATCGTCATCGGCATGGCCTTCTTCGGACTGGGCTCCCTCGGGCACTTCCTGTGGCTGGGCATCATCGGGGGCATGGCCACCGCGATCCTGGTCTACGCCGTGGGCTCCATGGGCCCGGGCGGAACCACCCCGGTCAAGCTCGCCCTGGCCGGAGTGGCGACGACGGCGGCCATGTCCTGCGCGGTCAGCGCCATCCTGCTGCCCCGGGCCCAGGGCCTGAGCAACTTCCGCTTCTGGCAGGTGGGAGGCCTGGGGCGCGGATCCTGGCAGGCCCTGGCGACCCTGGCGCCCCTGCTCATCCTGGCGGGCCTGGTGGGCCTGGCCCTGGCCCAGTCCCTGAACTCCCTGGCCCTGGGCGATGAGATGGCCGTGGGCCTGGGCGTGAACGTGGCCGCCACCCGCCTGACCGCGGCCGGTGCCGGCGTCGTCCTGTGCGCGACGATCACCGCCCTGACCGGGCCCATCGGATTCGTCGGGCTCATGGTCCCCCATGCGGCGCGCATGCTGACCACCTCCGACCACCGCTGGCTCCTGCCCCTGTCCGCCCTGGGCGGGGCCGGACTGCTGACCCTGGCCGACGTCGTCGGGCGCGTCATCAACCGGCCCGGTGAGGTGGCGGTGGGGATCATCACCGCCTTCGTGGGGGCCCCGGTGCTCATCGCGATCGCCCGCAGCGCCCGGGTGCGTGCCCTGTGAGCGCCGTCGACTCCCTGGGCCAGCCGGCCCCCGGCTTCACCACGGCGGGACGAGCGCGCCGCGAGCGCCGCTTCGCCCTGGTCGTGGTGGGCCTGGCCCTGGTGGTGGCCGGCCTGTGGTGGGCGATGATCCTCATCGGCCAGACCCCCTACACCGCCTCGGAGGCACTGGCCGTCATCTCCGGCCACCAGGTGCCCGGCGCCTCCTTCGACATCGGGGAGATCCGCCTGCCGCGCGCCCTGGTGGGGCTCCTGTCGGGCATGGCCCTGGGAATGGCCGGCACCACCTGTCAGACCATGCTGCGCAACCAGCTGGCCAGCCCCGACATCATCGGCATCACCTCGGGTGCCTCGGCCTCGGCGGTCTTCGCCATCCTGGTCCTGGGGTGGTCGGGCCTGGGGCTCAACATCCTGGCGGTGATCTGCGGCATCACCACCGCCCTGGTCATCTACCTGCTCTCCGGCTCGGGCCGCGCCCAGGGCGGGCGCCTGATCCTCATCGGCATCGGCATCTCCTCGATGTTCACCTCGGTGACCTCCTACCTGCAGATCAAGGCCAATGTCTACGACGTCCCCAAGGCCATGCGCTGGCTGTCGGGATCGCTGTCGGAGGCCGAATGGGCGCAGGTCCCCATCCTGGCCACCGCGCTGGCACTGGGCGGCGGGGCCCTGCTGGTGGTCGCCCGGGACCTGCGGCCCCTGACCCTGGGCGAGGAGGCGGCCACGGGCCTGGGGGTGTCCGTGTGGAGGACGCGCCTGGTGCTCATCATCATGATGGTGGCGCTATCGGCCTTCGCCACGGCCGCCACCGGGCCGATCGCCTTCGTGTCCTTCCTGGCCGGCCCCCTGGCGGCCCGGCTGGTGGGCCGCACCGACCGGACCCTGCTGGTGCCCGCCGCCCTCATGGGGGCCGCGATCGTCCTGGGCGGTGACCTGGTGGGTCAGAACCTCATGCCCGCCAAGCTGCCGGTGGGCGTAGTCACCGGGATGGTGGGCGCCCCCTACCTCATCAGCCAGCTTCTGCGACTCAACCGACAGGGAGCCTCCGCATGACCACCACCGGGCTGACCACCAGGGCCCTGCGCTCGGGATACGGCAAGCGCGTCGTCGTCGACGGGGTGGAGACGACCATCCCCGACGGGCGCATCACCGTCATCGTGGGCGCCAACGCCTGCGGCAAGTCGACACTACTCAAGACCATGGCGCGCATCCTGGCCCCGATGGAGGGCGATGTCCTGCTCGGGGGAACCCCGGTGGGGGACATCCCCACCAAGGCGCTGGCCCGGCGCCTGGGGCTGCTCCCCCAGCAGCCCATCGCCCCCGAGGGCATCGCCGTGGCGGACCTGGTGGGCCGCGGCCGCCACCCCCACCAGTCCCTGCTGTCCTCCCTGAGCATCGGCGGGGCCGAGGACCGTCGCATCATCGAGGAGTCCCTGGTGGCCACCGGCACCGCCGATCTGGCCGACCGCAGCATCGAGGAGCTCTCCGGGGGCCAGCGCCAGCGCGTGTGGATCGCCATGGCCCTGGCCCAGCGCACGGATGTGCTGCTGCTGGATGAGCCCACCACCTTCCTGGACCTGGCCCACCAGGTCGAGGTCCTCGACCTGCTGACCGACCTCAACCGGCAGCGGGGCACCACCATCGTCATGGTCCTGCATGACATCAACCTGGCGGCCCGCTACGCCGACCACATGATCGCCATGAAGAAGGGCCGAGTGGTGGCCAGCGGGGAGCCGGCCGCGATCGTGGACGCCGAGCTGGTCGGCGAGGTCTTCGGCCTCAAGGCCCGGGTCATCACCGACCCGGTCTCCTCCACTCCCCTCGTCCTGCCCCAGGGACGGCATCATGCGGGAGACCGGCCAGCGGGAGGCCGGCCATGAGCGCGCAGGAGCCCTTCGGGTTCTTCGAGGCCACGGTCGCGGGCCTGGAGGATCTGACGCCGGCCATGCGGCGGGTGACGCTGCGCGGATGCCAGCTGGCCTCCTTCGGCGATCCGGGATGGGACCAGCGCATCAAGCTGGTGCTGCCGGCCCCGGCCTCGGGATATACGCATCTGCCCACCGGTGGGGACTGGTACCGGGCCTGGCTCGACCTCGATGAGGCCCATCGCCCGCCGATCCGCACCTACACGACCAGGGCCGTGCGCTGGGAGGCCGACCCCAACCACTGCGAGGTGGATATCGACATGGTGCGCCACCCGGGCGGCAGCGGCCCGGCCGCCCGATGGCTGGAGTCCGCCGGGGTGGGCGATGCGGTGGTGCTGCTGGGCCCCAACCGTCGCTTCGAGGGGACGCCCGGTGGAGTGGACTTCGTGCCGCCCGAGGTCACCGAGCGCTTCCTGCTGGGTGGCGACGAGACGGCCGCCCCGGCCATCGCCCGGATCCTGGAGGGCCTTCCGACCAGCGCCCGGGGGATCGCCGTCGTCGAGCTGCCGGGACATGCGGACGCCTCCTACCTGCCCCGTCACCCGGGCATCGAGGTGCGCGCCCTGGGGCGCCAGGGCGCGCACCACGGGGAGCTGCTCGTGGCCGGCGTGCGCCAGGCGGCCGCCGAGCTCTGCCCGCCGGGTGAGCCCCAGGAGGTCGAGGAGATCGACGTCGACCATGAGCTGCTGTGGGAGGTGCCCCGACACGCCAAGGGAGGGGCCGCCCTGAAGCGCACCACCCTCTACGCCTGGCTGGCCGGGGAGGCGGGCGCGGTGCGCGCCATGCGCCGCCACCTGGTGGCCGAGCGGGGCATCGACCGGCGCAGCGTGGCCTTCATGGGCTACTGGCGCCTGGGCCGAGCGGAGAACTGAGGGGTGCTGAGGCGGCCGGATCGGGGCTAAGCCTTGGGCTCCGCCGTGGCCCGCGCCTCGGTCGGGTCCTCGGCCTTCGCCACGGCCTGGCCCTCGGGCTCACCGGCCCACTCCGGGTCCTGGGCGCCGACACCGTCCCCGTCCAGGTCGGCCTCCTCCAGGAGCCGGGGGTCGACCTCGTCAGGGTCGCGCACCGGGTGGTCCCCGGCCGACAGGAAGATCCCCACCCAGCGCGAGCGGGGGTCGGAGTCGATGAGCAGCGCCTTGGCGAACAGGGTCAGGGGCACGGCCAGGATCGTGCCCAGCCCGCCGATGACCGCCGACCAGAACATGAGCGAGATGAAGGTGGCCGTGGTGTTGAGCCCCACCGCGTCCCCGGTGAACTTGGGCTGGATGAGGGTCTGGATGACGAAGTTGAGCACCGAGTAGGCCACGATCACCCACAGGGCCGTCCAGGGGCCCGAGTCCACCAGGGCCAGCAGGGCCGGTGGGATCACGCCCAGGACGAAGCCGATATTGGGGATGTAGTTGGTGATGAAGGACAGCACCCCCCAGGTGATGGCCAGGGGCACCCCCAGCATCTCCAGGGCCACCACGTCCAGGATCGCCACGATGAGGCCGAAGACCGTGGAGACCAGCCAGTAGGAGCGCACCGAGCGGGAGAAGCCCGACAGCGCCGCCGCCATATCCGGCTTGATCAGGGCCAGCGCGGCGGCGCGGGTCTCGATCTTGGCGGTGTCGAACATGAGGAAGACGACGGTCAGCGCCATGATGCCCAGGATGGAGCCCATGGAGGTGACCTGCTCCAGGATGGTCTGGGCCACGGAGACCACGCGCGCCGTGTTGATGGAGCTCGTCAGCTGGTTGAGCAGCGTGCCCTGGTCGATGCCGCGATCGGCCAGGAAGGACAGGACCGAGCCCCAGATCGTCTCGAACTTCTCCGAGTACTGGGGCAGCACCTCCACGAGCTGGGCGATCGACACGCCCAGGGCCACGAACAGCCCGATGACGAAGGCGAAGACCAGGAGGATCGCCCCCACGGCGGCGATGGGCCGAGGCACGTGATGGCGGGCCGCCCAGGCGACCAGGGGGCGCACCGTGACCACCAGGGTCAGGGCGAAGAAGGCCGGCCCGATCAGGGCGCGCATGAAGTACAGGCCCACCGCCCCCACCACCAGGGCGGCCACGGCCATGGCGATGATCTCGCCCTGCGTGCGCGAGGGGGGATGGACGGGCTGAGACGGTGCTTTCGCTGTGTCGACGCTGGCTGACATGCGCATATCCTCCCACCTCCGGGGCATTAGAGCACTATCGCTCACTATCGCTGCAGCCGGGGCGCACTCAGCGCAGCGCCTCCATGGCGCGCACCTGGTCCAGGGCGCGCAGATGCGGCAGCGGGTCCAGCCCCTCGTCCAGGACGAAGCTCGTCAGCTGGGTGCGCACCACCTCGTGGAGCTGCTCGGGCCGCCAGGGCTTGGCGATGTAGTGGTCCAGGCCCGCCTCGTTGACGGCCCGGATCGTGTCGGCCTGATCGGCCTGACCGGTGACCAGCACCTTGCGGGCCGCCGCCGTGCGCTCATCGCCGCGCATCTCCACCAGCATGTCCACGCCCGTGCGCCCGGGCAGGCGGTGGTCGGCCAGCACCAGGGCGATGAGGTCGCCGTCGGCCTCGACCTCCCCGACCACCTCCAGGGCATCCTCAACGTCCTCCGCCGGCTCGATGCGCACCTGGGCGGCGAAGGGCGCAAGATCGGCGACGACGGCGTCGCGCACCTCCGGCTCGTCCTCAACCACGAGGATGGTCAGCTTCATGAGTCCTCCTTGTGCTGGCAGGGCAGGGTCACAGTGACACGGGTGCACCCGGGCCGGGAGTCCACGGCGATCGTGCCTCCATGGGAGTCCACGACACTCTTGGCCAGCCCCATCCCCAGACCCAGTCCGAAGCGCACCTGACCATGCTTGGTGGTGAAGCGCGGCTCGAAGATCCGGGGCAGGACCTCGGGCGAGATCCCCGGCCCATTGTCCTCCACCTCGACGCGCACGCCCAGGGGGACGGCGGCGACCCGCAGGGTCACCCGGGGCTCGGCCGTCTCACCGGCCGCCAGCGCATCAGCGGAGTTGGAGACGATATTGGTCCACACCTGGGCCAGCTCCCCGGCCCGGCCCCGCACCAGGGGAACCTCCTCATAGTCGCGCACCACCTCCACATCGCGCAGGCGGTGGGCGGTCAGGCGCAGGGAGTCCTCGAGGACCTCGCGCACATCGAGGTCCTCATCCATCTCCCCCTCGGGGCGGACATAGGTGTTCAGGGAGGACACCAGCCCCCGGATGCGGCCCGTGGCCAAGTCGATGTTGCGCTGGTTGCGGCCGATGGAGGCGGCGTGCTCCACCTCCGTCAGGCGCCCGGGCTGGCGCGCCAGGGCACGGGCCTCCTCAGGATCCGACACCCCGGCCGACACGAGCCGGCGGGCCAGCTCGCGATCCCCCACCGCCTCCTCCAGGGCGCGGCGAATCCGCCGCTCCTCCTTGGTCGAGGCGGCCGGGCGGGTGCGCGCCTCCTGTCCCACCCGCTCGATGAGCTCACCGTGGGGGTGGGAGGCCAGCAGGGCCGAGACGTCGGAGCGCAGATGCTCGGCGGCCCGCCCCAGGGCGGCCACAGGATTGTTGAGCTCATGGGCGATGCCCGCGGCCAGCTCGCCCAGGGTGGCGAAGCGCTCCTGGGTGAGCAGCTCGGCGCGCGCCTGCTCCAGGGCCTCCAGCGCCGCCTGAGCCTGAGCCTTCTCCACATCCAGGGCGGCGGCCAGCTCGATCTTCTCGACCTGGAGGACCTCCGATCGCGACAGGCGCTTGGTCAGCGAGCCGATGAGCAGCGCCGCCAGGACCTCCTCAGTGGCCGGATTCTCATGCAGCGCCCGGTCGAGCTGCTCGATGGACAGCAGGATGAGGTCGACATCCGTCGTCGTGGTCGCCGTCACGAAGGCCCGCCCCTGGGAGGCCAGGGAGACCAGGCCGATCACCCGGCCCGTGGTGGCGTGGTGGAGAACCACCTCCCCCACCCGGGTATCGCGCGTCAGGGCCACTGCCCCCTCGACGATGATGTACACGCTGTCGACGATCTGCCCCTCATGGGTCAGGCGCACCCCGGGCGGCAGGCGCAGCCGGGGCCGGGGCCCCAGCACGTCCTCGCAGGCCTTGATCAGCCTGCGGGTCAGCACCTCCGGGGGCTGGGTGAGCATGTCCAGCAGGGGCGAGCGCCCCGAATGCTCCAGCGAGGCCGAGGAGCCCAGCAGGCCGCGGCGGGCGTCGTCGGGCCGGTTGTCTCGTATCCAGCGGCGGACCTGGGCGGCGGCACGGTCCGCGATGGCGCCCGGCGTCCAGGGGACGGCCACCACCTCGCGCACCAGGTCCTCATCGATGGCCCGCCCGATGTCGCTCAGCTCGGTGCGCTCGGTCAGCAGCACCAGGCGCGCCGAGACCAGGGAGGGGAACCGGTCCACGGCAGCGGCGACGTCGTCGAGACTGCCCACCTCATCGGTGGCCACGATCAGGGCGACCGGCCCCAGGTCCCCGGCCCGCTCCAGCAGCTCCTCCAAGGTGCGCATCCGCACCACGTCGGCCACCGCGGACACGGCGCTCTCCACCTCGTGAGCGGCCTGCGCCCCCAGGGAGACCGGGGAGACAACAGCGGCGATGAGGCGCTCGCTCATAGCATCCCCAGAGCGGACCACAGCGGGGGCATGAGGAAGACCAGCAGGACCGTGCCCGCGATCCCGATGATGACGCCGGTGCGGGCCATATCAGGCGTGCTGACCTCGCCGGTGGCGTAGGCGATGGCGTTGGGGGGCGTGGAGATCGGCAGGCTCATGCCCAGGGAGCAGGCCAGGGCCAGGACCACCGCGATGGTCACCGGCTCCAGGCCCTCGATGCCGGTGGCCAGGCCCATGGCCAGGGGGATCAGCAGGTTGGAGGCGGCCGAGTGGCTGATGACATTGGACATGCCCAGGCCCAGCGCCCCCATGACGATGATGACTGTCAGGGCGCCCATGGCATTCCAGTCGAACAGGCCCAGGATCCAGGCGTCCAGGCCGGTGGAGCCCACGCCGTCCCCCAGGGCGATGCCCCCGGCCACGAGCCACAGGACCGGCCAGGACAGCTTGCCCAGATCAGGGCCCCCCATGACCCGGGTGACCAGAAGGGCCACCACCGCCAGGAAGCCCACCACGTTGGCGCTCAGGCCGTGGAGGGACTCGGTCATCCACGCCAGGATCGTGGCCCCGGCGATGACGTAGAACATGACCGCATTGCGGTCGGTGTCCCAGGAGGCGCGCATGTCCAACTCGACGGCCAGGCCGCCGGGGATGAACATCACGCACAGCAGCGCCCAGGAGCCCAGGAGGATGATCAGCATGAGGGGCACCGCCATGATCATCCAGTCGGCGAAGGAGATGTGGTGGCCGGCCTCCGCCAGGGCCCCCAGGGCGATGGCATTGGGGGGCGTGCCCACGGGGGTGCCGATGCCGCCCACATTGGCGGCCACCGGGATGGCCAGGGCCAGGCCGGCGCGCGGCTTGCCCTCGGGCAGGGCGCCCAGGATGGGGATGACCACGGCGAACATGGTCGCGGTGGTGGCCGTGTTGGACATGAACATGCTCAGCAGGGCCGTGATGACCATGAGGCCCAGCACCGTGCGGCGGGCCGAGCCGGTGAAGGGCTTGATGAGGACGGCGGCCAGGTTCTTGTCCAGGTGGTACTTGGCGGCGCCGTCGGCGATGAGGAAGCCGCCCAGGAACAGGATGATGACCGGGTTGGCCAGGGCGGAGAGGAACTCGGAGTAGGCCGGGGCGTCCTCGGGCACGGCCAGGAGCGCCTGGTCGGAGACCAGGAGGATCTCCAGGGCGATGACCAGGACGGCGGTGGCCACCAGGGGGATGGCCTCGGTGACCCACAGGACGATGGCCAGCAGGAAGACCGCGAGCATGCGCTCGCCCATCGGATCCAGGTTGGGGACATCGAGGACCAGGGGGAGCACGAAGGCGATGGCGCCCAGAATGAGGCCGATCAGCTCCTTGCGGCTCAGCGCTGGTGCACGACGGGTCGCCTGCATCTGTTCCTCCTCGACGCGGTTCCGCCCGATCCTAGGCGGTCAAAAGGTCAGGACATTGGGACTTCGGGCTGTTGGGGTGGACAACGCGCGGATGTGTCCACGGTGAACAACTTTCAACCCCGTCGGCTTCGGCGCTCGGGAAGCAAATGCTGTCTGACCTGCGGGTTTACTCGCGCCTCCTCAGCGCAACCGAGGCGAATCCCGCTTAAAGTTGTTCACCGTGGACAACGTCGCCCTCAGCGGCTTGCCGCAACTCCCAGGCGCTCCAGCCAGGCGTCAACCGCCGCGTAGAAGGCCTCGGGGGCGAAGCGCCTGACCTGATGGCCCGCGCCGGGGATGACCACGCCCTCCAGCCGCGGATTGAGACCGGCCATGACCTCCAGGCCCTGCGGCCCCACGCGCGCGCCCTGCCCATCGCCTGTCACCAGGAGAGCCGGCACGCCCATCTCCTCCACGGCCTGGCGCCAGGGGACCTCGGGGCACACCACGCCGGAGCGCAGCAGCGCGGGGTCCGTGCGCTGGGCGGCCCACACGCCGGGCAGGATCTCGGTGGGCAGGGCCGTGGAGCGGGCCAGGGAGCCGGCCGGGTCCGCGGCCTCGGCGGCTCGGGCCCGCTCGCGCGCGGCGCCTCGCGCCACCAGCTCCTCAGGGCTGCGCGTGCCGTAGAGGGCGGGGTCCTCCAGAACCACTCCCGCCATGAGGTCGGGGCGACGGCCAGCCACCACCATGGCGGTCGCCGCGCCCATGGAGTGGCCGATGACCACCGGCCCGACACCCGGGGGCGCGGACCGGCCGGCCGGCCCCAGACCCTCCAGGACCTCCACCAGGTCCTCGACCAGGACCTCACCGGCGCGCTCGATCTGCTCGGGGGACCATCGCGGTGAGAGCCCGTGACCGCGGGCATCAACCGCCACCACGCGCAGGCCCCGCCCCACCCAGTGATCGATCGCCCCGGCCAGGGATATGGCGGACCCGGTGATGCCGTGCAGCAGCACCAGGGTCGGGGCGCGGTCAGGCCCGGCGATGATACGTGCCAGTGAGCTCATGGCCCCATCCTGCCCCAGGCCCGTAGGCTTGGCGCATGAGTCAGCCCCGCATGCGAGTCGAGTCCTTCAATCTTGATCACACGGCCGTGTCCGCGCCCTACGTCCGGGTGGCCGACCGCAAGGAGCTTCCCGGCGGGGATGTCCTCATCAAGTACGACGTGCGCCTATGCCAGCCCAACCGCGAGCACCTGGAGATGAAGGCGGTCCATTCCATCGAGCACCTGAGCGCTGAGCTCATGCGGGCCCACACCGACCGTCTCATCGACTTCTCCCCCATGGGCTGCCAGACCGGCTTCTACGCCCTCATGCTGGGCGTGGAGACCCCGCAGTTCCTGGAGCTGCTCGAGGCCACCTGCCGCGACCTGCTGGAGGCCACCGAGGTCCCCGCCGCCAACGAGGTCCAGTGCGGCTGGGGCGCCAACCACTCCCTGGCCGCCGCCCAGCAGGCGGTGCGCGCCTTCGTGGAGCGCCGCGACCAGTGGGAGGCCGTCATGGCGAGAGCCGGCACTGACAGCGCATCGGGCTCCGCCGATGCCCAGCCGGCCACCTGACCCGATGGACACCCTTCTCACCGGTCCCGCCAATCCCTCGCTGATCTGGTGGGTGCTCTCCCAGCCCACACTGGTTCTCACCTCCTTCCTGGTCGGCCGTCTCACGCGCTTCCTGCTGCGCGGCCGGGTGACGGTCTCGGATTCGGCCGCCACCCTCATCACCCTCATGGGTTTGTGGCTGGGGCTGCTGCTATCGGCCTGGCTGTTCCAGGCCGAGGACCTCATGTCCCCCAAGATGCTCATCACCGCCTGCTCGGTGGCCGCCGTCGTACTGATCGTGGCCTCGGCGATCCTGGCGCAGCGCCAGCGCCACCGGGTCCTGGCCCCGATCGCGGAGATGGCCCGGCTCGGTGAGTCCGACCGCCTGGAGTTCAAGTCCTCGGCGCGCTGGAATCTGCGCACTGACAAGCGCGATGAGGCCATGGAGACCGTGGTGGCCAAGACGGTGACCGCCTTCCTCAACTCATCGGGCGGCACGCTGCTGCTGGGCGTGGACGACGACGGCACCCTCATCGGCCTGGGCCCGGACTACACGACCCTCAAGCAGCCCGACGCCGATCGCTTCGAGTTGTGGCTGCGCGACATGTGGCGCACCCGCCTGGGCACCAATGCCGCGGCCCTGCCCCTGGTGGACTTCGCCCCGACGCCGCAGGGCGACGCCGAGGTGTGCCGAATCACCGTGCCCCCCGCTCCCTGGCCGGTCTACCTGCGCTCCAAGGGCCGGGACGCCGAGCTGTGGGTGCGGGTGGGCAATTCAACGCGCCGCCTGGAGGTCGACGACGCCGTGGACTACGTGTCGCTGCGGTGGCCGCGGATCAACCGCGTGTCCTGGCCCACCAGGATCGGGGACTTCCTGCTGCGGCGGGATCGAGTGCGGCCACTGAGCCCGGCGGCGATTGTCACGGCCAGAGCCGAGCGCACCGGCTCGGGCGCCTGGGATCCGGACGCGTAGTCTCGGGTCATGACCTCAGTGGCCTCACCGGCCTCATCACCTGTCATCGTCTCGGTCGCCATGGACCGCCATGGACATGGAGGCGGCCCCCGGAGGCACCGTCTCAGCGCGACAACGCTGCGAGCGGAGCCGGTTCTGGGAGGGTGATCCCTCCCGGAACCGGCTCCGCCTTTGATGCTGCCCGCGAGTAGCCGACCCCTCAGGCCTCGGCCAGCTGCTGTCGCAGCTCACCCAGACTGGTGGAGCGCCGACGACGCACCGCTAGGACCGCGACTGCTCCACCGGCCGCCGCCCATACGACCAGAAGCGCCACGCACGCCCACAGACCCATCCCGGATCCCCCACCAGAACCGGCCATGACGGTGCTCAGCGCATCGACGGCGATGTTGAGGGGTGCGATGCCACGGACGTAGGCAAGGAGATCCCCCACTCCCCCCGATGGGGCCGCGCTACCCAGCGCTGCCACCTGGAGGACGAGGGCGAGCAGGGAGACAGCGATACCTGCGCGCCCGCCCAGCCCTGCGGTCAGCGCTGCGTGCAGCAGGGTCATCGTCACCGCCCCCAGCACCAGGACGGCTGTGAGCGCGGCGGCGTTGCCCAGAGCAATGCCGGCGACGGCCATCGCCCCGACCAGCATCAGACCCTGGAGGACCGACAGGCCCAGGGCGGGCCGCAGTGAGCGCCAGGCCAGGCGCCCGGGCGCGGCGGCAGACTCCACAGCCCTCCGGCTCATGACTCCCAGGCCGTGGACCGTGATGAGAGCCCCAATCCACAGCGCAATGGCGCAAGCCGCCGGGGCGGCACCGTCAGCGGCTCTCACTTGGGAGGCGGGGCTGGAATCCACGGAGACCGGCTGGCTAAGACCCTCAGCCAGGGACGAGACCTCCTCCTCGTCGTAGGAGGGCACCGAGTCGGCGGCCTCGGTCAGGCCGGTACTGATGGAGGAGGCCCCGTTAGTGAGGGTGGATGACTGCGAGGACAGGGTATTGAGCACTCCGACGACGCTTCGCCCCGTTCCGGTGGCAGGGTCGTAGACGTCGGTGCTCGAGCCGATGGCTCCCGAGACCGCGCTGGTCGCGCCGGCTACCTGGGTGAGCGCCTGACAGGTGGGGTCGCTGGCACCGTGACTGGCTACGCACAGCTCGTGGGCCTGGGCAGCTCCCGAGGCAGCGGCACCGGCTCCGCCGGCGAGATCGTATCCGGTGGAAGGATCGGCCGTAGTGACGGTGGTGCGCAGGCTGTCCACGGCACCGGTGTAGGAGCTCACACCCTCGGACAGACTCGATGCCCCGGTGGCGGCCTCGTCCAGGGAGGTCGACAACGTGGTCATCCCCTCAAGGCTGCCGGTGAGGTAGGACAGGGTGATGGTGGTGCCCAGGCTGGTGGCGGCGTCGTCAACCGCCGATTGACTCATGGTCCTGACCTCGGCCGAGGCGGCCCGCGCGGTCTCGATGGTGATCGGCGCCCGCGCGGGGGTGCCGTCCAGGGTGGAGGCCATGGAAGAGGAGAAGTCGGCGGGGATGGTGATGACGACGTCATAGGTTCCATCGGTCAGCCCCTGCTCGGCGGTGTCAGCACCCACCACGGAGTAGTCGAGGGTGGTGAGGGCCAGCTCCTCGGAGGCAGTCCGCGACTCGGCGGTCAGCGCCGCCTGCGGATCCGTCAGGCGTCCCAGGAGGAGGCGCCCCGCGGGCAGGGTGGTCCCATCAGCGGTGGTGGCGGGCACGTCCAAGTTGACGACAGCGGCCCGCACAGAGGCCGACTCCTCCTGGGGCGTGGTGGCCGAGAAGATGATGAGGAACCCGGTCAGGGCTGGCAGGAGGGTCAGGAGCAGGGCGGTGATAAGTGTGCGGCGCTTCATGCGCGGACCTCGCTTCCATGGGTCTGGTCGGTGGATGCGTCGGGTGGCGTATCGGTGGATACGCCGGGGTCGTGCGGGCACTGAGACTGCTCCTGCACCGGACGCCGAGGTTGCGAGGGCCCGGTCAGGGTGGTTGCGCGCCCCGCTGTATCGATATCGACGACAACGGCGGGCCAGGGACCCCGATCAGATCCGACACTCGGATGGTCGGACTCGGGCATGTCCAGGGCAGCGCCCTCGGCCAGCGTCACCAGGACGGCCATCCCGGAGGAGGCCAGGTCATGGATCCGCCTCCAGCGCCTCTTGCCCGGGTCGTCCACGACGACGAGTCGCACGTGCTCGGGCACGTCCTGGTCCCAGTGGCGCAGCGAGGTGGTCACCGACTGGATGGAGGCCGTGCCGTCGGGCAGGACGTGATCATCCACCACCAGCAGTCCGTCGGCGGGCCGCAACCGCCCTCCCAGAGCGGCCGCCAGAGCGCGGCGGGCCAGCAGCGAGGGGGCGCGCAGGAGCCCGATCTCTCCGGGTCTCAGGACCAGGTCGAGTCCCTCGATGACCGTGCCCTCGGCATCGGCCAGCCTCAGGCCCTCGGCGCGCACGACGGCACGCCCGTAGGAGGCGCTCCACTCCTCGTGCTCCAGGGTGCGGCTCAGCCCCTCCCCCTCAACATCGATGACGGGCAGCTGCCGGTCGAGCCATGCGGGCAGCCACCAGGCCCTGTCCCCCAGGGCTGCCATGATGGCGGGCACCAGGGTCATGCGCACGAGGAAGGCGTCCGCGACGATGCCCACGCTCAGGCCCAGGGCGATGGGCTTGACGTAGACGTTGTCGGTGTGGATGAAGGCCGCGAAGACGCCGATCATGATGACGGCGGCAGCCCCCACCACCGTTGCGGAGCCGGTGAACCCGGACTCGACGGCTTCCACTGCGGCCCTGCGCCGCTGCTCGGGCGAGGCCGAGTCCGCGGGGCGGCGGCGGATCCACTCCTCGCGCATACGTGAGACGAGGAAGACCTCATAGTCCATGGCCAGGCCGAAGAGCACGCCCATCACGATGACGGGCAGGAAGGAGATGACAGCGCCGACCCTGGTCACGGCCAGCAGGTCGGCCGCCCAGCCCCAGCCGAAGACGGCTCCTACTGCCCCCATGCCGGCTGCCAGGGACAGGAGGTATCCCAGGGTGGCGGTCACAGGGACGGCCACGGAGCGGAAGACGATCATGAGCAGGAAGAGGGACAGGCCCACCACGACGATGCCGAAGGGCAGAAGAGAGGCGTTGAGGGACTCGGCCACGTCGATGGCCACGGCTGTCTGACCGGTGACCATGATGTCGGTGACCCCGTGGGCCCTCTCATAGTCCCCGGCGCGATCGCGGATCTCGCGCACCAGGTCCATGGTGCCGGGGTCCGCCTGGGACTTCTCGGGGCGGATCTGGATGAAGGCGAGGGTGCCGTCCTCATTGGGGGTCGCCAGCGCGACCTCCTCCACGCCATCGAGGGAGGAGACCTCCTGGGCGAGCTCATCGACGGCTTTCCGGGGGTCGGAGGTGTTGGTGATGTCAGCGATGACGATGATGGGCGAGTTGTAACCCTCCCCGTAGGCCTCGGAGATGGCGTCGTAGGTCTGGCGCCGCTGGGTGCCCTCGGCCTCGAAGCCGTTGTCGGTCAGGGCCAGGCGCAGGCCGGTGATGGGCACGGCGCACAGGCCCAGGAGCACGACGACGGCGCTGATGGTCAGCCAGGGGCGGCGGGTGGCGACGCGAACCCAGCGGGCAGCGGGGCCGCTGGACCTGCCGCGGCGGGCGCGTGCGTCACGGCGTGAAGACCGTGGTAACCGGGGCATGAGGCGCGTGCCGATGAGCCCGATGAGGGCGGGCACGACGGTGAGTGCAACAAGCACCGAGACGGCCACGACTGCGACCGAGGCCAGGCCCATGGTGGTCAGGAAGCCAATACGGGCCACGCTCAGGCCGCATAGGGCCACGATGACTGTGATCCCGGCGAAGACGACGGCGCTGCCGGAGGTGGCGGTCGCGCGCCCGGCCGCCTCGATGGGGGCAATGCCCTCGGCCAGGTACTCCCGGGCGCGGGAGAGGATGAACAGGGCGTAGTCGATGCCGACAGCCAGGCCGATCATCACAGCCAGGACCGGGGTGGTGGAGTTGATGTCGACGACTGCGGCCGTCAGCAAGATGCCGAGCATGCCGCTGCCCACTCCGATGAGGGCGGCCAGGATGGGGGCACCGGCGGCCAGGAAGGACCCGAAGGTGATGAATAGGACCACCGCTGCGATGACGACGCCAATGAGCTCGGTCGCCGAGATGCCGATACCCACGTTCTGGCCGATGTTGCCGCCGAGTTGGACTCTCAGTGCGGGGTCGGTCTCCTGGGCGTCCTGGGCCAGGTCCTCCAGATCGCGGGAGAGCTCGGTCGCTCGGTCGGTAGTGCCTGAGGTGATCGAGCCCACTGAGGAATCGGCCTGGATCTGAACCAGGACGTGCGCGCCATCCCGGGAGACGGTGGAGGGGGCACCGGTGTCCTGATCGCCGAAGGGACTGGAGACCAGGGCCACGCCGTCGAGCCCGCTGACCTGCTGCACGAAGCCCTCGATGGCTTCGCGGTGGTTCTCGATCTGGCCGTCGGAGGCGGTGAACAAGACCTGCTCACTGGTGCCGGCCGCCTGGGGAAGGCGCTCCTCGAGCACCTCCAAGCCATCCATGGACTCGGTGCCGGAGATGGCGAAGGAGTCCGAGAGGTGCATGCCCACAGCACTGACGGCACCGCCGAGCAGGGCGATGAGCAGGAACCAGGCGGCCAGTACGCGTCCGGCATGACCGGCGCACCAGCGGCCGAGCCGGTGAAGGAGGGAGGACATGAGCAGCGCTTTCCGTCGGGATCAATTTCAGTACGTGAGTGTATTCAGTACGGTAACGTATCGAAACGTGCGACCCTGTGCTCCCTGTCACTGCTCAGTCGTCCAGACCCGTGCACCGGCGTACCCTTGGAGGCCTCATGTGCCCTTCCACCGCCTCCCCCACACGCGCCCGCGCCGCCGGCCGGAGCCGCGAGCGCAGCCTGCGCAAGCGGGAGAACACGCGCGCCCGGCTGGTCGAGGCCGCGGCCGACGTCGTCGCGTCCAAGGGCATCGCCAGCACTCGGATCGACGACATCGTCAAGAAGGCGGGCTTTACACGAGGCGCCTTCTACTCGAACTACTCCTCGGTCGAGGAGGTCCTGCGCGAGGCGATCGTGGCACGGGCCGAGTTCCTGGCCCACCAGTTGCGCGAGGCGGTGGAGGCCATCGAGGGCCCTCCCAGCGTGGACACGCTCATGGAGGTGCTCGACGCCATCCGGCCCGAGGGCCGCACCATGTACATCCTGACCACCGAGTATCGGCTCTATCGCATGCGCAGCCCCGAGGCTGAGGAGATCCCGGTGGCGCGCCGCGAGCAGTTCTCCTCGCTGGTGGCGGGGACCGTGCAGGACGCGCTCGCCCGGATGGGGCGTCACCCCAGGGTCTCGCCCGAGACCCTGGCGGATGTGCTGGCAGCCTTCTTCCTCGACTCCATCGCCTCGGAGAGTGATCACGCCTGCCAGGGCGCCGACGACAGCGACCCGCGCGTGCTCCTGCGTCACGTGGTCGAAGCGGTGATCATCGGTCTGAGCGAACCGATCCAGGGCGAGCCCAGGCCCGAGGATGCGCAACGCGTGACAAGAGCACTGAATAGCTGGTCTCGCCGCGCGAGGACCGATGAGAAGGAGCGGTGAGCCGGATGCTATCGACCTCCTCACCTGTCATCGTCTCGGTCGCCATGGACGTGGAGGCGGCCCCCTTCCTGGAGGCGCTGCCCCGGCGCGACGGCGACCTGGACCTGCCGGGTGCTCGGGCCTGGAGCCTGGATCTGGGCGGGCGCGAGCTGATCCTCATCCGCAGTGGGATCGGACTGGTGGCCGCGGCCAGCGCCCTGGCCGGGACGCTGGGGCGGGTGACCCCGGGGGCCGTCGTCTCGGCGGGAACGGCCGGGGGGCTGGGTCGCCAGGTGGAGGTCGGCGATGTGTGCGCCTCGACCCACCTGGCCTATGCCGACGCCGATGCCACGGCCTTCGGCTACGCGCGCGGGCAGATCCCGGGGCAGCCCGTGGCCTTCGAGGCCGACGCGGGCCTGCTGGAGCGACTCGCCCTGGCGGGCCCGGCCCTGGACACCCATGCGGCCTCCCTGCGCACCGGGCAGATGCTGGCGGGAAACTCCTTCGTCACGGCGGCCACGGTCGCTGATATCCGCCGGGCCTTCCCCGAGGCGGTCAGCACGGATATGGAGTCCACCGCCCTGGCGCAGGTGGCCGCGAGCGCGGGCCTGCCCTTCATCTCGGTGCGCGGAGTCTCCGACCTGTGCGGGCCCGAGGCGGGGCAGGACTTCCACATCGGCGCCGAGGTGGCGGCTGCGCGCAGTGCCGCCGCGGTCCTGGCGCTGCTGGGCTGAGTCGTCTCAGGCGCCTGCTCAGCCCTGGCGCAGGTGGTCCTCGACGCGCTGGACCTTGGCCTCCATCTGGCCGCTCCAGCCGGGGCGGATATCCGCCTTGAGGACCAGGGAGACACGCGGGCTGACCTCGGCCACGGCCTGGCAGGCGTCCTTGACCACGGCCATGCACTCGTCCCACTCACCCTCGATGGTGGTGAACATGGCGGTGGTCTGGCTGGGCAGCCCGGAGTCGCGCACCACTCTCACGGCGCGCGCCACGGCCTCGCTCAGCGATCCGTCGGGGGTCTGGGATGTCACCGGGGAGACGGAGAAGGCAATGAGCATGCCGTCATGCTAGTCAGGGCCGCCCCGCCGGTCGACGGCGGCGCCATCCTCCATCGGGCGGCTAGCATGTCACGGGTGAGCACCGCCGACGCCGCCAGCGCCCCCAGCACGCCCCACACCACGACCCCCTTCGATGATGGTGCCGCCACCGCGGCCGATCCCGAGCGCGAGAACCTCACCTGGGAGCTCTTCGGGCGGGCTGAGCGCGAGCTGGCCGCCCAGATCGTCGCCTCGGGCTGGATGCCCGATCTCATCATCGCCATCGCCCGCGGCGGCCTCATCCCCGCCGGCGCCCTCGGCTACGCGATCGGCATCAAGGCCATGGGCGCCATGAACGTGGAGTTCTACACCGGCGTGGGCCAGACCCTGGAGGAGCCGGTCATCCTGCCGCCGCTCATGGACGCCTCGGAGCTTCCCGGCAAGAAGGTCCTGGTGGTCGACGACGTCGCCGACTCCGGCAAGACCCTGCGGATGGTCATGGAGCTGCTCGCCCACGAGGGCCTGGACCTGGGCGGCCAGACGGTGCATGTCGAGGCCCGCAGCGCCGTCATCTACCGCAAGCCCCGCTCGGTGTTCACGCCCGACTACTGCTGGCGGGAGACCGACAAGTGGATCAACTTCCCCTGGTCGGTCCTGCCGGTCATCACCCCGGAGTCCCTGGCGCAGGGGCGAGCCTGAGCCCTGCGCCGCATCGTGGCGGGGCGGCCGTCCGGACTCTCCCGGTGATGGCCCTTTAGCATGGTCATCGTGACCACCGCGCAGCCCGCATCACCGGGGGCCGGCCCTGCCCAAGCGCCCGCTGCCCGCCCCGCCCGACCGGTGCGGATGCAGCGCCACGACCCCGCCCAGCGCCCGATGCTGGTGACCTGGGAGGCGACCCGCGCCTGCGCCCTGGCCTGCCGCCACTGCCGGGCCGAGGCCGTTCCCCTGCGCAGTCCCGCCGAGCTGTCCTTGGAGGAGGCCAAGTCGCTCATGGATGAGGCCGCCTCCTTCGGCCAGCCCGCGGTCATCTTCATCATCACCGGGGGCGACTGCTTCGAGCGCCCCGACCTGGCCGAGCTGGCCGCCTACGGCACGGGCCTGGGGCTGCATGTGGCTCTGTCGCCCTCGGGAACGGACAGGCTCACCAAGGAGGCCCTGGCCGAGCTCCAGGAGGCGGGGGTCAATGTCATCTCCCTGTCCATCGACGGCGCCACGGCCGCCACCCATGACGCCTTCCGCGGGCTGGAGCGGACCTTCGACCGCACGATCGCCGGCTGGCGGGCGGCCCGCGAGCTGGGCATGCGCGTCCAGATCAACTCGGTGGTGGCCCGCCACAATGTCCACGAGCTGCCGGATATCGCCGCCCTCGTGCGCGAGCACGGGGCCATGACCTGGTCGGGATTCCTCCTGGTGCCCACCGGGCGCGGCGTGGATCTGGGGGCCCTGGACGCCGACGAGGTCGAGGACGTCCTGGGCGCCTTCTACGACATGGGCGAGACCGTCCCGGTGCGCACCACGGAGGGCCACCACTTCAGGCGGGTGTGCTTGCAGCGCCAGGTGCTCGCCGAGCGCGGCATCGTCGGCGAGGAGATGATGCGCGTCATGGGCTACGGCCCGCTGTACCGCGAGCTGCGGGGGCGCATCGCCGAGCTCGGGCTGGATGCCGGGCAGCGCCGTCGTCGGCTGCCGATCACCGTCAGCTCCGGCAGCGGCTTCGTGTTCGTCTCCCACACCGGGGAGGTCACGCCCTCGGGCTTCCTGGAGAAGAGCGCCGGGAATGTGCGCGACTCCTCCCTGACCCAGATCTACCGCAGCTCCGAGGTCTTCACCGGGGTGCGCGACCCCGAGCTGCTCAAGGGGCGCTGCGGGGCCTGCGAGTACAGGTCCGTCTGCGGGGGCAGCCGTGCCCGGGCCTACAACATGACTGGCGACCTGCACGCCGAGGACGCCTCCTGCAACTACCGTCCCGGGAGCTTCCCCTACGCCCAGGAGGCGGCGGCGCTCATGGCGCGCCCCACCGGGCCCCGGCCCCGCCGGGGCGCGCGCGAGGGCCGATAGCCTGATAGCCGCCTAAGGACGACAGGCGCCCAGGATCCGCCCCGGGGTCCTTACCCACGGAGGCGCGCGGGTCTAGTCTAGTGGGGCAATCGGGCCGGGTTATCCACCCGACCCGTCTCTCAACGCCGAGGACGGTCCCCATGCCCACGCACACAGAACTGCCCGAATACACCGCCGAGGAAGAGGCGCGGATCATCCGCAACAAACAGGGGGTGCCAGTGGGGATCCGCCCTGACAACTCCTGGACGCCGAAGAAAATCGCCGCATGGGCGGTGATCACCGCCCTGGGGGTGCTGGGCTGGTGGATGCTGGCCGTCTGGCGCGGGGAGCAGGTCAACACGATCTGGTTCGTGGTCACCGCCGTGTGCACCTACGCCATCGGCTACCGCTTCTACGCGCTGTACATCCAGCGCCGCATCATGCGCCCCGATGACACCAACGCCACTCCGGCCGAGCGCATCAACAACGGCCGCGACTTCGACCCCACTCACCGCGTGGTCCTCTACGGCCACCACTTCGCGGCGATCGCCGGCGCCGGCCCCCTGGTGGGCCCGGTCCTGGCCGCGCAGATGGGCTACCTGCCCGGCACCCTGTGGATCATCCTGGGCGTGCTCGTGGCCGGGGCGGTCCAGGACATGCTCGTCCTGTTCTTCTCCATGCGCCGCGGCGGCCGCTCCCTGGGACAGATGGCCACTGATGAGATCGGCAGGGTCGGCGGGACGGTGGCGACCATCGTCGTGTTCGTCATGCTCATGATCGTCCTGGCCGTCCTGGCGATGGTCTGCGTCAACGCCCTGGCCGAGTCGCCGTGGGGCGTGTTCTCGGTGGGCTGCACCATCCCGATCGCCGTGGGCATGGGCCTGTGGCTGCGCTATGTCCAGCCCGGCCGGATCACCCAGGTCTCGGTGGCCGGATTCATCGTGCTGATCGCCGTCATCATCGGCGGGCGCTGGGTGGCCGAGTCCTCCTTCGGCGAGCACCTGCACCTGTCCCCCACGGCCCTGGTGTGGGCGATGATCATCTACGGCTTCCTGGCGGCGGTCCTTCCGGTCTGGGTGCTGCTGACGCCTCGCGACTACCTGTCGACCTTCATGAAGGTGGGCACGATCCTGGTCCTGGCCGCCGGCATCATCATCGTGCGCCCCCTGGTGGAGGTGGCCGCCGTCTCGGAGTTCGCCTCCAACACCGAGGGCCCGGTCTTCGCCGGCACGCTCTTCCCCTTCCTGTTCATCACCATCGCCTGCGGGGCCCTGTCCGGCATGCACTCCATGGTCTCCTCGGGCACGAGCCCCAAGATGATCGAGAAGGAGTCCCAGGCCCGGATGATCGGCTACGCCGGCATGCTCATGGAGTCCTTCGTGGCGGTCATGGCCCTGGCGGCCGCGGTGAGCCTGAGCCCGGGGGTGTACTTCGCCATGAACACCTCCAGCGCCACCCTGGGGGAGCTGGCCGGGCCGGAGGTGGTGGCGTCTGCCTCCTCGCCCGAGGAGATCGCTGATGCGGCGGTTGGCAAGCTGGAGGTGACCGACGCCCACGGCAACTCCCTGGACCCGATCTGGGAGTCCTGGGACAAGGCCGGCAACCCCACCACCTATACCGGGGAGCAGGCCCTCCACCAGCTGGCCGACGACGTCGGGGAGCCTTCGGTGGTCTCGCGCACCGGCGGCGCCCCCACCCTGAGCGTGGGCATGGCTCATATCCTCCACCAGATCGGCGGGGGCAGGGCCATGATGGGCTTCTGGTACCACTTCGCCATCATGTTCGAGGCGCTGTTCATCCTCTCGGCGGTCGACGCCGTGACCCGCGTGGCCCGCTTCCAGCTCTCCGACGCCCTGGGCAACGCCTTCCCGCGCTTCCGCGACCCCTCCTGGAGGGTGGGCGCCTGGGGGACGACGGCGGCGGTGGTGGCCGCCTGGGGCTCCCTCCTTCTCATGGGCGTCACGGATCCGCGCGGCGGCATCCAGACCCTCTACCCGCTGTTCGGCATCGCCAATCAGCTCATCGCCGCGGTGGCCCTGCTGGTGGTCACGGTCATGGTGGTGCGCAAGGGATATCTCAAGTGGGTGTGGATCCCGCTGGTGCCCCTGGTCTTCGACACGGTGGTGACCTTCACCGCCTCCTGGCAGAAGATCTTCTCCACCGACCCGCGCATCGGCTACTGGCAGCAGTGGCGCGACGCCCGGGCCCTGCTGCCCACGCTGAGCAACCCCGAGGAGATCGCCGTCCAGGAGGCGATTGTGCGCAACACCTTCATCCAGGGCACGCTCTCGATCGTCTTCCTGCTCATGGTGGCCTTCACCATGGTCTGCGCCATCATCCGGGTGGTCTCGGTGCTGCGCACCGGGGACGCCTCGACCTCGGAGGACCCCTACCAGGAGTCGAACTTCTTCGCTCCCGAGACCATGGTGGCCTCGCCCCTGGCCCGCAAGGTGGTGGCCGAGTACGAGCAGGTGGGGGATCCGGCCCTCATCCCCAGTCGCCAGAGTCACGCGGGTCACTGATGTCCAGGACGGTCAGGACGGCCAGGACGGGGCGCGCCTCGCCCATGGGACGCTCACGAGACGCGCAGCACCTGGCGGCGGGGTCCCGCTCCCCGGCCGCGACAGGCGGCGGGATGCGGGCGGCGGTGGCACGGATGCGGAGCCTGTGGCGGGACATGACCGGGGAGTCCGCCTACGAGCGCTACCTGGCCCGGCATGCCCTCGAGCATCCGGGCTGCGCGCCCATGAGCTCGCGGGAGTTCTGGCGGGCGCGCTCGCGCCTGGCCGAGGAGTCGATCTCCACCGGCTGCTGCTGACAGGGCGCCGCCGCGCTGATGCGCGCCGACGGCGTCGCGGGCGTGCCGTGGCGTCAACGTATCGCCAGTGACCCGGGCGGCCGGCAGTGGTATCGGCAGTGGTACCGGAAGGCAGCACAGACAGCACAAGGCCCGGACCGTTTGGCCCGGGCCTTGTCGCCGGTGCGCGAGGGGGGACTCGAACCCCCATGATCGTTAGATCACACGGACCTGAACCGTGCGCGTCTACCAATTCCGCCACTCGCGCGAAGCGAGGATGACATTAGCCTCCCGAGAGCTCCCCCGTCCAATCCGTTTCATGTCGCGGCGCCGTGAGACCGCTCACGGCCGATTCCACGGACACCACTACCCTCACTTCCCAGCAACGGCCCCGATACGGTTACGATGGGCTTGGTCGTGGCCTGAGCGCAGGCCCGGGGAGACGGGGCAGTCCTATCTCCCGGCCCGGTGGGCCGCCACCGCAACGTTGGAGGAGGTACTGTCCATGGGATTCTTGGACAAGTTCGAGAAGGGCGTCGAGAACGTCACGAATCGCGCCATGTCGCGGTTCTCTGACGACGTCGAGCCCATCGAGATCGCCTCGAAGCTCCGTGAGACCATGGACAAGCGCGCTGCGTCCTTCGCGCGCGACCGCTCCGTGGTTCCCAATATCTTCCGCATCCACCTGGCCCCCGCCAACATCGAGCGCATCACCACCTGGGGCCAGGACGAGATGATCCGGCAGATGGAGGAGGTGGCCACCACCTATGCGGCGGAGCAGGGCTACTCCTTCGTCGGTCCGGTAGAGGTCTCCTTCATCGTCAACGAGGCTCCCGGCGCCCAGGCCGTGGAGATCGAGTCCTCCACCCGCCGGGGCTCAGCGGCCCCCGCCGCCGCGGCCAGCGCCTCCCCCGCCCACCCGATCGTCGACATCAACGGCCAGCGCTACCTGCTGACCGGCCCGGTCACCGTCATCGGCCGCGGCTCCGAGGCGGACATCATCGTGGACGACTCCGGGGTCTCCCGGCGCCACCTGGAGATCCGCCTGGCCCAGGGCAACACCATCGCCACCGATATGGGATCGACCAACGGCACCTTCGTCGAGGGCCAGAGGGTCGACGCCGTCACTCTGGTCGACGGCAACACCCTGACCATCGGCCGCACCCAGATCATGTTCTGGGATGGCACGCAGTCCGTCGGGGCCAACGGGTGAGCGAGCTCGCCTTCACCATCCTGCGGCTGGGCTATCTCGTCCTGCTGTGGGTCTTCCTGTTCCTCGTGGCGCGCACTCTGCGCCGCGATGTCGCCGAGGTATCCTCCTCGGCGCCCCGGCGCCGCTCGGGCCAGCAGCCCTCAGCCGAGGCCCCGCGCGGCCGCCGCCGCTCGGCCTCCCGCCTGGTCATCACCGAGGGCCCCCTGGCCGGGTCGACGGTGCCGCTGAGCCCGTCCTCGATCATCATCGGCCGATCCCCGTCATGCACCCTGGTGCTGGACGACTCCTACGCCTCCTCCCGGCATGCCCGGGTCTTCCCCAAGGATGGCGCCTGGTGGCTGGAGGACCTGGGGTCCACCAACGGCACCACCATGGACGGCAGGCCGGTTCACGGCGCTGTTGAGCTTCCCATGAACATTCCTGTCCGCATCGGCCAGACGACGCTGGAGCTGCGCTCATGACCATCTCCCTGCGCTTCGCCGCCCGTTCTGACGTCGGCCTCGTGCGCCAATCCAATCAGGACGCCGGCTATGCGGGCCCCCACCTGTGCATCCTGTGCGACGGCATGGGCGGGCCCGCCGGGGGCGACATCGCCTCGGCGGTCGCCGTCGAGCACCTCATGCCCCTGGACGCCGACTCCCACCAGGCCGGTGAGCTGCTCGGACTCATGCGAGAGGCGGTTCAGGCGGCCCACGGCGAGCTCGTGTCCCTGTCCGCCCAGGACCCCGAGCTCGCGGGCCTGGGCACGACCTGCATCGCGGTCATGCGCAGCGGCAACAAGCTGGCCATGGTGCATGTGGGGGACTCGCGCGCCTACATGCTGCGCGATGGCACGCTCACCCAGGTCACCACCGACCACACCTTCGTGGAGTACCTGGTGGAGACCGGGCGCCTGACCCGCGACCAGGCCCGCCAGCACCCCCAGCGCTCCGTTCTGCTGAGAGTCCTGGGCGACGCCGAGGGCGATGTCCAGCTCGATGAGTCCATCCGCGAGGCCGTGCCCGGCGACCGCTGGCTGCTGTGCTCCGACGGCCTGAGCGGCCCGGTGACCGCCGAGACCATCGGCGAGGTCCTGGCCACGGTCCCCGACCCCGGGCAGGCGGCCGACCAGCTCATCGACCTGGCTCTGCGCGCAGGCGGGCCGGACAATGTCACCGCGGTGGTCTTCGACGTCGTCAGTGACGACCCCGAGACCGGCACCGACCCGCAGGTCGTGGGCTCGGCCGCCACCGAGCGCCTGGCCCGCGAGCGCGCCGCCGCGGCCGCCCGCTCCCAGCAGCGCAGCGCGGCGCGGAGCGCTGATGAGGAGAGCCAGCCCTCCACCCCGGCGGCCAAGGCCGCCGCCCTCATGGCCACCCTGGACGACAAGGGCGAGTCCCCGCGCTCGGAGGTCGATGAGGCCATCGCCGCGGAGGCGCAGGCCCAGGCCACGGCGCGCCGCAAGAACCGCAAGCGCGCCGTGTTCGGCTTCGTGCTGCTGCTGGTCGCCCTGGTGGGCGCCGGCGCCCTGTTCTACTCGTGGACCCAGACCAACTACTACGTCGCCTCCCACAACGGCCAGGTGGCGATCTACCGGGGCATTCCCCAGTCCCTGGGCCCCGTCAAGCTCAGCCATGTGGTCCAGGTCTATGACAAGCCGGCCGTCAAGGATCTCGACCAGCCCATGCAGAGCCGACTGGAGGAGGGGGTTCACTACAACTCCCTGGAGGCGGCCCGCAAGTACGTCGAGAGCACGGTGACCGCTCGCGCCGAGCCCGAGGCACCGCCCTCGCCCAGCGGCTCGCCCAGCGCCCCGCCGTCGGGCAGTGCCTCGCCGGGGGCCTCGCCCAGCTCATCCGCCAGCCCCACGGCCACCGGCTCGCCCAGCGCGGGCTCGGCCTCGCCGAAGCCCTCGGCCTCCACGACCCAGGGACCCTGAGATGAGCTCCCTCCCTGCTTCCGGCCCCGCGGGCGTGGCCACGATACGCCCAATGCCCCGCAGCTCGGGCCGCTGGGCCGAGGCGGCGCTGCTGGGCATCGCCCTGATCATCGGTCTGGGCGGCTTCCTGCTGACCGCGCTGAACCGCACCGGCTCCTCTCCGGCCCAGATCGCGGTGCTGGGAGGCTCCCTGGCCGCCATCGCCCTGCTGGTCCACCTGTGGGTGCGCTACACGGCGCCCTGGGCCGATCCGGTCATCCTGCCCACGGCGGTGGCCCTCAACGGCATCGGCCTGGCCATGATCCAGAGGCTGGACCAGTCCTATCTGGCCAGCGATCAGATGCAGTACTACGTGGGCAACAAGCAGCTGGTGTGGACGATCCTGGGCGTCATCCTGTTCTGCGCGGTCCTGCTGCTGCGCGATCATCGCCGTCTGCGGCGCTGGGACACCTGGGCGATGTGGACGGGCCTGGGCTTCCTGGTCCTGCCCTTCCTGCCCTTCATCGGCCGGGAGATCAACGGCGCCAGGATCTGGATCGTGGTGGGCCCGATGAGCTTCCAGCCCGCCGAGCTGTCCAAGGTGCTGCTGGCGGTGTTCTTCGCCTCCTTCCTGGTGGCCAACCGCGACAACCTGGCCCTGGCGGGCCGGCGCGTGCTGTGGATGAACCTGCCGCGCGCCCGCCACCTGGTGCCCCTGCTGGTGGTGTGGGGCGTGAGCATCCTGGTGCTGGTCCTTCAGCGGGACCTGGGATCCTCGGTGCTGATCTTCGGGCTGTTCGTCGTGGTGCTCTACGTGGCCACGGACCGGCCCTCCTGGCTGCTGATCGGCGGGGCCCTGTTCCTGCCTGCCGCCTGGTTCGCCGCCACCAACCTCAGCCACGTCCAGCAGCGGATCAACGGCTGGCTTCACGCCATGGACCCGGAGGTCTACGACGCCGCAGGCGGCTCCTGGCAGCTGGTGACCGGCATGTTCGGGCTGGCCTCCGGAGGCCTGATGGGCACGGGCTGGGGGAAGGGCTACCCGACCCTGGTGACCTTCGCGAACTCCGACTTCATCATCGCCTCCCTGGGTGAGGAGCTCGGGCTGACCGGCTCACTGGCCATCCTCATGCTCTACCTCATCCTCATCCAGCGGGGCCTGCGCACGGCGATGAGCCTGCGCGACGGCTTCGGCAAGCTCCTGGCCACGGGCCTGTCCTTCGCCATCGCCCTGCAGGTCTTCGTGGTGGTGGGGGGCGTGACCCGCCTCATCCCGCTGACGGGTCTGACCATGCCCTTCCTCGCCTACGGGGGATCCTCGCTGATCTCCAACTGGATCATCCTGGCCCTGCTGATGCGCCTGTCCGACGCCGCTCGGCGCCCGGCCCCCCAGGCTCCCCGCATCATCGACACCGCCGAGCTCCCCACCTCCCTGCGCGAGCAGGTCCAGTCCGCCGAGGAGGATCAGTCCTGGGCCGACGACGCCGAGGTCGACCCGCATGAGGACCCGGGCGGCTCGGGCGGCTCGGGCGGCTCGGACGACCCCGACAACCCGGCGCCCTCGCCGTGGCCCACCGGCGCCCAGGGCTCGGGGCATGGGGCCCCGGCTCCCGGCGTCCAGGCCCAGCGGCCCCGGTTGCGCGGCCATCAGGCTCCCGCCGCCCCGATGCCCGGGCATCCCCAGGACGCCCAGCCCACAGGGGTGGTCCCCGCGATGCCCGGGCCTGAGGCGCCTCAGCCGCCGGCAGTCCAGGCCCCGCCGGCGCCCGCCCCGCCCGAGCGGCAGAATCAGGGGCCCACCGTCATCCGGCCGCAAGGGGAGGAGCACGCATGAACCGTCAGATCCGGCAGGTCACCGTCCTCATCTTGGCGCTCTTCCTGTCCCTGGCCCTGTCCCTGACCTCGGTGCAGGGGCTGGCGCGCCCCTCGCTGTGGGAGGCCGCCTCCCCCCTGGGGACCCTGACCTCGGACTCGCGCAACATCCGCACGGTCTACGCCGAGTTCGGCACCGACCGCGGCGCGATCCTGGCCGGGGACCTGGTCATCGCCGAGACCGTCGAGTCCGATGACAACTACGCCTACCAGCGCCAATACCCCGGCGGGGCGGCCTACGCCCCGATCACCGGCTACTTCTCCACCGCCTTCGCCTCGATGACGGCCATGGAGAAGGCCGGCAACTCGGTGCTCAACGGCGATGACCCCTCCTTGTTCTCCTCGCGGGTCAAGTCCCTCATCACCGGGGGCTCTCAGCGCGGGGGCTCCCTGGAGTTGACCATCGACCCCGAGGTTCAGCAGGTCGCCTATGACGCCCTGGACGGGCGCGAGGGCTCCGTGGTGGTCATGAACCCGTCCACCGGCGCCATTCTGGCCATGGTCTCCACCCCCTCCTACGATCCCAACACCCTGGCCAGCCATGACAATGCCGCGGCCTCCAGCGCCTGGGACTCTCTGAGCCAGGACGCGAGCAGCCCCCTGGTCAACCGGGCGATCGGCGGCAACCGCTACCCGCCCGGCTCGACCTTCAAGGTGATCACCACCGCGGCCGCCATGCGCGCCGGGATGGTCACCCCCGAGACCGAGGTCGCCGCCCCGGACACCCTGACCCTCCCGGGCACGGAGCACGCGCTGAGCAACTACGCCGGCGAGTCCTGCGGCGACGGCACGGTGACCTTCTCCCACGCCTTCAAGGAGTCCTGCAACACGCCCTTCGCCCAGCTGGCCATCGACCTGGGGGACAAGGCCCTGGCCCAGGAGGCCGCCGCCTGGGGCTTCGACTCCGAGCTGTCCATCCCCCTGAAGGTCACGCCCTCGGTCTACCCGACCAATGAGACCCAGGCCCAGACCGCCATGGCGGGCATTGGCCAGGCCTCGGTGCAGGCCACGCCCCTCATGATGGCGATGGTGGCCTCCACCGTGGCCAACGACGGCGACCAGATGACCCCTCACCTGATCGCCCGCACCCTGGACCCCGATCTCAACGTGGTCCAGACCACCTCGCCCAAGCGGGCCCGCAAGCCGATCGACAAGGCCACCGCCGACTCCCTGACCGATCTGATGATCGAGACCGTCCAGGACGGCACCGGGCGCACCGCCCACGTCGCCGGGGTCACGGTGGCCGGCAAGACCGGCACCTCGGAGACCGGCTCGGAGGAGGGCGGCCCCACCACGTGGTTCATCGGCTTCGCGGGCACGGATATCGACAAGCCCGACGTCGCGGTCGCCGTCGTCCTGGACGGCGGGGCCCAGACTGAGGACACGGCCACCGGCGGCTCCCTGGCCGGCCCCATCGCCTCCAAGGTCATTGACGCGGCGGTGGACCAGTGAAGCCGGCAGCCGGACTGGAGATCCAGGGGCGCTACGAGCTGGTCGAGCGCATCGCCCTGGGCGGCATGGGTGAGGTGTGGCGCTCCCGCGACCTGCGCTCGGGGCGCAATGTCGCGGTGAAGATCCTGCGCCCCGAGCTGGCCGGTGATGAGATCTTCCTGTCGCGGCTGCGAGCCGAGGCCGCCAACTCCCGGGGCCTGCGCCACCCCAACCTGGCAGTCACCCTCGACTCTGGGGAGAAGGGCGGAACGGGGTGGATCGTCATGGAGCTGGTCCAGGGCCGGGCGCTGTCGGAGATCATCGAGGAGAAGGGGACGCTGACCCCCGCTGAGATCCTGCCGATCCTGGCCCAGGTGGCCCGCGCCCTCCAGGTGGTCCACGACTCCGGCGTCGTCCACCGCGATGTCAAGCCCTCCAATATCCTCATCAACCGCGAGGGCCTGGCCAAGCTCACGGACTTCGGCATCTCCACGGGCCTGAACCAGCGGCCCCTGACGGCCTCGGGCATGGTCATGGGCACGGCCCAGTACCTGGCCCCCGAGCAGGCCATGGGGAATATGGCCACGCCCGCCGGGGACCTGTACGGCCTGGGCATCATCGCCTATGAGGCGCTGGTGGGATCGCGGCCCTTCTCCGGCGCCACCCAGGTGGATATCGCCTTCGCCCATGTCAACGACGATGTCCCCGCCCTGCCCGCCTCCATCCCCCCCGCGGTCAGTGACATGGTGATGCGCCTGCTGGCCAAGAAGCCCGCGGACCGCCCGCCCACGGCGCGGGATGTGGCGCGCGCCCTGGATCGCCTGGTGGTCAACCTGCCCAAGGACTGGGACCCGGCCGAGCCGCAGTGGGCCGCCACCGGCAGGCCGGGCCGGCATGCGGCCGCGTCTGCGTCCGCACCCGCGGGACCGCGGCCGGTGGCCCCTCCGGCCGCGCCGCCTCGTCACCGGGTGGTGGAGCTGGCCGGCGCTGAGCGGGCCGCCGCCGAGCGCTCGGGCATTGGCGAGGCGATGTCGAGCGGTGCTCCGGCTGGAGCGTCCGGGGAGGGGCAGAGCCCCACCCCGCGCCAGGGAACGGCCTCCCAGGAGGCGGCCGGCTCCGATCCTCTCTCCGGCGCCCCCCGGCACGCCTCCGGGCGCAGCTTCATGGGGATGCGCCTGCCCTCCATGAGGTTCTTCTCGTTGAATCTGGCTGTGATCGCGGTCCTGGCGGGCCTGGGTACGCTTGACCCAGTGCACCCGACCATGACCTCAATGGTCGAGATCCTTGTCAAGGAGGTACCGTGACCGGTCAGTTCCCCCAGGTCCTCGCGGGCCGCTACGAGATCCGCGACCTGATCGGGCGAGGCGGCATGGCCGAGGTGCACCTCGGATACGACACACGGCTCTCGCGCTGGGTGGCGATCAAGCTGCTGCGCTCCGACATCGCCGGAGACCCCACCTTCCAGGCCCGCTTCCGCCGGGAGGCCCAGTCGGCCGCGGCCCTCAATCACCCCGCCGTCGTGGCCGTCTACGACTCCGGCGAGGAGGAGCTGGCCCAGCCCTCGGGCGCCCATCGCCTGGTGCCCTACATCGTCATGGAGTACGTCGAGGGCCACTCGGTGCGCGAGCTGCTCAGCGAGGGGGAGGCCGTCCCCATCGCCGAGGCCGTCGAGATCGTCTCGGGCGTGCTCGACGCCCTGGAGTACTCCCACCGCGCCGGGATCGTTCACCGCGACATCAAGCCCGGGAACATCATGCTGACCTCCACCGGCGCGGTGAAGGTCATGGACTTCGGCATCGCCCGCGCCATCGAGGACTCGGCATCCACGGTCACCCAGACCCACACCGTGGTGGGCACGGCCCAGTACCTGTCCCCGGAGCAGGCGCGCGGGGAGAACGTCGACGCCCGCTCCGACCTGTACTCCACGGGCTGCCTGCTCTACGAGCTCCTCACCGGCCAGCCTCCCTTCCAGGGGGACTCGGCGGTGGCGATCGCCTACCAGCATGTGCGCGAGATCCCCAAGCGCCCCTCGGCCCTGGCCGCGGATGTGCCCGAGTCACTGGACCGGGTGATCCTCAAGTCCCTGGCCAAGAACAGGGACGATCGCTATCAGGATGCCTCCCACATGCGCACCGAGCTCATGGCCGCCGCGCGCGGCATGGCGGTGGCAGCGCCTGCTGCGGACTCCTGGAATGAGGCGACCTCCGTCATCGCCCCGGCGGCGGCGGCCACTGCGGCGCAGCCGGCTGAGGCCGCCGCGGCGAGTGAGGAGGAGGAGCCGCCCAAGAAGCGCACCTGGCTGTGGGTGCTGGCGGCGATCCTGCTCATCGGCGCCGCGGCCCTGGCGGGCATGTGGACGGCCGGCGCCCTGGGCGGCAGCCCCGCCCCCACTCCCACCCCCTCGGCGGCGGCCGTGGTGATCCCCGACGTCAAGAACATGTCCGAGGCCGAGGCGAAGAAGGCCATTGAGGACCTGGGCCTGGTCTACGCCCGGGCGGAGACCGACGTCGCCAATGACGAGGTCGCCATCGACCATGCGGTGGAGTCGAATCCCGCCGCGAACTCCAAGGTACCGGCGGGCTCCACGGTGACGGTCACCTTCTCCGGCGGCTCGGCGATGATCAACGACATTCCGGACGTGGCCGGCAAGAGTCAGACCGAGGCCCGCCAGATCCTGGAGGATGCCGGCCTGACGGTGGGCAACTCCACCAGCGAGGACCATCCCACGGTCCCCAAGGACCACGTCATCCGCACCGACCCCTCCAAGGGCCCGGTGCAGCGCGGCTCATCAGTCTCCCTGGTGCTGTCCACCGGTGAGACCACGGTGCCCGACCTGCTGGGCATGACCCAGGAGGAGGCCCGCCAGGCGCTCTCCGACGCGGGACTGAGCGTGGGCAACGTGACCTACGAGGAGTCCTCCGACTACCCCGAGGGCCAGGTCGCCCGGCACAGCCCCAACAAGGGCGGCCAGGTCGACCAGGGCAGCGAGGTCGATATCGTCATCTCCTCGGGCTCCAAGGCCACGGCCTCTCCCACGCCTCAGCCCTCGGGCGGCGCATCGGCGTCGCAGCAGGCGCAGGTCACCGTCCCCGATGTCACGGGCAAGTCCCTGTCGGATGCTGTCGCCGCCCTGCAGTCCGCGGGGCTCGAGGTCGAGTCGGAGGGCGACCAGGTGCCCTCGGACTCGGTTCCTGAGGGCAACGTCATCAGCTCCAGCCCGGGAGCGGGCTCCCAGGTGGCTCCCGGCTCCAAGGTGCGCCTGACGGTCTCCAGCGGCCCGAACAACTGATCGGCGCCGGCCCGCGCCCGCCGACCAGAGGCCTCTCGCCAGGCGTCGGCGGGCGCTCGCCCGGGGTCAGTCGTGCGCCCGTGCGCGCCTCATGGGGTTGTGGGGCCGCCTGCGGGACGGGGCTCAGCCGACGTCGGCGTTGCCGGACAGGTCCCAGGTCTCATTGGCCCAGGGGAAGACCACCTCCATGAGGAGGTAGACGGCTCCGGCGATGAGCAGGAGCGCCTCAATGGCCCGCAGCCAGGTGGGACCGGGAAGGTGCCGCCAGATCCACCCGTACATCAGTTCACCTCCGGGTCGTTGAGAACGGATGCGGGGCGCCCCTCGGAGCGCTCCATCCAGTAGGAGAGCTCTGCGTGGACGATCCACCGGTGGTCATTGCCCCATTCGCCGGTGGTGATGCCGTGGCAGGTGGTCAGGGTGATCATCGGCTTGGTGGGGGCGGCGTCGGGCTGCCCGGGCACCGGGGCCAGGACCTCGACCTGGTCGGGGGTGACGATCTCGTGGCTGGTGACGGTGTACACGTACCAGGTGGAGGCCGTCGAGACGATGATCTCGTCGCCCTCCTGGAGCATGTCGATGCGGCGGAACGAGTTGCCGTAGGTGCGCCGGTGGGCGGCCACGGCGAAGTTGCCGTTCTCGCCGAGTTGCTGGGTCTCCGTGTAATGACCGGCGGCCGCCTGGTCCAGGACATCGTGCCCGGTGCCCTCGAGGATGGGCATGTTGTTGTTGGTCACGCCGTACCACTTGGGCACGACCAGCATGCCGATGGTCTCCCCGTAGCCCACCGGGTCCATCACCGGGGGGGCGTCAGTGCGACGGGTGCCCTCGACCTGGGGGGACTCGACCTGTGTCTGCTGGAAGCTGGTGGCCACGGTTGCCGCCGACGCGTTGGCGTCGATGCCCGTCCACCACAACTGCCAGACCAGGAAGAGCGCGATGACCAGACCTGCGGTGATGAGCAGCTCGCCCACACCGGTCAGGATGCCGTTGACGACGCGCACGGCGCGGCTGGCGCGCCGAGCACGGGCGCGGTGCCGCACGGGGCTGTTGCCTGCCATGACACCTCTTCACTGTTGCGGATACTGCTGATCGCCGACCAGTCTACGGGCGCGGGCAACCGCACCCCGCTGATGGTCGGTGGTGGACGGATCACAGTACCAACACCCAGGAAGCCCCAAAGTTTGCTCTAGGCTTGCTGCTGGACACCGTTGGCATGAACTGGAGGGGTGTCTGTTGGACAACCGATCGCCAGTGAGGAGACCTACGTGGCCCTGAGCAAGACGTCCGGTAAGGACTCCAGCAAGGACTCTGGGAAGGACTCGAAGAAGAAGAGGACTCCCCGCCCCGAGCGCTCGGGCAATCCCGCCAAGGCGGCCAAGGCCCGTGAGGAGTCGCGCGCCGCGGCCAACCGCGTCTCGCGCGCGCCCAAGAAGATCAAGGACACCGCCTCGCCTCGCTGGTACGCGCCCTCCATGGTCACCCTCATGGTCATCGGCCTGCTGTGGGTGGTCATCACCTACCTCTTCCAGGGCCGCTACCCGATCCCCTACTTCGTGGAGAACCACGCCACGGACTGGCTGATCAACGGCAATCTCTACGTGGGCTTCATCATCATGATGGTCGGCTTCCTGGGCCTGCTGCGCTGGAAGTAGCCCGCACCCGCCCGCCGCGCCCCAGCGGCGCGCCTGACGCGAAACGGCCCCCGGACATCCGCTCCGGGGGCCGTTCGTCATGCGCTCCTCCCGGTCATCACCCGATCAGCGGCCCTCTGCCCCCAGTCACCTGTGGATCCGTGGAGACCAGAGTCCCCAGGAAGCCACCCTCCTCATCCCCAGGTGTGGAGACGAATGTGGAAAACTACACCGATGTATGTCCACAGGTGTGTCCACAGATGTGGATGAACAACATCCATGTCATTCGCCAAGCCGACACGCCGCACGATGCCCGCGCAGGACACGCTCTACCGCCCTCTACCGCCTCCGCAGCACAAGGCTCACCCGGACGCGCCGGGCACGCACGTCACACCAGGGCGGCCCGCAGGGCGATCAGCCCCACCAGCGCCACGGCCAGGCCCACCGTCCCGGCCAGGCCCACCTGGGTGCGCCGCCCACGGGGGGCCCAGGCGAAGACCGCGGCCAGGGCGCCTCCGGCCAGGAGCCCGCCCAGGTGCCCCTGCCACGAGATATTGGCTCCCATCACGGAGATCGCGGCATTGATGACCAGCAGCACCACGATCTGCGAGGTGTCCCGGCCGAATCGCCGCTGAATGATGAACATGGTGGCGAACAGGCCGAAGACGGCACCGGAGGCCCCCACGGTCACCGTCCACCAGGCATCGGTGCCCGGCGAGGCCAGCCAGTAGATCGCCGTCGAGCCGCCCAGGGCCGACAGCAGGTAGAGGGAGGTGAAGCGCCACCGCCCCAGCAGGGGCTCCAGGCTCCCGCCCAGCACCCACAGGGCCCACATGTTGAAGGCCAGGTGCATGATCCCGCCGTGCAGGAAGGCGGTGGTCAGGAAGCGCCAGGGCTCGACGACGGCCACCACCGGGGCGAAGCCCAGCTGCGTGGTCAGGCTCGGGATGACGAACTGGGCGCCGTAGGTCACCAGGCACAGGCCGATGAGCGTGGTGGAGACCAGGGAGCCCTGCCCCGGCGTGGCCCCCAGGACCGTGCGCGCACCGCGGCGCCTCGATGAGGCCGCGCGGGCGCAGTCCACGCAGTGCACGCCCACCGCGCTGGGAACCTGGCAGGCGGGGCACACGGGCCTGTCGCAGCGCTGGCAGCTGACATAGGCGACGGTGCCGGGGTGGCGGGGGCAGGTCGGCGCATCCGGCAATGACTGGGTCATCAGGCCCTCCTCATCGGGGTCTTGCTCATGCGCGACGCCGCCGGGCCCAAGGGCTCGACGGCGTCGCAACGGGGGAATCGCACGGCTCAGTGAGCCGCATCACTGGGAGACGGTCACCGAGGTGATGACGACGTCCTCCAGGGGGCGGTCGCGGGGGTCGGTGGCCACCGCGGAGATCGCGTCGACGACCTGCCGGGAGCCCGCATCGGTGACCGCGCCGAAGATCGTGTGCTTGCCCTGAAGCCACTCGGTGGGGGCGGTGGTGATGAAGAACTGGGAGCCGTTGGTCCCCTTGCCCAGTCGCCGCCCGGCGTTGGCCATGGCCAGGACGTAGGGGGCGGCGAAGCTCAGCGAGGGGTCGATCTCGTCGTCGAAGACGTAGCCGGGGCCCCCGGTGCCGGTGCCCAGGGGGTCGCCGCCCTGGATCATGAATCCGGGGATGACCCGGTGGAAGATGACATTGTCGTAGAGGGGCTCATGGGACTCCTCTCCACTGCGCGGGTCGGTCCATGCCTTCTCGCCGGTGGCGAGGCCCACGAAGTTGGAGACGGTCTCGGGGGCCTGCTCGGGGTACAGCTCCAGACGGATGTCGCCCAGGGTGGTGTGAAGTGTCGCTTCCATGGGTGTCATGGTCGCATGTCAGGGACGCTGAGGCACGGGCCTGGCGGGGAGTGCGACACTGTTCACCCCAGGCAAAACGCTTGTTCTCATTGTGTGTGCATTGCTCCAACAGTGCGACGATAGTGCGCGTCACACATGACCGTCCTGACCAGGGAGACACCCATGATCTGCAGCAAGACCCTTGACAAGATCCACGGCAACCAGTTCCGCCAAGGAGCCGTCTCCCTCGCCGAGTCCCTGGCCGATCAGGCCGAGCGCGCCGCCATCTGGGCCGCGCCCCGCGTGGCGCGCGCCCAGCAGGAGGTCACCCGTGCCGCCAGGGACGCCCAGGTGCGCCTGGAGCCGGTGGTTGAGGAGGCCCGCACCCGCGTGGTGGAGGACTACATCCCCCGCGCCCAGCGCGCTGCCATCGCCGCACAGGCCGCCGCTCACACTGACGGTCCCCTGACGGAGCGCGCCCAGCGCGTCGCCGTCGCCGCAAAGTCCGCCGCATTGGAGGTTCCCGTGAAGAAGAAGAAGCACCGCGTGCTCAAGACCCTGGGCTGGCTCGCCGTGGCCGGCGTGGCTGCTGGTGCGGCCTATGTCGCCTGGCGCCGCAGCCAGCCCGTGGAGGACCCGTGGGCCGAGGAGTACTGGGCCGACTCGGCCGATGACGCCGAGTACGGCTTCACGCCGGTCCAGGAGGCCCCGGCTCCCGCTCCGGCCCCGGCCCCGGAGGCCTGAGCACCAGCGCTGATCACGACGGCGTCCCACTCCACGACGGGACGCCGTCGTCGTCTGCCCACTAGCCTGGGGGCATGGACGCCTCGCCCGCACCCGTCATCGCTCTGACCAACGGCACCGGCGGTGCCCAGCTGAGCATCCCTCAGCTCGGATTCGGCACCTACAAGATCCCTGACGACCAGGCCCAGGAGGCCGTGACCACCGCCTTGAGCGTGGGCTACCGCCATATCGACACCGCGCAGATGTACGGCAACGAGGCCGGGGTCGGCCGGGCGATCGCCACCTGCGGCCTGGCGCGCGACGACCTGTTCATCACCTCCAAGCTCAACAACCCCAACCACCGGCGCGATGACGCCCTGCGCTCCTTCGACGAGTCGATGCGGGCCCTGGGCCTGGATGTCCTGGACCTCTTCCTCGTGCACTGGCCCCTGGCGGACTCACCCGGCATCGACCTGGCGGAGACCTGGTCCACCATGATCGAGATCCTGGAGTCCGGGCGCGTGCGCGCCATCGGGGTGTCCAACCACCAGCCCGAGCACCTGCGCAGGATCATCGAGGCAACGGGCGTGACACCCGCGGTCAACCAGATCGAGCTCCACCCCCGACTGATCCAGTCCGAGCTTCGGGAGCTGCATGCCGAGCTGGGGATCGTCACGGAGTCCTGGTCACCGCTGGGCCGGGGCCGGATGCTGGAGGTGCCCGACGTCGTCGAGATGGCTGAGCAGATGGGGGTCAGCCCCGCCCAGGTGATCATCCGCTGGCACCTGCAGCACGGGCTGGTCGTCATCCCCAAGTCCACCCATCGTGAGCGCATGTCCTGCAATGCCGAGGTTCTCGGCTTCGAGTTGAGCGCCGAGCAGATGGCTGCCCTGGATGCGCTGGACCGCGGTGAGCGCACCGGCTCCCACCCCGACCGCGTCCAGGTCTGAGCAGGTCTGAGGACGAGGCGCGCCCGGCCAGGAGAGCCGGGCGCTCAGAGTGATGCGCTAGCGTCATGCGCATGCAACTCATCATTCCGCACTTCTGGATGCAGGGCACGGCCGATGAGGCCATCGCCTTCTACACCGAGGCCTTCGCGGCCATCGGCAAGCACTCTGAGGTCACGCACCGCTCGACCTACCCCACTGAGGGCCTGCTGGACTTCCAGCGGCCGATGGCCGGCAAGACCCTGGCGGCCACGCTGACCATTGACGGATTCGACCTGGGGCTGATCAATGCCGGGGCCGAGTTCCGCCCGACTCCGTGCCTCAACATCATGGTCACCATGGATCCGGCCGTCATGGAGGACGCCCCGGCGGCCGTGGATCGGCTCTGGGCCGCGCTGGTCGAGGGCGGCGAGGTGCGCATGGAGCTGGGCGCCTACCCCTTCTCCCAGCGCTACGGATGGGTGGAGGACCGGTTCGGGATCAACTGGCAGCTGATCCTCACCGACCCGGAGGGAGAGCCCCGCCCCTTCCTCATGCCCAGTCTGCTCTTCGGCCCGGATTCGCGCGGCGCGCGCCAGGCCGTTGACCACTACCTGAGCTTCTTCCCCGAGGCGCGCCTGGGAAGGCGCGAGCTCTACCCGGACAATGAGGACCTGGTCCTGTTCTCCGACTTCCAGCTGGGCGGTCAGTGGCTGACGGCGATGGACTCCAGCTTCCCGCTCCCCTTCGACTTCACCCCGGGCTCATCCCTCATGGTCTGCGCCTCCACCCAGGAGGACATCGACTACTACTGGGAGCACCTGTCCACGGTTCCCGAGGCTGAGCGCTGCGGCTGGTGCCAGGACGCCTTCGGGCTGAGTTGGCAGGTCACCCCTGCGGCGGCCGAGCTGGCCAACCTCGGCCCCGAGCAGTACCAGGCACTGATGGGCATGACCAAGATCGACCTGGCGGCCCTTCGTCGCTGAGGGGTCGGTGGCCCCTGCCCAGGGCCGGATAAGCGGCGTGCTCAGGGGGCTCAGGCCCGGTGCTGGTGGACGCGGTGGCCCGGGCCGATGGTGTTGTCGGCGACCAGCTCGGTGAAGGCCTCGGGTGCCGCCAGTGCCGGATCGGCGATGTACCCGGTGATGGTGTCGACCCCGGCGTCGAAGAGCAGGGGGTGCAGGGGCGTGGAGGGCCCCACGAGCACTGAGTGGGCCGATTCGGACAGGGCGATGAGCCGCGGAGCCGTCTTGTTGACGAAGCTGGCTGAGGAGATGAAGACGACGTCGCACTCGGGCAGCAGGTACTCGCAGGCGGTGTCCGGGTAGTCCCCGGCCTGGAGGATGCGCTCCAGGCAGAGGTACTCTCCGGCGCCGGCCAGAGCATCCTGGGCGAAGGGGAAGTGCCCGATGACGGCCACCCGCTTGCCGGCGATCATCTCCCGGTAGGGGTCGAAGACCTGCCGCCAGGTCAGGCCCTCCCCGGTGGGGATGAAGCCGTTGTCCTCAGCGGCCTGGGGCGAGGAGTACCAGGAGTTGATCGCCGCCTGGCCGATGCTCGCCTCGGCGAGGTTCCAGGAGCGGACCAGGGAGGCGATGTCGCGCAGGGGTCGGCCCTGGGGGTCGTCCTGGCTGAGGGGCGGGCGGCTGCGAACATCCATGGTCCAGGCCGAGCCGACCGACCCGGCGGAGTTGAGCACCCGCGTCCAGCGCGGCCCCTGACCCACCGCGGTGACGAGGACGTCGCCCGGCAGGGAGTCGATGAGGGCGTCGTAGATCTCCCAAGGGTTGCTCATGTGTTCCTCTCGTTCCGGACGGCAACTGCGAACTAAGGTGATCCTAAGCCAGGAAGCTCTCTGATCGCGACCGCGGCTCAGATGTGCTGCGGTGATGGCCGCGCTAGGCTCATGTTGTCCCGGATGCGGCGATGACGAGAGTGATGGCGAGGGAGACTCATGTCGACGACGCTTGTCGCCGGTGCGACCGGCTACCTGGGCCGGTATATCGTGGCCGAGCTGCATCGCCGCGGTCACAGTGTTCGAGCCGTCGTGCGCCACCGCGCACGAGCCGAGGGTGAAGGGCCGTGGGGTTCACCTGGCCTGCGCGGCATGGTCAGCGAATGGGTCGTGGGTGAGGTCACCGATGCCTCCTTCACTCGCGATCTCGCGGCAGGGACTGAGCGCATCGTCTCCGCACTGGGCACGACGCGTCAGGGAAGTGACCCGTGGGAGGTGGACAATCAAGCCAATCGCGCCCTCTTGAGCTCCGCGCTTGCCCACGGCGCCCGATCATTCACCTACGTCAACGTCCTGGGTGGAGATCACTGTCCAGCCGAGCTCACACGGGCCAAATCGGCTTTCGCCCAGATGCTCTCCACGTCCACGATCACGTCCCAGATCATCAACCCGACCGCATATTTCTCAGACATGATGGAGATCATGAATATGGCCAAGCGAGGGCTGGTGCCCGTGCTCAGTCCGACAACTCGCGTCAATCCCATTCACGGCTCAGACCTCGCGTCTTTCATCGTCGATCATCTGGACACCGACGAGAGTGGCTCCTGGGATGTTGGCGGGCCAGAGATCTTCACCTGGCGTGAACTGGCGCATTTGGCATTGCAGTGCGCGGGCAGACGTCCACGGACGATGAAGGTGCCGAGCGTGCTGCTGACTCCCACCATACGAATCACAGGTCTCTACAGCCCGCGCCTCGCTGATATCATCCGCTTCATGGTCTGGAACATGACCCACGACTGCGTCGCCCCGACAACCGGCACGCATCGCCTCGCGGACTTCTACGCCAAGAACCGGCCCACCGCTGCCTCATGAGAGAGCCCCATGACGACCTCAAGGCCCGCGCTGACGAGTTCGCTGATGCCTTCGAGAACTACGACCCGATGCCCGGCGACCAGGACGCGCCCCTTCCACCAACGATGGCGGTCAGGCTCGCCGCGTGGCGACGTGATACCGCTGAGAAGGAACTCGCTGAAGCGGTGCGAGCTGCGCGCGAGCAGAGCGTCTCCTGGCGCGAGGTCGGCGAGGCGATCGGCACCAGCGGCGAAGCCGCCCGGCAACGCTACGGTGCCTCATCATGACCAGCGTTCCACGCTGGGTCGCGTTGATCATCAAGGACTTGATAGCGTGAGTCCCATAGAGGCGAACACTGTGGACAACAACCTGAAGGTGGCCTGTTGATGTCGAGCAAGAGTTCTCACCGCACTGAGTCGTTAAGTGCGCTGCGCCCCGACATGAGCGTTCAGGAGTTCGATGACAACTACTACTACGCCACTGAACTGAAAGAATTCGCCCGCACACTCGGTATTCCGATCGGCAATCGCCGCAAGATCGAACTGGAGCAACTCATCCGAGAGTACCTTGTCACCGGCCGTGTTCAGACCAGTAAGCCTGTGTTGCCACGCACCTCCGGCGAGCCTCGCGATCGCCTCGCACCCGAGGTCATTGTCAGGAACTACGTAGGAGACAAGTCAACCAAGACGTTCCTCCTGGAGCTTGTCCGTGCTCAGAGCCCCGACCTGCGCGACAAATCCGGACAGTGGTACTGGCTGAATGACTGGCGGCGAAGGAAGCAGGAGGAGAACGCGACGTTCACCTACCAAGACCTCGCAGACCGACTACGAGAACTCATGCAAACCAGTGGTCGTCTCCCGCAGATCCCCTCGGCGCGCATGAATAATTTCATCACCGACTTTCGAGCGGATCCAGCCAGTCCGCCGCTGTCACGGGAGCAAGTGCTGCAGGAGTGGCAGTGGTTGAAGAAGCAGCCGGGCCCCAACACCTATGAGGAATACCGGCGACACAAGCCGCACGATCGCCCCACATGACGACCGTCGTGGAGGACATTAACCTCGCTAACCGAACGGTATGAAAAGGTAACCATACGATGACCTGGGGCTCTGAGAAGGAGCCCTGGCGTGCCCCCGTTTAATCCCCTCCACAACGGTCGCCAGTCAGCAGCCCTCGTGATGATCAGGTCTGCGGTTCGTGGACAAGTACGGTCTTGCCGATGGTCGATCCCTGGCGCAGGGCGGCGATGACGCGCGGTGCGTCCTGGATGGGGGCCCGCTCGCCGATGTGGATCCCCACCTCGCCACTGGCCACCAGGTCCACCGCTCGCCGGAGGTACTGGCCGACAAGCCCGGGATCAGCGGCAGTCAGCGCCCCCAGGTTGTCCACCACGAACAACTTTTAGGCCTGCCGCCATCAGTCGCCATCGCAAATGCGCAGGTCAGAGCGGATTCACTGCGGAAGATACATGAGCGGAAGCAGGTAAAACTGTTCACGGCGGACACATGCCGGAGCCCACCACCACGGCCGGCAGGATCAGTGCGCTGAACTATACGTGGAGCCAACGGGACTCGAACCCGTAACCCCCTGCTTGCAAAGCAGGTGCGCTACCAATTGCGCCATGGCCCCTGGGCATTCGCCGATGCTGGCCTCAATCCACCGGGTCGGTGACCTCGGCCCATGCCGCCCGCTGCATGCGGGCCGCCTCAAAGCGCAGCCACGCGGCATAGGCCGCCGCGGCCGCCAATGAGAAAACCGCGGTTGTCACGACTGCTCGGCTCCTCATGAAACCTCCTCATCGTGCCACCGCGGACAGTGGGCCTAGCTGGACTCGAACCAGCGACCTCATCCTTATCAGGGATGCGCTCTAACCGACTGAGCTATAGGCCCGTGCGACCGGAAGAGCGTATCCCACGCCCTCTCAGGCCGCCAAATCGCTCACTCGTCTGCCAGCGTGAGATGAATCCCACCGACCAGCGTGGCGGTGATGTTGTAGAGGAATGCGCCCACCGTGGCCAGGGCGGTCATGAGCACCATGTTGACCACGGCGGTGATGGTGGCCATGGACAGGGCCCTCGGCAGCTCCAGATACGCCACCAGCGCCTTGAAGGCGTTGGACTCGTCTCCGGCCACCGTGCCCACGAGGTCCTTGATGGTGGAGAAGACATGCATGGCGTCGAGCATGAACCACACGAAGGCCGTGGCCACGATCATCATGATCCCGGCCGCGAAGCTCAGCAGGAGGGATGCCTTCATCACCGACCACGGGTCCACGCGGGTCAGGGCCAGGCGAACGCGCCGGGGTCCGGCGATCGTCTTCTTGCTCTTCTTGGCACCCTTACCCTTGTCAGCGGAGACCGCCTCCGCGACGGAATCGGCGGACCCCGACTGCGGGGACTGACCGCCACCTGGCGGGATGGACAACGGCTGGCTCATGCCTCAACCTCACTCTCGTCGTCGCCCAACGCTACCTCACTCTCCCGGCCCGCGTCAGAGTGCTCCTCGCCTCCCGCCCTCGAGGACGCATCGGGAGCCTCCCCCTGGGCTGCGGGCTCGGGGCTGTCGGCGCTGGGCGCCGGCTCGGAGTCGCCCTCCTCAACGAGCTCGCGCTCGGCATTGCGGGCCACGGCGATGATGCGGTCACCCTCATCGGGCTTGGCGAAGGTCACGCCCTGCGTGGTGCGCCCGGTGCGCGAGACCTCGGCGACAGCCGAGCGCACCACCTTGCCCGAGGCCATGATGCACAGCACCTCGTCAGTGGCCGACACGGTCAGCGCCCCCACCAGGTCGCCGCGGGACTCCACCAGGTTGGCAACCTTGACCCCCAGGCCACCGCGGCCCTTGACGGGGTAGTCGGCCACATTGGTGCGCTTGGCGTAGCCGCCCTCGGTGACGACGAAGAGGTCAGCGTTCTCCCATGCCGGGTCGATGACATCCATCGCCAGCAGGCTGTCGCCCTCCCTGAAGCGCATGCCGGTCACGCCGCTGGTGGCGCGCCCCGTGGGCCGCAGGGTCTCGTCATCGCCGTGGATGCGCAGGGACTGGCCGCGCCGGGAGACCAGGAGGAGGTCCTGTCCCCGGGACAGGAGCCTGGCTGAGACGAGCTCGTCACTCGTCCCCTGCTCGTCCTGGCGCAGGTTGATGGCGATGACGCCGCCGGAGCGGTTGGAGTTGTACTCGCTCAGGCGGGTCTTCTTCACCAGGCCCCGGCGAGTGGCCAGCACGAGGAAGTCGGCCTGGTCGTAGTCCTGGAGCTCCATGACCTGGGCGATCTCCTCGCCGGGCTGGAAGGCCAGCAGATTGGCCACATGCTGGCCCTTGGAGTCGCGGCCGCCCTCGGGCAGCTCATAGCCCTTGGCCCGGTAGACGCGGCCCAGATTGGTGAAGAACAGCAGCCAGCGGTGGGTGGTGGTGACGAAGAAATGGTCGACGACGTCGTCCTGGCGCAGCGTGGCGCCCCGAATCCCCTTGCCCCCGCGGTGCTGGGAGCGGTAGGAGTCGGTGCGGGTGCGCTTGGCGTACCCCGAGCGGGTGATGGTCACCACCACGTCCTCCTCGGGGATGAGGTCCTCCATGCTCATCTCGCCGTCGAAGGGCACGATCCGGGTGCGGCGCTCATCCCCGTACTTCTCAACGATCTCGCCCAGCTCGGTGGACACGATGCCGCGCTGGCGCTCCGGGGAGGCGATGATGTCGCGCAGGTCGGCCACGCGCTCGCGCAGCTCCTCAGACTCCTGCTGAATCTTCAACCTCTCCAGGGCGGCCAGTCGCCGCAGCTGGAGGGAGAGGATCGCCTCGGCCTGGGCCTCATCGACATCGAGCAGGCCCATGAGGCCCGTGCGGGCCTCCTCGGTGGTGGGCGAGCGGCGGATGAGGGCGATCACCGCATCCAGGGCGTCGATGGCCTTGAGCAGGCCCTCGAGGATGTGAAGGCGCTCCTCGGCCTTGCGCAGGCGGAAGCGGGAGCGGCGCACGATGACGTCGATCTGGTGGGACACCCAGTGGCGGACGAATCCGTCCAGGCTCAGCGTGCGCGGGACCCCGTCGACCAGCGCCAGCATATTGGCGGGGAAGTTGTCCTGGAGGGGAGTGCGCTTGTAGAGGTTGTTGAGCACCACCTTGGCCACGGCGTCGCGCTTGAGCACGATGACCAGCCTCTGGCCGGTGCGGCCAGACGTCTCATCGCGGATATCGGCGATGCCGGTGACCTGCCCGTCGCGCACGAGCTGGGCGATCTTGTCCGCCAGGTTGTCGGGGTTGACCTGGTAGGGCAACTCGGTGACCACCAGGCACTGGCGCCCCTGGATCTCCTCGACGTTGACCACGGCCCGCTGGGTGATGGAGCCCCGCCCGGTGCGGTAGGCCTCCTCGATGCCGCGCCGGCCCAGGATGGTGGCGCCGGTGGGGAAGTCGGGCCCGGGGATGCGGGCGATGAGGGCCTCGAGCAGCTCCTCGCGGGAGGCGTCGGGGTGCTCCAGGTACCACTGGACGCCGTCGGCCACCTCGCGCAGATTGTGCGGGGGGATGCGGGTGGCCATGCCCACCGCGATGCCCTCGGAGCCGTTGACCAGGAGGTTGGGGAAGCGGGCCGGCAGGATGACCGGCTCCTGGTTCTTCCCGTCGTAGTTGTCCTGGAAATCGACGCTGTCCTCGTCGATGTCCCGGACCATCTCCATGGCCAGGGGGGCCATCTTGCACTCGGTGTAGCGGGCGGCGGCGGGCCCCAGGTTGCCGGGGGTCCCGAAGTTCCCCTGCCCGGCCACCAGCGGGTAGCGCAGGGACCACCACTGGACCAGGCGGGCCAGGGCGTCGTAGATGGCCCCGTCGCCATGGGGGTGGTAGTTGCCCATGACCTCGCCGACGACGCGGGAGGACTTGGAGAAGGAGGCATTGGGCCGGTAGCCGCCGTCGTACATGGCGTACAGGACGCGGCGGTGGACGGGCTTGAGGCCGTCGCGCACGTCCGGCAGGGCGCGCCCCACGATGACGCTCATGGCGTAGTCCAGGTAGGAGCGCTGCATCTCCATCTGGATGTCGACCGGCTGGACCCGGTCGTGCTCCCGGACGTCGGTGGGAATGGTGGTCTCGTCGCTCACGGTGGTCCTTTATCAGCTGCGGGGGCGGTGCCCGGGGTGGGGTGGCGGTGGCTCAGATATCCAGGAAGCGCACGTCGGAGGCGTTGCGCTGGATGAAGGAGCGCCGCTGCTCGACGTCGTCGCCCATGAGGATGGCGAAGGTCTCGTCGGCGTCGGCCGCCTCGTCGAGGGTGACCTGCTTGAGGATGCGCGTGGAGGGGTCCATCGTGGTCTCCCACAGCTCGTGGTCGTTCATCTCTCCCAGGCCCTTGTAGCGCTGGATGCCGCCCTCCTTGGGCAGGCGGCGGCCGGCCTGAGCGCCGGCCTTGAGGAGCTTGTCCCGCTCGGCATCGGAGTAGGCGAACTCGTGCTCGGCATTCGACCACTTCAGGCGGTACAGGGGCGGCATGGCGATGTAGGTGTGCCCGTGCTCGATGAGGGGCCGCATGTAGCGGAACAGGAGGGTGAGCAGCAGGGTGGCGATGTGCTGGCCGTCGACATCGGCGTCGGCCATGATGACGATCTTGCCGTAGCGCAGCTTGGTCAGGTCGAAGTCCTCGCCGATCCCGGTGCCGAAGGCCGTGATGAGGGAGCGGATCGTGTCCGAGGACAGGGCCCGGTCCAGCCGCGCCTTCTCCACATTGAGGATCTTGCCGCGGATGGGCATGATCGCCTGGTGCTCGGGGTCCCGCCCGCCCACGGCGGAGCCGCCGGCGGAGTCCCCCTCGACGATGAAGATCTCGCAGTCCTCGGCCACGCGCGAGGAGCAGTCGCGCAGCTTGCCGGGCATGGAGGCCGACTCCAGGACGCCCTTGCGCCGCGTGGCCTCGCGGGCCTTGCGGGCGGCCAGGCGGGCGGCGGCGGCCTGGGTGGCCTTGTTGATGACGGCCTTGGCGTCGGCGGGGTGGGAGTCCAGCCAGTCGCCGAGCTGGGCGTAGACGGTCTGCTGGACGAAGGTGCGGGCCTCGGTGTTGCCGAGCTTGGTCTTGGTCTGGCCCTCGAACTGCGGCTCGGAGAGCTTGACGGAGATGACGGCGGTCAGGCCCTCGCGGATGTCGTCACCGGTGAGGTTGTCGTCCTTGTCCTTGAGCAGGCCCTTGTCGCGGGCGTACTTGTTGACCAGCGTGGTCAGGGCCGTGCGGAAGCCCTCCTCATGGGTTCCGCCCTCGGTGGTGTTGATGGTGTTGGCGTAGGTGTGCACGGACTCGGAGTAGGCGCTGGTCCACTGCATGGCGATCTCCAGGCTGATGCCATGGGTCTCATCCAGCGCCTGCTCGGCCTCGAAGTCGATGATCTCGGCGTGGATGAGCTCGCTCTTCTTGGACTTGTTGAGGAACTCCACGTAGTCGCGCAGCCCATGGTTGTAGCAGTAGGTCACCGAGCGGTGGCCCACCACCGGGTCGTCGGCCGGGCCGCCCTCATCCCCGGTGATCTCATCCCCGGCGTCCTGGACCCCGGCGCGCTCATCGGTCAGGGTGATGCGCAGGCCCTTGTTGAGGAAGGCCATCTGCTGGAAGCGGCGGCGCAGGGTCTCGTAGTCGAAGACCACGGTCTCGAAGATGGAGGGGTCGGGGTAGAAGGTCTGGGTGGTGCCGGTGGCCTGGGTGGCCTCGCCCTTGACCAGCTCGGTGATCGGCTTGCCGCCGTCGGCGAAGGACATGCGCCACACGTGACCCTGGCGGCGGATCTCGGTGTCCACGCGCGTGGACAGGGCGTTGACCACGGAGATGCCCACGCCGTGCAGTCCGCCGGAGACGGCGTAGCCTCCGCCGCCGAACTTCCCACCGGCGTGCAGGATGGTCATGACCACCTCGACGGTGGGCTTGCGCTCCGTGGGGTGCTCATCGACGGGGATGCCGCGGCCGTTGTCCTCCACGCGCACGGCGCCGTCGTCCTGGAGGGTGACCTGGATGTGGTCGCAGTGACCGGCCAGGGCCTCATCGACGGAGTTGTCGACGACCTCGTAGACCAGGTGGTGCAGTCCGCGCTCCCCGGTGGACCCGATGTACATGCCGGGCCGCTTGCGCACGGCCTCGAGCCCCTCCAGGACGGTGATGTCCGAGGCCCCGTAGTCGCGGGCCTGCGTGGTCGGCTCCTTGGTCGCTTCAGGCTCAGTGGCCACAGCGGCGTCCTGCTCAGACACGTGTCAGTTGCTCCTCATCGTTGCGCGCACGGAAGGACCCTGGTGGTCCGATGTCTCCGTCCGAGCCCTTCACGCGCCGATCCCGGCTGGGATCCCGCATGCGCGTAGGTGGGTACCTCAGGGCGGTCCTGTGCGCACCATGGGCGGTTCCAACGCATTCTAGCGCACAGGGGCATGAACCTGATGTTCACGGGCGCTGCTGGAGAGTGCCCGTCATCACCTCAGTCACGGCCGCATCACCGACCAATCGCCCTGATATTGCCCAGGAACCATCCAGAAGATCCTCTGGCCCGATCTCATCCGTTCTCATCCATAGGTGTCCCGGGGTCCTCGCGCTCCGCGAAGCCCCACACCGCGGCGCTTCCAGGTGGGGCCCGCCGGGCCCAGGATCCGCAGTTCGATGGGAGCGGGCCCCCTGCCGGCCGGGGCTCCGGGGGCTGAGCGCAGCGCCTGGGCCACGCGGGCCTCGATAACCGGCTGCATGAGGCGCAGCTGCTGGGCCCAGCTGGAGGAGGAGGCCCGCAGGGTGATGCGCCCGGCCTCGAAGGACTCGATGGCGCAGTGCTCGGCGACCTGCCGCCCCACGATCTCCTCCCATCCGGCCACGACGGCGGCCATGGCCAGCTTGCCGCCCCATCCGCGCTTGTCCACCATGCGGGCCAGCTCGCGCGAGCCGGTGCGCGGATCGAAGCGCGTGGGCCCGGGTCGATCGCGGCCCGGGGGCAGGCCGGGGCCACGGTCCTCGGGATCATCCTCGCCCAGGGCCCGGGCCCTCTGGCGGCGCTGGTCCCAGGGGGCCAGCCCCTGGCCCTCGGCGCTCGGGCGGGCCGGTGACCGCCCGGTGCCCGCCTCCCAGGCGCTGCGCTGGGCGCGGGCCAGGGCCCGGCCCGCTAGGGCATCGGCCTGGGCGCGGGTGGGCAGGGAGGGCTCCTCAGACACGGCTCACCTCCCCGTCCTCCACCCGGAATCGCGCCCCGGTCAGCTCACCGGGGATGTCCTCGTCGACGGCGGCCGTCAGCAGGACCTGCTGAGCCCCGGCCACCATGGTCACCAGTGCCTGACGACGCCGCTCATCCAGGGAGGCGAAGACGTCGTCGAGGATGAGAACGGGCTCGCCGTCGCCTCCGTAGGCCTCCACGTCATGGCGCAGCATCTCGTAGGAGCCCAGCCGCAGAGCCAGGGCCAGCGACCACTGCTCCCCGTGGGAGGCGTAGCCGCGGGCAGGCAGATCACCGATGAAGAGATCGAGGTCATCGCGGTGGGCGCCCACCAGGTTGGCGCCCCGGTCGATCTCGCGGGAGTGGAGCCCCGCCATGGCGGCCTCCAGGCGCGCGGCCGTGGTGGCGGCCTCGCCCAAGTCGGCCTCGCCGGCCAACCAGGCGCCCTCATCGCGGGGATCGGGCTCGGCGGCCCCCTCGGTGATGAGCAGGCTGGAGCGGTAGGCCATGCGCGCCTGGCCCCGGCCGTCGGCCACCGCATGGTAGGCGGCCTCCACCCAGGGGCGCAGGCGCGTGATGACCTCGATGCGCGCGGCGATGAGCCGAGCGGCCGCCGCCGCCAGCTGGGCATCCCAGACCTCAAGGGTCGCGAGCATGGAGGCGGTCGAGCTCCTGGCCGCCCGAGCGGATTTCAGCAGGCTGGCCCGCTGGGCCAGGATCTTGTCGTGCTCGGCGCGCACCCCGGCCAGGCTGGGGCGCAGGGTGACGACCAGATCATCCAGGAGCCGACGGCGCAGCCCCGGCTCACCGCGCACCAGGGCCAGGTCCTCGGGGGCGAAGATGACAGCGCGCAGGACGCCCAGAAGATCCCGGGGCCGGCAGCTTCCCCGATTCAGGCGCGCCCGATTGGCCTTGCCGGCGATGATCTCGATCTCCAGAACACTGGGCCGCTGGCCGTGGACGGCCTTGGCCCTGAGCACCGATCCGGCCGGCTGCTCCATGCCGGGCGCGGCCCGGCGCACCAGGGCGGTATCCGCCCCTGCTCGGTGGGAGGACAGCGAGGCGAGGTAGCCGATGGCCTCGACCAGGTTCGTCTTGCCCTGGCCGTTGGCGCCCACGAAGGCCGTGGGCCCGGGCTCCAGGGACAGCACCAGCCGCTCATAGGAGCGGAAGTCGTCCAGGGACAGGTCGGAGACGAACACCGGCGGGGATCAGGCCCCGAATCGGATCGGCATGATGAGGTAGCGGAAGCTCTCGTCCTCGGTGCCGCCGATGGCATCCACTCCGGTCAGCACGGCCGGCTTGGAGGCGTGGGTGAAGTCGAAGGTGACGTAGGGCTGGGTCAGGGCGCCCAGGCCGTCGAGCAGGTAGGTGGGGTTGAAGGCGGTGGTGATGTCCTCACCATCGAGGTGGGCGACGAGCTGCTCGGAGGCCTGCGCGTCGTCGCCCTGGCCCGCGTCCAGGGCCAGGCTGCCCTGGGTGAAGCTCATGTGGATGGGGGTGGCGCGGTCGGCCACGAGGCTGACGCGTCGGACCGCCGCGATGAGCTCCTCGCGTCCCACGGTGGCGTGGATGGTCGTGTTCTCGGGGAAGAGGCGGCGCACCGGCGGGTAGTCGCCGTCGGTCAGCAGGGAGGTGGTGCGCCTCCCGCCGGCCTCGAAGCCGATGAGGCCCGCCGAGCCGGTGCTGGAGTCGCTCAGGGCGATGGTGACATCCCCCGAGGAGGTCAGGGACTTGGCGACGTCGGACAGGGTCCGGGCCTTGAGCAGGGCCGTGGTGGACAGCTCCGGGGAGTCGGGCGACCAGGTCATCTGCCTCATGGCCAGGCGGTAGCGGTCGGTGGCCATGAGCACCAGGGAGGATCCCTCGACCTCCATCTGCACGCTGGTCAGCAGGGGCAGCGTCTCGTCGCGGGAGGCGGCGATGGAGACCTGGGCCACGGCGCGCGCCAGGTCATGGGCGTCGATGGTGCCGGCGACGGCGGGCATGGCCGGCAGGGCGGGGTAGTCGTCGGCGGCCATCGCGGCCAGGGAGAAGTGCGCCGCTCCGCAGGTCACCGCCACCTTGGTGCCCTCGAGCTCAAGATCGACGGGCTTGTTGGGAAGCGCCTTGGCGATGTCAGCCAGCAGACGGCCCGAGACCAGGACGATGCCCTCATCCTCCACATCAGCGGCCACCTCGCAGTGGGCTGAGACCTCATAGTCGAAGGACGACAGGATGAGGCTGGAGCCGGTGGCCTCCACGCGCACCCCGGCCAGGACCGGCACCGGTGGGCGGGCGGGCACGGAGCGCGCTGTCCAGGTCACTGCCTCGGCAAGGATGTCGCGATCGACCCTGAGCTTCACGATAGGTGCCTCCGTTGCAGGTGGATGGTCCGGGCGGGCGCGCTCGCCCGAGCGCGCACACGTCAGCGGGAGTCTAGACGTTCTCGGCAGCCGACGCGTGGAACTTGAAGAATCTGACGGCGAGCCTGAGCGGCCGGGCCCCACGTTGGCGGCGCGGATCGAATCGCATGTCTTTCGTTAGTAGAGGTAGTAGCACGTGTGGATCCTGGGGAGAACCCCGGTTTTGGCCGCCGTGGAGCCGATCCGCATGTGGAATCACATATGAGTGGTTCGGTTGGCTCATCGGGTCTTCGGTGGAGGACATCGAATGACAACTCTGTGCTTCCACAGCGGCCTCGTTGTCTCCCACAGCCATGCCCGGATCTGTCCACGCAGGCTCCCCAGTGACCTCCACAGCCGGTCGATCCGCGCGGACGGCCAGGGCCGGCTGGGCCGGTCGGGTCAGGCCTGGGGCGACTGCGCCGCCTGCTTGATGCGGCTGGTCAGCTCGGTGACCTGGTTGAAGGTGGAGCGGCGCTCGGCCATGAGGGTGCGGATCTTCTTGTCCGCGCTCATCACCGTGGTGTGGTCGCGGCCTCCGAACTCCCGACCGATCTTGGGCAGGGACAGGTCGGTCAGCTCCCGGCACAGGTACATGGCGATGTGCCGGGCCGAGACCATGGTGCGCGAGCGGTTGGCCGAGCACAGGTCATCGATGGTGATGTCGAAGTAGTCGGCGGTCTGGGCCATGATGAGGGAGGTGGTGATCTCCTGGCCCTCAGGGTCGGAGATGATGTCCTTGAGGACCATCTCGGCCAGGGTCTGGTCCACGGGCTGCTTGTTGAGCGAGGCGAAGGCCGTGACCCGGATGAGCGCGCCCTCCAGCTCGCGGATGTTGGTGGTCACCCGCGAGGCGATGTACTCCAGGACGTCGAAGGGCAGATCCAGGTCCTCGGCGCTGCCCTTGCGCGAGAGTATGGCGATGCGGGTCTCCAGGTCCGGGGGCTGGACATCGGCCAGAAGCCCCCACTCGAAGCGCGAGCGCAGGCGCTCGTCGAGCCCGCCCAGGGCCTTGGGCGGCTGGTCGGAGGTCAGGACCACCTGCTTGCCCGAGGAGTGCAGGGAGTTGAAGGTGTGGAAGAACTCCTCGAGGGTCGACTCCTTGCCCTGGAGGAACTGGATGTCATCCACCAGGAGAATGTCGACCTCCCGGTAGCGGCGCTTGAAGCCCTCCATGCGACCGTCATCCTGGTTGCCGTCGCGCACGCAGGCGATGAAGTCGGAGACGAAGACCTCGGAGTTGACGTACTTGACCCGGATCCCGGGGTTGAGGGTGCGGGCGTAGTGGCCGATGGCATGCAGCAGGTGGGTCTTGCCCAGGCCCGAGCCCCCGTAGATGAACAGGGGGTTGTAGGCGCGGGCCGGAGCCTCGGCCACCGCCAGTGCTGTGGCGTGGGCGAAGCGGTTGGACGAGCCGGTGACGTAGGAGTCGAAGGTGTAGCGCGGGTTGAGCTGGGAGGCGTCGTCGACCGCGGTGGGGCTCAGCAGTCCCGGGGAGGGGAGATGGGGGCCCGGCTCGACAGCGCTGGATCCCGGGGCGGCGGGGCGCCCGCCCGAGGCCGAGTGCCCGAGGTGCCCGGAGGGCCCGGGAGGCTCAGCGGATGCCGCGGCCACGTAGTAGGGCGCCTGACCGGGTTGGCCCGGTTGGCCGGGGCTTCCCGGCCCGTAGAGCATGCCGGCTGCCGGAGGGCTTCCCACCGCGGGACCTGTGGGAATGGCGATCGGAGCCGCCATGGGCGATGCGGGCTGGCCGATCATAGGAGGGGACATGGGCACCGGCGGGGCGTCGGGAGCGGTGCCCAGGGCGGGCGCCGGCAGGCTCACATAGGGCGAGGGCTCTGCGGGCCGAGGCTGGACCGCCGGGCGCATGGAGGCCTCGGAGGAGGTGTCGATGGTGACCTCGATGGGCATGGGGGTGCCCCAGACCTGCGAGACCGCCGAGCGGATCGGGGCCATCGACTGCTCCACGATGTCCTTGGCGAAGGCGGAGCCGACGACGAGGACCAGGGTGCCGTCCACATCGATGACATGAGTCATCCTGATCATGGACATCTTGCCCTGGCCCAGCTCTCCGGAGGCCGAGAGGACCTCCAGGGCTGAGAGCCACCGGGTGTTGGCGGTGTCGGGCACGACGTCCTCCTGGGGGTGGGTGAAGCATGTGGACAGGGCCGCCGGGCGGTGGCGGCCAGGCCATCCATCATGGGGTCTCTCCACAGAGTTGTCCACACCTGTGGGTCACTCGGGAGCGTTGTCCACAGTCGGCGATGACAGCCGGTCTCGCACTATGAATGACACGTGCTGACGATGACGCCATGGCGGAGCGCTCCACAGATTCACAGGGGTGTGGACCGGCCAGCGTCCACAGTAGTGGATATATCCTGGTTGTCACCCCGAACTGGCCTGGATGAAGGCTGAACGTGGTTGGCGCCTCATCCGGCGTCCGTCACATCCGTTTGACCCTGCGGGAGGGCGAAACGTATTGTGGTGCGGACGTTCGCGCGGACTCAGGCCTCGGTCCATGGGGCATCCGCACGAGCGACAGCGCCGCGACCCTCGCGATGCGCTGTTCCGATCACCTCAAGCAGGAGTACAGCCGTGAGCAAGCGGACCTACCAGCCCAACAACCGTCGTCGTGCCAAGGTGCACGGCTTCCGCAAGCGCATGTCCACTCGCGCCGGCCGGGCTGTTCTGGCCTCGCGCCGCCGCAAGGGCCGCGCGCGTCTCGCCGCCTGAGGTGCTCGACGCGGCGCACCGATTACTGCGGGGTGATGACTTCTCCTCCGCAGTGCGCACTGGTGCCCGCAGCGGCAGCCGCAGGCTGGTCCTTCACTACCGCGCCGGCGAGTCCGGGGATCATGCCCCGGCCCTCGTCGGCGTCGTCGTCCCCAAGAAGCAGGTCCCTCTGGCCACGCACCGCAACCGGATCAAGCGGCGGGTGCGGGCCATCATGGCCGAGCGCCTGGATGGCCTCCAGCCCGGCTCACGCCTGGTCATCCGCGGTCTGGCCGGGGCCGACGGCGCATCGAGCGCCGATCTGGCCCGGGACATCGATCGGCTCCTGGACCGCTGCCGGCGCCTGGCAGCTCAAGGACGGCGCAGATGACCAGGACGAGGGCGGGGCGGCTGGCGGCACGCGTGGTGCTGGCCCCGGTGCGGCTCTACCAGCACTGGATCTCCCCGGCATTACCCCCGAGCTGCCGCTACTACCCGAGCTGCTCCGCCTACGCCGTCCAGGCCGTGGAGCGGCACGGCGTGGTCAAGGGCATGATCCTGTCCGTCTGGCGCATCCTGCGCTGCAATCCCCTGACGCCCGGCGGCGTCGACCACGTGCCCGATGAGGGCAGGTGGCGCTATCACTATCCCCACGACGTTCCCCGGTTCATGCACGAGTGATGCCGGGCCGGAGCCTCAGCGGTGGCTGGGGCCCGCACGATCTCTCACAAGGAGTACAGATGGACAGCATGCTGTGGCCCCTCAAGGTGGCTGTCGCCTGGGTCATGGTCTACATCCACAAGGCACTGGTCTTCCTGGGCATGCCCGATGGACCCGGCGTGGCCTGGGTGCTGTCGATCATCGGGCTGACGATCGTGGTGCGCATCCTCATCATCCCCCTGGTCGTCCGCCAGATCCGGGCCTCGCGCGGCATGCAGCTCATGCAGCCCGAGTTCCAGGCCCTGCAGGCCAAGTACAAGGGCAAGAAGGATCCCGAGTCGCAGCGGCGCCAGCAGGAGGAGATGATGGCGCTCTACCGCAAGCACGGGACCAACCCTCTGTCCTCCTGCCTGCCGATCCTCGTGCAGATGCCGGTATTTTTCGCGCTCCTCCGGGTGCTGTCCAGCCTACCCAACGTGGCCAACGGGACCTACCCGGGCGGTGACTCGATCGGCCCGCTGACCGCGAAACTCGCCGCTGATGTCCAGGCCTCCACGTTCCTGGGCGCCCACCTGTCCGACTCCTTCCTGGGAAGCTCCGATCTCCAGGTCAAGATCGTGACGGTGATCATGATCATCATCATGTCGGCGACGCAGTGGTACACCATGGCCCAGCTGAGCATGAAGAACATGCCGGAGTCCGTCAAGAACTCCGACAACCCCATGATGCGCTCCCAGCGCATGATGATCACGGTCATGCCCATCGTCTTCGCCTTCTCCGGCGTCTACTTCCAGATCGGCGTGCTCGTCTACTGGCTGACCTCCAATGCGTGGACCCTGGGGCAGCAGTACTTCACCATTCGCAACATGCCGGCCCCCGGATCTGATGCGGAGAAGAAGTACCGCGCCCGCATCAACGCCAAGCGGGCGCGCAAGGGCCTGCCCTCCCTTGAGGAGGAGGAGCGGGCCGCCGCCGCGGCCAAGGCCGAGGCCGAGGGGCGCACCGGCGGCCAGCGCGTCCAGCCGGTGCGCAAGAATCGGCAGAAGAAGCACGGCTCCCAGGTGGCCGGCGAGGCGCGCGGTGGGGAGTCCGTGGATCAGACCCCCGATCCCGACGAGGTCGATGAGGGCGGTGAAGCCTCCTCGGCGCATGGGCTCACCGATGAGGAGATCGCGCGCCGCCGTTACGAGAGGCGGGCCCGCGCCCGCCAGCAGGCCGCTGCCAAGCGCAAGAAGCAGGCCAAGAAGCGCAAGCAGCGCTGAGCAGTCCCCACTCTTAGTTTGACAACCCGCGAGTAGATACGGATCAGCACATGACTGAGAACACCGGTTCCGACAGCAGTGTCTCGCGCCTGGAGGAGGAGGGTGAGATCGGCGCCGACTACCTCGAGGAGCTCCTGGACATCGCCGACCTGGGCGGCGATATCGATATCGACGTCGATCACGGCCGGGCCTCCATCGCCATCCTGGCCTCGGAGGAGGGCGATGAGCGCGAGCTCGCCGATCTGGTCGGCGCCGACGGCGAGGTCCTGGAGGCCGTTCAGGAGCTGACGCGCCTGGCGGTTCAGGCCCGTACGGGCAACCGCTCCCGCCTCATGCTCGACATCAATGGCTACCGCGCCGCCCGGCGCATCGAGTTGACCGAGGTGGCTCAGGAGGCGGTCACCAAGGTGCTTGCCACCGGCGAGGCGGTGTCACTGACGCCGATGAACCCCTTCGAGCGCAAGGTGTGCCACGACGTCGTCGCGGCTGCCGGCCTCTACTCGGAGTCCGAGGGCGGTGAGCCGCACCGCTACGTGGTGGTGCTGCCAGCTCAGGATGAGGAGTCCGCAGCAGTGGATGATGAGGCCGAGCAGGACTGAGCATGACCGAGATCCAGGTGGAGGAGCCCACCGAGGAGATGCGCGAGCTCTTCGGACTTGCCTTCGCCGGCGCCGAGCACTTCGCAGACATGCTCGCCCGGGAGGGCGAGCTGCGCGGACTGGTGGGGCCGCGCGAGCTGCCTCGCCTGTGGAGTCGGCATATCGTCAACTCCGCGGCGGTGGTTCCCTTCCTCCCCTCTCGGGGGAGCGTGGCCGATGTGGGATCCGGGGCCGGCTTTCCAGGAGTCGTGGTCGCACTGCTGCGGCCGGATCTCGACATCACCCTCATTGAGACGATGGAGCGCCGCGCGCAGTGGCTGAGCGACGTCGTCGCCGAGCTCGATCTGGACAATGTGTCCATCCGTCGGGCTCGTGCCGAGGAGATCAAGGATCGCTATGACGCGGTGACCGCCCGGGCGGTGGCCAACCTGTCCAAGCTGGTGCGTTTGACCTCGGGGCTGTTGCGGCCCGGGGGCGCTCTGCTGGCACTCAAGGGTGCCAAGGCTGAGGCGGAGGTTGAGGACGCCGTGTACGTGATTAAAAAGGCTAAGTTATCAAAAGCCGTTATTCATGAGGTTGTCACATCAGATGATGATGTCACCCGAGTGGTTGAGGTTCGCCGGCCGAAGAAGGCATGAGGCGCGCATCGGAGCCACCAGGTAGAGGTCGCTGGGCTCGCGTAGACTGCTGAGTGTCAAACTGGCTTCAGCAGTCGGGTAGTCGTTTCAGGAGGAGCAGCGTTGTCTGGATCGTCTATTTTCGATCAGCTCCAAGCCGATCACATCGCTCTTGATGCGGTGGCGGAGGAGGGTCATCCACGTCCCGGGCGCACGCGCATTGTCGCCGTCGCCAACCAGAAGGGTGGTGTCGGTAAAACCTCCACCGCCGTCAATCTGGCCGCGGCCCTGGCCGAGGGCGGTTTGAACGTGCTGCTCATCGACGCCGACTCCCAGGGAAATGCGTCGACTGCACTAGGGGTGGAGCATGGTGAGGACTGCGCCTCGATCTACGATGTGCTGGTTGACGATCTTGCCATCAAGGACGTCGTCACCCCCACCAGATTCAGTAGCACTCTGCTGTGCGTCCCGGCCACGATCGACGTGGCGGCGGTGGAGATCGAGCTGATCGAGACTCCGCAGCGCGAGTCTCGGCTCCGCTACGCCCTCAACGACTATCTCGCCTATCGCGAGACTGAGGGCATGGAGCGACTGGACTACATCATCATCGACTGCCCTCCCAGCCTGGGCATTATGACGATCAATGCCTTCGTTGCTGCTGCCGAGGTTCTTATCCCCATGCAGGCTGAGTACTACGCACTGGAGGGGCTGGCTCTCCTGACCCGTTCGATCGATCGCATCGCGCGGATCCACAACCCCGAATTGGCAGTGTCGATGATCGTGTTGACGATGTTCGATGGTCGCACCACTTTGGCCCGCGAGGTCGAGTCGGAGGTGCGCGACTACTTCCCGCACGCCACGTTGGACACCAAGGTCCCACGATCCATCAGGGTGGCGGAGGCCCCCTCCTTCGGCGCCCCAGTGGTGTATTGGGACCCGCGCTCCTCGGGCGCAGTGGCATACAAGAAGATGGCTCACGAGGTCGCTCTTCGGGGCGCCTCCATGACTGAAGGCGAGGATGCCTAATGGCTCAAAAGCGGCGCGGCCTGGGTCGAGGCCTGGAGGCGCTGATCCCCGATTCCCAGAAGGAGACGTCAACCCCTACTCGACGTCCTTCCGATGTGTTCTTCCCTGAGAGTCGTGCTGAGGAGGATGCCTCTCAGGAGGGAGAGGCATCGGAGGAGCAGAGCGAGCGTCGGGGACGTGATCTCACTGCTTCCCTCATGGCACCGCGCAAGCGTGAGAAGACCACGAGGCCCCGTCGCGCCGCCAAGACCGAGGAACCTGCTCGTGCGACCAAGACCGCGTCGAAGGCCTCGGTTTCACGTGAAACACGGAGTAAGAGGAACTCCTCCGAGAAGCCTCGGTCCACAACGAGTCGCGCCCGCGCACGCGCTGAGGATGCCGAGGCCACTAGAGCTGAGGCTCTGCCCGCCGAGGATGCAGGCTCGGAGGCGCCCATCGAGTCGGTATCTGAGATTCCGACCGACCAGAAGCAGGTCAGTGCGTCATCCTCGGTTGAGAGTGTGGACGATGTTTCACGTGAAACCGAGGCCGAGACCGAGGACGAAGGACTTGTTCCCGTTCCGGGAGCGACCTTCGCCAGCCTTCCTGTTGATGTCATCCAGCCGAATCGTCGGCAGCCGCGGCAGGTATTCGATGAGGATGACATCGCCGAGCTGGCGGCCTCCATCCGCGAGGTCGGTCTGCTTCAGCCGATTGTCGTCCGCCGGTCGCCGGAGGACGAGACTCACTATGAGCTCATCATGGGCGAGCGACGACTGCGTGCCGCGAAGGACGCAGGGCTGGAGACTATCCCCGCGGTTGTACGTGACACCGATGAGGTCGATCTGCTCCGGGACGCACTGCTGGAGAACCTTCACCGCGTGCAGCTCAACCCGCTGGAGGAGGCGGCCGCCTATCAGCAGCTTCTTGAGGACTTCAATTGCACCCACGCCGAGTTGTCCGAGCGCATCGCTCGCTCCCGTTCGCAGATTTCCAATACGTTGCGACTGATGAAGCTTCCTCCCCTGGTTCAGCGGAGGTTGGCCGCGGGAGTCATCTCCGCCGGACATGCGCGCGCACTTCTGGGTCTCGCCAATGCGGCGCTGATGGAGAGACTTGCTCAGCGCGTCGTTGCAGAAGGCCTGTCGGTGAGGGCCACTGAGGAACTGGTCGCGCTTCAGGATGAGCCCGAGGTCGCTGAGGGTCAGCCCCGGGTACTTCGGGCTCGCAGCACTCCTCTCCCGGGGCTGTCGAATCGACTGTCAGATGCTTTCGACACTCGCGTCAAGGTCACGCGTGGTGCCAAGAAGGGACGCATCACCATCGAGTTCGCCGGCCAGGAGGACCTGGCTCGCATTATCAGCGCATTGGCACCAGGAACCTCCTTGGACGAGGACTAGCACGGTTTCACGTGAAACATGGGCTCGACGCTGCGAGCGTCGGGCCCATGTTGTCCTCTGGTGCCTGTTCCCACGGAACAGCTCATGACGCATGTGGACCGGCACTCGCTGACAAGCCTTTGGCGGAGCTCCTTCCCGTGTTGCCACTGCATTCCATGTTTCACGTGAAACACTGTCACCTCGCGCGTGCGGGCACATGCCCCAAGCCACCGGGGCCCTGCCCCACAGTGCCGTCGATCTCGAGCGGGCGGATGCCCGAGGTTTCACGTGAAACCGAGTGAGTGAGTGCCGCAGTGAGTAGCGAGGCGAAGTATCCACGCGATCGGTCGACGTCTCCACGGCAAGACACCTCCTTGCGGCATCGCTGCGAGGAGGAGTGTGTTTCACGTGAAACATCTCCTTCAGTGGCAGCTGCGGCATCGATCTTGACGTATCCGTGTTTCACGTGAAACCGAGGCCATCGGGTCGACGATGTGCATCACGGGACCATCATGTTCCACGTGAAACACTGCCGACGTCGAGCGTGTGGGCACTCGAGGTTTCACGTGAAACCCTGTGGGAAGCTGCCAGTGAGCGCGATAGATTGCCCATGCGATCCGTGGACATCCCCGCGGCAAGAGGGCACTCGTAGCATGGCTGCGAAGAGATGTGTGTTTCACGTGAAACGTGAGTTGTAGTCCGGCACAACGCTCGATATCAGAGACGATGCTTCATGTGAACGCGAGGGAAGTCGCCTGCACGAGAGATCGGGTGTTTCACGTGAAACGCCGTCGACCTCAAGCATGTGGACGTCCGAGGTTTCACGTGAAACCGAGTGAGTGCGGCGGCGGTCGCGCTCAGTGAGTGTCCATGCGACCGGCGGGCATCCCCGCAGCAAGAAGCCCCCTCGCGGCAACGCCGCGAGGGGGCTTGTGTTTCACGTGAAACCTCAAGGGTGCACGAGGGGATTCCTCACGAGTGCGTCATAGAGGCTCGTCAACTCTCCCTCCGATTCGGCGGCGATCGGCAGCAGGGAGTTCTCCGTCATCCCAGGAACGACGTTGACGTCGATGAACCATGGCGTGCCCTCATCGTCAAGAATGAGGTCAGTGCGAGAGATGTTCCCGAGGCCCAGAGTGTCGTGAACCGTCAGTGCGGTCTCCTGGACTCGCTGGATGAGAGCATCGTCCAAACGCGCTGGGACAAAGTACTCAGAGCGGCCGGGGTTGTATCGGGCGTCAAAGTCGTACTGTCCTTCGGAGACGACCTCCACAGGCGGCAGAGCACGCGGTCCGTTGCCCGTGTTCACCACGGAGACCGCTACCTCGGTGCCGGTGACGTAGGACTCGATCAGGGCCCGATCGTCATAGGAGAAGCAGGCCACCATGGCAGAGCGCAGCTCGTCTGCGGTGGAGGCATAGGAGACACCGAGCCCCGATCCTCCCTGGTTGGGCTTGACCACCACCGGAAGGCTCAGATGCTCGGCCACCACTCCCAGCACCTCCTGCGCGCCGAACTGGCTGAAGTACGCACGTGGAAGTGTGACTGAGTCGGGAGTGAGCACCCCTCCTGCTCTGACAGTGGCCTTAGCGGTCGGCTTGAAGGAGGACCGCTGGCATCCATCAGAATGCGTCCCCACATACGGCAGCTCCAGTGCGATGAGGACATTCTGCAGACCGCCGTCCTCGCCGTGGCCACCGTGGGCGAGCGGCCAAACCACATCGGGGCTGAAAGCGCGTAAGGCGCCGATGGTGCGAGCATCGATGTCCAGGACGATGACGGAGTGCCCGGCGTGCTTGAGCACCTGGGCGACCCTGTGTCCGGAGCGCAGGGAGATGTCTCGTTCGTGGCTGAGGCCACCGGCAAGAATGGCGATGCGCAAGGGCTCAGTGGCGATAGTGTCGTTCATGATTCTCCTCAGATCTGGTCAGGCGCAGGTGCACTGATTCCCGCGGAGGGCCGGTCGGGAATGGGGCCGAAGAGCTCCAGGATCTCCAGATCACGTGAAACAACCTCGGAGAGCCGGCGCACGCCTTCGTGGATGTCAGCAGGCTCTGGGTAGCAGAAGGACAGGCGCAGGTGATCGCGCCCAGCACGTCCGCCGGCGTAGAAGGCTGTGCCGGAGACATAGGCGACGAGGTTGGTCACGGCGCGTGGCAGCATCTCCTTGGCGTCGACTCCGTCGGGGAGGTTCAGCCACACGTAGAACCCCCCTGCGGGCACGTTCCACCGGCAGTTGGGCAGGTACTCCTCCAGCGCCGCGATCATGGCGTCTCTGCGCCCCTTGTACATGGTGCGGAAGTCCTCGATCTGGGTCTTCCAGTCGAACTGCTCCAGGTACATGGAGATGGAGTACTGGCCCACGGAGGACGGGCACAGAATGGCGGCCTCAGAGGCGAGCTTCATCTTCTCGCGCACCGCAGGTGGCGCCACCGCCCAGCCGACGCGGTAACCCGGTGCGAAGATCTTGGAGAAGGAGCCGAGATAGACGACGTCCTCGGGGGCCAGAGTCTTCAGTGCCGTGTAGGTCTGCCCCTCGAATCCGAGCAGCCCGTAGGGGTTGTCCTCGACGATGAGGATGTGGTGGCGTCGGCAGATCTCAACGATCTGAGGACGACGAGCCTCGCTGATCGTAACCCCAGCGGGGTTATGGAAGTTCGGCAAACAATAATAGAACTTAATGTGTCGTCCGGCTCGCTCGAGCTTCTCGATCGTCTCCTCCAGGGCCTCAGGGATGACGCCATCGGCATCGATTGGTACCTGTTGCACATCAGCCTGATAGGTGGAGAAGATAGATAGCGATCCGACGTAGGTGGGAGCCTCAGCCAGGATGACGTCACCGGCATCGATGAAGAGCTCGGTGATGATGTCGACGGCTTGCTGGGAGCCGGTGGTGATGACGACGTCCTCGGGATCGGCATCGATCCCCTCAAGAGCCATGACCTCGGTGATCTGCTCCCTCAGCACGGGCAGGCCCTGACCATTGCCGTACTGGAGGGCCCTGCCACCATCGGCACGGATCATCGCGGCTGTGGCCTCAGCCAGGCGGTCCAAGGGCAGATCCTTGAGATTGGGCATGCCGCCGGCCAAGGAGACCACCTCGGGCCGAGAGGCGACGGCGAACAGTGAACGGGTCTCGGAGGCCCGCAGCCCATGTGCCCTCGCGGCGTAGCTGTCCAGCCACGGGTCGAGGCGGTTGCCATGCACCTGATTCGTATCGCTCATCTGCCACTCCCTTCTGCGCGGAACCTCCCGCACGCGACAAGTCTGCCACGGCGCACGCGTTCCGCGTTGGGTCGTGCGGGCCTGCGGCGGGCCACTGGCCCACCGGCTCCCGGGCCCAAGGCGCCCGCGCATGACCACGGGGATGGAGACCGACGACGGCTGCCCCGCTCCGGACTCGTGTCACGGGCCGGGCCCTGCCCCCTCAGTCCTGGTGCGGCTGAGTCGGTCTGAGCGCGCGCTCCTCGATGATGGCCCGCAGCGGGGCGGACTCATTGTCGATGGTCTCCACTCTCTGGGGCAGGGACAGGAGCTCAGCCACCTCCGGGGGGACCGGTGGCTCGGTGCCCAGGGCCTCGGCCACGGTCTCGGGGAACTTGGCCGCCTGAGCGGTCTCCAGGACCATGGTCGGGAAGCCCGGCTCCATGAGGCGACGGGCCGCGGTCACGCCGTCGGCCGTATGGGGGTCGATGAGCAGGCCAGTGGCCTCATGGACTGCGCGGATGGCCTCCAGGCGGTCACTGTGAGTGGAGGAGGCGGCGACGAACCCGGCCTTCCGCATGCGCGCCACCTCCCCCGACAGGTCCATGCGGCCGGTCTCCTCCAGCTCGGCCCAGCGCCGCATGAACTCCTGGGGTCCCAGCAGAGCCCAGATGAAGCGCTCCAGATTGGAGGCGCGGGAGATGTCCATGGAGGGACTGGAGGTCGCCAGGGTCGCCTCACCGCTGCGCGGGGCGTAGACGCCGGTGGAGAAGAACTCCTCCAGCACATTGTTCTCATTGGTGGCCAGGATGAGCCGGCGGATCGGCACCCCCATGGAGCGGGCCAGGAAACCGGCATAGATATTGCCGAAGTTCCCCGAGGGCACGCACACATCCACCAAATGGCCGGATCGCCGCTGATGGGGCAGGTGGTCGCTGGTGCGCAGCCAGGACCACACGTAGTAGACGGCCTGGGCGGCGATGCGACCGATGTTGATGGAGTTGACGGCTCCCAGGCTGTGGGCGGCCTTGAAGGCCGCGTCATTGCTCAGCTCCTTGACCAGGCTCTGGCAGTCGTCGAAGACGCCGCGCACCGCGATGTTGTGGATATTCGCGTCCTGCAGGGAGTACATCTGGGCCCGCTGGACATCGCTCATGCGCCCGGCCGGGGAGAGCATGACCACGCTGACCCCCTCCTGACCGCGGAAGGCGTGCTCAGCGGCTGACCCGGTATCCCCCGAGGTCGCGCCCAGGATGTTGAGCACCCTGCCCTGGCGGGTCAGCACATAGGGAATCGCCTGCCCCAGGAACTGCATGGCCAGGTCCTTGAAGGCCATGGTGGGCCCCTGGGAGAGTCCCACCAGCGTCAGGGCGTCGGCCACCTCGCCGATGGGGGTCACCGGAACCACGGGGGCGGGAAAGCGGGTCGGCCCGTAGGCGGCAGCGGTCAGCGCCTGCAGGTCCTGGCGTGGAATGTCCGTGGCGAACAGCCCGATCACCTCGGTCGCCAGCGCGGCGTAGTCCAGGCCCCTCCAGGTCTCGAGCTGCTCAGTCTCCAGTTGCGGCAGCTCGGCGGGCACCGCCAGGCCGCCGTCGGGGGCCAGACCTGAGAGGAGGACCTCGGTGAAGTCTGCCGGGGCCATCGAGCCCCGGGTGGAGATGTAGCGCATGGCCCGATCCTACGGCGTCACCCGGGTACGACGGCGCCCGCTCACCGAGGAGGCGGGCGGGCGCTTGTTGAGAGGGCTCAGTTGAGGACCTTCTCGACCTCGGACTTGAAGGAGGCCTTGGGCCGGGCGCCGGCGAACTGGTGGAAGACCTCCCCGTCTCGCACGACGGCGAAGGTCGGGATGGAGCGCACGCCGAAGGATCGGGCGGTGGCGGGGTTGGCGTCCACATCGAGCTTGACGAACTTGACGCGGTCACCCAACTCGGAGGCCACCTCGTCGACGATAGGGGCCATCTGCCGGCAGGGGCCGCACCACTCCGCCCAGAAATCGACGACGACGGGAAGCTCGGACTTCAGCACCTCGGACTCGAAGGTGGCGTCGGTGACGGCAAGTGCCTCGGACATGATGTTTCTCCTCAGGGTTGACGGGGGTGGGCTCTCATGAGCCCGCGGAGCACGGACTCAGGCCTGTGCACTCAGGTAGTGCTCGGCATCCAGGGCCGCGCGGCAGCCGGAGCCGGCGGCGGTGATCGCCTGCTGGTAGGTCGGGTCGGCGACGTCCCCGCAGGCGAAGACGCCGGGGATGGCGGTGCGCTGGGAGGGCGCATCGACGATGATGTAACCGGCGTCGTCGACCTGGAGGACATCGGCCACGAGCTCGCTGCGGGGCACCTGGCCGATGGCCACGAACAGGCCGGTGGCCTCGATCCGGCGCTGCTCGCCGGTGACCGTGTCCTGGAGGGTCAGGCCCTCCAGGGAGTCCTCGCCGTGAAGGGCCACCACGGTGGAGTTCCAGGCGAAGCTGATCTTGGGGTCGGCCTGGGCGCGCTGGGCCATCACCGCGGAGGCGCGCAGCTCGTCGCGGCGGTGCACCACCGTCACCGAGCGGGCGAAGCGGGTCAGGAAGGTCGCCTCCTCCATGGCCGAGTCCCCTCCGCCGACGACGACGATGTCCTGATCCTTGAAGAAGAAACCATCGCAGGTGGCGCAGTAGGACACGCCGTGGCCGGAGAGCCGCTCCTCTCCCTCCAGACCCAGGTGCCGGTACTCCGAGCCGGTGGAGATGATGACCGTGCGAGCCTCATAGACCTCCTCTGAGGTCGTGATGCGCTTGATCTCACCGGTCAGGTCCAGGGCGGTGACGTCCTCATAGCGGACCTCTGCGCCGAAGCGCTCGGCCTGCTCCTGCATCTGAGTCATGAGCTCGGGGCCCATGATGCCCTCGATGAAGCCGGGGTAGTTCTCCACCTCAGTGGTGTTCATCAGGGCGCCGCCCGCCGTGACCGAGCCGGCCAGAACCACCGGCTTGAGCTGGGCGCGGGCGGCGTAGATGGCGGCCGTGTATCCGGCCGGCCCTGAGCCGACGATGACGACGTCGTGGATCATGATTCTCCTGGAGTGCGGGTGCGCGAGCAGTGCGATGGTGACAACCACCGATGAGAACCCCTTGTTCCCATGGCGGAGCCTATCGAAGGGTGATCTCGGTGATAGTGGCCTTGTTGTCGCCGTCGGATGATCGCGGCAGCTCGGTGATGACCAGGACGATCGTGTCGGTCTCGGTGGCGTCGAAGGAGAAGGTGGTGCTGCCCTGGGTGAAGGGGCCCTCGGCCAGGATGGTGCCGCCCTGCGGATCATCGGCGCTGGTGGCCCGGATCTGGACGTTGCCGCCCTGGCCGGTGCCGTGGATGTCGATGCCCGAGACCGGCGCGGCCTGCTCCAGGGTCACCGCCAGGCTCACCGGGCCCAGACCAGCGGGGTCCTTGTGCCACTGGGTGAACCACTCCTGGGAGGTGTCCCCGTCGACGAGTCGATCCTCCAGTTCAGGGTGCTGATCGCTCAGGCTCTTGGCGCCGGTGACCTTGATGGGTGCGGGCTCGGGGGCCTGCTCGCCACCGCCGCCCCCCTGCTGCTGCTGGGTGGCGGTGGGAACGGTGTCAGCGGCGGCCTTGTCAGGGTCGGTGAAGGAGATCCCGGCGAGCTGGAGCAGGTTGGTGATGGCGAAGACCATGCCCACGAGCACCACCACGACCAGCCCGATGACCACACCGGTCGTGGTGCGGCTCACCGATCGGGTGATCTCCTCGTCCTCCTCGTCGAAGTCATCGAAGTTGACCTCGAAGCTGCCCGTGAAGGGCTCGGCGGGGACAGGTGCGGTGGCCGGAGCCGTCTCAGAGACATTCGTCAGGACGCTGGGGATCGGGTTGACCGGGCCGGTGACCTCGACGTACTGCGGGGCCGCCTCCAGCAACTCGTCCTGGTCGGCCTCGATGAGGGCCGGTTCGGCCAGGGCATTGGCCTCGGCGTTGATCGACTCGGCGGACTCGATGAGCTTGAGGTCCTCCTCGGGCCCGGCCTCGAGCTGCGCCGGCTCCGCGGAGGCGGATCGCTCCAGGGCCGCCGTGGAGGGGGCCTGCTGGGAGGCGATGGCCGGTGCGCTGCTGGAGCTGCGGCGCAGGCGACCCAGCACACCACGGGCCGCGCTGGCGACCCCTGTGCTCGAGGCGGCCCCGGCCGCCGCTCCTGCTGCTGTCCCTGCCGAGCCCGCCGAGGCGGTGGAGCGGGTGTCGGTGTAGCCCTTGACGTCCTCCCAGCTGCCCAGGGCCCGGGCGACCTCGGCGGCCGAGATCGGGGGCTGGCCGCTCCAGGTGCGCACGCACAGGTCGTCGAGGATCGGGTCGATGCCGGCCACGAGGGTGGAGGGAGTCACCGGCACGCCGCCCAGGCGCGGCGCCGAGGGGATGCCGGGGCGCTTGCCGGGCCACCGGCCCGTCAGGCCGTAGTAGAGGATCTCCACCAGTGCGCGGGCGTCGGCGCGATCGGCGGCCATGGGGTCATTGCCGGCGATCCGGTTCTCCAGGTCCAGGGCGGCGGCCTCGATGCCCAGGCCGGAGACCTTGACCTCCCCGCCGGGCAGGACGCGGATCGCCTCGGGTGAGAGATTGAGGTGGTGCAGGCCCTTGCGGGCGCCGGCGTCCAGGGCCTGGGCGGTCTCGCCGATGATGGCGCGCACCTGGGTCGCTGAGATCCCCCGGGAGACCAGGGAGGAGAAGGTGCGTCCCGCCAGCGGTTCGGTGACGATGATGGAGGGCTCGGAGCGCTCGACGTCGTAGACGCGCTGGAGGCGCCCGTCCTCGACCAGGACGGCCCGTGAGGCCGATTCGAGCACGTTGTCCCGGTGGATGGAGGCGTCGGTGAGAACGAGGATCGTCACGTCGCGATCCAGGATCGTGTCGATGCCCCGGTGACGGACGATGCGGGGCAGTGTGGTGGACAGGGTCCCAAGGAGCCCATAGCGGCCACTGCCGATGGGCGTCGCCTCAGACATGCGTCTCCTTCCCTGGGTGGACTGTCCATTGGACACAGTTGCACCCATTCTAACCGCCTGTCGGTTTTGCACAGACGGTGTGTGACCGGATTGGGAGGAATCCATGAGAGCGGATGCCCCTGTGGGAGTTCCGGCCGGCTGTGAGGGAGGCGGCGGGGGAGGCGGGATCAGGGGGCCGCCATGCTCCCGGGGGCCAGGAGCGGGCGCGGCGGTGTTCGCCCCGGGCGCAGGCGGTGCCATGTGGGCGCGTCCGGCAGGCGGGATGGAGGGCGGAGGCGCTGATGTCGGCGGCGCGGGCGCGGGGCCGGGACGGGGGTTCCTCCAGGGGTACTGCACGGGGGCGTTCGGATCGGGCCGGGAGCCGCCGGCCGGCGGTGCCGGCGCCGGCCCGGGATCCTGGGGAGGCGGCGGGGCGGTCAGCGGAGCGGGCGCCGGGGTGATCCACGCGGCCAGGGCCAGTGCCGCCCGGCCCGCGGGCCCGGGCAGCTTCTGCCCGACCTTGGTCAGGATGCGGGAGACCGGGCGGAAGGCCACGATGATCTCCTCAACGTGCACCACCCGCCCCATGACCAGGTAGATCAGGGACATGATCGTGGCCACGATGAGGACCTGGATGAGTGCGGCCACCGCCCGGGCCATGGAGGCCTCGGCGTCGGCCGGGCCCATGATGGCCAGCAGGACCATGCCCACGATGGTGGCCGGCGCCGCGGCGATGCCCAGGCGCAGATGCGTGGTGGTCACCCGTCGCCCATCCAGGCTGGGCAGATGGCGGCGCATCAGGGGCACGACGACGGCGCAGGCCGCCACCTGGCTGAGCGTGTTGGCCACCGCCGCCCAGGTCATCCAGTGGTTGGCGGGGGCCACCACATAGGCCAGGGCGCAGATGGCCACGGGCAGCACGCCCACCACGGCGTCGGCGATCAGCAGTCTCTTGGTGTCCTCGTAGGCCAGCATGACCCGCTGGGTGGCGAACCAGAAGCCCTGGGGGACGATGCCCAGGGCCAGGGCGATGAGCACCGGGGCGGTGGCCTGGGCCTCGGCCAGGGAGATCGAGGGGGTGAAGATCTGGATGGCCGGCACTGCCAGCACGCAGATGCCCACGGTGGCCAGCATGGTGAAGACCCCGGCTGAGCGCAGCCCCAGGGACAGGTCGTCGCGCACTCCGAGGACGTCTCCGGCCGTGGCCTTCTCGCTCATCCGGGTGAACAGTGCGGTGACGATGGAGGTCACCACCAGTGACTGGGGAAGGATGTAGACCAGGTAGGCGGAGTTCCACATGGTCAGGGAGGGCACGATGACGCCGTCGTACTCCGGGGTCTCCGAGGCCGTCACGGCGGCCGAGCCCAGGTTCGTCGTCGCCCAGGTGCTCAGGGAGACGATGGCCACGCCCAGCAGCGCCCACATCGCCACCTTCGAGGAGTGCCCCAGGCCCAGGCCGCGGATCCCGAACACGATCCGGGGGCGGAAGCCCGAGCGCACCAGGGGGATGTAGAGGATGAGCGCCTGGGCGGCGATCCCCAGCGTGGTGGTGGCGCCCAGGAGCGTGATGCGGCCGGCGTCCCAGACTTCGGGGCCCTGGCCCGGGGTGTAGGAGCCGTAGATGCGGATATAGGCCAGCAGTGCCGTGATGGAGATGATGTTGTTGAGAACCGGGGACCACATGTAGGGCCCGAAGCTCGAGCGCGCATTGAGGACCTGGCCCCACAGGGCGTAGAGGCCGTAGAAGAAGATCTGCGGCATGAACCAGAAGGCGAAGGCGAAGGCCAGTGGCTGCCAGCGCCCCGAGGCCAGGGTGGCGGCGTTGAGGGAGAAGACCAGGGGGGCGGCGGCCGTGACCAGACAGGTGATGATGAGCATGAGGGTGGCCGCCGCCGTCAGCAGGCGGTTGACCAGCTCCTCGCCATTGCGCTTGCGCAGGGCTCGGACGATCTGGGGCACGAGGATCGCGTTGAGCACCCCGCCGATCATCATGTTGTAGAGGTTGGTGGGCAGGTTGTTGGCCGTGTTGAAGGCGTCGGCGGCACCGGAGTTGGTGGCGCCCAGGGCCACGATGATCAGGGCGCCTCGCACCAGGCCCAGCACACGCGAGACCAGGGTCCCCGAGGCCATGATGGCTGAGGAGCGGGCCAGGGAGGCCTGGCTGCGGCTCTGGCTTGGTGCGAACAGTGAGCGCCGGGCGCGCGCGTGCCGGGGCGTGGTCATGCAGTCTCCTGTGCCGGGGCCAGGGCAGTGCGCCGGCCGCGGCGCACCGTGCGCACCACTCCGGCGACGAGAATGATCACCAGGACGCCGCCGACGACGGCGGTGCCCACGGACTCCCAATCGGCGCGCACCCGCATGTGCACGGTGGTGGGCGTTCCCACCTGGGTGCCATCGGCGGCCAGGACCTGGACGGTCAGGTTGACATCCCCTGAGCCGACCGCTGTCACCGGCACCATCACCGTGGCCTGCCCCTTGGCGGGGACCTTGATGGTCTCCCGCTCGGGGATCTGGAGGCGCTGGTTGTCCGTGCTCAGACGCACCTCGACGGTGACGTCCTGATCCAGTCCCGAGGCGACGCGCACGGGCAGATTCGCCTCGGAGTTGATGATGTTGATGGTTGAGGAGGGTGAGGCGGTCAGGGACCGTCTCACCTCGCTGCCGGCGGCCTGGGCGTGCTCCAGGTGGGCGGTCCGGGCCGCGGGACTGGCGCGCCAGGAGGCGGAGGAGACCACCGAGGGGAGATCGCCGGCCCGGCCAAGGGCCGAGGGCGGGTCGGAGAGCACCGAGGCGATGGAGGTCAGCACCACCGCCGTCTTCTTGGCCTGGGCCAGGGTCTCGGCGGAGACGGCCTCGGAGTCGTCGATGAACTCCGGTGGGGCGCTGCGCTCGGCGTAGGCCTCGCCCTGCGCCTGGGAGGCTGAGGTCAGCAGCGGCTCCAGGCCCTGCGCCGCGGTCCAGGAGGTGTCCCCCAGGGAGGCCAGGCGCTCCTTGACGACCTGGGGATCGGCGGCGGAGGCCGCCTGGCGGTCCATGACCACCACCAGGTCCCGGCCCAGGGCGGGGGCCTGGCGTGAGATGACCGCCGTCTGCCCGCGCAGCAGTTGGCGGGAGTCCAGGTCACTGAGCTGGGACTGACCATCGGAGTCCTGATGGAGCGGGGTGCCCGACATCGCCGAGGACAGCGAGGGGTCGGGCAGCAGGATGGTGCGGTCGTGGTAGCTGGTGGCTCCTGAGGCCGTGTAGGTCAGGTCGTCGATCACCGGCATCGAGCCCGGTGGGGCGATCACCGTGGTGGTGGTCTGCGGCAGGGAGGCCAGGGTGGAGGCCTCCAGCTCCTCGGAGGCCGGCCAGGCGGCGGTGGTGATGGCGCCGGCCGCGGCCAGGGCCGAGTCCTGGGTGCGTGACATCGAGGCGTTGATGAGTGCCGACTGACCGGTGTTGGCCAGTGCTGCCGTGTCGGCGTCGTCCCAGGGCAGAGCGATGACGTCGCCTGCCGCCACGGCCCGGGTCAGTGCGGTGGTCAGCTCGGATACGGCGGCGCTGGACAGTCCCAGCGGCGGTGCCGGCGAGGGCGACTCGTCCTGGGGCTCGGGGCTCGGCTGCGCCGCCGCCGGCTCACGGGAGTCAGCGGCAGCGCTGTCGGCGCTGTCAGCGCCGTCGTCCCCGTCGGGGTCGGGATCGCCGGGCTCGGAGGCGCCCTCGGCTGCGCTGGAGGGGGTGGGCGAGGGCGTCTGCCCGCTGGTGCTGCCCTGGGAGGGGGCCTTGTCCTGCAGGGTGCCCCGGAAGGTGTCGGCGCGGATCCCCAGGGCGTCGGTCAGGGCCGGGTCGATGGCTAGGACGACGCCGTCGCCGGCCAGCTCCAGCAGGCCCAGCACGCGCTTGCGGATCGAGTCGGCGGTGGGCCCCGTGGAGTCGCGCTGGGAGGCGGGCAGGGTCAGGACGGCCAGCTCCTCGGCGGAGGCGGTCACCGGGATGACGGTGGTGATGTTCAGGGGGCTCACGGTGGCTGAGGAGTCCCAGACCACGAGGGAGCGGTCCTCGGCGATGGAGGCCGCGCCATTGGTCACCGCCACCTGGACCCCGCGCGGGCCCCACTCATCGGTGTCCTCCAACGGGAGCTGGTCGGCGCTGACCACCAGGGAGAATGACGCCTGCTGGCCCGGTGCGATTTGGTTGTCCATGGCCGTGATGGCGGGTGTGGACATGGGGGTGTCGCGCTGCCCGTCCACCCACAGGGACAGGGTCTCGGTGGTGATCTCCGTGCGCTCCTGGACCTGGGCGACCAGCGACAGGCCCGAGATGGTCCCCTCGGTGCCGTTGGTGATGGTCCCGCTGATCTGCAGGTCCTCGCCCTCGTGGATGACCTCGGGGGCCAGGGCGCTGATATCGACCTCGACCTGGCCAGAGGCCGCGCTCGTGTCAGCATCGCTGGTCGAGGCCGGCTTCGCGGTCGCCGGGGACTGGGCCGCCGCCGAGGCTGGGGCCGCGGTGGCGGCTGAGGGGACGGGCTGGGCCGGCCCGGGCCGGGCGGTGGCGAAGGTGAAGGCCGCGACCAGGGCGAGCACCCCCAACAGCGGAAGCACCGTGGCCGCGGCCCGCATGCGGGCTGAGCGCGTCGAGGGTGCTGGCCTCATGCATCCCCCACAAGGATCTTGCGAGCCGCTGCGACGATCCGGCGCTCATTGGGGTAGGCCAGGCGGCGGGCGACCTCGTCCAGGGCGACCCACTCGACCTCCTCGGCCTCCTGGTCCGGGTCGTTGGCCGTGGTCAGGTCACCGCTGACAGCCTCCAGCAGGAAGTGGTGGACCACCTTGTGGACCCGGTGCTCGTCCCCGGCGAACCAGTAGTCGATGGTGGCCAGGTGGCGCAGAACACGGCCGGTGATGCCCGTCTCCTCGGCGATCTCGCGCACAGCCGCCTCCGGGGGCGTCTCATCGCCCTCCAGGTGGCCCTTGGGCAGGCACCACTCCAGGCGCCCGCCCCGGTTGCGCCGCGCGATGACCGCGGTGAAGGCCCTGCCGTCCTGAACATCGACCACCAGGCCGCCGGCGCTGGTCTCATCGACCACCGGCAGGGCGCGCGCACTCGCCCGCGAGGCCAGGGCGGCCGTGCGGGACGTGCGAGTGCGGTGGGTCGGCATAGGGACACTGTAGGTGCAAGACGCCGGTGGATGGAGGCAGGCCGGAGTGGGTCGCGCCGCACAGGCTGGCTGATCGGCCCGCCCTTGGCTCCCCGTGGAGTCGCCGCAGGGGTGCGCAAGGGGGTGTGCGGGGTCAGGACGTGGGCTGGCGGGGCTCCCCGGGTGGCTGGGCGCCCGACCCCCGGTGCGCGGGAAGGGATGCGGGGCGGTTCGTGGCAGGCTTGGCCCGATGACTCCACGCGCTGCCCTCCCCGACGATCCTGCCTCCGCCGGCTCTGCGACCTCTGCCGGCCCTGCGGCCCCTGCTCAGGTCGGTGCGCCTGAGCCCGCTGCTGCCTCGATGGCATCTGGAGGGCCGAGTGGGCGTGCAGAGCAGGTGCAGCGGGCTGGGTTGGCCGGTCGGACTGGGCGCGTTGGGCCGGCCGGTCGGGCCGGGCGAGCTGAGGCCTCGGGCCTGACTCCGCGAGCCCGCGAGGCGCTCGCGGGCCTGCCCATCAACCTGGCGGCCCTGAGCCACGCCTTTGTACGCGCCGGGCATGAGATCGCCCTGGTGGGCGGGCCTGTGCGCGATGCCTTCCTGGGAACCGCTCCCCATGACCTTGACCTGACCACCTCCGCCAGACCGGAGCAGACCGAGGCGCTGCTGGAGGCCTGGGGCGACACCTGCTGGGATGTGGGCCGGGACTTCGGCACCATCGGGGCGCGCAAGGGCGACACGGTTGTGGAGATCACCACCTATCGCACCGAGGACTACGAGGTCGGCTCGCGCAAGCCGGCCGTCAGCTACGGCGAGACCCTGGAGGGCGATCTCACGCGCAGGGACTTCACCGTCAACGCCATGGCCCTGCGCCTGCCCGATCTGGTCCTCGTTGATCCCTGCGGAGGCCTGGCGGACCTGGAGGCCGGGATCCTGCGCACCCCGGTGGGCGCCGTGCAGTCCTTCGACGATGACCCGCTGCGGATCATGCGGGCGGCCCGATTCGCCGCCCAGCTGGGATTCGATGTTGAGCCCGAGGTTCTTCGCGCCATGGAGGACATGGCCGGGCGCCTGGAGATCGTCTCCGCCGAGCGGGTGCGCGCAGAGCTGGAGCGCCTCCTGCTCAGTCCCTGGCCGCGCCGGGGCCTGGAGCTGCTGGTGCACACCGGTGTGGCGGAGGTGGTCCTGCCCGAGCTGGCCGCGCTGCGCGAGACCGTCGACGAGCACCGGAGGCACAAGGACGTCTACGAGCACACGCTGACGGTCCTGGATCAGGCCATGGCGCTGGAGACCGGGCCCGACGGCCCTGTCCCCGGGCCGGACCTGGTGCTGCGCCTGGCCGCGATCCTCCACGACATCGGCAAGCCCGCCACCCGGCGCTTCCTGCCCGGTGGCACGGTCACCTTCCACGGGCACGACCATGTGGGGGCGCGCATGACGGCCAAGCGCATGCGGGCGCTGCGCTTCGACAAGCAGACGATCAAGGACGTCTCCCGGCTGGTTGAGCTGCACCTGCGCTTCCACGGGTATGCGGAGGCCGGCTGGTCGGACTCGGCGGTGCGCCGCTATGTCACGGATGCCGGTCCACTCCTCGAGCGCCTTCACCGCCTGACCCGCGCTGATGTCACCACGCGCAACAAGCGCAAGGCGCGGATGCTGGATGCCGCCTATGACGATCTGGAGGCGCGCATCGCCGGCCTGCGCCAGGCCGAGGAGCTGGCGGCGATCCGCCCCGAGCTGGATGGGGGCCAGATCATGGCCGAGCTCGGCATCGAGCCCGGACCCGTGGTGGGGCAGGCCTATCGCTTCCTGCTGGACCTGCGCATGGAGAAGGGGCCGCAGGGCGAGGAGGCCGCGCGCCAGGCCCTGCACTCCTGGTGGGCGGCGCGCCAGGACTGAGGCGGCAGCACCCGCCCCGGGAGGGGCAGGTGCTGGTGTGGAGGGGATTGGGCCGGAGCACCGCCGGGACGTGATGAGCAGTGCCAGGTGACGGCTCAGTTTCGTTGAGATATGACGAGGGCGCGGGCGTGAATGTCCTCCACAATGGTCGGTGGCGCCGCTAGGTTGAGGCGCATGACGAGGATGAGGGTTGGCGTTGTGGGGATCGGGGCGCGCAGTCCCCTGGCCGCGCTGGTGGACTCCTCCCCGGTGCCCGCCCGGCTCGTGGCCGCGGCGGACACCGCGCCTGACGCGGCTGCGCGCGCCCGGCGCTTCCTGCCCGCGGGCGTGGAGGTAGTCCCTGATCACCGCGAGCTGCTGGGGCGAGGCCTGGACGGCGTTGTCATCGCCACGCCGGATGACACCCACGAGGAGCTGGCGGTGGACTTCCTGCGTGCGGGGGTGGCCGTCTACCTGGAGAAGCCCCTGGCGGTGACCACGCAGGGGGCGGACAGGGTGCTGCGGGCGGCGCGGGCCAGCGGGACGCGCCTGTACGTGGGGCACAACATGCGGCATATGGCGGTGGTGCGCCGGCTGAAGTCCATCGTGGACTCGGGGCGAATCGGCCAGGTCAAGGCGATCTGGTGCCGGCACTTCGTGGGCAATGGCGGGGACTACTACTTCCGCGATTGGCATGCCGAGCGCTCGCGGGTCAACTCCCTGCTGCTGCAGAAGGCGGCGCATGACATCGACGTCATGCACTGGATCGCGGACTCGAGCGCGCAGCAGGTGGTGGGCATGGGCGGGCTCATGGTCTATGACCGGGCGGGCCGGCGCGACGAGGGCACTGATCCCCAGGGGAGCATGAAGGACTGGTTCAGTTACGACAACTGGCCCGCTGAGGAGCTTGAGGGACTCAACCCGGTCATCAACGTGGAGGACATGTCGATGCTCATGATGCGCATGCGCAACGGGGTCATGGCCTCCTACCAGCAGTGCCACTTCACCCCGGACTACTGGCGCTCCTACACGGTGATCGGCACGCGGGGGCGGGCGGAGAACTTCGGTGATGGTGCAGGCGGCGTGGTGCGGGTGTGGACGCGGCGATCGGAGTACGCCGAGCGGGGCAGCCAGGAGTACCCCATTGAGGAGGAGGGCAGTGGGCATGACAGCGCCGACCAGCTGACGATCGATGAGTTCCTGCGCTTCGTGAGCGCGGGCGGGACGACGGACGCCTCTCCCCTGGCCGCCCGGGAGGCCGTGGCCGCGGGGGTGGCAGCCACCGAGTCGCTTCGCAGCGGCTCGCAGCCGCAGCAGGTGCCTGAGCTCGAGCCGGAGCTGGCGCGGTACTTCGAGCGGGGTCAGTGGGAGTGATATTGCCCGTGGTGAACATGCTCCGGCAGCGGGATTGCCGCCTAGATCTCTGATCTCCATCGATGTGGGTCGTGTGCTGGCATCCTCCGGTGACCCATGGCGCTTGGGCGCATCACGGGCATCCGAGGTGAGTCTCCTCGAGCGCTGGACACCGCCACGGGCGCATGTATATGGTCCTGTGACATACGGCAGTATCCAGCGGCTGGAGGGATCCTCAGGTGACTAAGCCCAAGAAGGAAGACTACAAGGAAGTGCTCACGGCGGTGACGAGCGCTCGTTCGACACTGAATCTGGCTGACGGTTCAACCGAACCGACAACCTTTGGGCAAGGGCTCTCTGAGGCATGGACGTCCACCAAGGCCACTGAGTACGAGGAGTCGATCAAGTCGGGCTTGAATCAGGCGGTGACCCTGTGGTCGAGCCTGCAGACCGAGGTGCAGAACAAGCACGACTCGGCACCAGAGTGATGGTGGACGGGTACGAGGACTGAGGAGATCATCATGGCATACATTTACCTGAGCGAAGAGAAGATGAAGACGTATATCCAGTCATTGAAGGACAAGGGTAATGCGCATCAAGCACAAGTGAATGCTGTTAACACGAAGAACAAGAATAATGGTGACGATGCGGATATCGCTGACCATGTGACCCCTGCGGCTAGTATGACTGAGGGGACCACAGTATCCAAGCTCAGCGACGTCGACCCGTATATGGATAGGCTCGCAAGCGAGTTGAAGGTGCGGCTTGACAACGCCATCGCCATGAATTCCTCGGGTGTGACCATCAAGAATGAAGATGGAATGATCGCCTACTACCTCCCTGATGAGGGCGCATACTCGGAGGACACAGTCGCGAATGTCAAGGCATTCAACACCGAAGCCGAGGCCAATGCCAAGCAGGATGCCACGGCTCTTGATCAGTCGCTGAAGAGCCCTGACGGTGTGGCCAGCGACGGCCGGACCACTGAGCAGATCCTGGAGGAAATGTCGAAGAGCCGGGATGTGCCTGCCTACGGTGCGAGTGTTATCAACACCTTCGGTGTTGAGGGCTACCTGGACCTTCCCATGAGGCTTCAGAATCACTACACGTCATACAGTACTGAAGGTGGCACCTATGCGACTCATGCCTTGAGTGGCAAAACGACCTTGGACAGGGAGGCGTTGACGTCGGCAATCGAAACTTTGGGTCACGTCACCGCTGCAGCGACCTACACGGCGAAGCCTGCCGGCTATGATTCATGGAGTGAGGCTTTTCATATGGCCTCGCGAAAGCCGGGCCATCGTGGTCGAGCGTCCAGTCTTAATGCACTACTCGCTGTTCCTGATGCCGTGTATGAGACCGATACGCTCGTTGATTTGGCGGAGCGAATGGAGGAAGTTCCCTATTCAGGAGACGCTGCGGGTAGTACTCCATCTCAAATGAGTGGATGGCATCATGACAACTACGGCAACTTCTATAATGAGGGGGCGGCACTCGCTGGCTACTCGTTGGATCCCATGTATGGCGTGACGAGCGCGATGGGGAACAACGCTGAAGCTGCTCGTCGATACTTGGTTCCGGATGGCAGCGTCGACAGTAACGGCAACTGGGATCCTGGAACAAAGACTGAAGAGCGTTGGAAGTTGTTGAAGTCCCGGAACTGGGACCCTGATGTCGGCTTGGACGGCTTCAGTGCGGCGCAGGCCGCGGTTTCGACATTGCGCGGAAGTAGTGATTCCGCCACGGCCGCAGCGGCGACCTGGTCAACCGCCGAATCGATCAAGTACGCGGTGAACAATGTATCTGCCGACGATTTCACAGACACGATGAAGGAGAACTGGTCGGTGATGTTGGCCAACTCGGCCGATGAGTTGGACACAGTGGCGACCGGGTCGAGTCTCGAAGGTAAAGATACTAAGGGTGGGCTGGCAGGTAAGGTTACTGATAGCGAGTTTGAAAGTCTGGTGTATCGGGTCATTGACAATGAGAATGCGGTTGGAACTATTTCTGCAGGTCTGGGCGAGCACTATCGTAAGTCGATCGAAGCAGTGGTTCCTGAGGCCGACGATCCTGCCCTAAAACTTGGAGAGCAGTATCAGGCCGCAGCAAGCTCGATGGGTTATCTCGACGCGATGGCAGAGAAGAAGGCCGGAACGAATCAGGAAGCTTTAGATAAGGCTAAGGAGAACACCAGCACTGCATTGAGTGTGATGTCGACGGTGATCGGATCGGGAGTGGGGGCAGTGACCGCAGGGACTGGAGCTGCCGTGGTAGGGCCTTTGGCCTACGATGTGACATCGACGATTGCTCAGCCGATGATCGTGGATGAGGTGACAAAGGATTGGAAAGTTCCCGACACCGTGGCTGCTGATGAAGTTCGGACTGTGTTGCAGGCACAGTCATATGTTGATGCGGCCCGGTATGGACTTCTTCAGGATTCGACGATCAAGGTGGCGGCAGATGACCCACGCACCGGCGATAATCCATTTACTGACGAGATTGAGAACGACGATCCAGACACTGAGAGGGTGGAGAAGGCTGATCCCAATAATCCAATCCCTGCGGACCCAGATCCGTTCAGTTTCTACTCCGAAGTCGATGGCAAGCCGGTTATTAATGCGCCGGCAGTTATGACTCCTGCGGAAGCTAGTTCGTACATCGAATGGCATAGGGCTGTGACGAAAAGTCCGGTTAGTGAGCAGGTTATGGCAGATAATGACAAAGTGATCGGAGTCGGCTGGAATGCGGGAGTTGAGAATGGGAAGGGAGCTGATGTTAAGTGAAACTAATATCATTTTTTAGTAAATTTGACGATTGCTTCACTGGGCGCGAACCTGTTTGGCGGGCGGGTCTCATCGCAGGAGTTTTAATTTGTCTGAGCATTAGTTCGTGCGCGGCGGTATCTCCAAATTCAACTGCTAGCAATTCGTCACCCACACCCCTGGAGGGTAACAATCTCTGTGACGTGGTGTCCAGTGAGACGGTGATGAACGCTCTTAAATTTCCTGTACACAGATACGGATATGCGCATTGGGGTAACTCTGGGAGTTCTGATAGATGGTTGTGCAATCTCACGTCTCTTAATGATCGGGGGCTCGATGAGGGACGAATCTCTATCGAGTATACGGCCAATGATACTTGGAAAACGATCGCTGGTCGAGTCTGGTCTCCGCTTAACACATCAGCACCAGGTGATGAGACTTTGAAGGTTGAGTCGGTGGCCTTGCCTGGTCATGAAGGGCAAGGGTGGATCATTGGTCGAGCGGAGAAGGCGGAAGACTATGGCACGTTCGTTTGGCACTATCCTAGTGGATACTACTTGGTGATATGGGTTGCCTATGGGGATATTCCCGCTCCCGCGAGTACCTCGCAAGGCCTTCAGGACCTGGCTGTCACAATCGTGGACAAGATCCCCCCGATCGCTGCTGGTCCTGACATTCCGTACACCGTCTATCCGGAGAATAAGACCACCGCGGCGGTTGACAATTAGTACGGATCGCCATCTGCTGGCGGGTCCATGACAGCAGTCCAGTCATCGCCCTTATCACTTGCAGTCGGTCGCCGTGTGCTGGACGCAGGTTGTGACCTGCCTGAAGGGTCCCTAAAACCGCCACTTCGCTCTACCTGTACCGCTGGCGAGCCTTGACTCAGGCTGTCATTGCATTATACATTTTTCAGGTGTTTACTATCAGTGGCTACGTACCGTTATCCCAATCCATGCTATGACTGAGCACCCTGACCAGCAGGACGCGGAGAAGATCTCCAATCGCCGGCCCGGGCAGCCCTTTGAACGCTATCTCGAGATCATGGCATGGAGGGCGAAGAAGAAGGAACGGCGTGATCCCGCGCTTCGCGTCATGGGGAGAACTGGGCCGCCATCCCCGTAGCGGAGGTCACCAATATCCCTGGGACCGATGCCACTGTGGTGTCTTGGCATGATGATGAAGAAGCCGTGGCGGGCTGGTATCAGGGAGACTCTGCGGTTGTCTTATCCACCAATGATCCCATCGACTCCGACACCGTCCAGGCCACAGCACATGCCCTGACCCAGGCCGTCATCGCACGCGCTCCCCAGATGCTCGCTATCACCGGCTACGGGCCCACACCATGACACGCTCTCTCAGGGTGGAAGAGAGCCCATCGACGAGGATCATGCCAAGTTTTTGAAGTTGCTGGAGCTTGTGGTGGATAGAGTCCCTAGATGACCTCAGGTCCAGACCAGCCACTGGTCATCGTCCCCTCACCAAGCCCCGATCCTGAATCGAGGTGACGGGCCACCGGCATACAACGACCCGACTGGAGTTCCGGCTGGAGTGGCGCCGCATGGAACCATCTCCACCGTGGCGTTCGTCATATGCGGGGCGGACACTGGAGTGCCGTCACACACCGATGCGGCGAAGGGGGTGGACAGGCGGGAGGTCACGAGTATATTACGGCGAGGTTCGTGTCTCCGATCCTTGGGAGGACCGTCATGAGCGCATCATCCGCGTCATCGCCGCGAGGACTGGCCGTCGCAGCGGCAGCCGCGCTGGCCGCCAGCCTGGTGGCCTGCTCATCCGGGCAGAACGCCGGTTCTGAGGCATCACTGCCCAGCTACAACCCCTCCGCCAACCCATCAGCCACCGCAGGCCCCTCAGGAGTACCCGCCTCAACCGGTGCCTCCTCCGCGGCCTCAGGCGACTCCACGGCCGCTGCGGCCACCATCACCGCCGAAGAGCTCTCCCAGCCCGACATTGAGTACACCGTCACCGGTATTCCGGAGGAGCTCAGTGCAGAACAGGTCGAGGTTCTCAAGGCTTACGTCACCTATGACGCACGCACCTGGAAAGGGGCGAGGGAGGTTAGCGGAATCGAGAGCATTGAACCGTTGATGAGCGGCACCGTTCTGGACAACTACCGTTCACTTTACAACGAGTTGCAGTCATCCGGGACTCATTATGAGGGCTCGTATGCGGTGGAGATTCTCTCGATTGAAGTCGCGCAGGATGGTGATGCTGCAACGGTGCAGACCTGCAACGATCACACTCGTACGAAGCGAGTCGCTGAGACGGGTCAGGAGGACCAAAACACAGAGAAGCGCGCATATGAGTTGGCTCATATTACGATGAATAAGATCGAGGGAAAGTTGCTCGTTCTCAGTGTTGACGCAGGACCAGTGGAGACATGCTAATGCGCTTTCGGAACATATTTTCTTTGCCCACGGTGGCTTCCACGGCATTTATTCTCTCCTTGTGTCTGACTGTTGGAGTGCCGGCTCACGCTTTTGAGACGAACTCCGGTGGATCCTCCGAGGAGTCCGCTGATGGCTCAGTGACGATCACCGTCTCCGTGGAGTCGACGTCGGCCTCCGGTGGCTCATCAGGTGGTGGCGGCGGAGCGACCACCACCTCAAGCAGCGTGGAGACCACAGTCAAACCGATCTGCTACTACAAGCCCTCGTATACCAATGAGCAGGTCATCGAACTCTATGATGACCTCAAGGATCGGTTCAAATGGTCTGAGAAAACGCGGGATGAAAGGCGCAACAGGCTCTACCCGGATGCGGAGTCCTACGTGGGTCAGGCCGGGCAATGGTACAAGTCGTTCTGCGACCGAACCCGCGCCGAGGATGATGAGCAATTCAGGGCGGCCGTCAAGGCCTTCGCGCCAGGCCGCGTCTACGCGAAGTGGGTCCCTGCCGGCTCACCGCCTCCCATCCCGCCCGTGGACGGCAAGACCCTGGCGCGGGCCGCCATGAAGGCCATCACCATCCCCCCGCCCACCATCGACCGCAACCCCCGCCTCGATGGCTCCGAGGCCACCGTCGTGGGCTATGAGACCTGGGTATGGGCCACCGGCGAGACTCCCAGCGAGGTTCGGGCCACCGCCACGGCCGGCACCTCCTCCGCCCAGGTCACGGCCGCCTCCACCGGCCTGAAGCTGGAGGCCCCGGACAGCCAGGCCACGTGCACCGGATTCGGCCGGCCCTGGACCTCCGACCTGCCGAGCAACGCGACCAGCAACTGCACCCTGGTCTTCACCCGCTCCAGCGCCCACCTGGGCGGGACCACGCCCCTGACCGTCTCGGTGAACTACCACACCACCTTCACCGCCTCGGACGGCACCAGCGGCGGACTGGGAGTAGTCTCCACCCGCACCGAGACCTCCATCCCCGTCGCCGAGGTCCAAACCCTCAACACCACCGACGACTGAACCACCGACAACCGACCACCCCAGATGATCCACCACCTCGAACTCGCCGGCCAGGGCATCGCCCTGGCCACCAGTGGCACCGTCACCCGCCAGGGCCCGGGCGCCCTGAGCATCCAGGCCGACCACCTCAGCCTCCTGCACGACATGCGCCACGGCGAGGTCTACCGCACCGGCCAGAACTCCTGGTCCCCCTCGGGCTGGAGACACCTGGCCGAGTCCCCCATGCGCATCGACAGCCCCCTGCGCCGTCGCACCGCCGACGATGACTCCTGGGATGACGAGGTGCGCCACCACTCCGCCTGGATGACCGTCGTCGAGCAGGAGGGCGCCGCCATCCTCGTGGGATGCCTGAGCGGCCCCACCCCCCGCCTGCGCATCGACCAGGCCGCCATCGAGGCTTTCACCGAGAACGGACAGCCCGCGCAGTGGCTCATCCTGGCGGGCCCCGCCACCCAGGTCCAGGCCGACTACGCCCAGGCCCTGGCCCGCGCCCTGGGACAGCGCCCCATCCGCCCCCAGCGAGTCTGGTGCTCCTGGTACTCCTACTACGAGACCATCTCCCAGGAGGCCCTGGAGGCCGAGATCCCCGAGGCCGCCCGCCTGGGCGTGGACACCCTCCAGATCGACGACGGTTGGCAGCGGGCCGTCGGCGACTGGCTCCCCGGCGAGCGCTTCCCCCAGGGCATGGCCGCCACCGCCGCATCCATCACCGAGGCCGGCATGCGGCCCGGGCTGTGGATCGCCCCCTTCATCACCCTGCCCGACTCCCAGGCCGCCCGCGAGCACCCCGAGATGCTCGTCCGCGCCCTGGACGGCGCCCCGGCCCTGGCCGGCTCCAACTGGGGCACCGACTACCACGCCCTGGACATGACCCACCCCCGGGCCCAGGAGCATGTGCGCCAGACCATCGCCCGAGCCGTCCACGAGTGGGGCTTCACCTACCTCAAGCTCGACTTCATCAACGCCGCCGCCATCCCCGGCCTGCGCCACCAGCAGGCCGACCGCGAGCAGGTCTACCGCCAGGCCCTGCACCTGGTGCGTGAGGCCGCCGGAGAGGACGCCTTCCTCCTGGGCTCGGGCGCCCTCATCATGCCCTCCATCGGCATCCTCGACGCCGTGCGCGTGGGCCCCGACGTCGCCCCCATGTGGGAGAACTACGCCAGCGACGACCTGTCCGACGCCAAGGCCTACAACGCCCTGCACGCCGGTATCAACCGCCTCTGGCTGGGGCAGGTCATCGGCGTGGACCCCGACGTCGTCTTCTTCCGCCACCACCGCAACCTCCTGGATGACACCCAGATGCAGTGGCTGCAGGACCTGGCCGCCGCCTGCCGCTACCGCTGCCTGTCCGACCAGGCCGCCTGGCTGACCGACCAGGAGAAGGAGTCCATCCGCCAGTGGATGGCCCGTGACGAGCCGGTCGAGATCCTGGGGCGCTACCGCTTCCGCCTGGGCGAGCGCGAGATCGACCTGACCCGGGCCATTGAGGAGCCCGCCTCCCCCTACCCGCTGTAGGAGGCAACGCCTCCCAGGCTCGTGGGCCCGGGAGGCGCCAGAGGCCTCAGCTCTCGCGCGTGACCGCCCCCAGGGTCAGCCAGCCCTCGCGGTCGGCATCCTGGCCGGCGCTGGCGAAGCGCAGCGGCGCCCCGCCGGACATGGGGTTGACCGCCCGCAGCAGCAGCGTGGAGCTGCCCGCCCCCAACGCGAGTTCCCCGGAGAAGACCACCGTGGTCCCGGGCAGCACCTGGCGTAGATCACCCGTCAGCGTGGTGCTGGCGGTCTGCCGGCCCTGCGCATCCAGCACCACCGCCTCAACGGTCCAGTCGTAGTAGAAGGGGGCCACCCCGCTGTTGGTCAGCTCCACCTCCACCTCGTCACCGGTGGCCCGCCACCGCTGAACAGCCAGGTTGTAGCCGGTGTCCGTGCTGGCCCTCAGTGTGGCCTCCCGCTCCTGAGCGCTCAGCTCGTCGGTGAAGGCGTGATCATTGATCAGCCAGGTGGCGTGCGTGGCCGCGATCGAGGCCGGCACGTCATAGTTCCTGCCATCGGCGATCTGCTGAGAGGCGTTGGCGCAGCGGGCCGGATCCACCATGACGCAGTCCTGGATCCCGGGGTAGACCTCCCCGCCGATCGGCTGGCGCTCCCAGGCCCCGGTGGCGCCGGCGCGGTCCATGAGGGACATGAAGTGCCAGTCGGCATTGTCCAGGGTGGCGTACCCGAAGGAGTCATCGTGATAGCCCACATCCCGGCCCGCCCAGGCGGAGGCGGGGTACCGGGTCAGGGTCGGGGTGACGTCGAAGGCCTCATCCCAGGCCGCCACCAGCGCCGCCTGGTTGTCCGTGGAGGCCATCCAGTCCTCCCCCTTGGGGTTGGCCGTGGAGACATCCCCGTTCATGGGCCAGGTGTGCCCCTCGCCCCAGAAGCCCACCAGCCCCTGCGTGACGAAGCCCAGCCGAGGATCGCCGTCGTACTTGGCGCCGAAGGCCCTGATGAAGCCGGTGAGCATCCGCATCATGTCCGGGTCGTTGTAATCCGGGGCCAGCGAGGCCCCCGCCGTGTTGCCGTTGACCGTGTAGGAGCGCGTGGCCACCAGGCCGCGTTCCACCAGGTAGTCGGGGATCGCCGACTCGCGGCCCGGGTAGTCCACGTAGAAGCGCAGCACCGTCTGGTGCCCCCGCGCGGCGATGGCGTCGAGGCGGGACTCCAGGTAGGACCAGTTGTAGGCCCCCTCACCGGTGACGATCCTGTCCAAGGGGATGTAGACCCACTCCATCGTGTGGGGCAGGGCGGTATCCGCCAGCTGGGGGGCGGAGCCAGGCTCGGGTGCGAAGGGCATCATGCCCTTGAGCGGATTGGACTGAGGGGTCGGCCCGGGGGCCACCTCGATCCACGGCTCGCGCGACAGGCAGGCCCGTAGCCCCACCGCCAGGCAGAGGACGGCCGTCACGGCGACGACGATCGCCTGGGCTCTCGTGGGCCGCCACCGCCTCCCGACGGCGCCGCCACCGTCCTGCGCGGCCCCGCTCGCCTCGGGTGAGGCGGGGCCTGGGCTCTGGGATGCGGTCGGGTCGTGAGGATCATCGGCGGGAATGCCCTTGTCCCGTGGTTCCATGGGGTCCGCTTCTGTGGGGTGCGCTGACAGACGGTCAGCGTAGTCGCGCGAACCGCTCAGGTCACATAATGATCACGATCCCGGCCTCATGCCTCCGCGCGGTCCTGGATCGCCGACTCCAGGCAGTCGGCCAGGATGTCCATGCCGCGGTCGAACAGGGAGTCATCCATGGTCACCGGTGGCAGGAGGCGAATGACATTGCCGCGGGTCCCGCAGGTCAGCAGGATGAGGCCGGCGGCGCGGGCCCGCTGGGCGACCTGACCCGTCAGGGCGGCATCGGGCGCGCCGGTGCGCGGATCGGTGAGCTCCAGGGCCATCATGGCGCCCCGCCCGCGCACATCCCCCACCTGTGCCATGGTCTCCTGCCATCCGCGCAGGCGCTCCATGCCGCGCTCTCCCAGGTCCCGGGCCCGGGCGAGCAGCCCCTGGGACTCGATCATGTCGAGCACGGCCAGGGCGGCGGCGCAGGCCACCGGATTGCCGCAGTAGGTGCCGCCCAGGCCGCCGGGGGGCACACTGTCCATGATCTCGGCCCGGGCCGTGACCGCTGACAGCGGCATGCCCCCGGCCAGGCCCTTGGCGGTGGTGACCATGTCCGGGACCACGCCCTCGTGCTCACAGGCGAACCACGCGCCCGTGCGCGCGATCCCGGTCTGGATCTCATCGGCGATGAAGATGACGTCGTTGTCGGCGCACCAGCGCTGCAGGGTCGCCAGGAAGCCGGGCGCCGGGACGATGAAGCCGCCCTCGCCCTGGATCGGCTCGATGATGACGGCGGCGGTGCGGCTGGCGCCCACCTGGCTCTCAATGGCGGCGATGGCCCGGCTGGCGGCGGCCGGACCATCGAGCCCGTCGAGGAAGGGGTAGGAGGTGGGCACCCGGTAGAGCTCGGGGGCGAAGGGGCCGAAGCCGTCCTTGTAGGGCACCGCCTTGGCGGTCAGGCCCATGGTCAGGGCGGTGCGCCCGTGGAAGGCGTGGTCGAAGCAGACAATGGCCTGGCGCCCGCTGGCGCGCCGGGCGATCTTGACGGCGTTCTCCACCGCCTCGGCGCCGGAGTTGAACAGGGCGGTCTTCTTAGGGGCATCCCCCGGCGCCAGGGCGTTGAGGCGCTCGGCGAGCTCGACGTAGCCGGCGTAGCGGGTGATGGCGAAGGATGTGTGGGTCAGGCGGCCCACCTGCTCGCACACCGCCGCCGCCACCTGGGGGGCGGCCCCTCCCACAGTGGTCACGGCGATCCCCGAGCCGAAGTCGATGAGGCGGTTGCCATCGACATCCTCCAGGATCCCCCGGTCGGTGCGCTCGGCGAAGGTCGCCATGGCCGCGGTCATGGCCCGTGGCAGGGCCGCGGCCGCCCGGGCCTCCAGTGCCTGGGCCCGAGGGCCGGGCAGTGCGGTGGCCAGGTGATTGTCTTGCGGGATCGTTGACATGCTTCCTCGCGATCATGTGTGGGTCGGGCGCCGGCCTGATCGGGTGCGCGGAGGAGCGATGGACTGCGTCCCTGCGGGAGTGGGTCGAAATCGCCCTCGACAGTTCCACGGCGGCGTCGGTACGATGTAGTGCGTCACATGGGACTTAGGTACCAGGGGATGTCGTGCAGGCGGTCCTGGTTCCTCCAGGCAACAGCGGCGTTGCCATCGATATCGGTGTCGTGAGAGTCACGGTACCACGAGACACTCACCTCGCAGCCTCATCAGTCGTCACATCTGGAGCGTGCCCCCTATGTCATGGAACGAACAATCCACCGCCTCCTCCGACCTCATCACCCTGAGCAATGTCATCAACGGTCAGGCCGTGCCCGCCACCACCGCAGAGACGGTCGAGGTCATCGATCCTCGCAGCGAGCAGCCCGTGGCACTGTGCCCGCTATCGGGACAGGAGGACGTGGACGCCGCCTACCAGGCCGCCCAGGAGGCCTTCGCCTCCTGGCGCCTGACCACCCCCGAGGAGCGCCAGGCGCTCCTGCTCGCCCTGGCCGACGCCGTCGAGGCCCACGCCGATGAGCTGGTGGCCGCCCAGCAGCGCGACACCGGTCAGCTCGCCGAGGCCATCCGCGCCGAGGAGGTGCTCGTGGGCGCCTCCCAGCTCCGCTTCTTCGCCGGGGCCGCCCGCATCCACTCCGGACTGGCCTCCGGGGAGTACGCCCAGGGCGCCAACTCCCAGATCCGGCGCGAGCCGATCGGCGTCGTCGGCCAGATCGTGCCGTGGAACTACCCCCTGCTCATGCTCATCTGGAAGGTGGGGCCGGCCCTTGCCGCCGGTAACACCGTGGTCCTCAAGCCCAGCGCCTCCACCCCGCTGAGCGCCACCGTCTTCGCCCGGATCGCCAACGAGATCCTGCCCCCGGGAGTCTTCAACCTCATCCTGGGATCAGGCGCCACCGGCCGACTGCTCAGCTCCCACCCCACCCCGGCGCTCGTGGCCCTGACCGGCTCGGTGCGCGCCGGCTCCGACCTGGCCGAGCAGGCGGCCCGCAACGTGGTGCGCGTCCACCTCGAGCTCGGCGGCAAGGCTCCCGTCATCGTCTTCGCCGACGCCGATATCGAGTCCGCCGCCGAGGGCATCGCCGCCGGAGGCCTGTTCAACGCCGGCCAGGACTGCACCGCCGCCACCCGCGTCCTGGTCGAGGCCTCCATCGCCGAGGAGTTCACCCAGGCCCTCGTGCGCCACGCCCAGGCCCTGCGCACCGGGCCGATCCCCGAGGAGGAGGCCTTCTACGGCCCGCTCAACAATGAGCGGCACTTCAAGGCCGTCAGCGACATCGTCGACGCCCGGCCCGCTCACGCCCAGCTCCTGACCGGCGGGCACCGCGTGGGCGAGACCGGCTACTACTACGCCCCCACCGTCATCTCCGGCCTGCGACAGGACGACGACCTCATCCAGACCGAGGTGTTCGGCCCGGTCCTGACCGTCCAGGAGTTCACCTCCGACGACGAGGCCCTGGCGATGGCCAACGGCGTGGACTACGCCCTGGCCTCCTCCATCTGGACCGCCGATCACCGACGGGTGCTGCGCTTCAGCCGCGACCTGGACTTCGGCTGCGTGTGGGTCAACACCCACATCCTCCTGGTCGCCGAGATGCCCCACGGCGGGTACAAGCGCTCCGGCTACGGCAAGGACCTCTCGGTCTACGGCGTCGAGGACTACACGAGGATCAAGCACGTCATGAGTGCCCTGTGACCCGGCCCATGGCCGGGCCAACCACAATTTCAGCAGAAAGACCGCGATGAGAATCCTGTCGGCATTCACCAACTCCCTGGGGGGCCAGGACGCCTACAGCCTGGCCGCCACCCTGTCCGACTCCCTGGGCTGGCCCATGGACCTGGTCACGGTGGTGAGAGGGGGCCCCAAGCACACCATGCTGGAGGTCAGCGACCATGCCTTCCAGGACGTCGTCGTCAAGCAGGCCGAGGCCTGGATGGAGGAGGCCATCGCCCGCCAGACCCCCGCCCTGCCCGTGAGCAAGCACCTGCTCTACCACGACTCCTACCCCGAGGGGCTCATCGAGTCCGCCGTCGAACTGGGGGCGGGACTCCTCGTGGCCGGGGGAGGCCGTCACGGTGTCATGGGCCGGGTCTCGCTGGGATCGGTGGGCCTGACCCTGCTCAACTCCGCCCCCGTGCCCGTGGCCCTGGCCCCGCGCGGCACCCGCCACAACCCCGCCCGGGCGATCTCCCGCATCACCGTCATGCTCGGGGAGTCAGGGGACTGGAAGGGGCTGCTGGCCACGGCCCGAACCTTCGCCCAGCAGGCCGGAGTGCCGCTGCGGCTGGTCACCGTGGTCACCGACGAGGACCAGGAGGACGCCGCCGTCCTGGAGCGCACCGAGGGCTGGCTCGACGAGGTCCGCATGGATGTCAGCGGCCTGGAGGACCGTCACGTCAAGATCGTGCGCTCGGCCTCCATGAGCGCCGCCGTGGTGTCCATGAAATGGCGCAAGCACGAGCTGGCCCTGCTCGGCTCGGCGCGCCTGGCCCAGCGCGGGCGCCTGCTGCTGGGCGCCAACGCCAACAAGATCATGCGCAGCCTGCCCGTGCCCCTCGTGGCCGTGCCGGCCGGGCACATGAGCGCCGGCCCGCAGGGCCACGGGAGAGGGGATGAGCCATGAGCACGCCGAGCACCGACCCGCCGGCCGGAACCCCCGAGTCGACGTCGGCCCACCCCTGCCAGGGCCAGGCGGCGGGCCTGAGCCGCAAAGGACTGGCGGCGGGCAGCGTCGGGCTGACCGGGGCCATCGTCATCGGGGTGTCCTGCATCGCCCCGGCCTACACGCTCACCGGTGCGCTGGGGCCCACGGTCTCCGCGGTGGGAGCCCAGGTCCCCGCCATCTTCCTGGTCGGCTTCCTCCCCATGCTCCTGGTGGCCCTGGGCTACCGCGAGCTCAACGCCGCCATGCCGGACTCGGGGACCTCCTTCACCTGGGGCACCAAGGCCTTCGGCCCCTGGGTGGGATGGATGAGCGGGTGGGGGCTGGTCGTGGCCACGGTCGTGGTCCTGTCCAACCTGGCGGGAATCGCCGTCGACTTCTTCTACCTCCTGCTCTCCCAGATCCTGGGCGACCCCTCCGTGGCGGATCTGACCCGCAGCATGTGGGTCAACATCCCCACATGCCTGATATTCATCGCCGCCGCCACCTTCGTGTCATATCGGGATATGCAGACCACCCAGCGCCTGCAGTACTGGCTCGTCGGATTCCAGCTCCTGGTCTTCCTGGGATTCGGCGCCGTCGCCCTGGTGCGCTTCTTCAACGGCACCGCCTGGAGCCCCACCCCCATCGACCCGTCCTGGTTCAACCCCCTGGCCGTGGAGTCCACCTCCACCTTCATCGCCGGGGTCTCCCTGTCCCTGTTCATCTACTGGGGATGGGACGTGTCCCTGACCATCAACGAGGAGGCCGACGACGCCGGCTCCACCCCGGGGCGGGCGGCGGTCCTGACCGTGCTGACGATCGTGAGCATCTACATGTTCGTCACCATCGGCTCCATGGCCTTCGCCGGGCTCGGTGACACCGGCGTGGGCCTGGGCAACCCGGAGATCCAGCAGAACGTGTTCTTCGCCCTGTCCGGCCCCGTGCTCGGGCCCTTCGCGGTGCTCATGTCCATGGCGGTCCTGTCCTCCTCGGCGGCCTCGCTGCAATCCACCTTCGTCTCCCCGGCCCGCACCCTGCTGGCCATGGGCCACTACCGGGCGCTGCCGGAGGTCTTCGGGCGGATCTCGCCGCGCTTCTACACCCCCGGGAACGCCACGATCATCTCCGCCGTGGCCACCTCGGTGTTCTACACGCTGCTGCGCCTGGTCTCCGAGCGGGTCCTGTGGGACACCATCCAGACCCTGGGTGCCATGATCGCCTTCTACTACGGGCTGACCGCCTGCGCGGCCGTGTGGTACTTCCGGGGGCACTGGCTGCGCTCGGCGCGCGACTTCCTCCTCACACTGGTGGCCCCGGGGATCGGTGCGCTCATCCTGTTCAGCCTGCTCATCATGACCCTGCGGGACTCCATGAACCCCGCCTACGGCTCGGGCTCCCAGATCATGGGGGTGGGCCTGGTCTTCATCCTGACCCTGGTCCTCATCGGCTCCGGCGTGGTGATCATGATCATCCAGTACCTGCGCGACCCCGCCTTCTTCCGGGGGGAGGTGATCGCCACCTCCGACGCCGTGGCCGACGAGAATACGGCACGGGAGCAGGGCGCAGGCGCCACGCCCCCCTGAGCCCCGCACTGGGCCTCCCTCCGCGCCAGGCCGGCGGAGGAGCCCCGCAATGAGAAGGAATCAACGCAGAACGCGATGCGATGCCCCACCGGGCAGACGAGCTTGTGGACGCCAGGCCGGCCCGCGAAGGAGACAGACAGATGACCATCAACGCCATCAACATGGAGACTGTGGCCCGCCTTGCCGAGGCCGAGTCCAAGCGCCTCAACGAGGCCACCGGCGCCTCGCAGGAGATGTACCAGCGCGCCAGGAAGAGCCTGTCAGCAGGGGTGGCCTCCTCCTACCAGCTGCGCGACCCCTGGCCCATCTACCTGGAGCGCGGCCAGGGCCCCAAGGTCTGGGACGTGGACGGCAATGAGATGTGGGACTTCCACAACGGATTCGGCTCCATGCTCCAGGGCCACGCCCATCCCGCCATCGGACGGGCCGTGCGCGAGCGCTACGAGCAGGGGACGCACTTCGCCGCCCCCACCGAGGACGCCGTCGTCGTGGCGGAGAACCTCTCGGCGCGCTGGGGCCTGCCCAGGTGGCGCTACACCAACTCCGGATCGGAATCCACCATGGATGCCATCCGCATCGCCCGCGCCTACACCGGGCGCGACACCGTCATGAAGATCTTCGGCTCCTATCACGGCCACCATGACACCGTCATGGTCTCCATCGGCGTGGAGTACGACAAGATCGGCGACCACGAGAACCTCGCCTCCCTGCCCTACGGCGCCGGCATCCCCGACGCCACCGTCCAGATGACCGTGGCCGTGCCCTTCAACGACGCCGGCGCCATGGAGCGGCGCATCATCGCCCTGGACAAGGAGGGCCGCAAGCCCGCCTGCGTCATCATGGAGCCGGCCATGATGAACCTCGGGGTGGTCCTGCCCGAGCCCGGCTACCTGGAGGAGGTCCGGGAGATCACCCGCCGCCACGGCGTCGTCCTCATCTTCGATGAGGTCAAGACCGGGTTGTGCATCGGCCCGGGCGGGGCCACCCGGCGCTTCGGGGTCATGCCGGACATGGTCACCCTGGCCAAGGCGCTGGGCGGCGGCCTGCCCTCGGGGGCCATCGGCGGCACCGAGGAGGTCATGAGCGTGGTCGAGGACGGCTCGGTCTACCAGGTGGGCACCTACAACGGCAATCCCCTGGTGGTGGCGGCCATCCGCGCCAACCTGGAGGAGGTGCTCACCGATGAGGCCCACGCCCACCTGGACTACCTCAACGACCGCATCCTGGCGGGCTGCCGGCGCGTCATCGAGGACTACAGCCTGCCCGGCTACGCCGTTGGACTGGGCGGCAAGGGCTGCGTGACCTTCTCGCCCACCAAGGTCATCGACTACGAGACCTTCAAGGCCAACCAGAGCGCGGAGCTGTCCGACCTGGCCTGGCTGTTCAACATGAACCGGGGGATCTTCATGACCCCGGGCCGCGAGGAGGAGTGGACCCTGTCGGTCACCCACACCGACGAGGCCATCGACGCCTACGTCGACTGCTTCGAGGAGTTCGCCCAGGCCATCACCTCCTGAGCGCCTGGTCGGACAACGGCGCCGATGTGTCCGCCGTGAACAGTTTTAGCGGCTTCCGCACATGGGTATGTCATGGGAAGTATGTTCTGACCTGCGCGTTTGTGATCGCGGTGGTTGGCGGAGGGCTTGAAAGTTGTTCACGGTGGACACTTTGGCTCGCTCATGACCAACGTGCTTGGCGCGCACTCTTAAATACTCTAACAATGTTAGAGTTAGAGTATGTTTCCTGCCGAGGTGGATCAGGCCCTGACCCTCCCGCCAGACGATGCCATCGCACAGCTCCTGGCTCTGCCTGAGAGTCAGTGGTTCGAGCGCAAGTCGGGCTCCATCAGGGCCTCCGACTTCGCCATCCCACTGGTCGCCATGGCCAACGCAGAAGGTGGCGTCGTCGTCGCGGGGTTGCACGGTGGCACCGTCGTCCCTGTCGATGACAAGGCTGCCAATGCGCTGCGCCAGGCCGCCATCGACTTCACCACCCCCAGAGTCCATGCCCGTGTTCGCGAGCTGATCACTCGTCAGGGCCGGGTGCTCGTCTTCCTCATCCCTCCAAGCGAGTACGTTCACGAGACGCACCGCGGGGACTGCTACATGCGGATCGGCGACGAGTCCCGCCGGCTGACCTACACCCAGCGGCAGGAGCTCGAGTGGGATCGCGGCGTTGCGAGCTTCGACGGCACGGCTGCTTCAGGCGTGTCAGTCCACGACCTGGATGCCCCTAGGCTCGAGTCTTACCAGACAAGGCTTGGCTCCACCTCGCCGGAGTTGGCGCTCCAGGCCCGCAGCCTTCTCACGCGTGCCGGAGGGGTGACGGTTGCCGGGTACCTCCTGTTCGCCTCCCATCCGCAGGACCTGTACCCCAGCGCCCATGTGCGGGTCCTGGTCTACAACCAGAACGACCGCGGCACGGGACGGAGCCTGTCTCTGGAGGACGGCCACGACATCCGGTGCGAAGGACCGATCCCCGAGCAGATTGAGCGCGCGGCTGATACTGTCGCGGACCTCGTGCCCAGGCGACGAGCGCTGCAGGACTCCGGTCGCTTCGGCCCCGTCCCCTACGTCCCGCGCGATGCCTGGCTCGAAGGCCTGGTCAATGCGGTCGTTCACCGCTCCTACAGCATCAGCGGAGACCACGTGCGAGTGGAGATCTTCCCCAATCGGATCGAGATCACCAGCCCCGGCAGATTCCCCGGCCTAGCCGATCCGACCGACCCGCAATCGATCAGTCGCAACGCCCGCAACCAGCGGATCGCCCGTGTCTGCGCGGACCTGGGCGTCACCCAGGAACTGGGCGAGGGAATCCGCCGCATCTATGCCGAGATGCGCCGCGCCGGGCTGTCCGAGCCCGTCTACGTCCAGGGCCCTGCCGCCGTGCGGCTCACGCTTCTGGCAACCCGGGCGGTGCCAGACGATGTTGCCACTGCTCTGGGACCCAACGCTCTCAAGGTCCTTGAGGCGCTGCGCGTGGCTCAGCGCCCGCTGAGCACGGGACAGGTCCAGGAACTGGCCCACATGGCCCGGCCGACTGTCCTGCGGCATCTTCGCTCCCTCCAGCAGGCCGGCCTGGTGACATGGCAGGGCGAGAGCTCCCGCGATCCGCAGGCGACCTGGCGGGTGACGTGAAGAACCCGTTCCCGACGACCTCGGTGTGGCGCCGATGTGTCCGCCGTGAACAGTTTTAGCGGCCTCAGCCCATGAGTATGCCATGGTAAGTATGCTCTGACCTGCGCGTTTGTGATCGCGGTGGTTGGCGGAGGGCTTGAAAGTTGTTCACGGTGGACACGGTGGGCCCCACACATGGCCCGCGCCCCCAACGCGCCTCAGCAGGCGGACCGGATTGCCGCACCGGCCATCAGCCGCGAAGATGTGCCCGTGCGCGTCTACAACTTCTCCGCAGGTCCCGCCCAAATGCCCCTGCCCGTCCTGGAACGGGCCGCCAGTGAGCTCACCGATTGGGCCGGCTCGGGAATGTCCGTCATGGAGGTCTCCCACCGCGGCAAGGACTTCGTTGCCTGCGCCGCCGATGCCGAGGCCGCCCTGCGCCGCATCCTGGCCATCCCGGAGGGCTACCGGGTCCTGTTCCTCCAGGGCGGGGCCTCCGCCCAGTTCGCCGCCATCCCCATGAACCTCACCGCCTCCGGGGAGACGGTGGCCTACCTCAACACCGGCCAGTGGTCCGCCAAGGCCATCGCCGAGGCCCGCGCCCAGGAGGTCGAGGTGGTCGTGGCCGCCGACGAGGCCGACTCCGCCTACACCACCACCCCCGCCCCCGGCAGCTATGAGGTGCCGGCCGAGGCCCGCTACCTCCACTACACCCCCAACGAGACGATCGGCGGGGTGGAGTTCCCCGAGATCCCGCAGTCGCACGCCCCGCTCGTGGCCGACTTCTCCTCGAGCATCCTCTCCCGGCCCCTGGATGTCAGCCGATTCGGCCTCATCTACGCCGGTGCTCAGAAGAACATGGGGCCCTCCGGGCTGGCCGTGGTCATCGTGCGCGAGGACCTGCTGGGGCGGGCCCGCCCCAGCACCCCCAGCGTCCTGGACTACGCCCGCATGGCCAAGGCCGACTCCATGCTCAACACGCCCCCCACCTTCGCCGTCTACCTGCTGGGGCTCATCACCCACTGGATCGAGGAGTCCGGGGGGCTGGAGGCCATGGGCCAGCGCAACCAGGCCAAGGCCGCCCTGCTCTACCAGGCCATCGACGGCTCCGACTTCTACGCCAACCCGGTCCAGGAGCGCTCGCGGTCCTGGATGAACGTCCCCTTCACCCTGGCCGACCCCTCCCTGGACTCCGAGTTCCTGGCCGGTGCGCAGGCCGCAGGCCTGACCAACCTCAAGGGGCACCGCTCAGTGGGGGGAATGCGCGCCTCCATCTACAACGCCATGCCCATTGAGGGCGTGCGCGCCCTTGTGGACTACATGACCGAATTCGAGAGGACCAAGGCCTGATGACCAGCACGAGCAAGTTCCGCATCCGCACCCTCAACGCGATCTCCGGGGCCGGCCTGTCCCGCCTGCCCGATGAGCTCTACGAGGTCGGCGGATCCGTGGACGATCCCCACGCCCTGCTGGTGCGCTCCGCCAAGCTCCACGACACCCCCATCGAGGACTCCGTCCTGGCCGTGGCCCGCGCCGGGGCCGGCACCAACAACATCCCGGTCGCCGAACTGACCGAGCGCGGGATCCCGGTCTTCAACACCCCCGGGGCCAATGCCAACGCCGTCAAGGAGCTGGTCCTGGCGGGCCTGTTCATCGCCTCGCGCAACCTCATCCCCGCCGCCCGCTTCGCCCACGAGCTGCCCGGCGACGACGCTGAGATCGCCCAGGCCGTGGAGGCCGGCAAGAAGCAGTTCGTCGGCTTCGAGCTGCCCGGGCGCACCCTGGGGGTCATCGGCCTGGGCGCCATCGGCGTGCAGGTCTGCAACGCCGCACTGGGCCTGGGGCTCAACGTCGTCGGCTTCGACCCGGGGATCTCGGTGGATCACGCCTGGCATCTCAGCGCCGAGGTGGAGCGCGCCTCCTCCATGGAGGAGGTCTTCTCCCGCGCCGACATCCTCACCGTCCACGTCCCCCTCCTGGAGGCCACCCGGGGCCTGGTCTCCACCCAGCGGATCGCGCTGATGAAGGACTCCGCCGTGCTGCTGAACTTCGCTCGCGCCGAGATCGTGGACACCGAGGCCGTCGTCTCCGCCCTGGACGCCGAGGCGCTGGGCGGCTATGTCTGCGACTTCCCCTCCACGCTGGTGCACAAGCACCCCAAGTGCATCTCCCTGCCCCACCTGGGCGCCTCCACCAAGGAGGCCGAGCGCAACTGCGCCATCATGGCCGCCGACTCCCTGCGCGGCTTCCTGGAGGACGGGCAGGTGCACAACTCCGTGAACTTCCCCGAGGCCGTCATGGCCCGCCAGGAGGGCACGCACCGCCTGGTCATCGTCAACCGCAATGTGCCCAACATGGTGGGGCAGGTCTCCACCATCGTGGCCCAGCACGGCACCAATATCGCCAATCTGCTCAACAAGTCCCGCGGCGAGCTGGCCGTGACCCTGGTCGACGTCGAGAGCGAGCTGCCGCCCGGTGTCCTCGACGAGCTGTGCGGCATCGACGGGGTCCTGTCCGCCCGAGCCGTCTGAGCGCTGAGAGGGGTCCGGCGGGCTGGACCCGCCCGGCCCGCCGGGCCAGCATGAGCCCATGCGCCTGACCGCCGACCTCAAGGGACTCTCCGCCGTCCCGGCCTTCCGCACCCTGCTGGCCGTCAGGCTCATCTCCCAGACCGGGGACGGCCTGGTCCAGGCCGGACTGGCGGCCCTGTTCTTCTTCCGACCCCAGAACCTGACCAGCGTGACCGGGGTGGCCCTGGCCCTGGTGGTCATGCTGGCGCCCTTCACCCTGGTGGGTCCCTTCACCGGTCCCTTCATCGACCGGTGGCGGCGCCGCCAGATCCTCCTGTGGGGCAACCTGCTGCGCGCCGGCATCATCGCTGCCACGGCAGTCATGCTCCAGGTCGTGGGCGTGGGGGCGGCGATCTACGTCCTGGTGCTCATCGCCCTGGGCATCAACCGCTTCCTGCTGGCGGTCCTGTCCGCGGGCCTTCCCCAGATCATCCATCGGGAGCGGCTCCTGGTGGCCAACTCCATCGTGCCGACCATGGGGGGAGCGGCCTCCGCCCTCGGGGCCATCACCGGGGTGGTCCTGCGGCTGGTGCTGCCGGCCGGCTCCGCCCAGGACACGGCAAGTCTCGCGGTGGCCGTGGGCATGTACTGCGCGGCGGCGGCGATGGTCACCCGCCTGGGGATCGGGCAGCTGGGCCCCCAGGACTGGGATGCGAGCACCGGGGGCCGGGGGGCCGGCCTGGGCAGGGCCCTGGCCACCACGCTGCGAGAGCTGGGGCAGGCCGTGCGCTACCTGGTGCGCCGTGGCACCCCGGGCCTGGCACTGAGCACCATGGCCCTGCACCGCCTGGTCTACGGGATGCAGCTCATCACCATCATCGTGTCCTCCCGCAATCTTCTGGCCCCGCCCCACGACGCCGACGCCGGTCTGGCCGCCTTCGGGGCCCTCATGGGGGCGATGCTCGCCGGGCAGGGACTGTCCGTGCTGCTCACGCCCCTGGCCCACGAGTGGGTCGCGCCCTCGGCCTGGGTGGTCGTCTGCCTGCTGGGCGGCACGGCCGGGCAGGCGATTCTCGTATCCACCCATGAGCGGGCGTGGATGTGCGCGGGGCTGTTCGTGTTCGGCGTCGGCGTCCAGGGGGCGAAGATCGCCGTGGACACCATCATCCAGGCCGACACCGATGACGCCTACAGGGGTCGGGCCTTCTCGATCTACGACGTCCTGTTCAACACCGCCGAGTGCCTGGCCGCCGGCACGGCGGTGCTGGTGATGCCGGCCGTGGGCTGGGATCGGGGCCTGCAGGCGGGGCTCATGGTCATGGCCTGGGCGGTGGCCGCCTGGTGCTGGTGGGGCATGCGCCGCCTGGGAGGCCGGCCGCGCGAGGTCTGAGCCGGCCGAGCCCGGTGCTCGGATGCGCCGACGGCGCCGGCTCGCGCCATCGCACTGAGCCTCGCACAGGGGCGAGTGATGCGAAACCGCGCCCGCGACGCCAGGTGCGCCTGCAACGCCCTGGGCGGGCATCGGGATCCGCGGGCCTGGCCGCGCACCACAGGGACCGGATCGCCCCGGGAATCCACAGGGACGTCCCGCCCCCGCGCGCCCGCGCCGACGGCGCCCTAGCGTCAGAGCATGAGCCTCGCCGTCGCCATCGCAGAAGACCACTACAACACCGCCGTGGAGACCCTGCCCACCCTCGTCCCGGTCAGTTGGACGGGAGGGGCCGCCACCTCCTTCCAGACCTCACTGGATGCCGCCGTTCTTGTCGTCAGTGGGGTTTCCACGCTCCTCGAGACGGCCAACACCGCCGTCGACTCCCTGGACTCCGTGAGCACTCAGTGCGGGGTTGTGCCATGAGCGCCCCGACCTCCCGCAGCGACCAGGGCACCGTCCCGGGCCCTCCCGAGTCCCCGCCCACCGACACCCAGCTGCCCACCACACAGCATGACTGGACCACCCGGTGGAATGGCAGCGGGGCGGCCATCATCGTCAGTGGGGGCACCCTCAGCGTCAGCACCGAGGACCTGGACACCATGGCCACGACCCTGAGCACCGCCGCCGACTCCCTCGACGACGCGGTGACCCAGGCCAACAATGTGTTGGCGGAGGTCAGGACCCGTCCCGGACCCGTTGTCGATCCGGCGTCCGCGGACAGCGCGATTTTCTACAGGGTGCCATCAACATCCCAGATAGTCCTATCGATGGACGGGCCGATCCTCCCCACCTCCCCGGGAGTGGCGCTTGAGCCCATTCCAGTTGCGAGCCCCGCGATGGACTTCGAGGTGAAGCGCACCACCGCCATCAGCGCCCTGGTCAGCCTGACCACCGGGCCGGGCTCCCTGAGCGATGCCTCGGACACGCTCAGGGCGCTCTCCGCCGACCTGACCGCCTGCGCGGACCTGTACGAGCAGGCGGAGAATCGGGCCGCACCCGCGGGCACCAGCCCCGTGGGGGCCGTCGATGCGGCGGCCTTCGACAACGCGATGCTGGCCCTCGTGGGCCCGGCCCTGGTTGCCCTGGGCCAGGAGGCGACCGACCCCTCGAGCCTGGTCGAGGCGGCCACCCTCCTCCTGGCCGCGCAGGGCGATCAGCTGGAGATCTACCAGGGCGTGCAGGTGCTCCTGGGGGATCCCGGCACCGCGCAGTGGGTCAAGGAGGACTTCGCCCGCCTGGTGCTCATGAGCTGGTGGCTGACCGAGGCCAGAACCGGGCGGGAATCAGCCACGATCCAGGGCTACCTCGACGCGGTGGCCACGCGCCTCGACCCGTGGATCTCCCAGGGGCTCCCCTCCACCGCCCAGGTGGGCACCCAGGTGGTCCCCGTCGAGGACCTGACCGCCATGCAGCGGGCCTGCCTCTACCTCGCCCAGAGCAGCCGGAGCTCCGGGGCGCGCCTGTTCGGGACGCCCACCGGGGTCAGTGTCCGGCCCGTCGGCGGGCGGGAGGCCGTCGTCAGGCCTCCCGGCAGGGATCCCTACGGCCTGGCCTCCCCGGTTCCCGAGGGAAGCGCCGGCAGCGGGGCGCCCGCCCAGGCGCCGCGCAGCATCTCGGAGACCATCCGGCACTGCCACGAGGTCCAGGGCATCGCCGGTCGGGAGCGGTCCGCGGGCGCCGAGGTCGGCAGCATCTCCATCCAGCGCACGCAGCACGACGACGGCCGCGTCTCCTGGGTGGTCTATGTTCCGGGGACCACCGACTGGACCGCCGGGGGCAGCGAGCCCCAGGACCTGCTGACCAATCTCGAAGGGGTGGCCGGCGCTCCCACCGTCATGGAGAGCGCCGTCGTGACCGCCATGCGTCAGGCCGGGATCGCCCCGGGCGAGGAGGTCGCCATGTACGGACACTCCCAGGGCGGGATCACCGTGACCAACCTCGCCTCCGACCCCGCCATCCAGGAGCGCTATCACGTCACCTCCATCCTGACGGCCGGCGCCCCCACCGCCGGCGCCCAGCTGCCCGAGTCCGTCCAGGCCCTGCATCTGGAGAACACGGGCGACGCCGTCCCCGGGCTCGACGGCGCCGCCACCCCCACCGGGCCGAACCGCCAGGTCGCCCTCATCGACACTCACGACATGGACATCGCCGCCTACCCGCACGGCTCCCTGGTCTACGCCGACGCCGCCGAGGGGCTGGAGGAGCACTACCCGGAGATCGCCCCGTGGAACCAGGCCTTCACCTCAGCCTCCGGGGCCGGCGAGGAGGGGGCCACGACCACCGAGTACGTCTTCCTGATCAACCGCGACTTCACCGCGCCCAACCCTCGGCCGGCGCCCAGCTCCGCGCCCACGCCCTCCCTGAGTGAGCCCGTGGCCCGGCCCCAGCCCAGACCCGCCGATCCCGGATAGTCGGCGGACCCCGGCCACCGCAGGAGGCGGGATGGGGCCATCAGCGCCACCGGGCCGCATGCCCCAGGCCCACTGGGGCCAACTGGGGGCCTACTGGTCCCGGTCCACCAGGACCGAGACGATGATCGCCGAGATCACCGAGACGATGAGCGAGCCCATGATGGCCGTGCCGAAGGAGGTCACCTCCAGGCCCAGGGGGATCGAGCCGCCCGCCCCCAGCGCGCCAAGGCTGTCGGTCAGCCATCCCGCCAGGCGGAGCATCGCCCCGTTGACCACCAGGGCGAAGAGCCCGAAGGTCAGGATGTACAGAGGGAGGGCCACGAACTTGGCCACCGGCTTGACCAGGGAGTTGACCAGGGCCAGGATCGCCCCCACCACTAGCAGGTTGATCCACATTCCCGCCGTCGAGGCTCCCTCGGGAACGCTCAGGCCACTGAGCAGGCGGGTCGCCAGCCACAGCCCAACGGCATTGCCGAGAGTCCGAATCACCATCTCCATGCGCATCATCTCCTCATATGGTCATGCGCTCCAACAATCACTCCAACAGGTGCAGGTGGCTGATCCTTCCAGCGCATGCTGTGAGGTGCCAGGATGGGCAGCATGACCACGCTACGCATCCGCCCGGCCATCGCCGCCCTGCCCGCCTACGTCCCCGGGGCGCGCGCCGAGGGCCCCGGGGTGGTCAAGCTCTCCTCCAATGAGCTGGCCCTGCCCCCCAGCGAGCCGGTGGTGCGCGCCATCGTCCAGGTCGCCGAGGGCGCCAACCGCTACCCGGAGATGACCGGCCAGACCCTGGTGGAGGCCCTGGCCGCCCGCTTCGGCGTGGGCGCCGACCAGGTGGTGGTCGGCAATGGCTCGGTGGCCCTCATCCAGCACCTTCTGGACACGGTGTGCCAGGAGGGCGAGGAGGTCGTCCTGCCCTGGCGCTCCTTCGAGGCCTACCCGATCTGCGCCGCCGTGGCCGGGGCGCGGGCCATCACCGTCGCCCTGACCCCCCAGGCCCGCCATGACGTGCCGGCCATGCTGGCGGCCGTCACCGAGCGCACCCGCCTGGTCATGGCCTGCACCCCCAACAACCCCACCGGGCCCGCCCTCAGCGCCCAGGAGCTGGGGCAGCTGGTCGCCGGCGTGCCGAGCGACGTCGTCGTCCTGGTCGACGAGGCCTACCTGGACTTCGTCACCGACCCGGCGGTGGGCGACGCCCTGGACCTGCTGGCCGATCACCCCAACCTCGTCATCGCCCGTACCTTCTCCAAGGCCCACGCCCTGGCCGGGTTGCGGGTGGGCTGCCTCATCGCCGAGGCGGGCCTGGCCGCGGCCATCCGATCGGTGGCCACGCCCTTCGGGGTGAGCCTGCCCGCCCAGGCCGCCGCCCTGGCCGCCCTGGAGCCCGAGGTCTTGGAGGAGACCGCGCGGCGCAGCGCCGCCGTGGCCGCCGAGCGCGACCGGGTCGTGGCCGCCCTGCGGGACCAGGGCTGGGCCGTCCCCGAGTCCCAGGGCAACTTCTACTGGCTGGGCGTGGGGTCCCGGGCCGCGGCGCTGGCCGAGCACTTCAGGGACGCCGGCATCCTGGTGCGCCCCTTCGCCGGGGAGGGGGTGCGCATCACCGTGGGCACCCCTGAGGAGAACGACCGGGCGCTCGCCGCGGCCGCCTCCTGGGGCGGGAGTCGGGAGGCGGAGCCCACTCACTGACTTCGTTTCAGACCCCCGGCCGGACTGTGGCATGGTCTGCCCGTGACCACGAGCCCCGCTCCCGCGAGCCCCTCCGCCCCCTCACAGGCTGCCGACTCCCGGGCCGGTGAGCGCCCCTGGTGGGCCGACGCCGTCATCTACCAGATCTATCCGCGCTCCTTCGCCGATGATGACGGCAACGGCATCGGCGACCTGGCCGGCATCACCTCCCGCGCGCCCTATCTGGAGGCCCTGGGCGTCGATGCCGTCTGGCTCTCCCCCTTCTACCCCTCCGCCCTGGCCGACGGCGGCTACGACGTCGACGACCACCGCGATGTGGCCCCCGAGATCGGCACCCTGGAGGACTTCGATGCGATGGTGGCCGCCCTCCACGAGCGCGGCATCCGGGTGATCACCGACATCGTCCCCAATCACTCCTCCAACCGCCACCAGTGGTTCCGCGCCGCTCTGGCCGGCGGTCCCGATGCCCCCGAGCGGGCGCTCTACCACGTCGTCCCGGGCTCCGGCCCCGACGGCGCGGAGCCGCCCAATGACTGGCGCTCCCTGTTCGGGGGCCCCGCCTGGGACCGCATCGATGATGTCGACGCCTCCGGCAGGCCCCTGACCGGGCCGGGAACCGGCCGGCCCTACCAGTGGTACCTCCACCTCTTCGCCCCCGAGCAGCCCGACCTCAACTGGGACAGTCGCATCGTGCGCGAGGACTTCCTGGACACGCTGCGCTTCTGGGCCGATCGCGGGGTGGACGGATTCCGCATCGACGTGGCCCCCGGCATGGCCAAGGACATGTCCCGGCCCTTTAGGCCCTTCAGCGAGATCCCCTGGTGGCCGCTTCCCGAGGACGGCTCCCACCCCCTGTTCGACCGCGACGAGGTCCATGAGATCTACCGCGAGTGGCGCGAGGTCCTGGAGGCCTACGATCCACCGCGCTTCGCCGTGGCCGAGGCCGGTGTGGCGGCCTCGCGCCGCGCGGCCTACGCGGCCAGCGTCGGCCAGGCCTTCAACTTCCAGATGCAGGACGCCGACTTCACGCCCGTGTCCTATCGGTGGGCCATCGAGGCGGGGCTTGCGGATCTGGCCCAGTGCGGATCGACCACCTGGGTGCTGGGCTGCCATGACGTTATCCGTGTGGCCAGTCGCTACGCCTTCGACCCCCGCCAGGAGGCGCCCACCGCCCCGAGCGACGGCCCCGACCGCGCCTACGACCCAGCCGCCGGGCAGGAGGACTTCCCCGCGGGCCGCTCCCTGGCCCTGGCCCGGGCCTGGCTCCTGGCTGACGGCGATGCGCCCGGCATCGTCGACGACGCCCTCGCCGGCGAGCGCCGCGCCCGAGCCGGGGCGCTGGCGGTGATGGCCCTGCCCGGCTCCATGTACATCTACCAGGGCGATGAGCTGGCCCTGGCCGAGGTCCCCGACATTCCTGAGGAGCGCCTCCAGGACCCCATCGCCGTGCGCAACCGGGCCGTGGAGAAGGGGCGTGACGGCTGCCGCGTGCCCCTGCCCTGGACGGAGGCGGGCTCCAGCCTCGGATTCGGCCCCGAGGGCTGTGAGCCCCACCTGCCCCAACCCCGGGACTGGGGGAGCAGGTCGGTCGCCGTCCAGGACGAGGACCCCGACTCCACGCTGGCCCTCTACCGGCGGGGCCTGGAGCTGCGACGCCGGCACTGGAGGGCCGGGGCGGAGCTGGTCTGGCTGGAGGCCCCCGAGCATGCCCTGGCCTTCCAGCGCGGCGAGGTGCAGTGCTGGACGGCTTTCGGCGCCCCGGTGGAGCTGCCCGACGGCGAGGTGCTCATCTCCAGCGCCCCGATCCACCGGGGCGTGCTGCCGGCGGACGCCACGGCCTGGCTGATCCCCGCCTGATCCCCGCCTGATCCTCTGACGGAGGCCGGCCGGCTCAGGCGGCGTGGCGGGCGGTGTAGGGGGCGGGACCGGCGTCGGCGAGCTGGCGGGTCAGGAGCCGGTGCCACTTGTTGGTCGGCAGCCCAGGGGTCAGCAGGGCCATCCCCGTGGCGTACTTCGACAGGCCTGCCGGCCGATACCCCAGGGACCACAGGTAGCGGTCCGCCAATGACGGGGTGGAGGGGTTCTTCGTCTCGATGACGACGTAGTCCTTGACGCAGGCGGGCGGTCTGGCCCCCGAGCCCAGGATCCTCCAGGTCAAGTGGGTGTCGACGGTGACCCGGGCGGCGTCGTCGGGCAGGTGGAGGGTGATGCGGTCGTAGTTGTTGGCCAGGACCGGTGTCAGCGCATTGGTGAAGGCGGCGGCGTCGGCCGTGCCGGCGATGCTGGACTCCGTCAGGCGCATGGCCACGAAGGAGCTCCCGGAGTTGGTGAGCCGGTTGGCGTCCTTGGGGTCGTAGGGCAGGCGCGTCTTGATGGTGGACTCGCGCGTGCCCACGGTCTTGACCTCCAGGAAGCACAGGGCGGAGTCCAGGTAGGTGCGGGTGCGGACCTTGAATCGACGACGGCGCTTGCGGGCCGCCAGCATGTATGTCCCCAGGCCGGGGGTGTCGAAGTAGGTCGAGGCGTAGGAGAAGGACTGCAGCGCGCCGATCTGGAGGACCTGGCTGCGCGGGGCGAGGATGTCGAGAAGTCCCTGGGCCTCGGATGAGGGGATGAGGTACTTGCGGTCGATGCGGGTCAGCAGATCGGCCTCCTCATTGAGCTGGGCCAGGGTGATGGTGTCCATGGCGCTGGTGCGCAGGGCGGCCTGTGCGTGCTTGGGCATGGCTGGCTCCTGACCGGGTCACATGGGCCGAGTCGCCACCGGCTGCCTGGCGCTCCGGTTCATGGGCATGCCGTCGGGCCAGGCGCTCGGCTGGCTCATGGGGTCGACGACCTGGAAGGCGGGGCGGGGCTCAGGGCGCGGCACCGCATGCGGCGCTGACGGCGGGGCGGGCTGGGACATGACCGGCTCCTCGTGACGGGCGCGACGGCGCTGGGAGCGGGGCATCCGGAAGCGGACATCGACCAGGGTGGTGTCGTTGACCATGTCGAGGCGCCGGACCTCCAGGGACTGGACACGGCCTCCGAGCAGCTGCTCCAGGTGCGCGGTGAGAATGGGCTCATCACTGATGGCGCGGTCGAGCAGGATGACCTGGTGGCGGTTGCGGCCCATGAGGGCGGGGTGGTCGCAGATCCACAGGGAGGCGACGACCAGGGCCATGAGCGCGGACACCAGGGGGATCGGCGCGGTCTGGATGCCGCCGAGCAGGCCCAGGGCCAGGGCGGCGAAGAAGTAGGCGACCTCATGCTGGCTCAGCTCGGTGGAGCGCAGGCGGATGATGGACAGCACGCCGAACAGGCCCAGGCCCAGGCCCGCGCCGACCTCGGAGGAGGACAGCAGGAGGGTGACGGCCAGGATCCCGATGTTGACGCCGATGTAGGCGGCGGTCAGGTCTTTGCGGCTGTGGCGACGGGCGTAGAGGGGGCCCACCAGGACGGCCAGGGCGATGAGATCGGCGCCGATATGAGGCAGGGACGCCACGGCGGTGAGGGATGTCAAGGACATAAGGGGGCTCCTAACGGCATATGTGGGGGACCGTTGTATAGGACGGGAACATGTGGTGCGAACCTAGGAGCGCTCCCTAAGAAAACTATGAGGAAATACTGTGAATACGGTCGGCTGGAGCAATTGCCGCAGGGAGAAAAGGTTGGTATCGCAGGAGAAGATCCGCATGATGGATGTGTGGGAAAATGAGGAAATCTTCCCGGTGAAACCCTGGGAGAAGTCTGGGGCGCGCGGTGGGTCTCCGCTGGGCCGACCGGGTCCCCGAGCGGCCCTGGTCCTGCGGAGGCCATCCGCCCGGTGCTCGCCGCTGCTCATCGGCGGGCACCGGGCGGATCGACCGCACCGGGCCCTGCGCGAGCAGGGCCCGGTGACCGGGGCTCAGCTGCCGCTCGGGGGCTGGCCCCCGGGGCCGCCCTGACCGCCCATAGGACCGCCCATCCCGGAGGACAGGGCCGCCGCCGTCCCCGTGGACGAGCCGCCCGAGGTCGAGGACACCGTGTACTCCTCGCCCTCGGTCAGCCCCAGCACGGTGATCGCCGAGGCCGTGAAGTTCACATCGACTGTGGTCTCCTTCCCGCTGGCATCGGTGATGGTCAGGGTGTCCCCGGCGGTCACGCTCGGCGAGCCGGTCACGCCCACTAGCTGGGTCTCGCCATTGGCGTCCACCGAGCCGTCCATGGCGCCCGCCTGCCCGGAGACCACGACCGTTCCGCCCGTGACGTAGGCCGAGCCGTTGGAGTCCAGGCCGTCGGAGGAGGCGAAGGAGACCTCCACCTGGCCGCCCGAGATCGTCAGGACCGAGCCGTCATCGGACTCCGAGTCCGCGCTCTCGTGGCCCTCGATGACGTAGTCCCCGTTGGAGGCGTTGATGCCGTCGTCCCCGGCGGCGATGGACAGCTCCCCGCCGTTGACGTTGACGAAGGCCGCCTGGATGCCCTCATCGGCCGAGTTGATAGTCACCGTTCCGGAGTCCTGCGTGTAGCTCACCCCCGCGTTGATGCCCTTGGGGGAGGGGGTGGTGTCCTCGGCCTGAGAGTCCTGGGTGTCCTGCCCCGGAGGGGCCTGCTCCTCGGGGACGGCGTTGGCCTGGCCGCCACCCGCGGTGATGCTCAGGGTGGTGCCGTCCACGACGACGTCGGTGACGGCGGCGATGGCATCATCATCGGAGGTCAGGGTCAGGATCGCCTTGCCCAGGGAGACGAAGCCCTTGGTCTCGTCGTTGTCCTCGCTGGACTTCAGGGCGTCCCCACCCGCGGTGACGGTGACGGTCCCCGATGTGATCGCCAGGTAGTCCTTGCCGCGGATGCCGTCGTCGGCCGCATTGACCTCAATGGTGGGGGTGCCGGTGATGATCAGGCCGTTCTTCGAGGAGATGCCGTCCTTGTAGGAGCCGGTCACGCTCAGGGAGCCGGTGCCCGTGAGGGTCAGCGTGTCGGAGGAGAACAGGGCCGCGGTGGGGGCCTCGGAGGAGGTGTCGGCGTAGGAGGAGCCATCGGCCAGGGTGTTGGTCGAGCCCTTGGCCAGGACCACGATCGCCTCGCCGGCGTCCTGAACATCGATGGCCGGGGCGTCCTTGTTGGTCAGGGAGACACCGTCCAGGACGATGCGGACCTCGGCGTCGGGAGCCGCGACGACGATCTGGCCATCGCTGCTGCTCCCCGAGACCACGTAGGTGCCGGCCTCGGTGATGGTGACGGTCGAGCCCTCGGCGCTTGCGCCCGAGCCGGAGACCTTCGCCGAGGAGTCGGACAGGGCGATGGTCGTGGCCCCCGACGTGTCGGTGGTTCCGGCGTCGTCGGCCTCGGTCGAGGCGCTGGTCACCTCGGCGTTGGCGCCCAGGATGTCCGCGGCGCTGGCCCCCGTGGAGGCCGAGGCGGTCTGGGAGCTGATCGTGGTCCACGCGGCGTTCGAGCCCGAGGACGAGGAGGATGAGCTCTGGGCGCTCGCGGACTGCGAGGATGAGCCCTGGGAGCTCGCGGAGGTGTCGGCGGCGCTGGTCGAGCATCCGGCGGCCAGGGCCAGGGCGGCGGCCAGGGCCAGAGCGCCGGTGGCGCGGTGGGTGAGGCGAGTGCGGTTCTTCACGGTGTTCTCCTGATCGTTGTGCCTGGTCGGTGCTCAGGCGGCGGTGGTGAGCTCGGCGAGCTCGTGAGTCATGGTTCGGTGCCACCTGTTGGCTGGCAGTGCGGGATGCAGCAGGGCCATGCCGGTGGCGTACTTCGAGATGCGCCGGGGGCGGTGGCCGCCGGCCCACAGAAGGCGGTCGGTCGAGCTGTGGCCCGACAGGCTCTTGGTCTCCACGACGGCGCAGCCGGTGGTCAGCGGCTCGCTCGGGCTGACGCGACGAGGCTCTGCCGGTGCCGGGGTGGGGGCCGTGGGGGCGCGCCGCGAGCTGCGGGTCAGTCGCCGCCAGGTCAGCGTGGTGTCGAGGGTGGTGCGGGTTCGGTCGGGCAGTAGCAGGGTGGTGCGCTCGTAGGTGGTGGATAGCACCGGGCTCAGGGTGAGAGCGAGCTCCTGTGCCTCATCGGGGGCGGCGACCCCCGAGGTGATGAGGCAGTCCGCCACGAAGGCGCGGTCCTGATCGGTCAGGTGGGCGTCGTCGGCCTGGTGCTCCAGGCGGCACTTGACGGTGGTGCCGCGTGCGCCGACGGTCTTGACCTCCAGGAAGCACAGGGCGGAGTCCAGGTAGGTGCGGGTGCGGACCTTGAAGCGCCGCCGGCGCCCGCGGGCGGCCAGCAGGTAGGAGTCCAGGTCCGGGGTGTCGAAGTAGGTCGAGGCGTAGGCGAAGCGGCGCCTGCCGTGGATCTCCAGGACGCGGGCGCCCTTGAGGCGGTTGACGAGCACCTGGGCCTGGCTCGCGGGCAGGAGGTACTTGCGATCCACGCGGGTCTGGAGCCCTGCGGCGGCGTTGAGCTCGGCCAGAGTGGTGGTGGGCAGGTGGGCGGTGCGCACATCCGGTGCGATGGGTGCGATGGGCGTGGTCATGGGCAATCCTCTCTGCGAGCGCGTGGCTGGATTCCGGGCGGTTCGTGCTGGTCGTGGGCGGCGAGGGGCCGGCTCAGTTCGCGGCGACGGCATGCTGGGCGCCGGCCCAGGTCTCGGCCGGACTCGCGGTCGGGGAGACGGCGGGCGGGAGCACCATGTCGGTGGGCGGCAGGGCGTGGGAGGGTCGCGGCAGCTGGAAGCGGACGTCGACCATGGTGGTGTCGTTGACCAGGTCGAGGCGCTGGACCTCCACCGAGCGCACGCGGCCTCCCAGAGTGCGCTCCAGGTGGGCGATGAGCGCGGTCTCGTTGGGGATGGCGCGGTCGAGCAGGATGACCTGGTGGCGGTGGCGGCGCATGAGGGCGGGGTGGTCGCCGATGAACAGGGAGGCGACGACCAGGGCCATGAGGGTGGCGGTCAGGGCCAGGGGAGCGGAGTTGATGCCGCCGAGCAGGCCCAGGGCCAGAGCGGCGAAGAAGTAGGCGACCTCGTGCTGGCTCAGCTCGGTGGAGCGCAGGCGGATGATGGACAGCACGCCGAACAGGCCCAGGCCCAGGCCGGCGGCCACGGTGGCGGTGGACAGCAGGAGGGTGACGGCCAGGACGCCGATGTTGACGCCGATGTAGGCGGCGGTCAGGTCCTTGCGGCTGTGGCGCGGGGCGTAGAGGGCGCCCACGAGGATGGCCAGGGCGATGAGGTCGGCGGCGATATGGGGGAGGGCGGACATGAGGGGTGACTCCTGAGTGTTGCGTGGCCCGTTCGGGCTGACAGTGATGAGTCAAGGCGCGCAGTCAATGAGGAGCCTGTGAAAGGAGCATGGGTCAGGTATGGGTTGATCTGGCCCGCTCCGGCTGGGCGGTGCGGGTGGGAAGGCGCGCCGCTCGGGGCTCGTGTCTGTGGGTCGGAGGCGACACGCCGGAGACACGCCGGGGCGCAGATGAGTTCGAGGGATTTTTCCCCAGCGTGGGGATGAGGAGGGGGCGGGGGTGGGGGAGCGCTTGTGGTGACGAGGCCCGATTCATGTCACACCCCTGAGAGACCATGGTTCCGCGGATTGAGGAGCAGGCATCCAGGACGCTCTCAGGAAGTGTTCTGGAGTCTGTCCACGATCCCTCCACAGTCGGTTGGGATGATTTCCACAGGGGGGAGCTCGCTGTGCACAGGGCCATGTCAGACACATCATGTTGGGGTGGTGGACCCGATCGACCCCTAGGGGTAGTGTCTTGCTCAACGGGGGCATCCAGGCCTTCCGTGAATGACAAGCATGTGGTTACACCGGTGCTCTCCCCCTCCAGGGACGGTCCGGCCCAGCCACAGGAACCCGAGGAAGAGACTGCCATGTCCATCACCGTCTTCAGCAAGCCCAACTGCGTCCAGTGCACGGCCACCTACCGCGCCATGGACAAGGCCGGCCTGCCCTACGAGACGGTGGACATCTCCGTGGACGCTCAGGCGCTGGAGCAGGTCAAGGCCCTCGGCTACGCCCAGGCCCCGGTGGTCATGGCGGGTGGCGAGCACTGGTCCGGCTTCCGCCCGGACAAGATCAAGGCCCTCGCCTCCGCCGTCGAGGTCCTCGCCGTCTGAACCGGGGGGCGTGCGCTGTGAGCAGCAAGCCCCTCCTGGTCTACTTCTCCTCCACCTCGGAGAACACTCACCGCTTCGTGAGCAAGCTGGGCTTCCCAACGGCCCGCATCCCGCTGCGCCCCGGTGAGGGCGAGTTGACCGTGGAGGAGGAGTACGTCCTGGTGGTGCCCACCTACGGTGGTGGGTCTGCCAAGGGGGCGGTTCCCAAGCAGGTCATCGCATTCCTCAACGACCCGCACAACCGCTCGTTGTGCCGAGGCGTCATCGCCTCGGGCAACACCAACTTCGGCGAGGCCTACTGCCTGGCCGGTGACATCATCGCCAGCAAGCTCGGGGTGCCCTTCCTGTACCGCTACGAGCTGCTCGGCACCCCGACGGACGTTGCACGCGTCAAGCAAGGATTGGAAGACTATTGGCAGACACGCTGACGGACACCGGCTCGGAGACCGTGTCCTCCCCGGAGATGGACTACCACGCCCTCAACGCCAAGCTGAACCTGTATGACGCCAATGGCCTCATCCAGTTCGACGCCGACCATGAGGCGGCTCGCCAGTACTTCCTCCAGCACGTCAACCAGAACACGGTCTTCTTCCATGACCTGGAGGAGAAGCTGGAGTACCTGGTGACCGAGGGCTACTACGAGGGGCACATCCTGGAGAAGTACTCCCCCGCCTTCGTCAAGTCGGCCTTCAAGGCGGCCTACGCCCACAAGTTCCGCTTCGAGACCTTCCTGGGCGCCTTCAAGTACTACACCTCGTACACGCTCAAGACCTTCGACGGCAAGCGCTACCTGGAGCGCTTCGAGGACCGGGTCACCATGGTGGCCCTGACCCTGGCCGACGGCGAGGAGCAGCTGGCCCTGGACCTCATCGAGGAGATGATGACCGGCCGCTTCCAGCCGGCCACCCCCACCTTCCTCAATGAGGGCAAGGCCCAGCGCGGTGAGCCGGTCTCCTGCTTCCTGGTGCGCATCGAGGACAACATGGAGTCCATCGCCCGGGGCATCAACTCGGCCCTGCAGCTGTCCAAGCGCGGCGGCGGCGTGGCCCTGCTGCTGACCAACCTGCGGGAGATGGGCGCGCCCATCAAGCGGATCGAGAACCAGTCCAGCGGCGTCATCCCCGTCATGAAGCTCCTGGAGGACTCCTTCTCCTACGCCAACCAGCTGGGGGCCCGCCAGGGCGCGGGGGCGGTCTACCTGCACGCCCACCACCCGGACATCATGCGCTTCCTGGACACCAAGCGCGAGAACGCCGATGAGAAGATCCGCATCAAGACCCTGTCCCTGGGCGTGGTCATCCCGGATATCACCTTCGAGCTGGCCCGCAACAACGAGGACATGTACCTCTTCAGCCCCTACGACGTCGAGCGCGTCTACGGGGTGCCCTTCGCGGATATCAACGTCACCGAGAAGTACCGCGAGATGGTCGACGACGGGCGCATCAAGAAGAAGAAGATCAACGCCCGCACCTTCTTCCAGACCCTGGCTGAGATCCAGTTCGAGTCCGGCTACCCCTATGTCATGTTCGAGGACACGGTCAACCGGGCCAACCCGATCGCCGGCAAGATCATCATGTCCAACCTGTGCTCGGAGATCCTCCAGGTCTCCGAGGCCAGCCGCCTCAACGAGGACCTGTCCTTCGATCACGTGGGCAAGGACATCTCCTGCAATCTGGGCTCTCTCAATATCGCCAAGACGATGGACTCCCCGGACTTCGCCAAGACGATCCGCACTGCGGTGCGCGGGCTCACGGCGGTCTCCGACCAGACGCACCTGCCCTCGGTGCCCTCCATCGATCGGGGCAACCACGAGTCCCACGCCATCGGCCTGGGGCAGATGAACCTCCATGGCTTCCTGGCGCGCGAGCGCATCTTCTACGGCTCCCAGGAGGGCCTGGACTTCACGAATGTGTACTTCGCCTGCGTGCTCTACGCGGCGCTGAGCGCCTCCAACGAGCTGGCGGTGGAGCGCGGTGAGAGCTTCGTGGGCTTCGAGGACTCGGCCTACGCCAGCGGGGAGTTCTTCGAGAAGTACACGACTCAGGACTTCGTGCCGGTGACCGATCGCGTCAAGGAGATCTTCGAGAAGTCCTCGGTGCATGTCCCCACGCGCCAGGACTGGGCGGAGCTGGCGGCCCGGGTCAAGGAGGGCGGCCTGTACAACCGCAACCTCCAGGCGGTGCCTCCCACCGGGTCGATCTCCTACATCAACAACTCGACCTCCTCGATCCACCCGATCGTGGCCAAGGTGGAGATCCGCAAGGAGGGCAAGATCGGACGGGTCTACTACCCGGCGCCCTTCATGACCAATGACAACCTGGAGTACTACCAGGACGCCTACGAGATCGGGCCCGAGAAGATCATCGACACCTACGCCGCGGCCACCCAGCACGTGGACCAGGGGCTGAGCCTCACGCTCTTCTTCCCGGACACGGCCACCACCCGCGACGTCAACCGCGCCCAGATCTACGCCTGGCGCAAGGGCATCAAGACCCTCTACTACATCCGCCTGCGCCAGGCCGCCCTCATGGGCACCGAGGTCGAGGGTTGCGTGTCCTGCATGCTGTGAGGCGGAGGGTCGGGAGATGGCGCACGGTCCAGGACGACTGAGCGACCATCTCGCCGGCCCGGGCGTCGACTACTGGGTGTGTCATGCGCGAGACCCGGCTCGCCCACCGTCCGGAAGGCTGCCGGGTTCATTTCGCAGGGCTACTGCCCTGAGCGGGTCCCATCATACGCCAGCGTTTGTCCACAAGGCTGACGTTGTCAGCCCTCAGCACGGGCCCTGGGAGCCCGGGCGATCCATCGCTTGGCGGCGCCCGGGCTGTCCTGTAAGCGCTCGCCGAAGTCGCCTGGGCCTGCTCTCACAGGTCAATGCTAGCATTGCTGTCATGTCTACGCTGACGATCCGCAATCTGGACTCGGCGACGCACCGGGGCTTGCGGCTGCGCGCGGCTGCGCATGGGCGCAGCGTCGAGGCTGAGGTCCGTGCCATTCTCGACGACGCGACCCGTCGCCAGCGGCGCGGCAACATCGCCCTCGCCTTTCGCGACCTTGCGCTCGCCGAGGGCGGCATCGACCTCGATCTGCCGCCGCGCACCATCGACGACGACCACCGCGCGGTGGAGCTCGACTGATGTTCCTCCTCGACACCAACATCATCTCCGAGGCCATGCGCACCACGATGGACCCGAAGGTCGAGGCATGGCTGAACGACTCCGCTGCCGTCGACTCCTACCTGTGCGCCGTCACTCTCATGGAACTGCGGTTCGGCTACCTGCGCCTGCCGCGAGGACGCCGTCGTGACTACTACGAGTCAATGACGGATGTTGTGGAGCAGCAGTACGCGGACCGGCTGCTACCGGTTGATGCCGCGGTAGCGCGCCTGGCCGCGCGCGCTCGAGCCGAGCGCCAAGAACAGGGCATGGCGACCTCCGTTCCGGATGCGCAGATCGCTGGGGTGGCGCTCGCCCACCACCTCGTGCTCGCAACGCGCAATATCAAGGACTTCGCGGGCATCACCGGGCTGCGCGTGCTCAATCCCTTCGAGTCGTAACCGGCCTTTCTCGCCATCCGTGTATCGGCTCCTCCTCCGATCGGCTACCCCACATGGGCGATCCGTGCCATACCTGGCCCTGGGGTGAGTGGTGTTTGGCGGGCATTCCTGTTCCGCCGCCTGGCCCGTTGCGTCGAGCGGGACTGGAGGCAGACGATCGAGGCGACTTGCCCCGCCTCGGCGGCAGATCCGCCGCGAGTCGTTGCCCGCTGCTGTTGGCGCTGTACCTGCGTGACTGGAAGACTGGTGCTGCCCGCGCCGAGGAGGGCGCCCGGCTGTGCTGAGAGAGGATGGGATCGCCGTGAACTGGACGACCGATGGTCCACTGGAGATCGGCGTCGTGCTTGCGCGCGTGGAGGAGGTCCTGGCCACCCACCAGTTGTGCATCCTGGGAACCCATGAGGAGCAGGGGCCGCGGATGACGCCCTGCTTCTTCGCCCCGATGTCGGGGCCTCGCCTGGTCTTCGTCTCCTCGACCAGCGCCCGGCATATCACTAATATTGAGGCCGACTCGCGCAGTTCCGCCCTTATTGTGGACTCGCCCGGCTCGGGGGAGCGGCGCCTGGTCTCTCTGCAGATGACCGGGACGGTGCATGGGGCCACCGGCACTGAGCGCCTCAAGGCCGCGGCCATCTATGCCAAGCATCAGGCGGCTCGCCTGCCCGGAGCGGCCAAGGCGGCCGACCTGGGCTCCAAGCGGGTCTTCATCCTCCAGCCCCACAGCATCGAGCTCCTCGACACCGACCTCCACCGCCAGACCATCCGCCTCCAGATGTCTCCACGGTGACCCCATGTCAGCTCTGCGGCCGCACAACCCAAGCGCGTCCACCCAGGTCATGACGTAGTTGCCGTTGGGCACTGAACCGCTTGGCCGCCTAACGACGGTCGCCGCGGACACACAGGCCCGCCATGCTGACCCGCTCTACAGATCCCCGAGCTTTTGGAGGCGCTGGAGGCTCAGCCAGCCCACGGGGATGGGGATCCAGAAGGTGACCAGGCGGTAGACCAGGGCGGTGGACAGGGCCACGCCGGAGGGGATCCCTGCGGTCACGAGCCCGGCGGTCAGGGCCAGTTCCACCGGCCCGATGCCGCCGGGGGAGGGCACCACGGAGCCCACCGTGTTGGAGGCCAGGTAGGTGATGGCCAGCACCGAGAAGGACAGGGTGTAACCGAAGGCCCACAGGCTGGCGCTGAAGGCAAGCACATAGCTGAGCGTCAGCATTACCGCGCCGCCCACCCCGGCGGCCAGCCGCACAGGATTGGACACCACCCACAGCAGTCGGGGCAGCACCTGACGGTAGGTCGGCTCGACCTTGGCCCACACCCAGGTGCGGGCCGAGGGCACCAGCAGAGCCCCGGCCACCAGCAGCACCAGGGCGCCGGCGGCCACCAGCACCCATCCCGAGGGCAGGGTCAGGCCGGTGGACTGGCCGGTTGTGGCCGCCAGGATGATGAGCAGCAGGACGGTCACGGCGAACTGCACCACCTGGACCAGCGCGACCGTGGCCACCCCGGTCGCCGTCGGCACGCCCTTGCGGTTGAGGAAGCGCAGGTTGATCGCCGCGCCGCCCACCCCGGCGGGCGCCACCAGGGCCACCACGGAGCTGGCCAGGTGCACCTCGGTGGACTTCCACACCGAGAGCCTCTCAGGGCTGAAGGCCACCAGCGTCAGACCGGCCCCCACATAGGTGGCCAGGGAGAAGGCCAGCGCCCCCAGCATCCACCAGACATTGGCCGCCGACACGGCCTGCGCCACCTGCTCGAAGTTCAGCTGCGCCAGCACCGTCCAGATCGCCACCAGGGCCACCACCGCCATGATGACCGTGCGCGCCGAGAAGCGGTTGAGCCGGGCGGGCTCGGCGTGAGCCGTGGGCGTCAGGGCCACCAGCGCGTCGCGCAGATCCTGGAGGACCTGCCGGTTGGCGCCGCGCCAGCCCAGGGTCTCGCGGGTCTCATGGGGCAGGACCACCCGCTGGAGCATGGGGGCGATCGAGGCCAGCTGCTGGGTGCTCAGCGAGCGCGAGGCCGCACGAATCGCGCGGTCGACCCCGGCGGTCAGCGCCGTCAGTGCCAGGGCCTGGGCCAGGTCCACGCGCCGTGACAGCTCCGAGGAGATCGTCGCCCCGGAGTCCCAGTCCAGCAGCCAGACTCGGTCAGCGGCGTCGACGACGACGCTGGAGGCGTCGATCGATCCGTGCGCCAGCCCCGCGGAGTGGGCGCGGCGCAGCTGGTCCCACAGCTGGCCCAGGGCCCGGTCGCTGACCTGCTCGCCCAGCTCGCGGATGGACTGGGCCCCCACCACATGCTCGGTGACCAGCAGCACGGACTCCTCAGCCTCGGCCATTCCCAGCAGGCCGGGGGTGCGCACGCCGGCGCGGCGGGCCTCCAGGGTCATCAGCGCGGCGCGCTCGGCGGCGGACCGCAGGGACAGATCACGCCCGGGGGACAGCCCCTTGATCCGGAGCTGGTCCCAGACGGTGCTGAGGAATCCGGCCACCTGCCGGTCGGCGTCCAGAACGGTGACGTCGCGCCGCTGCCCGGCGGCGTCCCAGACGGCGTACATGCGGTGAACCGAGGCGCGCCCATGGGACAGGGCAGAGTTCGAAGCCTCCTGGAGAACCGAGCCCAGGTCGACGTCGCTGGCCGGGGTGATCGTGTTGGCCGGCTCCTGCGGCTCCTGGTCACCCGGGGAATCCTCCCCGATCTGCCGCTCATCGTCCTGGTCGGGCAGGGGCGCCGTCAGCGGGCTCTCGCGGACCTGCACGGTGTAGCCCAGGGGGGCCGTGGTGGTCACCATCCACGCGCTGGCATCGGCGCGGTCCATGCGCACGACGCGCTCGGCGTCGATCCCGGCCCGGCGCAGCGCCCTGATGAGGGTGATGCCGTGGGCCCGGCGATCCTCGACTCCGAAGATGTATCGCGCCACCAGTCCGATGAGGCGGCCCAGCAGCACGGAGAGGATGGCGCCGGGAAGGGTCAGCGCGCTGCGCAGCACCGCCAGGCCGATGACCACCCACAGCGCTCCCCAGCCGGTGCGCACCACGGTGGAGCCATGGCGGTCACCGGCCCCGGTGAGCAGCCCGGCCAGGGCTGCTAGAACCGCCGAGATGCCCACCTGCGCTTTGCCCGAGGGGGTGACGGTCAGCCCCGCGATGAGAGTCTGGGGCGCCCACATCGCGATCGCGGCCACGCTCATCTGGGTGAGGAAGTAGCCGGCGATGCCGGCCAGGGCCGCCTCACCGGTGGAGCGCCACGAGCGGCGCAGGAGGCGATCCAGCAGGACCGCCAGGGGGATGATGAAGGCGACCAGGCCCTCAATGGCCTGCAAGGGGAAGACCACGATCTGGCGCAGGACGGAGGCCAGCACGTTCTGGACATCCTCCGTCACCCCGGTGGTGGTCTCACGGGCGTAGATCGCCAGGATGAGGACGGCGCCGATCCCCAGGATCGTCAGGGTCAGGTCGAGCAGGTCCTCGGTGCGCCGCAGGCGGCGGGTGGGCACATCCACCAGGAGCGCCGTGGAGCGGGGCGAGGCGGGCTGAGGGGTGGGGGAGGGCTCGACGGCGGTGGTCACGCCGATCGCTGGAATGCCGACCGGGGACGTGGAGGGAGTCGCTGCCACGGGCGGATCCTGGCGCGTGCCGGCGCCGTGGGACAGATCGGTCATGAGCCAGATTCTACGAGCGGACCTGCCAGCGCTCATCATGTGGCGGTACGAGCCCGCAGGGCTGGAGCGCCTGCGATGGGCAGATCGCCCCCTGTCGGGCCAGGGGCCGGTATGGGGAGACTGCCCCATGGGGCTCAGATCTCACGAGCGGGCCCGGCGCCGGGGCGCGGTATGCGCAGGCCAGAGGACGTTTGACTCACGGGTTGCACCGAGAATATTCCATGGGGTAGCGTCCATGACGCGTTCCACGAGAACTGGATCAATATCGCTCAGAACCGTTGTTCCTGACTGGATGCGATCCAGTGCAGTGGAATGAGTCCAATGCGGGGCATGCTCAGCTGCCCCGCTGCGAGCCACACACAAGGAGGCGCCATGCCCCAGAGCACCAAGCACAGCCAACCAACCCGAATCCGGATAGACCGCCGCAGCATGCTCAAAGGCTCCGCCGTTCTGGCCACGGCATCGGTTGCGGGTGTCGGCGGGAGCCTGGTCGGTGCCGCACCCGCCCACGCCGCGGGGATGGAGGCCATCGACGACAGGACTCATGGCCGTATGCGGTACGTCCTGGCCTCAACCCCGTCCATCGACTGGAATCCCAGCGTCAACGTGCTCCTCCCGGACGGCTATGACCCCGCTCGGCGCTACCCCGTGCTCTACCTGTTGCACGGAGGCGGGCAGAACTTCCAGAAGTTCAAGGAGGACGACATCGAGGGTCTCACCGCAGGGCGCGATCTCATCGTGGTCATGCCCGACGGCGGGATCGCGGGCTGGTACTCCAACCCCGTGACCTCGAATGCGGGGATGCGCAACTGGGAGAGCTTCCACATGGATGAGCTCATCCCCTGGATCGATGCCAACCTCAGCACCATCCCCGAGGCCGGGGGCAGGGCGGTGTCCGGGTTCTCCATGGGCGGCTTCGGGGCGCTGAAGTACACCGCGAAGTACTACGGCCACTTCGCCTCGGTAAGCAGCCACTCGGGACCCGCCAATCTTCGCGGCGATTGGGGGCACGTGGTCACCGACTGGGCCAACACCACGTCTATGGCCGAGCTCCTGGGCGGCACCGTCTACGGGGTTCCCTGGGATGAGGCTCGTGTCAGCGCCGACAACCCCATGGAGCGCATCGAGAGTTACCGGGGCAAACGCATCTTCCTCGTCGCCGGCACTGCACCGCTGGACCAGGAGGCCGTCGTTCTGGCCACCCAGCGCGAGTTCGGCGGGGCGCTGGAGGCCGCGGGAATCCCCCATGAGCGCTACGAGGAGCCCGATGGGCACTTCGTGCGCAGGGAGCGCCTGCAGCAGGACATTGACGGAGTGATCGACTACCTCATCAAGGCCGGCTGACACGCGGTCCCACCGCAGTGCGGGGGGGGGCGGGCGCACTGCCCGGCCCCCCGCATGCTGCTCCTGGTGCCGCCAAGCAATGGCGCACCACTGGAGTACGGGATGATTTTCGGGCAGTGTTTTGTGTTGGCCAGGCTGCCTCCTCGTTGCTTTCACCACCTGATACCAAGTCGGAGCGAACGTCGCATATCCCAGGGCTGAATCCCTGAGTTCGTATGTGTTGTGGGCGCCGGGTGAGGCTTCGGACGTCGCGGTGTTTTCATGCTCAGAGCTCGGCGATAATCCAATCGTTCGGGTGTTCTGAACTATTGGGTGGCCAACATGGGAGAGGGTGTTTGAGAGATGTGACCGTTTTGCGTCTGATTCGTGACCCGGGGGCGGTGTGCGGGATGGGGATTGGTGGGTAGCCTGGTTGGTGGCGTGCTTCCCCGGCGCGCTGCGACTCCCTGCGCCAGCGCCTCGTGGCTGCGTGCGCGATGCGGCGTTGCTTTGTTGTTGGCTTGTTGAATGGAGCATCGATGCGAGGTCTGCCCGCATTCATCACAGGGCGCGCACACCGTGGCCGGGACCGGAGCGGTGGTTCGCGCCGCCGTGGCGCGCTGCTCGTCGCTGCGCTCCTGGTCGTCGCGGTTCTCATCCCTGCGGGGCGCCCGCCGGCCACCGCCCAGGACTGGGTGGGTCTCAACTTGCGTGTCGTTTATTTGGCTACCGGTGACACCAATGAGATCTCAGCGACAGCATTCGTTGGCTCCAACCCAACCTCCACATTCGCGTACGAGTGTTACGAAAGTGGCAAAGAGGACGAAGGCCCTTTCGCGGAGGGAAAGGTGACGGTGAAGAACCGCGAAGAAACTCGCCTCGATTTCCCCTCGCGCAGCGATGTGAACGACTACTGTAGATTCCGAATCGTCGATGAAAAGGATGTGCACGTACCTGGATTCACGTTTGAATACATGGAGCCACCGATTGCAACCAAGTATCTGACCTCGGATCCGTCAATTATTTCTAGGCTGTATCTCTGGTATGATGTGGTGTGGGGTGATTTCACGGTGTCGAAGGTGGTGTCCGGCGATGACCTTGAGTCGGTGCGGGACAAGACCTATCGGGTTGGTTACTCGTGCACAACCGATGGTGGTGCGGTGATGGACGGCGTGGTCGAGGTCAAGGCCGGGGAGTCGGTGAAGACGACGGTTGTTGAGAGTGACTGCGTCATTACGGAGGAGGACGCCTCGGTCCAAGGTGCTGCTCTGACGACGTCCTATTCGGTCAATGGTGGCGCGTCGACCAGTGAGCCGCCGACGGTGAGGGCGACGCGCGGTGATGGGGGGAACCCGACTGTGACGGTGAATAACCACTATGCCGAGCTTCGCGGTGACTTCGCCGTGGTCAAGACGGTGACGGGGGCTGATGCGGGTGATCGGGAGTTCGTGTTCACCTACACGTGCACCGACCCTGACGAGACCTCGGGCTCGATGAGGGTCCGCGCGGACGGGCAGCCCGTCAACGCCGGGTTCTCACTGCCGAAGGACACCACGTGCACGATCGTCGAGCAGCGCGAGGGAACCGAGATCGAGGGCTACACGCTCTCCGAGCTCGGCCAGGCCACGGTGACGATCACGGCGGGCGCCACGGCCCGCGCCGAGATCGAGAACACCTACACGCCCGTTCCCGCCCCCGAGCCCAGCCCGGAGCCCACCGCCACGGCCACCACCGAGGCCCCCAGCCCCGAGCCCAGCCCTACGGCCACGCAGGCCCCGAGCCCGGAACCCAACCCGGAGCCCACCGCCACGGCCACCACCGAGGCCCCCAGCCCCGAGCCCAGCCCGGAGCCCACCGCCACGGCCACCACCGAGGCCCCCAGCCCGGAGCCGAACCCGTCAGCTACCACGCAGGCCCCCAACCCGGAGCCCATTCCCTCGGCCACCACGCAGGCCCCCGCTCCCGCGCCCAGCCCCTCGGCGGATGGGAATGCGACGGCACCGTCGTCGGCTCCTGCGCCCGCCGGCTCGGCGAGTGCTGGTGCGCCCTCAGCGGGCAGCGGTAGCGCCAAGGACCGCCCGGCACTGGCGCGCACCGGAACCAGCCCCGTTGTTCCCGCCCTCCTGGGCAGTGGGACCGTCCTGGTAGGCCTGGCGCTGCTGCGGGCCCACTCCCGCCGGCGGAACTGAGACCGCCTCAGAGGCACTGAGACGCGCGCCATGACATGATGCGGAGGGCTGCCCCACAAGGCAGCCCTCCGCATCATGCTCCCCACAGCGCAGCAGACCGGTGCGCAGCTCGGCTCCCGGGCGCTGGGCGGGGCTGGCCTGGTCCCGACCCTCGGGGGAGACCAACGGCTCCTGGGCGGCATCCACGCGCCCCGCACCCTCGGGCAGGCCCACGATGAACAGCCTCAGCCCGCGCGGCGCAGGCGCAGGGAGTTGCTCACCACGATGAGGCTGGAGGCGGCCATGGCGGCCCCCGCGATCATGGGGTTGAGCAGGCCCGCGACCGCCAGGGGGATCGCGGCCACGTTGTAGGCGAAGGCCCAGAACAGGTTCTGCTTGATGACGCGCAGCGTCGCCCGGCTCACCCGCACGGCGGAGACCGCCGCCTCCAGATCCGCGCGCACCAGGGTGATATCGGCGGCCTCGATGGCCACATCCGTGCCCGACCCCATCGCCAGGCCCAGCCCCTGCATCCCGGCCTGAGCCAGGGCGGCCGCATCATTGACGCCGTCGCCCACCATGCCCACCACCGCGCCGCGGCCCTGGAGCTCGGCGACGACGTCGCGCTTGGCCCCCGGCATCACCCCGGCGCGCACATCGCCCGGGTCGATCCCGATCTGGGCCGCCACATGGCCGGCGGCGCGCGCATTGTCCCCCGTCAGCAGGATCGGGCGGATCCCCAGGTCCCGCAGCGCGGCGATCGCGGCAGCCGAGGAGTCGCGGACGGTGTCGCGCACCGCCAGCACGGCGGCGGGCTCACCATCCACCGCGACGACGACGGCCGTCGCCCCCGTGGACTCGGCGCCCTCCAGCGCCGCGACCAGGGGCTCGCCAAGCCCCGCACCGCGCTCGGCGATCCAGGATGCGCGGCCCACCGCGACCTCATGGGCATGGTGGCCGGCGCTCACCCGGCCGCTCACGCCCCGGCCCTCATGGTTGACGAAGTCCTCGACGGCGGGCAGCTGGGTCCCCATCGCCTCGACGCGCTCGCGGGCCGCGGCCGTGATGGCGGCCGCCACCGGATGCTCACTGGAGGCCTCAAGCGCCCCCGCCAGGATGAGCGGATCGGCGGCGATCGGGACGGCCCGGCTGCCCGAGTCCGCCTCGACGGGCTCGATCCCGGCGCTGGCGGCGGCGTCGAGACTCATCTGCGCCGTCGTCACCGTGCCGGTCTTGTCCAGCACCATCGTGTCCAGGGCCCGCGTGGACTCCAGGATCTCGGGGCCCTTGATGACGGCCCCCAGTTGGGCGGCCCGGCCCGTGCCCACCAGGAGCGCCGTCGGCGTGGCCAGGCCCAGGGCGCAGGGGCAGGCGATGACCAGCACCGCCACCGCCGCTGTCACCGCCGCCTGCGCCCCGCCGCCGACGGCCAGCCAGCCGATGAGGGTCAGCGCGGAGATCACCAGGACCACGGGCACGAAGACCCCGGAGACGCGATCGGCCAGGCGCTGGATGGGGGCCTTGCCCGCCTGGGCCTGGACCACCATCGCGCCGATGCGGGCCAGGGTCGTGCCCCGCCCCACGGCCGTGGCCCGGACCAGCAGGGCGCCGGAGGTGTTGACCGTGGCGCCGGTGACCTCCTGGCCCACGCCCACATCCACGGGCACGGACTCGCCGGTCAGCATGGAGGCATCCACGGCCGATCGCCCCTCGACCACCACCCCGTCCGTGGCGATCTTCTCCCCGGGGCGCACCGCGAACAGGTCGCCGACCATGAGGTCCTCAATGCTGATGCGCTCCTCGACCCTGCCCCCGGGCGCATCCGCGTCAGCCGGGCGCACCCGAGTGACCTCCTTGGCCCCCAGCTCCAGCAGGGCGCGCAGCGCATCCCCGGAGCGGTGCTTGGCGCGGGCCTCGGCATAGCGGCCCGCCAGGAGGAAGGTGGTGATCCAGGCCGCCGACTCGAAGTACATATGGGGGTGGTGGCCCTGCCCACGGGGCAGCAGCTCCATGGACATGCGCATCCCGACCTGACCCGCGCCCCCCAGGATCAGGGCCCACAGGCTCCAGGCGGTCGAGGCGATCACCCCCAGGGACACCAGGGTGTCCATGGTCAGGGCGCCGTGGCGCAGCCCGGCCAGAGCCGTGCGGTGGAAGGGCCAGGTCCCCCAGGTGGCCACCGGCAGCGCCATGAGCGCCACCGCCCACTGCCAGCCGGGCCACTGGAGGGCCGGAAGCATGGAGATGGCCATCACCGGCACGGAGAGCGTCAGGCAGTAGGCCAGGCGCATGCGCAGCTCGTCGGCCCGTGCCGCATGGGAGGCCCCGATCTGCGCCGTCGACCCCTGGGCGGCGATGGGGTCGGCATTCTCGATCCGGCGGTCCGCTCCCGCGGATTGCGGCCCTGCTGGCGGGCCCTGCTCTCCGCCGGCCCGCCGGGCCTTATCCGGCTCGGCATCCGCCGCGACTGCTGCGGCTGCCGTTGTTGCCGTGCTGGCTGCGGCTGCTGTGACTGCGGCAGCGCTTGCCGGGTCGGATGACTCCAGCACCGAGGCCGTGTACCCGGCGCGCTCCACCGTGGCGATGAGCTCGGCGTCGGTGATCGGGGCGCTGACCACCAGGCGGGCGGACTCGGTGGCCAGATTGACCGAGGCCTCAACCCCATCGAGCCGGGAGAGTCTCTTCTCCACGCGAGCCACGCAGCTCGCGCAGGTCATCCCGCCCACCGTCAGGTCGACGACCCTGGCATCGGCGCCGCTCATGGGGATCCTCAGGCCACCGGCTCGTCGCGCTCGACGGCGTCCAGCGTGTAGTCCCCGGCCTCGTCGATGGCCCGGGCCAGGGCGGAGTCGGTCAGCAGGACGTCGGAGACCACCGTGACGGTGGACTGCCCCTCCTTGTTCAGCAGGATGGAGACGTTCTTGACCCCCTCGATCGCCTCAAGCTCCTCGGTGATGTGGGCGACGCAGTGCCCGCAGGTCAGTCCTGAGACCTTCAGCGTGGTGGTGCGGTCGATGCCGGTGTCGGTGAAGTCGGCCATGATACTGCTCCTTGTCGGTGATTCGTGAGATGGGTGCGGTCTTAGGAGCGCACGAGTCGCGCGATGGCCCGGTAGGCCTCGTCGATCTTGTCCTGACCCTCCTGGGGGTCGGTCTGGGCGGCGTGGAGGACGCAGTGGCTCATATGCTCCTGGAGCAGTCCCAGACCCACGGCCTGGAGGGCCTTGGTGGCCGCGGCGATCTGGGTCAGGACGTCGATGCAGTAGACATCCTCCTCCACCATGCGGGAGATGCCGCGGACCTGGCCCTCGATGCGGCGCAGCCGCCCCAGGTGGTCCTCCTTGGTCCCGCTGTATCCGGCCATGCCAGCCTCCTCGACGTCTGCGGACTGCATGGGGACCATACCCCGCGGGGGTATGACGGTCAAGTACCCCCAGGGGGTACTGCTTGCGGTTGCGGCTCATGGGATGCTCAGGTCATGACCGCCCTCGCCGACCGTGATCGCGCCGCCCTCGCCACCGCACAGGACCCCGGCACGCCGACCGGCAGCCTCATGGTGCTGGCCGGCAACCATCCGGAGCTGCGCCGCGTCATCGTCGACAACCCAGCCTGCTCGCCGGAGCTGCGCGAGTGGATCATCCGCCTTGAGGCCGCCGACGACGAGCGCCCCGGAGGCGAGCGCCGGGCCGATGAGGACTCCCTGGCGCCCTTCGGCTGGGAGCCCTCCGACATAGGCGCAGACCCCGACCCCTTCGGCACCGTGATCGGCGACCCGCTCATGGGCTCCCCGCTCTTTGATGAGACGGAGAGCCGGGCCGACCCGCCCGAGCAGGAGGCCGACAGCGGGAAGACCGGTCGCCCCGGTGGTGCCGGTCCCGCCGCGTCGCGGTCGGCCAGTGCCGCGCGACCGGCCCCCAGGCCCTCGGGCCCGCCCTCGGTCTCGCAGCAGCCCCCCACCAGGCCTGGCGCGCCTTCTCAGGTCCCGGCGCCCGTCCCCGGCGGGCCCGCGCAGGCCGGTGCGCCGGACCGCAGCGCGCCCGGTTACGGTGTGCAGACCTATGGGGCGCAGACCTATGGGCAGACCTATGGGGCGCCCGGTGCTCAGGCCGGCCTGCCCGGGGTGGCGCCGCCTCCCGCCGTGCCCAGGCCTCACCCGGCAGCGGGCGGGCCGGAGCAGAAGGACGATGGACGCCCCGCCAAGGGCGCGCAGAAGTCCCAGAGCGGCAGCGGCTGTACGAATGTGCTGGCCTGGGTCATGCTGGTGCTGATCTTCCTGGCGATCCGGAGCTGCTCCTGAGGCCGGGCGGTCGCTGGCGCGACCCGGGAGCCCTGCGCTGAGCGGCATGCGATGGGTCGCCAGGCCCACCCTCGAGCGCGCCCCGGGGTCAGCAGGGCGTGCTCACGGGCTCGGCGGGCTGGCGGAGCTGCGAGGCGTAGCCGTGCCGGAAGGCCCACACGACGATCTCCAGGCGCGAGGAGGCCCCGGTCTTGTGCAGCAGCACGGAGACATGCGTCTTGACCGTGGCCTCGGAGATGGACAGCCGCGAGGCGATCTTGCGATTGGAGGCCCCGTCGCACAGCAGGCGCAGCACATCGTGCTCGCGATCGGAGAGGTCGACACTGCCGTCGGCCGTGCGCATCGAGGCCAGGGCGTGGTCGATGAGGCGGGCGGTCTTGGCGGGGGCCACGACCTTGCCCCCGGAGTGGACGGTGCGCACCGCGGCCATGATCTCCTCAGCGGAGGCGCTCTTGAGCAGGAATCCGCTGGCACCGGCGCGCAGGCCCACCATGAGGTCATCGTCGGTGTCCGTGGTGGTCAGCAGGATGACGCCGGTGCGCGGGCAGGCCGCCAGCGCCTGACGGGTCAGCCCCGCCCCGTCCAGGGCGCCCAGTTGGACGTGGATATCGGTGATGAGAACGTCGACCTGCTGGGATTCGAGGAGCCGTATGGCCTTCTCGGCCGAGCGGGTGGCCAGCAGGACCCTGATATCGGGGGCGGTGGTGAAGTAGGACTCCAGGTGGGCCAGGGCCATGGCGTCGTCGTCGACCAGGGCGACGCCGATGGGCGGTGGAGTGAGCCGGGAAGACATGTCTCTCCTTGGTCATGTCGGTGCTCGCCGCGGAGGGTGGGGTGCGGCGGGCCGGGAACGTCACCAAAATACCTGAATAGAACCGATCACTGATACCAACGGATCACTTGATTCCGCAATTAACTCATGATGCTCCTGAAAAAGGATGAGTGTGGGTCCTCCCAACAGCGGAGCATCTGTAGATCGACGGCCGAAGCGGCCGCTCCGCCGCATCGGGCAGGCTCTCGGCAGGAACAGCGCCGCCCCCAGGCGGCCGGATAAGGAGGGCCTATGCACCGGTCAGCACTCACTGAGGATGTGCCCCCCTCCCTGGCCCGCGCGGCCGAGCTGGAGTCCCCCTACGGCCTGGTCTCGCGCTCGGCCGAGCTCCCCCAGGCCGCGGGCGAGCCGGTCTTCGCCATCTGGACCGCCTTCCTGGGGGACCTGTCCGCCGCACTGGACTCCCAGCGCGTGTGGAGGCACCGGGCCGAGTCGGGCAACATCGACGGCGCCGGCGGGGCCATCGACGCCGACCGCGCCCGTCATATCGCCATCGTCGAGTCCATGGAGCGCTACTCCTCCTGCGCCTGGAGCGAGGACGAGCTCATCTGGGACACCGCCGCCGGCCTGGGGGAGGGCGCGATCGGCCCCGAGCACTGGCCGGTCTGCTCGCCCACCGAGCTGGCCGACCCCCACTGCGGCCTGCGGGACCCCGACCCCCGGGTCCCCATCCGCTGGGTGCGCGGATGGTCCCTGACCCGCGGACGTGAGGTCTTCGTCCCCGCCATCCTGGCCTACCTCAACTTCCCCCTGCACAGCCCCAGCGAGTTCTTCACCAACCCGGTCTCCACGGGCACCGCCGCCCACGCCGACCTGCGCGAGGCCGTCCTGGGAGGCCTGCTGGAGGTCATCGAGCGGGACTCGATCTCCCTGACCTGGCTCCAGCGCCTGCGCCTTCCCCGCGTGGAGGTCGACCCCGACGCCCTGGACGCCGTGGCCGCCGAGTACCACCGGGTCGGCACCTCCACCGGGCTGGAGGTCCATCTCTTCGACGCCACCACCGACTACGGCGTGCCCGTGCTCTACGCCGTTCAGACCTCCAGCGACGATACCGAGCTCGCCCAGGTCGTGGCGGCCACCTGCGACCTGGACCCCCAGCGGGCCCTGGCCAAGATCTACCGCGAGCTCGCCTCCCTGCGCATCGCCCTGCGCAGCTATGCGCGCAACCCCCGCAGCAAGAAGGAGGTCACCGACCAGGACCTCACCGTCGTCGGGGGAGCCCTGGCCAATGCCGACCCGCAGATGCGCCACGTCTTCGACTTCCTCCTCCAGGGCCCCCGGCCGGTCCGCCCCCTGTCCCAGGTGGGCGCCCTGCCCGAGGGGGGCGACCCCCTGGAGCGGGTTGTCTCCCACCTGGAGAGGGCCGGCGCCGAGGCTATCGTCGTCGACCTGACCACCGATGAGGCCCGCCAGGTGGGCATGCATGTCATCAAGGCCCTCATCCCCCAGGCCATGCCCCTGTCCTTCAGCCACCGCGCCCGCTTCCTGGCCACCCCCCGCCTCTACCAGGCGCCCCGGGCCATGGGCCTGGAGGTCCATGAGGAGAAGGACATCAACCCCGTCAAGCAGCCCTTCGCCTAAGGCCCGTGCACAGGAGCGAGGAATCATGAGCACCACCCGGCCGGTCACGGCCTACCTGCCCCAGGGGGGATTCGGCCACGCCGTCGCCCGGCGCCTGGCCGGCCCCCACGACCCGGTCCTGCCGGTCGACGACGGACTGGCCAGTGCCGCCGTCCCCTTCGCCGAGCGCCTGGTCATGATCTGCGACCCCGAGCAGAGCGAGCTGCGCCAGGCCCTGGATGCCCTGTCCTTCGCCAGGCGCCTGCCCTCGGTGGGCCTGGAGCTGGATCCCACCGAGCTGCGCTGCGGCCCCCTGGTGGTCCCCGGGGCCAGCGCCTGCCACACCTGCCTGACCCGCCGGCGCCGCCAGCACGGCCACCGCCCCCGCCCCGAGGGTCTGGCACCCCTGCCCCAGGGCTACGCCCACCACCACGTGGTCATCGGCGCCGGCCTGATCGGCCTGGCCCTGGAGGCCCTCGACAACGGGCCCCAGGATGAGGGGATCGGCGGCCAGGTGTGGACCATGGACCTGGTCTCGGGGGCGACCGCCTGCGCCCGGACCGTGGCCGTGGACCGCTGCCCCACCTGCTCGGGGCGCTACGCTGCGCGCCGCGGCTCCCTGGCCGGCTTCGCCGAGCTCCTTCCCCACCGCAGGGAGGTGGGCTGAATGGCCGGGTCAGTGATGCGCGCCGACGACGTCGGCCGGGCCGCCCGCAGCGACCTGCAGTTCCGCATCCCCCGCCGCCCCGTGATGCGGCTCGGGCTTCACGCCCGCCTGAGCGATGAGGGCCTGGTGATCGACGGCGCCCGCAAGACCCAGGTCCTGGGCGGGGCCTTCGCGCGCGAGCACCTGGCAGACCTGCTGGAGGCCTGCGACGCCAGCCGCAGCATCGAGCAGATCGGCCAGGACACGGGCATCGGGGCCCAGGCCGCCTTCCAGGCGGTCTCCCTGCTGTGGACCGGCGGCATCGTCGAGGAGGGAGACACCCCGCCCCTCCAGGAGCCCGGCCCCGCCCCGGAGCTGGCCTGCCTGCTCTCCCGCCTGGGGGACTCCACCGGGGTCAACGACTCCTGGCAGGACGCCGCCCGACGCCTGGGCGCCGCGCGCGTCGTCGTCCTGACCGGTCCGGGCACCACTGGGCCGGCAGCCGATCTGGCCGACGAGCTGGTGGCCGCCCTGGAGCCCACCCTGGCGGTGCGCGCCGGAGACCCGCAGGACGATGACACCCTGGCCGTCCTCATCGAGACCGCCGCGGACAAGGCCCCCGGGATCGCGGGGATGGCCCAGCGCTGCTGGCAGGCGGGCCTGCCCCTGCTGCGAGTGCGCGCCGAGGATGGGGCCGTGACCATCGGGCCCTACGTGGATCCGGCCTTCTCCCCCTGCCTGGAGTGCGCCTCCAGCGGAGAGGATGAGGCCGGGCCCGCGCCGTCAGCGGCGCGCCGCGACATCGTCGTCGGCCTGGCCGCCCGGGCCGTGGCCGAGCTCATCGCCCGCGCCACGACCATCCACCTGCCCGGGGACTCGCGACGCATCGACCTGGAGACCCTGGCCCACACCGACCGGCCGGCCGTGACCCGCCCCGGCTGCCCGGTGTGCTCCATCAGCGGCGACGACGGCGCACCGGTGTCCCCCACCGCCCCCATCGGAGCCCGCTACGAGCAGTCCGTGGCCATCCCCCCGGCCGCCTTCGTCGACTCCAAGGGCCACCAGCAGCACTACAAGCCCTCCAACCTGCGCCTCCAGCACGAGTTCCGCGACTGGCCGGTCTGCCCGCGCACCCCCCTGCCGCCGGCCGACCTGGGCCTGCTGGAGCGGCCCTGGCCCACACCGCCCACACCGCCCACACCCGCCCCGCCCCTGACCGAGGCCGGCCCAGGGCCGGCACTGCCGTCACTGGTCGAGGTGGCCACCGTCCTGGCCCTGGCGGTCGGCGTGCGCGAGCCCCTGGAGCCGGGCGCCGACCCCGAGGACCCCCGCAACAAGCTGCGCCGCTGGACGGCCGCCGGCGGCAACGTCGGCTCAGTGACCGCCTACCTCCTGGTGCCCGAGCCGGATGCCCCCGACGCCCCCGCGGACCTGGCCCCCGGCACCTACACCTACATCGAGCGCGACCACGCCCTGGCCCTCGTGGGCCCACCGCCCCTGGCGCCCCGCAGCGGCCTGCGCCTGGTGCTGACCGGCAACGTGGACAAGCTGGCCCGCAAGTACTTCGCCTTCGGCCTGCGCCTGGCCATTCAGGACTGCGGCTGCTCCTTCGCCGTCATCCGCCTGGTCGCCCAGGCCCTGGGACTGCCCATGCGGGCCTGGGCCCTGTGGGACGAGCAGGAGCTGGCAGCCCAGTTGGGCACCGACCCGCGGCGCGAGCCGGTGTGCGCCGTCGTCGACCTGAAAGGACGCCATGCGCTCTGACTACCAGACCCTGCGGGAGATCCTCTCCGGATTCGCCGACCCCGACCAGCCCTCCAGCGCCGACGGCCTGGCGGGCCAGCGCCGCGCCCGAGCCCTGGAGGGCCAGGGCCTCAGCCTCCCCGAGCCCGGCCCCCATCCCCGTGACCTGCGCCAGACCCTGGTGCAGCGCTCCTCGACCACCTCCTACGGGCCCGAGCCCCTGGACGCCGCCCCGCTGCTGGGCATGGTGCGCCAGGCCCTCATCGAGGACCAGACCACGTGGGGGCGGCAGGCCGACCTCGTGGCCCTGGAGCCCTTCGTCCTGCTGCTGCGCCCCCGAGGCGCCGAGCCGGGCATCTACCGGGTGGGCCGCGACGGCGCCGAGCTCCTGCGCCCCCTGCCCACCTACGAGCAGATCGAGGGCATGGCCGTCCAGAAGGAGTTCGCCCGCGCCGGGGCCATCGTCTCGGTGGCCGCCGACCTGGACGGGGCCGACTCCTGGGCCGGTGCCCACGGGTACCGATTCGCCATGATGCGCAGCGCCTCCCTCATCTACTCGGTGCACCTGCGGGCCACCGCCCACAGCCTGGCCGGGACGGTCTTCGCCGGATTCTCCACCTCCATGGTGCGCCACCTCCTGGACTCCGACGGCGTGAGCCGGCACCAGATGTTCGCCGTCACCGTGGCCGCCCCCCAGTCGGCTGAGCCGGCAGAACAGGCAGAGCCGGCAGGGCCCGCAGAGCCGAGCGGGGCGGCCCCCTCCACGGACGATCCACCCTGAGCCGAGCCGGCGCCAGGCGCGCCGTCGGCCCCATGACTGCCCCGATCACGGGGCGAAGGGGCCCGGCCCCCACAGGCCGGACCCCTCCACGGGTCCCATGGGACCCGCTCCAACCCAGCGAGACATGCCAGTGAAGGAGGTGAACAGCATATGACCACGATTGATCTGACACTCGCCGACGGCGACTTCGGTGTCGAGGAGCTCCCCGAGGGCAACGCCCTGGGTTGCGCCTTCTGCGCGGCCTCGGCCTCGTGCCCGTCCTGCGCGGCCTCGTCGTCCTGCCCGTCCTGCGCGGCCTCGTCGTCCTGCCCGTCCTGCGCGGCCAGCTCGTCGACCGTCTGCTGACGCCATGTTGACACCGTCACCACAGGCGGGCGGGGGAGATCATCCCCCGCCCGCCATCGGCGCCACGAACCAGGATCGAGAGGGCTAACGATGAGCACCACCAGTGATATCCCGCGCTTGCGCCCCGGAGTGACGCTGATCGTGGGCATGGACAACCAGGCCATGCTCTTCGACAGCGCCTCCGGCAGCTACCACCGCCTGGGCGCGGCCGCGGCCTTCATCGTCAACCAGTTCGACGGCCTGCGCAGCCTGTCCACCATCATCGACCAGCTCCCCCAGGACATCGATGACGCCGGCGTCCAGCGCATCACCGGCATGGTCGAGGCGCTGCGCTCCAAGCGCCTCCTGGTGGGACCCGGGCCCGAGCGCGCCGTCGGCCCGCCCCCCAGCCCCGCCAAGGTGCGGCGCGCCCGCCGCGTGCGGGGCCGACACGTCGCCTACCCCCGGATGGGGCGTCACCTGCAGGTCTCCTCCCCGCGCTGGAGCGGAGGATGGATGCTGCCGCGCCTCATGGTCATGCGCAGCTTCAACCGGGTGGTCGCCCCGCTTGCCGCCCTGCTTCACCGCCTGCCCGCCCGGGCGCTGAGCTGGGTCTTCCTGGCCGCCTCCGTGGCCGGATTCGTCGCCGGGGCGGTCGCCCTGATCAACCTGGCCGGAGGGCCCCCGCCGGGCATGCACGTGTTCGTCATCGCCGTGGCCATCCAACTGGTGAGCATCGTGGCGCACGAGTCCTGGCACGCCATTGTCGCCGCCTGGCTGGGCACCCCCGTGCGAGGGCTCGGGGTGGCCTTCATGTTCTGGGTCCTGCCCATCGCCTATGTGGACCGCACCGACTCCTACCGGGTGCGCTCGCGGCTGGGCAGGGCCATGCTCGCCCTGGCCGGCATCTGCTCCGACGGCGTCATCTGCGGCATCGAGGCCGCGGTGGCCGCCTCCTCCACCGGGACCGTGCGGCATGTGGCCCTCACCCTGTGCGCCTTCCAGCTGACCATGCTCATCACCAACCTCAGCCCCCTCACCCAGTCCGACGGCGTGGCCGCCGCCGAGGCCCTGACCGGAACCGTCAACCTGCGCGGGCGCTCCATGCTCATCCTGGGAAGCGTGCTGCGGCGTGAGCCCCTGCCCGCCGGCCTGGCCTCCCTGCGGCCCGCCGTGCGCTGGGGGTACTTCGCCTATGGGCTGGCCTGCACCCTGCTGGGGGCGGCGACCATGGTGGTCAGTGTTGTCTGGATGGGCTTCCTGGCGACCTACCTCGTGAAAGGCCTCCTGGCATGACCTCCCCGAACCTGTCCCTTCCCACCCTGGTGCGCGTGGGAGGGCTCCCCGCCAGCGCCGTGCCCGCGCCCGGTCCCGAGCTGCTCGACGCCCTGGAGGACCTGCGCCGCCTGGAGGAGAGCGCCCGGCGGGCCGGCCAGGACATGCTCGACCCGCTCTACGAGATCGTCCCCGGCCTGGAGCGCCAGCAGCGGCGCGCGGTCCTGCGCGCCAAGCGGCGGATCTTCCAGGGCCGGGCCACCGGCATCCCCCAGGACGAGGCAGAGGCGCTGCCTGAGCCCGCCGGCACCATGCTGACCCGCTGGGACGCGCTGATGAGCAGGATCGCCCAGGCCCGCGAGCGCCTGGAGACCGCCGTGGCGGCGGATATGGAGCGCAGCCGCCAGGTGCTGGCCGCCGGCCTGGACGAGCCCGGATACCTGCGCTCCCTGGCGATCGCCGCCCCGGGGCTTGTGGCAGAGATCGTCAGGAGGGGCCCGAGACTGGAGGATCCGCGCCAGGTGCGCAGCCTCTACGCGCTGGCCACTCGGGCGGGCCTGAAGACCAGCCCCTTCTCCGGGATGACCACGGTGGCCGAGGCGGGCAGGGCCGGGAAGGGGCGGCGGCTGTGCACGGTGGCCGTCCACCTGGCTCACGGGCTGTTGATGCGGGCGGCCGGCGAGGTCGATACATCCGGCTCCCTGGCCATCGAGGCGCTCCCCGTGCGTCAGGCCGTGCCCGTGCTCGCTGAGCCCGATGAGGCCTCCGGGCAGGCCGCATGGGTCGGGCCGCTGGCCATCGTCGGGGAGCACAGCTATGCCGACGGGCTGCCCTTCCGCCAGGAGCGCGTCCAGCCCGCCCGGTGGCTGCTGGCGGCCCACCGGGCCCTGTCCGCGGACCAGGATGGGAGCGAGGATCGGCTTGGATCGGGGGCCCGCCCCCACCGGGAGGCGGCGCCCCGCTCGCCGGTGGAGCCGCCCGCCGTGAGCCTGGAGGAGGCCGGCCGGCGCCTGGGCGGTCCTCAGCCGCGCCGTCGTCTTGAGCGCCTTCTGGCGGCCGGGGCGCTGCATGTCCGGCCCCCCTGGATCAGGGGGCAGGACCCGTTCCCCGCGCTGGGGCAGGCCCTCTCGCAGCGCCAGCGCGAGGTCTGGCGCCAGGACCTGGAGCGCCTGGGGGCGCTGGCCCCCATTGTCGAGGTCGCTGATGGGCCGGCTCGGGCCGAGCTGCTGACCCGCGGCAAGGAGATCGCCGGCCGCATCTTCCCGGACGGTGAGCTGGGCACCAGGCCCGGCGGCCTGCTCTACGAGGACTGCGAGTCCCAGGTGGAGTGGGCTGATCCCCTCAGCCAGGGGCCCTTCCGCCAGGATGTCGAGGCGCTCGCCGACATGGCTGACCCCTGGGTGACCCGGTCCCATCTCTACGACCTGCTCGTCGAGCGGTTCATCGCCCGCTACGGGCGCGGGGGCATCTGCGAGGACCCCCTGGCCTTCGTCATGACCCTGGCCCACGCCCCCGACGGGGATGTCGAGATGATGCAGGCGGCCATGCGCGACCTCGCGGGCGGGCCCAGTCCCGAGCGGGCCGCCATGCCCGGGGGCCTGTCGGGGGCCCCACGGCATATGGGCGCCTATCTTCAGCCGGTGGCCGGGCCCGGCCAGGACGCGGGTCTTATCGTGGTGGGAGGCTTCACCAACGGCAATGGCTCCGCGCAGGCCCGCTTCCACCGACTCCTGGGGCAGGACTACGGTCAGCGCCTGGCCAGCGGCATCCGTCAGGCCTGGGGGCTTGACCGGGTCCTGGAGCTGCAGGTCTCCACCGACTGCAACACCGGCCAGGCCATCGCCGGCGGTCTGCTGCCCCCGCTGGGGCTGCCCGGTGAGCCCGGGGCGCCCGACGCCGTCGGGCTGTCCACTCTGAGACTGGTCCACGACCCGGCCACCAGCACCCTGTTCCTGGCCGACTCCCAGGGGCCGGTGGGCCTGGCCTACCTGGGCCTGACCGCCCAGCACCTCCTGGGCGGGTACCTGGCCTGGCTGGTGCTCATCGCCGAGCCCTGGGCGCGCCTGCCCCCCATGGCCGATCACTGGACCAGCCGTGAGCGCGACAGGACCGGGCCGCGCCCCGATCGCCTCGTCCACAGCCCGCGCATCACTGATGGACGCCTGGTCACCCGACGGGAGTCCTGGACCTTCCCGGCCGGTGAGCTCACCGGCCTGCTGGGGGCGGATCTGACGGACAGCCTGCTGGGGGTGGCGGGCCTGCGCGAGCGGTGGGGGCTGCCCGCACAGGTCTATGCCCATCAGCACCTGCCCCCCAGGGGGGCGACCTTCGATGAGCACAAGCCCTTCTACGTCGACCTGACCTGCCCGGCCTCGCTTCTGGCGCTGCGCGGGTGGATCGATGCCAGCGCTGAGCACCTCAGCCTGATCGAGGCCCTGCCGGGGCGCGAGCAGGTGGCCGGCACCACCGGCTCGGGGCGGGCCACGGCGCTGGAGTACCTGGTCAGCGTGCAGTGGCCCAAGAGCGGTGAGGGAGGGCAGTGATGGGATCCGGAGCCGAGGGAGAGCTGGACTGGCTCTATGCGCGCCTCTACTGCGCGGGGGGCGATGACACCGACGCCCTGCTGCCGGCTGTGGGGCGCTGGCTGGAGGGGATGCGGAGGCGGCCGATCCACTCGGCCCATTTCCTGCGCTTCGTCGACCTGCGCGGGCATCACCTGCGACTGCGCATCCAGGCCGCGCCGGAGGTCCTCGATGAGGCCTATGCCAGTCTCGGCGTGCTTGATGAGGCGGCGCGCCGCGCTCCGGTGGGGCAGGTCGAGCGCCTCGTGGTCGATCCCCTGACCGCTGCGGGCCCCGGGCGTGCCGGGCTCAGCCTGGCCGTCTACGGCCCCGAGTACGACAAGTACGGGGGAGAGGCGGGAGTCGAGGCCGCGGAGGATCATTTCGCGGCCTCCACCGCATGGTGCCTGGAGCAGCGGATCTGGCGGGTGGGGCGACCGCTTCCCCGAGTGGCCCTGGCCGCCAGGTACATGGCCCTGGTGGCGGCCGGACTGGGCGGTGATGGCAGCGACGGCACTGACGGTGCTGGCGGCGGCGACGGCAGCGGCGATAGTGACGGCAGTGCAGCCGGCTGGCTGCTGGGTGAGCAGTTGCGCCTGTGGGGGCCGCGCCTTCCCGCTGAGTTGCGCGGGGCTGAGAGCCTCAAGGCGCTGGTGGGACAGGTCCTGGAGGTCGTCGGGCAGGGGGCCGCGCAGGAGCCGAGGGATGGGCTGGAGGACCTGGCCGCCGATGCGGTGGCGGCCATCAGTCGCATGGGAGCCGGGCCTGCGGGCCGGCGGGCTCTGGACCTCATCCACATCGACATCAACCGCCTCGGCCTCAACCCCGCCGAGGAGGCCGTGGCGGGCGTGGCCGCCCGCCACCTGCTGGCAGGTCAGGCGCCGTCACCCCCTGGCTGAGGCGCCGGCTGTGGGCAGAGCATCAGCGCCGTGCCTGCGGGCAGGCATTGCTGAGGCGCACCTTCTCCAACATCTTCAGCGCCCACCCCTGGTAAGAGAGTCTCGCCGCACTCCTGAGAACAGGCGTGGCAGAATACGCTCATGTATTTGTGTTACGTGGATGATTCCGGAGATTCCAAGCACGGGGTGACCTTGTCTGCTCTTCTTGTCAAGGATCGCGCATGGACTGAGGTCCTTGGTGCGTGGCTGGAGGGTCGTCGAGAGATTAGTAGGGAGTTTGGCGTGCTCAAATCCAAGGAACTGCATGCGGTTGATCTGTACAAAGGTCGTGGGCGCCTCGTGGATCGGGATTCGGGCAGAATCCTCACTATGGAGCAGCGAGAGGCGACGGGTCGTATTATGCTCTCTCAGTTGTCGAGGGCTGCAGGTTTCCATGTGGTGACCCTAGTGACCTCCGGGTGCTCTAAGGGTGTTATTCATGTGGGGGTTACCAGCCTGTTCTGTAGAGTTCGAGTTTGGTGATCAGGGTGATGATGCTGGGGAGCTCTGCCAGGCGGTGGCGGTAGCCGGTGGATAGGATCTTCCATTTCTTCAGCGTCGCGATGGTGTGCTCGATGGCGGCGCGCGTGGATGACACGGCTCTGTTGAAGTCTTTCTCCCATTCCAGACGATCTCTTCCCGGCGTCTTCTTGATGGGGGTCAGTGCGCCATGAGCGGTGTATGCGGTATCGGCGATCCAATCGGCGCCGGTGAGGATCGTGTCCCAGCCGCACAGGCTCAAGGCGGCGCTGTCGTGACGTGAGCCGGGCACCGGGTCCGAGACCGCCACCAGGGTGGCGTCGGTGGTGGCGGCGACCTGGACATTCAGGCACTGGGCATGGTGCTTGCCCGAGTAGTTGGCCTTCTCGACCTGCCTGCCGGCTGCGGGCCTGTTACCAGTGGGGATCGGCGTGCCATCAACGAGCAGCAGGCTGCCCTGAGCCACTGCCTGGGACAGAGAGATCCCACTCATGGCCAGCACATGGGTCAGCAAGGGGACCATGCGCCTCCAGATCCTGGAGACGGTGGGCTGGGAGACGCCGCACATGTCGGCGGCCAGGGCCTGGGAGATGTTATGGCGCGCCAGAATCAAGGTCAACTCCACCTGCTGCCTGAGCCCCAGGCGGTAGCCCAATAGACTCTGGCCCCGAGATTCGAGCACCTCTTCGATGCGCCCGACAAGCTCATCGATATCCTCATCGCACAGCCCCGTGGTAGACTCGTAATGCATCGGCCGCCTCCCCAAGAGAATCGAGTGTGGTAACCCAATTCTCTCCCGAGACGGCCGATGCACCAACTAACGACACGAACAAACCCCCATGAATAACACCCTAAGCCCGATGCCTACAGGAAGTTCCTGAGGTGGCTCGATGATTGGGCAAAACAGGAGGATGAGACGGCCATGGTGTTCTACGATGGTCATCAGGGCTACTCGCCTGAACTAAGAGGAGGGGAATCGGCGGAGAATGCGCATGAGTGGGAGACAGCTTTGCGAGAGGCAACTCCGTTTCGGGATGCTCATCGTGGTCTTGAGATTTCAACTCGCCGTATCGTAGAGGATGTCCTCATGCAGGACAGTAGGTACAGCCAGTTGATCCAGGCGGCAGATCTTATTGCCTACGGGGCATTCCATAAGCATGCCCAAGATTATCCAGGGGTGTGGGTGGGAATTAGGCCGGTTCCTGGGGCGATTCGGGCCTATATGAAGACGTGCTCCCATTGGGTTCCGAATTCAGAGAACGGCATCATCTGGTTGGAGTAGAAAACGCAAAGACCCCCGGACGGAGCCGGGGGTCTGCGAGGGGCGAGACCCCGTGGGTGACCCTGGTGGTCGCATAGGGCCTCGCGTGCCCGAGTGTACGTCAAGCCTGAAGGGAGGGCAAGGCAGCGACGAGACTCATCGTGGATGCCCGCGAAGGAGGTCCCGTGCCTCATGTGGAAGTGCCCGCGAAATCCGCGGACCGTGGTGGGCATGGGAAGCGAGTTGTCGATGGGGGCTAGGGCTGAGATCACCAGGAAGTACGCCACGGCGTATGCCAGGGCGTCCAAGGGCGATAAGGGGCGGATGCTCGACGAGGTGTGCGCGGTGACTGGCTGGAGCCGGGACAACGCGCGCAGGCGCCTGACCCAGGCCGCCAAGCGCCCTGGCGGGGCCAAGAAGGAGGCGCCCAGGCCCAGGGGCCGCAAGTACTCCTATGACGCCCTGAAGGTCCTGCAAAAGGTGTGGGCGGCCAGTGGCGGGCAGTGCGGCAAGTACCTGGCGGCGTCCATGCCGCTGCTGCTCGACCTGCTCCAGTCCCACGGGGAGCTGGATGACGAGCCCCGATACACGCCCCAGGTGCGGGCAGAGCTGGAGGCCATGAGTGCGGCGACCATCGACCGGTACCTGGCCCCAGTACGCGCCAAGGACCCCGTCCGGGGGATCAGCACCACCAAGGCCGGGCCGCTGCTGCGCAACTCGATCACCATCCGCAAGGCCGGTGACGAGATCGAGGCCGCCCCGGGGTTCTTCGAGGTCGACACCGTCGCCCACTGCGGCCCGGTCCTCAAGGGCGAGTTCGCCCGGACCCTGAACATGACCGACGTGCTCACCGGGTGGGTGTTCACCCGCACGATGCGCAACAACGCGGAGAAGCACATCATTGCCGCCCTGGACGCAGCCATCGACGCCGTCCCGTTCCCGCTGCTGGGCATGGACTTCGACAACGGCAGCGAGTTCATCAACCACGGGGTCGTGGCATGGGCCGGCAACCTGGGCATCTACTTCACCAGGGCCCGGCCCTACCGCAAGAACGACCAGGCGACCATCGAGTCCAAGAACAACCATCTCGTGCGCCGCTACGGCTTCTACTACCGGTACGACACCGACACCGAGCGCGCCACCCTGAACCGCCTGTGGTCCCTGGTCGACGACCGCCTCAACTTCCTGACACCCACCCGCAAGCCCGTCGGGTGGGGCACCGACAAGGCCGGGCGGCGCAAGCGCCTCTACGACGCCCCCGCCACCCCGCTGGAGCGGCTCCTGTCCACTGATGCCCTGACCGGCCAGCACAAGGATGAGCTGATCGCCTACCGCGACAGCCTCAACCCCGCCAAGATCGCCAGGCGCATCCACGACCTTCAGGCCTCCCTGATCATGCAGGCCAAGACCAAGACCGACGAGCTCTACGCCGCCCAGATCCCCAGCGCCCTGCCCGACGTCCACCACAGCATCCGCGTCAAGAAAGCCTCCCGACACCCCACCCGTTTTGCGGGCATTCCTACATGAGGCACGGAGAAGATTTCGCGGGCACCTTGACATGAGGCACCCCGGGCAGCGACGGGGCTCGTCGTGGATGCATGTGAGGGTCGCTCCACCGCCGGTAGGGTTGGCGAAGCTGAAGGTCTTGAGGTCTTGGCCTCGACGGCGAGGTAATCCCCCGTCATCGACACAATCATGGACACAGTTGTCTATGACGGTGTCGATGAGTGTATATGACGCCGCAGGGTGTGTATGACGGTGCGCCTGGGTCCTCGGCGACTGCTTTGGAGGGGATTGCGCGTGGGCACGGAGCACTCCTCAGCCAGACGCGCAGTTCAAGGCGTGGTTACTTCTTCATACTAAGAAGGCGGTCAGGCCAATGTCCTCCAAAACGGTCACCTCGCGCCGGCCCTGGAGGGAGACGGAGGCGGCGCTGCCCGTCCGTCATGCACACTGTCATCGACACAGTTGTCTATGACGGTGTCGATGAGTGTGCATGACGGCGCCTGGGGCGCGAGGGCGCGCCGTCGCTCAGTCCTCCAGGTGATCGACGAGGCGGGCCGCCAGGCCCGTGTAGGTGGCGGGGGTCAGGGCGAGCAGGCGGGCCTCGACTTCCTCGGGCATGCCCAGGCCCGCGATGAACTCCCGCATCCCCTCAGCCGTCACCCGCTTGCCGCGGGTCAGCTCCTTGAGGCGCTCGTAGGGGTCGGCCATGCCGGTGGCCCCGGCCACGGCCGCGGCTCGCATGGCCTGCTGGACCGCCTCGCCCAGCACCTCCCAGGTGGCCTCCAGATCCTCCTCCAGGCGGGTGCGGTCCACGTCCAGGCCCGCCAGGCCCCGGCGGATGTTGTCAATGGCCAGCAGTGAGTGCCCCAGTGCCGTGCCGACATTGCGCTGCGTCGTCGAATCCGTCAGATCCCGCTGCAGGCGGGAGGTGACCAGCGTGGCCGACAGCGTGTCCAGCAGCGCGCAGGAGATCTCCAGATTCGCCTCACCGTTCTCGAAGCGGATCGGGTTGACCTTGTGGGGCATGGTCGAGGACCCGGTGGAGCCCTGGGCGCTCAGGCGCTGGTGGAAGTAGCCCAGGGAGATGTAGGTCCACACATCCGTGGCCAGATTGTGGGCGATCCGGTTGAAGCGGGCGATGTCCGAGTAGAGCTCGGCCTGCCAGTCATGGGACTCGATCTGGGTGGTCAGCGGATTCCAGGTCAGGCCCAGGGCCTCGACGAAGTCGCGGGCCACCGCCTGCCAGTCGGTCCCGGGCACGGAGACCGCATGAGCCCCGTAGGTGCCGGTGGCCCCATTGATCTTGCCCAGGTACTCGATCGCCTCGACGCGCCGCACCTGGCGGCCCAGGCGGTGCGCGAGCACCGCGAGCTCCTTGCCCAGCGTGGTGGGCGTGGCCGCCTGGCCGTGAGTGCGCGCCAGCATGGGGGCCTCGGCGTGCTCGCGGGCCATGGCCGACAGGTCGGCCACCAGGCCCCGGGCCGCCGGCAGCCACACCTGCTCGATCGCCGAGCGGATCGTCAGCCCGTAGGCGAGGTTGTTGATGTCCTCGGAGGTGCAGAAGATGTGGACGATCTCCCCCACCTCCGGCAGGACGCTGGCCCCGCCGTCGGCCCCGGTCACGCCCGGAGCCTGCGCGGCGGCGGCCAGACGGCGCTTGAGCAGGTACTCCACCGCCTTGACGTCGTGGCGGGTCTCGGCCTCGATCGCGGCCAGCTCGGCGATGTCCTGGGCGTCGAAGCCCTCGACGACGCCGCGCAGGTAGGCCCTCTCAGACTCGCTGAGCACCGGAGCCCCGGGCAGGGCGCCGGCCTCGCTCAGGTGGATGAGCCACTCGACCTCCACCCGCAGGCGCGCCCGGTTGAGGGCGGCCTCCGAGAGATGGTTGACCAGCGGGGCGGCGACGGCGCGGTAGCGGCCATCCAGCGGGCTCAGGGCGATGTGGGGAGTCACGGTGGCGAGATCGACCATGGCCCCATTGTGTCAGGTGCTCGGGCCCTGGCGCGCCGGGCGACGACGAGCGGCGGCCGCCGGGCGGCCCTGCTGGGCCGGCTCCGGCAGCCGCCTCACGGTGGGCCTCAGCGGGGCTCACTCCTCGTCGGTGGTGATGCGGTTCCACAGGTCCTTGATGGTCTCGCGCAGTCCCGGCTTGCTGGCGTCGTCACTGGGCTCCTCGGTGGCCTGGCCGTCACCGGGGGCGGGGACCTGATCCGAGGCGACCTGCTCCACCGCGGCCTTGGCGTTGATGATGCCGGCGCCGCAGGCGTCCCGGTCGCAGGAGTGCATCGTCTGGGAGGTGGAGGTCAGGGTCTCGGTGATCTGCTCGACGGTGAGATCGGGCTTGATGCTCAGCATGAGGGCGACCACGCCCGCCACATGCGGGGAGGCCTGGCTGGTGCCCTGCATGAACGTATAGGCGGGCTCGCCGGAGGAGGGGTGCCGGAACAGGGACAGGACGCCGTCGTCGGTGGTGAGATCACCCCCGGGGGCGGTGACGTCAACGGTGCTGCCGTAGTTGGAGTAGACGGCACGGTCGCCCGAGGCATTGGAGGCCCCCACGGTGATGACGTTCTCGCAGCCGGCGGGGCTCACGAAGCCGGCATCCTGGTCCTCATTGCCGGCGGCGGCCACGATGATCGATCCGCGGGCCACGGCCTCATCGATCGTGCGCTGGAAGTAGACGGGGCAGATATTGGGGCCGCCCAGGCTCAGGTTGATGACTTGGGCGGGGTTCTCGTTGTCGGGGACGCCGTTGACGCTGCCGCCCGAGGCCCAAGTGATGGCGTCGATGATGTCCGCCCCGCCACCGCAACGGCCCAGTGCCCTGACCGGGACGATCTTGGCATCGGGGGCCACTCCGGCCATGCCGGTGCCATTGTTCGTCGAGGCCGCGATGATCCCGGCCACATGCGAGCCGTGCCAGCTGGAATCCGTCGCCTCATTGTCATTGCCGCACTCTCCGGCCTGGACGGCGTCGCCCATATCGGTGGGGTCGGCATCCCGGCCGTCGTTGTCCCCGCCGGCCCAGGGGTCGGACAGGAAGTCATAGCCGGGCAGGAGCTGGCTGCTGATATCGGGGTGGTCGGGCAGGATCCCCGAGTCGATCACGGCGACAGTGACATCCTTGCCGGTGGACTTGCCCCAGGCCTCCACCACATTGAGGCCCCGCTGGTCGGAGGTCAGGGCCCACTGCTTGTCGAAGTACTCGTCATTGGGCGGGCTGGCGCTGGTGCTCAGCGCCGTCATCGTCACCTCGGGCTCGGCGGCCTCGATCGAGTCATAGGACAGCAGGGCCTGGATGAAGGCCTGGGCCTTCTCCGAGGGAAGCACCTCACTGAGCCTGACGGCGGTCAGGCCCCCCGCATGGGCGGTGGCCGCCTTGACCGACACCGAGGCCTGCTCGGCCGCGGTCTTGATGGCGTCCTGATCCTCCTGGGGCAGGGAGCTGATGATATCCACGCCGTAGTTCTCCACCGAGGAGACGAGTTTGGCGGCCTCGGAGTCCTTGGCCCAGGTGATGACGAATCGGTCCGAGGCGGGGGTGGTGACTGTGGCGGTAGGGGTCGGCGTCGAGTCCTGCGCGGATGAGCCTCCTGAGGAGCAGGCGCCCAGGGCCGCGGTCAGGGTCACTGCGCATATGACGGCGAGAAGAGCGGGGAGTCGGCGGGAAGCGGTTGGCATCGGATCGTCCTTGGTCGGCAAGGTTCCTGTGGGGGAAGCCCCGCGGATGCGGGGCGCAATGAGTCTGACACAGGGCGCCGGGCCGCGGTGCGCCGCCGATGGGCAGGATTGCCCGCAGCTGCCGTGGATCGCCTCACTGCTCGCCCGTGTCCACGGCGCGTGGATGCCTGGTGAGAACTGGGATTGAGAGCATCGCCGGTACCGCGTGGCCAGGGTCCTGGACGGGGTGATCGGGGCGTGTGGCGAGCTCCCCATCGAGGGGCGGATCGGATCTGGCGGATCGGGGCCGCGGGCGCCGGGGCAGGCCCGCCCCGCGGGCATGATCCTCTAGGCTCGCGCCATGACGAGCTCACAGTGGCGCGGACGCACCAGCGGCGTCGGTCCGCAGCACCGGCAGCGGATGACCGGGCTGGGCCTGAGTGGCCGTGGCGGTCAGGGCTGCCAGTGCTGCCAGTGCTGTCGGGGCAATCGGCGCGGTCGCAGCGGCCACAGCGGTCGCAGCGGCTATCCGGTGCCCACCACGGATGGGCCGGAGACGCCGTGAGCGGCGGCAGCGATACCGGCGATGCCGGTGATACGCAGCGCCCGGACCTTGAGGAGCTGCCGGCCTGGTTGGCGGAGGTCGTCGTCCTGGCCGAGCACGCCCGGGCCATCCTGCGTCGCCAGGTGGCGCCGATCATCGGCGGCTGCCTGGTGCTGGTGGTCGCGGGGTGGGCCGGTCTTCCCGCGCTGCCCTGGGCGGCAGGGGGCATGGCGCTCGCCGCCGGCCTGATCGGGATGAGGAATGCGCGGGCCCCTCAGGGCGCAGACCTGCGCGCGGGTGCGTGGAGCGGCATTGTCCTGCTGGTCCTGGACATGGTTGTCACGCCCTGGGGGCTGGGCCTCCTGGCCGGCCTGCACCTCGGTGGCGGGCAGCGGCCCCTCCTCCACGCTGCGACCTGCACGGTGATCGCCTCAGCCGTGGGGACGGCGGGTCTACTCGCCCGCCTGGTGGGCCCCAGCGGCTCCTCCCGGCGCGCAGGTCTCGGCGCCTGGGAGCGCACCGTGCCATGGGTGGTGGTGCTGGCGCTGGGGGCGGCCCTGGTCTGGCTCCTGACGGCCCGCCTGTCCTGGTGGTGGGTGGGCGCTATTGCCCTGGGCTCGGAGGCGGGCACCCTCCTCACGCTGCGCGCAGGTGCCCGGGCCGAGTCCCGGCCCGCTGAGGCGGCCTAAACCACCCGCTGCCATCCTGCCGGTGGGATGGGAAGCGCCGGGTTGAACCAGTCCTGTGCCGAGCGATGCAGAGGAGCCAGGGCGCCCGCCAGGGCCAGGCCGGAGCCCAGCAGGGCAGATACCCAGGCCAATCGCAGGTCGGAGACCTGCACATGGGGACTGAGGCCCACGGTCAGCAGGAGCAGGTTGTGCCCCAGCGGGATCATGCACAGCAGGACGGTGAGGGTGACCGCCGTTCGCCTGGCGCGCCGGGTGCGCAGCAGATAGATCGCGGTGCACCCCAGAGCGGTGGCGACCAGGAACTCCAGTACGCCGACGTACACCGGCAAGCCTTCGAAATCGAGGAATGGGACATTCCAGACCCAGAGAAAGGTGCGATGTTTTTCACTTCCGCTCGCTGCCTCTAGGACGGCGAGAAAGGTTTCCATGGGCACAAAGCTCATGAACAGGGATAGGTGGAACAGGACCGCGCTGATCGCCACCGTGATGCTCCATGGACAGTGTTCAGGATGTCGGGCGTTGGTGCGCAGAGAGATGATCGCCGCGATAGCACAAATGGATATGAAGACACATGTGAGGATGATTTCGAGAATTGGAGGTACGGGATCGTCGACTATCTGGTCGAAAACTGGATCTATGAAGATTCCCGTGACTGTCAGGTGCAGTACCGCCACATACGCTCCTGTGACGCGGCGCCGCAGAGTCTGGGCAAGGCCGAGCAGCAGGAGGACGAGCGTACTACTGATCAGGAACATTGGGATGAACACGAGGCTCGTCCAGTTCAGGTCGTCAAGCAGGCCGTCGTATCGAAGGTTGACGGTGATCTTGATGATCCAGATGAGCAGGGCGAATGCCGAGGCAGCCAGGGCGGCAAGGTCCCAGCGGCTCCACGGTCGGCGCTGGAGGGCTCGGGTGGCGAGTTGTCCAGCAACGGGAGGAGCAAGAGCGGCAGAGGTCTCCCCGGGTGGCGCCATGGGGCCTGCCTGGTGGGGCGCCGAGACGGGAATGAGCCTGGTCGGCGGAGCGGCTGAGTGGGCCAGGTGGGCGCTGTAGGGGGAGGGTGGGGGATGCGCCGCGGAGAAGGCTGCATAGGGCCCGTCGACGGCGTAGGCGCTGGTCGTGCGAGCGGCGGTCGGCGTTGCAGGGCCCCAGGGCGGTACCCCCACCGGAGCCTGCATGGTCGGGATGCCCGGCTCCGGCGGGCCAGCGGGAAGATCAGCGGATTCGGCGTCGGCCTGACCGCTGACCGGCACCAAACCGTAGGCCCCCCGCCGATAGCCGGGGCGACCCGACTCCTGGGGGCCGTGGTAACCCGGCGTCGTCGTCATGGCTCCCATCCTCTCCCACCGCCCCGAATGATTCCGGCATAACGGGAGTCGACGGCGGTGCGCCCGGCCCGCGCCCTGCCTCAGTCGCGGGCGAAGTGCGACACGAAATTGCGAATGATCTGCCCCGCGGCGTGAGGCTCCTCGGACCGTGCCTTGGACAGGATGTCCTCGTTCATATCCGGGTCCCCGTAGCCGGCCTCGTCATAGATGCCCACGCGCTGGGCGAAGCGCTCAGCATCCAGCTCCGGATTGAACTGGGTGCCGTAGACCTTGGTGCCCACGCGCAGCATCTGCACCGGGCAGTCGGGCGAGGAGGCCAGCAGGGTGGCGTGCGCAGGGACCTCGCCCACACCCTCGTCATGGCCGACGAACACCGTGAAGGCCTGCGCCAGGCCCTGGAGCAGCGGATCCTGCCGGCCATCGGCGGTCAGGAAGATATCCGCTGAGCCGAGCTCCTCGCCGAACTCCGCGCTGGCGGGCGTTCCCAGGTAGCCGGCGAGCACCTGCAGCCCGAATCCCGTGGCCAGCAAGGGCACCCCCTCCTTGAGGACCACGGCGAGCAGGTCGCTGACCTGCTCCTCCACGCGCACCTGGCTGCGGGTCTTGGCCGCATCCGGAGTGGTGGTGTTGAAGGGGCTCCCGCCGATGAAGATGCCGGAGACATCGCTGGCGGTGAAGGCGTTGAGAACGTCGATCTCCTCGAGCTGCAGGTGCTTCAGCGTCGAGGGGCTCAGGCCGCTCTGCGTGAGGAAGGACTCGTACTCGTCCTGCGCCGCCTCCAGCTCGGGGCGCGTGGATACCATGATGAAGGGCTTCACAGGGCCAACTCTACGGGCACTGGCGGGGCCCATGGGGCCGATCCCGGGCAGCCCGCCGCCGCACGGGGGGCCGAGCACTGCCAGAGGCGATCCAGCGGTCCTTAGGACACCAGGGCGAGGATGCCCAAGAACCACAGGAATGCCACGGAGGTGGCTGTTCCCACCACCACCGCCAGCCAGGCCATTGCCTCGCCGGAGGCCCGGGAGCGCCGCAGACGATGCAGCGCCCACGCGCCAAAGCCGGCGGCGACCAGTCCTATCCCGGGGAGGAAGCTGAGCAGGGCGAAGACCAGGGCCGCGAAGGCCACGGGGTCGGTCCGCGGCTGTGGTGACTGGTAGCCAGGAGTGGCGAAGACCTCGACGGGATTGACCTGGTCCGTGCCGGGGAAGACGAAGCCCTCGGGAAGGCCCGCGGTGGCGCCCCCGAGGGCGGGCGGGACGGGAGCGACTGGCTGAGCCGGGGCGGCCGGCGCGGAAGGGTACTGGGCGCGGGCAGCCTGAGCGCCGGGCGCGTACGGTCCGGGAGGCACTGTGCTCATGGGGTCATGATGCCGGTTGCGCGCCGTCGTCGTCTGCTTTCCAGGGTCACCGGTGGGCCGTGGTCACGCGACCCGTCCCGGGGCGGGATGCTCGGTGGCTGGTGGGCCACTATGCTGAAGTCCCGGCAGGTCCTGCCGGATCCTGCCGTGCTCGCGCGTCGAGTCCGCGGCCCCACGGCCCAGGTGGTCCGACGTCGAGCACCAGCTGCTCGACACGAAAAGAGACCGCCGTGTCCCCATCGTCCTCATCGTCTCGCCTTGGCTGGAGTCTTCACGGGGATGGCCGATCCATCGCCCCCGGGGAGGTCGTCGGCCCCTCGGAGCGCCTGACATGGCCGCGCACCGTGGGCATCGGCGTCCAGCACGTCGTCGCCATGTTCGGCGCGACCTTCCTGGTGCCCCTGCTCACCGGATTCGATCCCGCCACCACGCTCTTCTTCACCGGAGTGGGCACGCTCCTGTTCCTGGGGATCACCAGCGGTCGCCTGCCCAGCTACCTGGGCTCCTCCTTCGCCCTGATCGCCCCCATCGGGGCCGTGACCGGCTATGTGGCCGACGGCGGAGGGCCCCTCGACCCGGCCAAGGCCTCCCTGGCTCAGGGCGGGGTGGTCTCCGCCGGCCTGGCGCTGGTGCTGGTCGGCGCGATCGTGCACGTGGCGGGGGCGGCCTGGATCGACCGGCTCATGCCGCCCATCGTCACCGGGGCGATCGTCTCCCTCATCGGCTTCAACCTGGCGCCCTCGGCCTGGAACAACGTCAAGCAGGCGCCGGTGACGGCGGTGGTGACGATCGCCTCGATCGTGGTCATCACCGTGCTGTTCAAGGGGATCATCGGCCGCCTGGCCATTCTCATCGGCGTGCTCATCGGCTACGCCACGGCGGTGGTGCGCGGGGAGGTGGACTTCTCGGCGATCTCCTCGGCCCCGTGGCTGGGGGCTCCGGAGTTCCGCGCACCGTCCTTCGACGTCTCCCTGCTGGGGCTGTTCGTCCCGGTGGTGCTGGTGCTGGTGGCCGAGAACATCGGGCACGTGAAGTCGGTGGCGGCCATGACCGGGGAGAACCTCGATGGGGTGACTGGCCGCGCTCTGGTGGCCGACGGCCTGTCCACGGCCCTGGCGGGAGCCGGGGGAGGCTCGGGAACCACCACCTACGCGGAGAACATCGGGGTCATGGCGGCCACGCGCGTCTACTCCACGGCCGCCTACGTGGTGGCGGCCCTCACCGCTCTGGGCCTGTCACTGCTGCCGAAGTTCGGCGAGGTCATCGCCACCATCCCGCCCGGGGTGCTCGGCGGGGCGGCCACGGTGCTCTACGGGATGATCGGCATGCTGGGCGTTCGCATCTGGGTGCAGAACCGCGTGGACTTCTCCGACCCGGTCAACCTCAACACGGCGGCCGTGTCCATGGTGGTGGCCATCGCCAACTACACGCTGGTGGCCGGCTCGGTGACCTTCGAGGGGATCGCCCTGGGGTCGGTGGCGGCGATCGCCATCTACCACCTCATGCGCTGGATCTCGCGGGTGCGCGGCACCAACCTGGAGCAGGCCTCGCCGGCCTCGGCTCCGGCCGGCACGGAGCTGGAGGGCCCCGCCTACTCCTCGCGCGCGGCGCAGCACTGAGGCCGGTGGCTGGTGCCGGTGGCCCCGCCGCCGTCGTCTCTTGCCGCCGCCCCCGGCCGTCGTTCCTTGCCGCGAGGTAGACATTTTCCGCCGAGATAGACGACGAATGCGTCTATCTCGGCGGAAAATGTCTACCTCGGCGCGCGCAGGGGCGTGGGGAGCGCGCGCAGGGGTGCAGGGAAGACGAGATCAGCTCTTCTTCGTGGCGGCTGGGGAGGGGACCACGCAGTTCGCCGGGGCGGAGATGGCCTGGCCGCCGCCGGTGATGGGCTCGATCTCCTCGGCGGACAGCACCGTGTGGCCGTACTTGTTGCCCAGGACCACCGAGACGCTGGTGTCCTCAGCATCCAGGGTGGGGTCGAGCTGCACGACGGCGTCTTTGAAGACCTGGGCCAGGGAGTAGGCGTTGGTCAGCCCAGCGGGCGAGGACATGATCTGTACGCCGCCCTCATAGGTGCCCTGCGGCCAGTCCGCGGCATTGGCGACGCTCAGGCCGGCGTCAGTCAGGGCCTCCTCGACGGTGCCCGCCAGGCCCACGGTCTCCGAGCCGTTGTAGACATTGATGGTCAGGTCCGTCAGAGCCACCGTGGTGGCGCCCTCCGGGGGGCAGGGCGGCGGGGTGTAGGCCTGAGTGACCTCCGAGCTGGAGAAGCCCGGCCCCTTGATCGGAATCACGCCTGTCCACACCAGCATGCTGAGGGTCACCAGTCCGACCATGATCGCGGCGATCGAGCCGATGACAGTGGTCTGACGGCGCAGGGCGCGGCGCCGGTACTCAGTGCGTGGATCTGCAGGCGTGCTCACACACCCAGACTAGTGGACGACGCCGTCAGGCGGGTTCCTCCCCGGATGACCAGGCGAGCGCTGTGGCCCGGTCCACGCATGGGTCAGGACTCGGGCAGGGGAGGAGCCGGGGCGAGGTGGGGCACGCCGTCGTCGTTGATCTCCAGGATGCGGGCGTGGATGGCGGTACGGCCCTGGAGGGCGGCGCGAAGGGCTCGGTGCAGGCCGGTCTCCAGGTAGAGCTGGCCGCGGTAGGACACCACATGCGCGAACAGATCGCCGTAGAAGGTGGAGTCGTCGTCGAGCAGGCTGCGCAGGTCGAGGGTGGCGCGGGTGGTGGTCAGGTCGGCCAGGCGGACCTGGCGGGGCGCGATCACCGCCCACTCGCGCTGAGTGGTCACCCCATGCTCCGGGTACGGAGCCGTCTCGCGCACTGCCTTGAAGATCACTCGACCATCTTAGGGCGAGTCCGGGCATCCGGCTCGCACGCACGCGGTGGTGCAGTCCCCAGAACCGCCCTGGCCGTGTCGGCGCGGCCGTGGGCCCCCGGGGCAGGTCTCGCTGTCTCGCAGTCCTCTCGGCCGGGGCGTCGAGCTGGAGCCCAGCGCCTAGTACCATTGCGGACGTGACTTCGCGTTGACGACGTGACTTTGCGTCAATCGCCCCTGTGCGGAGCTCAGTGGGATGACGCGAACCCTCGTCGTCGACGCGAACCCTCGTCTCCGCCTCCCGTCCCTGGGCGACGCGCCGGGGGCATCCCAGCCCAAGGCCGGAGCCCCGGCAGCCCTTGTCCGACAGGGGTGCCTGGTGGGACGTCTTTGAGTGGGTTGAAGTCGCCGGATGGCGTGACATTAAATTCCGACCGCGTTCCTATGAGTTTTAAGGCTTCTTGGATTGACTCGGATGGCGTGCTCAGAGATGCACCATTCACCGACTTCTGAACTGAAAGACCGATGCGCCGTGAGTCCACGAAATTTATCTGCCGAGGAGGCTTGGGGGAGAGCCGAGCGACTCTTGTCGGACTGGTTGAGGGGCGAGGGTGCTGATAGCCTTGAGATCACCATTTATGGGCTTAGTTTGGCTCAGAATGTTACTACTTGGTTCCGCTTCGATTCCGAGTCGCGTAGCATGCGGTTGCCTCGCGAGCCCGGATTCGCGGTCGCACATCTTCGGCGTGCTCAGGCGTTGCCCGGGTGGGGTGCGTGGACGTGGGCGCATCTGTGGATGGCTGCTGATGAGGGAATTCTGCACGGCGAATATGATTGGATGAGGGAGCCGGTCCTGCTTTTTGACTACAGCGACGCGGATTGTGCAGTAGAACTGGATCGCTATCCCCGGGATCCGGAAAACATTCCGGAATGGATGGCGGCAGGGGTGGCTGCCTTTGAGAAGCGTGAGGCGAGGAACGCTCGTCGGCGCGAGCGGTATCGTGAGCGCAAGGAGCAGAAGGCTCAGGAGACCGAGGCGCAGAATGATCACGCGGACACCGCGGGATCCAGCGTCGAGGAATAACCGGAGAGTGGGTGGCGGATCCCGCGGGATGCGGCCTTGAGAAAAGGGTCACGTCTCCCGCCGTGGCCCCCTGCCCTGCAGGCCGATAGGATCAATTCGGCTTGATAGACAGGCTTGAGAGGAGAGGATCAAGCATGAGTGACTGGTCATTCGAGGCGCAGATGATGGCGGTGGACAACCTCCAGACCCGCCTCGCCGAGTTCATGCGCACCGCGAGCCTTGCACAGGTCATCATCGAGGTCGAAAGCGTCGGCAAGCGCGCCGCCGCGCGCACCCAGGCCAAGCGACCCGGCCAGGACTGGGAGCTCAACACCGTTCCCGGGGACCTCATCCAGGACTCCGTGCGCCTGCGCGCGCCCATGGCTCGGCCCGGCGGCGGCACCTGGACCTACGCCTCCCTGACAATGAGCAGCGAGGACTACCGGCTCATCACCGACTTCGACTACGACCGCCAGCCCAACCTCGACCCGCCCGTGGGCCCGCAGGACTGCGCCGACGAGCTGAGCCTCTTCCCCCGAGACCCCCGCGCCACACCCGACTGGATGACCGCCCGCTGACCCTGCGCAACCCCCCGCCTCACGCCACCGGCTGGAGCCGGGGGTCGCTCTGGTGCGCGCAGCGCACAGCACGCCAATCACGCGCCCTTAGGAACGACGGATCACATGACCCAGCACACCCCCGGCCAGTACGGCATGCAGCCCGAGTCCAACGCCCCCATTGAAGGTACTCCCAGTGGAGATGCCCTCTCTGCGCAGCACACCACCTCAGAGAGCATCGGAACCACGCCCTACTCGCCCTACTACGGCTCGCCCTACGGCGCCATGCCCCCTGCGCCGGGCGCCGCCCCGGCCTACCCTCCCGCCTACGGCGGCTACCACCCGCAGGCCCTCAACCAGCCCCGCGTTGGAGATGCCTGGAAGTGGTCCTGGGCGCATGTCAAGGCGCGTCCTCTCATGCTCGCGGCGTTCCCCTTCATTGCTTTCCTCCCTGTGCTCGTCTTCGCGATCCCCTCCGCAACACTCGACTCCATCCTCTACTCGATGAACAGCCCCAGCCAGGATGTTGTGTGGCCGCATGTCGCCATGGCGATCTGCGGCATTCTATGCTTTTTCTACCTGCTTCTAGGGGCCTTTCACTTCTTCCTTAAAATCGCCAGGGGCCAGGATGCTCGCCTCAGGGATCTCTTCGTCGCCCCCAATGCTCTGCACGGCATGATCGCCATGGTCGTGACCGGAGTCATCACCTACGTCGGCTCCGTCTTCCTCATCTTCGGGCTTATCGCTCAGTACTTCTTCCTCCTCACCGGTCTCATCGCCGTCGACCAGCAATGCCACGCCTTCGCGGCCATCAAACGATCGTGCTCGCTTATGGCCAAGGGAGGCAATAACATTGTCTTCTTCCTGACCTTCATCGCCATGGTTTACGCAGGTCTCCTCACCGCCGTCGGATGGATCATTCTGGCCCCTATGGGCGTGCTCATGAACGCCTACCTCTACCTGCGCCTCAGCGGCCAAGATGTCGCCGCGGCCGGTGGGCAGCGCTGAGGCGCAGCCCGCAGAGACCGCCCCAACGTCACCTCCAGGGACTCTCCCCAGGGGAGAACTCCCCGCCATCGGCGCAGCCTCTCCGAGAAGAGACTGCCGGACGCCGCCCTGCGCCACCGCCGGCATCCCATGGGCGGCGATGAGACGGCATCGCGCTCCACGTAACAGTCCGGTAACGTGAGCGATGATGCTCCGCTCCCTAGCGGAGGCGCCCGATCTGCCCATGCCCTCACCCGCCCCCACGGAAAGGACGGCAACCATGATGACCAGCGAGCAGAGCTGCCACGAGCAGAGCGTCGAGGCCTGCGCCGCCCTCGACGCCTTCTCCCAGCACTGCGCGCAGTGGCTCCGCACCACAGGTGATGATGAGCTCGTCATCGAGATCGACGCCCTCGGGGCCCGCCACACCACCGCCAGCCGAGCACTGCGCAGAACCGGCCTGCGACGTCGACTCACCTGGGTCGAGGACGGCGTCAGCGCCCGACTCATCGCCGAGGCGCTCGCACTGCGCGACGTCATGGCCACCCCCTCACGGGGCGCCTGGACCGTCGCCTACCTGTCCATGAGCACCAGACAGGGCGAGCTCATCACCGACTTCGACTACGACCGTCAACCGCACCTGACCCCGCCCCACACCCGCGCCGACATCATCGAGGAGCTGCGCCGCCACCCCCGCCGGCCCGCCTTCACCCCGGACTGGCTGCGCGAGACGACGTCGTCCTGACCGCCCCCACGACAACGGCGCGGCACCCGAAGGTGCCGCGCCGAACTCGCCGATGGGGTCAGGAGGTCACTTCGCGCTGTCCTTGGCCGAGGCCGTCAACTCGGACTCATCCAGAGTCGACAGCACGCAGGTCACCTTGCGGTCGCCCGCATCCCAGGTGTCCTGGCTGGGGGAGAGGTAAGTGGCGACGTACTCCGTCTCGGTGACGGGAGCACCCACATACTCCTCGAACCCAGAGCCGAAGCAGGCGTCCTCGGCCTCCGTCTCGACCTCGGTCGCCGAGGGCAGCGAGTCGCCGCTCAGCTCGACCTCGGCGTAGACCTCGTAGAGATGGGGCTCGGAGCAGTCGACCACCTGGACCTGGCCGACCTGGTTGTCTGAGCCGGTGACATCGCCGTCAAGGCTCTTGATGCAGTCGCCCACGGCGAGATCCACCGAGTGCGTCCCGCCGATCAGCGACTGAACAACTGAGCACCCCGACACCGACAGGGCCAGGGCTGCGATCATGGGAAGGGTAAGGACATGCTTGAGGGTTCGCATGGACGGATGCTAGCCCCACTGTTGTCATTCTCCACAACCACTGGGCTGCGGCGGCCGCCTGCGACGTCGAGACCGGCAGCGCCGGCAGTCCCGGCAGCTCCGGCACTGAGGACCCCTCGCGCACCCGCCAGAGCCTGCTTACCCTTGCTACCTTCCGGTCCTGGGGGATTCACTGGATGACGCCGCACGAGGGGCCGCGTGAGAGTGTACCCGACTCAGGCGCCCACCTCGACCAGGTGCCCGACGGAGCGCTCAGGGCGGAGTGCTCGCGGCGGTGCGCCCGCGGCGGTGCACTCGCGGCGGCGTCGGACGTGCCTTTGCGTACCGGACCAGGGTTCGCGTCATCGAACTGGGGGTAGCACAGGGGTGATTGACGCGAAGTCACGTCGTATACGCAAACCCACGTCCGCCGCGGCCCGCCCCCCGGCCCGCCGCGGCCCGCCCCCCGGCCCGCCCCAGCCCGCCCTGCCTGCCCGGGCCCGCCCCTGCCTGCCCGGGCCCGCCCCAGCCCGCCCTGCCCGCCCCAGCCCGCCCTGCCCGCCGCGGCCCGCCCCGGCCTGCCCCGGCCTGCCCCGGCCGCGTGAGCGATGCCACCGCCCGCGGCTGGCCCCCGCCCCGGTGTCTCCGATATATTCCTTACCTGTTGCACGCGGCCGCGCCGCGTGGAGCGCCTGGAGGATTCGCCTAGTGGCCTATGGCGCACGCTTGGAAAGCGTGTTGGGTGCAAGCCCTCGGGGGTTCGAATCCCCCATCCTCCGCCGCCGAGCCTCGCAACCACCGAGGCTCTGGGGCTCCTGGTCACGACGCCGTCAGACCCGGCCATGCAGGAGCCGCCCGAGGGCCGATACGGGGTGGAACACCGACACGTCCGACCTAAGCCCTCCCCCGCGCCATGCCTCTCAAGAAGACAGGGAGGCCGCGAGCGCGTACCGTGCTTAGATCCCACGACGCCGCCTCTTCGCCGCGTCGTGGGTCTGCTCATTGATCATGCCGATGACGTCGTGAGGACCATCATGAGTACACCCGTGACCCACCCGTCCACCAGCCAAGCAGCAGGCCAGCAGGCCACACCCCCCTCGCCAGGCACGCGCCGCAGGCAGGCCATCGGAGGCGGCCTCGGCGTCGTCCTGGCCATCGCCGCGTATGTGGCCATGCCGGATGACGCACTGAGCACGGTCCTGGCCGCCGATCCAGAGGCGGCCGGCACCGTCACCGAGCATGGGCTGCGCCTGACCGCGGCCGTGGCCATCCTCATGGGCGCCTGGTGGATGAGCGAGGCCATCCCGCTGGCCGCCACCGCCCTCGTGCCGTTGGTCATCTTCCCCATCGCCAACGTCTCCAGCCTCGAGGACACCGCCAAGCCCTACGCCTCAGGCACCATCTTCCTCTTCATGGGCGGCTTCATGCTCGCCCTGGCCATGCAGCGCTGGAACCTCCACCGCCGCATCGCCCTGCTCACCGTCACGGCCCTGGGCGTCAGGCCCAAGAGCCTTGTCCTGGGCTTCATGCTCGCCACCGGCTTCCTGTCGATGTGGGTGTCCAACACGGCGACCGCCGTCATGATGCTGCCCATCGGCACCTCGATCCTCATCCTGACCGGCCAGATGGAGCAGGCCTCCGGCCAGGGGAGATCCGGCCGGACCCGCTTCGCCACCGGGCTCATGCTCGGCATCGCCTATGCCGCCTCCATCGGGTCCCTGGGGACGATCATCGGAACCCCGCCCAACACCCTCCTCATCGCCCACCTCCGGGAGACCTACGGCATCGGCATCGGATTCGGCCAGTGGATGGTCATGGGCGTGCCGCTGGCCGTCGTCTTCCTCCTCATCGCCTGGTGGCTGCTGACCAGCGTCCTGTTCCGGCCCGAGATCGATGAGATCCCCGGCGGCAAGGAGATCATCCGCGACGAGCTGCGCGCCATGGGGCCGCTGACCTCCGGGGAGGCATGCGTGGCGGTGGTGTTCGTGACCGCCGCGCTGTCCTGGGCGCTCATCCCCACCCTGTGGCCCGACTCCCCGCTGAGCGACAACGTCATCGCGGTCCTCGTGGCCCTTGTGCTGTTCGCCGTGCCCGCCCCGGGGCAGAAAGGCACGCGCCTGCTCGACTGGGAGTCCGCCAAGGACCTGCCCTGGGATGTCCTGCTGCTGTTCGGCGGCGGCCTGGCGCTGTCCGCCCAGTTCTCCTCCCAGGGCCTGAGCGTGTGGATCGGGGAGTCCGCCAAGGGGCTCGGCGTCCTGCCGGTCGTCCTCCTCGTGGCGGCGGTGACATGCCTGGTCATCTTCCTGACCGAGCTGACCTCCAACACCGCCACCGCGGCCGCCTTCCTGCCGATCATCGGCGGGATCGCCGTCGGCCTGGGGATCGACCCCCTCCTGCTGGTGGTGCCGGTCGCGCTCGCGGCCACCTGCGCCTTCATGCTCCCCGTGGCCACCCCGCCCAATGCGATCGCCTACGGCTCGGGGTACGTGGACATGAAGGACATGATCAAGGCCGGGATGTGGCTCAACATCATCGGGCTCATCCTCATCACGATCACCGTCCTGGGCCTGGGGGTCCCCGTGCTGGGGATCGAGCTCTGAGCGGCGGGAGCGGCCGGGGCGGCGGCAGCGGCGGGGCGAGCGCCGTCCCGTGCCGCCGTCGCGCCGTGTCAACCCGGCCGCATAGAGTCTGACCGTGACCACCGCCCTGTACCGCCGCTACCGCCCCGACACCTTCCAGGACGTCATCGGGCAGGAGCACGTGACCGCCCCGCTCATGGCGGCGCTGCGCGCCGAGCGCGTGACCCACGCCTACCTCTTCTCCGGCCCGCGCGGCTGCGGCAAGACCACCAGCGCGCGCATCCTGGCCCGCTGCCTCAACTGCGCCCAGGCCCCCACCGACACCCCCTGCGGCCAGTGCCCCTCCTGCAGGAATCTGGCCACCGGCGGGCCGGGCAGCCTGGACGTCGTCGAGATCGACGCCGCCAGCCACAACGGGGTCGACGACGCCCGCGACCTGCGCGAGCGCGCCGCCTTCGCCCCTGCCCGGGATCGCTACAAGATCTTCATCCTCGACGAGGCCCACATGGTCACCGCCCAGGGATTCAACGCCCTGCTCAAGCTCGTCGAGGAGCCGCCGGCGCATGTGAAGTTCATCTTCGCCACCACTGAGCCGGAGAAGGTCATCGGCACCATCCGCTCACGCACCCACCACTACCCCTTCCGCCTTGTCCCGCCCGACACCCTGGAGGGCTACCTGGGGCACCTGTGCGGCGCCGAGGGCGTGAGCGCCGGGCCCGGCGTCTTCCCCCTGGTGGTGCGCGCCGGCGGGGGCAGCGTGCGCGACACCCTGTCCGTCATGGACCAGCTCATCGGCGGGGCGGTCGACGGCGCCGTTGACTACCAGCGCGCCGTCGCCCTGCTGGGCTACACGGACACGACCATGCTCGACCAGTGCGTGGATGCCATCGCCGCCGGCGATGGCGCCGGGGTCTTCCGTGTGGTGGACCGCGTGGTCACCTCCGGGCATGATCCGCGCCGCTTCGTCGAGGACCTCCTCCAGCGCCTGCGCGACCTGCTGGTCATCGCCCTGGCCGGGTCCCAGGCCGGTCCCGCCCTGGGATCCCTGCCCGACGACGAGCTGACCCGCATGGACCTCCAGGCCCGCACCATGGGTGCCGCTGTCCTGTCGCGCGCCGCGGATACGACGGCGCAGGCCCTGACCGCCATGGTGGGAGCCACCTCGCCCCGCCTCCAGCTCGAGCTCCTCGTGGCCCGGCTCGTCATCCCCGCCCAGCCCCGGGGCGAGGCCCAGGCGCCTGCGGCACCGGTGGGGTCGGCGGGGTCTGCGGGGCCGGCGCAGCAGGGCGGCCAGGTCGCGCCGGCCGCCTCCGCCGGGGCGGGATCGGGCAGGGCGGTCGCTGGGACCACTGCGCCGGCCTCCCGACCAGGCGAGACGCCGGCCGGGCCCGGTGGGGCCAGCGGGTCCGATGGACCCGCGGCCGGGGCGGGCTCGCCTGTCGTCGTGGACTGGGAGGGGACGGGAGCCTCGGCGCCCGCCTCCCCGAGCCCCGAGCCCACCCAGGCTCGCGCCGCCGCTCAGGCCCCGCAGGCCGCCCCGCAGGCCGTCTCCGCGCCCCCCGCCGTCGAGGACTCCGGGGCTGCGGACGGGGAGCGCCCGCAGCCGGGGGTGCCCAGCAGCCCCCCAGCGGCCGCGCAGGGGCCCGGTGCGGCCGAGGCGGAGATGATCCGCACCCGCTGGGAGGAGGTGCTGGAGGCGGCCAAGCGCTCCCGGCGCGCCACCTGGGCCCTCGTGGGGCCGAACTCGCGCCCCGGCACCCTGACGGCCGGCGTCTTCACGCTCCTATTCAACGCGCCGGGCCTGGTGGGTGCCTTTGAGAATGGCGGGCACGGCCCGATCTTCTCCGCCGCCATCCACCAGGCCCTGGGGCTGCGGGTGGAGGTCCACGCCATCCTTGCCGGCCCCGACGGTCCAGGCGGCCCCGGCGGGCCCGGCGGTGGGGCGCCTGATCCATCGGTTCCCTCCGGCCCGGGCGGACAGGCCGACTGGGCCGCTCCGGTCGCGCCCGCCTCCGCGGGGGACGTCGGCGGCTGGGAGCGCAGCGCGAGCCCAGGAGGAGGCGCCTTGGGCCCCCAGGCCCTCGACCAGGGCAGTGCGAGCGGCGTCGAGCCCGATCCGCGGGCGTCGGCTGCGGCCCTGGGCCCTGAGCCCGAGGAGGAGCCGGGTGAGCCCACGGCTGCGGAGGAGCCTGAGCCAGTGTGGGATGAGGCGGTGCCGCCCGAGCCCCTTGCCGACGTCGAGGTGCCGGCCAGTGAGCCTGCCAACGAGCCTGCCAACGAGCCTGCCAACGAGCTGGCCAATCAGTCGGCCTATGAGGAGGCGGAGTCCTGGACGCCCGGCCCGGGGACCACCGTGCCCTGGGCCGGCGAGTCCGCGATCGAGCAGGACTGGGCGGTGGGGCCGGCTGCGGGCCGGGGGATGCCGCAGGCACAGGCCGCCCCTGGATCGGAGCCCTCCGAGGAGATCGGGGCCGAGCCGCAGGGCCAGAGTGATCGGCCCGAGCCTGCCACGGCGACGCCGGTCGCCGATGATGCCGCGCCCGGTGATCAGGCGGCTGATATCAGCGTTCCCCCCGTTGAGGACCCGGCCCCCGCCGATGACGGCTGGGGGCCGGTCGCCGTTCCCGGCGGTCAGGCGACCCCGGATGCCGCCGGGTCCGTGGAGGCGGATGGGGGCTCCGGTCCGGCGTCTGTCGACGATGACGGCTGGGGGCCGGTCGCCGTTCCCGGTGGTCAGGCGACCCCGGATGCTGCCGAGTCCGTGGAGGCGGATGGGGGCTCCGGTCCGGCGCTTGCCGACGATGACGGCTGGGGGCCGGTCGCCGTTCCCGGCGGTCAGGCATCCCCGGCTGCCGTCGAGCCTGCGGAGGCGCCTGAGGATTCCGGGGCTGGGGAGAGGGACGGTGCCCAGGTTCCAGCGGCCTCTCCCGAGCCCGAGGCGCCCCTGGCGACCGTCCACCGCCTGCGCGCGCTGCCGCCAATGCCCGAGCCTCAGCCGCAGCAGGCCGCGCCGCAGCGGCCGGGGCTGACGCCTGTCAGCTGGGACGGCCCTGCCTTCTCCGACGGCGTCCCCCTGCCCGAAGAGCCCGGGGACCCGGATGGGCCCGCCGGCCCCGAGCCCGCCTCCCCGGGCATAGCGGCCCCCAGCCCCGACGCCGCCACCTGGACACCCACGGGCGTTCCCGGCTCCAAGCTCGCCGCCGCCATGGCCGCCGCCCGCGCCGCAGCCGAGGCCACCGAGTTCTCCCTGGAGGAGGACACCCCCAGCGAGGATGACGAGGACGCCGAGGACGCGGGGGTCGTCGGCCTGGAGGTGGTCAAGCGGATCCTGGGGGCCACCGTCATCGAGGAGGTCACCGTGACCCAGGAGGGACACTGAGATGCCCGCGATCTACGAGGGAGCGGTCCAGGACCTCATCGACGAGTTCGGCGAGTTGCCGGGCATCGGACCCAAGTCGGCCCAGCGCATGGCCTTCCATGTCCTGTCCGCCGATACGGCCGCCGTCGAGCGGCTCATCGAGGCGCTGCGCGCGGTCAAGGCCAAGGTCAGGTTCTGCGAGACCTGCGGCAATATCGCTGAGGCCCCCCAATGCGGTATCTGCCTGGACCCGCGCCGCGACAGCCGGGTGATCTGCGTGGTCGAGGAGCCCAAGGATGTCGTCGCCATCGAGCGCACCCGGGAGTACCGGGGCCTCTATCACGTGCTCGGCGGGGCGATCGACCCCATCAACGGGGTGGGTCCCGATGACCTGCGCATGCGCGAGCTCTTCGCCCGCGTCGCCGGGGTGGAGGAGATCATCCTGGCCACCGACCCCGACGTCGTCGGCGAGGCCACGGCCGCCTACCTCACCCGCATGCTGCGCTCCATGGAGGTGCCGGTCTCCCGGCTGGCCTCCGGGCTGCCGGTGGGCAGTGACCTGGAGTACGCCGATGAGGTGACCCTGGGCCGAGCCTTCGAGGGCCGGCGCCGGGTGGAGGACTGAGCGCGCCGCTGACTGATGGGTCCAGCAGCCCATGGACGCTCCGCGGCTTCTCCGTGACCATTGGATCCACCGTCCCTCCTGTCCTCGGAGAAGCAGATGAATGCTCGTGCTGCCGTAGAACTGTCGTTGCGGGCGCTGTGCGCCACCGCCCTGGGCCTGGTGGCCGCCTGTTCGGGCGGAGCGAGCGGTACAGACATTCCCAGCTATCAGGCGAGCGCCTCGTCGGGAGCGCCGGAGTCGGCGTCCCCGACGGCCACAGGCACCGCCTCGGCAACGGCCTCGCCACTGGCCGTCGAATCCGTGTCCACGGAGAAGTACACGCTGGTGACCGCCCCCAAGGGCCTGGCGCGCATGGAGGCGAGCATGCTGGAGGGCTTCGTCGCCGCAGACAAGCTCACCTGGGATCTCTGGTTCGAGAGGCCCGGCGTTGACAAGGCCGAGGAGGCGGCCTCCGGCACTGCCCTTGAGGAGATCAAGGAGGACTATGCGCAGTGGGAGGGCATCACCCTGGAGGGGAATGTTCGCGTGGCCATCGATCGGGTCGAGATCACCCGTTCCGACGGCCTGCCCGCCGGAGAGGTCTCCTACTGCGTCGACCAGTCGGGGCTGACCGTCCGCGACGCCTCCGGCAAGGACGTCAGCGAGTCAAAGGGACTGGACGGGCGATTCGGCTATATCGCGACCCTGGAGTTCCAGGACGGAACCTGGAAGATCATCTCTGTTGAATACGTCTCCCTCAATGAATGCGCGGTGTGAGTGATGAGAAGAAGAATCGGCGCCCTTGGCGTCATCATATGCTCCCTGACCTCTCTGGCTCTGGGCCTGACCGCCTCAACGGCGAGCGGTGGGCCGGGGGACTCCGGGAAAAATCCCTCGCCGCGCTCGGGGGGCAGCGTTTCGGCCGGTCCGTCGGGGTCTCAGAGCCTTCAGGTGCACGTGTCAACAACATACTCCACCAGCGGCGGTGGCGGAGGGTCGTCGAGCACGACCGTCTCCGGGGAGGACATCAGCGGCTGGGTGCATCCGGTGTGCTGGTACGAGCCTGTATGGACGGGGGAGGAGCTGGCGAAATACATGGATCGCGGTGATGTTCATAAAGACGAGAGAAGATTTGGTGAGACGGGCCACTATCAACGCATGAAGGAAAGGTACTCGGATTACAAGAAATATGCGACGGACGGCGAGGGGAACTGGCACGACGTTCATTGTAGTTCTGAGTACATGCCCGAAGGCTCGGAACTTGATGAGTTCTTCGCCTATTCCGATGAGTACAGGAAGAGCCATCCGGCAATCTATGTCCCCGCCGGCTCGGCCCCTCCTGCTCCGGAGATCCCGGCCACTGTGCTGGCGCGGGTCGCGTGGAACTCAGTGACCATCCCGGCGCCGAGCGTGGACTACAACCCCAAGATGTCCCTGAGTGGGGTGGCGGAGGGGGCCACCATCGTGGGCTATGACACCTGGGTGTGGGCCTCGGGGGAGACTCCGACGACTGTGACGGTGACGGCCACGGCGGGCAGCGCCTCGGCGACGATCACGGCCTCTGCCAGCGGGATGAGGCTCTCGGCGCCGGACTCCACGGTGTCGTGCCGGGGATTCGGGGTCGCGTGGAGCCCGGACTCCTCCTCAACGGACTGCTCCATCATGTTCACCCGCTCCTCGGCGCACCTGGGCGGGACCACCCCGCTGACCACCTCGATCACCTACTCGGCGACCTGGACCTCCACCACCGGGGAGAGCGGCGACCTTGGCGGAGTCACCACGACCTCGACCACCCAGATCCCGGTTGCCGAGGTCCAGACCCTCAACACCTCCGACGACTGACCGCTGCCTCTCCCGCTGTGCTGGCTGCGGCGAGGGGCCCAAGCGACCGATTTGGAGGGCATTGGCCTCGTCCAACATCTAGTATGAAAAAGTACTATGCGTCGACCTGCGGGCCTGCGACAACGCTGTGGTGTGCCCGCGCTTAATCCCCTCCAAATCGGTCTCCGGGTTATCCACAGCCCTTCTCGCGAGTGGCGGTCGCCCGTAGAGCCATTCCATCATTAAGTTATGTTTGCTATTGATGGAGAACTCGTAAACCGTTTTACATCGTTTCAAGGTGCGATGCGATTGTCAGAGTTGTGCTGCAGTCGTTCGGAGCGACTCCATGCTCGGCGCATGGTCGAGGATGGTCCCTCGTCATGCACGCCAACAGCGTTGTGGCGCTGCACGATGCGGACCCCCGCGTCGTGCTGTGCCGGCGCATCGGGGGAGTGATGACCTGCGCTCACGCTTTGAGGCTCTACGGACTGCCTGCGCAGGAGGAGCCTGGCGCCCTTCATGTCGCGGTCCCCGCCCATCGCGGCCGGATTCCAGGCGACCTGGGGCGCACGGTGATCCATCGAGTCGCGGGGCAGGATGCCTCGCGGATGCCGGTCGCGTCGATCGAGCTGGCACTCGTCTGCTACATGCGCTGCGCTGAGGAGCTGGATGCGCTGATCGCCGTAGACGCCGCGCTGCATGCCGGCCTTGTGCGCTTGGAGGAGCTCGAAGGCGCGCTGCCTGGGCCTCGCAACGGGCCGGTGAGAAAGCTACTGGCGCGCGCTCACCCGCAAGCCCGGTCGATCCTTGAGACCATCGCGCGCTATGAGCTCGAAGAGGCGGGATACGCGCCATTCGTGGCCGTCTATGTCGAGGGTGTTGGTGAGGTCGACATCCTCCTGACCGCCTACCCCGGAGACGTGGTTCCAGGCCCGCGCGGCGCCCTCATGCTCCGGCCCGATGCCGAGCCCGCGCTCATCATCGAGACCGATGGCTATGCCTACCACTCCTCCCGTGTCAACTGGGAGCGGGATCGGATGCGGGACCAGGCCTCGGTGACATGCGGTCATATCACCGTGCGCGTGTCAGCCAGCCAGGTCAGGGCGCATGCCACGGTCGGGATCGTCGCGCCAATCGCCGCGCGGATGGGGATCGAGCCCATCCGCGATCTCCGGGTGAGGTGAGACCACCCGCGCCGGCGGAGCGCGGTCCTCAGGCCAGGCGCACGCCCTTGGGCAGCCTCCCGGCCGGCACCTCCAGGCGCCTGACGGCGGCGACGACCCCGCCCGTGCCCAGGAGCACCAGCACCAGCAGCCCCGCGGGCCAGAACGCCAGATGCTGGGGAGACTGCGAGTCCTCATCGAAGGAGGGCTCCTCGGTGGCCGTTCGGTCGCAGAAGTAGTGAACGACCTCTGCGGGCTGCGGATTGCGCATCTCATCGATGCCCAAGCCAGAGGACTTGAGCAGCCCCGCGTACGGGTCCCCTCTCGTGTCGCGGGCGCTGATATCCGCCAGCATGAGGAAGGGATTGGGGGTGAGCATCCACCAGATGCGGTCGGTGTGGATCACCTCCTCGATCTCCACGTGCGGCTTCTCCTCGCACTTCACCGAGTCGTCGGTCGAGGCGTCGTAGTCCGCCTCGTAGTAGATGACTCTCTGCGTTCCACGGGCCGCCATCGTGGACGCCGCGGTGGCCAGGGGCGTGCCCACCACCAGCACCGCGACCACCAGGTAGGTCAGAACCGCGGAGGCCGAGGTGCGCGCGGTCAGGCCGGACATCCCCAGGCCGATCGCGCACACCGAGCCCAGCGTGACGAGAAGAACCAGCGCATGCCCCAGCAGTGTCAGCGGGCTCGCATCGGCCATGAGCGCCAGGACCGCCAGGAAGGGCAGCGCTACCGCCAGGAAGGTCATGGCCGCCAACCAGGCGGCCAGGAGCTTGCCCACCGCGATCTCACGGGCGCGCAGCGCGGTGGCCTGCAGCAGTGCGAGCGTGGCATCGGCCCTATCTCCGTTGATCGACATCGCCGAGAGCGTGGGCGCCACGATGAGCCCGATGCCCAGGACGAAGCAGACGACGACGTCGTACAGGGCGAGGTAGTCCCGGGAAGCCGGGTGATAGCCGTTCGCCAGCATCGCGGCCATCAGCCCACCGCAGACCAGTGCGAGGACGACCGCCCAGATGGCCAGCATCAGGCGCCAGCGCGTGGCCCTCACGCGCTGACGCAACTCCAGCACCGCAACGGTGCGCACGCCCTTCCAGCTCATCGCCGCTCCTCCTCCATGGCCAGATAGGTCTCCTCCAGGGTCCCGGTCACCGGCCCGAATGCCATCACCTCGACGCCGGCCTCCACCGCCTGGCGCAGCGCCTGCGCGGCGGCGCGGTCGTCGGCCAGCTCCAGGCGCACAGCGCCAGGCTCCTCAACCACTCCCGCCAATTCCGAGCCTCGGAGCCAGTCGGCCAGGAGATCCCCGTCGAGTGCGCGCATCCGCCAGGCGGTGCGCACCGGTCGCGGCCGCCCCGCGGCACCGGTCGAGCCCTCAGCGGTCTCCACGCCGGCGTCGCCGGCCTCATCAGCGCCGCTCACGGCCCCGTGCACGGTGCGCCCCCGGGAGACGAAGGCGACGTGGTCGACCATCTCCTCCAGCTCGCCGAGGATGTGACTGGAGACCAGGACGGTGACCCCGGCCCCCGCCAGCTCGCGCAGCAGGATGCGCAGGTCGGCGCGCGATCGTGGATCCATCCCGGAGGCGGGCTCATCCAGCAGCAGCACCTGCGGGCGGTGCACCAGGGCGCGGGCCAGGCCCAGGCGCTGCTTCTGGCCGCGCGAGAGCACCCGCGCCGGGGCGCTGGCCATGTCCGCGAGGTGCACGGTGCGCAGCATCTCCTGGACCCGGTCCATGATCGTGGACCGCTCCACATCCTGCGCCACGGCGAAGGTCTCCAGGATCTCGCTGCAGGTCAGGGAGTCCCAGGTGCCGAAGGCATCCGGCATCCAGCCCACCGCCTGATGCACCTGACGGGGCTGGGCCACCGGGTCCAGGCCCGCCACCCGGATCGATCCGGAGTCGGGGCGCAGCAGCCCCGCCAGCATGAGCAGCAGCGTTGTCTTGCCCGCGCCATTGGGGCCCACCAGGCCCGTGACGCTGCCGCTGGGCACGGACAGGTCTAGCTGCCAGACAGCGGCTGCCTGCCCGAAGTACCGGGTCACCTGAACGGCCTCAATGCTCATGGCTCGATGCTAGGGCGCCTCGCCGTCCTGCGCCCAGGACTGTGGGGCCTTCTACCCATCCGATTCCCGGCGCGGAGGGTCGTTGAGGGCTTGGGTGTCCCCGGGACGCGCCCCGACTGCCGCAGGCCCGCCGGATCGCTGCCTGACCTCCTTGCCACCTCCCGTCGCAGATGCGAGTTAGGCCGTGACCGGGGCGACTCAGCGCAGCTGGTGATCAGCCCCCAAGACCGGCCTGGTGGGAGCGAGGATTCATGTAGCCTGCATACGCTGGCCATAGTCAGCCCGTCCTCTCGTCCGTACCACCTAAATTTCCTAGTCGCACCACCTGACTCCTCCGGTCCCCCGCCGCATCCCGCATCGGTGCTCCGTCAGGACAGGCGAGTGCGGCTCGGGGAAGCGAACTATGAAGCTCGACAATCGCGATCTCGTCACCCAGGGCCTCCTCGACGTTCTGCCGGGGCAGCTCGAGCCCTACCTGCGCACGATCCTCGGCGGTCCCGTGCTCGAGCGATTGCTGACCCGATTGAGCGGCGGGCCGGACTCCAAGGCCCCTGATCTGGCCGACTTGTCCACCCAGATCCGGCTGCTCACGGCGCGCGGCCGTGACGGGAGCTACCTGCTGAAGCTCACTGACGAGCTGGGCTCGGCGCTCCAGGAGGTCAACCGCTTCCGCTACGAGGCCGCCCGGGGACAGGCCTTCGACGACGAGCGCACCCGCGAGGCCCTGGAGGCCGCCGGCCGCACCCTGCGCCTGATCGAGGCGCCCGGGGGCCATGAGGAGATCGAGGGACTCATCGCCGCCATCGGCCAGAGCGACGAGCAGCAGGCCCCGGCCCCCCAGGACCCGCCCCCGGAGGCCGCCGTCCAGGACAGCGCCCGGCGACTGGAGGACTGGAAGCGCAGCCTGCTGGACCTCACCCTCAGCAACCCCCTGATCAATCGGGCCCAGACAGCCATCGAGCTCATGCTCCCCGGGCATCTGGTGGGCCAGTTCGAGGACTACGTCAACCATCGCGAGTTCATCGCCCTGCGCCCCGCCGGGCCGCAGGAGGACCGGGAGGCCCGGGCCGGTGAGCTGCTGGCCCAGGACCGCGCCGTCGAGGTGGACCTGGGCGAGCAGGACTACGCCTCCACCCTCCAGGTGCTCACCACCAGGTCCCAGACCATCATGTTCGAGACCGGGGCCAACAACCTCTACCTGGCCATCGGCACCCTGGAGTGGCGCAGCCAGGACACCCCGGTGCGCTCACCCCTCATCCTCATCCCCGTGACCCTGCACCGGGTCGAGGACGGCTACCGCCTGCTGCCCGACCAGCTCGACGCCTCCACGCCCAACTACTCCTTCCTGCATCGCTTTGCCCAGGACACCGGGGTTGAGCTGACGGAGTTGATTCAGCCCCGGCATGATGCGTATGGGATCGATGTTGAGCCCACGCTGGAGGCGGTGCGCGGGCGCCTGCATCGGGCCGGTGTGGAGACAGTGGTGACTCCCACTGTTCACCTGGGCCTGTTCAATTTCTCGACCTACCGGATGTGGCGGGATCTGGAGGAGTCGTGGTCGACGATCAGCGCCAACCCGCTGGTCAGTCATCTTGCGGAGACTCCTGATCGCGCATTTGATGATCCTGCTGATGCTGCGGCGCAGATTCGCAGCGTTGACGAGGTCACCGAGAATCTGCCTCTGGTGGCTGATGCCACGCAGGCCCAGGTGGTCGGCGAGGCGGCGGCCGGGCGCAGCCTGGTGGTGGAGGGGCCTCCGGGGACGGGCAAGTCCCAGACGGTGGCCAACCTGATCTTCCGGGCGCTGTCGCTGGGTCGCACGGTGATGTTCGTGGCGGAGAAGAAGTCGGCTCTCGACGTGGTGGCCAGGCGCCTTCGCGAGGAGGCCGGCATCGGCCCCCTCCTGCTGCCCTTGCACGACAACGACGTCAAGTCCGGCCACATGCGCCGGGCCCTGCGCGAGGCCCGGGAGTTGCGGACCGAGCCGGTGGACGCCGAGAGGCTGGCCGATCGCCGTCGGGACCTGGAGTCGATCCGCGGACAGCTGGAGGCCTACCGGACCGGGCTGCATGGGCGCAACTGCGTGGGCCACTCCTACCTGGGGGCGCTCGCGGACCTGCTGACCACCCCCGGCGAGCCCGAGCAGTGCCCTGACTGGGATCCCCTGGCCCAGCACCCCGACGACGTCGCCGCCTTCCTGCACGCCGCCGGCCTGGGGGATGCGGCCGAGGGCCTCATGCAGGAGGTCGCGCGCGAGGACTTCGACCCGCACGGGATTGAGCCGGGGCTGCGGCGCCGCCTGGCCCAGGCCTCCTTCGAGGAGCGCTCGGCCAGGGCGGGCTTCGGGTCCTTCGACGTCGCGGCCCATGCGGGCCTGCTGGATGCCTACCGCCAGGTCCAGGAGCGGCTGCGCACCGGGCTTCGGGCCGAGCTGCTGGAGGGCGCCCTGGCCCGCCGTGACCGGGTGCTGGCCGAGGAGCGCGTGCGCCTGGACGCCCTGGACCAGGAGATCACCCTGCGCCGCGGCACCATGAGCATCCGGGAGATGATCGACTCCTACGGGGACCTGGTGGTGGCGCTGACGCCGTGCATCCTGGTCTCCCCGGACTCGGTGTCCCGCTTCTTCCCGGCCGACCGCCAGTACGTGGATATCGTCGTCTTCGACGAGGCCTCCCAGATCCCGGTGGCCGACGCGGTGGGCACCATGGGCAGGGGGCGCTCGGTGGTCGTGGTGGGTGACCCCGAGCAGATGCCGCCCACCGCCTTCGAGGAGCGCGGCGCCGCCCAGGACGAGGACCCCCAGCACGAGCAGACCGAGGAGCGCGAGTCGATCCTGGACAGCTGCCTGGCCGGCGGTGTGCGCAGCCACCGCCTGACCTGGCACTACCGCAGCCGGGTGGAGTCCCTCATCGCCTTCTCCAACGAGCGCTACTACGACGGCGCCCTGGCCTCCTTCCCCAGCCCCCTGGGGGTCATGGCGCCGGAGGGCCCCCTTGACGGCCACGGCACCAGCCTGCGGCGCGTCGACGGCTTCTACATCCGCCCCGAGGAGGCTGAGCAGCACCCCGACGCCCGGCCGGGGACCAACCCGGCTGAGGCCCGCGAGATCGTCTCGGAGGTCCTGGCCCGCTTCGAGGCCTCGCCCGAGGTCACGCCCTCGCTGGGTATCATCACCCTGAACGCCAAGCAGCGCGATCTCATCGAGTCCCTGCTGCGGGCGGAGGGCTCCCAGCGGATCGTGTCCGCCCTGCATGAGACCGACGGCCTGTTCGTCAAGAACCTGGAGAACGTCCAGGGCGATGAGCGCGACACCATCCTGTTCTCCCTGGGCTTCTCCGCCAACTCCGCGGGCGAGCTGCCGCTGGACTTCGGGCCGCTGAGCTGGGCCGGCGGCCAGAAGCGCCTCAACGTGGCCATCACCCGGGCCCGGCGCCAGGTGATCGTCGTCGCCAGCTTCGACCCCGAGGATCTCCACCTCGACGAGGCCTCCCCCCAGGGGCTCAAGGACCTGCGCGCCTACATGGAGCAGGCCCGCGGCAACCAGGAGGCGGGAGGCGCTGCGCCCCAGGGCCAGGCTGAGGCGTACCGCGAGGAGATCGCGGGCGCCCTGCGGGAGGCCGGGCTGGAGGTCCGGAGCGGTGTGGGCCACTCGGCCTTCGTCATCGACCTGGTGCTCTCCGGCGGACCGGGGGAGCGGCCGCGGGTGGCGGTTCTGCTCGACGGGCCGGACTGGGAGCGCCGCACCAGCGTCACCGACCGCGATCTCATCCCCGTCGATGTGCTGGGGCAGATGGGATGGGAGCGCGTGGAGCGCGTCTGGACCCCGGAGTGGGTGCGCGACCGCCAGGCGGTCATCGACCGCCTCGTCCAGGCCGCCCGGGGCTGAGATCTGCTCTCTGGGGCTCTGGGCCTCGGACCCGCGAGGCCCAGAGCCCCAAAGAACAGGCCCTCAGCCAGAGAAGCGCTTACTTGATTTTTTTCACAATCTCGCAGCCCTCATCGAACCGATCCACCACGTATGATTCGAGTGGCTCTTCAAAGCCGGGCATGATAGAAATTTTCTTGGAGGCGTGATCCAAAGCCATTCTGACATCCGCCGCGTCTTCTGCCCTCAGGGCCTCAGGGGAGATATCTAAATTCTCATTCTCGTCGTAGAGGTGGTCTCGAATCACCGCATCGGCACGCAAGTCTTCTATATCTCCTTCTTTTAAGCGCATTTCTTCTGGTGTGAGAGGGTTGCTTCTGGAGTCTAGAATAGCCAAGGTGATTCGCGACTTGGTTGAGTCTCGAGCGATGTCGGTTAGTTTATATGATAAATTCTCAGACTCGTCCTTGTTGTTGGGCTTGAAGAAAAAGTCGTGTACCCATTCGGTGACAGTTGCCGCTTCTCCTCCTATCACGGGAATATGGCTCGCAAGCCAGGAAGTGGCCGCCTTGTCGACTTGCAGTTTTGCATCCTCAGCCTCCCCTATCTCGGTGTTATGCCAGGCGTCTGAGCCAGCTATGAACCCGTTGGTGCGACTGATATCATTGATCACGACCGTGATTTTATGCCGACGATCGGGGTCGTAGTTTGTCAGTGCAGTCTCAATTTCACGGTCATGATGATTCTGAATAGAATTTCCGAACCCGTGATGCTCCCCCATTCCTGCAATTAGATTGCGCAGTGCCTTGTCCGTAAGAATGGGCTGGGTGCTGCTGTAACCCAGGTCGTTCAAGAGCTTTCCGTCCCCGTTCCCTTCCTCCGTTGACTTGTCTATTCCGGCCGGATAGCGGGATAGCACATCTCCTATGCGTGATCGCGTCTTGTCTGAGAGATGGTCTTTGAAGACCCAGGGCTCCAGATGCTCGCCGACTCCGTTCATGATTCCAGAGACGGCCGCAGTATTGCGTGTGTCCTCATAAGAGTGCGGCACGATTGTGGGCCCATGGCCTGCGTCTCCGCGACTGATTCTATCAGCAATGGAGGTCCAGTCCTCCGTCCAGTTCTCATACCTGAAATCGCATCTGTTGACCAGGCCTTCTATCCTGCTGATCATATCAGAGGAAGAAGTTGCAGTCAGTGGAGTCTTTGATGGATCCGAGGGAGCCAACCATTCCAGGGCCGCCGAGGGATTAGCGGTCATAGCCCGCACCACTCCGGGCAAAGGATCCTTGAAGTACCCTAGTTCGGGTGGAAGAGTAGAAAAGTCTCGGGTTTCGTGAGCTGGGGTATCTATCTCAGGGTCTTCGAATGCTTCCAGTCGCCTCGCCAGGGTGATGAGCATGGCGTCGTTGTAATCCAATGCAGTCGCTTCGCCATCCTTCTGATCGGTGGTGAAGAGGGTGGCGTTGAGATTACACATTCTTCGGGAATTATATTGAGCCGCATCCGCTAATTGATTGGCGAAGGCGGAAGATTTCTCATCCCCCCAATTGCGCGATGCCGATGCGAGCATGTGACCAAAGATGTTATTCAGATCGTGCATAGCCTGAGGGTTCCTGTGCCTGAAATCTCCCGTGGCGAGTCCGGGTTTAAATCCGAACATATCCATCGTTCGATAAGGGAGATCGAGCATTCCCTCCGGGCCTATGTAAGAGAGGACCGCGTCGGCGTATACTCCATCATTTTGATTATTCTGGAGTCGATTTATCAACTCGTTCCAGGTTTCTTCTGAAGGCTTCTCGTTTTTCTCCGCAAGCTTCGTGAGCTCGTTGGCGTCCAGGAGGCCATTGGCGTGCCTGACGACGACATCCGCATCGTCGTCTGTCTTTTCTGGGACCACGTAGGAGATCAGGTTCCCGTCGGTGGGGGTGATTCCGTTCTCGTTGAGGGATTTCGCGGTCTCAACGCGGTTGTCGATCTCTGCGGAGGTGTCCCTTAGTTCGGCAACGAGCTCCCCCCAGCTCATTATGCCGTCGATATCGCCGGCACCATTGTTGTTCTCATTGGCTCGTCGGATCTCCGCCCCTGACTGCTCGATAGCCTCCGCGTAGTTGTTCAACTCCGCGACGACGGTCTTCATCTGAGCATAGTCCAGGTACACATAAGTCATGGTCGTCACCTTATCTCCAGGAAATGGGCCTTCCAGCCCTCGTCGGAATCCTCGTCGACCATCGGCTTGTCGCGCTCAGGATCGGTCTTCGCCTTGGTGGCATCGTATGCTGTGCCCCAGCCCTCCGTTATTCGGGTCACGATGCCGCGAACGACCTCTGCGTATTCCTTGGCCTTCGGGGAAATCCACGAGGATTCTCCCACTTTGGAGCCCAAAGATGCCGCCTTACTGCCCGGATCGCTTCCGACCACTGCTTCGTTACGACGCTGGAACGCCGATTCCACCGCGATGAGCGCTGATCGGTATTGATTGGGTTTTTTCGCCATGGCTTCATCCTTCCTGTGAGACAATGCTCGTGCACGTAGTTTGGGCGGCGCCGAGAGGCGCGGGGGCAGGGGCCGTTCGGGTGAGGAAAGTGGACCATGAGCTCCACTCCCCTCCCAATGGGCACGGCTGCCCATATCTGCTTTCCTGATGCGCGCTCGATAGGCGCCCGATGAGAGCGGAGTCGAACAGGGTCGCCGGCGCGTAATCGAGGTCGCGCAATGGGCTGTTCGCCACGGGTAATTCTGCCCAGCAGCCCACCATCTCTGGGCGCAGTAATGATCAGAAGTGGGCCATAATCTACCCGTATCACTCGATGCTGCTCCTATCTCCCAGCAATCGCACACCAACGATCACTTCGGGAATATTGTCAGCGCTTCAGCGAGGCATATCCCGAGACTGCAGTATCGACCCGTCACGTCCATCCGACCCAGGTCCCTCCCCGCTCAAGACAACTCAAGACAGGCCCAGGGCCGGGCCGCGTCTCGCCATGGGGAACTCCACACGCCGCACCTGCGCCGTGGCCTTATGCTTGGCCCTGCCACGTCGTCGTGGGTGCCACCCGCGGTGAGATCCCCGTCCTGCCCCCAAGGTGCGCCCAGGCCGCGCGGCACCCAGGAAGAGGCACAGGACTCAAGGAGAGCCCATGGCACTGGTCGTGCAGAAGTACGGCGGGTCGTCCGTCAGCGACATCGACGCCATGCGCCGCGTTGCGCGCCGCGTCGTGGCCACCCGGGAGGCGGGCAACACCGTGGTGGTGGTCGTCTCGGCCATGGGGGACACCACCGATGAGCTGCTCGACATGGCCGGTGCCCTGACCTCCCAGCCCCCCGTGCGTGAGATGGACATCCTGCTGAGCGCCGGGGAGCGCATCTCCATGGCCCTGCTGGCCATGGCCATCAACGAGCTGGGCGTTCCCGCCCACGCCTACACCGGCGCCCAGGCCGGGGTCCTGACCGACTCGAAGTACGGGCGCGCCTCCATCGTCGGCGTCCTGCCCGAGCGCGTGGCCCGCTCCATCCAGACCGGGGCCGTGGCCATCGTCGCCGGCTTCCAGGGCATCAACGAGGTCGAGGACGTCACCACCCTGGGGCGCGGCGGCTCGGACACCACGGCCGTGGCCCTGGCAGCTGCCCTCAACGCCGACGTCTGCGAGATCTACACCGACGTCGACGGCCTGTTCACCGCCGACCCCCGCATCGTCCCCACCGCCCGACGCGTCGAGGCCCTCTCAAGCGAGGAGACCCTGGAGCTGGCCGCCCACGGCGCCAAGATCCTTCACCTGCGTGCCGTGGAGTACGCCCGCCGCTTCGGGGTGCCCCTGCACGTGCGCTCCTCCTTCTCCGACAAGACCGGAACCTGGATCTATGACGGGCGCCGCCCCGGAGCCTTCGTCCCGTCGGCCGCGGCCGCCATGCTCGACGACGTCGTGGCCGCCGACACCGACCTCGGGGACACTGCGCCCACAGCCCCGTCAACAGTCACTGGGACCGCTGAGCCCGCCGAGCAGCCCGCCCCGCAGCCCTCCGGGGTCGCCGGGCAGGCCGGCCGGAGCGCCGGCCCGCTCGCCGAGGGCCCCTCGGCCACCGACGTCGAGACCGCCCATCGCAGCGCCGTGGCCGCCCGTGCCGGCGCCCGCCCCCGTTCATCCGCCAAGGAGGACCACGTGGAAGCCCCCGTCATCTCCGGAATCGCGCACGACCGCAGCCAGGACAAGATCACCCTGGTCGGCGTGCCCGACGTTCCTGGTGCCGCCGCCCGCATCTTCGCCATCGTGGCCGGCACTGACGCCAATATCGACATGATCGTTCAGGACGTCTCCGCCGAGGACACGGGCCTGACCAACATCTCCTTCACCTGCCCCGACGGCGACTCCGCCGCCGCCCGCAAGGCCCTGGAGGGCGCCAAGGAGGAGCTGGGCTTCCGCTCCCTGCACTTCAACCCCGACATCGGCAAGCTCTCCCTCGTGGGGGCGGGCATGCGCTCCCACCCGGGGGTCTCCGCCCGACTGTTCGGCGCCCTGAGCGAGGCGGGGGTCAACATCCACATGATCTCCACCTCCGAGATCCGCATCTCGGTGGTGGTCGACGACGCCGTGCTCGACGAGGCCGTGCGCGCCGTCCACTCCGCATTCGGCCTCGACGCCGAGGCCGCCGAGGCGGTCGTGTACGGAGGGACCGGACGATGAGCCAGCAGACCAGCCAGCGCAGCGCAGTGATCAACGAGTACGAGGGCCCCGCCGACGGCGTGGTCGTGGCCGTGGTGGGCGCCACCGGCCAGGTGGGTCGAGTCATGCAGGCCATGCTGGCCGAGCGCGACTTCCCGGCCCGTGGCGTGCGCTTCTTCTCCTCGGCCCGCAGCGCCGGGACGGTGGTGGACTTCCGCGGGGCGCGCGTGGAGGTCGAGGATGTGGCGAGTGCGGACCTGTCCGGCATCGATGTGGCCATCTTCTCCGCCGGTGGGGGCACCTCCAAGGAGCACGCCCCCCGCTTCGCCGCCGCCGGCGCCGTCGTGGTGGACAACTCCTCGGCCTGGCGCAAGGACCCCGAGGTGCCGCTGGTGGTCTCCGAGGTCAACCCGGAGGCGCTCGCCGACCGCCCCAAGGGGATCATCGCCAACCCCAACTGCACGACCATGGCGATCATGCCGGCCCTCAAGGCTCTGCACGAGGAGGCCGGCCTGGTGCGCTTCATCGCCTCGACCTACCAGGCGGTCTCCGGCTCCGGCAGGGCCGGTGTGGCCGAGCTGGCGGGGCAGGTGCGCGCCGTGGTGGACCAGGACATGGAGGGCCTGGGCGTGGACGGCCGCGCCGTGGAGTTCCCCGAGCCGAGCGTCTACGTGGACACCATCGCCTTCAACGCCGTGGCCTGGGCCGGCGGGGATGCGGGCGACGGCTCCGGTGAGACCGATGAGGAGCAGAAGCTGCGCAACGAGTCCCGCAAGATCCTGGGGCTCCCGGAGCTGCGGGTCTCGGGCACCTGCGTGCGCATCCCGGTCTTCTCCGGGCACGGGGTGAGCGTCTCGGCGGAGTTCGCCCGCGAGATCACCCCGGAGCGCGCCCGCGAGATCCTCGCCGCCGCCCCCGGCGTCACCTACGACGACGTCCCCAGCCCCCTCAAGGGCGCCGGCCGCGACGGCACCTTCGTGGGCCGCGTGCGCGCCGACCAGGCCTGGGACGAGGGGCACGGCATCAGCTTCTTCGCCGTGGGGGACAACCTGCGCAAGGGCGCCGCCCTCAACGCCGTCGAGCTGGCCGAGCTCGTCGCCGCCGAGCTGCGGGGCTGAAGCGGCGCGAGGCGATTGCGAAGCGAGCAGCCGAGCGCATGCGCTGATCTTGGCGGCTTTTCAGTACTCGTGCGGCAAGGAGTCGCGGCGGCCTGACTGGTGGGCGTCGCGACCTCAGGCTCCGAGCGATACCAGTCTTCTCTCGATAATGCTTCTTAGAGGGTGCGCGGATAGGTGGGTTTCATCGCCATTGGTAGGGATGCTGGGGGCGGGTGTCCCAGCGGTGGGTGGTCCAGGCGGTGCGTAGTAGCAGCCGGATGGTGATGATGGTGTTGGCCAGGGCGATGTAGGCGCCAATGACGCTGGTGCGTCGCTCGGTGCAGATGGCCAGCTTCTTGAAGCCCCTGTTGTGCCAGGAGTTGGTACGTTCCACGACCCACCTGACACCAACCTGAAGGGGTGTTCCTGACCGGGAGATCTCGTAGTGGCAGCCCAGGCGGTCGAGCAGGGCGCGCGTGCGGGCGCTGTCGTAGCCCGCGTCCAGGTGCACCGTGATGTGCTGGGGCGTGTCGAACCCGAACCGGCTGAACCCGGCCTCCAGGGTGGGGGCCAGCAGCGGGGAGTCGTGCCGGTTGGCCCCGGCGACCACCACGGCCAGAGGGATTCCGTGGGCCTCTACCATCACCGAGCGCTTGGTGCCCTGCTTGCCTCGGTCTACCGGGGATCGCCCGGAGGCCTGGCCTGCGCAGGGGGCCTTGGTGATGCACCCGTCGACGCACACGTCGGTCAGGTCCAGGCCTGTGACCTGGTCGAATGCCTTCAGGGCGAGGTCTTCCAGGGCAGTGAAGACGCCCGCGGCGATCCACTCGTCGCGCCTGGTGCGGATGGTGGTCGCCGAGCAGGTGGAGTCGGCGATCTTGTTGTAGGAGGCGCCCAGCACCAGGACCTGGACGAGCTTGTCGAACACGATCCGGTCAGGTACACGGGGACGGTGGCATCCCAGCGGGTGGTTGTCCTCAACCGGTGGGACCAGCGCGGCGAACTGGACCCACAAGGGCTCCATGACGGACGATGGGACAGCGGGCATGAGGACTCTCCTGGACCATGAGGCGAGACTTTGACACCACAGCTTCTACAGGCCCTCATGCCCGCCTCCACGCAGCGCCGCACCCCCCATCCCTATCCGCGCAATCTCTTAGTTCGGGAAGGTCTTCAGTGACCGTCGCATCGATAATCTCGCTGCTGACGGTTAGGTATCCATGGACGATGCGATTGCGAGTCGCCTTGATGTCGTACCAGGCATCACCGAACATCCCGATCACCTCATCGCTCGGGAGGCGGGTGAGGGCATCAATCGCGGCGGCGAGGCGCAAGGCGATCGCGTCGCGAATGGCATCGTCGGAGAAGTCGCGTTCGGCGTACCGTGCGACCTGGTCGAGGTGCACGAGAGCTTCGAGAAGGCTCTCGCGTTGGGTGCGACTCACAGCGGGACCGCCTCGCTGAGGATCTGCTCGCGCAGGTCGGGTCGGATCGCGTCGTCGGGGACGATGTCAACTGGTGCGCCAAGAAGCGTCTGCAGGCCCCGCTCAGCGCGGGCGAGCGTGAAGAGGCTGGGTGCACGGTCGGCCTGGACGAGGAGATCGATATCCGAGGTCTCTCTGTCCGAGCCCCTGGACGTCGAGCCAAACACTCGCACGTTGCTCATATGAAACCCAGTGAGGTAGGCGCGCACCTCATCGCGGTGACTGCGCAGTCTCAGCCCGAGCGGGCCGAGGACAGGCTCACTGGGAGCGGTCGCGGAGGTCGTCATGGCATGACGGTAGCAAGCAGAGTCGTTGTCGTCCTGAGGGACATCCTCGCGTCGGCATGCGCTGGGGGCCGCTGGGATCCGCTGTGCCTGAGTCGGAGCGGCCGCAGCGCTGCCTTCGCCCTCCCGGGCCTCAGCGAGGGGCACCGGCGCGGCTGAGGGCCCGCTCCGGGACTCGCCCGGTGTAGAGGTAGACCTCCACCGTGTTCGGCAGGCCCTCCACCTGCAGGGCCATATCCTCCTCGGCGGCGCGCACCATCGCCTGGCGCTCATAGAACTGGTAGGTGCACAGCGAGTCCGTGTACAGGTAGAAATCAGTGCGGCCGTGGGCGCGCAGATGCGCCATGTAGTCCTGGAACAGGGCGCCGCCCACGCCAAGTCCCCTGGCGGAGGCGTCGACGGCGAAGAGGGTCAGCTCATCGCCCGGGGCCTCGCGCACGGAGGTGCGCAGGCGCTCATAGATCCGCTCGAACTGCGAGTAGTAGCGCAGGGTCCTCCTCTCGGGGAAACCGGTGAGGAGCAGCCGGAGCATGCCGCCGGCGGCGCGCAGGCGGTTGCCGAGGCGGCCGGGCAGGCGCGACTGGCCCTCCACGCGCCCCATGATGATGCCGATGACGCGCCCACTCTGCTCGGCGACTCGGGCGTAGGTGGACTCCAGGAGCACCTCGCGAAGGTAGAGGTCTACGGCGGCGGCGTGCAGGCGCGGGGCGCGGGCGTAGCGGTGGATGTGAAAGGCCTCGTCAATGATGGACTTCACGGCATCGGCGTCCTCGGGCCGGTAGGGGCGGTAGTTCACAGTCCTCGTGGTCATGCGCCTTCTCCTGCGTCTGGCTGATCAGTTCGTATATGGGTGATGAGCACGTTGGCCAGCTGATCCATGGTGGAGCGGGCGAGCTCGGGGTCGCGGCTGGTCAGCCACATCCAGGTGGCGCCGTCGAGGGCTGCCAGGACGAGCCCGGCCAGCGGCCGGACGGGGCTGGCGAAGCGAAATCCGGCCTCCTCCTGGAGCCGGGCGAGGCTGGCTGCGGCCAGGTCGAGGGAGGCCTGGTACTGCTGGTCGAGCAGGTCGCGCAGATCGGGGCTGCTGAGCACCGTGGACTCCAGGTCGAACAGGACCCGCTGGGCGTCGGCGTCGACCTCCACCTGAGCCCACAGCGCCCGCACGAGCGTCACGATCGCCTCAGAGGGCGAGGCATGGGCCACCTGCGACCAGGCCTCCGAGAGATCGGAGATGACGTCCATGGACAGCACCTCGGCGTAGAACTCCTTCTTCGTGCGGAAGCAGTAGTGGAAGGCGCCGTGCGGCATGCCCGCCTCGGAGCAGACCGCGCGCGTGGTCGCCGCGGCGACCCCCTCGCGCTTCATCACCCTCAGGGCTGCCTCGGCCAGGAGGCGACGGCGCTCGCCCACCGGCAGACGTGTGCGTTCCGGTGCACCGTGCGGATGCCGATCCTCAGTGCTCATGGCGGCACAGTAACTGTTGGCCAAATGACTTGTCCAGTTGGCCAACATTGTGCCTGACGCCGGAGCGGGACCCGGAGGCGGATCGTGCGGGTTGCTGGACGTGCGCGTCAGTTGCCGGTCAGCAGGCGGACCACGACAGCGATGACGACGGCGTTGTACAGGAAGGCCAGGATGGTGTGGCTCATGACCGCCCAACGGGCACGCCGGCTGCGCACCGTGACATCCGAGGTGCCGAAGGTGGCGCCCAGGGTCATGCCCAGGTAGAGGTATTCGACACTGCTGGCCTGAGGCGTCGCGGGGAAGGCGAAGGCGCGACCGCGGCTGAGCATGTCGATGCGCTGGTAGAGATGGGCGTATCCGACATGGAGGACGAACCAGCCCAGCGTGCCGATGATGATGGTGAGGAACTCGCTGTCGTCCAGTGCCAGGAAGAGATCAATGAGCCCGCGCAACGCGGAGTCGCCCACCTCCGTGGAGGCGGTGGGGCCGAGGTAGCTCACAGCGGAGAGCAGGCCGGTGGCCGCGGCCAGGATCGGGGTGAGATCGGACAGCCCGCGGACCCAGGTGGGGAAGCCGCGAACAGAGGATGGGGAGAGCCTGAGGGTCGGGTCGGCCTTCTGCCGTCGGGCGATCTCCAGGGAGCCGATGACGTAGGCGGCAGCCAGGAAGATCCAGGACAGCACGCATATCGCGGCGAGCCCCAGGGTGGGGGCGAGGAACTGCGCGACCCCCGCCAGCAGCAGGAGGATCTCGACCACAGCCAGCGACCGGCTCAGATGCACGGCCACCCTCCTTTCCCCGGTCCATGACCGGCGTTAACCCGGATCACTCTAGACCCGCCGGGACTCCCTGCGAGCGCAGGGCGCGGGTACTGCGCGGTCCCGCGCGGTAGCCTAGGGCGGGTTGCTGCAGGTGCGAGGAGTGAAGGAGTCCAGCGCGTGACACCCACGGGCGGTGCGCAGAAGAACGGGGCGCTGGGTGTTGGCGGGACCGGTCTGACGACCCGGGCGCTCACCCGCCGCCTGCCCGAGTACCGGGAGGTCATCGCCCTCTACCGCAGGGCCTTCCCGCCCGAGGAGCAGATCCCGATGTGGCAGTTGCGGCTCATGGCGCTTCGCCGCGGTGTGGCGCTGCGCGCCTGGTACGACGGCCATGTCCTCGTGGGCATGACCTACACCGTGGAGTCCCCGACCATGGTGTGGCTGTTCTACCTGGTGGTCAATGACGCCGTGCGCTCACAAGGGTACGGGTCGCGCATCGTCCAGCAGGTGCGCCGACGTGCGGCGGGCCGCACCATCGTCCTGGAGATCGAGCCGCTGGACGACACCGCCGCCAATGCCGAGCAGCGCCGCCGGCGCGTGGCCTTCTACGAGCGCAACGGCTTCACCCTGTCCGGGCGCAGCATCGTCTACGGAAGCAGGGCCAGCTACGCCCTCATGGCCGATGCCGAGCTTGACGTCGACGGATTCCTTCGCCTGGTCCGCCGCTTCAGCCTGGGCCTCGAGCGGGTCAACATCCAGGCCACGTGTCCACCGTGAACAACTTTAAGCGATGACAGCGACAAGGGCCATGGAGGGAGTGCAGGTCAGGACTCAGTAACTCCTGGAAACCTTGCGGTGGGAACGGTTAAAGTTGTTCACGACGGACAAAGTGGCGCTCCCAGGAGCAGGAATAGCGGCTGAGCCGGCACTGTTGCGGCCTGCAGATGGCCCCGATTTGAAAGGCAGACGCTATGGCCACCACCACGATCACCGGACCCGAGTTCAAGGACGCCGTCCACGGCGAGGGCATCACGATTGTCGACTTCTGGGCCTCCTGGTGCGGCCCGTGCATGCGCTTCGGCCCGGTCTTCGAGAAGGCCTCCGAGGCCAACCCGGACATCACCTTCGCCAAGGTCAACACGGAGGAGGAGCAGGACCTGGCCGCGGCCCTGGGCATCTCCTCCATCCCCACGCTCATGGTCTTCCGCGACGACGTCCTGGTCTACCGGGAGGCGGGCGCCCTTCCCGGCCCCGCCCTGGACTCCCTCATCACCCAGGTGCGCGAGCTCGACATGGAGGCCGTCAAGGCCCAGATCGAGCAGGAGGCCGCGGACGCCGAGTAAGCGCACCGCGCCAGCAGCGCCGAGCACAGGACCGGGCGGCCGGTCGAGGCATCACCTCGATCCGACCGCCCGGTCCCGCGTTGCCGGAGCCGGCGTCAATCAGGCCCTACGGCGCTGCACCAGCAGGAGACCTCCTGCTGCCAGGGCCGCCACGGCCACCACAGCGATCCCCACGGCGGCGCCGGTGCTGGCCAGCGAGCCGGTGTTGATGGGCACCGTGGTCCCGGGCGTCGCGCAGGGGTCCTGCGAGGCGCTCGGCCCAGCGGAGCCGGACCCGCCAGCCGTGCCCGACGGGCTCGCGCCGGGCGTGGAGCCGTCGCCGGACTCGGAGCCGTGAGGCGTCACGCAAGTCGCCGAGGGCTCAGGGGCCGGGGCGCAGGGGTCGGGCGTGGAGCCGTCCCCGGGTGTGCTGCCGTCGCCGGACGTGGAGCCGTCGCCGGGCTGGGAGCCCTGGGGCGTCACGCAGGTCGCCGAGGGCTCAGGGGCCGGGGCGCAGGGGTCGGGCGTGGAGCCGTCGCCGGGCGTGGAGCCGTCGCCGGGCTGGGAGCCCCGGGGCGTCTCGCAGGCCTCGGGCGAGGGCTGCGGGGTGGGCGGCGTCGGCTTGGGAGTGGGCGTGTAGGTGTTGGTGAAGGAGGCCTCGACCACCTGGTCCTTCGCCTCGATGCTCACGGACTGGGCCTTGGGGACCTCCACCGTGTAGCCCTCCGCCTGAGCGGTGCCCTCGTGCTCCGTGATGGTGCAGGTGGTGCCGATGGGCAGGTCCTTGCCCGCGGCCACGGCCTTGCCGTCCCCGGGGACGATCAGGGTGCCCTCGGTGGCCTCGGGGTCATCGCAGGTGTAGGTGAAGGTGAACTGCTTGTCCGCGAGCTCGGCTCCCTCGACCTTCTTCACCACGGCGAAGCCGCCCTTGTCCACCGTGTAGGTGTTGGTGGCCGCAACCGCCACGGCGGCGTCCTGGCTCACCGTGAAGACAGCCGTGCCGTCAGCGGCCTCCTGGCCGTCAACGGTCAGGGTCGTGACCAGGGCGGTCCCCTCCACACTCGCCGAGCGCTCGGTCACCGTGCACTCGCCGGTGGGGATGGAGTCGACCGTGGCCACGGCGCCGCCCTTGACGGACACCGAGTCCTTGACGGTCTCCTTGCCGGCGGCGTCACGGCACACGTAGTCGAAGGTGAAGGACTCCGGGGCCTTAGCGGCGCCGTCGCCCGCGACGGTCTTGGAGACCTGGAAGGAGCCGGTCAGGCGCTCGTAGGTGTTGGTCACCTCGACAGCGGCGCTCTTGTTCGCGGCGATGGTCACCGTGTCAGTGGCGGTGCCGTCAACCGTGATGGTGGCGGCCGCCGAGTAGCCCTCGCGGTCGCGGGTGTCCTGCGGCTCGGAGATCACGCAGGTGGTGCCCACCGGCAGGGTCGGGCTCTGGACGGGGGAGCCGTCGCCCGAGACCTGCAGCTCGGCCTTCTGCGCGGCGCCATTGGGCGGGGTGCAGGAGTAGGCCACGGTGAAGGTGTCGGCGGCGAAGGCGCTCTCCCCGGCGACCTTCTTGGCCACGGTGAAGGATCCGGTGGACTGGGTGTAGGTGTTGGTGGCGGTCACGACCACGGTGAAGCCGCCCTTGATGGTCACGGCGCTCTGCGACAGCTCGGAGGCCACGCTGTGGCCGTCACGCGCGGCGGACGCGGCGTCCTCGGTCAGGGTGCACTTGGTGCCATCGGGCAGCTCGGGGCCCTCGACGGCGGTGCCGTTGCCCGGGACGACCAGGGTGCCATCGGTGCCGTCCTCACAGCTGAAGATGAAGGCGAAGGCCGTGGAGGCGAAGTCGCCGTCGCCCGCCACGGACTTGGCGATGGAGAAGGTGCCGGTGGCCGGGGCCGCCGTCGGAGTGTTGCGCAGGGTCACATCCGTGGACTCCTGGTCCTTGACGGTCAGGGTGTTGGTGGCGGCGCCGTCGACCATGAACACCGGCTCACCCCACCCCAGGCCCGGGGCGCCCGTGGCGGTGGAGGTGTCCTCGCTGAGCCTCAGCACGGTGCCGGCCGGGAAGGTGCCGTTGTAGGTGGTCACGTTCCCGGTGGTCACCGTGAAGCTGGTGGTGCCGCCGGTGCCCGAGTCGTTGAGGGTCCCGGGGGCGGTCCAGCCGGGGTAGGTCTGGGCCGTGGCCCCGCCGGGCAGGGTGTAGTCGATGCCGACCTCGAAGGTGGTGCCCGCGGGGACCTTGGCCGCCTGGTCACCGCTCAGCAGCTTGGTGACGCTCAGGCCGCCGAAGCCCGGCTCCATGGTCACGTTGATCGTGAAGGAGGCGACGTAGTAGGAGCTGGCGTCGCTGGTGACGCTGGAGCCCTTGACGGAGGCGCTGTTGGTGTACTCCATCCCCGCCTGGACGACGCCGTCATCGGTGGTGGGGGTGGTGTCGTAGTAGATGACGTAGTTGGTGTCGGCGGTGAAGGGGCCGACCACCGTGATGGTGGCGCGGTTGCCCTGGATGTCGACATTCAGGTCGTAGTCGCCATGGTCGGTGATCTCGTCCGCGCCGTTGCCGCGGGTGACGGTGCCCAGCATGGAGTCGCGCGTGGCCGAGGTGCCGATGTCGAGCCTCCAGCGGCTCATGTCGGTGGAGAAGGCGTGACCGGGGCCGAGCTGGTCGACGAAGGTGATGGTCTCACGGGTGGTGCCGTCGGCCGTGATCGGCGCGCCCGCCTCCTCGGTCAGGGGCTTGATGCCGGGGACGCCGAAGTTCAACTGCCAGGTGAGCCTGGAGTCCGTGCTGGTCACGGGCAGCGCCCACTTGCGCAGGGTCTCGGGGGAGTAGTTCAGGCTGGTGATGTCCATGATGCGCCCGCCCGGGATCGCCAGGGAGGTGATCGTGCCGTTGGCCTCGAAGTCGGCCGTGGCGTTGTTGGTGGCGGACACCGCCTTGATGAGGGCCGAGCCGTTGCCGCGCAGGCCGGAGAAGCCCTGGGCGATCAGGGTGTCCACCTCGGAGGTGAAGGTGCAGACGATCTCCTTGGGGTCGAGCTGGCAGGTGCCGATGCGCGTCTGGGACCCGTTGTGGGGCACCGTCAGGTCCTGACTCTTGTTGGACTCGAAGTTGTCGAACATGTCGGGCAGGCCGATGCGGAAGGAGTCGCCGGCCGAGACCCCCGCCTGGGTGGCATCCCAGTTGAAGGACATGCGCAGGATGTCGTCGACGCGCACGGAGGTGTCAGAGGGGTCGTCCTGACCGGTTCCCGAGGACATGACCAGGGACAGGTCGGTGACCAGGATCCGCGAGTTGATCGCGGCGCGGGCGACGGGCTGGAGAAGCACCAGCGAGGCCACCAACGTGGTGAGAACGACCAGGGCGCAGGCGGATAGCCAGGGGGTGGCTGCCTGGCGCGCCCGGCTGAGGGGCCTCGCAGGGCGAGGCACGGCATGGGATGGCACGGGATTCCTTTCGGGACGGGCGGTGGTCCCGGGGGAGCGGAGCCACCATCCGTATGGTTGATACCTATACGATCGGGGATGAAATTAGTGAGATCGTTATGACGGAGTCAACGTGAACCGACCGAAAACAGGTGACGGTTCAATACCGGTTCGGTACCGCCCCCGTGATCCGGCGTGAGCGAGGTCCAACGCTGCCGACTCTCCGATTGGGACGAGGAGGGGCTATGGTGGAAGTCGACAACGTCAGGAGGGGAGATGAGTGGTTGTCGTCAGGGCGCGATGGGCGCTCAGGAGGAGCTGCTCGCGCGTGCGGCGGGAGCCTCCGGTGCTGGCGCCCAGGGCCTGAGCGGAGCGGCGGACAGGGGCCCCTGGGACCGGCTGTCCCTTCTGCGCAGGCTCGTGCTGGAGCTCATGCGCACCGACGGCCCGGTTTTCGACAGCTGGGGGGATATGACGATCCCCGCCGGGGTCGAGGAGCTGCGCGTCTACCTGGACTACCTCCTGACCACTCGGCCCCCCGGCCCCCTGCCCGACCATGCCGCCGCCGACCTGGACCTCCTGCTGTCGGCTGAGGCCGCGGCCCGTGGCGCCGTGGAGGCCATGTCCCTTCCCACGCTGGCCTCCACCCACGGCGTGCCCGGCCTGCTGGGCGAGCGCGTGGCCCTGTGGCACGGCGAGCTCGCCCGCCTGCGCGCCGACGCTGTGGTCAATGCCGCCAATTCCCGCATGATCGGCTGCTTCGTGCCGGGGCACAAATGCGTGGACAACATGCTGCACTCGGCGGCCGGCCCGGCCATGCGCGCCGAGTGCGCCCGCTACATGGCCGACGCCGAGGCCGCCGATCCCAGCCGGCGCGACACCGGGGAGCCCAGTGGGCGCGCCGTCCTGACCCGTGGCTATCACCTGCCCGCCCTCTACGTCATCCACTCGGTGGGTCCCATGGCCGACCGCGGCCAGGGGCCCAATCCCGCCGACCGGGCCCTGCTGGAGTCCTGCTACACCAGCTCCCTGGACTTGGCCGCGGATATCGGCATGAACAGCGTGGGCCTGTGCTCCATCTCCACCGGCGCCTTCGGCTACCCCAAGCGGTGGGCCGCCACCGCGGCCATGGACGCCCTGGCCCGATGGGTGGTCGATCACCCTCACTCCCCGATGCGCATCGTCATCGGGCTCTCAGCCCAGGCGGAGTTGAACGCCTACGAGCAGGCCCTGGCGCCCGCTCCCTGAGGGCGCGGGCTGTGCGCGCAGCTGGAGCGCCCCGCGCGTCCCGCTGCGGCGGGGCGCGCGGGGCCCGGGCTCAGGAGGGCTGCGCCTGGGCGGCGGCGCGGGCGGCCTTCGGCGCCGCCGCCGCGATGACCTCGAGCTCGGCCGGCCCATGAGCGGCCGAGACGAACCACGCCTCGAAGACCGAGGGCGGCAGGGCCACGCCGCCCTCCAGGAAGGCGTGGAAGAAGGGGGCGTGGCGCCAGGTCTCCTGAGCCCGGGCGGCCTCGTAGTCGGCGACCCCCGCGGCCGTCCCAGCCCCGAACATGATGGAGAACAGGGAGCCGGCCCACTGCACCCGGTGCTCCACGCCCTGGGCGCTCAGCGCCTGGGAGACCGTGGAGGCGATCTGCTGGGAGGCGGACTCCACGGCGGCGTAGACGGCGTCGTCGGCCAGCTGGAGGGTGGCCAGGCCGGCGGCCGTGGCCAGCGGGTGGCCTGACAGCGTCCCGGCCTGGTAGACGGGCCCCAGCGGCGCCAGCAGGTCCATGATCTCCGCTCGCCCGCCGACGGCGGCCAGTGGCATGCCCCCGCCCACCACCTTGCCGAAGGTCAGCAGGTCGGGCACCCAGGCGGCCTCCTGGGTGGAGGCGGGCCAGCGGTGGGCGGCGGTGGGCGCCTCGATGCTCCAGCCCTCGACGGCCTCCAGCCCCCACCAGCCGGCCGGGCCCACGCGGAAGCCGGTGAGCACCTCGTCGAGAATCATCAGGGCACCGTGCTCGGCGGTGATGCGGCGGATCTCGGCGTTGAAGCCGCGCGCGGGCGGGACCACGCCCATATTGGCCGCAGCCCCCTCGCAGATGACGGCGGCGATCTGCTCCCCGCGCGCCTGGAAGCAGGCGCGCAGCGCCTCGACGTCGTTGTAGGGCAGGACAATGGTCTGAGCGGCCACCGCCTGGGGCACGCCCGCGCTGCCGGGCAGGCCGCCCGTGGCCACGCCCGAGCCGGCCTCGGCCAGCAGGCCGTCGCTGTGGCCGTGGTAGCAGCCGGCGAACTTCACCACGAGATCCCTGCCGGTGGCGCCCCGCGCCAGGCGCACCGCCGTCATGGTGGCCTCGGTGCCGGTGGACACGAAGCGCACCTTCTGGACGGCCGGGACCCGTCGGGCGACCTCCTGGGCCAGCAGGGTCTCACCCTGGGTGGGGGCGCCGAAGGACAGGCCCCGCGCCGCCGCCTCCTGGACGGCCGCGACGACCTCGGGGTGGGCGTGGCCCAGCAGGGCGGGGCCCCAGGAGCCCACGAGGTCCACGAGCTCGGCGCCCTCGGCGTCGCGCACCCGGGCGCCGCTGGCCGAGACGATGAAGCGCGGCGTGCCGCCCACCGAGCCGAAGGCCCGCACGGGGGAATCCACACCCCCCGGGATGATGGCACGGGCGGAGTCGAAGAGGGCGGCGTTGGTGGGCATGAGGGGCTCCTGCGCGGGCTGGTCGGACGGACAAGGCGGCTGCGGCCCGAGCGTATCGCGGCCAGGGTCGGGCAGTGCTGTTACGTGCTCAGGTCGGCCTCGCCGTATCGGCGCGGGTGGCGGATTCCGCGATCCAGCAGGGTGTTTCCCTTCAGGATGGGGTCGACGACGTCGGTCAGCCAGTTTTCGTGGAGGTGTGACTGCTCAAGGATCAGGCTGAGCACGACAAGGACGGCGTAGGTCGAGTGGTCGTCGAACTGACCGTGTCGCCTCTTGATGCGCTTCCGTGAGCGCCCAAGACCGGGGGCGTCGGCAACGGAGTGGTTCCAGATCTTGGCATGATGCGCGATCCGGTCTCGGAGGTACACGAGGCTCTTGACCATGGAGGCAAACGTGTCTCGCTTCATGTCAAGAGATTTCGTCAGGTGATCCAACACTCCACTGTCAGCAGAAGCAGCGATGCAGCGAGACAGAGTGCCGAAGGAGAGGACCTCGACAGCTGCCCACACGTAGAGGTGCGGATATCGGTCTGCGGGCTTGTTGTCCTGAGGCGGATCTTGGCGGCTTCGGACGATGAAGGACTCCTTGCTCTGGTCAAGATCGCGGCGCACGTAGTAACTGACTGGGTTCTGCTCGGAGTTCGGAGGAGGGGGTGAGATTCCTCTGTCAACGCTCAGCCCACCCTGGGAGGTCACATGCATGGAGTAGTAGTAGGCGAAGCGTGTGCGCAAGAGAATCTCGACCTGTCGCAGCGCCCGTGTGGCCTCGACCGCGAGGCTTTCCTCGGCTAGGTACAGGTCTCGGATCGTCTCCAGGTTCGCCCCGTCGATGAAGGTGTTGTCTCCGTAAGCGGGGTCCTTTTGCCAGTATCGGAAGTAGCCCGAGAGGCGGTAGTAGTTGACCTGTGGCCGGCTTTAAACAAGGTTTCCTTCTGGTGGGGTGATTGGTAGGTGTTCGAAGTCGTAGTCGAAGGTGCGGCTAGTGATGTAGCTGGTGAACGCGGTCCAGGTCTGCTCGGGGGTGTCGCGTTGAATGTTGGCGATGTGACCTTTCGCGGTGTTCCAAACGTGCTCGGTGGGGTTGTGGTCCGGCGCGTAGGGCGGTAGGTAGATCGGGGTGATACGGTCTAGTGCCTCGCCGGGCTCGTACAGGCTGGTCAGGGCCTTGGCGTGGTGGAATCTGGCGTTATCCAGGACGACAGCGATCCTGTCGTTGTCTGTTTCGCGTGCCAGGCGAGCCATCGCCAGGATGATCTGTTCGGCGTTCTGGTTGCCCTCGATGGGATAGACCTTCATCTTCTTGGTGGTCAGGCTCAGGGCCCCGAAGAAGGATTGGGCCGAGCGCGTGCGGTCAACGTGGATCTTGGTGCGCTCGCCCTTGGGCAGCCACATACGACGGGTCTCGGCCTCGTGCTCCACACGGACCTCATCGACGGTGTACACCTCCCAGCCGCCGGCCAACAGGCCGGCGACCTCGGCGCGGATCTGCGCCATCCGCTCGGTGATGGCCTTCTCATCGCGGCGCTTGTCGAAGGGATCGGGCAGCTTGAAGCTCATGCCGGCCAAGCGCAGGAGCAGCTGGTAGGAGGAGTCCGAGGCGTACTCCACGCCGAACCTCGCACTGACCACGTCGCGCAGGGCGGGTACGTCCCAGAAGTCGGCGGCGATGCCGGACCGCGATGGTGGCTGGCTCAGGACCTCCTTGAGCTGCTCCTTTTGGGTGCGGGTGAGTTTCGCGGCGTTCTCATTTCCGGCGTGACCGGTCACGACGGAATGCAGTCTGGTGCGCCGCCAGTCCGCCAGCCATTCCTTCACGGTTCTCTCGCATCGGTCGACCATTTCAGCGATAACACCCACGTCAACGCCACGGGACGCGTAGAGAATCGCCTCGGCTTTCAATCTGACCAGGATCAGCGTGTCATTGCGCTTCTTCCATCCCAAAAGGACATCGCGCTCATCCGACGTGACATCAACCCGCATGCGCCCATTCTATACCTCGCCCGCACCAATATCCACCCAAGAACACACCGGAATACGGTTTTGTTTAATTCCGGCCATGGCTGAGAAGGTCGATGCAGTCTGCCTCGCTGGTCATGCGCAGGCCTCGAGAGGCGAGAAGGTTGGTCTGCTCTATATAGCTCAGCCTCGGTTTGTGATCCATCGTGCGCCCTTGCAGAAGAAAAGTTCCCGACCTAGTTTGCATCCGGATGGAGAGGCCTGGTCGGGAATCGATCACTCTCATTATGCACCATGTGTGTGTGACGGGGCAACTGGCCGACGAGACTCATCGTGGATGCCCGCGAAGGAGGTCCCGTGCCTCATGTGGAAGTGCCCGCGAAATCCGCGGACCGTGGTGGGCATGGGAAGCGAGTTGTCGATGGGGGCTAGGGCTGAGATCACCAGGAAGTACGCCACGGCGTATGCCAGGGCGTCCAAGGGCGATAAGGGGCGGATGCTCGACGAGGTGTGCGCGGTGACTGGCTGGAGCCGGGACAACGCGCGCAGGCGCCTGACCCAGGCCGCCAAGCGCCCTGGCGGGGCCAAGAAGGAGGCGCCCAGGCCCAGGGGCCGCAAGTACTCCTATGACGCCCTGAAGGTCCTGCAAAAGGTGTGGGCGGCCAGTGGCGGGCAGTGCGGCAAGTACCTGGCGGCGTCCATGCCGCTGCTGCTCGACCTGCTCCAGTCCCACGGGGAGCTGGATGACGAGCCCCGATACACGCCCCAGGTGCGGGCAGAGCTGGAGGCCATGAGTGCGGCGACCATCGACCGGTACCTGGCCCCAGTACGCGCCAAGGACCCCGTCCGGGGGATCAGCACCACCAAGGCCGGGCCGCTGCTGCGCAACTCGATCACCATCCGCAAGGCCGGTGACGAGATCGAGGCCGCCCCGGGGTTCTTCGAGGTCGACACCGTCGCCCACTGCGGCCCGGTCCTCAAGGGCGAGTTCGCCCGGACCCTGAACATGACCGACGTGCTCACCGGGTGGGTGTTCACCCGCACGATGCGCAACAACGCGGAGAAGCACATCATTGCCGCCCTGGACGCAGCCATCGACGCCGTCCCGTTCCCGCTGCTGGGCATGGACTTCGACAACGGCAGCGAGTTCATCAACCACGGGGTCGTGGCATGGGCCGGCAACCTGGGCATCTACTTCACCAGGGCCCGGCCCTACCGCAAGAACGACCAGGCGACCATCGAGTCCAAGAACAACCATCTCGTGCGCCGCTACGGCTTCTACTACCGGTACGACACCGACACCGAGCGCGCCACCCTGAACCGCCTGTGGTCCCTGGTCGACGACCGCCTCAACTTCCTGACACCCACCCGCAAGCCCGTCGGGTGGGGCACCGACAAGGCCGGGCGGCGCAAGCGCCTCTACGACGCCCCCGCCACCCCGCTGGAGCGGCTCCTGTCCACTGATGCCCTGACCGGCCAGCACAAGGATGAGCTGATCGCCTACCGCGACAGCCTCAACCCCGCCAAGATCGCCAGGCGCATCCACGACCTTCAGGCCTCCCTGATCATGCAGGCCAAGACCAAGACCGACGAGCTCTACGCCGCCCAGATCCCCAGCGCCCTGCCCGACGTCCACCACAGCATCCGCGTCAAGAAAGCCTCCCGACACCCCACCCGTTTTGCGGGCATTCCTACATGAGGCACGGAGAAGATTTCGCGGGCACCTTGACATGAGGCACCCCGCTGGCCGACGAGGCTCCTCCCAAGGGTCGGCGGCGAGGCCGGCTGTCGCGATCCTCACCGCCTCGGGTCCTGGGCGATCTCGCGAGCCCTTGCATGCAGACTGCATGTATCTCATGCTAGTTGCATGGCTACCACGCTTCAGATCCGTCATGTCCCTGAGGATGTCAGCGCGCGGCTCAAGGCGCGCGCGGCCTTGCAGGGCCTGTCGCTGAGCGACTACCTCCTGGCGGAGGTGACGCGGCTGGCCGAGCGGCCGGACCGCGCCGAGCTCCTCGCCAGCATCAGGGCCGCGGGTCCGGCGGGCACGACTCCCGCCGTCGAGGTCCTGCGCGCCTCCCGCCAGGATCGCGCATGATCCTCGTCCTGGACGCCTCCGCAGCGGCGGAGGTGCTGATCGGCAGCCAGAGGGGCCGGGCTGCGGCCGACCTCATCGCCGACGCCGACCTGTACGCCCCTCAGCACCTGGCGGTCGAGGTGATGTCCGTCCTGCGCGGTTGGGTCCTGGGGTCGGAGATCACGGCTGAGCGCGCCCGCACCGCGCTGATCCACCTCGAGCAGCTGGACATCCACTGGATGGATGTCCCGCCCCTGCTCGACGCCGCATGGACGCTGCGCAACAGCATCTCCGCCTATGACGCGGTCTACGTCGCCCTGGCCGAGGCGCTCGACTGCCGGGTCGTCACCTTCGACCGGCGGCTGGCCAGGGCCTCATCGCGCTGCATCGTGCCCTGAGCCGCTCACAGCCTCAGTGCCTCCCCAGGCCCTCGGCGATCTCGCGGGCCCAGTAGGTCAGGATCATATCCGCCCCGGCCCGCACGATCCCCAGGACCGACTCGGCGATGACGCGCTCGCGCTCGACCCACCCGCGCTGCGCGGCGGCCTCCACCATCGAGTACTCCCCGCTGACCTGGTAGGCGGCCACCGGGACCGGGCTGGCCGCCGCCACATCCGCCAGCACATCCAGGTAGGGCCCCGCCGGCTTGACCATGACGATGTCCGCCCCCTCGGCCACGTCCAGCATGACCTCGCGCAGCCCCTCGCGCCGGTTGGCCGGATCCTGCTGGTAGGTGCGCCGGTCCCCGGTCAGCGTCGAGCCCACCGCCTCGCGGAAGGGGCCGAAGTAGGCCGAGGCGTACTTGGCCGAGTAGGCCAGGATGGCGACGTCGTCGTGCCCGGCGGCGTCCAGGGCGCCGCGGATCGCTGCGACCTGGCCATCCATCATCCCCGAGGGGGAGACCATATGCGCCCCCGCCTGGGCCTGGGCCACCGCCATGCGCTGGTAGAGCCCCAGGGTGGCGTCATTGTCCACCTCGCCGTCGCGCCGCCCGCCCTGGCGCAGCACCCCGCAGTGCCCGTGACTGGTGAACTCGTCCAGGCAGGTGTCGGCGCACACCACCAGGGCATCGCCCACCTCGGCGCGCACCGCCTCGATCCCCCGGTTGAGGATGCCCGCGGCATCCCATGCCCCCGAGCCGGTCTCATCGCGGTCGGCGGGCACCCCGAACAGGTCGATGCCCCCCACGCCGGCCTGCGCGCAGGCCGCCGCCTCGCGGCGCAGCGAGTCCAGCGTGTGCTGGACGACCCCCGGCATGGCCTGAACCGGGTGGGGCTCGGTGATCCCCTCGCGCACGAACACCGGCAGGATGAGGCTGGCCGGGTCGATGGCATGCTCGCGGGCCAGGCCGCGCATCGCAGGGGTGCGGCGCAGCCGTCGCGGGCGGACGACGGGCGCGTCCGGCTGCGGGGCGCGGCGGCCGGCGAGGGCATCGGTGCTCATGCGTGGTCTCCTCAGGCGGGCTGCGGGCCCTGCTGCGGGCCCTGGTCCACCGTAGCAACAGGGAATCCCAGGGCGCGCAAGACGGCCTCGCGCACCCCGGCTGGGGTGGGGGCCCCGGCCGTGGCGGCCACGGGCAGGCCCATGGCGGTGGCTGCCCGCGCCGTGGTCGCCCCGATGGCGATGAGCCGGGCGCCGCGCGGCGGGCCCAGCAGGTCCAGCAGGGCGCGGGTGGTGGAGGGGGCGGTCAGGACGGCGGCCTCCACCTCCTGGCGCCAGGCCCGCTCCAGGCCCGGCGGGAGGTCATCGTGCCCGACGGCGGCCGTGGAGTAGGCCGCGGCGCGCACCACCTCCCACCCGGACTCGCCCAGGGCGCGGGCCAGAGCGGGATCGGCCAGGGCGGAGGCGGGCAGGAGAAGGCGCCCGGTGCCGCGGGCCAGCTCGGGGTGCCCGGCCAGGGCGGCCGCGCTGCCGGCGGCCACCAGATCCGGGGCGGTGCCGGTCTCCTCCACCCAGGCGCGGGCTGTCGCCGGCCCGACGACGGCGACCCGAAGCGGCAGGCGGCCAGGGCCGGCCTCGGCGGCGCGCAGGTGAGGGGTGAGGGCCCAGACGGTGCGGGCCGAGGTCAGGACCAGCCAATCGGCCTGCCCGGATGCGGCCAGGCGCGCCAGCTCCGCCAGTGCCGCGGTATCTCCCGGCACGGTCCGGGTCAGGGCCGCGCGCACAACCCGCGCCCCCGCGCTCTCCAGCTCGTCGGCCAGGGCGTCGGGCTCGCGCAGCCGGGGCAGCAGAATGCAGCGCCCGGCCAATGGCTGGCAGGACGGTGGGCCGGCGGACGGCGTGCCGGGCTGGGCAGGTGCCGAGGGCCCCGTGCGGGAGGCGGAAGGCGCTGCTGCCTCAGCCAGGCCTGTGGGCGGGGCGGATGCGTCGGGCTCATGATGCCGGGGCGCCACGACCTCGCCCCCGGCCAGGGCGCCTCCGCCCGGGCCTCGCGGGGCCGAGGTCTGCGGGCCGCTCATGCGCGGCCCCGGGGCGGCATGTGGGAGGGCCTACTGGCGCGCAGGTCGACGATGCCGGCGGCGCCGTTGTCCAGGAGCGAGCTCGCCGCCCGGGCGCCGAGCTCCTCGGCGGCGGCATGATCGTCGCCCGCCCCGGCCGCGCCGGGCAGGGGCGTCCGCAGCTCGCAGTGGCGCTGGCGGCGCCCATCAGCAGAGCAGACCAGGGCGCGCAGCACCAGGTCCCGGCTCCCGGGCGCGGCCCCGGGCTCGACCACCTGGGCCAGCGCCCCCACGGGGGCGGCGCAGCCCGCCCCCAGGGCGGCCATGAGAGCGCGCTCGGCGGTGATGGCCAGGCGGGTGCCGGCGTCCTCCAGGCGCGCCGCCGCCCCGGCCAGGGCCTCGTGCCCGGCGGCGGCCAGGAGGTCGGCGCGGGCCTCGATGGCCAGGGCGCCCTGCGCCGGGGCGGGCAGCATGACATCGGTGTCCATCACCTGGGTGGCGAAGCGCTCCAGGCCCAGGCGCCTGAGCCCCGCCATGGCCAGGACCACCGCATCCAGGTCGCCGCGGGTGTCAGCGGTGGCGGGCGCCACGGGCTCGTCGGCGCCCATGTCCAGGCCGCGCACTCGGGACAGGCGCGTGGGCACGTTCCCGCGCAGGTCCACCACCTCCAGGTCCGCCCGGGCGGCCAGGAGCTGGGCGGCGCGGCGCGGTGAGCCGGTGCCCACCCTCGCGCCGGGGGGCAGGGTCGTCAGGGTCAGGCCGTCGCGGGCGCACAGGGCGTCGCGGGGATCCTCGCGACGCGGCACGCAGATGAGCTCCAGGCCGTCGACCGGCCGGGAGGGCAGGTCCTTGCAGGAGTGAACGGCCAGGTCCACCTCCCGATCCAGCAGCGCGCGCCGCAGCCTGGCCGCGAAGACGCCCACGCCGCCGAGCTCGCGAAGGGGGGTGCGATCGCCATCGCCGCCGGTGCGCACGGTGACCAGCTCAATGGCCGGGGCGCCGGCCGCCTCCAGGTCGCGCGCCGCCTGCTCGGACTGGACCAGCGCCAGCCGCGATCCGCGCGTTCCCAGCCGCAGTGCCCGACCGTGTCTGTCCATGCCGCGAGCCTAGAGGATCGGCCCGCGCCCAGTGGTGCCAGTGGTGACCGGGCCGATGACCGGGTGGACGACCATTGTGGAGGGCATTAACCTCAGCGCCTCCTGGCTACCCGAGGGTTACTAAGGCGTGACCTGCGGAGATGAAATCCGCGTTCAGGGTGCCCCGATCTCATCCCCTCCAAACCGGTCGCCCGCCAGCCGGGTTCCGGCGCGGCGGGCATGGCCGACCACCGCCGCGATCCCCGTTCCGGCGACCCACGCCCCCGTCACCGCCAAGCCCTCAAGCCCGGCGACGCTCTCCTCCAGGCGCGCCACGCGCTCGCGGTGCTCGGGCGTGGCCGGGGGCAGGGTCCCGTCCCAGCGCACCAGCTTGTGCTCGATCACCGCCTCGGGCCCCAGGCGCACCCCGGTCAGGACGGCAACATCCTCCAGGGCGGCCGCCAACTGCGGGCCGCCCGCCCCGTAGGACAGGCGCAGGGCGTGGATGCCCGGGCCGTGCTCCTGCCGCAGCCCTCGCCCGATCCACGGCCACTTCACGCTCAGATGCGTCAGCGCCCTGGCGCCCACCGGCGCCTGCCCGGGCGCCACGAGCAGCCCCGAGCCCACCGGCTCCCCGTCGAGGCCGGGGGCGCGCAGGACCATGATGAGGCGGGCGATGGGGGCGCCGCGGGCGATGGGCACCTCGGTGTCGAGGCCCGCGCCGGTCAGGAGGCGCAGCGCCGCGCCCGCCGAGCAGGCCAGCACCACGCGCCCGGTGCGCACGACCTCCTCGGGCGCCACCGGCACGGGCTCATCAGACGGCGTGGCCCCCCTCCCGGTGGCGGCGATCCCCAGGCTCCAGGCCCCGGCCTCGCGGCGCATCCACTGGGCCCCGGTACGGGTCGCCACCGTGCCCCCGGCCGCCTCGATCGCCTCGCGCAGGGCGCCGGTCAGGGCCAGCATGCCCCCCTCGACACTGGCGCTGCGGCTGGCCGAGCGCGTCCCGAGCCTCGATTCGACGGCCGCCGCCAGACTGCCCAGCCGCGCGGTCTCGCGGCGCAGGCCGGGGGCGATGGCGTCGGCCGCCAGGAGGCTCGGGTCGGCGGTGTGGATGCCCGCGACGATCGGGCGGACCAGCCGCTCAAGGACCCCCGGCCCCATCCGCGCCGAGACGAATGAGGCCAGGTCGCCGGGGGCCTGGGGGTCCGTGCCCACGGCTGCCGGCAGCTCGCGGTCGGCAGCCGCCCGGTGCGCGGCCTCCTGGCCGATGATGTCCACGACATCGGCGGCCAGGGGGTCGGCCGGGATGCCCAGAAGGGCCTGGGCGGGGAAGCGGTGCAGCGACCAGGCGCCGGTGCCCTCCAGTGGTGGCAGGAAGAGCCGGGGCCTGCCCTGGGGGGCGCGAACCGCCAGGCCCAGCTCCTCGGCCATCTGCGCCACGGGGAAGACGCCGTCCCCGGCGCCGCGCAGCGCGAAGCCCTCGGCGCCCAGGTCCATGGGGACCCCGGCGATCTCCGCTCCGGCCACCAGGCCCCCCGTGTAGCCGCGGGCCTCGATGAGCAGGGGGGCCAGGCCCGCGCGGGCCAGCTCCCAGGCGGCGCTCAGCCCCGCGATCCCGCCTCCCACGACGACGGCGTCCCACCGGCCGGCGCGCTTCGCCGCCGGCTCCGGGGTGGGGCCGGCCGGGGTGCCGGGCCCGCTCACGACTCCTCCTCGGGGTCCCAGGCCCGGCGCGCCGTGGCATCCCAGTCGGCTGAGCCGTGCACCTGCGCCACGATGCGGGTCAGCACGGCAGGATCCGTCCCGGGGGGCACCCCGTGCCCCAGGTTGACCACGTGCCCCGGGGCCTGTTGCCCCGCCGCCAGGCACTCCTCAACGCCGGCCTGGACAACGGGCCAGGGCGCTCCCAGAAGCGCCGGGTCCAGGTTCCCCTGGAGCGGGCAGGCCCCGGCGCGGGAGGCCTCGACGGCCCGGGCCGCCTCCTCCAGCCCGGTACGGTCATCCACGCCGACGGCGTCGGCCCCCGCGTCCCGCATATCGGCCAGGATGCGGGCGGTGCCCGTGCCGAAGTGGATCAGCGGCGGGGGCGCCCCCGTGGTGGGGGAGTGGGCCCGGCCGGCGACCTGGAGGGCCAGGGCCGAGTAGGGCTGGACATGGCGGCGGTAGTCCGCGGGGGAGAGGCTGCCGGCCCAGGAGTCGAAGAGCTGGGCGGCGGCCGCCCCGGCGCGCACCTGCGCGGCGATGAAGGCCCCGGTGACCTGCGCGCACCAGGTCATGAGCCTGTGCCAGGAGCTCGGATCGGCGTGCATGAGGGTGCGGGCGGCCAGGTGGTCGCGGCTGGGGCGGCCCTCGACGAGGTAGGCGGCCAGGGTGAAGGGCGCGCCCCCGAAGGCGATGAGCGGGGTCCATCCCGCCTGACCGGCGCTGACCTCCAGGCCGGCGCGCTGGCGTGGGCTCAAGTGCTCGCGGCTCCCCGGCCGCCCTGGCGCCCCCAGCTCGACGACCACGCGGCGCGCGGCCTGCGCCACCGACTCCAGCCCGTCGCCTGCTGGAGGGGCGGCCACCAGGGCGTCGATCTGCTCGCGGCTGCGCACCGGGGCGGCCAGAACCGGGCCCACCCCCTCCTCGATGCGCACATCCACCCCGGCCAGGAGCAGCGGGACCATGATGTCGGAGAAGAGCACGGCGGCATCGACCCCGTGGCGCCGCACCGGCTGCAGCGTGATCTCCGCGGCGAGCCCGGGATCCAGGCAGGCCTCCAGCATGGACAGGCCCGCGGCGGCCCGGGCGCGCCGGTACTCGGGCAGGGAGCGGCCCGCCTGGCGCATGAACCACACGGGCGTCCGCTCGCCCCGCTCGCCGGCCAGTGCCTCCAGCAGCGCGGGGAGGCGGTGAGATGAGTCAATCCGATGAGATTTCAGCAATGATTCGCTTTCAGAAATTGTGTCGAAGGATTGCGGATCATGACGCCGCGTAGTGTCAGCACCATGCGCCGTGGATGGTCCTATCATTGCGCGAAGAACTCCTTGAGAGGCGATTCCGGCGGGAATCCAAGAGAAGGTGTGCGCAGGTCAGCCTGATTCCATATATCTGACGGAGCGTCAGAACGATTCTGCTCCTGCGATAGGCGCCATTGTGCTCACAGCTGCCAGCGATGATTCAATACAAGCACTGTGTCCATGTATTTTCTCTCCGCCGATCACCGCCGCCTGAGCCTCGACGCCGTCGCGCGCCTCAGCGCCGCGGCGCCGCGCCTGGGGCCCGACCTCATGTCGGGCTTCGCCCTGCGCGGCGCCCTTGTCCTGGCCACCTGCAACCGCCTGGCCCTCCTCCTGGAGGCCGACGAGCTGGACGCCAGCGCCATCGCGCGCTTCCTGGCCAGGCGCGCCGGCCTTGACCAGCCCCCGGAGCTGTCCAGCTGGCAGGGGGCCGAGGCCCACCGCGAGCTCTTCGCCACCGCCAGCGGGCTGCGCTCCATGGTCATCGGCGAGCGCCAGATCGCCGGCCAGCTGCGCCGCGCCCTGCGCACCGCCACCGCCGAGGCCACCGCCAGCACCGAGCTCATCCGCGCCGTCGAGCACGCCTCCATCGCCTCGCGCCGAGTGGCCGGGGAGACCTCCCTGGCCGGCCGGGGCCGCAGCATCGTCGCCGTGGGCGTGGGCCTGGCCGAGCGGGAGCTGGGCCCCCTGCCCGGCGCCCGCGTCCTCCTGGTGGGCACCGGCTCCTACGCGGGGGCCACGGTCAGCGCCCTGCGCGAGCACGGGGCCACCTCCATCGCCGTCCACTCCGCCTCCAGCCAGCGGGGCCAGGACTTCGCCCGCAGCAGGGGGCTGCGCGCCGTCGCCCCGGAGGCCCTGGCCCAGGCTCTGGCCCAGGCCGACCTCGTCATCACCTGCCGCGGCATGGGAGGGCCGATCCTCAGCGCCGATCGAGTCCGCCAGGCGCTGGAGGCCCGGTCCCGGGATGACGGGACCCGCACCCGACTGGTCATCCTCGACCTGGCCCTGCCCCGCGACGTCGAGGCCGGCGTCGCCGAGCTGCCCGGCGTGGTCTGCCTGGACCTGGATGGCATCCGCCAGGCCGTTCCGGCCGCCGCCGGAGCGGATATCGAGCAGGCCCAGGCCATTGTCGAGGCCGAGGCCGGCGCCTTCGAGCGGGACCTCGCCGGACGCGCCATGGCCCCCCTCATCACCGCCGTGCGCGCCGCGGCGGATCGGGTGGTGGAGGAGGAGGCCGCCCGACTGCGCCCCGCCGGCGAGACGGACTCCGTGAGCCTGGCAGAGGCCGAGCGCGCCCTCCAGCGCCTGGCCGCCCGCCTCCTGCACGTCCCCACGGTCCAGGCCCGCCGGGCCGGGGAGGCCGGTCAGCAGGACGCCTACCGTCAGGCCCTGGCCCTCGTGCTGGGCCCCGATCTGGCGCGGGCCGCCCATGAGTGAGCTGACCATCGAGACCCCGGAGGTGGTGGCCCTGCCTGAGGCCGCCGCGACCCTGGCCGGGCCCCTGGCCCCCTACGACGCCGTCCTCGTCCTGTCCTACGGGGGGCCTGAGGGGCCCGACGACGTCCTGCCCTTCATGCGCAACGCCACCGCCGGACGGGGCGTGCCCGACTCCCGGCTCATGGAGGTCTCCACCCACTACCAGCGCTTCGGCGGGGTCTCGCCGATCAACGCCCGCAACGCCGAGCTGCTGGCGGCCCTGCGCGCCGAGCTGGCCCGCCGCGGCTGCCACCTGCCCGTGGTCATCGGCAACCGCAACTGGCGTCCCTTCGTCAGCCAGGCCCTGCGCGAGCTGGCCGACGCCGGCGCCCGCCGAGTCCTGGCCCTGACCACCGCCGCCTACGGCTCGTACTCGGGCTGCCGCCAGTACCGCGAGGACGTGGCCGGGGCCATCGCCCGCATCGAGGCGGGCACCGATGGCGCCACCGGCGATGAGGAGGCCGACGCCGCCGCCAGGGTCGGCGGAGCGGGCGGGGCGCCCCTGGAGGGCGTCCTCAGCGTGGACAAGGCCCGGCCCTACTACAACACCCCCGGCATGCTCCAGGCCAATGTCGAGGCCATCCTCGCCGCCTACGGCAGGCTCGCCGATCAGGGGGTGGATGCCCAGGGGGTCCGGCTCGTGCTGGTCACCCACTCCATCCCCGTCTCCATGGAGGCGGGCTCAGCCGGCTCGGCCGGGTCGGCCGGCCAAGGGGCGGCGGATCCCGGGATGGCCGGGGAGCCCGAGCCGGGGGTCAGCGCCGACCTGTCCACGGAGATCTCCTACGCCGCCCAGCACGAGGCCCTGGCGCGGGTGCTCGTTCCCGAGGTGGCCCGCCGACTGGGACTGGAGTCGCTGGGCCACGACCTCGTCTACTGCTCGCGCTCGGGCCCTCCCCAGGCGCGCTGGCTGGAGCCCGACATCAACGACCACCTCGAGGCCCTGGCCGAGCAGGACTGCCCCGGTGTGGTCGTGGCTCCCATCGGATTCATCTGCGACCACATGGAGGTGGTCTTCGACCTGGACACCGAGGCGGCCCAGACCGCTGAAGAGCTCGGCCTGCCCTATGCGCGGGCCGCCACCGCCGGCACTCACCCGGCCTTCATCGCCTCCCTGGTCGATATCCTGGCCGAGCGGGCGGCCACCGCCCGGGGGGAGATCGTTCGCCCGGAGTCCACTACCGGCGTCGGCCCCTTCCACACGGTCTGCCCGCCCTCATGCTGCCTGCCCGGCGCACGCCCCACCACCCGCACGCAACCACACCCCCAGGAGCAGTCATGACCGAGACCCCGAGCCATCCCGCCGGCCCCCTCCACCGCTTCGAGGACGAGGAGCGCCACCCCCACCGCGACCCGCGCGACGCCACCGACGTCGACCTCGATGCCATCAACGACCAGTATCACTACACCCTCTACGCGGTCTTCCGCCTGGCCTCCCCCCTGCCCGCCGCCGAGCCCGCCCGGGAGCGGCTCATCGATGAGTCCGCCCAGTTCATCGAGGACAGCGGGGTGACGACCCGCGGCTGGTACGACATCGGCGGGCTTCGCGCCGACGCCGACCTGCTCGTGTGGTGGCTCGACGACGACCCCGAGGTCCTCCAGGACGCCTACCACCGCCTGCGCGCCAGCGCGCTGGGCCGCCAGCTCGAGCCGGTGTGGTCCTGCATGGGCCTGCACACCCCCGCCGAGTTCAACCGCAACCATGTGCCGGCCTGCCTGGCCGGGGTGGCGCCGCGCGACTGGGTCATGGTCTACCCCTTCGTGCGCTCCTACGAGTGGTACCTGCTTGAGCCCGAGGCGCGCTCGCGGATCATGGCCGCTCACGGCCGCCACGGCTTCTCGAAGTTCCCCGATGTCAAGGGATCGACCCTGGCGACCTTCGGGCTGAGCGACTACGAGTGGATCCTGGGCTTCGAGGCCGACACCCTGGATCGCCTTGAGGGCGTCATGCATCACCAGCGCTACACCGAGGCGCGCCTGCACGTGCGCGTGGACACGCCCTTCTACACGGGCCGGCGCGTGTCCCCCCGCCAGTGGGCCGAGCGCCAGCCCCGCACCTGATGCTGCGGCCCACCGCTGCGTGAGGCCGCTGAGGGCCCGCGTTGTCCGTCCTGAACAACTTTGAGCCTCGCTGCCGCTGAGTTTCTGTAGGTAACTATGGGTTGACCTGCGGTGATTCCAGCGAGGGTGTTGGTGTCCGGCGTTAAAGTTGTTCAGGACGGACACGTTGTGCGTGGGAGCCGATGGTTACCCGTCAGTGGACCGTGCTGGGACTCTGGTATGCAGGGATCGGTCGATTGTCTGGACGTAGGCGGGGATGGCCTCGATGAGGCTGTCGAGCAGGGTGGTTAGGTCTTCCCGCTCTGCTCCTCCTCCGGGGCCTGTGCCATCGCCGTACTGGAGCCAGATCGTGATCATGCGGTTATCGGGGTAGATCCAGATTAACGTGCTTCCTCCATCAAAGTTATCCCGCACCCGCAATACTCCCTCTCGGTTGCCTGGAGGCGTGGGGACCGCGGTGCCATCGGTTGCCAGTCTCTTGTCATCCTCAGTCTTGATGGAGCCGTAGTTGATTCCGATCAGGCGCAGGTCGGTGGCGGAACGCATGAGGCACTTGAAGTAGCCTGTTGAGTTGGACTCTGACGGGGCATCAACTCGATGAGAATAACTCTCCGCCTGGAATCCCAGGTCGTCTCGCAGTATTTGACTGGACACGACGCCGCATAGCGTCTCCTCGGTCAACGGCGACGGCGATGCTGAGGGCGTTGGATTGGAGGCCCCGCTGCAGGCCGATAGGCCTGCCGCCAAGAAGATCGCCATGACGCGCTGATGACGCCAGGCGAGCGCGCCGCAGCGAACGACATTGATAAGTGCTCTACGGATCACAATAGACATGCTTGATCGCTCACTAGTTCTTATTGGTGAGGAGCTTACTCGCTTGCTCCCTGCCGTCATCCAAACCTGAATCGATGGAGTCGGAAACTTCTTGAGTTGCAGGGTCACCGGCCTTCTTCTTCCAGGACTGGACCTTTCGAAGGTACGAATCGCTGTAACCGCCAGGGGGAACTTCGATGACACTGCCGTCCGCATTGAGTAGCAGGCCCTGCTTCTGGGCGAGGGCGATGCTCTCATCGGAGAGGAGGCCGTACTGCGCCGCATCGGTGTAGCCCTGTGCTTCAAGAATATCACGAGGTGTTCCAGGACTATCGTCCTTGTTCCTGTCCTCTCCCCAGCCCTCGGTGAGAGCATCGACAACCACAGGCTTGGCGATTGTGGTCCCGACATCCACTGCGAAGGGAGCCAGAACTGCCGCCGACGTGCCCGCGGTTGCTACTGTGACGCCAGTGGCCGCAACCGTGGTGAACACGCTTGCTGCCGTGTCAATAGCGGTCTTGCGTTTCTCGGCGTCCTCCTTGTTATCGGTGAGCCGCGATTCGATGAGTCGCTCGATATACCCCTGAGAGGCTGCGGCGCTCTCATAGTTACCCTTGAGGGTGGTCATGTCTCCTGACTGCATGTCGCGGTCGATATGATCGTGATGATAATCGCCCAGTCCTGTGGCGATAGTGGCTGCAGCGTTCTCGTTATCGATCACGCGGTAGGTGAGATTCGTAATGGCCTGGGGTTTGGTTGGGAGCTTAGCTCCGTCGGTATCCTCGAGGTCTGCCCCCTCGGCGGCCACTGATACCTCCTCTGGGCTGTTGGCGATCACCAGAGAAAGATTCTCCTTCATCTTCTCGGAGAAGTCTTCTTTCTTGACATCGCCTCCGCCGAAATGGCTGATCGTATTTCCCGCCAGCCAGGTCGCTCGCGCGTCCGCATGGATGACATCGCCGGTATCACCAGTCACATTGCGGTAGGAGGAGGCTGCTCCAAGCGCTGCAGTGAATCCATCTAGGCCGGCTTGGTTCCAGTCGCGATGCTTGAGACGGTCCCAGCGCGACTGAGCGGCGTCATTGGGAGTCCAGGTGCCGTTCGCATCCACTGTGCCGCCAGCAGAGGCAAGGTAATCCAGGGCGGCCTTAGGGTTGTTACCCATGGCAGTGAGTGCTCCGCCGAGGACATCCGCATTGTATCGTGTGAGGTTAATGACATCCTCTCCCTCCATCCCGCCTTGGTTGGGGTCCTGACCCTCAGATCGGGAGGCGATGTCCACCAGGAACCTTGTTCCGAATCGGGTGGGCGTCTCGGAGAGGGCGGCATTAAGGGAGATCTTGCTCGCGAGTGACATGGTGGAGCCGTCCTGGGGATAGACGTCCTTCGCCAGACTGGCACCGCCCACCTCATCCTGGGAGGCGGCAGCCAGCATGTGCCCGAGTGTGCTGAAGTGAGGGGGCATTACCTCGCCCGAATAACTGTCTCGACTCCGGTTCATGAGCTCCAAGAAGAGCTCTGCCCCAGTCTTGTTGATGTCCTCCTCGGAATAGGGCCTTGTCTCGGCCGCCTTGTCTAGCGCCTGAATATATGCGGCCGAATAGGTTGGCACATCTTGATGCTTAGCCATCTCCGCATAAATCTCGTCGATAGTGCGTCCGTCCTCGGAGCGGCCATTCGGGCTGTTCGTCGCTTGATACAGTGCCGTTGCTTCTGATTTGGCTGCATCGAGCGATTTGGAGTTGTAGGCCCTTACATTCTCCACCGTGTCTTCGCCACCATCGGGAAGATAATAGCTCACCGTATTGCCGTCGCTCATAGTGATTCCCGACTCATTCATCGCTACCGCCTCATCGAGGCGGACTTGGATCTCCCCACTCAACGTGGTCATCGTGGTTGACATCCCCGCGAGTGTTGATCCGTTGGCAACCCGATATCCTACTCCTGCAGGATCATCCTCCGTCCAGTTGATCCACTTGACTTCCCCCACTTCGAAGTCATGGCTCTGCGCGTAGCTGTTGATCGCATCGATGAGGTTCTGCAATAGAGATTTGTCGAGAGAAATGTAGGTCATTTCAATTAGTCTTTCCGTGCTTGATAGAACGTTTGGATGTCTGATGAAATGGCGTGGCCTAGTCGGTGGCTGCGTTGTAGGCGTCCTGGAGCTCGTCAGCTAAAGAAGACCACAGTGCTGACGCGCTGGTTATGACTTCAGTGATCTGTGTGGCATAATCCTCTGCCTTGGGGGACTTCCAGGCGCTGGAGAGGTCTTTGACCAGGGATTCTGTCTTCGCTGCGGCTCCGTCACTTAATCCGAGGCTGTTGCGACTCGTGCTCACTTGCGTCTTCACAGCGGCAATGGATGCCTTCTTTCCCATTTGAAGACTCCTTCGTCTATCGTTCAATTAATGCGCTGATCGCTCGGTGGTGGGCTCGCCCCCTTCGCGATCGATTTAGGTTAGCCTCATCTCATCTCCATGACAAGCGAGGACTCTCTCTTCGTTGGGCGTCGACGGCGGCGAGCTGTCGCGAGCGCCCCCAGAACCTGCTCCGACCTGCCTTGAGGGCACTGAGGGCCCACGTTGTCCGTCCTGAACAACTTTTAGCCTCGCCGCCGCTGAGTTGCCGTAGGTAACTATGGGCTGACCTGCGGTTATCCTAAAGGGGTTGTTGGCGTCCGGCGTTAAAGTTGTTCAGGACGGACAGATCGCCAGGGGTAGCGCCATCGGCGCGGAGCGGGGAGGATGGCAGGTGGCAGCGCGGTCGAGCCGGGAGGGGAGCCATGGCCTTCACGTACACGATGACCCGCACGATCGACAACGCAATGGCCGACCCGCCAGTGGCAGGCTCGGGGGAGCAGCGCGCCTACTGGATCAAGCCCGATCTTCTGGCCTGGCCCCTGTCCCTGCTGCCCATTGGCATGGGTCGCGAGGACGTCGTCGATGAGGCCGGAGCCCCCACGGGCGCCGGCGGGCTGACCCTGGCCCTGGTCACCGCCTCCCAGGGGGGCGCTGCTGTCATCGACGGCGCCCTTCTCGGCGCCGACGACCTGCCGGCCCCCGTCCTGACTCCCCTGAGCATCACCGGGAACCTGCCCGACCACGTCCTGTCCGCACGCCCCAACCTGGAGGGCTTCATCGCCCTGCGCCCCGCGGCCCCCCTCGACGAGGCGGTCGTGCGCCAGGCCCTGACCGGCCAGATCGCCGTCCTCCAGTACGTCGACGGCCCGACCCGCAGCATCGACGCCTACACCGGCGTCCAACTCGCCCCGCTCCTGGACTGCCTGTACGCCTCGACCCGCGCAGAGCTCGGCGTCTCCTTCACCGACGGCGCCCCCCGCTTCGCCCTGTGGGCCCCCACGGCGCGCCGCGTCACCCTCCTGACCTGGCAGACCGGGGAGGCCACGGGCAGCCTCCCCCTGGTCGAGGGCGGGGCGACTCGCACCCCGGCCGTCCCCAGCACCGATGGACGCTGGTGCGTGGCCAATGCGCGGGGCGATATCACCGCGGGCTGCCAGTACCTGTGGGAGGTGGAGGTCTATGTCCCGGCCACCGGCCGGATCGAGACCAACCTCGTCACCGACCCCTACTCGGTGGCCCTGACCGTTGACTCCGAGCGCTCCGTGGCCGTTGACCTGGGGGACCCCGCCCTGGCCCCCTCCGTATGGGCGACGCCTTCCCCGCGCGTGCCCAACAACGCCTCCCGCAGCATCTACGAGCTCCATCTGCGCGACTTCTCCGCCATGGACTCCTCCGTGCCCGCCGAGCTGCGCGGCACCTATCGGGCCTTCACCGTGGCCGACTCCCACGGGATGCGCCACTTGGCAGAGCTGGCCGAGGCGGGCCTGAGCACCGTCCACCTCCTGCCCACCTTCGACATCGCCACCATCCCCGAGCGCCGATCCGACCAGCTCAGCGCGGTCATCCCCGAGGCCGGCCCCGCCTCCGCCGACCAGCAGGCGGCCATTGCGGAAGTGGCCCACCGGGACGCCTACAACTGGGGCTACGACCCCTGGCACTGGATGGCCCCCGAGGGCTCCTACGCCACCGAGGGCCATCAGGACGGCGGCGGGCGCATCATCGAGTTCCGCGAGATGGTCGGCTCGCTGCACGCCGTCGGGCTGCAGGTGGTCCTCGATCAGGTCTACAACCACACTGCCGCCCACGGCCAGGATCCCCTCAGCGTCCTGGACCGGGTGGTGCCCGGCTACTACCACCGGCTCGACGCCGTGGGCCGGGTCATGAACTCCACCTGCTGCTCCAATATCGCCACCGAGAACGCGATGAGCGAGCGCCTCATGATCGACTCGGTGGTGTGGTGGGCCCGCCAGTACCGGGTCGATGGCTTCCGCTTCGACCTCATGGGCCACCATTCGCGCCCCACGATGGAGAAGGTGCGCGCCGCCCTGGACGCCCTGACCGTCCAGGACGATGGCGTCGACGGCTCCTCCCTCTACCTCTACGGCGAGGGCTGGAACTTCGGGGAGGTCGCCTCCAACGCCCTGTTCATCCAGGCCACCCAGGGCCAGTTGGACGGCACTGGCATCGGCGCCTTCAACGACCGCCTGCGCGACGCCGTTCACGGGGGCGGTCCCTTCGATCAGGATCATCGCGCCTACCAGGGCTTCGGGACGGGCCTGCTGACCCAGCCGGGCGGGCTGGACCCGCGCTCCCGCCACGATCAGGCCGCCGACCTGGCCCACCGCACCGACCTCGTGCGCCTGGGCATGGTCGGCAACCTGCGCGACTACCTGCTGCTCTGCGCTGACGGGAGGATGCGCCGTGGCGGCGAGATGGGCTACAACGGGTCGGCGGCCGGCTTTGCCTCGGCCCCGCAGGAGAACGTCAACTATGTTGACGCCCACGACAACGAGACGCTTTTCGACCTGCTGACCTACAAGCTGCCGCGGGGACTGCCGATGCCGGATCGGGTGCGCATGAACACGGTGTGCCTGGCCACGGTGGCACTGGGGCAGTCCCCGTCATTCTGGGCGGCGGGCGCCGAGCTGCTGCGCAGCAAGTCCCTGGACCGTGACTCCTACGATTCGGGTGACCATTTCAATGCCATCGACTTCACGGGGCAGGGCAATGGCTTTGGTCGCGGGCTGCCCCCGGCCTTCCGCAATGAGAGGACCTGGTGGGCGCAGGGCCCGCTCCTGGAGGACTCCTCGCTGAGGCCCGGGCCGCAGGACATCGCCGCGGCCAAGGCGCAGGCGCTGGATCTGCTGCGCCTGCGGGCGTCCTCGCCCCTGCTGTGGCTGGGGGACGCTGGTCTGATCGTGGACAAGGTGCGCTTCCCGGGCGCCGGCCTGGGGGCGCCGGCCGGCTTCATCGCCATGCTCATCGACGACACCCTGGGGCGGGATATCGATCCCGACCTGGACGGGCTGCTCGTCGTCATCAACGCCTCGGGGACGTGGGTGAGCCAGACCCTTGCCGAGCTGGCGGGCCGCGAGTTCCGGCTCTCTTCCATTCAAGAGCGGGGGGCCGACGACGTCGTGCGCGAGTCGGTCTTCGATCCCGGCTCTGGTGCGGTGGGCGTGCCGGCCCGTACGGTCGCGGTCTTCACCGAGGCGAGCCGGTGACCGGTGCGGCGGTGACACCCCGACCCACCAGCGCCCAACCGGGTGGTGCAGCCGCCGGCTGACGACGGCGAGCCGGGCTCGCTCGGGATGCTGCCCAGGAGGCCGTCACGATCCGGTGAGGACCTCGGTGAGGTCGACGGCGCCGGCCCGCAGGGCCAGGAGGACCAGCTGGACCCGGTCACGGCTGCCGGTCTTGGACAGCAGGTGGCTGACATGCGTCTTGACCGTGGCCATGGACAGCCACTCGCGGTCGCAGATCTCCTGATTGGTCAGTCCCAGGGCGATGAGCACCAGGATCTCGCGCTCGCGCTCGGTCAGGGGCTCCAGCGCCCGCCGGGCAGCCGCCTGCTCGGGAGTGGGCTCGACGGCGCCTCCCGCCGATGCCGCTGGCGGGACAGTCGCCGATACTGCGGGTCCGCTGGGCTCATCGGGCCCACCGGGCGCGTCGGGCCTGCCGAGCCCTCCGGAGCGCACCGCCGTCAGCAGGCGGCGCGTGGGCCCTGGTGAGATCACCGAGTCCCCCGCGTGAACGGTGCGCACCGCCTCGATGAGCTCCTGGGGAGGGGTGTTCTTCAGCAGGAAGCCCGCCGCCCCGGCCTCGATGGCGCCCAGGACATAGCCGTCGGTGTCGAAGGTGGTGAGGATGACCACCCGGCAGTCATCGCCGCGGGCCACGATCTCGCGAGTGGTGGACAGGCCGTCGAGGCCCGGCATCTGGATGTCCAGGAGCAGGATGTCCACGGGGTCGGCGCTGAGGCGGCGCAGGGCGTCGTGGCCGTCAACGGACTGCCAGACCGTCTCCATATCCGGTTGCGCGCCCAGCAGCATTGCCAGGCCCGCGGCGAAAAGAGGCTCGTCATCCGTCAGTCCCAGGCGGATCATGTCAGGCTCCGGCGTGCGCGGTGGTCGGGGCGGCCAGGCTCGCGGCGGGGCCGCCGGGCGGGCAGCCGGCGCCAGGCGAGTGCGCTGCGGTGGGCCCGCCGGGGGCGGGGGCCAGGGGCAGGGTGGCGCGCATGAGCCAGCCGCCGTCGGGCTCGGGGCCCGCGACCAGGCCCCCGCCGGCGGCCTCAACCCGCTCGCGCATGGCCACCAGGCCGAATCCCCGGCGCGCGGGACTCGCCGTGGCGGATGGGGTGCGCGAGGCCGGTGCCCCGTTGACCACGGACAGCTCAGCCAGGCCGTCCCGGGCGGTGAGCTCGACGCGCACGGCCGCGCCAGGGGCATGGCGCAGCGCATTGGTCAGCGCCTCCTGGACCGCGCGCAGAAGAACGATGTCAACCAGGTCAGGAATGTCCTCGGCGATGGCCAGGTGCAGGTCCACCCGCTGGCCGGCCCGCCGGGCGCGGCGCACGAGTGCCTCCACGGAGTCCTGACCGGCCTCGGGAGCCGCGTGCGGCGATGCGGCATTCCCCGGAGAATCCCCCTCAGACCCGTGCCGCGGCGCTGCCAGAGGGTGGCCTGGCACCGCCGCGACATCGGCAGCGGGCTGATCGGCCACCGGCCGCGCATCGGCAGCAAGCCCGGCACCGCGTACTAGGCCACCGGCCGTGGTGGGCGCCCCCTGGCCGGGGGCGTCGGCCCGCAGCACATCGACGAGGACGCGCACCTCGTCCACGGAGCGCCGGGCCGTGTCACCGATGACGGCCAGGGCGTCGTCGGCCGCCTGAGCATCGACGGCCAGGACGGCGCGCGCCCCCTCGGCCTGCATGCCGATCACGCTCAGACTGTGCCCCAGGAGGTCGTGAACGTCGCGGGCGATGCGCTGGCGCTCCTCAACCACGGCCAGGCGACGCTCGGTGGCCTGCTGCGCCTCCAGCACTGCCGCCCGCTCCAGGGCCTGCTCCACCCGGTTGCGCCCGTACCTGCGCCACGCGCCGGTGAAGGCTGCCACGGCCATCACCAGCCAGGAGACGGACACCAGGATGAACGAGCGAAGCGGCACCTCGGGCCCCACCAGCTCGACCATCCGCACCGAGGCCGCCGCCGTCCCCAGCGCCGCGGCCCCCAGCATCACCCACCGCCATGGCGGATCGAGGCGCGACTGCGTCGTCTCGACCGCGACCAGCGTGGCGGCCACCGCCAGGAGGGACAACTGGCTGAACGCCGCCAGGTGGCCCATCATCGCCAGCCCGATCGCGATGACCGCCGCCAGCGGTGCCACCCGCCGCCCCGCTATCGCCAGCGCGCACACCACCAGCAGGCCGATGTAGATGGCCCGGGCCGCCTGCGGATCCAGGGATGCCACCGGATCCGGGGAGTTGAGCGCGGAGAGGTAGACCACGAGGACCGCGGCGATGAGGTCGAGCGCACCGGGGCGGCGCCGGGCCCGCATCGGTGCGGGCCCGACCTGACCGTCGATCTGCTGGGTGCCTGCCATGGCCGCAACGGTAGGCCGCCGGGGCCCGATCGGGCGTCATGCCGGGGTATGAGGGCACAGCCTCCCCGCCCAGCGCTCTTCCGACAGGCTCTCGCGCCCCTCATACCCCGGTGTGAGGAGGCGGCCTCCAGCCGCGCCTCATGAGCAGACCGCGGGCTGATGTGCTGGTGCGCACCGGCCGGGAGCCTTGAGCCATGAGCACCTCACACGCACTCCTCACCAGCGGGCCGACGCCGTTCGCACCCTCCGCACCACCGTCATCACCAGCGCCTCTCACTGGGCTCAGGTCCGCCGGGCCGGTGCCAGCGCCCGCCCGCTCCCGCGCGGCCGGCATCCCGCCCGCCGACGACGTCGTCCTGGCCACCCGGGGCCTGACCAAGAGCTTCGGGAGGCGCACTGTGGTGGCCGATCTCGACCTGGTCGTGCCGCGAGGCGCGGTCTACGGCTTCCTGGGCCCCAATGGTTCGGGCAAGTCCACCACCATGAAGATGCTGCTCGGCCTCCTGGCGCCCTCGCGCGGGGAGATGAGCGTCTTCGGCCAGCCCTTCACCGCGGCCACCCGCGCCGGGATCATGGCCCGCACCGGATCCCTCATCGAGAGCCCGCCCGGATACGGCCACCTCACCGGGGCTGAGAACATGAGGATCGTGGCCCGCATGCTGGGCCTGAGTCAGGCCCAGGTGGACCGGGCCCTGGCCCTGGTGCGCCTGAGCGAGCACAAGGACCGGCTCGTGCGCACATACTCCCTGGGCATGAAGCAGCGCCTCGGGGTGGCCATCGCCCTGGCGCGCGAGCCCGAGCTCCTCATCCTGGACGAGCCCACCAACGGACTGGACCCGGCCGGCATCGAGGAGGTGCGCCGCCTTCTGGTGGATCTGGCCGGGGAGGGGGTCACGGTCATGGTCTCCAGCCACCTCCTCGACGAGATCGACCGCATGGCCTCCATCCTGGGCATCCTCTCCGCGGGGCGGATGGTCTTCCAGGGCACGCGCGCCCAGCTCATGGAGCGCTCGGTGCCCGACGTCCTGGTGGTCACCCCGGCGGCGCGCGCCGTCGCGGACCCTCGGATCCTGGCGGGGCTGATTCCCGACGCCGCTCTGGCCGGGCCGGCTGCGCCGGCGGGGCCAGCGGGGCCTGAGGGGCCGGCTGGGCCGGCAGCGCAGCCCGGAGCCCCGGTGCTCACCCGCGAGGGCGTGCGCATCCCGGGCCTGAGCGCCGACGCCGTCGCCGAGCTCATCCGCCGTCTGACCGCCGCCGGGGTGCCCCTGCACGAGGTGCGCCGGGAGAACCAGAGCCTGGAGGATGTCTTCATGGACCTCACCGGCCGGGGAGGTGCGCTGTGATGGCATCGAGCGCATTCCCGGCGGCTCCTGCCCCCGCGGCAGACTTCGCAGCCCCTGCGGCACCGGCGGCCTCCCAGCGCCCCGCCGCGCCGGCTCATGCTGGGCTCGGCGCCCGCCGTCGGGGGTCGATGAGCCCGGCCTGCGCCGTCGGCATTGAGATCGCCAAGATGAGGCGGCTGCGAACCCTGCCGGTGACTCTCGCCTTCGTGGCCGCCACCATCGCGATGGGCAGCATGAGCCTGTTCTCAGAATCCGGGAGGGCCGACCTCAGCGATCCGGCGGCGATGCCCTGGGCGAGCCTTCTGCTCAACCTGGGCCTCGTCAGCGCGCTGACCGGGCCGATCCTCATGTCCGTGCTGGCCAGCAGGCAGACCGACATCGAGCACTCCGGATCCGGGTGGAACCTCGCCTCGACCTTGGGACTGACCCCGGGGGCGCTGTGCCGCGTCAAGCTCGCCGCGCTCAGCGCGGTGATCATCCCGGCGATCCTCCTCCAGGTCGCGGGACTGATGGCCGTGGCCCGCCTCATGGGACTGTCCGTGCCCATGGACGTGGCGCCGTGGGCGGCCTACACCCTGCTGCTCATCGCCGTGAACATCGCCGTCTGCTCCTTCCACATCTGGCTCGCCGCGGTGGTGGACAACCAGATCGTCGTGGTGGGGGTGGGGCTGCTGGGCAGCTTCATCAGCCTGTACATGCTGCTGGCGCCAGGGTGGCTCGCGCGCCTTGTGCCCTGGGGCTACTACGCCGTGATCACTCCGGCGAAGGTCACCTACGACGGTCAGACCGCTGCCTTCACCTACATCGAGATGCCCTGGGGGTGGGCCGTGGGCTTCCTGGCCCTGGCGGGCCTTGCCTTCGCCGCCCTGACCCGCCGACTTGACCGGATCGAGAGGTGATCCCCATGACTGCTCCTGCGACCTTTACCGCTCCCGTCGCGCCAATGCCCGCGCGCGCCTCCGCTGTGAGCACCGCTGGGCCGGGCACCGCCGGCCCCCCGGCGGCGCCGGACCGTCCGGCCGGGCACCGCGCAGACTTCCTCCTGCTGCTGGGCGCGGAGGCCGTCAAGCTCCGGCGCTCGGCCGTGTGGGTGGTGGTCCTCCTCCTGCCGCTTATGGCCGTGGTGACCGGCACCGTCAACTACGCGGCCAACCAGGGCGTGCTGTCAGCGGGATGGGTGTCGATGTCCTCCCAGGTGACCCTGTTCTACTCGATGATCTTCTTCTCCATGGGGGTCTCCCTCCTGGCCTCGACCGTGTGGCGGGTGGAGCATCGCGGCTCGAGCTGGAATGCCATGCGCGCGACGCCGCACAGCCCGGCGGCCGTGGTCCTGGCCAAGACCCTCATCATCCTGGTGCCGACGGCGGCCATGCAGGCCGCCCTGGTGGCGATGACCTGGGTGGCGGGCATGGCTCTGGGCCTGGGGCCGATCCTGCCCGCGAGCCTCCCGGTCTCCGTGGCGCTGGCGATGCTCGCGGCGATGCCGCTGGTTGCGCTCCAGTCCCTGCTGAGCATGCTCATGCGATCCTTCGCCGCCCCGGTGGCGCTGTGCTTCGGCGGCTGCGTGGCGGGTTTCGGGATGCTGGCCGCGGGATCCCCACTGGTCTACGCCATCCCCCAGGGCCTGGTGTCGCGCTGCCTGTCCCTGGGGTCCTCGGCCCTCAGCGATGCCGGGGGCCTGAGCGGCAGCGACGTGGCGCCGGTTCTGGTGGCTGCCGGCCTGCTGGGAGGACTCGCCTGGGGACTGCTGGCCGCCGTGGCGCACCGCACCGGACGGGCGCGCTGAGGACCCTGGCGCAGGGTGTTGAGCCCCGGAACGGCACTGGGCCCACCAGCGCATGCGCGCGGGTGGGCCCAGTCGGGTGGGTGCGGTGGCCCGGTGCCGCGTCGACGCGGCCAGATCGGCTAACCCAGCCAGTTCAACCACTCAGTGCGTCAGGTCGCTCGGCCAGGTGGCCAGGTGGCCGAGCGACCCGTGGCGAACGCGCCGGCGGCCCAGGGCCAGCCGATTCTCAGTCGGCCAGCTTGTGCAGGCGGTCGATCGGGGTGGAGACCACCTCGCGGGCGCGCACCACGGTCTCCTCGTCGGGGGCGTCGTAGAAGCACAGGCACTTGACGGTGTCCTCGCGCACGTAGGTGCGCAGGAAACTGACCTCGGGGACCTGGGCGTACTTGGGAGAGTTCGCCTTCTTGCGGGTCAGGTAGGTCTCCATATCGATCTCGGCGGGAATATCCCACTCCACCAGGTAGTCGGCCGAGGCGCTCAGACCGCGGATGTCCTCGATCTCGGCGCCCACGAGGCGCACCTCGTCGGGGCCGGTGATCTCGGCGGCGCCGGCGGACTCCAGGCCCTGGCGGACAGCGGTCTCCAGGGCGGCGGGATCGCCGTCGTGCTCGACGACGGTGAAGACCCGCCCGTTGCCCGTGGTGACCTGCGACTCCAGGACCGCGGCGGAGGCGGAGGCAGCGGCCTCGACGACGGCGGTGATGATGGCCTGGGCGGCCGAGCGCTCGTGGGTGGAGGGGACGATCTCGAAGAGGTAGAGGGCCATAGGTGTGGTCTCCTTGAAACTGACGGACATGACCCGATTTATCCTGACAGCCCCCAGCCGCCCTGCCAAGGGGGCCTCGTATGTCGGACGCCCTGGCAGGGCAGCTGGGCGGTTGGGCGGCTGGGCAGGCGCTCGTCAGCCGATCGTCGTCAGCCGACGGTGAAGAGGATCCGCGTCGTGCGATGCGACGTCTTTCCTGTGATGACCAGGGCGTGGCGCCCGGGCGAGATGTCCGCGGGCAGGGTGGCGCTCAGTGTGAAGGGGTCGTCGGTCTCAATAAATGTATTTGCCCCCATGTCTTCCTGCCCGCCGATGCGGGTTGCCGAGTCATCCAGGGTGATGTCCACGGCCTCTCCACTCAAGAGGCCCGTTCCCGAGATGGTCAGGTCCTGGCCGGCCTTGAGAGAGGTGGCACCGCCCTCGATGGAGGCGTGGACGGGTACCTTGGCCGAGCAGGCGTCGGCGACCTCCTGGGGGTAGGTGAACGTGGCGTCGGCGCGCGTGTCACGGCCGTCGAGATTGACGCTGCCGTTGACCAGGACCTCGAAGTAGATGTCGTCGTTTCCGAAACTGGTGCTGGGCGCGCCCGTGATGGTCCAGGTGATGACGGTGGTGCCATCGGCCTGGGTGTCCCAGATGGTGCTCTGCAGCTCACTCTTGTCATCCCAGGTCCGGAGCTCGAAGGTGTAGGCGCCGGTGGTGGTCACCGGCACTGAGACCGTGCACCCGTCTCGGGTGATCTCCCCGATGGAGGCGCCGATGTTCTCGGGCGGGGGCGGCAGGACCCGGATCGACATGGGGGCGTAGGTGATCGTCTTGCTAGTTGAGGTGCAGGAGACGTCGTAGGTGTAGGTGCCCGGAGTCGTAGGGGCCTTGACGCTCTCCATCCATGACTCTCCGCCCTGGGCGGTGGCCACGGTGGTTCCGTCGAGGGCGATGATGACCTTGTCGGTACCGCTGCAGGTGCCCCACTGGTCGCTGAACGTGATGGTGCCTCCCACGGCGATGACGGTGGTATCGACGGTGACCGTGGGTGCGTCAGTCGCCTCGGCGGCGGGTGTCTCGGCTGGGGGTGTCTCGGCTGCGGCGGGGGCGGCGCCGATGAGCGCCAGGAGGACCGCTGCGATGCCGGCGATGAGTGTGCGTGTTCGGGTAGCGGGTGTCATTCCAAGCTCCTTCAGCCATTGAATGAGGAAGGGAACAAGAGCCGGTGGTGAACACGAACGATCATACGGATGAAAGAGCGTGGAACGATAGGTTTTTGGTGAATTTATCAGACCATTCTCATGGTTTGTTCGGCACTGATCCGGCTGTTGGGCGGGGGGTGTTGGGTGCGCCGCTGCGCGATGCGCCGGGAATGTGGGCTTGCGTCAGGCGCCCCTGCGTCAGGGGCGGTGGGATGACGCGAATCGGCGCCTGTGACGTAAAGGCGCGCCGTCGGGGCCGCCCGCCGCCGGCTTCCTTCGGGAGTGGGTGCAGGTGTGGACGATGCAGCTGAGGGGGCCAGTTGCGCCACATTGAACGTTCGTATAGCATACTGGTCATGCGTACAGTACCGCCGTTGGGACTCACCGCGGCCTCCAGGATTCTCAATGCCGCCATGCTCCGCTTCGCCAAGGAGGGGTTCGGGGCGGGGCTGCGGGCCATCGCCGCCGATGCGGGGGTGACCGCCGGGCTGATCACCCATCACTTCGGCTCCAAGGAGGGGCTGCGCCAGGCCTGCGACGCCGAGGTCCTGCGACTGACCGTCGAGGTCAAGACCAACTCCTCGGCCCTGGGCGGGCCGGTCGACCTGTTGAGCCAGATGGCCCGCACTGAGCAGTACGTGCCCGCCACGGCCTATGCGATGCGCGCCCTGAGCGACGGCGGGCCCCTGGCCAAGCAGTTGCTGGACTCCTTCGTCGCCGACGCCGTGGAGTACATGGCGCAGGCGGTTGATGACGGCTACATCAGCGCCACCACCGATGAGGAGGCGCGCTCCCGCTACCTCATGTACTCCGGATTCGGCGCACTCCTGCTCTTCGCCCGCTACGAGGCCAGCGACCCCACCGATATCGAGGCCGTCACCCACGAATTCATGGAGCGCTACGGGCCCGTCACCGCAGAGCTCTACACCCAGCCCCTGTTCACCGACACCCAGGCCTTCGCCGCCTATCTCCAGGCGGCGAGCAACAGCGCTCCGCGCAAGGAGGACTCATGACAGCCGACTGCCACCCCATCATCGACATCACGGGCCTGACCAAGACCTTCGGGCGCGGGCGCCGTGCCGCCCGCGCACTGGACGGCCTGGATATGAGCGTTGCCGCCGGTGAGGTCGCCGGATTCCTGGGCCCCAACGGGGCGGGCAAGACCACCACGCTGCGCATCCTGCTGGGCATGCTGCGGGCCGACGGCGGGACCGCCCGGCTCTTCGGCTCCGACCCCTGGCAGGGGGTCGGCCTGCGCGAGCGACTGGCCTACGTCCCCGGGGATGTGGCGCTGTGGCCGGGGCTGACCGGTGCGCAGACGCTGGAGGCACTGGCCTCGCTGCGCCGTCGGCCCGCCTCCGAGGCCCAGGAGGTGGCCGCGCGCCGGGCCGAGCTCATCGAGCGCTTCGACCTCGACCCCTCCAAGAGGGTCAGGGCCTACTCCAAGGGCAACCGGCAGAAGGTCGCCCTCATCGCCGCGCTGAGCGAGCCCGTCGAGCTGCTCGTCCTGGACGAGCCCACCTCCGGACTCGACCCGCTCATGGAGGAGGTGTTCACCCAGTGCGTGGCCGAGGCCGCCGCCAGGGGGACGGCCGTCCTGCTCTCCAGCCACATCCTCTCGGAGGTCGAGAGGCTGTGCAGCACCGTGACCATCGTGCGGGCCGGGCGCACCGTGGAGCAGGGATCCCTGGAGCAGATCCGCGGAATGCTGCGCACCCGCGTGCGCGCCGTCGTCGAATCCGATCCCGAATCGCTGCGTGAGCAAGAGGGGATACACGAGCTGAGCGCGACCGAGGCCGAGCGGGCCTGGGAGGTGGCCTTCACGGTGGAGGCCGAGCGCACCCCGACGGCGATGAGCGCCCTGACGGCCCTGGGCGTGCGCAGCCTGACGGCCAGTCCGCCCAGCCTCGACGAGCTCTTCCTGCGCCACTACGAGGGGGATGAGTCATGAGCCCGCTGACCGCACTGGTTCTCCGTCGCGAGCGCCGCGGCATCCTGGGGTGGGCCCTGGGAGGTGGGGCGCTGGCCCTCTACTCCTCGGCCATGCTCGCCGTCATGTTCTCCACGGCCGCGGAGAGGCAGTCCATGGTGCAGGGCCTTGGCACGCCCGCCGCCGTGGTCTTCACCGGGCCCGGCTTCGGGCTGGATGCCGCCGATCCCTCCCCCGGGGCGCTGTACGCGGCCCAGACCCTGTCCTGGCTGGGGATCGTGGCCGCCATGATGGGCGTGCTCATGGCGGTGGCGCGCACCCGCGGCGATGAGGAGTCCGGCCCCGGCGAGCTGCTGCGGGCGGCGCCGGTCGCCCGCATGGCCGGGGCGCGTGCCGCACTGGCCTGCGTCACCGCCTGCGCCCTGGTCATGGGGGCGCTGACGGTTGTGGGAGCCGTGGCCGGAGGCCTGGAGGTGGCCGGATCGCTCGCCGTGGGACTCGGCCTGGCGCTGGTGGCGCTTATCGGAGGCGGGGTCGGCCTGGTGCTGGGGGCGGTGGCGCCGTCGGCCCGGGCGGCCCGCGGGACGGGCCTGCTGGTGGTGCTGACCTGGTTCCTACTGCGAGGAATGGGGGACGCCGGTGATGCGTCCTGGCTGTCCTGGCTCAGCCCGATCGGCCTGCTGCAGCAGAGCCGGGCGTATGTGGAGCTGCGCTGGGAGCCGCTGGCGCTGCTGGCCGGCGCCGGGGCGGTCCTGGCGGTCGTCGGCCTGGCGCTGCACGCCCGGCGCGAGCTGGGAGAGGGGCTGGTGGCCGGCGGCGCTGGGAGGGACCGGGGCCGCGGACCCGCAGGGGTTGGCGCCCTGGCGGCGCGCACCAGCGCGGCTGCCCGGCGGTGGTGGCTGGTCGGGGGCCTGGCCTTCGGCGGGGTCTATGGCGCCTTCGCTCCCACGATCGAGAGCTCCTTCCAGGAGATGCTGCAGGACAACCCGGCGGCGCAGGCCTTCTTCGGCGAGGAACTGGGGGTGGCGTCCTACCTGGCGCTGATCGTCGGGTACGGCGGAATGGTGGCGGCCGCCGGTGCGATCGCCCTGGCCGCAGGGGCCGTGGGCGAGGAGGAGCGCGGCGCGGCGGCCACCGTGCTGTCGGGGCCGGTGTCCCGACGGCGATGGATGGCGGGCCGGGCGCTGGTGGTCCTGCGCGGCGCCGTGGGCATCATGATCGGGGCCGGAGTGGGGCTGGTGGGCGCGGCGGTGCCGGCACTGATCGCGGCTGATTCGCCGGCGGTGCGTCAGCCCGAGGTGCTGGCCCTGGGGGTGCTGGCGGGGCTGGTGGCCCAGGTGCCGGTGGCCCTGGCTGCTGGGGCGCTGGTGCTGGCCGTGCATGCGGCCAGGCCCAGGCTGGCCCGGCCCGTGGGGTGGGGCGCGTTCACGGCGGCTGTGACGCTTCAGGTGATGGGGCCGGCGGTGATGGCCCCGCAGTGGCTGCTCAATCTCTCGCCCTTCGCGCATGCGCCCATGCTGCCGCTGCCCAGCGCGGGCACGGATGCCGCGGGGGCGGATGCTGCCGGGGCTGCGGGGACGCTCTGGGAGCAGGTGGTCGGGCCCGTGGAGGACTGGGCGGGGCCGGGTGCGTGCCTGGTAGTCGCAGCGTTGCTCATGGTGGTGGCGCTGGCGGCAGTGGAGCGGCGGGACCTGGAGGGGTGAGGCGCGGGGCGTCAGCTGACTATGTCCGGGTCAGCGGGATTGCCCGAACGGAAGGTCAGATGTGCTCTTGTCGCAAAAAAATTGCGACAGATGCGATCCAGCCCGCGGGTGAGGAGGTTTCTCATGCTTCGCTACTTGTCAGTGTCCAACTGGAAGTCGGTCTACGAGCAGGTTGAACTCTCCTTGGTGGCGACCAATGAGCGTCGGCACGGGGACCGCCTTGCCCAGGTGGGACGCTCGAGAGTGCTTCCGGTGGCTGCTGTGTACGGTGCGAACGCGGCAGGGAAATCAGTGCTCGTGGCAGGCCTCAAAGTCCTGCAGGAGATCGTGGTTGGAGCGCGCGCCCAAGGATGTCCTTCCCGTGGTGCCGCACATGCTTCACGGGGTGGACGAGCCCACGACCTTCGGGGTGGAGTTCGTGGTTGCCGCTCCTGGTGACACCCCCGGGCGGCGACGCGACTGGGTGTTCTACTACGAGATTACCGCGGATCGGCGGCAGATCCTTTCGGAGACGCTCGTCCGGGTGCGGGGCAGGGATGAGGAGGTGCTCTTCGAGCGTGGGCACGAGACGTGGAGCTCTTCGGTGATTGTGCGGGGAATCGAGCCGCGGAGGCATTGAAGTCGGTGATCGCCCCCAACCGGACGTTCCTTGGTGAACTGGGGGCGGTTGACAGCGCTCCCGGGACGGTGGCTCGAGCATGGGACTGGTTCTCCGAGCAGCTGCGGATCATCGATCCGCGCTCCGAGTATGTCATGCTGCCTGCCAGGATCGCTGAGGACGAGCTCTTCGCCGATGCAATGAATCATGGCTTGACGACGGCCGATACCGGCATCGTGCGGATCGAGCTTGAGGAGGTCTCAGCATCCTCTGTGCTGCCTCCTGGGGCTGTGGACGGCATCAAGGAGCGTCTGGCCGCGGAGGGGGGCACGTTCGTCCTGACCGGGCAGTTGGGGCAGTACGGGCTGGTGTCCTTGACCGAGGATGGCGCTCTGCGGGCGCAGCGACTGGTGATGGTGCATCAGGGCGAGCTGGGCCCGGATGGCACACCAACCGAAGCCTTCAGCCTGCCATTGGAGGAGGAATCGGATGGCACGGCGCGCTTCATGCATCTGTTGCCCATGCTGTTCCAACTCGTTGAGGGCTCGTCTCGAGGAGTGTTCGTGGTCGATGAGCTGGAGAACTCCATGCATCCTCTGCTGACGCAGGAGTTGATTCGATCGTTCCTGGATGGGCTTGGCAAGGAGGATCGCAGGCAACTGGTATTCACCACTCATGAGATCCAGATCATGCGGGCGGGACTGCTGCGCCGAGATGAGCTTTGGCTGGCGGACAAGAAGGCCGGGCGGACTCGGCTGAGCCGTGTCTCGGAGTTCACGCGGGAGGGAGTGCGCAAGGACGCTGACCTCCTGGGTTTCTACGCCTCCGGGCGCCTTGGCGGCGTACCGCGACTGTGAGGCCTGACGATGAGCCGGAGGCGCAAGACGAGACCACGTCAGAATCGAGGAGTTGGGAGACAGGGATTCAGGCCACTTAAGTCCCGAGTAGTGTTCTGTGTGGAGGGGGCCTCCGAGAGAGCTTATCTTCAAGGCCTTATTGAGCACAGATATGACGATGTGATTGTGCCGGTGTTCTGGGGCGGAAAGGGTAAGTCCTCGCTGCGGAACTTGGTTGAAGAAGTGCGGCGCCGGAGTAGGACTGAGGACTGCGGCAAGAGTGTATGGATAGTCTGCGACACCAATCAGAACCAGGTGCATAAGCCAATGGTTGAGGCATGGTTGAAGGATGATCCTGATCTGCACCACACTAAGGGACGCACCCGAACCCGACTACGGCGCAGAGTCTGATGTCTGGCGCCCATGCCAGGTCTGACCGGAGCGCCGAAGGATCGCGCCAGCAGCTGACGCGTCGGGTGCGCTTCGGTAACCGATTCCCGCACAGAGACGGAGGATGTGAGGATTGCCTGCCTGCGCGGCTGCTCTGCAAAGGTCGCGGATGAGATGGTAGACGGCGGGCTGGTGTTGATTGTCTCGATCTCATGCTGGTCTATGGCCTCGTTGTGGTGGGCGCGAGCAAGACGTCCCGTGAAGGCTCATAGTGGAGTGCTGGCTGCCCAAGCTTCGCAGGAATGCCGAGCGCGACCGGGAGACCACGGCCATGCTCCAGGAGGAGAGCTGGCGGGTCCTGCGCATCTGGGAGCACACGGACCCAGCGGAGGCTGTCGAGTTGATCCTGGCGGCGATCGAGGACTCGGTGCAGCGGCGCCCGGGGTCTCGGTAGGTCTGGGGTGGGCGTGTCTCCGCATCGGGTGAACGCAGATGGGCACGATCCGCTCGCGCGCCTGGGACTCGATATGGGGCAGGCGGGAGCAAGCGCGGCACTGGGCTCAATGCTCTCGTTGTTCTTCGGCGTCGTCGGTGAGGTAGGTGATGGTGCGCACCACGTCGTAGGCGGTGGTGGTCTCGGTGGTGGTCAGGGTCCCGGGGATGGGGCGCCAGGCGCTGGCACCGGCGGGCTGGTAGCGGGCCCTCCAGGTCGTGGTCAGCGTGGTGTGGATCTGGGTATGCGTGGTGGTGTAGTCATGCCACACGGTGTGATCGGGCCAGGCCGCCCCCGGATCAGTGGTCGACAAGTACACCCCGTCGCCGAAGTCCCACAGGTAGGAGATCGGCGTGGTCTCGATGGTCACCGCCCGACCCAGGATCTGGGCGGTGTAGGTGCGGGTCGCGGAACTGGTGTAGACGATGAAGGGCTTGGTCGACAGCACCTGGGGGCCCGGGGGCTGACGGGTGATGCCCGACCCGCTCAGGGACAGGGCCGCCAGATCATGAACACTCACCACCACGCGCCCACCCCCACCCGGGGCAGCCTGAGCCGGGGCAGGGGCCGGGCCGGTGGCACGGGCCAGTAGCTCACCGAGCCTGCACGCATCAGCACCCGCGCCCCTGTCATCACAGGAGGACTGCTGAGTCTCCACCACCACAGCCCCACCCCCATCCGAAGGCCCAGAACCCGACTCAGCCGACGGAGCCGAAGCAGCAGGCTCCTCATACACCACCGACTCCTCACCAGTAATGGTGATCTCGTCGCCGCTTCCATCGACGGACATCATGTCGTTTGATTCCTCGGCCGATGCCCGCGGGAAGATAGGCGCCCCTGGCAAGAATGCAACTCCGAGAAACGCCCAGGCGGTAAGAGCTAGAATGAAGGGATAGCGAACGGCGCGACGGTTAAGGTGATTCATTTGGTATTCCCTCCGCCAACGGTCCAGCGCTCGCCATTCCACCTCATGGAAAGATGCAGTACGGTGACCGGCTTGGCGTCGTAAGACTTAGTGGTACCGTCTCCATTGTGCTGCAATCCCGCGGGCTGATCGATAGTCACCTCGACAGCCGCATAATCATAGCCCTCATTCTGCACATAGATGGTCGTATCTGTGATCGTCATTTCCCAGGGGTCGACCCAGCCGCCCTTGGCATGCAGGGTTTCGACCTGGTCGATGACGGCTTGGCAGTATTTGCAGCCTTCTTCGCTCATGGCTTTCCACTCGGTCAGGTCGCCGGTGGCGTAGACGTAGGGGAAAAGCGCGGCGAAGTACTCGGCGGCGGCGCCTCGGCCCTCGGGAGTGTTGTAGGTCGCCAGCTCAGGCATCACCGGCGCCGCAGTGGCCAAAGCCTCCTGCTTAAGCCCCCACTCCTCCACACTCAGCCCCTCAGCAGCAGCACTGGCACTGACCACCGCCGCAGCACTGGCCGCAGCACTGGCGCTGGCACTGGCCGCCGCAGACCGCTGCGCATCCCACGTCGCCTGCTGACTGGCCATCATCTCCGCATGCGAGGCCCCACCCGAGCACCCCGCCACCACCAGCACCAAGGCAGCCACGGCCACAGCACCCGCCAGACCCGGCAGGCCAGCCCGACCAGCACCACGCTCGCCAGGGCGACCAGCACACGCACCAACAACCGACCCAGCAACCCGCACACCCATGAGCGGCCACCCTCCATGCGATCCGAACCAGCACGGGCCTCACCCTCGAGACCAACACCAACACTACCCAAACCACCCCCACCAACGTCAAGACCCAAACCATCCCAACTGCCCGCGACCCTGCTCTGGAGGGTTGGGCTTGCGCGCCCTGGGTTGCCGGGATGACCTCGCGCTCGTCTTGGCGGCGCACGCGTCAGACTCACGAGCGCCGAGTTGCCCGGCGCGAAGGGCAATCGGGCCAGGATTCTCCTGCAGTCAGGCCCACGTGCTCCGGGTTGCGCGGGCGTCACCACCGCTGTGGTGGCTGGCTGCCCGGTCAGGCCCACGTGCGTCGAGCCGCCCAGGCGAGGGCGTCAGCGGTGGTGGTGCTGGAGACGTCAGGCTTGCGTGCGCCGGGTTGCACGGACCACGAACTCCAGGACGCCATCGTCCGGAAAGCCAGGCCCGCATGCGCCGGCCCGCCTGCCGCTCTCGCTAAGCCCGCCCCGGGCTTCCGCGGTCAGGCCCGCATGCGCCGGACTGCCCGGGCCGCGAGCTGGTCCGGGATAGCAGCGCCTGCCAGTCTCGCGCCCCACCAGCACCCACCTGGGAAAACGACCGCGTGGTAGCGTCTCACCCAGCCCGTCCCATCCAAGGAGTCACTGTGGACATCATGGACAATCCCTACGTCTTCGACGATGCCGAAACCCGCCGTCGGCTCAACACCGGTGAGCTCTACACAGACTTCGGCCCCGGTCTGGAAGACCTCGAGGAGGAGCGCAACCGCGGCAAGGAGCTGGTGGAGCGCTACAACGCCACCTCCATCCGAAACCCCGAGCAGCGCGCCGCCATCGCCGCCGAGCTCTTCGCCTCCTTCGGCTCCTCCTGGCTGGAGACTCCGATCTACTGCGCCTACGGCTCCCATACGACCATCGGCGACCACTGCTGGTTCAACACCGGCACCACCCTCATCGACGACGCAGAGATCCGCATCGGCAACGGCGTCCTCTTCGGCCCCCACGTCACCCTGGCCACGGCCGGGCACCCCCTCGATCCCGAGCTGCGGCTGACCGGCGCCCAGTTCTCGGCCGTCATCACCATCGAGGACGGCGCCTGGCTCGGAGCCAATGTCACGGTCCTGCCCGGCGTCACCATCGGCGAGGGCGCGGTTGTCGCGGCCGGTGCCGTCGTCGGCGCCCATGTCCCGCCCCGCACCGTGGTGGCCGGGGTCCCCGCCCGCATCGTCCGTGCCATCATCCCCGATGACCGTGAGGGCTTCCGCCCACCGCGCACCCTGGGTCAGGACTGACCACCCGCCGAATCGCGGTCGCTCGACGGCGCTCTCTCGCGCCTGCGCTGATCGCCGACGTGCCTGGGCGTCGAGAACGGGCTTGTGCCTCATCTCCTGCGCCCGCCCCAGACGGATACGCCCAGGTGCGTGGTCCAGGTCCGTGGGTGGGGGGCTCCTCGTAGTCCGGGCTCAGAATCATCCGGGTGTTCAGCCAGGTCCGTGGGTGGGGGAGCTCCTACAGCCCCGCAGTGAGGCGGACGACAAGGCGTAGTCCAGGTCCGTGGGTGGGGGAGTCGATGCCTTCCTTCTGGCTCAAGGATTTGCAGGCCCCGGGGCTGAATGAAGATGCTCGCCGGCACCGGGAACTCGCGTCTCCACGGTCCCGCAGACTCTGGGCTCGGGCCCGGTGCGCACCACTTCTGAGCGCCTCCGGGCCGCAAGGGCGCCTGCCCGGCAGGTCGGCTCAGCAGGTGGGGGCTGGTCGTGCACATTCATTCATGAGTCACCTCAGTGCGCATGTCCGGGAATCCGCATGATTCCGCGGATCCGTCTCCCGCGCCTCCAGGGCCGCGCCATGATGAATGTGCATGAGCGTCGCCGATGCACATTCATCCTTGCTCGTCGAGGCAGCAGCGAGCCCAGATCGTTGGAATTCCAACGATCCGCCATGCAGGCATGTGGAATGAATGTGCAACCCCGGATCTCGCCACGACCCCAGCAGCACCACCCGCAGACACACCCGCCATGCCATTCCACGAGGCGCTGCTGAGAGGCTGCGCGGATGGATGGTGCCCTGCGCGGCGGCGCGGGAGCGCCGGTTCGCGTCGCGGACGAGGGTCTGCGTACTGGACGAGGGTTCGCGTCATCCGACTGGGGTTAGCACAGGGGTGATTGACGCAAACGCACGTCCGTGACGCAAAGTCACGTCTGCGAGGTCTGACGGTGGGCCTGGGTGCGCGCTTCCCGATGCCGGGCTGCCTCGTCCGGTGCGCTGCCGCCGGGCTGCCTCGTCCGGCCCTGACCCTGGCGGTGGGCCTGGGTGTGCGCTTCCCGATGCCGGGCCGCTTCGTCCGGTGCGCCGCCCGAGGTCGCCTCGCCCGGTCCGGTGCGCCGATGCCGGGCCTCAACGCTCGGTCTGCCCCGGCTCGGCCAGCCCCGGCCCCTGTCAGTTCTTCCGGCGACCCCACTGACCATCCTCTGACTGGCGCGCCCGGGCCTGCCCCACCCCGCCGCCCAGCAGTACCCACAGGCCCCGCGGGGCTCGGCCCGGCCCCGCGCCGCCTCGCCCGGCCCCGCCCCATCTGGGCGCAAGGTCCCAAATGTGCCTTTCACCTGCTGAGACATGCCAGAACTTCTGGTCAGGCCCTAGACCTCGGCAGGAGGACCTGGCAGGCTTATCCGCACACCGGCCTCACTATCCGAACGCCTGACAACGCCCAACTCAACCCAACCGCCGACTGCAACTGTCCTCAGCGAGGCGCACACCTCGCCAGGGGCGTGAAAGGCCGATGATGCCCTCGCAGACACCACCCGCCCCCTCGGAGGACTCCACCTGGGTCACCCCGCCCAGACGGGGCGCCGAGCGTGTCACTGGCGCGGGCCCGGCCATCATCACCGCCGAGCGGATCCTGACCGGCCGTCGTGGGGACGCGGCCGGCACCCTGGAGGTCCTGGCGGACCCGGTCCATGGAGTCGGCGTTCTTCTCGACGGCCCGCGCATCACGGCCGTTGGCCCCCTGCCCGAGCTCCAGGACCAGGCCGGCGCGGCCCTGGAGCGCCTTGAGCGCCTCGACCTGCCCGGCGCCACTCTTATGCCCGGTCTCATCGAGACCCACGCCCACCTGGCCACCTCCGGCACGGATATCGAGTACCCCGAGTACGGGGTCCACGAGGTCGCCCGCCTGACCCTCAACGCCGTGCGCGCCATCCGCGAGCTGGCCAGCGTCGGTATCACCTCCGTCCAGAGCCTGGGCGCGCGCCACTACGTGGACGTCGCCCTGCGCGACGCCATCGACGACGGCTCCCTGCGCGGCCCCCGGCTGCGGGCCAGCGGCCCCCAGATCACCACCACCGGCGGGCACTCCTGGCATGCCGGCGCCGAGGTCGACGGCCTCGATGACATCCGGCGCGCCGTGCGCGACCACCACAAGCGCGGTGTGGACACCGTCAAGTTCATGGCCACCGGTGGCTTCACCACTGCCGCCTCCCTACCCTGGAACGCCCAGTTCACCGCCGAGGAGATGGCGCTCATCGTGGCCGAGACCCACCGCCTGGGCCACCTCAGCGCCGCTCACGCCCACGGCACCCAGGGCATTGAGCGGGCCGTGGACGCCGGCATCGACTACTTGGCGCACGCCTCCTTCATCTCCGCCTCCGGGCGCACCGAGTTCGACCCCGCCTTGGCCGACCGCATCGCCGAGGCGGGCATCTACGTGGACTGCACCATCACCGCCGACGTCCCCGGCATGATCGAGCGCAATCCTGACTTCGCCCCGCCCGCCAGGCAGCTGTGGGAGCGCGGGGTGCGCATCGTCGCGGGCCACGACACCGGCATCCCTCAGGTCGCTCACCGCTCCTATGTGGCCGGGCTCCAGGCTCTGGAGGAGGTGGGACTGCCGCGCGCCGAGGTCATCCTGGCCGCCACCTCCCGCGCCGCCGCCGCCATCGGCCTGGCCGGCATCACCGGGGCCCTGGCCCCCGGCTACGAGGCCGACATCATCGCGGTCGCCTCCGACCCCACCGAGGGCCTGGGCGCCCTGCACACCCTGCGGGCCGTGATCATGCGCGGCCGGGAGTTCGTCCCCGACCCCGTTCAGGGCCTGCCGCGCATCGACGACCCGGACCCCGCGGCCGACCCCGCGATCGTTCTGGCCGCGCACCGAGACAGCATCAGACGCATCAACGAACACCCGAACGTGTGAGGAGAGGACCATGAGCAGAAGCAGCAGGCGAGGCGAATCCGCCGCCCTCGGGGCGAGGGCCGGGCCCGGGCCAGGCAGTGGCCCGGTGACCACCGCGACAGGATCCGGACCGCTGGCCGAGTCCTCGGCACCGGGTGCCGGCGGCCCCGGTGAGGCCCTGCGCGACCTGGCCGATGAGTACATCCGGCTCCTGGCCGCCCACGACCCCGACGCCGCAGCCGCTGCCGGGGTGCCGGGGCAGGCGATCCTGCCGGACTTCTCGCCCGAGGCCCTGGGCGCCCGAGTGGATGTGGAGCGCTCCCTCAGGGCGCGCGCCGACGCCGTGGTCGGCGAGCTCACCCGCAGCGACGCCATTCTGCGCGACCACCTCGTGGAGCGCCTGTCGACCTCGATCGACTTCATCGACTCCGGTGAGGAGGGGGCCCATCTGGACTCCCTGACCTCCCCCTTCCAGCGCATTCGCGACGAGTTGCGCACCCCCTCCCGCACCCCGAAGCCCCAGGGAGCCGGGGAGGCCGACGTCGCCGAGGCCGAGGCCAAGTGGGAAGGGGCGTGGGAGGTGCACCGCCTGCGCCTGGAGGCCCTGCCCTCTGCCCTGGAGGGCCTGGCCGCCTCCCTGGCCGCCTCCGCGCAGATGGGTGTGATCGCACCGCGCAGCCAGGTCGACGTCGTCGCCGGTCAGGCCCGGGATCTGGCCAAGGGCCGGGGCTGGGGCCTGCCCGAGGATCTGCCCTCCTCGCTGCGCGTCGAGCTCCAGGAGGCTGAGGCGGATGCGCGCCGGGCGGCCGCCGACTTCGCCGAGCACCTGCGCGCCAACCTCTCCCAGCGAGCGCCCCGGGGCGAGGGTGTGGGCGCTGAGCGCCACGCGCTGTGGATGAGCCGACTCCTGGGCGCCAGGGTCGACCCTGTGGAGACCTACGCCTGGGCTGAGCAGGAGCTGGCCGACGTCGTCGCCGAGCAGGACGCCATCGCCGTCGATCTGCTGGGGTCAGGGGCCGACGCCGCTGCGCTGGATGAGCATCTGCGCTCCGACCGCTCTCGGGGCCTGGTCCCCGGGCAGTACGAGGCCTGGGCGCAGGATGCCGCTGACCAGGCCTGGGATGCGGTTGTGGGCAGGGTCCTGGACCCGCCCGATGTGCTGGGGCGTCCGGTGGTCCGCCTGGATGCCTCGGGGGAGTCCGCCACCTATGAGGCCCCCGGGGAGGCCGGTGGCGCGCGGCGCCCCGGCACTATGCGCCGCGTCCTGACCCGGGGCGAGGAGATCATGTGGCCCTGGTCGGAGCGCGCCACGGTTCTGCACGCCACGGTCCCCGGTCACCACGCCTACTCCGGCTGGCACGCCTCTGACACCCGCCTGAGCCATTGGCAGCGCCACCTGGGCCGAGTGCCGGGCTGCAATGAGGGCTGGGCCGTCTACGGCGAGGCCCTGGGCGAGGAGCTGGGGCTGCTGGACGCCCCGGAGGATCGCTTCGGCTGGCTGGCGGCGCGCCGCTGGCGCCTGGCCCGGGTGCTGATCGACCTGGGGGTGCACTCCCAGCTGTCGGTGCCCGCAGGGGTCAGGGCGCTGCCGGGCGCGGACCGGTCGTGGAATCGCAGCACCGTGGGCGCCGTGCTGCGGCATCACGCAACGATCCCCGGTGATCTGGTGCGCGCCGAGACTGCCAGGCACCTGGGCGCCCCGGCGCGGGCGCTGTCCGACGCCCTGGGGGAGCGCGCCTGGCTGGCCGGCAGACGGGCCGCTGAGGCTCGCACCGCTGCCGAGGGCCGCTCCTGGGGGACCGCGGAGCTGCGGGCCTTCCACAACAGGAGCATCGCCCTGGGCTCCCTGGGGCTGGACCTGCTGGAGCGCTCCTTGTGAGTCTGGGGCGGTGAGCCTCGTGCGGTGAGCCTGGGCGGGCCGATAGTGCCGACCCGCCCAGGCAGGATCCGTCCGGCCTGTGCAGGTCCGGAACCGGGTCTGCGCTCAGGGAGGTCGGGGTGGTCCGTCCAGTGGCGGGTCGGCGGAACCCGGCGCCGTTGACGGGTCCCTGACCACAGACTGCCACGGCTCATGCGACAGGCGTGTGACGAGCGGCACGTAGGTGATGCGACACGCCGAGAAAAAGTGAATCTGCAAGTTTTGTATGTTTCCCCGGGGACGAAGGTCCCAATGCCGTGCGAGGGCCTGAGATCGCTCCTCATCGGCGATTTTGGGGTCCGTGAGGCACCTTCGACGACTGAAAGAATCCCGGGGTCACGCTGGGAAATCCCCGATAAATGCAAGGTTGCAGATCAGTGACAAGTGCGCCCGTAGCCGATTCGAGACGACCGGACTGCTCGGTCTGGATACCCTGGTGACGTGAGCCCAGCAAAGCGCCCCGATCAGCGCGTCGCCGTCATCATCCCGGCCAAGGACGAGGCGCAGCGCATCGCGGCCACGGTGCGCGCTTGCCGCTCCATCCCCCGGGTCGACCTGGTCGTCGTCGTCGATGACGGGTCCACTGACGGCACCCAGGATCACGCCCGCGCCGCCGGCGCTGTCACCGTGCGCCACTCGGTCTCCCGCGGCAAGGCCTCCGCCATGGAGACCGGCGCCTCCGTGGTGGGCATGCGCGACTACGTTGACGGCCCCGCCCGCCTCCTGCTCTTCATCGACGCCGACCTGGGCGACTCGGCCGCCTCCTGCTCCGAGCTCGTCCCGCCCGTCATCGACGGCGTGGCCGACATGGCCATCGCCGCCCCGCCCCGCCAGGCCGGTGCGGGCGGCCGGGGCCGGGTGGTTCGCGCCGCCCGCGCCGCCATCGCCAGGGCCACCGGCTGGGAGCCGGTCGCCCCCCTGTCCGGCCAGCGATGCCTGAGCCGCGAGGCCTATGAGGCCGCCGTCCCCCTGGCGGAGGGCTGGGGCGTCGAGGTGGGTCTGAGTATCGACGTGCTCGTGGCCGGCTTCGCCGTCATCGAGGTCCCCTGCGACATCACCCACCGCGTCACCGGCAATGATCGCGCCGGAACTCTTCACCGGGCCGCCCAGTACAAGGATGTGGTCCGGGCCATCGCCTACCGCCGCTTCCGGCGCCAGCGCGTGGCCTCCTCGCTCTACGAGTCCGCTGCCGAGCAGCAGAGCCCCTTCCACGCCTACCGGGCGCTGGCCACCGCGGAGACCGACGACGCCGGGCCGGCTGAGTCCGCCCAGCAGACCCCTCAGCACACAGAGGCCGCCCAGGAGGCCCGCCGCTCCTGAGGCGGCGCGTCGACGGCGCTCGCGGTGCCGCGCCCTGGTCACCGGGCGCGCGCGGCCAGCACCGCCGTGAGCGGGGGCAGCGCCCCGGCCAGGATGAAGCCCGCCATCGTGATGCCCGAGTCATTGCTCAGCACGGCCACCACGGTGAGCACGCCCAGGGAGGTCAGCGCCGGGCGCAGCCAGGCGGGGAGCCGGGCCTGGGCGGGGTCGGTGGCATCAGCTCGAGCGAGCCAGGCGTAGGGGCTGCGGCGCTGCCGCCAGGCGACCGCCTCCCTCCTCAGCCACCAGGCCACGGCACCGGTCATGACCAGGACCATGAACAGCGCCGCCAGGGCCAGGACATTGCTCAGGAAGGGGGCGACCAGGGAGAAGGCCTTGCGGCCCAGCGTCGAGCCGGCCTCCCCGCTGAGCACCTGCTCGGCGAAGCGGCCCAGATGCGTGCGGCTCTCAGGGGGCCGCGCCAGGTCGACCGCGGCCAGGGCGCTGACCGCCAGCAGCGTCGCCGCCCCGATCCCCAGCCAGGCCCGCCACCCCAGGCGCACCCGGGCCAGTCCCGCCACCAGGACCGCCAGGGCGGGGACCAGGGTCACCGCGCCGCCCACATCCGCGCCCAGCTGGGGGGCGCCGTCGGCAATGAGGGCGACCACGCTCACGCAGACGACCACCACCAGCGCTTGGCGCCCCCTGCCCAGGGCCTGCCACGTCAGGGCCAGGGCCACGATGAGGCAACTGGCGATCAGGGAGAAGGCCGTGTTGGACACGCCGTAGAACCGGCCCGCCACCACGGCATTCATGCCCAAGGGCCCATTGAAGGCCAGATGCGCGCCCGTGGCGGCGTCGGCCAGCCACAGGAGCGCCGTCAGCCCCGCCAGGATCGGGCCGGCCACCGCTGTCAGCGCCGGGCGGGCTCCCGGTCGCCGGCTCATCTGACGGAGCGCCTGCGCCGCTCCGAGGGCCAGGAGCGCCAGCAGGCCTGCCATGAGCAGCTGCGCCCCGGCGGCGGCGATCGTCAGGCGCCATTCGAACGGGTCGTCCTGCTCTCCGGCCCGCCACCAGGGCAGGGCATTGGCCAGCAGCGCCCCGCCGGGCAGGCTGGCCGCCGCGCAGGCGGCGATGCCGATGATCCTGGCGGACCTGGGATCAGGCCGCGAAGCGCCGCCGGGACTGCCCGGCCCCCGGGTGACACGGGGAGCTCGCAGGGTCGCGGCGGCGCGCACCCCCAGGGCGACGGCGGCGATCACCAGCGCGGCGCCGGCGAGGAACGTGGTCCAGGCGGAGGCGTAGGCGTGATGGGCGTCGTCGGCCAATGTCTCCAGGCGGTCGGCTGAACGCGCGGGCTGGGCCTGCTGCTCACCGGAGGGCAGGTCGAGGGCATGGCCCTGCCACCCGGAGGCCTGGCCGGTCAGGGCCTTGACCAGGGTCGGGGCCAGGTCGGTGAGCTGGATCAGCCCGGGTCGATGCGTCGAGGCCCCCACGAGCAGGTCGCCCTGGCTGCCATGGGAGCTGGTGGTGCCCGCGGGCAGCACCGCCACCTGGGGCTGGGGGCTCTCGTCGTCCGCCACCGAGGCCAGGATGATGCGGGCGCCCAGCGCCTGGGCGCTGCGCAGCGCCTGGGCCAGCGAGGCCAGGCGCATGGTGTCGCCAACGCGATCCGGGGGCACGGTGTCCACCAGGAGCAGGTCCGCGCCGCGCAGATCCAGTGGCTGGCCGTCATATGGCTCGGACTGCCCAGCGCCCGTGGACAGGGCCGGTGAGGCGAGCAAGCCGAGGGTTCGAGCCTTCAGGCCCCCGTCCAGGGCCCGCGCCAGCGCGGTGGGGGAGGGCTCTGAGCTGAAGGCCCACTCCACGCGCTCCCCGGCCCCTATCGTGGCCCAGCCATCGCTCAGGCTGGTGCGGGCGGACACGGTCCGGGTCACCAGGTTGACCGGCTCATTGGCCCGGGCGAAGTCCAGGATCTCTCGGGCATCCTGCGCGGCCTTAGGGTCCTGGTCACGGTCCTCGGCCAGGGTGAGCAGGTCCTCCCAGGACAGGTTCTCCGTTCCCAGGACGACGATCGGCGCATCCCGGGAGAGATCCGAGCGATGCGGCTGGGCCGAGTGGGGCGGCTGGGCCAGTGCCGTCCCGGCGCCGGCCAGCGCCATGCCGATGATCACCAGCAGCACCATGGCGTAGACGACCGCACGGGTCAGCCTGCGCTTGGAAGGTCTCATGAGATCAGCCTACGGGTGGTGCCCGCCGCCACCAGGGGGCGGTGGGCGCCCGCTCCTACACGTAGGAGCGGGCCACGCTGACCGCCTCGGCCCCATAGCCGCCGCCGAAGAGATAGGCGTGAATCATGAGGATGTGCAGGGAGTGCAGGCCCACGCGCTCGCGCCAGCCCTCGGACAGCGGCGAGACCTCGTCATAGGCCGCATAGATCCGCTCCAGATGCCGCTGGCCGAACACGCCCAGCGCCGCCAGGTCAGTCTCGGCATGCGCCCCCTGGGCCATGGGGTCGATCAGCACCCCGACGACGCCGGCCCTGGAGCCGGCGGACTCCGCCGGCCCGCAGCCGGCCCGCTCGGGGGCCCAGTCGGCCGTGGCCTCCACCGGCACCCACAGCACATTGCCGCACCACAGGTCCCCGTGGGTGCGGGAGACCACGGCCGGCGCTGCCGGCGCTGCTGGCTCTGCTGGCCCCGCTGGCCCGGACGGCCCCGTGGCTCCGGCTCGCCCGGGCGCCCCGGCGCGCACGAGCCCCGGCTCCTCGGCATCGAGGCGCCCATCGGCCAGCGCCGAGCACAGGCGCTCGATGATCCGCGCCCCGGAGGCGCTGATCGAGCCGTTGTCCCGGGCCGGGCCCAGGTAGAAGCCGATGCGGTCCTCGGCGTAGAACTCCCCCCAGCGCCGGGGCGCTGAGTCCTGGACCAACTGGATGTTCGAGCGCCCCATCTGGTCGCGACCGTTCCAGCCGGGAGGGGCCGCCCCGTAGACGGGGGCTCCCGCGGCATGCGTGAGGGCCAGCGCCCGGCCAAAGCTCTCCGCGGCCTGGGCCGTGACCCCGGTGGTGGGCAGCCGCGGCTCCTCCAGCCAGCCGGGTCCCGTGGTGGCCGGGACGACATGCGCGCCGCCCGTCTCCATCGCCTCAGCCAGCCACCGCAGCCCCTGGGCCTCCAGCCGGGTGGAGACCGGTCCGTCGTCGTGCTTGCGGAAGGTCGTCATGGCCCCGAGCCTAGCGAGGCGCCCACCGTGACCGCCTTTGACGCCCGGCGCGCCCCCACCTCCTGGCAGCACATGCCGCTGACCTGCGGGAACACGAATGCGCCCGGATGCCTCGAGGCTGAGAAGTGGTCACGGTGGACACGGGCTACGCTGAGTCCATGACGGATGCTCCCCTCTGGTCCTTCCTCGGCCCCGCCGGCACCTTCACCGAGATGGCGCTGCGGCAGGTCGCCCCCCTCAATGTCGAGCTCGACCCCTGCCAGGACGTGCCCACCGCCCTGGACCGGGTCCGCTCGCGGGCCGCTGAGGCCGCCGTGGTCCCCATGGAGAACTCCGTGGAGGGCGGTGTCAACGCCACCCTGGACAACCTCGTGGCCTCCACCCCGCTGGTCATCACCGCGGAGATGGCCGTCCCGATCACCTTCGTCCTGGCCGGCCGCCCCGGCACCCGACTGGAGGACGTCACCGGGATCTCCACCCACCCCCACGCCTGGGCGCAGTGCCGCGGCTGGGTCCACCACAACCTGCCGGAGGCCCGCTATGTGGCCGGCACCTCCACCTCCGCCCCCGCCCAGGCGCTGGCCAACGGCGAGGAGGCCGGTTATCAGGCGGTGCTGTGCAACGCCCTGGCCGCCCAGACCTACGGCTTGGAGGTCATCGCCGGGGGAGTGGCCGACAACCCCGACGCGGTCACGCGTTTCGTCAAGGTGACCCGGCCGGGCCGGGTGGGGGAACCCAGCGGCGCCGACAAGACCACCCTCATGGTCCAGCTCCCCCATAACCACTCCGGCGCCCTGCTCAACATGCTCGAGCAGTTCAGCGCCCGCGGGGTCAACCTCTCGCGCATCGAGTCGCGCCCGGTGGGCGACTCCCTGGGCCGCTACCGCTTCTCCCTGGACATCGAGGGGCATGTGCGTGAGGAGCGCGTCCAGGCGGCCTTCATCGGCCTGCACCGCACCTGCCCGATGGTGCGGTTCCTGGGCTCCTACCCTCGCCTGGACGCCCGTCCCGTGACCGTGCTGGCCGGCACCTCCGACAAGGATTTCGTGGTGGCGCGCTCCTGGGTGGCCGATGTCCTGGAGGGCCGGGCCCTGTGACCGGCCCAGTCCTCCCCATGGAGGCGCCCGGGCGCAGCGCTGCTCCGGCAGATAGCCTTGGAGGATGAGCGGGGCGCAGGATGCCGGCACGCCGGGGAGCCGATCGCGGTCTGCGCGCCCGACGGCCTGCATCGTCATCAACCCCTCCAAGCGCCGAGCCACCGCGACGATGCGCGGGCAGCTCTCCGCAGCGCTGCGCGAGGCCGGCTACACCCCGCACTGGCTGGAGACCACCGCCGCTGAGCCCGGGGCCGGGCAGGCCCGCCTGGCCGTGGCCAGTGGCGCGCGGCTCGTGGTGGCCGCGGGCGGCGACGGCACCGTGCGCTCGGTGGCGGCCGGTCTGGCGGGCACCGGCGTCGAGATGGGGGTGGCCCCCCTGGGAACCGCCAATCTGGCCGCCCGCAACCTGGGCATCCCGCTGGCCGACCCGGCCAGGATCGTCCGCATCGCCGCATCGGGGCAGGCCCGCCCCTGCGATCTGGCCTGGGTCTCGACTCAGGCCGACGACGCCCAGGAGGGCTTCGCCGGCCTGGCCCCTCCGGGCGGCTGGGCTCGCCCCACGCTGGGGGGCGAGCACGCCTGCATGGTGGTGGCCGGCGTCGGCTTCGACGCGGGCCTGGTGGCCTCGACGCGACCGGGCCTCAAGGCGCGCATCGGATGGGGGGCCTATGCCGTCGCCGCCATGGAGAACCTGCGGCATCCGCGCATGGACCTGGTGCTCAGCCTCGATGAGCGCCCGGCCCCGGTGCGAGGAGGCCGGTCAGGGGATCCGCGAGTCAGGGTTGAGAGGCTGACGGCCCGCAGCCTCCTGGTGGCCAACGGGGGGCGCCTGCCGGCCGGCATCACGCTGCTGCCCGGCGCCCGGGTCGACGACGGCCTGCTCGATATCGCCGCCATCGACACCGTGGCCGGGATCGTGGGGTGGAGCTCCCTGGCCCGCCAGGTGCTGCCGCCCTACGCGGCCGCCTACGCCGATCCCGAGCGCGCCACCGGTCGGGTGGTCCAGCGCCGGGGGAGCGGGATCACGGTCCGCCTGGGCGCGCCGGCCCTGGTGGAGGTCGACGGCGATCTGCTGCCGCCCTGCCGGGGCGTGCGGGTGCGCCTGCAGGCGGGGGCCGTGCGGGTCAGGAGGCCATGAGGCCACAGGGCCCCGCCCCTGCCGGGCCGATCAGTCCTCGATGGGCCGCATCGGCAGATCGGCGTCCTTGACCAGGGTCGTGATGATCTCGGCGAGCTGGGCGAAGTCCGCGCCGCGCGAGGAGGAGGTGCGGTGCACCAGGCCGATGCGGCGCACCGGGCCCGGGTCGGCGAAGCGCGCGATGGCGTAGTTCTCCTGCGGGGGCAGCATGCGCAGCGCGCCCTCGGGGATGATCGTGATGCCGGTGCCATGCGCCACCATGCGGATGACGGTGGACAGGGTGGTGGCCACGGCAACCGGCGGGGTGGAGCCATAGCGCTGGCACAGGGCCAGGGTCTGCTCGCGCAGGCAGTTGCCCTCGTCGAGCAGGAGGATGGGCTGGGAGTCGAGCTCCTCGGTGGTCACGTCCTCGCGCCCCGCCCAGGGGTGGTCGGCGGAGACCAGGACGACCAGGGGCTCGTCGAACATGGGGATGGCCGTGGAGCGGTGCAGGTCGACGTCGATGGAGATGACGGCGGCGTCCAGGCGCCCCTGGTTGAGCAGCTCCAGGATGTCGCCGGTGACCATCTCGCGCAGCTCGGGCGTCATCTGGGGCAGGGTGGCGGCCAGGCCGTCGAGGAGGACCGGGGCCAGGTAGGGGGCGAAGGTCGGGATGATCCCCAGGCGCATGGAGCCGGTCAGGGCGGCGCCCTGGTTGGTGACCGCCTCGTTGAAGGACTCGGCGGCCAGGACGGCGTCGCGGGCGTAGGGCAGAAGGGTCTCGCCCAGGGGCGTGACCAGCACCCGGCGGGTGGTGCGCTCAACGAGCTCCCCGCCCACGCGCTTCTCCAGGGCGGTGATGGCCTGGGAGAGGCTGGGCTGGCTGACCCCGAGAGTGGCGGCGGCCTCGCCGAAGTGCTGGTGGTCGCACAGGGCGACGAAGGCTCTGAGCTGGGAGAAGGAGGGAAGGCTGGAGGTGGGCATGAGGGCAATCCTGTGGTTGAGGTCAAGAAGGTACGTGACAAGCGATAGCGAAGGGTTCTGGAGGTTCTCCTTACAGACGAGAACTATAGGCCATCCCCCATCAATCAGATTGCTTTCACAGGTGATATCACGCTCATGTTGTGATGAGCCCAGTCCGAGGGGCCGGGCCCGCCCGGCGAGACGGCGGGATCCGTGCCTCATCCTCGCCCTCGACCGCTCCCAGCCGGTAGCCTGGGGCCATCGCCCGGCCTCATCAGCCGACCTGTGCCAGCCCGATCCCAACACGAGCCCGACACAGTAGGGAGTCCATCGTGAGTATTGCCCAACGGCTCGAAGAGCTGTTCGCGCAGACCGGCGGTCCTCTGCGGCGGCCGGTGACCCTTCAGGAGATCACGGCGCGCATGGAGGAGCGGGGCATCGCGACGATGTCCGTGAGCTATCTGCACCAGCTGCGCACCGGTCAGGCCAAGAACCCCCGGCTGCAGCACCTGCGCGCCCTGGCCGATGCCTTCGGCGTGCCACTGTCCTACTTCACCGACTCCGAGGAGGACGAGCCCGGCCAGGAGCGCCTGACGCCCCAGGAGCGGATGGTGGCCATGCGGGTCCACGGGCTCAGCGATGAGGCCCTGGCGAGCATCCGGGCCATCGTGGAGCTCGCCCGCCGCAGCGAGCAGCTGGACGACCCCGCCCAGGACCGGGAGATGTGATGGCAGTGAGCGCAGCCCAGGACATGGAGGAGCGCCAGGACCTCCAGGATCAGCGGGACGCCCTGAGCAGCATCGACTGGCCCGAGCGCCCCACCGTGCAGAGCCTGGGGGAGGCGATCGGCCGCCTGCGCGGCATGCGCGTGGTCATCGCGCCCATCCCCGAGGGGATTCGGAGCGCCGAGGTCAACGGCCTGACGGTCTCGGTCGGCAGCGCCGCCAAGGTCTACTACGACCCTCGGCTGGCCCCGCTCAACTGCACCCAGACCATCCTCCATGAGCTCGCGCACGTCCTGCACGGGGATGTCTGCGCCGAGCGGAGCGCCGCGAGCTACCGGACAACCTTCGACACCCCGCAGGAGCGGCGTGCCGAGCTCACCGCCACTCGCCTCATGCTCGAGCTCAACCGCAGGATTCGCGGCTCCGACCTGCTCGACTTCCTGTCAGGACGCGCTGCCAGGGCCCACAGGCCGTGAGAATCTGTACGATGTCGGTGTGGGTCGGTGTGGCCCTAGCCGCCGCGAACCCCCGCGCTCGCGGCGCTGATCATCCCTTCTCCTAGAAAGCGCACGAGGCCTATGCCGGGTTCCATCACCTCTCTCATCGTTGTCGGCGTCGCCGTTGCCCTACTCCTCGTGGTCCTGGTGCTGCACAAAGGGCGCGGGCCGCGCACGGTCCTGCTGCGCTGGGCCGCCGCCACCATGCTCATATCGGCGGTTCTGCGGGAAAGCACCAGTGTTCTCGGGGACGTTCCGGTCATCGACCTGATCAAGCGCCTGATCTTCCTGGTCACCATGACCACGGTGATCATCCTCGTCCTGACCTTCCGGCGCACCTCCATCACCCGGCGCGCGGCCCGTCGCTACTGGTGGCTGGCGGGCGCCGTCGGGATCCTGCAGTGCGCGCTGTTCTGGCTCATGCCGCTTCAGTCCGACGGGAGCCTGTACCCCTACACGGAGGCCGGCCGCTCCCCGGCGATCCTCCTCTACTACGGCCTGTTCGACACGACCATCGCGGTCACGGCCATCGCCTGCGGCTACGGCTGCGTCCGGGCGCTGATGCGGGGCCAGCAGCCGCTTCTCGCCCGGATCTCACTCATCCTGGGGATCTGCTCGGTCGTCACCGCCGTGGGCTATGTCGTGGTCGGCTGGCTCGCACTGCTGGAGAGCGTCGGCTCCGACTACGACGCCGTGCACAGGCAGCTGTTCCTGGCGACCATCGCCTTCCTGCTGGGCATGATCGCGGTGGGCGGCATCCGCACCATCGTCGTCGAGGGGCAGTCGGCGCTGGCCACGAGCGTGGGCACCGATATCGTCGAGCCCCTGTGGCGCGAGGTGACCAGGCTCCACCCGGGGGTGATGCTCCCCGCGGATCGGCTCACCCGGCGCGAGCGCCTGGTCCGGCTGGTTGTCGAGACCAATGACGCCCTCCACCTCATCCGCCGCAGCTCCGCCGACGCCCCGGGCGTGCTCACGGGCGAGGATCCCTCCGACCCCGACCAGACGGCCGACCTGCTCATCCACCTGCTCGGTGAGAGCGCGGCGCCCCAGCCCCCGGGGCTGCGCACCCGCCTGCTCATGAGGGTCAGCGCCCTCATGCCCGACGACGAGGTCGCCTCCTCCGTCAAGGAGCTCTACGCCCTGCGGCTGGCCTTCGCCGCCCGCGACCGCCAGCGCGCCCTGCCCGCGCGCTGAGGCGGCGGGTCGGGGCACCGCCCCGTCCCGACAACCGCCCGGCGATGCTGTGAGGGCCAGGCCACCCGGCCTGGCCCTCACAGCATCACCGGGACTCACCGCCGGGGAGTCAGGGCGGGGGACCGGGGAGCGGACAGTTATTCCTTGGGAGTGGAAATATTTATACTCCCGTGACATAGTCGTGCTGGCGGTGGCGGCGACCATGTCGCCGGCCGCCGTCGACCAGAGTGTCTCGAGGACAAGGAATTCACCCATGCCACAGCACTCCGTCCTGACAGGCTCATCCCCTGACTGCCGACGGCAGGCGCAGGCCGCTGTGAGCGCGAGCAGCACCCCGGATCTGGCCCACACCGCCTCCCTCATCGAGGACATCCTCACCGGGGTCAGGGCAACGCCGGCGGATCGCCGGGCGATCGCCGACCACATCACCGGACGGCGGCAGCTCGAAGCCGCCGGGGCACCGCCCCAGGACTCCTGGACGCTGACCACCTCCCTGGCCCAGGCCTGGCAGGCCTACTCCCAGCGGGCGAACCTGTCCGCCGGGGTCCTGCTCCGGGTCCTGGAGGGGGTCTGCGGCATCGTCACCCAGCACCTCGACACCGAGACCGCCATCACGATCCTGCGCGACGCCCGGGAGGAGGCGACCCCTGAGCAGGTCGAGGACCTGGTCCGCTGGCTGGAGCGCGAGGACATCTGGGACCCCGCCGCCACAGCAGCGCAGGTCAGGGCGGCCTGGATCGCCTACCGCGACCAGCACCTCGGGCGCTCCGCAACCGCCTGAGCCGCCCGCCCGGCCCTGTGCCGGCTGAGGGCAGGGGCCGATCTGGATAGACTCGGCCCCATGATCGACCTCCGCGCGCTTCGTGACAACCCCGAGCCCTTCCGCGCCAGCCAGCGCGCCCGCGGCGCCGACGTCGCCCTGGTGGACCGGATCCTGGCCGCGGACGAGTCCCGCCGCGCCTCCCTGGGCGCCTTCGAGTCCCTGCGCGCCGAGCAGAAGACCGTCTCGAAGTCAGTGGGCAAGGCCTCGCCCGAGGAGCGCCCCGCCGTCCTGGCCCGGGCCAAGGAGCTCGCCGAGAGGGTCAAGGCCGCCGAGGCCGCCGCCGCCGAGGCCGCCGCCGCCCTCGATGAGCTGGCCGGCCAGTTCCACAACCTCATCGACGGCGCCCCCACCGGAGGCGAGGAGGACTACGTCGTGCTGCGCCACGAGGGCGGCCAGCCGCGCGACTTCGCCGCCGAGGGCTTCACCCCCGCCGACCACCTGGCCCTGGGCGAGGGACTGGACATCATCGACACCCGGCGCGGCGCCAAGGTCTCCGGCTCGCGCTTCTACTTCCTCAAGGGCTGGGGCATGCGCCTGGAGCTGGCCCTCATGACCGCTGCCCTGGACCGGGCCCTGGACCACGGATTCACCCCCATGACCACCCCCACCCTCGTGACCCCCCAGGTCATGGGCGGCACCGGGTTCCTGGGCGCCCACAGCGATGAGATCTACCACCTGGGCGCCGACGACCTCTACCTGACCGGCACCTCCGAGGTCGCCCTGGCCGGCTACCACGCCGACGAGATCCTCGACCTGTCGGATGGTCCGCGGCGCTACCTGGGCTGGTCCACCTGCTACCGGCGCGAGGCCGGGGCCGCGGGCAAGGACACCCGCGGCATCATCCGCGTCCACCAGTTCAACAAGGCCGAGATGTTCTCCTACTGCCGCCCCGAGGAGGCGACCGAGGAGCACGCCCGCCTCCTGGCCCTGGAGGAGGAGATGCTGGCCCTGGTCGAGCTGCCCTACCGGGTCATCGACACCGCCGCCGGGGACCTGGGATCCTCAGCGGCCCGCAAGTTCGACTGCGAGGCCTGGCTGCCCACTCAGGAGCGCTGGATGGAGGTCACCTCCACCTCCAACTGCACCACCTTCCAGGCCCGCCGCCTGGCCGTGCGCGAGCGCCGCGAGAGCGGCACCTCCCCCGTGGCCACCCTCAACGGAACCCTGGCCACCACCCGGTGGATGGTCGCCATCCTGGAGAACCACCAGCTCCCGGACGGCTCGGTGCGCGTCCCGGAGGGGCTGCGGCCCTACCTGGGCGGCCTGGAGGCCATCACGGCGGCCGGGGCCTGAGGCCATGGCCGTGCCCACCGCCGACGGCGGCCTCGCCACCAGCCTGCCGGAGGGCGCAGAGCCCGGGGCTGAGAATGCTGAGAATCCCGCGCGGCCCGCGCGGCAGACCGCGGTGCCCGCCGTCGACGATCCCATCCAGCCCTCCGGTCAGCCCCTGGTGCCGCAGCTGGGACTGGGAGGCTCGAGCGAGCACCCCGGCGCCCTGCTGCGCCGTCGGCCCGGGCATGAGGAGTACCACGGCCTGGTCCAGGACCGGATCGCCGACCTCGACGCCCTGGAGGCCGCCGGCGGCGCGCCCCTGGCCCCCGACTCCAGGACCCTGGTGGCGCTGGATGTCGACGGCACCATCCTGGACATGGACGGCTGCGTCTCCGAGCGGGTCATGGCCTCCATCGCCCGCCTGCGCGCCTACGGGGTCCCCGTCGTCATCTCCACCGGCCGCGGCGTCCAGGCCGCCATGCCGGTGGCCCGGCATGTGGGCCTGACCAGCGGCTGGATGATCTGCGCCAACGGCGCCCTGACCGTGAGGCTGGAGCCCGATGCCCCCGGCGGCTACGAGGTCGTCGACCAGCGCACCTTCGACCCCGGCCCGGCCATCGCCGCCCTCCTGGAGGCCATTCCCGACGGGATCGCCGCCGTGGAGGTTCCCGGCGGCGGCTTCAAGGTCTCCCGGCCCTTCCCCGACGGGGAGCTCATCGAGGGCCAGGAGGTGGTCTCCATGGAGGAGCTGTGCTCCCGGCCGGTGACCCGCGTGGTGCTGCGCGCCCCCGGCATGGGCGTCGAGGAGTTCAGCGCCCTGGTCGCCGAATCGGGCCTGCACTCCGTGACCTACGCCATCGGCTGGACAGCCTGGCTGGATGTGGCCCCCCAGGGGGTGACCAAGGCATCCGCCCTGGAGGCCCTCACGGCCCGTCTGGGCCTGGAGCCCGCCCGCGCCCTGGCCGTGGGCGACGGCAGTAATGATGTCGAGATGATCGAGTGGGCCGGGGTGGGCGCCGTCATGGGCAGCGCCCCCCAGTGGGTGCGAGACCGCGGCAACCTCCTGACAGCGCCGGTGTGGTCCGATGGCTGCGCCGCCGTCCTGGATGCACTCGTGGAAAGAGCAAGGCAGATCTCATGACTCCCCTCCCTCCCCCATCCCGGATCCGCGCCCGGAGCGGCCCCCTGGCAGCCGGCCTGGCCCTCATGATGGCCTGCGCCGGCCTGGCCGGCTGCTCCGGGCCCGACTCCCCGGCCGAGGCCTGCACCCCCTACGAGGTCTACGGGACCTTCGACGGCGATCAGGTCACCGTGGTCTCGGCCTTCACCGGCGTGGAGGCCGAGCGCTTCGAGGCCTCGCTGGTGCGCTTCGAGGGATGCACGGGAATTGACGTCGTCCACACCGGCTCCACCTCCCTGGAGGCCGACCTGCTGGCCGCCTCGGGGGCGGACACCGCCACGGCCAGCGGTGCCACGCCGGCGGCGAAGGACCGCCACCAGGCGCTGGCGGATCTGGCGATCATCCCCCAACAGGGGCTCGTGACCGAGATGGTGGACACCGGCGTCGTCCAGCCCCTGCCCGAGGCGGTCAACGCCAACGTGGAGCTGGGCTGGGACCGCCAGTGGGCCCAGGCGGGCACCTACGACTCCGTGCCCTACGCGGCCCCGCTCATGGCCTCGGTGAAGTCCCTGATCTGGTACTCCCCGCAGGCCTTCTCCCAGGCCGGCTACGAGGTCCCCACCACCTGGGCCGAGCTCCAGGCCCTGACCAAGCGGATCCGCGCCGATCACCCCGACGGGGCCGTGGCCCCCTGGTGCCTGGGCGTGGCCGACGGCGAGGCCACCGGCTGGGTCATGACCGACTGGCTGGAGGAGGCCCTCCTGGCCACGCAGGGGCCCGGCACCTATGACGCCTGGTGGGAGCACAAGATCCCGGTGGACGATTCCGCGGCGGTGGGCGCGCTGGAGGAGGTCGAGTCCCTGGTGCTGGCCCCGGGCCATGTGCTGGGTGGACGCGAGGGAGCCCTGGCGATGACCCCCGAGGACGCCGGTGCGGCCCTGGTCGAGGGCCGCTGCCTCATGCTGCACGCCTCCTCCTCCTTCGAGGGCCAGCTGCCGGCGGGCACGGCTGTCGCCGACGCCTCGGGCACGACCACGGCGACCGTTCCCGGAGCGCCCCAGACCACCGCCTCGGCGCAGGAGGGGACCGACCGGACCGGCGCCCTGGCTCCCAGCGGCGCCGCCGTGGACACCTCCAACACGGTGACCGCCTTCACCGTCCCCGATAGCCAGGAGAACTCCGACGCCGTCATGGTGGGAACGGACTATGTGCTGGCCTTCTCCCGGGGGCCGGCCCAGGAGGCGGTCCTGACCTATCTCAGCACGGACCGGTGGGCCCAGGCCCGGGTGGAGCTGGGGGGCGTGGCCACCGCCAACCGCGGAGTGGATGCCTCGACCATTCCCTCGGCGGTGGCGCGCCAGGCCACTGTGACCCTGCAGTCCCGCGAGACCACGATGCGGATCGACGCCTCGGACCGCATGCCCGTCGACGTGGGCACGGGCGCTCTGTGGAAGGGCCTGACCCAGTGGCTCTCCGGCGAGGTGACGGCCAAGGAGGCGCTGGGCCAAGCGGAGTCCGCCTGGCCCAGCTGAGCCCGCCGGCGCGTCCAGGCCCTCAGCGGCGCAGGCGCAGGCTGAGGATCTGGAAGGGCCTGAGCTCGAAGGACACCGAGTCCCCGGCGTCCCCGGCGTCCCCGGCACTCTGCCCGTCTCCGGCCTCCAGCTGCGCCCCGGCGCCCTGATCCGGCCGCTCCAGCAGATCCACCGCCTCGATGCCCTCCACGGGGAAGCCGGCGCTCAGCGTGGCGCGGGTGCGAGCCCCTCGGGACTCGTAGAGGCGCACGATGACATCGCCGCTGCGGTCCTCGGCGAGCTTGACCGCCTCGACGACGACTCCCAGCCCCTCGACCTCCACCAGGGGCTCGACCTCCCGGCCGCCCAGCACGGTGCGCCGGGGGAGGTTGAAGGCGTAGCCCTCCGTGACCGCCTGGCCGATCTCGGCGCCCGGTCGCAGGGCCACGCTCAGGCGGTGGCGGCCCTGGTCGGCCTGGGGGTCGGGGAAGAGCGGGGCGCGCACCAGGGACAGGCGCACCGTCGTCGTCGGCCGGCCCAGGCGGTCCACGCCCCGGGTCACGTCATGGCCGTAGGTCGAGTCATTGAGCACGGCGACGCCGTAGCCCTCCTCGCCCACATGGATCCAGCGGTGGGCGCAGATCTCGTAGCGGGCCGCATCCCAGGAGGTGTTCTGGTGGGTGGGCCGCGAGACATGCCCGAACTGCATCTCGGCGGTGGAGGCATCGGCCTTGAGATCCAGGGGGAAGGCGAGCTTGAGCAGCCTCTGCCGCTCATGCCAGTCGATGTCGAGGTCCAGCACCACCTGCTTGGAGCCCGGCGACAGGCGGATCTCCTGGGCCACGCTGGAGTCCTGGCCCAGCGGCCGGCTCAGGCGCACCACGGCCTGGGCGCCCCGGCGCTCCACCGACAGGTCGCTGACGCCGGTGACATCCTCGACCGTGTTGCGGTACTCCCGGTCGATGTCCCAGGCATCCCACTGGCGGGGCAGGTCCCGGTGCAGCTGGAGCAGCCCTGCGGCCTGGCCCTCGGCCAGGACCTCGCGCCCGGCCTCCAGGTCCACCAGGGAGACGATGAGGCCCGCCCCGTCGATGGTCACCCGCAGCAGGCCGTTGTCCAGCACCGTGGTGCCCTCGTCCTGCTCGATGACCACGCCGTCGCCCTCCCAGGCGGTGGCGGGGCCGATCCCCAAGGAGGGCACGCCGTCGCGCGGGGACGGGGCGGCGTTGAGGCAGAGCTCCTGGGAGCCCTGGCCGACCAGCGCGGCGGCGGAGCTGTCGATGACGGCCTCAAGATCGGCGGCCACCTGGGCGTACTCGGCCTCGGTTCGCTGGTAGACCCAGCCGATGCAGGTGCCGGGCAGGATGTCGTGGAACTGATTGCGCAGCACCGTGCGCCAGCAGTCCTTGAGCAGCTCGTAGGGGTAGTCCGCGCCCTGGCGCACGGCGGCGGTGGCCGCCCACAGCTCGGCCTCGCGCAGCAGGTGCTCGCTGCGCCGATTCCCCTGCTTGGTGCGCAGCTGGGAGGTGTAGGTGCCCCGGTGGAACTCCAGGTACATCTCCCCGCTCCACACCGGCAGCCCGCCCTGGGTCTCCTGATCGGCCTCGGTGCGCTCGAAGAAGGTGTTGGGGCTGGCCTGCTCAACGGTGGGCACCGCCTCCAGGTCGGCGAATCTCCGGGCGGCGGCGAGCATCTCGCGGGTGGGGCCGCCTCCGCCGTCGCCGTAGCCGAAGGGGACGATGGAGGAGGAGGCCACGGCCTTCTCCTTGAAATTGGCCTCGGCGTGGAGCAGGTCGGAGACGCTGAGAGCCGAGTTGTAGGAGTCCACCGGGGGGAAGTGGGTCAGCACCCGGGAGCCATCGATGCCCTCCCAGGTGAAGGTGTGGTGGGGCATGGCGTCGGTGTCGTTCCACGACAGCTTCTGGGACAGGAACCAGCGCGATCCGGCGGCCCTGATGATGCCGGGAAGCGAGCCGGTGTAGCCGAAGGAGTCCGGCAGCCACACATCCAGGGTCTCGACCCCGAACTCCGCCAGGAAGAAGGACTTGCCCTCGATCATCTGGCGGGCCATGGCCTCCGAGCCGGGCATATTGGTGTCCGCCTCCAGCCACATGCCCCCCACGGGGATGAAGCGGCCCTCGGCCACGCGCTGGCGGATGCGCTCGTAGAGCCCGGGATCATGCTCCTTGACCCAGGCGTACTGCTGGGCCGAGGAGCAGGCGAAGACGAAGTCCGGGTCCTCCTCCATGAGGGCCAGCACCGAGGAGAAGGTGCGGATGCACTTGCGCACGGTCTCGCGCACCGGCCACAGCCAGGCCGAGTCGATATGGGCGTGCCCGGTGGCGATGACATGGTGGGCGCTGGCGTGGGCGGGGCTGGCCAGGACCCCGGCCAGCCGGGCGCGGGCCGCGGCCGCGGTCCCGGAGATGTCCAGGGGATCGACCTCGTCAATGGCCCGCTCCAGGGCGAGGTCGATGCGGGCCCGGCGCGTGGAGTCCAGGGGCAGGGCGGCGGCCAGCTGAAGCAGGACGGTCAGGTCCTGGGCCAGCTCCCACACGGTCAGGTCCCGCAGGGCGAGGTCGACCCGGCGCAGCGTGTAGAGGGGCTCGCTTCCCGCCGTCTCCCGGTAGCCGTAGGGCGTGGGGGCGAATCCGAACCCGCCGGCCACATCCGGGTTGGCGGCGGCCTCGATGTAGATGTCGACGGCGTCGGGCTCCCCGGACCATGAGGCGCTCTGGTTGCGCGGGGAGACGGCCTTGATGGCCGAGCCATCCGCCCGGCGCAGCAGACCCTCGGCCTGGAAGCCGGGCTGGGTGGTGGTGAAGCCCAGGTCGACGACGAGCTCGACGGCGCAGCCCTCCCGCTGCCTCCACCCGGCGGGCACCGAGCCGGTGGCGTGCAGCCACGTGGTGGACCACGGCGGGCCCCAGGGGGCGCCCACGGCGATGGGCCGGTAGTCCTGCTGGGCGGCCTGGCTGAAGGGGACCGGCTCCTCAGTGCTCCAGGCGCTCAGCTCCAGGGGCTCGACGGCGGTGTGGATCGCGGGGATGATGCGCTGCTCCAGGGTGCGGGCGGCGCGCTGCTCGGTCAGCTGCGGATTGGTGTGCATGGGGGTCCTTTCCCGCTTCTGGTCCCGCCTCAGCCCTTGACGGCGCCGGCCATGGCGAATCCGCCACCGCTGCGCCGCTGCACAAGGACGTAGAGCAGGAGAACAGGAGCCGAGTAGAAGATGGAGAAGGCGGCGAGTCGGCCGTAGGCGATGGCGCCATGCGTGCCGAAGAAGTTGTAGATGGCCACGGCGGCCGGCTGGTTCTCGGGGGAGAAGAGCAGGACGAAGGGGACGAAGAAGTTCCCCCAGGCCCCGGTGAACACGAAGATGAAGACCACGGCGATCCCCGGCTTCATGAGGGGGACCACGATGTGCCACAGCGCCTGCATGCCCGAGGCGCCGTCCACCCAGGAGGCCTCCTCCAGGGAGACCGGCACGGAGTCCATGAAGTTCTTCATCATCCAGATCGCCATGGGCAGGGCGGCTGCCGCCATGAAGGCCACGGTGCCGGCGATGGAGTCGAGCATGTGCATGGAGACGAACAGGGCGTAGACCGGCACCATCATGGCCGTGATCGGCAGGCAGGTGCCGAACAGGATCGTGTACATGAAGGGCCTGTGGAAGCGCATCTCGAAGCGGGAGAGCGGGTAGGCCGCCAGGATGGCGACCAGCACCGTCAGCCCCGCCGTCCCCAGGGAGATCAGCGCCGAGTTCCACAGCGGGCGGAACGTGTCCTGGACGGTGAGGATCTCGGTGAAGTTCGACGTCGTCCAGGCGCTGGGAAGCTCCACGGCCAGGGTGGCCCTCGGGTTGACGGCGGCCAGGACGATCCAGGCCATGGGAAGCAGGAAGCAGGCTCCGGCCAGGGCCAGGACGAGTGTGGCGGCCGCGCGGGTGGCGCGCCGTCGGGGCGAGGACAGGGACAGCTGCGAGCTCATGTCAGTCCACCTCCGGCTTGAGGACCCTGATGTAGACGATGGAGAAGATCGCGCCCACCACCAGGGTCACGGTGGCGATCGCGGTCCCGTAGCCCACCTGGGAGAACTTGAAGGCCTCCTGGTAGGCCAGCACCGGCAGAGTGGAGCTGGAGGTGCCCGGGCCCCCGCCGGTCATGACCCAGATGAGGGTGAACACGCCCAGGGTCTGGAGGGTGATGAGCATGAGGTTGGTGGCGATCGAGCGGCGGATCATGGGCAGGGTGATCCGCGTGAAGCTCTGCAGGCCAGAGGCGCCGTCGATCTGCGCCGACTCGATGACCTCCGGGGGGACCTCGGCCAGGGCGGCGTGGTAGACCATCATGGAGAAGGCGGTCCCGCGCCAGACATTGGCCAGGATGACGGCGGTCATCGGCATGGTCAGCAGCCAGGACGGCCCCTCCAATCCGACCGCGGCCAGCAGCGAGTTGAGCGTGCCGCTGGGGGAGAAGAAGGCGTAGCAGGCGAAGGCGGCCACGATCTCGGGCAGCACCCAGGCGGTGACGACGATGCCGCCCACGATCGAGGGCCAGGGGCGGGCCGCATGGCGCATGAGCAGGGCCAGGGCCATGCCCAGGACGTTCTGCCCGACGACGGCCGAGGCCCCCACGAAGACCACCGTCAGCAGTATCGAGGACAGGAAGTTCGCGTCGGACAGGAGGGCCGCATAGTTGTCCAGCCCGACGAACTCGGGGTTGGCGGCGCGGTAGCCGGTCAGGGCCGAGTTGGTCAGTGAGCCGTAGAGCGAGTAGATGATGGGCCCGGCCAGGAAGGCCGCCAGCAGTGCGACGGCGGGCAGGAGCGGGAGCATGCGCACCACCGCCCGGCCGGGGCGGGCCGAGATGCCGGATCCGGCACCGCCCGCCCCGGCTCTCGCGCCAGGGGAGTGCTGGTCAGCCATTGGCGGCCTGGACGGCATCCTTGCCCACCAGGGAGATGAGGGCCTCGTCGTAGGTGGCGGCCGCCTGCTCCGGGGTGGCCTGGCCTGAGGCGACGGATTCGCAGGCCACCTGGATGTTGGAGGAGATCTGCGAGTAGTCCGGCGTGGTGGGGCGGAAGTGGGTGTGCTCCACGAGGCTGGAGAAGAACTCGAAACTGGGGTTGTAGCTCAGGTAGGCCTCGTCCTCGGCGACGTCCTTGCGCAGGGTGATCCCGGAGGACTCGGTGGCGTACTTCAGGGCGTTGTCCCGGTTCAGGGCCATGGCGATGAGGTCGAAGGCGGCCTGGGGGTTGGCGCTCTGGGAGCCCACTGCCAGGGTCCAGCCCCCGGACATCGAGGTGAAGCCCGGCTTCTGGCCGGTCTGCGTGGGCATCTTGGCCAGGCCGATGGTCTGCTCCCACTCGGGCCAGGCGTTCTCCTTGCTCATCCAGGTCCCCGGCAGCCAGGAGCCGTCGATGGCGATGGCGACCTTGCCCTGGGGGATGAGCTCGGTGGACATCTTCGAGCCGACCGTGGCGTCCAGGGCCACATCCAGGGAGGGGCCCAGGCCCTCGGAGTAGACCGTCTTCATGAAGGTCAGGGAGTCCACGAAGCCCTTGGAGCCGGTGATCCACTTCTTGGCGGCGTCGTCGTAGAGGGTGCTGGAGGTGCCGTAGAGCAGCATCTCGAAGCCCTGCATGGTGGTGGCCTCCCCGGCGGCCTTGCCCACGAAGATGTTGAGGGGGGTGACATCGGGGGCGGCGGACTTGATGGCCCGCGCGGCCGTGAGGATGTCCTCCCAGGTGGTGGGCTGCCAGTCGGCGGCCAGGCCGGCCTGGGAGAAGATCGTCTTGTTGAAGTAGATGCCCCGGGTGTCGGTGGTCATGGGGATGCCGTAGAGCTTGCCGTCATCGCCCAGGCCGGCCTCCTTGGCGGTGTCGAGGTACTGGGCGTCCCAGTCCGCCCAGGCCTTGGCGTAGTCGTCGATGGCCAGGAGGTAGCCGGCGGCGGCGTCGGAGCGGATCTGGAAGGTGTCCTCGTAGATGACATCGGGGGCGGTGGAGGGCGAGCCGTTCATGAGGGCGAGCTTGGTGAAGTACTGGTCCTGCTCGGCCTCGATGGGGACCAGCTCGATGGTGATGCCCTTGTTGGCGGCCTCGAACTCCGGCTTGACCTTCTCCAGCAGGTCGTGGAGCTGGTGGAAGGAGGAGGTCTTCTGGTAGGCGACCTTGATGGTGTTCTCGGATCGCGATGAGGAGGATCTTGAGCAGCCTGCTGCCAGGGCGGTCGCGGTGATGGCGCCGGCGGTCAGCAGGGTGCGGCGGCTGATGGGCGTGCGCGCCGACCACGGCGCGATTCGGGGTGGGGTCATGGTGGGGCTCCTTCGCTCCTGTGGGATCGCAGACTCCGCGCTGAGTCTGTGAGGTGAATAACTCTAGCAAATAGAAAAAATGGGCTGAGATGCTGGAAGGGCATCGTTATCGAATCGTGACCTGTGTGGGGCTGGGTGGCGCGGGGCTGGGCGAGTGGCGCCGAGGTCGGCCGGCGCCGGGGTCCGCCGTCGCCGGGCCGTCATCGCCCCCAGGGCGCGGGGAGCGATGATCTAGTGTGGTGGTGTTCCCGCGCGGCCGGACCAGGTGGGCCGCATCGATCGGGACCCATCGACCAGAACCACAGGACCCGGCAGGGCCGGGCAAGGAGACGCCATGCGCCGCGGCAGCAACCTCCCCCGGGTCGGCTCCTTCAACCGCGCCGTGGTCCTGGAGGCGATCCGCGGCTCCAGCCGGGGGCTCACTCGCGCCCAGCTGGGCAGGCGCACCCGCCTGGCCCCCCAGACGGTCTCCAACGTGGTCAAGGAGCTGCTCGACACCCAGTTGATCGAGGAGGCCGGAACCCTGACCCGGGGCGGGCGCGGGCGCCCCGGCACGCGGCTCCGCCTCAACCCCTCGGCGCGATTCGCGGTGGGGGTCCACCTGGACCCGGCCTGGCTGGGCATCGTCGCCGTCGACCTGTCCGGGGCGGTGATCGCCGAGGTCTACGAGCCCCTGCCCTCGCCCGACCAGCCCGCTGCCGTCACCCGGCACCTGGCCAGCCGCATCGAGGCGGCGATCGGCCTGACCGGTCTGCCCCGCGAGCGCCTCCTCGGCGTGGGGGTAGCCGCCCCCGGGCCCCTGGATGAGGAGGCCGGCACGGTCAGCCCTCCACTGCTCCCCGGCTGGCACCGCATCCCGCTGCGCGGCGCACTGGCTGAGCTGACCGGTGCCACAGTGCTGCTGGAGAAGGACATCATCGCCGCGGCGACGGCGCACACCTGGCGCGACGCGGCCTCGGGCACTGCCGACTACGCGTTTCTCTACGTGGGCGCGGGGGTGGCCCTGGCCACGGTGCTCGGCTCGGAGGTGGTGCGCGGGGAGGGTGGGAACGCCGGGGAGGCCGGCCATGTCCCGGCCGATCCGGCAGGCCCGCGGTGTCAGTGCGGGGGCGCCTGCCTGGGCGCGGCGGCCGGGGAGCTCGTCATGGTCCGGCTGGCCCGCTCCGCCGGGATCAGCCTGCCGGGGGATCGGGGCCAGGGCCCGCAGATGATCGACGACGCCTTCCAGTGCCTCATCGGGTTGGCCGCTCAGGGCGATGAGCGGGCGGGGGAGATCTTCGCCCAGGCGGGCCGGTCGATCGCCAGGGCGATCATCCCCTGGAGCGAGCTGCTGGATATCCGCACGCTCCTGGTGGGCGGGCCGCACTGGGATCAGATGCGCGCCCTGGTGGAGCCCGCGGCTCAGGAGCTGCTGACGCGGCACGCGGTTCACGCCACCCCCGCCCCGATCCGCATGCTGGCCTCACCGCTGGGGCGGCAGGTGGGCCCGGTGGGCGCTGCCTGCCTGGTGCTCGACGAGGCCTACGCGCCGCGCGCGGACAGCCTGCTCATCTAGAGGGCCGGTTCCCGAGAGCGCCTTCGCCCCTGCCTCATCCCTGCCTCGCCGAGCACCCCGGGCGCCGTGAACGTGCCTCTGCGTACCGGACGAGGGTTTGCGTCATCGAACTGGGGGTAGCACAGGGGCGATTGACGCAAAGTCTCGTCGTCTACGCGAACCCTCGTCGTTGACGCGAACTCACGTCGTCGACGACGGCGCACTGGGCGATCGCCGGCCGGCCGACGTAGGCTTGGAGACATGGCACCGGACACTCAGGCACTGATCCGAGACGTTCTCGCGCTCGATGCCGATCAGCGCGCCGTCGTTGCCAATGCGCTGCTCGAGAGCCTTCATGGCGCAGCCGATACGAGCGAGGTCGATGCAGTGTGGCGGGCCGAGGCCACCCGGCGACTTGCCGAGGTGCGCGCCGGTTCCGTCGAAGTGGTGGATGCTGACGAGCACTACGCCCGGCTGCGGGCCTCACTGACCGCATGACCCTGCCCCAGCTGGAGCATCCCGAAGCCGTCGCCGAGTTCGATGCTGCGGTGCACTGGTATGAGGAGCAGGAGCCTGGAGTGGGCCTCGCGCTCATCGACCGGGCGCAGCGCGCCCGCCATGACATCGCTGATTGGCCGAGCGCCGCACCACCCTTCACAACCGCTGGCGATGGCACTGTCATCCGCAGCAGGGCTGTTCACGGTTACCCGTACCGTATCGTCTACGCCGTGGAGCGGGAGGCGATCCTGATCCTTGCCTACGCTCATGACCGCCGCGAACCCGGCTACTGGCTCCATCGACTTAACGACTGATCAGCGCACTCGTCGAGGCGCCGAGCGGGGTAGCCAGTGGCAGTCGCCAGCGGCCGGGGCGCCGTGAACGTGCCTCTGCGTATCGGACGAGGGTTCGCGTCATCCGACGAGGGTTCGCACAGGGGTGATTGACGCAAAGGCTCGTCGTCTACGCAAACACTCGTCGTCGACGACGACGCACTGGGCGATCGCCGGCCGCCGAGCGAACCCTCGTCGTTGACGCGAACCGGCGCCCGTCACCCGGCCACGCTCGCCGCTCCCCGACGTCGCCCGCCTGCGCTCCCGGCCGGACGTGGCGGTGGACACAGGCACCTCCCCTCCTGATAGCCTTCCGCCGGATGACGACGGCGCACCACCACCTGGCCGGCCGCCGTCCTCAACGCGAGGATCTGGTCGAGGAGGACCAATGGGACTTGGATGGTTCGGCGCCCCTGAGCACAATCGCTGGCTCGCCGCTGAGACGCACGCCCTGCTCCGCTATGCGAGGGCGTCGGCCGTGCCCGCGGGATTCGGATGGATCGGCGCCGACGGCGCAGTGGACCCCAACCATCCCGTGGAGCTGTGGATCACCGGGCGCATGACCTTCTGCTACTCGCTGGGCGCTCTCATGGGCATCCCGGGCTGCCGGCGCTACGCCGACCACGGCGTGCACGCCCTGAGCACCGCCCTGCGCGATCATGACAACGGGGGCTGGCACAGCGCCGTGCACCATGAGGTCGACGAGCAGGGTCGGGGCACTCCGGTGGATCCCCAGGCGCGCAAGGAGGGCTACCAGCACTCCTTCGTGCTGCTGGCCGCCGCCACCGCCACAGCCGCGGACCGGCCCGGCGCCCATGAGCTCCTGCGGGATGCCATGGCCATCCAGGACCGCTACTGGTGGGATGAGCGCTACGGCCTGACCAACGAGTCCTATGCCGCCGACTTCACCGACCCCGAGGACTACCGGGGCATCAACGCCGCCATGCACACGGTTGAGGCCTACCTGGCCACCGCCGACGTCACCGGGGATGTCCGCTGGCTGGAGCGGGCCGTCCAGATCATCGACTTCGCGGTCAACCTCCAGGCCCGAGGCAATGAGTGGCGCCTGCCGGAGCACTACGACACCGCCTGGCGGCCCCGGATGGACTACAACCGCGACGAGCCCGCCCACCCCTTCAGGCCCTTCGGGGCGACGCCGGGTCACGGCCTGGAGTGGTCGCGCCTGACGGTCCAGGCCCGCGGCGCCCTGGTGGCCCGCTCACTGCCCGTGCCCGACTGGATGCTCAGCGCGGCCGAGGAGCTGTTCGACCGTGCGCGCACCGATGGCTGGCGGGTCGACGGCGGCCCGGGCTTCGTCTACACCACGGACTTCTCCGGCAGCCCGGTGGTGCGCGAGCGCATGCACTGGGTGGTGTGCGAGGGCGTGAGCGCGGCGGCCGCCCTGCGGCAGGCGCTGCTCGACGACGGGCGCGGCGAGATCGACGTCGAGCTCTACGAGCACTGCTACCGCTCCTGGCTCGACTACGCCGAGGAGTACCTCATCGAGGCGCCCGGGGTGTGGACCCATGAGCTCGACCCCCAGGGCCGGCCCTCGACCCGCACCTGGGACGGGCACCCCGATATCTACCACGCCCTGCAGATGACGCTGATGCCGCGCCTGCCCGTGTGGCCGGCGATGGGTCAGGCCCTGGCCGAGGGGCGCCTGGACGAGCCCGCCTCCCCGCTGCCGGTCCACGCCCAGCAGCCCCGGCGCCGGGGGTTCTTCTCCCGCGGCTGACCGTCGTCCCTCGGGAAGGGCCGACGGCGTCGTCGCCGGGGTCGCCGGACACCGATGGCCTCCGAGGCATGCCGGCGCCGTCGGGCGGCGGGTGGGCATGCCACCGGCCGGGGGTGGTAGGGTTCGGGGCACTGGAGAGGTGACAGAGCGGCCGAATGTGGCGGTCTTGAAAACCGCTGTGCGCCTGGCGCACCGGGGGTTCGAATCCCTCCCTCTCCGCGGTTTGCCCGCCGGGCCCGTGCCCGGTAGGCTGCCTCCCACGCTCGTGGAGCACTGGAGATGTCGCATAGTGGCCTAGTGCGCCTCCCTGCTAAGGAGGTTGGGGTGGAAGCCCCTCGGGAGTTCGAATCTCCCCATCTCCGCCGAGCCCGCCCCGGACTGCACGCAGTCCGGGGCTGTTGCTGTGGCGGGCCCCTCGACCGCGGCGCTGACGGCGCGCCCGGCAGGATGCGGCAGCCGGTGTGAGGCGTGTGGGACTCTTGACCCATGACAGCGACTCTGCGCCCGTATCTCAACTTCCCCGGCACCACCCGTGAGGCCATGACCTTCTACCACGAGGTCTTCGGCGGCGAGCTGACCGTGGCGAGCTTCGCCGACCTGGGCGCCCTGCCCGCCGACCACCCGGCCGCCGACCAGGTCATGCACTCCGAGCTCAACGGTCCGGTGGTCGTCCTCAGCGCCGCCGATGTGCCTGAGGGGGTCGCTCCTGTGACTCTCAACCGCGGCAACGACGTCAACCTGGCCATCATGGCCGACGACGAGGCGCAGGTCCGGACCTGGTTCGATGCCCTGAGCCAGGGCGCTGACATCGAGATGCCCCTGGGAGTGCAGATCTGGGGCGACATCTACGGCTCGTTGACCGACCGGTTTGGCACGGGCTGGATGTTCAACGTGCGGCAGCACTCTCAGGGGGACTGAGCCGGTCGCACGATCGGATGATCAGATGACGCTGGGGGAGAACACAGCTCACCTCTGCGGGCCGGGCGCGTTCGGCCCTGGCCAGCGTCATTCGGGGGTATGCCTGCCGGCAGCAGTGGGGAGCGCTCACCGTGGCCCACGACGAATCATGCGCCGTAGTGGTTGAAGCGCATAGGCCCACGGGGCAGAATCCAGGATACGTGTCCGCAAACCACGTGCGAAAGGACTCATCATGTCTGACTCCGGCAGTGACACACATCGTCCAAGCGTCCCGCAGGACGATGGACAGCAAGCGGACTTCAACGCGCAGACCGTTTTAATCAACCAGAGCACTCTGGACGCGGCTCGAGCCGAGTCGCAGGCCCAGGATGCTGCCTCGGCGGCTTCGCAGGCCCCGCGGCGCGAGCAGTACGCCGCGCCTGGGACGCCGGGCGCGCATGCCGCCCAGCCCACTGCGGGCGCCCACGCCGCGCCGGGGACCCCCGCCGCGGGAACTCCCGCCCCCGGTGCGCCGGGGGCAGTGCCGGGCACGCCCGCGCCGGGCTCGTGGCGGCCGGCTGAGCCGCCGCAGCGCTCAGGTCCTCCCCCTGAGGAGCAGACCCAGGCCTACCCGATGGGCGCCGGTGCGTCCTCGCCCCGGGTCTCCGAGCCCGGGCAGGGGCCGGTCCACCCATCGCCCTTCCAGACGAGCCAGCCCGGTCAGCCGGCCACTGCCATGGCCCCCGGGGCCTCCCCGGCCGCCGGCCCGCGGGTCACGCAGTACCAGCACCCCTCGCCGGAGGCGCCGCGACAGGCGGATGCCCAGGGGCTGAGAGCACAGATGCCAGCAGCCCCGGGCGCTCCGCAGGCGGACCAGCCGATGCAGCAGACACCGTGGGGCCAGCCCGATCGGCCCGCGATCGGCTCCCCCTTCAGTGCCCCCTCGGCCCCGGGCGCTGCCCCGGGTGGGCCTGGTGGGACCGGAGCGGGGCTGCCCTCAGCCCCGGGCACCGGCTCCCCCTTCAGCGCCCCCTCGGCCCCGGGCGCTGCCCCGGGTGGGCCTGGTGGGACCGGAGCGGGGCTGCCCTCAGCCCCGGGCACCGGCTCGCCCTTCAGCGCCCCCTCGGCCCCCGGGCTCGATTCGGAGGGCCAGGGCTACGGTGCCCCTGGCGGTGCCCCAGGCGCGCCCTCGGCCCCGGGAGCGCCCTTTGGCGCCGTGCCGGGCCAACCCGATCGGCCTGCGATCGGCTCGCCCTTCAGCGCGCCGTCGGCGCCGGGCGCTGCCCCGGGTGGGCCTGGTGGGACCGGAGCGGGGCTGCCCTCAGCCCCGGGCACCGGCTCGCCCTTCAGCGCCCCCTCGGCCCCCGGGCTCGATTCGGAGGGTCAGGGCTACGGTGCCCCTGGCGGTGCCCCAGGCGCGCCGTCGGCCCCGGGTGGGCCTGGTGGGACCGGAGTGGGGCTGCCCTCAGCCCCGGGCACCGGCTCGCCTTTCAGCGCCCCCTCGGCCCCGGGAACCGCCTCGGCCCCTGACGCCGGTGAGAGCAAGTGGGGACATCGCGAGAACGGCGAGGTCGGCATGTCCTCGGTCTTCCCGGTGGCCACGGCTCGCGCTGAGGCTCAGGCCATGGACCAGCAGGCCTCGCCCTTCAGCCAGGGAGCCGGGCCCCAGCAGCCCGGCCCGGCGCCTGCTCAGGCAGTCGGCAACCCCTTCCAGCCCCCGGCCCAGCCCGGCGGCGACGGCCTCCCGCCCGCCCAGGGGCCTGGACCCGGCCAGCCCGCCTCCGGCCTGCCGGGCTCCGGCCAGTACGGCGACGCCCCTGGCCAGCCGTCGTCGGCCCCGGGCGTGCCCGGCAGCTCGACGGCGGGCTCCCCAGCGGTCACGGGAGGCCCTGCCCCATGGGAGACGACTGGCCCTGAGCAGCCGAAGGCCACGCCGGTCGCCCCCGCCATGCCCCTGCGCCAGCCCGAGGGGGCGGGCCCTCTCCTGCCGTCCGCCTCACAGGATGACGAGGGGGACTCACAGCTCAGCTGGATTCTGGCCACCTTCCTGTGCGCGATCCCCGTGGTGGGACTGATCTACCTCGTGTTCGTGGGCTTCTTCGGCTCTGCCAAGCCGGAGCGCCGCAAGTGGGCGCGCGCCATGCTCGTGTGGGTGGTGATCGGCACGATCAGCATGGTGCCGACGCTCCTCATGCTCGGCGGGGGAACAGCCGGCTAAGCGCCGATCCTCGTGGGGCTGTGCCCAGCCTCACGAGGATCGGATTTGTCCGCGCCATGGCGCGCGAGTAGTGTTCCTTCCTGTCGGAAGCGACAGGCGCCTGTAGCTCAACGGATAGAGCATCTGACTACGGATCAGAAGGTTGGGGGTTCGAATCCCTTCGGGCGCACCAGCACCCCGCTATCGGCTGTCAAGTCGGCGTCGGGGTGTTTTCAATGCCCAAGATCGGCGAGCCGAGGCCGCGAGCGTGGCAGGATGGGCTTGTGCGAGACATCACCAAAGACACGCAGTTGTGCATCTCCCTGTCAGCTCGGCCCACCAATATCGGCACCCGCTTCCACAACCACCTCTACGAGGTCCTCGACCTGGACTTCGTCTACAAGGCCTTCACGACCACCGACATCACCGCGGTCATCGCCGGAGTGCGCGGCCTGGGCATCCGCGGCTGCTCGGTGTCCATGCCGTGGAAGGAGGACGTCATCGAGCTCGTCGACGAGATGACGCCGTCGGCGCAGGCCATCCACTCGGTCAACACCATCGTCAACGACGACGGGCGCCTCGTGGCCTACAACACCGATTTCATCGCCATCCGGACCCTGCTCGACACCCATGACGTGCCGCGCACCTCCTGCGCGGTCCTGGGGGCGGGCGGCATGGCCAAGGCCTGTGTGGCGGCCCTGACCGACGCCGGCTTCGGACCGGGCACCGTCGTGGCCCGCAACGCCACCACCGGTCCGGCCCTGGCCGAGCAGTACGGGTGGAGTTGGGTGGCCACCGCCGCAGAGCTGCCCGACGGCGCCGCCGACCTGCTCCTCAACGCCACTCCCGTCGGCATGGCCGGCGGGCCGGCCGAGCACGATCTGCCGGTGGGGCAGGAGCTCATCGAGGCCGCCACCACCGTCTTCGACGTCGTCGCCTTCCCCTCGAGGACCCCCCTCGTGCGGGCCGCCGAGGCGGCCGGCAAGCCGGTCATCAGCGGCGCGGAGGTCATCGCCCTCCAGGCCGCCGAGCAGTTCGCCCTGTACACCGGGGTTCGCCCCACCCCCGAGCAGGTCGCCGAGGCCTCACGGATCTCCCGGGCCTGACGGCCCCACGGTGCCGCCCGGGCCGCTCGGTTCAGGCTGCCCGGGCGGCACCGTGGCGCGGGCGGCCCGCAGCGCGGTGCGCTCGGAGCGGATCGATTCGTGGGGGTGGCCCTCGCTAGGATCGAACGGTGAAGTTCCTCAACGGCATGACGCCCACCCACGATCTGACCTATGACGACGTCTTCATGGTGCCCTCGCGCTCGGGGGTCGGGTCGCGAATGGCGGTCAATCTGGCCACGGATGACGCGACCGGGACGACGATCCCCCTGGTGGTGGCCAACATGACGGCCGTGGCCGGCAAGCGCATGGCGGAGACGGTGGCGCGGCGCGGAGCGATGGCGGTCATCCCCCAGGACATCCCCCTCGATGTGGTCATCGAGACGGTGGCCGAGGTCAAGGCCTCCCATCTGTTCTATGACACGGCGGTGACGGTCAAGCCGCATCACACCTGCGGCTATGCACTGGGCCTGATCCCCAAGCGCTCGCACGGGGCGGCCGTGGTCGTTGACCCGGCGACGCGCCAGCCGGTGGGGCTGGTGGATCTCTCCGATGTCTCCGGGGTGGATCGGTTCACCCAGGTCTGCGAGGTCATGTCCACCGAGCTCATGACCCTGCCCGATGGGATCGATGCCAGGGAGGCCTTCAGGCGGCTGCGGGCGGCCCGGCGCCGGCTCGCGCCGGTCGTGGATGCCAAGGACCGCCTGGTGGGCATGCTGACGCGCGAGGGCGCGGTGCGCTCGACGATCTACGCCCCGGCTGTCGACCGGCAGGGGCGCCTGCGTGTGGCGGCGGCGATCGGCATGAACGGGGATCCGGCCGGCCGCGCCGAGCGGCTGGTGGACGCGGGCGTTGACGTGCTGGTGGTCGACACCGCTCACGGGCATCAGGAGCGAATGCTGGAGGCGGTGTCCTCGGTGCGCTCGGCCCTGGGGGAGGCTGTGCCCGTGGTGGCGGGCAATGTCGTCTCGGCGGCCGGCGTGCGCGACCTGGTGGAGGCCGGGGCCTCCATCGTCAAGGTGGGGGTCGGGCCGGGCGCCATGTGCACCACCCGCATGCAGACCGGAGTGGGCAGGCCCCAGTTCTCGGCGGTGCTGGAGTGCGCCCAGGAGGCCGCCCGCCTGGGCGCGCACGTGTGGGCCGACGGCGGTGTGCGCCATCCCCGCGACGTCGCCCTGGCCCTGGCGGCGGGGGCCTCGAATGTCATGGTGGGCTCATGGTTCGCCGGCACGCACGAGTCCCCCGGGGACCTGCTCCACGATGCGCAGGGGCGGGCCTACAAGGAGTCCTTCGGCATGGCCTCCAAGCGGGCGGTGACCACCCGGACCTCGGGGGAGGACGCCTTCGATCGGGCCCGCAAGGCCCTGTTCGAGGAGGGGATCAGCGCCGGGCGCATGTACCTGGATCCCCAGCGGCCCGGGGTGGAGGATCTCATTGACGAGATCATCTCGGGCGTGCGCTCCTCCTTCACCTACGCCGGGGCCGCGAGCATCCCCGAGTTCCGCGAGCGGGCGATCGTGGGCGTCCAGTCGGCATCCGGCTACGCCGAGGGGCGGCCCGTGCCCGAGTCCTGGTAGCGCCGTGACCCGGTAGCGCTGGGACGCCACGGGCCCGGCCCGGCTGAGTAGCCCATGAGCAGCCCAGCGGGCCCCTATACCCGGGCCGCCTCCAGCGCTTGGCGGAGGTCCTCCACGAGGTCCCCGGCGTGCTCGATGCCCACGCTCAGGCGCAGGAGACGATCGGTCAGGCCGTAGGAGGCCCGCACCTCCTGGGGAACATCCGCATGCGTCTGTACCGCCGGGCATGTCACCAGGGACTCCACGCCGCCCAGGGACTCGGCGAAGGTGAACACCCGCACCGCCTGAAGGAAACGGCCGATGTCCGCCGACTCGGCCAGGTCGAAGCTCACCATGCCCGAGTACCCCGGGTAGAGAACGCGGGTCACGTGCTCACTGCCCTCGAGGAACTCCACCACCGCCCGCGCGTTGGCCTGGTGGCGCTCCATGCGCAGCGCCAGCGTCTTCATCCCCCGCAGGAGCAGGAAGCAGTCGAAGGGCCCCAGCGTGGCGCCCGTCGTGTTGAGCCGGTAGTTCAACTGCTCCGCCAGCGTCTCATCGGCCACCACCACGACGCCGGCCATGACGTCGTTGTGGCCGCCCAGATACTTGGTCCCCGAGTGCACCACCGCATCGGCCCCCAGATCCAGAGGCCGCTGAAACACCGGGGTGCAGAAGGTGTTGTCCACCACCAGTCGAGCACCAGCGCCCCGAGCCAGCCCGACCGCCTCGGCGATGTCGATCTCCACCATCATCGGATTGGTCGGGGTCTCGATGATCACCAGGGAGGCAGGCCTCCTCAGGGCCAGGCGCAGCCCCTCGATCCCGGTGACGAAATCGACCTCATGGGAGCCCTCCTCATTCAGCACGTCCAGGTACCGGAAGGAGCCCCCGTACAGGTCCTGCAGTGCCACGATCCGGCTGCCGTGGGGCGCCATCGTCAGCACCGTCAGCTCCAGGGCCGACATCCCCGAGGCCAGGGCGAATCCCGCCACGCCCCCCTCCAGCCGGGCCAGCGCGTCCTGCAGCACATCGCGCGTGGGATTCGCGGAGCGGGTGTAGTCATACCCCGTCGAGTCCCCCAGGCCCGGGTGCCCGTAGGCGGTCGACAGGTGGATCGGCGTCGTGATCGCGCCGGTGGCCGGATCAGTGCCCGTGCCCGCCCGCACCACCACCGTCTCCAGGTGCAGGGAGTCGGTGGGGGTCGTCGTCGGGTGGTGGTGAACGGGGAAGGTGCGCGGTGCGGGGATCTGCGTGCTCATCGACGGCTCCTTGGCGGTGATCAGGCGGACAGGGGGAGACGGTCACGACGGCCACGACGGCCATGACGGCCGAGGTGGCCGGCGGAGTCGAGCAGCGCGCGGACGGCCGACTCCAGTCGATCGAGCGCCTCGTCGAGCACCGGCCGCGGGCAGGCCACGTTGATCCGCGTGAAGCCCAGGCCGCCGGCGCCGAAGATGCGGCCGTCGTCGAGCCACAGCCCCGCGCGGTGGAGCATGAAATCATCCAGGTCCTCCGGGCTGAGCCCCGAGGCCTCCAGCAACTCGGCGCAATCCAGCCACAGCAGGTAGGTGCCCTCGCAGGGCCAGGCCTCCACCCCCGGTATCGCCGCCAGGCGCTCCACCACATGCTCGCGTGCTGAGGCGATATGCTCCCGCAGCTCATCGAGCCAGGACTCCCCCTGCTCATAGGCGGCCCGGCACGCCACCAGGCCCAGCGCATTGGGCTGGGAGTACCCCACCGCCGCCAACTCGCGGCGGAAGGCCGCGCGCAGGGCGTCGTCGGCGATGAGGATGTTGGCCACCTGGAGCCCCGCCAGGTTGAAGGCCTTCGACGGCGAGGTGCAGGTGATCGTGCGGGCCGTGCCCGGCAGAGAGGCGAAGGGCGTCGTCGCGTAGCCGGGCAGCGCCAGATCCGCGTGGATCTCATCGGCGACCACCACCACGCCATAGCGCCCCGTCACCTCCGCCAGCGCCTCAAGCTCCTCGCGGTCCCACACCCTGCCCACCGGGTTGTGCGGGTTGCACAGCAGCAACAGCCTGGCCCCGGCGGCGAAGGCCCTCTCCAGCGCCGCAAGATCCCGGCGGTAGCGGCCGCTCTCGCGCACCAGGGGCACTGCGACAACAGTGCGGCCGTTGTCCTCCACCACCTCCCTGAAGGGGTAGTAGACCGGCTCCTCGATGACGACCGAGTCGCCCGGCTGCGTGCATGCGCGCACCGCCAGCGCCAGGGCCGGGACCACTCCGGGGGTCACCGTGTTCCACTCGGCGTCCACCTGCCAGCCGTAGCGCCGGGCGAACCAGCCGGTCAAGGCGGCGTCATAGGCCGAGTCGGGCTCGGAGTAGCCGAAGATCCCGTGGCGGGTGCGCCACAGCAGCGCGCTGGTGACGCACGGCGCCGTCGGGTAGTCCATATCCGCCACCCACAGGGGCAGAGCGTCCTCGGGCCGACGGCGCTCGGCGGCGAAGTCCCACTTCAGGCTCCCCGTGCCGCGGCGATCATGCACCACGTCGAATCGGGAGACGGCGGGGGCCGGGGGCTCGGCCGCGGGGCGGGCATGCGGCCGGGAGGGTTGGGCGGGGGTGGGCTGGCTGGTCTGGGCAGAGCGGGCGGGCGGGAGAATGGACAGCATGCGAGGCTCCTCAAGGACGTGCGCCTGACGACGGCGCGCGAGCGGGGTGGAGGATGAACACGGGGCGCGCGGGCTCCGCGGAGTGCGACGAGCGAGGGGCTCGGACTCTGACCGTTACTTATCGGGACAGCGACGGCTGGCGCTGTCAGCGCATGCGCATTCGAACCGCGCCAAGGGTGCGCACTACCGATGTGCGGGCCACAGGCTTCACGGTCGTCATGGGGCATACCCTACCGCTCCCGACCGCTCAGGCAAGTGGGGACGGTCTGGGGTGGACTTGACCCCCGGGTCCGGGGGTGTGCCCCGGACCCGGGGGTCCAAGCCTCGCGAGGGACCGTCTGCGACCCGGGTTCCCATGCACCCGGGGAGGCGGTCGCCTCCTTCACCGGAAGCGGCGGCTCCAGGCTCCCTAAGACCTGTTGCCGGCCTCGGAGGTCCGTTCCGTCGTCGGGCTCCCCAACCCTCGGGACCGGTTCCGTCCGGTGGTGTCCACTATGTAACGCCATGACCCTGAAAGAACCCACCGATGCGTACTGAGAACCCCCTGAGAAAAACACCCGGCACCACCGGCAGGGGCGGGACGGGAGAGGGCGCGCAGTCAGGCCCTGCGCTCGGCGCGCAGGGCCTGCCAGTGCTCCAGGCGCTCCCGGATCCGTCGCTCGTGACCGTTGCCAGTGGGCTCGTAGAGAGGCTCGCGCTCAGGCGCCCCCGGCATTCGGTCCTGCCGGCGTCCGGTCCCAGGGCTGCCAGGGCCGCCAACAAGACTGCCGTGGATGGCTGGGCGGCGGCCCCGCAATAGAGACGAATGCCAGCGTGACTATCTGGTGCGCAGCCCTGCGACGTGGGAGGATGTGGCATCGCACCGTCTCGGTGCCCGACCCGAGCTGCTCACCTGGCCCTGCAACGTTGATGGAGACGAGAGGACGATCATGCCGGAGGCTGATCCGGAGGCTGACAGACCCAGGCGGCCCCGAACACGACCCTCGGTGCGCGATGTCGCCGGACTGGCCAGGGTCTCGGTGGGCACCGTCTCCCATGTCCTCAACCACCCCGATCGAGTCTCGGCCTCCACGCGCGAGCGCGTGAAGGCGGCCATCACCGAGCTCGGCTTCGTGCGCTCCGAGGCGGCGCGCGGCCTGAGGGCGGGGCGCTCCAGCATTGTGGGCGTCATCGTCCATGACGTCTCCAACCCCTTCTACACCGAGGCCGCCCGTGGGATCGAGGACCGCCTGCGCGACGGGGGCTGCGTGCCCATGCTCTGCTCCTCCGACGCCCAGGCCGAGCGCGAGCTCGATGTCATGCGCCTCATGGCGGGCATGGGCGTGCGCGGGGTCATCATCACCCCCTGCGCCTCAACCGTGGCCAATCTCAGCGTGCTCACGGATCGCGCCATCCGCGTGGTCCTCCTGGACCACCCGCCCCAGGATCAGGGGCCTGCCACGGTCAGCTGCGACGACGTCGCCGGGGCTCGCGCCGCCACTGAAGCACCTGGTGGCGCGCGGGCATCGGCGCATCGGCCTGGTCAACGGACCGCCGTCAGTGCGCCAGGCCGCCGATCGTCGCGATGGGGTCCACCGCGCCCTGGAGCATGCGGGCCTGGAGCTGCGCGAGACTCTGGTCGAGGTCGAGGCCCTCAGCGGCGGCACCAGTTTCACGACCGACGCCGGGGCGGCCGGGACCGCCAGTCTGCTCGACGGCGACGCGGCCCCCACCGCTCTGCTGTGCGCCAACGACCAGATGGCACTCGGGGCCATGCGCGAGCTGCGGCGCCGAGGGCTGTCGGTCCCCGAGGATGTGGCCGTCGTCGGCTATGACGACATCTCCATCGCTGGCGAGCTCAGCACGCCCTTGACCAGTGTGCACAGGCCCAAGCGGGAGATGGGGGCGGCGGCGGCCGAGCTCCTGCTGGACGACGGCGCTGTCCGCCATGTCACCTTCACCCCCGAGCTCGTGGTGCGCGCCTCGACAACCCCCTGACCACCCGCCCTGAGTCCGCCAATTTGCGTGAGTTCGTACTTTTCCGGGCCCGGAAAAGTACGAACTCACGCAAATTGGCGGACTCAGGGTCAGCGGGGAGCGGAGAAGCGGACCGCGGTGCCCGAGGCCGTGACCATGAGCATGCCGTTCTCGCTGCCCAGGGTCTCGTAGTCGATGTCCACGCCGATCACCCCCTCGGCGCCCAGCTCCTGGGCGCGCTGGACCATCTCCGCCAGGGCGGTCTCGCGGGCCTGCATGAGCTCGCGCTCGTAGGCCTCCGAGCGGCCGCCCACGATGTTGCGAAAGCCCGCGGCGATGTCCTTGAAGGCGTTGACCCCGGCGATGGTCTCGCCGCAGACGATGCGCAGGTACTGGGTGACGGGGTAGCCCTCGACACTCTGGGTGGTGGTGACGATCATGGTTCCTCGCTTAGTCGATGTGGAGTTCTCGGCGCTGCCGACACTAACGGGTCGATGGCGCGCCAACATCCTTCTGGGTGAGGAGCGGGACTGGCCTCAGGTACGACCCGTGCGGCTCGATGCGGGGCTCCGTATAGTGAGCGCCACCATCGTCGATGAGGAGAACGATCATGTCCCAGTACCCAGCTCCCTATGCGCCGCCTGCCCCCCATGCCTCCAACCCGGCCGACTCGCTCGGCTCATGGATCATCGCGATCATCGTGGCCTCCATCCCGGTGGTCGGGTTCATCTACCTGCTCGTGGTCGCCTTCGGCGGCAGCGCCTCGCAGGCCCGCCGCAACTGGGCCCGAGCTCAGTTCATCGTGTCCCTCATCGCGATCGTGCTGATGGTGCTGTTCATCGCCGCAGGCGGCTTCGCCGCTCTGGAGCAGAGCTCGGTCTCCTCCTGAGCGCTCCTGGGCCGGATGCCGGCGCCGGCATCCGGCCTGGCCTCGAGCCGGGGCGCCTCAGGAAGGGCCGCCCGCGCGGCTGCGGGCCCTGGCCAGAGCCGCACGGTAGGCGGGGCTCATCCGGGCCTCAGGGACGGGATCGCCGTCCAGGCTCCAGGACAGCAGGTGCGCCAGGCTGAAGCGGCGGGCGCAGCGGGCGCAGGACACCGGCACGGAGGGGCGGCGCATCCGGTCGATCTCGTGCCCCGCCGGGCAGGTCCCCACCCACCGTCCCCGCAGCCGGGGCGCGTGGGGGCCCACCAGCCGCCGGCCGCTGGATCCCAGGCGGCGCGCCTCGGCCTCCCAGACCTCGTCATGGCCGTGCTGGGCGCCCACACGGGCGTGGGCGATCTCATGCAGGATGGTCTCGCGGACCTCATCGGGGGAGTACAGGCCCATGAGCTGGCGGCTCAGTGTGATCCGACGACGCCCATGATCGGTCAGTCCGGCGCGCCGTCGGGCGCGGTCCAGGGCCAGCTCCCAGTCCCCGACGCCGTGCTCCTCCATGAGGGCACGGGCCAGGGCCAAGGCGTCAGGAAGGTGCACGGGCTCAGCGTATCGCCAGCGGCTCGGTCCCAAGACATGGGTCCCAAGACGCAGGGCACCGGCCCATCTTCTCGGCGTTTTTCAGTGAACGGCCGCATTTGTATGAAACCATGACGGCGATGCCCCCTCCCTCCAGCCCCCGCCCGCGGCCCAGACGCAGCCCCCGGGGGCCCGGCCCCTCGCGCCGGGCCCACCCCGGCGGTGCTCGTCCGGCAGGCCGCCGACCCGCGCGCCGCGGCGCCCGCGGACTGCTGCGCCACCCCCTGGCCATCGTTCTGGTCGCCTTCCTGGTCACCATCCTCATCGGCCTGCTCATCCTGCGCCTGGGGGGAGGCGGGGCGGCGCAGAGCACGACGGGGACCCACACCGAGCCTGATCCGGTGGTGCCCGACCCGAGCGGCTTCACCGCTGCCACCCTCATCGACGATGAGGTCTTCTACAACTCCCAGGCCATGACGCTGGCGGAGGTTCGGGACTTCGTGTCCCGGGTCAACAATGGGTGCATGCCCGGTCTCGATGGCACGCCCTGCCTGGCGCAGGCGGTGTTCGACGTCGAGGCCCACGAGGCCACCGCCTACTGCGCCAAGGAGCTCGAGCAGGCAGCCGGCATCAGCGCCGCCGAGGTGATCTGGGCGGTGTCGCAGGCCTGCGGCATCAACCCGCAGGTGCTGCTGGTGCTGATCCACAAGGAGCAAGGACTGCTGACCGCCTCCGGTGAGGCCCTGACCGCGCGCGACTACGAGGCCGCGGCCGGCTACGCCTGCCCGGATGGCACTGAGTGCGATCCGCAGTGGGCGGGCTTCCCCAACCAGCTCTACGGCGCCGCCTCCCAGTTCCAGCGCTACCGACAGGAGCCCGGGGAGTACGACGTCGTCGCCCAGGTTCCCACGCGGGTGGCCTACGCCCCGCAGGCTCAGTGCGGCGGCTCCGAGCTGACCGTGACCAACCAGGCCACGGCCGGCCTGTACAACTACACCCCCTTCCAGCCCAACGAGGCTGCGGCTGAGGGCGGGGATGCCTGCACGGCCTGGGGAAATTGGAATTTCTACGGCTATTTCCAGACTTTCTTTGGCGATCCGGCGCCCTCTCGGGCGTCGTGACCGCGCCGTGCGGGGCTGAAGTCCCGCACGCCCCGCAGGGTGGGGCGAGGCTGAGGCCAGAGTGGTCGTTGAGGGCATCGAGAGGTGAACTTGCTCATGCGCTCCTGTGCGTCTGTGGGCGTATATGACGGCAGTTTTCACGAGACGCACGGGAAATCTTAACCATTTCGTTATCCAGGGAGACGCTGTCGATATGCACAGCCCGTGGCCGGATATCTGTGGGAGGCCGCCAAATCGTGGTCGGGTGTTATCATTCCGTTGCCTGGCGTCACCGATTCGATGCGGTTTTTCCAGGTTCCTCTCAGCGATATTTTAAGGTTTCTTTCAGGGTTCGTCGGCAGAGTTCTACTCACCGCTGGACGGGAGCGACCGCGAGGTACTGGGGAGTACTGCTGACCGGTTGGGACCGAGTCCGAGCCACAGCCAAGGGAATGTGCTCGGGCGCCCCAGTGAAGGAGGACCCGCTTCCGAATGGGAACCGGCAAGCGACCTCGATGCGAAGGGCCCGGCCCGGTGGATCCTACCGGGGCGGGCCTTCGCCGCGCCTGGGGCCGTGGCTCGCATCCATGCGGGCCACGCCCCGGGCGCATCCGCAGGACCGCTCCTGAGCGTGTCATCATGCGAGCATGACGCTGCCTCCCCTTCTGGCAACCGCCTGGTTTGTCATCGAGAACCTCATCAAGATCGCAGCGCTGGGCATGGTGCCGGAGAACCGTCGCCCCTCCTCCTCCTCGGCGTGGCTGCTGCTCATCATCCTGCTGCCCGTGGTCGGCTTCCCCCTCTACCTGCTCATCGGCAGTCCCTGGGTGCATGGCAAGCGCCTGCAGCAGCAGAACACGATCAACGAGATCACCCTGGAGTACACCCAGTCCATGCCCGACGTCCCCCAGGGCGCCGAGCCCTCGGATGCTCTGGCCGGTGTGCTGCGCATGAACCGGGAGCTGACCGGCCTGCCGTGCGTGACCGGCGAGGTCGTGGGCGTGCACGCGGTGGCCTCCACCACCTACGCCCGGATGGCCAAGGCCATCGACCGGGCCACGGACCACGTTCACGTGGAGTTCTACATCATGAGCTGGGACGAGGTCACCGACGTCTTCTTCTCCGCCCTGGAGCGCGCCGCCGCCCGCGGGGTGACCGTGCGGCTCCTCCTGGACCATCTGGGCAGTCGCAAGTACCCCGGGTGGAAGCGCCTGGGCGAGAGGCTGACGGCCGCGGGGATCCGCTGGCGGCTCATGATGCCGCTGCTGCCCCACAAGCGCCGCTGGCGCCGCCCTGACCTGCGCAATCACCGCAAGATTCTGGTGGTCGACGGCGAGCGCGCCTTCATCGGCAGCCACAACATCATCGACCCCTCCTACCGTGTGCGCCGCAATCTGTGGGCGGGGCGCCGGTGGGAGGATCTGTCGGTGGAGGTGACCGGGGAGATCGTCGTGGAGGCTCAGGCGGTCTTCGCCATGGACTGGTACTTCGAGTCCGGTGAGCAGCTTGAGGCGCTGGAGCTGGGCCTGCGCGAGCCTGCCGAGACCATGCCCGAGGGCTCGGGCCTGGCCGGGGTGGCTGTGGGGACGGCGGCGCCCAGGCCCGGCAGGCCGGGGGCGGTGGTCAATGCGATGCAGCTCGTGCCCTCAGGGCCCGGCTATCCCACGCAGCCCAATCTGCGCATGTTCCTGGCGCTTATTCATGGGGCCAAGCATCGGGTGTCCATTACCAGCCCGTATTTCATTCCTGACGAGGCGCTGCTGGCCGCCATGACGTCCGCGGCGTATCGGGGGGTGGAGGTCGAGCTCTTCGTGGGCAAGGAGTCCGACCAGTTCATCGTCAATCACGCCCAGCGCTCGTACTACAGCACTCTTCTGGCTGCCGGGGTGCGCATTTACCGCTATCCGGCCCCGACGGTCCTGCACTCCAAGTACATGACGGTCGATGATGAGACCGGGGTCATCGGATCCTCCAATATGGATTTCCGCTCCTTCGCCCTGAACTACGAGGTGATGCTGCTGGCCTTCGGCGGTGATCTCGATGACCTGCTGCGCCTCAACGACGCCGACTACCGGGCCGTGTCCACCGAGCTGACCGCCGAGGAGTGGGCTGCCGAGCCCTGGTACCGGCGCTACATCGACAACGTCTGCCGCCTCATGTCCGCCCTGCTGTAGCGGTCCGCGGTGGCATGTGGGCCCGACGCGGCGCGCGGCCCTCCGGCGCGGATCGGGCGTCGACCACGGCATGATCCGCACTGGAGGGGCGCGAAGGCCGCTTGAGGGTCAGCGGCGCTGGCCCGGATCGGGGCTACTTCTCGCAGGCGATGCCGTCGCCGTCGCGGTCCAGCTTGCGGGAGTAGCCCGGATCGTCCACATGGAGCGGCGTGACCCCTGCGGCATGGGCCTCGGCGCAGTTCCGGAAGAAGGCGGGCGCCTCGGCCGGGGCGGGCTGGTCCTCGACCTCGGGCTGGGCGGGCTCCTGCGCGACGGGGGCCGGGGGATCGACCTCGGGCTCGGGCTGGGCCGGCTCCGGCTCGACGACGGGCGGCTCGACTGGCTGGGTCGGCTCGGGCAGGGTCGGCTCCGGCGTGACCTCGACGGCCTCCGGTTCGACTGTGGGTTCCACTGGCGCCTTGGTCGTGGGCGTGGCGGGAGGCGGGGCGACGAATGCGGCCAGCGCCTCCTCGGTGGTCGTGGGAGTGGGGGAGGACGGGGGACCGGCGGTGCTGCTGGGCGAGCAGGCCGTGGTGAGCGCCGCGGTGAGCAGCAGGATGAGCGCGAGGCAGGCGGGTCTGGCTCGGCGCTCCAGGAGCAGGGAGAAGATCGACGTCGTACTGGCTGTTGCTGACATGGGATACCTCAGCGGTGAATTCTCGTGGGGAAGGGGCGACGCCCACGAGAATTGAAGCACCGCCCTGCGGAGGCCCCTCCTGGAGGCGGCGAAGCGTTACCGGACTGATGCGCCGGCCACCGCGATGACTGTCGGATCGTGATCATCGACAGCGGTCCGGGCCCGGGCTTGGCCGCGGGCGCGCGGCCCTCCGGCGCGGGGCTCAGGCGATGGAGGCGGCGAGCTTGGTGATGCGCTGGGGACTGACCTTCTGGGAGGTGCCCAGGGTCTGGGCGAACAGGCTGACGCGCAGCTCCTCGACCATCCAGCGCGCCTCATCCAGCGCCGCCTCGCGCCGCGCGTCCGGGGGCAGCCCGGCGGCGCGGGCCCGGGCCCTGTCCACCACGGCCAGCGCCTCGCCCACCTGGTAGGACAGGGCGGCGTCCTGGGAGGCGGCCGAGGGCGATGAGGCGGCCCTGTCCACCCGCAGGGCCAGCGCCTTGAGGTAGCGGGGCAGATGCACCAGGCGATCGGCGGGCGTGGCGGTGATGAAGCCGTCGAAGACCAGCTCGGCGGCGTGCTCGCGCACCTCCTGCAGCGTGGTGAGAAGGCTCAGGGAGGAGTGCGCCCCCACGACTCGATCCACCTCCCGCTGGGCTGAGAGCGTGCGCACCACGATCTGCGCGATCCGGTGGACCTCGTCCTCCAGCTCCTCGCGCATGGCGGCCACCAGCTCGGCGAAGACCTCCCGACGGCGCACCTCGGCCAGCAGCCACCCGGTCCGCCTCGCCCATCCGCCGGCCACGGCCCGGGCGGCCGCCAGCTGGAGGTCGGCCACCAGGGCCTCGGTGCTGCGGTACGGGGAGGCGGCCAGCGTCAGGGACTCCTGCCCGCTCCAGCGGCTGGTCACCCTCCCCACGGGCAGGGCCGTGCGCGCCAGGGCCAGGGCCGTGACGCCGGCGGGGTGCTCCCGCTGCTGGTCGACGGCGTCGGGCAGGATCACCAGATCGGCGCTGGGCGAGGGAGTCTGGGAGGCCCGGCCCCCACCCGCCTGCGCTCGACCCGCGCGATGGGCCGGGTCCCCAGCGCTGGTCCGCAGCCGCGCCGCGCCACCGGCGGCCACCAGCGCCGGGTAGCCGCGCACCACGAAGCCCGCCGCCCCCGTGGACTCCACCGTGGCCGGGATGGTCGAGGCCTCCGGCTCCTCCAGCCCCGGGATGCCCGAGGGCCAGTCCTCCAGGGCCTCGCGCTCCGCCATCCCCGCGCGGATCGCCCCATCCTGGACCGCCGGAGTGCTCTGGCCGCCGCTCTCGGTGCCCGGCGCGCCGCCGGCTCCGCCGGCCTTCGAGCCGGGATCACCGCCGGCCCTCGGCCGACCGCGCCGCCCCTTCCCGCCGCGCCCCGAGCCGCCGCCCGCCCGGGCGCCGCTGAGTGAGTCGCTGAGTGAGCCGCCGCCCGCCCGGGCGCCACCGGCCTGCTCCACCGCCTCGGCCATCGCCTGGGCCAGGGCGCCGCGAACCGCTGAGCGCACCGCGTCCTGGGTGCTGCCCGACAACCGGCGCTGAAGCTCCACCAGATCCTTGGAGCGCCCCAGCGCCCGCCCCTGAGCGTCGATGCTGACGAAGGCCATGCGCAGGTGGTCCGGAAGCCGCTCGGCGGCCTCATCCCAGTCCTCCCCGCTGATCTCCACCTCCCGCAGGCGCCGCACCACCTGGCAGAAGGCCTCCTGGAAGGAGACGGCCGGGGCACTGGCCCCCGACGGCGTCGGGTAGCCCTCGGCCAGCGCCTGCCAGATCTGAGCGCCCACATCGGGGGCGGGCACCAGCTGGCGGCGCACCCGCTTGGGCAGCGCCCGGATGGTGGCCACGCACAGCTCGGGGCGCAGTCCGGGCACCAGCCAGTCGAAGCCCTCCGGCTCCAGGCGGCCCAGGACCTCCACGGGGATGCGCACGGCGACGCCGTCGTCCCGGTGGCCCGGCTCGAAGACGTAGTCCAGGGGCAGGGTCAGGTCGGCCTGGACCCAGGTGTCGGGGAAGCCGGAGGTGTCATCCCCGCCGGGCAGCAGCAGCTCGCGGGTGAAGTCCAGCAGGTCCGGGCTGGAGCGCCGGGCATCCTTCCACCAGGCGTCGAAGGCGGCCGCCGAGGTCACCTCCTCGGGGACGCGGTCGTCGTAGAAGTCGAAGAGCGCAGCGTCATCGGCCAGGAGCCCGTGCTCGCGGCGACGGCGCTCCACATCCCCCAGCTCCTCGACCAGCTCCCGGTTGCGCTCGACGAAGGCGTGGCGCGCATGCCACCCGCCCTCGATGAGGCCCTTGCGCAGGAACATCTCACGGGCAACGTCGCGGGCGGCCTGCGTGCCCACCGCGGACAGGGGGACGGGGCGATCGGCGGCCAGGGTCATGCCGTAGAGGAGGACCTTCTCGTGGACCATGGCGGCGCCATGGCGAACCGACCAGTAGGGCTCGCCGTAGACCCGGCGGGCCAGGCCCGCCCGCTCAGCCGCCTCCTCGATCCATCGCGAGTCCACCTTGGCCACCGTGCGGGCGAAGAGCCGAGAGGTCTCGACCAGCTCGGCGCTCATCACCCAGTCATAGGTCTTGCGGCGCAGGCCCGAGCCCGGCCAGATGGCGAAGCGCGTGCCGCGGGCCCCGGCGTACTCGCGCCGCCGCTCATCCCAGGTGCCCACATTGGACAGCAGGCCCAGCAGGAGGCTGCGGTGGATGGCGTCGGCGTCGGGGGTGTCCGCGCTCCTGCCCAGGGCGACCACGGCGGCGGCCACGCCTCCATGGGCGATCTGCGCGGCGTGGGAGCCGGGTTCCAGCGCCTGGGTGGCGGCGCGGATGGAGCGGGCCGTGGGCAGCTCGACAGGGGCGGCGCTCAGGCCCAGCTGCCGGGACATCTGCCGCAGCTGGGTGTGGACGTCCTGCCACTCGCGCACGCGCAGGTAGTGGAGGAACTCGGCGCGGCACATGCGGCGGAAGGCCGAGCCGGACAGCTCGCGGCTCTGGGTGCGCAGGTAGCGCCACAGGTTGAGGTAGGTCAGGAAGTCGCTGGTGGGGTCGGCGAAACGGCGGTGCATGGCATCGGAGGCCTCCTGCCGATCGGCCGGGCGCTCGCGGACGTCCTGGATGGACAGGGCCGCCACGATGACCAGGACCTCCCCGGCGCAGCCCAGCTCCCCGGCCTCCAGCAGCATGCGGCCCAGGCGCGGGTCGATGGGCAGGCGCGCCAGACGGCGGCCGATGTCGGTCAGCCGCGGCCCGCCGGAGCGGGGGCGGGCGGCCTCGGGCTCGATCGCCCCGATCTCGGTGAGGAGCTGGAGGCCCGAGCGCACCTGCCGGGAGTCGGGGGCGTCCAGGAAGGGGAAGTCCCCCACCGCCCCCAGGCCCAGGGCCGCCATCTGGAGGATGACGCTGGCCAGGGAGGTGCGCAGGATCTCCGGCTCGGTGTAGCGGGGGCGGGCCTCGAAGTCCGCCTGCGAGTACAGGCGGATGGCGATGCCGTCGGCCACGCGCCCGCAGCGCCCGGCGCGCTGATCCGCGCTGGCGCGGCTGACCGGCTCGATGGGCAGGCGCTGGACCTTGGTGCGGTTGGAGTAGCGGGAGATGCGGGCCACCCCGGGGTCGATGACATAGCGGATCCCCGGCACCGTCAGGGAGGTCTCGGCGACGTTGGTGGCCAGGACGATGCGCCGCATCGTGTGGGCCTCGAAGACCCGGTGCTGCTCGGCCGCGCTCAGGCGCGAGTAGAGCGGGACGATCTCGACGCCGCCCGGCGCGCTCGAGCGCCCATCGGGGGAGTAGCGCGCGCCCAGGTGGTCGATGAGGGCCGCCTCGGTGTCGCGGATGTCCCGCTCCCCGGCCAGGAAGACGAGGATGTCGCCGTGGGGCTCGGCCATGAGCTCGTCGACGGCCTCCAGGATGCCGGTGACCTGGTCCCGGGGCTCAGTGGGCTCGGCGCCCTCAGGAAGGGGGGAGCCCTGGCGGCCCCCGGTGGCTGCGCGCGATGAGGAGGACGACGACGGAGGCTGTGGCGACTGTGGCGACTGTGGCGACGGTCCTGGTGAGCCGGCGCGCAGGGCCTCGCGGCGCGCTCGGGCGGCGGCGCGCACGGCCGGGTCCGGGGAGGTCAGGGCCTCGAGCTCGGCCTCGGTGAGCTCGCCCGGCGCGGCAGGCGGGGCTGGGGCTGAGGCGCCTTCCGGTGGGCTCTGACCGCCGGGGTCGGCGAGCCGCGCCTGCGCCGGCGGATCCGGCTGGAGCGGGCGGTAGCGGATCTCGACGGGGTAGGTGCGCCCGGAGACCTCGATGATCGGGGCGGGCTCGGTGGAGTCGCCGGCGCGGTGGGCGCCGAAGTGCTCGGCGAAGCGCTGGGAGTCGATGGTGGCCGAGGTGATGATGACCTTGAGGTCGGGGCGCCTGGGCAGGAGGCGGGCCAGATAGCCCAGGATGAAGTCGATGTTGAGACTGCGCTCGTGGGCCTCGTCGACGATGATCGTGTCGTAGCGGGACAGGCTCGGATCGGATTGGATCTCGGCCAGGAGGATGCCGTCGGTCATGAGCTTGATGAGGGTGGAGGCGCCGACCTCCTCGGTGAAGCGCACCTGATAGCCCACCACGCCCTGGCGGCCGATCGGCGTGCCCAGCTCGGAGGCAATGCGCTCGGCGACGGAGCGCGCCGCGATGCGCCGTGGCTGGGTGTGCCCGATCATCCCGGTGAGGCCGCGCCCGAGCTCCAGGCAGATCTTGGGCAGCTGGGTGGTCTTGCCCGAGCCGGTCTCCCCGGCGACGATCACCACCTGGTGGTCGCGGATCGCAGCGGCGATCTCCTCCCGACGAGCGCTGACCGGGAGCTCCTCGGGGTAGACGATGGGCGGCACCGACTCGGCCCTGGAGGCCAGCTCCTCGGGGGTGTAGCCGCGCCAGCCGCTCCCGGCGCGGCCCGCGGACCCGCGCCGGGAGCCTCTGCGCGTCCTCCTGGGCCTCTTGGACGTGGATGTGGACGTGGACGCCGCACCGGGACGATCGCTCCGCGTGGGATCCTTCTCGGGGCGCGAGCCCTCCGCGGCCTTGTCCAGGGGCTGGGAAGCTGCATCGTCGATGTTCATAGGGCGCCCATTGTCCCCCACATCCCGCCGATGGCGCTGGCGCGGCATGTCCGCGGGGGCGATGGCGCGAGCGGCATGGCGGTCACGAACGGGTCTCATTGGCATCTCGAAGTGATGACGGGAGATGTTCATTTTCTATCGGGAACTAAGATGATGGGGCTGTGCCTGGTGCCGCCGCTGCGGGGAGCAATTCCTGTCACGTGGCGGCCTGTCCTCCGGCACGGCCGCACTGAGATGCGACATCCCCACCCGTGCGAGCTGCTGCTCGGAAAGAGGTCCCATGCCCACGTCCACCATCGTGGCGGCCAGGCGCTCGTCGCGCGCGCTTCCCGCCATGGCTCTCGCCGTGATCCTCGCGACCCTGAGCATTGTCGCGGGCTCCCCTCTACCGGCTCAGGCCGCGCCGAATTCTCAGATAGTCGTGGATCGCCTCTCCCTGGAGAAGGTGGATGCCAACGGCATCTCCCAGCCGGGCGTCCTCAATATCACCGAAATCGCCAAGCTGAGCTTCACCTGGGACGCCTCCTCGGCTGATCTGAGCTCCGGCGACTCCTTCACCGTGGGGCTTCCCAGCGAGTTCAATATCCTGGTCACCACCCAGACCTTCCCCGTGCAGGTCGAGTACCCCCAGGGCTCGGGCACGATGGTCGAGGTGGGGTCGTGCACCACGACGTCCACCGCCTTCACCTGCACCTTCAGCAGCAAGGTCGATGAGCTCAAGGCCGAGGGCTTCGACGGCTTCAAGGGCTCGGGCTTCATCCTGCTCAGGGCCATGTCGGGAACGGTCACCAACACCTCCAGCTTCAACGCCAACGGCACCGCCCGGTCCGTCACCCTGCCTGCCGGCAGTCCCATCGGCGTCCCTGGCTTCCGTGAGGTCGGGATGACGAAGAACGCCACTCTCATCACCGCAACCTCGACGTCGATGATCTGGGAGGTCTCCTTCGGCTCGAGCTACATCAGCCGGCAGCTCGACGTCGACGGCGAGCCGCTCGCCCTGGACGGCACCACCCGCCAGACCATCACCCTGACTGACACGCTGGGCGAGGGACAGGCCTTCTCCACCGACCTGTCGCGCTGGACCTTCATGATGCGCAACAGCGCGGCCGAGCCGAACTCCAGGGGCGTGACCCTGACCAATGCCAATGGGCGGGACCTCACGCTGGCCTACGGCGACTTCGACCTGGGCGTCGAGCTCAATGGCCGGGAGGCGACCATCACGATCACCGGTCCTTTTGCCGCCTCGACCAACTACCGGGTCATCTACCCGGTCACCTTCACCACCGAGGCCGGGACCCCGATCCCCGGCGCCAGCTACTCGAACACCGCGGGCGTCGACGGCACGACGACGTCGGCCTCCGGGGTGCGCAACTATGTGGATGCGGCCGGGGTGACGGTGGAGAAGGCCCCTGGGTTCGGCGGTTTCGAGGTCACCAAGCTGGTGGCCGGCAACGCCGTCGCCAGCCTGAGGCCCGGCACCACCTTCGATGTCACGGTGAACTATGTGCTGCCCAAGGCGGCCTCCGAATACCCCGACTGGTCGGCACCGGGCACTCTGGGGGCCGATGGCGTGACCGGCTCGACCACCTTCCCCGTCACCGTGGGCAAGAGGAATCCCTACATGGGGACCTTCCCCCAGGGCACCAAGGTGACGCTGACCGAGGATGTGGCCTCAGCCGATCCCGCCGCCAGCGGGTACTCCTGGGGCGCCCCGGCCTTCGTCGTGGGCGGCAGTGGCGCGCGGACTGAGAGCGCCAGTTTTGTCATCGCCGACCAGGCCTCCACCGCGGTGAGCCTGACCAATACCGCGACGATCGTCATGCAGGGAACCTTCTCCGTGTCCAAGACGGTCACCGGTGTTGAGGCTGGGGACAAGGACTTCGTCTTCTCCTACACCTGTGGTTCGCAGACCGGCTCCATCACCGCCAAGGGCGATGGCACGGCCGTCGAGGTCGGCGAGACCTTCCCGGTGGGCACCTCCTGCACGATCACCGAGGATGCCGACGCGGCCGCGATCGAGGGCTACACCCTCACCCCGCCCCAGCCGCAGACGATCACCATCGACACCGCTGACCAGGCGGTGGCCGCGAGCTTCACCAACGCCTACGCCCCGGTTCCCACTCCGGAGCCGAGCCCGTCCCCGACGCCGAGCCCGACGCCGGAGCCCACTGAGGAGCCGAGCCCGACGCCGGAGCCCACTGAGGAGCCCAGCCCCTCGCCGTCGCCGACCGAGGAGCCCAGCCCCTCGCCGTCGCCGACCGAGGAGCCCAGCCCGTCGCCGTCGCCGACCGAGGAGCCCAGCCCCTCGCCGTCGCCGACCGAGGAGCCCAGCCCGTCGCCGGAGCCGACCGAGGAGCCCAGCCCGTCGCCGGAGCCGACCGAGGAGCCCAGCCCGTCGCCGGAGCCGACCGAGGAGCCCAGCCTGTCCCCGGTGCCCACCGGGGAGCCCTCCGCGTCCGTGGAGCCCACCGAGGCGCCGAGCCCGTCGCCCGAGCCCTCAGAGCCGACTCCCACTCCTGAGGCCACCTCCACCTCAGGGGGCGCCGCGAGGACTCCGGCCTCGGCTGTGCCCGCTGGGCCTGGCGCGCCCACGGCGTCGTCGTCGCCGATGCCGGGCGCCTCGCTGGCCCGCACGGGCGCCCAGGCGGCTGGGATCGGTGCCGCGGCTCTCATCGCCGCGCTGGCTGGAGCACTCCTCCTGGCCCGCGCCAGGCGCTCGCAGGCCTGAGCGTCGTGCGCGCCATCACGGACCATTAGTGGATCAATGCAGTGACCCCCGTCGATGAGGCGGGGGTCACTGCATGGTGGGGTGGATGCCCTCCATCTGGCGGCGCGCTGACCTCCGGGAGGCGCTAGGTTTGGTCACGCTCCGATCATGGCCCCTCCCGTGGAGCGCCATCACTCCCCATGGAGTGTTGCGGAGCGCACGATCGCGACAACCCCTGTGCCCCGCTCGGGTGCCCGACCCTCCCGAAGAGAAGAACATGACGCACGGTATCCGTCGAGGCCACGCGGCAATGGCCCTCGCCGTGGCGCTGACCCTGAGTCTGAGCGCCTGCAAGTCAGACGCGCCCACCGCCTCCAGCACGGCGACCGCCCCGCCCACCGCAACTGCGGCCCCGATCGACGAAGCGGCCGAGACCACCAATGACATCCAGCGAACTGGAAGCCTGACCACCCCCAGGGCGAGCGCCGAGCCGGGAGGCGACTCCGGGGAGTCCACCCAGGAGGAGGCCGCCACCACCGGCGATGGCGCGTCCGAGGAGGCCCCGGCGCCTGCGCAGCCCGCTCAGCCCGCCCAGCCTGCCGCGCCCGCACCCCAGGCCCCTGCCGACGCCGCCCAGGCCGGCTCCAGCCAGCCCGAGCCCAGCACGGGCGGCGTCGACCTGGACACCTATATCGAGCAGGAGGGCCTGGGACAGGCCAAGGCGGCCGGTCAGGTCGACGTCGTCCCCTCCCTCAAGGAGGCCCAGTCCTCAACCTCCGGCGCGGAGCACATCGTCGTCTCCGACGGCGCCTCCCACGTGGACTTCCAGCGCGGCAAGGATGAGGCCGCCGGCGCCGACGTCACCATCGCGGTGGGCGGGACCACCTACGGGGCCACCTTCACCACCGAGGTCACCGCCCTGGCCTACGACTTCGGCGACGACGCCGGCACCGGCCTGCAGGAGGCCATCGACCTGGCCGCCTCCCGCGGGCTGGGCCTGCGCCTGGCCGCGGGGCAGAACTACACCCTGAGCTCAGGGCTCACCCTTCCCGACGCCCTGCCCTACCTGGACGGCAACGGCGCCACGCTGACCGTGACCATCGCCGGGGGCAGCGCATCGCGGCCCGCCGACGCCATCACCCTGGCGGCCAAGTCCTCGGGCACCGTGGTCACCAACCTGACGATGAACCTCAAGGACAGCGCCTTCTCCCGCGGGATCGTCGGCGACGCCCTGACCCAGACCACCATCAGCCGCGTGTCCATGGTGGGCCTGACCTTCCGCGGCATCCAGCTCTCCGCCAACGGCGGGCCGCTGACCGACATCCGCATCGAGAACAACCGCCTGGAGAACGTTGAGGCCGACGCCTCCCACAAGGGGACCGTCTACTCCCTGCTGGTGTCCACCGCGCTGAACAATGCCGGCACCCCCTATGCGTCGTCGGCCAGCCCCATCTGGGACCAGTACACCGCCGAGGGCACGGTCAGCCCCAACGTCCACGAGGCCTCTCGCATCACCATCGCCGGCAACAGCGTGCACGGGGGCTACTACGGCCTGGGCCTGCACGGCATGACCAGTTCCCTGGTCAGCGGCAATGTCGTCAGCGGCAACGTGCGCAACATCTCCATGCAGAACAACGCCTCGGGCAACCTGGTGGAGAACAACTACCTGTCCAACTCCCGCTCCTCCAGCGTGCACCTGGCCTACAACTCCGACAACAACATCGTGCGCTCCAACACGATCGTCTCGGACCGCGCCAGTGGCCAGGGCCTCCTCCAGGCCTACCAGGGCAGCGAGGGCAACACCTTCTCCAACAACACGATCGACCTCAAGTCTGGCAGCGCCGCCGCATGGGTGCTCTACGTGGGCACCGACTCCTCCCGCACCACCTTCACCGGCAACACCGTCACGGGTGCCGCGTCCAAGGCCATGGTGGGCATCGAGTCGGTCTGGGATGGCAAGTCGGCCGCCTCGGGCCTGAGCTCGCGCAACGCCTGGTCCTACATGGGCGCCGGCTCGGTTCCCAGCCCCGTCGACGGCAGCGCCCAGAGCTACAACGGCGGCAACGGCCCGCTGACCGACGTGGCGGTCGAGAACAACGTGTTCGTGCCCAACGCGGCCTCCGTCCCGGTGGTCTACGTGGGCGCGGAGGTCTCGGCGGGCCGTGACGGCTCCAAGAAGATCGTGGGCCATGTCACCGGGCTGCGCCTGACCGGCAACAGCGTCCTGGGCAGCGCCTACTCCGAGCTGATCACCACCCACAAGGGCAGCCTGTCCGGCATCGGCTCGGCCACCATCGAGGGCGACACCTCAGTGGGCACCGCCACCGCGGGGGCCAGCGCCCTCAGCGGCGGAGACGGGGATGACTCCTTCATGATCGACGACGCCGGGGACTCCATCACGGACACCGGCGGCACTGACACCGCCTGGGCCAGTGTTGACGCCACCCTCCCCGAGGGCGTGGAGAACCTCCGCCTCGTGGGCACGGCGGCCAAGGGCACCGGCAACAGCGCGGACAATGCCCTGACTGGCAATGCCGCGGACAACACCCTGTCCGGCGGGGCCGGCAATGACACCCTGTCCGGTGGCGAGGGGAGCGACACCCTGACCGGTGGTGAGGGCGCGGACAGCTTCGTCATCGACGCCCGCCTGGACGGCTCGGTCGACACCATCACCGACTTCGCGGCCGGGCAGGACACCCTGGTGCTGTCCACCACGGTCTTCGGCGAGCTGACGGGGCAGTGGCTGGCCCCGAAGGGCTCGGAGACGGCCCAGACCCGCGTCATCCAGGACGGCGACACGCTGCTCTTCGATGCCGATGGCTCGGGGACGGCCTTCAAGCCGGTCGCCTTCGCCACTGTCTCCGGAGCGGGCGCCCTGACCAGGGCGAATATCGTCGTGCGCTGAGGCGCTCCGGACGAGGGTCTGCGTACCGGACGTGGGTTTGCGTCATCGCACTGGGGTTAGCACAGGGGCGATTGACGCAAAGGCACGTCCGATACGCAGAGGCACGTCGACGACGCAAGGGCACGTCCGCGGCGCGTCGGCCCGTGTGGCCCGTCCGGCCTATCGCGGCCGACGCCGGCGACCCGAGCTCGACACCCCGCGCCCTGGCCGGTCTCCGGTGATCATGAAGCGGCATCACACACTGCTCAGTGAAGGCCTCACTGTAGGAGATGACTGCGTCACTGCACCGAATGAGGGCCTCAGTGTAGGAAGTGGTCACCTCACTGTAGTCAGTGAGCCTCTCAGTGAAGTACACTGACGCCATGACTGAGGGGACTCTCACTGATCACGTGGCCCGTATCCGCAGGCAGGGCGAAGATGATGCGCGTGTTGAAGTCAAGGCGGCCGGACGCGGGCTCCCCAAGAGTGTCTGGGACTCGGTATCCGCTTTCGCCAATACGGAGGGCGGACTCATCATCCTTGGTCTGGATGAGGTCAGCGGCTTTGCGCCTGCCCCGGGCTTCGATGCGCGGCGGGTGCGGGACAGCCTGGCGGCCGGCCTGGATAATGCGGCGGGAGCGCAGGCCAAGGTCAGTCCGATTCCTCCCCACACGATCCGCCGCAGTGAGGTCGATGGCGCGAGCGTCGTCGTCCTGGAGGTCATCTCCCTGCGGGAGGTCCAGGGCGCGCCGATGCCCTGCTACGTCGTCGCCCAGGGGATCGAGCGGGGCAGTTACAAGCGCGTGGGTGACGCGGACAAGCACCTGACGCCCTATGAGGTCTACCTGCTGAGCAGTCGGCACCGCACGGAGCGCATCGACCGGCAGCCCGTGCCGGGTCGGAGCATCGACGATCTCGACCCCGAGGCCATTGACCGGCTCATCGCTCGCCTGCGCCGCAGGTCCCGGGCGCTGACGGGCATCGCGGATGACGATATTGCCGGGGCGCTCAAGCGCATCAACGTGCTGACCCCCGAAGGCGAGCCGACCCTGGCGGGATACCTCACCCTTGGGATCTACCCCCAGCAGGAGTTCCCACAGCTCACCATTGATGTCACCGTCCACCCCGGTAGGCAGAAGTCGCACGATCCTGCAGTCAGATTTGTTGACAGGCAGAACTGTGATGGCCCGATTTCGCAGGCCATTGACGACGCCGTGCATGCGGTTCTCCGCAACCTGCGCACGCAGCGCGTGGTCGTGGGGACGCGCGGCAGTGATGTCACCGAGCTCCCTGAGGATGTGTTGCGCGAGGCGATCGCCAATGCTGTCATGCATCGCGACTATTCTCTTTATGTGCGGGGGCAGCAGGTGGCCGTGGACGTCTACCCGGATCGTGTGGAGGTGACGAGCCCCGGCGGATTCTGGGGGGATCGGACCAAGGAGAACGTCGCCGAGGGGCGCTCGGCATCGCGCAATGAGGATCTCGTCCGTCTGCTCACGGTGGTTCCCATGCCGGATGGGGAGTCAACTGTCTGCGAGAACCAGGGCTCCGGAGTTCCCCTCATGATCAGCCGAATGAGGGAGTGGGGCCTCCCGGATCCCAACTACAGCGCCTCGACCATTGATCATGTGGTAGTGCGCCTGGCCCGCTCCGCGTCAGAGGATGTCGATGCTGCTGAGTTGGCGGTCCTCTCTGTTCTGGGAACTGAGCGAGCGCTCACCGCACGGGAGATCGCTGAGGCCACGGGCAGGAGCCTCGGTGCCTTGAGGCCGCTCCTCCGTGAGCTTGTGAGCCGCGGGCTCATCGTCGCCACCGCGCCTCCACAGAGCCGAAACCGCGCCTATGTACTTCCGGATACGTATCACGATACGCCGCAGACGTTCGCAAGATGAGGGGCGGGTGCTGAACGAAGAAACCCCGCACCGGGTGCGGGGCTCTACGAATCGGTGCTCGGAGAACTCTTTCATCTCTAGCTACCGGCGCAAACTCTACCAGGCAGGAACTTGGTAAGGCAAGCGGTTGGGTGTCGACGGGCCGGCCCGTGCGGCCCATGCGACCCACGCGGCCGACGCTGGCGGCCCAGCCCGGCTCCAGGGTTTACGAGGCCCTGGCCCACCTCCGGTGTGGACAATGGCACCCGGCGGTGATTGGCGGGCCGCGGCGGCCTCTGGTTAGGTGCCACCATGACTCGACTCCTGAGCCGTCGCGCCCTGGGATGGGCTGTGGCCGCCCTGATCGCCCTGGTGGCGCTAATGAGCATCTGGCCGCCGGCGACCATGCAGCCCTTCATGGCCCAACTGATCGCCCTGCGCTCCTTCCAGGTCGTGGGCTGGGCGCTGCTGGGCCTGGCTGTGCTGGGGATCGCCCTGCTGCGCCGTCGACTGGCCCGCCCCGGCGCTCACCGCCCGGGCTTGCGCACGGGCTCGCTGGCCGCGGTGCTCCTCATCGTCGCCCTCGTCCACGGCGGCATCATCGTCTCCCGGGGCCTGAGCCCGCGCTCCGAGGCCCCCCAGGACAGCCTGACCGTGCTCAACCTCAACACCGAGCGCGAGGACGTCCCCGCCCGGGACGTCGCCACGGCCGCCACCACGGCCAGTGCCGACATCATCGTCCTGACCGAGACCAGCGAGGACTACGGTCAGGCGCTCGCCGGCATGCTGACCACCGAGGACTTCACCGTCTACACGGCCGTCGGCGCGCCCGGATGGCAGGACACGGAGCCCGAGGACGGCGGTATCGATCCCGTGCGCGCCACCACGGTGCTCGTGGCCTCGCATCTTGGGCAGTTCCGGCAGGTCGAAGGGCCTCAGGGCGCCGGGCGCGGCCTGGTCCGCCTCGAGCCGGTGGACGGCACCGGCCCGGTCATCATCGGTGCTCACACCTACCCCCCGGTCCCCGGCTACATGAGCCTGTGGCGCTCATCGACCGCCGTCGTCGCCTCCCTGTGCCAGGCGCCTGCCCCCGGCCTCATCCTGGTCGGCGACCTCAACGCCACCCGCGACCACGCCCCGCTGCGCGACCTGCACGAGTGCGTCAGTGCCGGGGAGCAGGCCGGCATCGGCGGCCTGGCCACCTGGCCCACCGCGACGGGCACCACCCTCATGGGGGCCACCATCGACCACGTCCTCATCGACCCCGGCGCCTGGCAGGCCCGCAGCGGCGAGGTGCTGGACCTGCCGGGCTCAGACCACCGGGCCGTCGTCGTCCACCTCACCGAGCGCCCTCAGGGCCACTGACGGGCTCCCGGCTGGCCGACGACGCCCTGGGGCAGCCCCGCTCTCACCTCAGTCGCCTGGTCACCCACTCCACGCCCAGGCGGGCCGCCTCAGCCCGGGCCTCGGCGGTGGAATCGGCGGAGACCTGGACCAGCTGGCTGCCGTCGGGCAGCAGGGGGAAGCCCTCGGCGGCGGGGGCGGCTGCGTCGGGCATCTCGGAGGCCAGGACCCCGTACATCATGAGCACCGGCCAGGGGGCGTCGGCCATCGTCGTGGCCGGATCCTGCATGGAGACATCGGCCAGGGTCTCCTTGGACAGGACGTTCCAGGCGCGGGGGTTGGGGTTGTCATCCACGATCCGGGTCAGGCCGTGGCGGGCCAGCTCATCGAGCTGCTCGGGGGAGAAGACCTCCTCCCACAGGATCGACTGCGGCCCGACGACGGCCCCCACCAGCACCGCGGTGCGCACCTGCTCGGGGCGCCCCACCAGTGCCGCCGTGGCGCCGAAGCCATTGGCGTGGATGGCCTGCTGGGTGTAGCCGCGCTGGGCCAACCAGCCGCTGACGGCCCGCAGGTCCTCGGCCTGGCCGCCCAGGGTGATGACGGCGTCATCGGACTGCCCCATACCGGAGAAATCGATGGCCAGCGTGGCCAGACCCGCCTCCCGGTAGGCGGCGGAGACCTGGTCGAGGTGGCCGTCCAGACCCCGGCGGTCGGTGAGGAAGTCGTGGGCCAGCAGCACCACGCCCTCCTCGCGCTCCGCCGCAGGATCGGAGACGGAGGGCTCGTGCCCGGGGTCGAGGGGAGCGGCGCCCTCGGGCAGGAGGAAGGTCCCCGCCAAGGTGATTCCTCGGGGGGTGTCAATTCGGACGTCGCTCATGTGTTTAACCTAAAGCAGAGCATGGGAATATTTGTCGACTGCGTCTGGGCACCCCGACCGATTGCGCTGCCAGCGTGATAGCGCTCCAGCGCACGGTGGGGTGAAGGGAGTGGGTCAGGCGGGCGCCGGCACGGCGTGAATCGTCTCGACGGCGCTGCGCAGCAGGTCAGGGTCGGTGCGCTGCGGCTCGCCGGGCTCCAGCCCGGCGCGGGCCAGGCGCATATGCACCTCGCGCACGCCGGTGCGCTCCACCAGGCCGGCCACATCCGCGGGGCGCACCCCGCCTGCGGCGATGACCGCGGGCCCCTGAGAGGAGGCCAGGCCGGCCAGGACCTCGGCGCCCTCGGCGGCGGTGGGGGCCGCGCCGCTGGTCAGGACATAATCCACGCCCAGGCCCCCCAGATCCCCGTAGGCCTCGGCGGTATCGCGACAGGAGTCGAAGGCGCGATGGAAGGTGATCGGGGCGCCGTCGGCCATATTCACCAGGAGGCGCACCAGCCCGCGGTCCACGGCGCCGTCGGCGGTCAGCGCCCCGATGACGAATCCCAGCTCGACGGCGGGCGGCAGGTGAGTGCCGGCCCCGCCCGTGGCCTGGGGGCGGGTGAACTCGCTCATCTCCCGCGCCAGCGTGGCGATGCGCCGCACATCGGCGATCATGGCCCGGCCCTCATCGGAGTCGTAGACGTAGTCGCCTCCCCGCGGGCGGATGAGCACGCGCAGCCCGAAGGGCGCGGCCGCCGCGGTGCGGGCCCAGTGCGCCCCGGCCAGGGCCCGGCGCTCGTCAACCTGCTCGGCGGCGGCGAAGATCGCGGCCTCAACAGTGCCGATGGACGGCGTCGTGCCGCTGGCGGCGAGGTTGTCGCCGAGCTCGGCGCGGTCGGCGCCCAGGCGGGCCGACAGGCGCACGCCCTCGATATCCTCCACGCAGGTCTCCAGCACGATCCGCTCGGGGCGCCGCCAGGTGGGCTCCAGGGGGTTGGCCGTGGTGTGGCGGCGCAGGGAGGGAGCGGAACTGGTGAGCCTCGTTGCATTCATGCGGCGAGTCTTTCATGGTTGAGAGTCTCTGTGAACACCACTGGGCGAGGGAAGCGGAGCCGCCTCCAGATGCCGCCTTCAGATGTCGGCCTGGTCCTCGTAGGAGCGGGGGTCCTCGATCGGCTCGAGGTGGGCCGAGATGCGCAGGGTGGGGTCGGCCGCCACCAGCTCATCGATGATCTCCTCGGTGAAGTCGTGCCCCTGCTTGACGCTCCAGGCCGCCGGGACCAGGACGTGGAGGTCCATGAAGCGCCGGTTGCCGGCCTCGCGCAGCCGCACCGCGTGGAAGTCGATGACCCCGGTGCGCCGGTGCCGCTCCAGGACCTCCTCGACCACGGCCACGGCCTGGGCCGAGGGCGCGGCATCCATGAGCCCGGCCACCGATTCGCGGATGAGCGTGAAGCCGGTCCACATGATGTTGAGCCCAGCCCCCAGGGCCACAACGGCGTCGAGCACGGGGGACTGGAAGATCGCCACAAGCGCCACCCCCAGCAGGACGGCCCCGGAGGTCACGACATCGGTGGCCAGGTGCTTGGCGTCGGCCACCAGGGTCAGGGAGCGCTCCTGGCGGCCCGTGCGGTAGAGCACCCAGGCCACGGCGCCGTTGAGGAGGGAGGCGAGGGTGGAGATGATCAGGCCCGCCCCCAGCTGCTCGGGCATGACCGGGGTGATGATCCGCTCGACGGCGGAGATGATGATGAAGGCCGCCGCCACGAAGATCATGACGCCCTCGATGACGGCTGAGAAGTACTCAGCCTTGGAGTGCCCGAACTGGTGGTCGTCGTCGGCCGGCCTGATGGAGATCTTCAGGACGATGAGGGCCACCACGGCGGCCACGAGGTTGACCACGGACTCGGCGGCATCCGAGAGCAGACCCACCGAGCCGGTCAGCCAGGCGGCGAAGCCCTTGAGCGCGATGGTGGCCAGGGCCGCGGCGATGGACAGCCAGGCGTACTTGCTCAGGTCCTTGGGCGGGGCGTATCGCGGTGAGGACATCCCGCGATCATGGCCGCTGGGCGATCAGCGTGCCAGCCGGGGTTTCGGAAAACCTGAAAACCCGATGTTCCCCGGGAGAACACGGCTGGGCGGGTCGCGGTCGGTTAGGGTTGCGCCGCCGTCGCGCCCATGGGGCCGAGGGCCGGCCGCGGCGCCCGCTCCGGCCGTGGGTCATGGACGTCATGGGAGCAGGATGAGGAGGGAACGAGGTGGTCCTGGACGCCGGTGAGCTGCCCGCGGCGCTTCAGGCCCCGCAGGCGCTGTCGGACACCTTCCGGGTGATCGACCTGTGCGGGGTGCTGCTCAACGGGATCCTGGGCGGGCTGATCGCCCGGGGCAAGGGCTTCGATCTGGTGGGCTTCATCGTCCTGGCCATGCTGACGGCCACCGGCGGGGGCGTCCTGCGCGACCTCATGATCCAGGCCGGCCCGCCCGTCGCCCTGACCGACCCCTACTACCTGTACACGGCCTGCCTGGGTGCGGCGGTGGCCTGGTTCGTGCCACTGCGCTCCCGGCCGGCCCGGCGCATGCTGGTGGTGGCCGACGCCGTCGTGCTGGGCTGCTGGGCGGCCACCGGCGCCTCCAAGGCCCTGGTCAATGGGCTGGGCGTCATGCCGGCACTGCTGCTGGGCTGCCTGACGGCTGTGGGCGGATCCATGATCCGCGACGTCGCCGTGGGGCAGACCCCCGCGGTGTTCGGCGGCAACAAGCTCTACGCGGTCCCCGCCCTGGTGGCCGCGGGCACCCAGGTGGCGGCCATCCACGCCGGCCTGCCCGATGCCTACGCCATGCTCGCCTCCACCGCCATGGGGGCGGGGCTGTGCCTGCTGGCCTACTGGCGCTCCTGGAAGCTCCCCGTCTTCGCGGACAGGTCAGGCATGTCAGGTATGTCAGCGGGCGGCCCCGCCCACAAGCCTGCTGGCGAGGCCGGTCCTGCTGGCGAGGCGGGTCCTGCTGACCACGCCTGACCCGTGAGCGGTCCTGGCCCCGGCGCGGTTCTGGCCCCGGCGCGCGCCGTCCGCCGGCGCCCGCGCCACCCGGCCCGCGCCTGCGCCACCCGGCCCGCGCTGCCCCGCCCTACCCGTGCCATCCCGCCTGCGCTGACAGGCGGGGTGGCAGACGAGACTTTGCGTAGACGACGTGCGTTTGCGTCGACGACGAGGGTATGCGTCATTCACCCCTGTGCTAACCCCAGTTCGATGACGCGAACCCTCGTCCGATACGCAAAGGCACGTCGTCGGCGCCTCGGGTGGCGGGGGCAGCGGCGCCGGCCCGGCTCGGGGGCACCGCCTCGGCTCAGCGGCGCCGGCCCGGCTCAGGGGCACCGCCTCGGCTCGGCGGCGCCGGCCCGGCTCAGTCCAGGGGGCGCAGCTGGGCGTCGTCGACCTGGACGGGGGAGGCGGGCTCGGAGCGCTGGGCGGGGCTGGAGAAGAGGCGCTCCTTGACGGCCTCGGCGACCTTCTCGGCGACGGCCTCGCCCTGGGAGCGCACGGCCCGGCCCACACGGGCGGAGGCGGCGTCCATCCTCTCGCGCACGAAGGGCTGCTCAGTGACCCGCGTGGCCGTGGCCTTGATGCGCTCGTACTGGGCCCGGCCCGCGCGCGTGCCCAGCACATAGCCCGCGCCGAGTCCGATGAGGAAGGGGAGCTTGCCGGCCATGAGTGCCTCCTGGTGTCGTGATTCGATCTGCGGCTCTGCCAGGGAGACCCTGGCCAGGGCGCCTTGAGTCGGCGCCTTCCTGGGGCAAGACCCTACCGGTCTGGGGCGGGTCGCGATGATCGGCGCCCTCCGCCCGCCGCGAAGGGGCGAGGGGAGGGCAGGGCAGGCAGTCCTTCATGAGGTAAGACTTCCTTTGCTATACAGAAGGATTGATTGGTTCTACTGTTGAGACGTGAACGCACGCACGACCCTCGCCCCGAGCCCCTTAGACGCAGGGACCGGCCCACTGCCCGGAGCTCCTACCGGCATGCCCAGCATCGATGCTCGGCTGCCCCTGACCTGCCCCACCTCCCACGAGCTGCTGCACATCGGCCTTACCGCGTCGGCCGAGCCCACGGGGACCGCTGACTCGCCCGGGCAGCCCCCCGCCGACTCCGGGCCCGGCGATGCCCAGGACGGCTCGAGCGGCTCCCGCAGCGCCTCGGAGCTCGCCTCCCGGCTGAACTGGCTGCGAGCCGGGGTGCTGGGCGCCAACGACGGCATCGTGTCCGTCGCCGGTCTGGTCATCGGCGTGGCCGCCGCCGCGCCCACCAACACCGGCGCGATCGTGGCGGCTGGCGTGGCCGGCATCCTGGCCGGGGCCGTGTCCATGGCGGCTGGGGAGTACGTCTCGGTCTCCACCCAGTCCGACACCGAGAAGGCCCTCGTGGCGCGCCAGCGCGCCGAGCTCGCCCATGACCCCGAGGCCGGCATCGATGAGCTCGCCTCCCACTACCGCGCCAAGGGCCTGAGCCCCGCCACGGCGATGACGGTGGCCCTCGAGCTCACCGCGCACGACGCCGTCGGCGCGCACCTGGATGCCGAGCTGGGCCTGCGGGAGGACGACTACACCAACCCCTGGCACGCGGCCCTGTCCAGCGCCGTCGCCTTCACCATCGGCTCGCTGCTGCCGATGCTGGCCATCATCCTCATCCCCGTGTCCGTCCAGATCCCGGTCACCTTCTTCTCCGTGCTCATCGGCCTGGGCATCACCGGGGCCGTGTCGGCGCACCTGGGCGACGCGCCCGTGCGGCCCGCCGTCCTGCGCGTGGTCATCGGTGGAGCGCTGGCCATGGCCGTGACCTGGGGGATCGGCCACCTCATCGGCGTGAGCGTCTGAGGGGCGGGTGGCCCTCAGCGGTAGGCGGCGGTGGTCAGCAGCTCGGGCGGCAGCAGGCGCGCCAGCTCGTACCCATCGGTCCCGACGACGACGGGCACATCCGCCTCAGCCAGGGTGCGCGCCTCCGGGCCGATGCCCATGGGGTGGACGGTCAGCCCGCCGGCCAGCACCTGCTGGGCGGGGGTCAGGCGGCGAATGGCGACCGCTGCGATCCGATCGGCGTGCTGGCGGGCGGCCTCGCCGTAGATGAGAGGGTCGTGCTGGCCGTCGTCGCCCACCAGCAGCCAGGTGATCTCCGGCAGATCGATCATGAGCCGGCGCAGCTCGGTGCGCTTGTGCTCGATGCCCGAGCGGAACCATCCGGTGTTGGTGGGACCCCAGTCCGTCATGAGGGCGGGGCCGTCGGGGAAGCCGTGGCGGCGGAAGAAGGCGCGCAGCGTGGGCACCACATTCCAGGCCCCCGTGGACAGGTACATGATGGGCGTGCCGGGGTTGGCGGCCTGGATCTGCCGGTAGAGCTGGGCCATGCCGGGAACCGGCTCACGGGCTGAGGAGTGCTTGACCAGCTGGTTCCAGGCGGCCACGAGCACGCGCGGGACATGGCTGACCATGGCGGTGTCGTCGATGTCGGAGATGATGCCCAGGCGCGGGCCCGGGGGGACGATGAGCAGCCCGCAGCGCACGGTGCCGGCCCCGGCGGCGTCGATCTGCGCCTCATGCCAGCCGGGCGCGAGGTCGTGGTCGCGCACGACGACGTCGATGTAGCCGTTGTGATCGGCCCGCGTGCGCACGCTGCGCGAGCCGACGCGCACCGTCACCGGCAGGTAGGGCACCGGGGCATCGATGAAGACCCGCCATCCGCGCTGGGCCTCGGCCAGGCTCGTCACCGCGATGTCCCGCGCCTGGGAGGGGCTGGCCGGCAGGCGCTCGGGCAGGGACACGAACAGCGGGCCCTCCTTGGGGGCGTTCGGGGGGCGCATGACCATGCGCGCCAGGACGCGCGCCATGGACTGCCCGCTGGTAGTGCCTGAAGGGCCGGAGGGGCCGGCCGCTGCGGTGGCCTGCGCGTTCCCGGCGGTGCCATAGCCGTTGTAGGGGATGACGCGGGGGCGCCATCCCTTGCGCTTGAGCACGGGGATCGAGTCGCGGTGGAAGCGGTCCTCGACGGCGCGGGCGATGTCGGAAAGGGGCACGGGGCGATCTTAGGCGCTGCGTCGGGCGCGGCGCCCGGCAACGAGGGCCAGAGTGACCCCTGAGCCCAGGGCCCACCACGTGTAGGAGGAGCCCACGGCCTTGGCCCAGGTGGGCCAGTCCTGCTCAACATGGTTCTGCTCGGGGAACCACCACTGCATCGCCACGATGAAGACCATCGCCCCGGCCAGGGCGGCGACCCCCAGGCTGGTGGAGTACCAGCGCCAGGATGCGGCGCCCAGGGCGATGATCGAGGGCAGGGACCACACCCAGTGGTGGGACCAGGAGATAGGGGAGATGAGCAGTCCTAGGGTCATGACAGCGCAGACCTGCAGAAGCAGGATGAGACCGTCGTCCCAGGGGGCTGATGGGGTGGGTGCGGAGTCCGAGCCGGTCAGCGGGGTGCCGGTCTGCGATGTGACCGCAGGGGAGGGGCTAGGCAGTAGGGCGCCGGCCTGAGAGGATCGCAAAGCGTCCAGCCGTCGGCACAGGAGCCAGGCCGCCAGGACGGCAGCCGCGGCGCAGGCCGCCCAGGCGGGGGTCCACAGCGATTCGGGCAGGCCGCGGGCGATGGCGCCCTTGAGGTTCTGGTTGCCGGAGTAGTCGGCGAAGCCCGCCCGACCCGAGTCCCACATGGCCCAGGTGAAGAAGTCCCAGGTCTCAGTGGGGCTGGCCAGGGCCGCCAGGGCGGTCAGGCCGACGGCGCTGCCCACCATGGTGGCCGCGGCCCGCCACTCCCCACGGGCCAGCAGCACCAGGACGGCGATGGCGGGGGTCAGCTTGATGGCGGCGGCCAGACCGCTGAGAGCCCCGCGCCAGCGCGATCGCTCCGGGACGAGGAGGAGGTCGACGGCGACCAGGGCCATGAGGATGGCATTGACCTGCCCGTACTCCATGGTCTTGGGGAAGGGCTCCAGGAGCATGACGCCCAGGAGCCCCACCCAGGGGGCCGCCCCGCGGATGAGGGCGCGGCGTTGTGGAGTGCTCGGTCGTGGAGTGCTTGGCCCCGGGCGATCACCGGCCAGGGCGCGCAGGGCGGCCCAGGCGGTCAGGCCCGCGCAGAGGGGAGTGGCGGCCACCAGGAGCGCCGTGGCCCACTCGTAGGTCAGCAGTGTCAGGGGCGTGATGAGCCATGCGGCCAGGGGAGTGTAGGTGAAGGGCCACAGGGACTGGGCGGGGTTGGCGTACCACTCGTAGAGGCTCCCGCCGTCGTGCCACTGGAGGACGGCGTAGTAGTAGACGAAGGAGTCGAGCTTGAAGACCCAGGCTCCGTTGTCGGTCAGGGAGACCCACGCGGCGATGAGCAGGCCGGCCCAGCCGAGGAGGGCGGTCAGGGGCGAGGCGAGGAGGCTCGCGCCCATCCGCGCTGCCGAGCGGGTCGTGTGCACGGGGAGAGTCTAGGAGCAGGCGGGTGCGGGGGTCTGCGGGCTTCGGCCCTGGTCAGGGTCTTCCCAGGGATTTGGCAGGTGGTGGACTGGTGACGACGCTGCCGTCAGGAGGGGCCTTACTGTCATTCGGGGAGAGCCCCCGTAGGTGCTGAATTGAGTGATCTCAACCTTGCGAAATACTGCAGGGGCGGGTATTGATGAATGTCAGTATTGAGTAGCGGCGCCAAGACCGGAAGTTGCATCATGAACGTGCGAGTCGCTTTTACTGGACGATCAGGTTGCGTTCATGAAGAGCGGGACTTTAGCCCCGATGGTGTCTTCTGCTGTCGTTTCCGCATTGATTTCTCCGGCCGTCCGGCTGTACGCTGTTGAGGCAAGCCGATCTTCTCGACGAGGAAGGTGGATGTCATGTCGCAGTCTGAACGTCCTTCGGGGGTGCGTGCCGCGATTCGCGCTCTCATTGGTCTAATGTTCATGATCGTGGCGGCGAAGAACTTCGTCGATAGTGATACCATATTCGCCATTCTATTTTTGCTAGTTGGCCTCATTTTCTTGGGCTTCTCTGCTGTTAGTTTTTTTAAGAACCGGAACGAGTGAAGCTGAATAGAGGTGCCTGTGTGAACGCGAACTGAATTTGAGGATTTGGCATGGCGAGGTCCATTCTTGAGTTGGAAGGCTTGACAGCCTGGTATGATCGCCGGAAGCCGGTAGTTGAGGACGTCTCGTTGAGCCTGGTGGCAGGGGAGGCTGTTGGTCTGATCGGCATCAATGGCGCCGGGAAGACAACACTTCTCAAGGCCTTGTGCCAAGCCCACCGAGGGTGCTCGATCAAGGCGTTGAGATACCGCGGCAGGTCGATTGATCCGGCCGATTCGGCCTTCATGAAGCAGCGATACCTGTCCTTTGCTGATGACTCATCATTCCCGACGTGGTCGCTCGACACCTTCGTGCGATTCCTGGATCGCGCATACAGCAGCAGGAAGCGCGCGCGACTGCTCGATGAGCTTGTCGAGGGTTTTAACTTCGGTGAGTATCGCGGCACACCTTTTTCTCAGTTGTCCAGCGGGTCGCGCAAGAAGGCGAGTCTCATCGCCGCTTTCCACACGCAGGTGGACATCCTTTTTCTCGATGAGCCAGTGGACTTCCTCGATTTCGCCTCCACGGAGTACCTCTATCAGCGGATCGTCGACGCGGCCTCGCACGGCCAGTGCGTCCTGCTCAGCTCACATATCGCGGAATCGTTCACCAGATGCACGACGCGTCTGTTCGTCCTGTCCTCCGGGACGATGACCGGCCCCTTCGCAACACCGGAGGACTCTCGTGATGTGGTCTCCCTCATCTCCTAGGATGCTGGCCGTTGAGGCCGTTGCCGGTGAGTTCCTCGGCTGGAGACTCCTTCTTTCCGGCCTCGTCATGACCGGGGTCGCGCTATGGGTCGGGATGAACGTCAGCGTCACCATCCATGAGAGAGGCGCGGCGCTCGGGATCATCATGGCGACATCGGGAGCCGTGTCCACGGTGGCGTGGACATGGGTTCGCAGTGGCCGATGGCAGAATCTCATGCGGTTCCCACTCCCCATGGCGGACCTCACTCGCGCAGTCCAGGTGCTGGGGATGCTCCTCGTCCTCATCGAGGCCCTGCTCCCCGCCACCGTCTTCATCGTCACCAGTGCGGCCGGATCGCTCATCGACGCCGGGATCCTCCTCGCCCTCGGACTCGGACTCGCCCCGGTCCTCCTCATCGTCTGGAGCGGTGCGGCTCGCCGCCATCGGCTCAGCGCTGCCGCAGTCCTGGCGGGCCTGGTCATCGTGGTCATCTACCTGGGTCCAGGTTATGCGGCAGCGATCGCCTCTGTCGCAGGAGCCATATGCGTGGCCGCCGCCATCGATCTCAGTGGCGATAGCAGCAGGCCGACCCGCGTCCCCCGCCTGGCCGGCTCCAGCCTTGTTGTCGGTGAGATCCTCACCTCACGGATGACTGCGATCAATTCCTTGGGAATGCTCGGTATTGGAATTGCTTTCAACCTCATGCTCCAAGCGCAGAGCGTGCCCTTCATGCTTGGATTCATCGTGGTGTTTCAGAACACCCCGTTGAACTCCTACTTCTCCAGGCATCCAAGTACTCTGCTGGTGATCACCACGGCGCCACGGGCATGGCTGACGCTGCTGCGCTTCGGCAGTCACCTCGCCGTCTTCTACGTCCTGTGCGCCGTCCTTGTCACGCTCGCGCCCATGCAGGCTGTTCCCCATCCTCGTGCGACCCTCGTTGTCATCGTCATCGCGTCGATCGTCGCCTCAGCGGCCGCCATGATTCTCGAGCGGTACAGGCCCCTGACCTCATGGAAGTCAGAGCGCGAGGTACTCCGCCACCCCCGGAAGTACGTCCCCAGCCTGGCGGCCTTCGCCGTCGTGCTGGCCGCATGGCCGATCGTCCTGTGATCCGGTAACCGCTGATGAGGCGTCGTGGCCCCGCGTTGTGCTTTGCTGGGCCCATGAGCGCAGACACCGAGGTCCTGCTGGTCGAGGACGAGGCCGACCTCGCCGCGGCGGTCCGCGACTACCTCGAGGCCTTCGGACTGAGCGTCCACCACTGCCCGGACGCCGAATCCGCCCTGGCTGCGGCCTCCTGGCGCGCGCCCGGCGTCGTGCTGCTGGACGTGGGCCTGCCCGGCATGAGCGGCTATGAGCTGTGCCGCCGGCTGCGTGCCATCTCCCAGGTGCCGATCATCTTCGTCTCGGCGAGAGCCTCCGACGTCGACCAGGTCCAGGGCCTGTCCCTGGGCGGGGATGACTACGTCACCAAGCCCTTCTCCCTGGCCGTGCTCCTGGCCAAGGTGCGCCGCGCCCTGGAGCGCACCGCCGCCGGCGGCACTGCGCCCGCCGTCGACCAAGCAGACGATCCAGCCGATCCAGCCGACCCGGCCGGGCCGCCTCCCACGCCGGGTTTCGACGATGGTCGCCTGCGCGTGGAGGCCTCCACCGGCCGCACCTACCTGGACGGCGATGAGGTGCACCTGACCGCCCTGGAGGACAGGATCCTGCGCCACCTCGTGGCCCATCGCGGCGCCGTGCGCACCAAGGAGGAGATCATCCGCGCCGTATGGGGAGACGAGTACACCAGCGAGGGCACGCTGAGCGCCCACATGCGGCGCCTGCGCACCCGGGTCGAGCCCGACCCCGACTCCCCGACCTACATCCGCACGGTCTGGGGGCGCGGCTACCTCTTCGAGGCGCCCTGATGCGCGCGCTCGGCGCCGCAGTCGTGCTGCTCGCCCTGACCCTCGCCGTGGGCCTGGCGGTCCTGGGCGCCCTGGCCTCACGGGATCTCCCAGCCGCCGACCCCGCCCGCGCCAACGACGTCGCCCATCGCCTGGCCGCGGTCTGGCCCCACCCCGGCAGCGCCGGCCTGGCGGATACCGACGGCCTCCTCGTGGTGGACGCCCAGGGCCGCCCGCTGCGGCTCGCTGGCTCCAGTGAGCAGCCGACCGGCCCCGTCCAGGACCCCGGGGCATCCCCTGCCCCCTCCCCGAGCGGCTCCGGGGCGCCTCCCACCACCGCCGACAACCTGACGGTCCTGGGATGGAGCGCGCAGCACCGGCCCCTGGCCGCACCGGTGGTGGTCGAGGACCGGGTCGTGGCCTGGGTATTCGTCGACGACGACCACCTGGCGCGCTGGAGGCCCACCAGCGCCAGGTCGCCTGGGCGGGGGCGGGGACCCTCGTCGTCGCCGTGGCACTGATGGCCGCGTTGCTGGCCTGGCTGCACGCCCGCGTGCTGGCGCCCTTCACCCGCCTGGAGCGATTCGCCGCCCGAGTGGCCGACGGCGACCTGTCGGCACCGCTGGAGGTCGAGCGCGGCCAGGCCTTCGGGGCCTGGAGCCAGAGCTTCGACCTGCTGCGCACCGAGTTGGCGGCCGCCCGGCGCCGGGAGGCCGAGGAGCGGGCCTCCAAGGAGGCCCTCATCGCCGAGATCGGCCACGACCTGCGCACCCCCGTGGCCACGATCTGCGCCACCGCCGAGCTCCTGGAGCTCTCGGCGCGCTCCCCGGCCGACGCTGAGCGCCTGGCCGTCATCCAGGCCAAGGGCCGCCAGGTCGATGCGCTCATCGGCGACCTCTTCCACGCCCACGACAGCCAGATCGCCGCCCTGGGCGTGACACCCGAGGAGATGAGCAGCCAGGTCCTGGCCGACCTGGTGCGCCAGGCCGACCACCGGGGCCTGGCCCGCATCGGCGTCCTGCCGGCGGTGCTGGTGCGCGCCGACCGGCGTCGTCTGGCCCAGGTCGTGGACAACATCGTGCAGAACTCCTACAAGTACGCCGATACGCCCATCGAGGTCACCGGCCGGCTCGACGGCGAGAGCCTGGAGCTGAGCCTGACCGACTCCGGCCCAGGCGTCCAGGCCAGCGAGATCGGCCTCATCCTCGCCCGGGGCCAGCGCGGTGACAACGCCGCGGGCACGCCCGGGCACGGGCTGGGCCTGTTCATCTGCGCCCAGCTCATGGAGCGCATGGGCGGCCACATCCGCGCCAGCCTGCCCCAGGCCGGAGGACTGAGAGTCACCCTCACCGTGCCGCTGGCCTGACAGGTCGGCTGTGGCCCGTGCAGCCCAATGGAGCGCTCAGGCCCGCAGCCCCGTGGCCGCTCGACGACGCGCAGACGGCGCTGCCCGGCGTCGGCATGAATCGTAGGCGAATCGCAGGAGTTTCGTCAGGACCTCGGCCCGGCGCTCCCCGTAGCGTCGGGCAGCAGTGCGAGGCGGCAGCAATGCGAGGCGGCACGGCAGGCACAGGAGAGGAGCGCAGGATGACGCGGCAGGAGGTCACGACCATGGAAGAGACCAGTGGGCCGGGGAGTGACGAGGGACCGCGCGGCGCCCCGGTGATCACCACGGGCAGGCTCTCCAAGACCTTCTCCGTGGGCGGGGCCCAGCAGCATGTGCTGCGCAACCTGGACCTGAGCGTCGAGAAGGGCTCCTTCACCGTCATCATGGGCCCCTCGGGGGCGGGCAAGTCCACCCTCCTCCATGCGCTGTCCGGACTGGACCGCCCCACCCTGGGCACCGTCACCCTGGAGGGAACCGACCTGACGGGCCTGGGCGAGGACGAACTGGCCCGCTTCCGACGCCGCCACTGCGGCTTCGTCTTCCAGCGGATCCACCTGCTGGACTCCCTGAGCGTCCTGGAGAACCTCCTGGTCGTGGGCCTGCTCATCAGCCACGACCGCCGAGCACTGTCCCGCCGGGCCGGCGAGCTCCTGGAGCGTGTGGGCCTGCCGGAGCGGGACTGGTCCAAGACCCCCAGCATGCTCTCCGGCGGGGAGGCCCAGCGCGTGGCCATCGCCCGGGCCCTCATGAACCGGCCCGCCGTCGTCTTCGCCGATGAGCCCACCGGCCAGCTCGGCTCGGCGCACTCGGCCTCCGTCCTCGACCTCCTCGGCCAGGTGCACGACGACGGCCAGACCATCGTCATGGTCACCCACGACCTGCCCTCGGCCTGCCGGGCCGAGCGCCTCCTCTACCTGCGCGACGGGCGCATCGGCGAGGAGCTCGCCCTGTCAGGCTCCCGGGATGAGCGCATGACGGCCCTGACGGCCTTCCTGACCGAGATGGGGTGGTGAGCGTGCCGACCCGCCGCATCCTCCGCCCCGGGCCGCCGCCGTCGGCCTCCCTCCTCCTCATCCGCCGCGCGCTGCGCAAGCACCCCGGCCTGGTCGCGGCCATCACCATCCTCTGCCTCATCGCGGGACTGCTCATCACCACCGCCCTGGTCATGATCACCCAGCACGGCGCCTACCTGGAGGCCAAGGCCGATGACTGGCGCACGCCCGACGCCGTCGTCCTCCTGCCCCGCGACGAGCGGGCCGACGCCGTCGAGGCCGCCCTGCGCCGCGACGACCGGGTCACCGAGGTGGAGGCCGACCCGATGGTCGCCATCAGCGGATCCATCCCCTACGGCGAGGACACCCTGCCCTCGTCCTTCGTCTTCTACGACGCCGACTCCACCCCCGACATGGGGCGCCGGGAGGTGGTCACCCAGGCCGCCTGGCCCGTGGACAACCCGGTCTGGGCGCCCCTGACCCTCCAGGCGGCAGGAGGATACGAGCTCGGCGACGAGTTGGTCCTGAGCACGCCCGCCGGCGAGCGCCGCTTCCACATCCAGGGATTCGTCGAGGCCACCTACGGCGGCATGCCGCCCCTGGGGCAGATATGGCTCGGAGTGCCCCAGGCCGACTACCGGGCCCTGGAGGCCCGGGCCCAGCAGGACATGCTGGAGCTGAGCGCCGACCCGGCCGCCAGCAGTGCCGGAGCCCAGACGGGCACCATCCCGGTGCCCTCCGTGCTCATCAAGACCCGACTTGAGGATCCGGGCAGCAGGCCGGAGGCGGCGATCGCCCAGGCCACCGAGGACCAGGGCATCACCGAGGTCTGGGGCATGAGCCGCCGCACCGTGAGCATGGCCAATGAGACATCAGTGGGGCTCATGGCCGTCGTCGTCCTCCTGTTCTCCTCGATGATCACCGCCGTGGTGGTCCTCGTCCTGGCCTTCATGCTGCGCACGGCAATCCGTGAGGACCTGGAGGCCGTGGGCATGCTGCGCGCCATGGGCATGACAACCGGCGGGGTGACGCGGCCCATGGTCACCGGCTTCGCCCTGGTGGGCGCGGCCGGCGCCCTGATCGGGGCGGTGCTCAGCCACGCCGTCCTGCCACACCTGTCCACCATGCTGCGCGCCCAGACGGGGATCTCCTGGCAGGCGCACCCCGACCCGGTCATCCTGGCGGGATGCGCCGCAGGGGTCGGCGCGATCATCTGGCTCACCGACGCGCTCACCGCCCGCCGCGCGGGGCGCATGAGCGCAGTGGAGGCGCTGCGCGGCGGACAGGCCGATCACGCCTTCACCCGCACCCGCCTGCCCCTGGGACGGACGCGGGGCCCACTGGCCATGCTGCTCGGCCTCAAGGCCATCCTCGCCGCCCCGGGGCGCAGCTCCCTGATCGCCGTCGTGTCCGCGGCCTGCGCGATGGCCTCGGTGTTCTCCGCCTGCGGGCTGGGGACGCTCGCACTGCGGGACAACGCTCTGTCCCTGCTCCTGGGCGGTGTCATGGAGCAGGTGAGCGTCACCGCCACGGACCCGGACCAGGTCCAGCAGGCCGTTAACCGCGCCAGCGGCATGCCGCAGGTGGCCGCCGCCCTGCCCATGGACCACCGCTCGGAGACCATCGATGGCGGCGGGGTGATGATCGTCGTCGTCGACCAGCCGGAGGAACTGCCCACCAGCCCGGTCTATGAGGGGCGCTCGGCCCGCCAGCCCAATGAGGTCGTGCTGGGACCCGGCCTGGCCCGCAGCCTGGGCCTGGAGGTCGGCGACACCTGGACGGTGGGCCTGTCCGGCGACTCCCACGACTACCTCGTCACCGGGCTGGCCAGCGGGGCCGCCAACTTCGGGAGATTCGCGATGATGACCCGGCAGGCCTATGCGGAGCTGGCGCCCGAGGCGAGCCTGAGTGGAGTGGGGGTCTTCGTCGAGGAGGGCGCCGATGCCGCGGCAGTGGCTGCACAACTGCAGGAAGACCTGGGCTCCGACTACCAGGTGGTCAACATGCGAGACGCCATGGCCGTCCAGGTCGGCAGCTACCTGTCGATGATCCCGCTGCTGTCCGCGGTGCTCATGATCTCCACCGCCCTGGCCGTGGTCCTCGTGGTCGGCCTCATGACGGGCTCGCTCGTGGCGCGCTCGCGGACCGAGTCGGGCCTGCTCAAGGCCCTGGGGATGACCGCGCGCCAGGCGGCGGCTCGGGTGCGATGGTCCATCCTGCCGCCCCTGATCACCGGGACGCTGGTCGGCTGCCTGGCGGGGCTGGCCCTTGTGCGCCCCCTGCTGACCGCCATGCTCTCCGGAGTGGGGATCATGCGGGTCACGGTGGGCATTCCCGCCTGGCCGGCCCTCGTCCTCGGCGCAGCGGTGGTGCTGGCCGCGGTGGCCGCCTCGGCTCTGGCCGCGCGCCCCATCGCCAGGATCAGCGCCCACAGCCTCATGGCCGACTGACGGCGGGCACGATGGGCCGGCGTCGACGACGAGGGTCTGCGTATCGGACGAGGGTTCGCGTCATCGAACTGGGGTTAGCACAGGGGTGATTGACGCAAAGGCTCGTCGTCTACGCAAAGGCTCGTCGGCGACGCAGAGGCTCGTCCGCGCCGCCCCGGTGTCGTTCCCGCTGACGTTGTCCACCGTGAACAACTTTGCCCGTCTCCGCTCATGGATCCAGCACCGGAAAGGCGCTCTGACCTGGGTATTTGTGAATTCGGTAGGCGGAGGAGAGTCTCAAAGTTGTTCACGGCGGACACAGTGCTGCCATCGCCGGCCCTTTCGCGCCCCGCCGCTAGGCGTCCTCGGCGAACTGGCTGGCGTGCAGGCGGGCGTAGGCCCCGCCGGCGGCCAGGAGCTCGTCATGGCTGCCCTGCTCGACGATGTCGCCGTGCTCCATGACCAGGATCGTGTCGGCGTCGCGGATCGTGGACAGGCGGTGGGCGATGATGAAGCTCGTGCGCCCCTGGCGCAGCGCATTCATGGCCCGCTGCACCAGCAGCTCGGTGCGGGTGTCCACCGAGCTGGTGGCCTCATCGAGGATGAGCACCGACGGCCCGGCCACGAAGGCCCGGGCGATGGTCAGCAGCTGGCGCTCCCCGGCCGAGATATTGGCCGCGTCCTCCTCCAGCACCGTGTCATAGCCCTGCGGCAGCGCCTTGATGATGTGGTCGACGAAGCAGGCCTGCGCGGCCGCCTCCACCTCGGCATCGGTGGCCCCGGGGCGCCCGTAGCGGATGTTCTCGCGGATCGTGCCCTCGAAGAGCCAGGGATCCTGGAGCACCATCCCGGTCCGACGGCGCACATCGTGCCGCGTCATCGATGCGGTGTCGCGCCCATCGAGCAGGATGCGGCCGGCGTCGACCTCGTAGAAGCGCATGAGCAGGTTGACCAGGGTGGTCTTGCCCGCGCCAGTGGGTCCCACGATCGCCACGGTGTGCCCGGGCTCGACTCGCAGGGACAGGTCGCGGATGAGCTCGGTGTCCGGGGAGTAGGAGAAGCGCACATGCTCGACCTCGATGACACCGGGGCCCGCGGGCGCCCCCGCCGGGACGCCGCCCGCCGACTCGCCGGCGTCGGGGGTCTCCTCCTCGGCGTCGAGCAGCTCGAAGATCCGCTCGGCGCTGGCCGTGCCCGACTGCACGGCCGTGGCCATGCCGCCGAGCTGGCTCAGCGGCTGGGAGAACTGCTGGGAGTACTGGATGAAGGCCTGCACGTCGCCCAGGCGCAGGCTCCCCGAGGCCACCATGGCCCCACCCACCACGGCGATGGCCACATAGGACAGGTTCCCGATGACCATGAGGATGGGCATCATGATCCCCGAGAGGAACTGGGCCTTCAGAGCGGCCTGGTAGAGCTCCTCGTTCTCCTGGGCGAAGGACTCGCGCGTCCAGTCCGTGCGCCCGTAGACGCGCACCAGGGCGTGGCCGGAGAAGGACTCCTCCACGCGGGTGTTGATGCGACCGGTGCGGGCCCACTGGCGGGTGAAGGCCCTCTGGGAGCGCGGCCCGATGATCCCGAACACCAGCCCCGACAGGGGGACGATGATGAGGGCCACCAGGGCCAGCTTCCAGGAGATCGAGAACATCATGCCCAGCACGCCCACGATCGTCAGGATCGAGGTCAGGGCCCCGGACAGGGACTGCTGGAGGGTGTTGGTGACATTGTCGACGTCGTTGGTCAGCCGGCTGAGCAGTTCGCCGCGCTGCATGCGGTCGAAGTAGCTCAGGGGCAGGCGGTGGATCTTGTCCTCAACCTGGGAGCGCAGGCGGTAGAGGGACTTGATGGTGATCTGGTTGAGCAGGTAGCCCTCGAGCCAGTTGAGGAAGGCCGCCCCCACGTAGAGGGCCAGGACTGACAGGAGGATGCCGCGCAGGCGCACGAAGTCGATGCCCTCGCCCGGCCTGATGTCCAGGGCCCGGAGCATGTCGGCCATGTCCCCCATGCCGCGCTCCTCCAGGGCGGCCACGGCCGCCTCCTTCGTGGTGCCGGACATGGCGCTGGACAGCACGCCCTCGAAGATGACGTTCGTGGCCTCGCCCAGGACCTTGGGGGCGGCCACCGACAGGACGACGGCGATGATGCTGGCCAGGGCGATGACCGCCAGCGTCGGCTTGAAGTCGGTCAGCAGGCCGAGCATCCGCTTGAAGGAGGGCCAGAAGGCCTCGGCCTTGCCCGGGGGCGGGCCGGACATCCAGTCATCGGAGCCGGCCTGGGCTTCGGCCGCCAGCCGGAGGTCCTCATCGCTGAGATCGTCATCACGACCCGACGGCGCGGCGGCGCGGACAGACTGCGGCGATCCGGTTGCGTCGGGGCCGGCGGGCTCCGCCATGGGCCGCGTCGTGGGCGACGCAGGGGACGGCGTCGTCCCACCGGAGGGCTCGATCGGCGGGGGCGGGGCCGGTGGCACGGAGCGACCGCGGATGGGCGGGGCCGAGTGCCCGGGGGGCGGTGGGGCCTGCTCGCGAGCCTCGCCGGGGAGCTCAGGGCGCTCAGGCTGTCCAGTGCTGCGGTAGGGGTCGGTGGTCATGCTGCGGCCTCCGCTCCGAGCTGGGAGGAGACGATCTCCTGGTAGACCGGGCTGGAGGCCAGGAGCTCGTCATGGGTGCCGCGGCCCACCAGGCGCCCGGAGTCCAGGACGAGGATCTGGTCCGCGCCGGTGATGGTCGAGATCCGCTGGGCCACGACGATCTTCGTCACGCCGCGGGTGGCCGGCCCCAGGGCCGCGCGCAGGCGGGCGTCGGTGGACACATCCAGGGCGGAGAAGGAGTCGTCGAAGACGAGGATCGCGGGGCGGCGCACCAGGGCGCGGGCAATGGCCAGGCGCTGGCGCTGGCCCCCCGAGACATTCGTGCCGCCCTGGGCGATCGAGGAGCCCAGCCCCTCGTCCATCCGCTCCACGAAATCGCGGGCCTGCGCCACCTCCAGGGCCTGCCACAGCTCCTCATCGGTGGCCTCCTCGCGCCCCAGGCGCAGGTTGGAGGCCACCGTCCCGGCGAAGAGGAAGGGCTTTTGCGGCACCAGGCCGAACTGCTCCCACAGCGCCTCCGGCTCGGCGGCGCGCACATCGACCCCGCCGATGAGCACGCTGCCCGACGAGACCTCCACCAGGCGCGTGAGCAGGGAGACCACCGTGGACTTGCCCGAGCCGGTCGAGCCCACGATCGCCGTCGTCGAGCCGGCCGGGACCATGAAGCTGAGGTCCTCCAGGACCGGCTCCTGGGCGTCGGGGTAGGAGAAGGTGACCCCGCGCAGCTCGACGGTCCCCGGGGTGGGGAAGGACTCGACGGCGTCGGGCGCCACCTCCAGGGAGGGGTCGGTGGCCAGGACCTCCCCGATGCGCTCGGCGCACACGGCGGCGCGCGGGATCATGATCGTCATGAAGCTGGCCATGACAATGCCCATGAGGATCTGCATGAGGTAGGCCATGAAGGCGATGAGGGTCCCGACCTCCACATCCCCGCTCTCGATCTGGTGGCCCCCGAACCACAGGACACCCACGATGGTGACATCCAGGATGAGCATGACCAGGGGGAACAGGAGGATGAACAGGCGACCCACCCGCTCGCCCACCCAGGCGATATCCCGGTTGGCCCCGTCGAAGCGCTCGGCCTCGACCTCCTCGCGCACGAAGGCGCGGATGACCCGGATGCCCGTGAGCTGCTCGCGCATCACCCGGTTGATCCCGTCGAGCTTCTCCTGATAGCTGCGGAAGAGCGGCACCATGCGCCGCACCACCAGGCCCACGGTGACCAGCAGCACCGGCACCGAGATGCCGATGAGCCAGGACAGGCTCGGCGCCTGAGTCACGGCCATGATGACGCCGCCGACGGCCATGACCGGGGCCGTCACCAGCATGGTGCAGCTCATGAGGACCAGCATCTGCACCTGCTGGATGTCATTGGTGTTGCGGGTGATCAGGGAGCCCGCGCCGAAGGCGGAGATCTCCCGCTCCGAGAAGTCCCCCACCCGCTCGAAGACCGCGCCGCGCAGGTCGCGCCCCATGCTCATGGCGGCCCGCGCCGACAGGTAGGTGGCCAGGACCGTGCCCGCGCCCTGGGCCACCGAGACCAGGAGCATGAGGCCGCCGGTGCGCCAGATCAGGCCGACGTCGCCGGTGGCGACTCCCTCATCGATGATGGTGGCGTTGAGGCGCGGCAGGTACAGGGAGGCCATGACCTGGGCGAACTGGAGAACCAGAACGCCCAGGAGCAGTCCCAGGTAGGGGCGCGCGTACAGGCGCAGCAGGCTGATAAGCACGGGAAGAGCCTAGCGGCCTGACGCAACGGCAGGGCAAGTGGTGCTCAGGATCATGCGCAGCAGGGCGATGGCGCCGGCCTTGTCCAGGGGCTCATTGTTGTTGCCGCATTTGGGGGACTGCACGCAGGAGGGGCAGCCGGTGGCGCAGGGGCAGTCCTCGATGACGGCCAGCGTCGCCTCCAGCCACTGGCGGCCCGCCCGGAAGCCCCGCTCGGCGAAGCCCGCGCCACCGGCATGGCCGTCGTGGACGAACACCGTGGGCGCCATGGTCTGGGGGTGCAGGTCGGTGGACAGCCCGCCGATGTCCCAGCGGTCGCAGGTGGCCAGCAGGGGCAGCAGGCTGATGGAGGCGTGCTCGGCGGCGTGCAGCGCCCCGGGCAGGGAGTCGGGGCCGATCCCCGCGGCCCGGCAGGCGTCGAGGGGGATCGTCCACCACACGGCCGCGGTGGGCAGGGTGTGCTCCTCCATCTCCAGGGAGTGCTGGGAGACCACCTCCATCCCGGGAGTGGCCAGCGTGACGTAGCCGGTGACCTGGCTGGTGACCTCCACCGAGCCGAAGGACCAGGTGACGGAGGCCGGCGGGGTGTCGGGCGTGGCTGGGGCGGGAGCGACGGCTGGGCCGGGTGGGGCTCCGCCGGTTGAGGCTCCGGGCGGCGGCGCGACGGGGGAGCCGGCGGAGGTGGCGGGCGCCGTGGAGGGAACGGCGGGGGTGGCGGAGCCGGCGGATGCAGCGGGCACCGTGGAGGGGGCGGAGGCAGCGGGGGCGGTGGCTGGGGCCGTGGCGGGAGAATCGGTCGGGAGTTCCCAGACCTGGCGCTCCCGCTCGGCCAGGATGCGCACGGTGGATCGCGAGCGGGCCCGCGTGCGGTAGCCGACTGCCGAGCGCTGGTGCACCAGTGCGGCGTCGGCCGTCAGCTCCTCGACGACATAGGTGCGCCCCTGGTGGACGTAGACGGCGCCGTCGTGCACCGTGGAATCGGCGGCCGCCCCGTCCACGGTGCCGATGACCTCGCCGGTGGCCGCATCGACCACGGGCACCGGCGGCGGCCCGTCCCCGCGCAGGGAGGTCAGGTCCTGGGCGCGGCCCGGCAGGCTCGCGTTCCAGAACCAGCCGGCCGGGCGGCGGCGCAGAGCCCCGCGGGAGGCCAGCTCGACCAGGAGGGAGTCGTCCTCCAGGCCGAAGCGCGCCAGGTCCTCCTGCCTCAGCGGGGACTCAGAGGCGGCCGCGCACAGGTGCGGGGCCAGGACATAGGGGTTGGCCGGGTCGAAGACCGTGGCCTCCGGGGCGGCGAAGACCGCCTCGGGATGGTGGACGAGGTAGGCGTCCAGGGGGTTGTCGCTGGCGATGAGGACGGCCAGGCCGCGGCTGCCCGCCCGACCCGCGCGCCCGGCCTGCTGGCCCAGGGAGACGCGGGTGCCCGGCCAGCCGGCGATGAGGACGGCGTCCAGGCCGGTGACGTCGATGCCCAGTTCCAGGGCGCTGGTGGTGGCCAGGGCCCGCAGACGGCCCGAGCGCAGGTCCGTCTCCAGGGCGCGCCGCTCCTCGGGCAGGTAGCCGCCCCGGTAGGCGGCCACGGCGTCGGCGAGCTCGGGCAGGGACAGACCCAGGGTGCGGCGGGCGTGCTCGGCGACGATCTCGGCGCTGCGGCGCGAGCGCACGAAGACCAGGGCGCGGGCGCCCGCGCTCATGAGGTCCACCAGTAGCTCGGAGGCCTCGACCAGGGCCGAGCGGCGGGCAGCGGGGTCGGCGTCGGGGTCGCCGGTGTCAGCGGGAGGGGCATGGTCGGCGGTGGGATCGGTGGAGGCCGCGGCGGGGGCCGGGAGGGGCAGTGCCCAGGGGTCGCGCAGGGCAGGCTGCCACAGGGCCAGGGTGCGCTCCCCGGCGGGGGCGCCGTCGTCGGTGATGGCGACGACCTCCTGCGGGGCAACGCCGATGAGGCGGGCAGCTGTCAGGGCGGGCTCGGCGGTGGTGGCCGAGGCGCACAGGACCGTGGGGGCGGGGGCGTCGGGGCGCAGGCGGTGGACCAGGCGCAGCAGGCGGCGCAGGACCAGGGCCACATGGGCGCCGAGGATCCCCCGGTAGGCGTGGCACTCGTCGATGACGATGTAGCGCAGGGAGCGCAGGAACCGGGTCCAGCGCTCATGGCCGGGCAGGAGGGAGAAGTGGAGGAAGTCGGGGTTGGTCAGCACGACATCGGCATGGGCGCGCACCCAATCGCGCTCGGCCAAGGGCGTATCCCCGTCGCAGGTGCCGGTGCGGATCGTGGGTTGGGTGGGGTCGGGCCGGCCGGTGGTGGGAACGGTGGTGGAGCCGGCCTCGGGCGCGCCGGGGGCCGGGGTAGACAGGGCGGCCGGGGTGGTATCCAGGGCCGCGATGAGACGGTCCAGGGCGGCGGCCTGGTCGGCGGCCAGGGCCTTGGTGGGGGAGAGGTAGAGGGTGGTGGGGCGACGTCCGTGGGCGGAGATGCGGTGGCCGGTGGAGGGGCCGGTGGTGGATGAGCCAGAGGTGGCGGGGGCTGGGGGCGCCTGGGCGGCGAGAATGCCGGACAGGGCGGGCAGCCAGGCGGCCAGGGACTTGCCCGAGCCGGTGCCGGTGGCGATGACGGTGTGGTGGCCGCGGTGGAGGGCCTCGGCGGCCTGGGCCTGGTGGGTCCAGGGGCGGGTGATGCCGATGGCCTGGTAGGCGGTGATCAGGGAGGGGGTGGCCCAGTCGGGCCAGTCGCCGTGGCGGGCCTGGCGGGCCGGCGTGCGCTCGAGGTGGACCAGCCTGCCGTCGCGCGCGCCGATGGACTCCAGCAGCGCGGTGAGGTCGCGGGTGGGCGCCTGCGGTGGGCCGGGCAGGAGGCCCGGGGGCGGGATGGGCACGGGGCAAGTGTGCCGCAGGCGTGAGGATGGCTCGGGTACCTCGGCGAAGGATGTACATCTCCGCGGTTGTCGGTCATGCTCTGCAGCATGATCGGCATGAGCACCACCGTCGCGCATGGTCGCCTGGCCGAGGCGGAGGATCTGGCGGATATCGCGGCGGCCCAGGCCGCTCGAGTGGAGGTCGCCGAGCAGAGCACCGTTCCTTGGTGCGAGGTCAAGGCGGACCTCGGGCTGGCATGACCTACCGGGGCTGGGGTTACACATTCATTCGTGGCCTGGGCCTGAGTGCTGGCCGGGAGATCCGCGTGATTCTGCGGATTCGTCGTCTGCGCCTCCGGCGCCGCGCAAGGATGAATGTGCATGAGCGACGCCCACGCACATTCATCCCTGTCGGCGGAGGTGCGTGCGGAGACAGATCGTTGGGATTCCAACGATTCTTGCTGTGGGCCTGGTAGATGAATGTGCGACGCCTGGCCTGACCGCTCACCCGACCGCCGCTGGCGATGCCCGCTGGGGTCTCCTGGCGGTGCAGGTTGTCCACGGTGAACAACTTTAAGCCTTGCCGCCGCCTGCCGCGTTTGTAAACATGTAGGTCAGAGCGGTTTTCCAGTGACTGATAGAGCGTGGAGGCGGTTAAAGTTGTTCACGGTGGACAAACCGGCAAGGCGGCGGGCTGTCTGGGGGCAGGGCGCGGCCTGCTAGCGGGTGGAGGGCACGACCCCGGGGGTGCCCGGCAGAGCACTTCCCATGCCTGTCACGAACCGCGGACTTCGCGGGCATCCACGATGAGTCTCGTCGGCTCGTTGACGAGCCGCGTGGCCGGAACGCATACCGGTGGGGAGCCATTCGGCGTCACCCGGATGGCTCCCCGAGGCTGATGATTCAGCTAGAACCACCGGCCGAGGGCGTCAACAAGGACACCTACGGCCCGGACCAGGCGAGCGAGAGAGTTCAGTAGTTCGCTCCCCTGCCGGGCCGTGACTTTGTCCTTCTTGACCTTGACGTGCCGGCCTCCCGGCTTGGACGCCACGCTCGCCTCCTTCTTCTTCCCCGGCCAACAAGAACAACACATGAGTCGTTCTCACCAGGATGCGTTGTTGAGGCGGAGGATGACCAGGGTGGCGGAGATGATCTTGGTGATGAGAACCGAGTGAGCGGAGACGTGTTTGAGATAACTGGCGCTTTGGTTGTATTGTTGACCTGAATAAACCGCCTTATCTCCATCAGGGAGTTTGCGTTTCAATACCTTATCTAGGCTTTCCCCGCCTAGTGTATTTAGATTCTATTAGTGAGTGATCGACTTTGCGTGACGACCGGTGATAGCAATCCCGGATCGTTAGGTGAAGACGAGGCGTTGTGCCCGCCATCGATGTTCTGATATCGAGGTCCGCTCTCGTAACTGTGAACGAGGCGGCGAAGTCATCCTAGGTATGATTCCGCGTCTTTGTAGAGTTAATTGCACCGATCGGCTAGTTTTTGACACATGACTTGTCTTGCCTCTCCTGTTACCATGAATGCCATGAGAACCATCATGAATCGTCTGTTAAGAAGATCCCAACAACTGAGCAATGAAGCGCAGTCGATAAGTGAGGAGCCGCAGGATCCTCTCCCGTTTCGACTCTCTGAGAATGTACCACCGTCCATGCAACCTGGTGATCGAGGAGCGCAGAATCCTTCAATTCTGGGTGCTGACATTCTGGAGTCGGCTAGCATCGGAGTGATTGCAACAAAGATAATTACAGTGCTGATCGGTTGTGTATCCTTTGTCTTTTTATTGCTTATCCCAGCTGCCGCGTATAGGTCGTTCCCGACACAATCGTCAACGCAAGATATCAGTGCAATTTGGAGCGCTTTTGTGGGCGCGGCTGACTATCTCAGTAGCGAGTGGCTTCGAGAAAAACTCTGGGTGGCAGAAAATACTGTTGCTATGCTCGCCCTTTCGTTGGCGTTCGTCTCCTGGCGCCGCCGTCCACGCCCAGAGGATGCATCCGTTCACCGAGCTTGGGTAAAGGAGCTTATGCAGGCTGAACTTCGTGATACCGGTATTAAGTTCATGGTAACAATTATTGGTTTCGCGTCAGGCGCGATCGCATGTCTGTATTGGTTCAGTTTGATTGTCGAGAAACTTTTAGGTCACGCTGACGAGATGGTAATCGCGACCTTGTTGGCTGCATTTTCATTTTGCATTCTAGTGCTATCATTGATGACCTCACCCTCCAAGGGTGGTGGTTTGATTGGTTATGCTAGAAGTTTGTCAAATTTCACCTACTTGACTGTGTGGTGGGTTACTGAGAGAAAACGACAAAAGTTGCCTAACGCTCGCGAACTCGGTCGCCGCAAATGGTGCGCTCTATCACTTCTCTTTGTGCGCTACGTCCTCGTTGGACCGGCGATACTAGCGACGTGGAGGCTCTTCGTTGATGTCCGTACGCAGCAAGTGTTACAAATTACGATCATTGTCGCGATGGTGATCGGAGTCATTGGTCTTTGTTTCGCATTGATGTCAGTAACCGAAATTCCCGGCGTGATCATGCACCGCAATGAGGGAGTGATTGACGTCTGGCTTCCTCTGCTGTTTCTCATGGGTGTTGTCGTAGCGCTCATTGGGGCGGTGTCTGTCGGGGCACTCGAAGTTCTTTGCCGATTTCCTACATGGGGAGACTTTTTTAGGGCGACAATCGGATGGGCGGTCTGTCTTCACTGGATAGCTCCTCTGTTTGGCTATTGCCTAGGTCGTTTACCAAAGTGCGCTAAAAGGAGGTGGGTGTCACGGTGTCTGGGATTGAACTCCCTGGAGGTTTTTGTCGATATTTCTCTTCATTCTCGGGCGCAATCAACACTTCGGGAGATCATTGAATACGAATGCGAATCGCCAAGTCTTGAGGTGAGTTCTGAGGATCTCGATGCCATTGTGAATCTTATTGTCCCCGCAGAGGCCGTTATTGTCGATTCGCCCGCGTCGGAAGCCTCTGATTGCCGGCCGAATTTCTGGCAGTGGAAGGTGAACCGACTCCGGAATGCGTGGTCCAACTCATGGTGGATTGATCCGAATCGACTTATCGCCGATAGGCGAGAGAAAGAAGGGGTGTCCTTACGTCAGGCTCTATGTGACATCGCTGAGAGCCTTCAGGTCAAAGAGAATGACTCGCGAGACTGATCTGATTCGCATTAGTGCAGGAGAGTGGCTGTCTCGTATTGTGACGTTTGACGGGTGTGTTTAGTGTGTATGTTGGATTCCCAACAAATGAAGGAGCGTGGTGTGCGGTTTCCAACCCAAGTGCCCCGCCTATTATTGGTGCAGCTGTTGTCGCCGTTAGTTGGCCCGGCCCGATGGGATCGCATTGGCTCGGGTGGGTGTCGGTGTATGGCCTGTTTGTGCGGGCACAGGTGCGGAGCCCGATGGCGTTGGCCCGTGGCGCGCGGGCAGCCAAGATGGGGCTCGTCGCACTGTCCAACCGCTAAGTCGAGCGGGTAGGATCAGTGCAATACGACCGGTTCCGCCGCCCACGCCGGTGGGAGTCCAGGGCCGGTCCTTTCCTTGCCATGACAGCAGAGGCGGACGGTGGGCAGGCCTGCCGCGCCCGTCGTGCCGGCTCCGGGGGTGTTCGCCAGGGTTGTTGTCAGGACACAGCCGTGCCGGTGCTGGGGAGCGGGCCTGACCGCCTTCTGGTCCAAGGGTCAGTGGGCCTGGACCGCAGTTGTGGTGGCCTGGATCTCCCTCCATGCGGGACCCGGGTGTCTCCGTACTCGCTTGGGCATGGGACGCGAGGCGTTGAGGAGCGAGTGAGGCGGGATGATCTGAGATGCCGAGGATACGACGGGCCATGTTATGCGGAACGTCGCCAGCCGAGGCTTCGCAGAGCGGGGTCCCCCGTCCCCTTCTCGCCAAGCAAGGACTAGCCGCCCTTCGGCCTCCTACCAGGACTGGCATCGTGGGCGCTCCACGTGAGTGGCGGCTCGTTGCGCTCCTCTCTTCAGTGAGTACAATGAGAGTACGATAGCCCCACAAGCGGAGGGTAGGGTGATGGAACTCGATACTCGCATCCAGGTGCGCACCAACCGCCAGCTCAAGGAGCGGGCCACAAGGACCCTGGACAGGATGGGCATCGACATGCCCACCGCGATCAACATGTTCCTCAACCAGATCGTCCACGACCAGAGGCTGCCCTTCCAACCCAGTCTCACCCCTTACGTCGACGCGATCCGCGAGGCTGAGGCCGAGTCCGCTGTCAAGGTCCGAGACGTCGACGAGTTGATGGACCTCATTGACCGTGCCTGAGCGCGAGATCGCCTACCGGCCGGCCTTCCTGCGCGACGTGAAACGGCTCAAGCGCAAGCACTACGACATGGAGGCGCTCAAGACCGCGATCCAAGCAGTCGCGGACCGCCGTGCCGACTGGCTCAGACAGCATCGGGACCACCAACTCACGGGCAACCTCTCCGCCTACCGTGAATTGCACATCGCAGCCGACTGGCTCCTCCTCTACACCATCGAGAGCGATGGCACCCTCGTCCTGGCCCGCACCGGAAGCCACGACCAACTCCTGTAACACGGCCTCCAGCGGTCTGGTCCTCGGGGATGCTGCAGATGCATGATCGTGCCGGCGGGCGAGGACAGCACGGGACCCGGGTGACGGTCGTCGTGCGCGGATCATGATGATGGTCCGGGCTACCCGAGGTCCACGATCCCCTCCAGCAAGGGGCTCGGCTCCCCGGTCCAGGAGACGGCCAGGTGGTCGCGGGCGCGGGTCGCGGCGACGTACAGCAGGGAGCGCTCGCGCAGGAGGGCGTCAGCGCGGTCGGCATCCGAGTACTGCTGATCCCGCAATGCGCGCGGGATCGAGGCCTTGGAGACGTCGAAGAGCAGCACCTTGCGGAACTCCAGCCCCTTGGCGCGGTGCATGGTCATGACCACGGGCCTGCCACGCCCCACCGCCTCCCGGTCCACCGGCCGGACCTCGATGCCGCGCTCGGCCAGCCCGGTGACGACGGCGTCCCGCTGGTAGCGGTCGCGCACCAGGATCGCCAGGCTCTCCGCGCCCGCGGCGCCCGGTTCCGCGCCCTGGTGCTCGAAGTCATCCTCCAGCCATCGGCGCAGCAACTGCGCCGCAGCATCCAGCTCCTCCGCCTTGGAGTCGGCGTGCAGCAGGACAGGCTCCGGCCCCGACCTCGGTGAGAGATACCGGTGCTCCTCCGCCTGACCCTCCATGTCCTCATAGACCCCCTGGTCAAGGATCCCGAAGGCCAGGGCGAGGTTCTGGCGCGTCGTGCGGTAGTTGCGGGTGAGCCGCCGCGACCGCCCTCGGATATTGATCCCGTAATGGTTGAGCACGATCTTCTTGCCGTAGATGCGCTGATGAGAGTCCTCGGCGAGGAAGAGATCATCCGGCCCCGGCTCAACCAGTGCGCGCAGCAGCAGCAGGTGAGAGGGAGTGAGATCCTGCGCCTCATCGACCAGAACGTGCTGGTAGGGCCGGGCGCTTCCCCGGCCGGCCTCGTCATCAAGCCAAGCAGCTGCCAGGGCGAGCTGCTCGGCGAAGGAGGTGGCGTCCAACTCTGTGCAGCGGTCCCGGTACCGCTCCATGGCGGACCAGACGGCGGCCCGCTTGCGACGATCCAGGGACACCCCCCGGCCAGGCCGACGCACTCGCACATATTGCTGGAGGGTCGTCACATGCTGCGGCAGCACCACCAGCTCGTACTCCGAGGCCAGGAAATCCGCCGACTGCAGATCAGGGGGCAGCTTGTCCCCGGCGAGCGCGAGCACGTCCTGCCACAGATCGTTCCTGGCATAGGTCAGGACCCTGGTGCGACGCCGCCCCAGCACACGCTCAGCGACCGGCGCGATGTCCTCCCCGGCGCGCTGGAGGATGGCACGGGCCACCTTGTCCAGACCGGAGACAAGCAGGCCCGGCTCGCCAACCTTCTCCGCGAACGTCACCCCTGGGGCCAGTTGCGCCACCTGCCGCCGCAGGTCGTCGGCGAGGTTGCGCGTGAAGGTCGTCAGCAGGATCCGCGGGGCACTCTCCGAGCCCAACCCATGGAGCTGGCTCTCAGCCGCCTCAGCATGCCGCCTGGCCAGGTCGGCGGCCCGGTGCACGGTCACCACGGTCTTGCCCGTCCCCGCCCCGCCGGAGATCCTCATGGGACCGTTCCAGCGACGTTCAACCAGGAACCGCTGCTGCGGGTGGAGGAAGAGCTGCCACTGCGCGAAGGTCAGCCCTTCGATGGCGCGGCGCAGATCCTCATCGGTCTCCAACCAGGTGAAGGCGGAGCGAGCCGCCCGAGTGCGCAGCCCGGCGATGACCTCCTCGTCCGTGGGCTGCTCGGTGGTGACGTCCCGCGGATGCCGGAGCTCGAAGTTCTCGCGGACATCCTCAATGTCCGAGCCAGTGGCCAGCGCCAGCAGCGCCTCACCCTGCCAGGAGGGCTCGGCGGTAGCGGCCAGGTCCAGCAGCTCTGACTCGCGGGTCGCGGCGAGCGCCGCAGCCGCCAAGCGGACATCAATGCCCAGCTCATCGCGCAGCGACTCCACCGTCAGGCCGTCGGGCCACGCTGGAGGGTTGTCACGCGTCGCCACGACGACGCCGGGAGTCGCCTCCGCCCCTGCCACTCGCCCTGCTGGGGCGGGCGCGCCGGCCTCCTCCATGCGGCGGCGCGCCTCGGCGTTGTCAGCCTCGATGCGCGCGGCCTCGCGCGCGATCTCCTCGGCCTCCCTGCGCGCATCGGCCAGCCGCTGGCGGGCGTCTCGCCGTGCCTCCTCAACCGCCTGACCATCCTGGCCGACGCCGTCGCGGACATCGGTCACCTGAGCGGCGCCGTTGTACGGGTTGATGCCGACCGTCACGGTTCTGGCGACCGCGATGGCCTCGTCATGCGGCCAGATGCCGTAGACGACGTAGACGCGCTGGCCGCCTCCGTCGAGCTCGAAGAGCACAGCCCGGTAGAAGTCGGTGACCCGGGCGGTGCGCACCCGGCGATCGACGGATCCCCGGATGGGCTCCACGTGCAGACCCACGCTGGTGGCCCCGCCGGAGAGCTTGGTGATGAAGGGGCCGATCTTGGCGCGCAGCGATGGATCCCGGCTGATGGCGTCCTTGGGCCTACTGCTGGGCCATACGATGGTCGGCATATCAGCGTCCTTCCAGGAGCGAGCGGATCTCGGCGGCGGTGACGGCACCATCATCCCCCACGGCTGTGACACGCCAGCCGGCGGCCTCGAGGGCCTCTACCGCCTCATCCTCCGGCTCGACGACGACGGCGACTCGCTGGGCGGGCCAGGACAGGTCCGTCATGACGCCGTCGGCCTCCTCCTGGCCCTCCCGTTCGAAGCGCACCCCGGCGGCCGCCAGGTGAGGCAGGAGCGCGAGAACCTGAGGATCGGCCAGCTCCCGGTCGACCCTGTCCCAGCCGAGAGCCGCCATGGCGGCCTGGTCTGAGCCCGAGTCGGAGCCGCTGGCCTCGGCGCGCGCCCGCAGCTCCTCCAGCGCCAGGCTCGTCGTCGTGATCGTCACAGAGGCGCCCGCCAGGGGAAGGACGTTGCTCAACCGCAGCCATGTCAGCCAGGCGTCCCGGTGCTCGGGCGAGGCCAGCGCCTCATTCGAGTCGTCGATGACCAGGGCGATCCCGGTGGTGGCTGAGTCGCTGGTCTGGATCGCCAGGGCCAAGTGCGGTCCGCTGAAGATCGCCCCTGAGGCTGCCGTGGTCGGGGCGATCGGATCGGGCAGGTTCTCGTCGGGGAGGAGGGCGTGGACTGCCTCCCAGAGCGGATTCGCCTCGGGGCGCGCGGCAGCGGTGTAGCGCAGGGTGGCGCCTCCGAAGAAGGCGGTGTGCCCGGCGGCGCCGAGGATGAGCGGCCCCCACAGGGAGTCGGCGAGGGCGGACAGGGCGACGGCCTGGGCGTTGGCGCCGGTGGCGTCGTCACGCAGCATGGCCGCCAGGAGCGTCATGGGGCCGCCGCGCCAGACCTCGATCGCCTCGTCGGTGATGGCGCTGGCGCGGGCGGCGCCCAGGCTGCCGTTCTTCAGGGCCGCTGCGGCGTTGTCGTCGAGCCACCTCGGGTTCCACGGGCCATCGAGGTCGTCCTTGGCCACGGCGATGACGCGGTAGCCGTGGGCGCGCAGCGCGGCGCGCTTGGTGGCGTCGTCGGCCAGACGGTTGTGCTCGCGGCTCGCGTGGTAGCTCAGCCCGTCGGTGTAGATGGCGATGGGGGCGCGCCCGCTGGCGTGCAGGGCGGTGAAGTCGGGCCGGGTCCGTCCCAGGGCGTCCACCTGGGGCCGCACCCGCCAGCGCCCGCCGTCCAGGTCGAGGGCCGGTGCGCCGGAGGGGTCGCCGCTCACCCGCACGGCCATATCCGCTGACAGTCTGTCCTTGAGCTCGCTGCGGAAGCGCACCTCCAGGGGGCTCTCGCCGTAGCCGGCCCGCACGGGCTCGTCGGTGACCCGCCATCGGGGCTCGGCCGGGTCGAGGTCGGTGGCCGGCTCGCCCGCCTCCAGGCCGAGGAGCTGACGCAGGGCGTGCAGAGCCGAGGCGCGCGAGACCTCTCCCGACGCCGTGCCGGCCGAGCTCGCTGTGCCCGTCGTACCCGCTGTTCCTGCCGCGTGCGGCTGGAGGCAGTTGTGGCACAGGTCCTTGCCCTGGGCGGCGCACGGGCAGGTCTCCAGGCGCTGGGCGGTGCGCACGAGCAGGCCCCACGCCGCGGCGGGCTCCCCGAGGTCGGTGAGGTAGCCGGTGCCTCCGGGAACGGTGTCATGGAGCAGGAGGGCGGGGCGGGTCTCGCCGGGGGCGCCCCGGAGCACGGGGTAGGGGGCGCTGAGGATGCCCAGGTGGTCGGGGGCGCCGCCGGTGGTGATCTCCAGTCCGAGCATCAGCGCGCTTGCCAGGGAGGCGACGCCCGGCTGGTCGGAGGCGAAGCCCTGGGGCAGGACGAGGGCGATGGCCTCGGTGGTCAGGTCGCGCATGAGGTCCACCTGGATGACGTGCTCGCGCGGATCGCTGCGGTGCTCGCACCAGGCGCGGTGCTCACGCGGTGAGGAGGCCCCGGTGCTCGTGTCGAGCTTCCCGCAGGCCTCGCACAGGCGGAAGCCGCGGGCGCGCACCGGCGTGCCGCCGACCTGGTCCACCGACTGCCCCGGCAGGGCCCGACCGGTGTTGAGCCAGCGCAGGGGCAGGCTCCGGAACCGGTTGATCCCGAATCCGGTGGCATCCACGCTCCACTGACGCTCGGTGCGTGAGGGGTCGAGGTCGGCCAGGGGATGAACCTCGAAGCGCATCGCCGCCCGCTCGTCCCGGCTGTCACCGATGCGGGCGTCGTCCTTGGCGACGTCGGCGAAGACCCGGGTCAGGCGCAGGACGCGCCGCGCCCGGCCGACGTCGGCGATGGCCGTGTCCCCGCAGCGCGGGCACTGCCCTGGGGCGGCCGGCGGGTGCTCCTGCGGATCGTGGATCTTGACGTAGCCGCAGGAGGAGCAGGTCAGCCACCACTGCGCCTGCTCGGCCAGGCCCGAGGAGTCGACGCCGTCGATGCTCATCTCCATGCCGCGGGTGTAGAAGACCGTCCCGGGGGCGAGCTCGTGCAGGGCATGGGCCGAGGCCCGGTCGATGTCGTGGGGCTCGGTGTTGAACTCATCTTTCTCCGGGTCTCGCCAGGACACGCGGGCGGACAGGCGGACCGCGTCATCGATGAGGGCGTAGTTGGGCAGAACGCCGTGCCTCTCCAGGGCGGCGACCCAGAACTCTTGCTCCACGTCGATGAGCCTGGCGGCGATGGCCTTGCGGGCGCCCTCGGCGGCACGCCGGGCCCGGTGGTCCTCCTCGGTGGGATTGGGCCGCTCGGTGGCGGCGATGAGCTCGGGCAGGGCCGCCTCGATCTGCTGGTCCTGGTGACGCAGCTGCTCCACCTCGGCGCGGTGCTCGGTGGCCGCCCGCTCAAGCATGGCGCGAGGCCCGGCCCCGCCGTCGTTACTGGCCCAGGAGGTCAGGCGGCCCAGCGCCGGGGTGCGGTTGGCGAAGGTGGCGGTGAAGGCCGCCGCCAGCAGGGCGCCGTCGCGAGCGATCCGCTCGGTGATGGCGGCGATGAGGGTGCCCTGGCCGCGCATATCGAAGGCCGTGCGGGCCGTGCCCCGGCCGCGGCCTCCTCCGGGGACGGCCGGGTGACTCTCGCGGGTGAGGGTGTCGATGACGTAGGCGAGGAACTGGCGGCGCAGGATCTCCTCGGCACCCAGGTAGGTGGCCGGTGGGGCGACGGCGCCGTCGAGCAGCCGGGCGGGATCCTCCAGGAGCCGGATCTGGCCTACGCGCCCGGGCACATAGGCCAGCGCGAGGGCCGAGCCGCTGCGGCGACCGGCGCGCCCGACCCGCTGCACGTAGGAGGCGACCGTCTCCGGCAGGGAGCCGAGCATGACCGTGGACAGGTCACCGATGTCGATGCCCATCTCCAGGGTGGGGGTGGCCACGAGGACATTGGGGTCGCCGGGCTGCTGGACGGGGCGCTTGAAGCCGGCCTCGACGGCGGCGCGCTCGGTGGCCTCCAGCAGTGAGGTGTGCTCGCGGGCGTCGACCCGCCGCACATGCGCGGCGGCGTACATGGCGCGGTAGAAGCTGTCCCCGGGGTGGTGGGTGGCCCTCAGGTGCCCGGGGCAGCGGGCGACCAGGCAGGGGGCGCTGTCCAGCTGGCTGGTGGTGGCCGCTGCGGCGGGAAGCTGGCTGCGGCAGGTGTCGCACACCAGGAGGAGGTCCTCGCCGTCGTCGGCCGACCATGGGGTGACGAGCACCCTCTCGGCGGGGATGCCGTAGACGGTGCCGCCGGAGACGGTGCGGGTGGTGGACAGGACTCCGGCCTGGGCGAGGTGCGCGAGCAGCGAGGAGGCAAGGCGGGCGGCGTGCGTGGGGGTGACGCCCAGGCACTTGCGGGTCCAGGTGGCGTACCAGGACTGGGTGGAGGAGACCTGCGTAAAGGCCGAGTGGCGGGTGTCGATGCGCCCGCCGACCTGCGGGAAGGAGGGTGCGGAGCGTCCGGCGGGGAAGGCTGGCTGTCCCTCTTTGCGGCTGCGCTTGAACCAGATCCACAGGCGCCTGCCGTCCTCCTTCTTGTAGCGCTCCAGCCACTCGTGGTCGATGGCGCCCTCACGGCGCATGCGCTCGACGGTGCCGCGCACCCAGGTGAGCAGTGCAGTCTCGGTGGCGGCCTCCAGGCCGGGCAGGGCGGCGGGCGCGCCGTCCTCCCCGAGGGCCGCCCGGGCGATCCGGGCGAGGTCGGCGGGAGAGCCGACGTCCACATGGACGGTGAGGGAGCCGGTGGCCTCCAGGGTGCGCCCGTAGGTGGACTGGAGGCCCACCTCCAGGGCCATGTCGAACAGGAGCCGACGGCGCACATAGCCGGCGGCGGTGCGGCGCTTGCTGGCCGTGGCCTTGGGGGCCCAGTAGGGCGTGAATTGCTGGTGGTCGGACAGGGCGGCGGGGACCAGGCGGTAGCGGTCGAAGGCGCTGGGGCTGGCCGCCTCCAGTGCGGCGTCGGCCCAGGAGGGCAGGTCTGTCTCCGTGGTGAGAGCACCGCGCAGGGCGGAGCGCAGGCTCATGGTGTGGGAGCGCTGGTCGACGAAGCCGGCCCGGTGGGCGGCATCCTGGACGGAGTCGGTGAAGATGAGGGCGCGCTTGTCGGCATTGTCGAGGGCGTCGTCGCCGAAGAGCGTGGTGAGGCTGACGGACAGCAGGGTGGCGACCGCCGAGCCGAGGAAGCGGATGGCGTCCCTGGCCCCGCAGGAGGGGCAGACGTCCCGGGTGGTGTCCTCGGCGATGGTGCGCTCGTCACCGGTGAGGACGAGGACGGGCAGGTAGTGACCCTCACGGGCCTCCAGGGAGTCTTCCGCGGGCATGCGGGTGAGCAGCTCGCGGTCGGTGACCGAGTACCAGCGCAGGCCGGGGTGGTGGGCCTGCGGGTTGGGGTCGCCGGCAGTGATGCGGTTGCGGTAGTCGGCCTCCTCTCCGGGGGCGGCCAGCAGCGCCCGGAAGCGGGTGTCGCCGGCGAGCCGGTCGCGGCGCGCATGGCTCTGGTCGGCCTTCTCTCCCTGCCCGGTGGGGGCCAGGACGATGCCCCAGCCGGAGCGGCCGCAGGAGCGGCAGTACAGGGCGGGACGCGCCGGGGCGTCCTGGGCCTGCTGGCTGGGGGAGTCCGCCCAGCGGAAGGCGGGGCGGGCGTCGAGGAGGCGGTCCACGCGGGTGACCTCGCGGACCCACATGGTGACCTCGACGCCGACGGCGCCCCGGTCGGGACCGCCGTCAAGACCCGCCCGGATGGCGGAGAGCGCCGCGAGGAGGGCTGCCAGCGCTCGGCGGCTGACAGCGGGCTCGGTGAGCTGGGCGGGGGTGAGGAGCCTGCCGGCGAGCTCGGTCAGGGGTGCGGCATGCTCCGCGTCGCGGATGAGGTCCAGGACGTCGGGGTGGGCCTGGATGGCGTGGGCGAGGTCGGATGCGGTGAGGCTTGCGCGCGGGTCATCCGGGATGTCGTAGAGGACAGAGGCGACGCTGCTGAGAAGTTGCTCGGGCTCGGTGGCCGGCTGCTCGGCGACGTCGGCAAGGCGCCTCAAGTCCTCGGCAGGCAGGTCGGCGAGGCGGCGGGCGTGCTCGGCCAGGCCAAGGGCTGCGGTGGCTGCTTGGTGGGGCTCCGCCCAGGTGCCGAGGCTGGCGCGGGTCTCGGTGATGACGGCCTCGTCGGCCAGGTCGGTGCCGAAGACGTCGCGGGCGAAGCCGAGCATCCGGGTGGGGTCGCCGTCGCCGAGGGTGGCGGAGGTGGCGACGGGGCAGAAGGGGCCGAGCGGGGAGCGGGTGTAGTCCTCCTGGCGGGGATCGTCCGCGGGCAGATGGGCGCGCAGGGCCAGGCCGAGGCGGCGCAGGAGCATGGCGACGTCGGTGCCCTGGGCGCCGTCGTAGGTGTGGAACTCGTCCAGGACGAGGTAGGTGAGGGAGGCGGCGGAGGCCTGCCACAGCTCGCGGTCCTCGGGCCGCAGGAGGAGCTGGTCGAGCATCTTGTAGTTGGTGAGCAGGATGTCCGGCGGGTCGTGGCGGATGGCGTGGCGGTCGGTGATGAGGGAGGTGGGGGCGACGTGCGTGGTGGGGGTGGCCGAGGCGTCGCCGGTGTAGAGGGCTGCCCGGATGCCGACCAGGGCGGGGTCGGAGGTCAGCAGGTGGGCGAGGCGGCCGGCCTGGTCGGAGGCCAGGGCGTTCATGGGGTAGAGGATGAGGGCCTTGAGGCCGGTGACGCCTTCCGCGCGGGCCCGCAGGACGTGGTCGAGCACGGGGTGGAGGAAGGCCTCGGTCTTGCCCGAGCCGGTGCCGGTGGTGATGAGGGTGGGCTGGGGGCGGTGGCCGCCCTTGGTGGTCAGGCGCCGGTAGGCGTCCTCCTGGTGGCGGTAGGGATTGAGCCCGGGGTCCCAGTCGAGGGCGTCGGAGCGGGCGCTCGCGGGCACATACGGCAGGCGCAGGCGGGCGAAGGGGCCGGTGAAGACGCCCTGCTGCCCGTCCTCCAGGAACTCGGCCAGGGCGCGCCGGGGCTCGGCATCCGTCAGCGCGAAGGTCGTCGACAGGTAGTCGACGACCGAGCGCCGGATGCGTTCGGCCTGGAGCGAGGGCAGCAGGAGCGGCATGTCGAGTCGTGCGGGTTGTGAGCGGGCAGTGGCGTCGTCGGCGAAGCGCCTTGTGGCTGAGGTTATCGCAGGGGTGTGACAGCCAGAGTGCCCCTGGGTGGTGGATATACGTCTTTGCTCGCCCAGGAGAGGCCGGAAGAGATCAGGCGAGCACCTCGCCTGTAGACGGATTCATCTACACCGTCTACATTTGAACGCATGAGCGAGACCACCACCATTCGCGTGAGCCGGCAGACGCACCGCCGCATCACGCGGCTAGCCAAGCAGCACGACGAAAGCGTTGACCAGACCGTGGATCGCGCCCTGCGCGCCTTGCGCCAGCTGTCGATAGGCCGCGATCTGAACGCCGACCTGGACCCGGATGAGAAGGCTTGGCTCAATGCTGAGCTCGGGTGACATCGTCGAGGTCGACCTTGGCACACCCATCGGGAGTGAAGCGGGTCCTCGCCGCCCCGGCGTCGTCGTCACCGCAGACGGCATCTTGCAAGGCGATCCCAACGTAGTGCACGTGGTCCCGCTGACCCGGACCATCCGGCCCAGCGGGGCGGAGGTCTACATCGAACCCGATGGACAGAACCAGCTCACAGCCCCCTCAGCAGCGCAGTGTCAGCATGTGCGGTCTGTCTCCGTCGCGCGGCTTTCTGGGAACCGAGGAGTCGTAGGACCAGTTCTCCTCAGCGAGATTCGTGAGGTGCTCGGACTGCTCCTGGATCTGTGAAAGCCTCGGCGCCCGTCCTACCCCCGCGCGCCCACCACTACGCCCATACCCTCAGACCGGAGGAGCCAGTTACGGAGCAAGTCTCGTCCTCCGTGGTGGGGCGTGTATGTGGTCAGCTTGCGGCGGCCATGTCGATGGTGAGGTTCAGGTCCAGTGCGTGGGCGATACGCCGGAGGGTCGACACTGAGGGGATCTGTCCTCCGTTCTCAACGGCAGAGATGACTGATTGCTTGGTGCCCATGCGTTCGGCCAGCTCGGTCTGGGTCAGTCCGGCCCGTGTGCGAGCCGTGTAGACGAGCTCGGCAAGCTGGAGCCTTGTCTCCTCCTCCGCCTCGGCGGCGTTGAAGCGGGCTCGCTCGTCTGGGGTCATGGAGGCCAGGGCCTCGGCCTCAGCCTGCCTGAACGGCGTGGTCTTCATGATCGCTTCTCCTTCCTTCTGGCTTCCTCGGCGGTGGCTCGATCGGCTTCGTGAGCCGCCTGAGCCCGGCGGGCCCGCAGGATCTGCGCCCGTTCGTTGCGACGCTGCTTACGGAACGTTGTCAGCGTGACGGCGTGGCGCTCGGGGTCGAGCACGTAGGTGATCCGCCGCGCCACGCCCTCGCACGTGAATCGCAGCTCACGCAGGCCACCACCGAGCTGCCTCGACAACGGCATCCCAAGCATGTGGCCTGACTCCTCCAGACGGGAGAGCACGCGACCAACCGCCGCCTTGCCCTCGGGGCTCAGCCCCTGATACCAGGCCAAGACCTCGTCAGAGAGCTCGACTGTCCACCGCACGTCCATAATATATCCCAGGAGTGATATTGCGTCTAGGTGATATCTGGGTTGGTGCTCGGCGTCATGTGGCGGCGTTGCACAGCGCGGTGGTCGCGGTGCTCAGGTCGGTCGTGACCCTGGTGCAGCAGGTCTCAATTGCAGTACGGTTACCGAGAGACTGGGAACCGATCACAGTGGCATTGAGAAAACAACTAGAGTGTCGGTATGACCGCGGTCTCCCCTGCTCCACCCGTCCCGTCGACGTCGGATCCGGCCGCGTCTGCGCGCAGGGGGCATGTCGAATTTCTCCAAAGCTATGATTTTCTAACTTCCGTCATTCGCGCGCCCGAGTGGATGGCACGAGTGCTGAATATAACTGAGTGCCACCGCAGTGCTTCCCTTGTTGACTTCGCCGACGGCACGAAGGCTTGCTGCAATTGCGACGGCGGAAACGACATCATTCGATGTTATCGTTTCATTCTTTGCCAGTCTCCGCCACCCCGGGCAGCTCTGCTGGAATTGTTTGATCGCCTCAACGGCACGGCATGCGAGTACCTGATCAACGGAGAACTGATTGCCCACATCTCTAATTGTACCTGGCCGTTCCGTCTGTTCAATCTGGAGGCATCGTGATCATCTTCGTTGAGTCAGGAAACGAACTGGTTTTGCGCTATTTCTCCGAGTTGCAGCCGGCCGGATGGGTTGATGAACGCCTGAAGCGCGATGGACAAGTTGGTTTTAAGAGAGTTTTCTCGCTCAATCGAGATGATCTCATCGAGAATGTCCACAGTGTAAACGGTGAAAGCGATGATGAAGACTCTGATGACTTTAGAGACTTTCGTATTGGTGTGGTAGACGGTGAATACTGGAGAATCCGTGCAGATGTTCTTGGGATCAATCACGATGCTCTCATTGCACAATCGATCGATCTGTCTCAGGGGATATTTGTCGCCGAGCGCAATATTTCCGTATTCAGAAGAATTGAACGCGTTGCATGCCGTCAGATCGTGATTGGAGGGGGACGTTCAGATGCCATTCCTGAGGAGGAGTTTTGGATGCTTCTTAAAAGATTTCCCACGTCAACTGAATGCAGGCTGTACGTTGATGCTCGAGTGGGTCGTATTGTGCAGGAGTACTATGAGAGTGCTGGCGAGGCGGAGCGGAAGCTCCAGCGGCACCTGAATGCCAAAAAATCTACTCGCTATCCCGCGAGGCGAACCTCGATGATCGTCAATGAGATGGAGCTCGAGAAGTTCACGTTCGTCCGCGAACGCTTTGAGGAGATGCTTGCGGATGTCGAGAGCTACTCCGAGCGCGACTGGCAGGTTGAGGTGGCCCGGCTCTTCTGTTTAATGTTTCCTCGGTATGTGTGTGTACTGGAAGGAGTGAAGATTAAGGAGAGATTCTCGCGTCCCGGCAAGGAGGTGCGTAGAGAGGTGGATATGGTGCTCGTTGATTCAGCTGGAACCATTGATATCCTCGAGATTAAAAAGCCCTTTTCCGATTGTCTCGTGTCTCGGGGCCGCTATCGCGATAACTACATACCTAAACGAGAATTAGCAGGCGCTGTTGTCCAGTGTGAGAAGTACTTGTTCTATCTTAACTGTGGTGGAGTCAGTACTGAGGAGGCAATTCAAAAGCGGCTCGATAAAGAGCTTGCGAATGCTCCTCGGGTTAAGATCGTCAATCCGAAGGCGTACATACTGGCCGGCCGTGATGACAATCTGACCGACGAGCAGAGATTTGACTTCGAGTTCACTCGAAGAGGCGGCAGTGGCATCATGGACATCATCACTTACGATGACCTGATGCGGCGTTTGTATACTATGACTGAGGCGCTCCGTAAGCAGATTGGCGATGCTTAAGTGGCTCTTCGTGTTTAGGGGTGTGGGTGGGGTGCTGGGTGCGAGGTTGTGAGCGTACGAGGGCGGTGGGGCGTAGGGGTCCTGGTGTGGGCTATGGGTGTTGTTGAGCTATCCATCGTCTGCCGGAGGACCCTGACGCATGTTGAAGGTACCGCGCGCGCCCTGGCCGGGGTGCGCTTCGCGCCGATCGATCCCGATTCCCTACTCGGTCTGGGGCCCTGGGTCTCCGCACCACAGGCCAACGCCTCATTGATGTAGGCGAGCTGGTCGTCGAGGCCCGTCTTGTCATCAGGCCTGTTGACCAGCGTTTGTTCTGCGCCGACTGTGTGGCGATGGACGGCTTCACCAGCTACAAGACCGCCACCGCCGAGCAGCTCCCGGCGGCCAGGGCGGTCATGGACCCCTTCCACGTGGTGTCCCTGGCAGGCCAGGCCCTCGACGAAGCCCGCCACCGCGTCCAGTAGGCCATCACAGGGCGGCGTGGGCGGGCACCGACGTCCCGGCGGGCGTGGACGAGATCGCCAGGCTCGGACGGCCCCTGAACCGGCGGCGGGCTGACATCTTGGTCTACTTCGACCACCCCGGTTCCTCCAACGGACCCGCCGAAGCCATTAATGGACGCCTGGACCACCTATGCGGCATCGCCCAAGGCTTCCGCAACCTCACCCACTACATGGCCAACTCGCTTATCCACGCCGGAGGCCTGACCCTCAAAGCGGAAGAGCCATCAGTCGTCCGCAGAGAGCCGCCATCTTTGTGCCTTCGCGGCGCGCACGAAGGCTGGGGCGCCACAGAGGGCGAGGTGGTCGAGCAGGGTCTCGAGGGTGAGTTGCGGTCTGTGCGAGGAGCGCGCCTGTCGCTGCAGTGCGGACATGACGGTGGAGGGAGCCAGGTCGAGTTGGTGGAGGAGAAAGACGTCGGGACTCTGAACCTCGATGTGGCATGGTTCGAGAGTGTCTGGTGGGTAGTCCTTGATGTTCTTGGTGACGATGACGTCGGCACGGCCCATGATGGCGGCTGCCACGACGTGACGGTCGTCCGGATCGGGCAGACTGATGGCTGGTTCCAGCGCCTCCCAGCCGGTCACTGAGGCATCACTGAAGGCGGCGTCCATAGCTGCGGCTCGGCGTTGGATGGCGTCGATGGGCAGCTGGGGATGAACCTGTTCGATCGCGTGGACTGTCTCGGCGATGATCCGAGTGCTCCACAAGGGGCGATAGAGGCCGTCCTCGGCGAGCCTGAGGAGAGTGTCAGCAAGCGTCACTGGGACGAGCACGCAGGCGTCCAGCATCGCTGAGAAGCGGGTCATGTCGGCGCGTCGTCCCGTCAGCCCTTGCGGGCCTGTCGCAGGGCGGCTGTGTAGTCCGTTGCGGTGGTGTCGTACAGGCCAGCCTCGACCGCCTCGCGAGTCATGGCGTCCAAGGCGTCGCTGCGCTCCTGGGCGGACTGGCGCTGGTACTCGACGACGTCAACGAGCCGGACCCGGCGGTGCCTGCCTCCTGTGGGGCGCTCGAAGGGGATTCGACCGGATTCCAAGAGCTTGACGAGGGTAGGGCGACTGATGCCGAGGAAATCCGCGGCCTCCTGGGTCGTCAGCATCTGGTCGACGGGCGCGACGGTGATCGCTCGGCCCTGCGACATGGCGCGGACGACGTCACTGAGGACCTGGTAAGCCTCCAATGGGAGGCCGACGGTCTGACCGTCGGGCCCGAGAAGCGCGGCCGGCTCTGTCACCTGGTCCAGGAAGTGGGACAGGTCGAGCATGGGCTCGAGGTCCTCAGGGGGCAGGGTCGTCGAGTGCGTCATCGTGGTCGTAGCGCTCATGACACACACAGTAACCAAGAAATCGAAAAAACTGAAAGCCCGTGAGGTGTGTGTTCGCCGACAGCCAGGTCGGCGGCGCGGGCTCCACTTGGGCATGTGACCAGCCGAGCATTCCGTCCCGGGGCCGGGCCAGGATGCCTGCGCAACTGTCACCCTTGGAGCCGACCGCGATGTCCTGGCACCTGTCCCAGGGGCTGGGGCGCAGCTGATGGAGGTACTCGGCATCGTCAATCAGACCCGTGCCCTCAACCGTCATGTACAGCCGCTGCTGGACGCCGGGTCGCTGGAGCGGACGATCCCGGACAAGCCAACCAGCCGCCTCCAGCGCTACCGGCTCACCGACGCCGGACGCGACTGCCTCGACAGCAACAGCCAACGTGATCCTGCTGATCGGGATGATGACAAGTAGGTCGCATGCCCCGTGCCCTTCCCTTCCGTAGGGAGCCTCCGGAGAGTGTCGGCGAGCGTCACTGGGACGAGCACGCAGGCGTCCAGCATCGCTGAGAAGCGGGTCATGCGGCAGGGGCGTGCGCCCGCCGAGAGGCAGGACTGGTCAAGAGGCCCAGCGGAAGTTGTCGCGGCCGGCGCCGACCTCGAAGAAGTACTTGACGATGCCGCGGTCCTGGCCCGCGTAGTCGCCCTCCTCGCAGGTGATCATCACCTCGCCGTCCCTGCCGGCCAGGGTGAAGGCCTGCTTGCCGAAGGCGGTCGGCGCGAGCAGTGCCGCCTCGACCCCCTGAGTGAACCACGCTGGGGGCTCGCCCTCGTAGGAGGCGACCTCCTCGGGGCGCTTGGAGTCGTGCGCGGTGCCCTGGGTGGCGCCGTAACCGAGGGCGACGACGGCGACCACCCGCCCCGTGGCGCCACTGGCCCTGGCGGCTGCTCTCTTGGAGAAGGTCCCGCCGACCCACCATGTGTTGAGCCCGAGCTCCTGCGCGGCGAGCATGAGGCCAGCGCCGGCGTGACCGAGTCGCTCGTCGAGGTCAGGCGTGTCCGGGCCGGCCATGACCAGGCAGTTGCGCACGCTACGGGCTCGCACCGTGCCCCACAGCGGTCCGAAGACGCGCGCGCTGCCGGCCAGCAGGCGGATGTCCGTGCCGTGGGAGGCGTTGGCCTCCTCGACGCGGGCTAGCAGGGCAGCGGCGACGTCGTCGAGGGGAGTATCAAGGTATTGGCGCACCACGTGCCGGGTACGCATGGCGTCGGTGATGGGCATGAGAAACCACTCCGTCTATTGCGTACGCCGATCGTACGACCTGGCGGGGTTGGGGAGAAGTGGTGCGGCCGGCGGCTGCCCTTTGGTTCGATGCCCGACGGGTCGCCACCGGGTGCGAGGATGGGATGTTGGAGAACACCGGGACGCGAGCCGAGGGCGGACATGGCGATGAACGAGACGACGGCCGATAGCGGTAACGCTGGGCCCGACGGGTCGCTGGTGGCCGAATCGGAGCCCACGGGGGCGCTCATCGAGGTCCTGCCCGGGGTGCTGGCCGCCTACGGAGGGATCGACCTGGAGGCTCTCGACGGCGCCGAGGTGCTCGACGTCGATGCCGCGCGTGTGCCCGACCTGACAGGTCTGATCGCCGGCTCTCTGACCGGGGTGAATCTCGTGGCACAGGGGGCGCAGTCGGCACTGCGCGCTCGCGGGCTCGTGAGGCTGGCGCCCGAGACGCACCAGGCGCTCAGGACCACCGCCCCGTCGTCTCGGGCGGGTGGAACCTTGGGACGCTGGCCAGCGGGGGAGGGAGGTTCACGCAGTCCGTCCGGTGGCTCCCCGCCACCAGCGCGCAGGCGGTGACAGTCCTTGCGGGCCTGGGACCTGCCGTGGCACTCGCTGCGATTAGCGCCCAGGCATACGCGCTCGCATCCACGGCAGCACGAATCGAGAGCAAGATCGACGCGCTTCGCGCGGAGCTGGTGGAGCGGGATCGCGCAGACCTCACGGCGCTTCTCCATGATGTGCGCAATACGTATGAGGAGAGCCGCGAGTGCGGGTTCGACGACGCTGAGACGCGGAAGAGGATCGACACGCTTGCCGGTCGCGGCGACCTGGGGAAGATGTACCAGCGGTACCTCAGTGAGGCTCAGAAACACCAGGAGGGGAGCACGCAGAGTGCTGCGGCGCTGATCGACGCGCGCGGTCGGATTGCCTCCGACCTCGGTGCGCTTGTCGCGGTGTGGTGGGCGTGTGATCTCGTCGGGCTCATGACTATCGGTGCGCTCACCGCCGCGGGTACGGAGGAGGTCCTGATGAGACATCGGGTTCAGGAGCTTCAGAGTGACCTGTACAGGCGTGAGGCGGAGGTGATGGCGGCTGTCCCCTTCCTCCGGTCGCGAGCGCATCTCATCCTGGTCGACGAGGAGAACCCGGATCGTGCCGGTAAAGTGAAGAGGTTCGTCGAGGATAAGGCTAGCGGCGTCCTGGCCAAGGTCCCGGTTCCTGGGATCGAGGGGAGGTCCGAGAGACCGACGCTTCGTGAAGCCGTCGGCATGATCGATAAAGCCATCGACTCCTTCAACGACGCGCGCCTCGCCGCGCCTGAGCCACTGGTCCCCGAGATCTGGGACGGAGACGCCGACGTGATGGAGAACCTGTGCGAGGCGCTGCGGTGGCTGCTTCCAGCAGGCGAGGGTCTTCTCGCTTTGGTGGAGATCGGTGAGAGCTCCGAACATCTCGTCGTCACCAAGAGTCGGTGGGGGCTCGTGACACGTCGTGATCTGGTGACGGCTAAAGGGCTGGATGGCCTGTCGCCTCTGACGGACCTGCGTTACGTCGTCGACTCCGGGCTCAAGAATTCCGGGCAGCATGTGGAGATCGTGACGCGAGAGCGCGTTGTTCCCGTTGAGCTCAAGCGGGTCAAGAAGGGGACCGACCGAGGGCGCACTGTCGAGCGGACCCTCTCATTGCTGCGCACGGCGATGAACCTGCCGGACGACGAGCGCGAGCACGATCCGCTTTTGAGTCAGCCGCGCCCGCCTTGTGCTGCGCTGCCCCCGAAGGCTGTCTGACAGGGGTGGGAGGAGCAGCGCGTGCAGACGCAGAAGAGCATGGTCGTCGCCGTGACCTGGCTCGCTCTGGTCCTGTCTTCCTTCCGGCTGCCCGCCGGCGCCATCCGGGCTGTCATAACCTGGATTGAATTGATGTACAACTATAAACGCCTTCATTCAGAGCCTTACCGCCGCGTTTCGAACGAAGCCGAACGCAAACTATAGAGCCCCGAAATCGTCGCATAATAACAAAACAAGAACAGTCCGAAAAACACTCGACGGTCCAGTTCTCAACTACCGCACCCGGGTGGAAGTCGAAGCATTACATACTCACCATCAGGCCCCAGCGTCCATTGCCTCTTGATCGCAGATTGAAACCCAGGGCGCATCGTTAGCCGACGGACTCTACCAGGACCGTGACTCCAGGATCGACGTCTGTAGCTGAGGCGAGAATCGGAAGCTCAGTACTGTCGAGGCCGGCTAGTTCAAGTGCAGCTTGTCCGGACAGATGCGCTGAGCGTACCGACTGCCCGTTCGCTACGGAAGCGTAGAACCGTGCGGCGTAGCTAATGGCATCTTCGTCGTTGATGCTGTCAGCCATTCCGATGGCGAACGGGACCGCGTCACCGACGAGTTGATCGATCTGAGCAGCGGAATTACAGGCGTTGAGCAGCACGAGCAGTGGTGGGTCGTCGGTGGCCGCGATCGCGCGTAAGAAAGCGTGCGCAGTGACGTCCTGCCCCTTGTGCAGCACATCGGTGTCGCGTTCGAAGACGATGAGATCTTCGCTACTGTGACCGGAGAAGTGCACAACATGTGGACGGAACCTAGTAATGCCATCCAGCAGATCATTCACGGTCGCGGCAGGACGGACATCGAGCTCGATCAGGTCCCGGTGCAGCGCAGACTCGACTGCGGATCGGATGCGCTTCTGCTCCCGACCGACGCGCAGATCGCCTTCGGAGGACGCTCCGAGCAACAGCACACGCAACTTCTCTGGCTTGGGTGCTCGTAGTTTCCGGAGCACTTCCCCGACAGCATGTTCAGTGCGGTCGAAGCGTACTTCAATTGCAGCGCGTTCTGCGGCTGTGCGTCGATCGGTCTCAGCTTGCTCTCGCTTACGCTTGCGTTCCGCTGCTTCGGCCTCAGAGTGCTCTGCTCGCGCAAGTTTGGTCTGAAGATTCACTTCCTGTTTCCGATAGTCGGAGGCCTTCTTCTGCCATTTGTTAGCTTCGCGTCCGGCGGACGCGGCATCTCGGTCGCGCTGGGCAGCTCGGCTCATCTTTGCCTTCTGTGCTGATGCGCTCTTGGTCTTGATTGCCTCTTGATGTGCCCTATCCGCTTCAGCACGCTTCTGCGACTCCTTATTCCGGTACTCAACAGCCTTCTTCTCCGCCTCGACGCGTTGCTTCCGCTTGCGGTCAAGTTCTCTGCGGTACTGCTGTGATCCCAATTCAGCTCCTCTAGGTTTTCGCTGGTACCATAAATACTTCGGGGCTGCACATCAGAAAATGCCCGAAAACCTTATTAATTCTGGGGTTGGACCATCGCTTTACATCTACGCTTTCGAAGAAAAGGTCAACAGATCTACATGTCGAGTTGGAGTTGGGCAGTCGCGGAACTCGGAGTGGTGGACAAGAGGCCACAGAACCGTTTGGCTCGGGTGATCGCTACGTAAGTGATACAGTGCTCCTCTTCTATTACTTCAAGTCCCGACTCAAGCGCAGCGAGTTGGTCTTCGGAAAGCACGACTCCAACTCGTTGCCACTCTCGTCCTTTTGCTTGAAAGACGGTAAGGCCAGGAATTACTGCTGTTTGGTTCAATCTAGCCGCAAGCTGAGAAAGTTGCTGTCGAAAAGTGGCCTCCTTATCGGGAAGCCGTATCGGTTTGTGTCCGCCAAGACTCTTGATAGTTTCACGAAGGTCTCCAAGGACTTGACTTTCATCTTCGCCAGCACATAACTTTACGATAAGTGGTGCAAAGAACTCATCTTGCGTAGCCTGAAACTGCTCGCGATCGAGACGTAACTTCATGATGGCCCCTTCGCGCCCGTGCGATGACGTGCCGAGGCGGGCACGCGTGACAACGTCAAGGAGAAGGTTCATCGCCGCATCCGTCGTGTTATCAACCGTCTTGAAGGCGAGCGGAAGGATATTATCGCCGACAGACCACAGTTGTCTCCAATTTCGGGCGAGTGCGACGTCAACCTCGCTACTATCAGTGCGAGGTAGAGTTGCACCGACGCCGGCACGTAGATTCGTTGCCAGGTCAGGCATCTGCTCGCCGACAAACCTGAAGGACTCTGGTTGCTCGTACGCAACGAACTGATCGGACGTGCCTTCCAACAGTCTTTCCACAATCTCCGGTTTCGCGCCTCGCCACTTGTAGAGTGCTTGCCGGGGATCGCCAATGAGGGTGACCGACAGCCCGGCTTCGGCGGCCAGGTAGGCAACGCGGAGATCGAGATCGTCCGCATCGTACACTTCGTCGATGATAGCCGCGCGATAGTTCGCAGACAGCCAGTCGGCCGCGACCTGCTGCAGCTCGTCGACCTGCATGGCCGCGCAAAGAATCGAGCGAATATCTTCGTGGCTAACCGTCCCCACGTTGAGTACTGCTCGATGGTGGTCGACCTTACCGATACCTGACTCCGGTTTTGTCACTTTGCGGCTCTGGGAGACGACCACACGTCTGTTGTCGAGGCCTGCGACGCGAACGTAGTTTCCGGCTTGAAGGAAACGGAAACCCTTGACACCTCGGTAATCATCGCGGACATCGAGGGTAGTAACGCCATTCGGCCATGTGATCTTGCCTCCGTTGAGGAGATGAGTGAGGAATTCGACATGGAGGTGGTCGAAGGTGATAACGCGATGTGGTGGCTTGATACAGTTCGCGCCCCAGCGAAAGTCAATCCGGCGGCGCAGTTCCACGGCTGCGGCGCGGTTGAAGGTAAGGCCAAGAGTGCCGCGAAGATCACTCGTCTGGTATCGCAAGTAGCCGTAGCGTTCGGCGGCGATAGTCGTCTTGCCGCTACCGGGAGCTGAGATGACATTGACGAGTCGATCAGGAGCGGCAGCGGCAAGCACTTGGGTGTTTGTTAGCCGAATCATCGGTGCGCTCAGATGATGTCGTCCGCGAGAGACGAGCCTGGTTCCGTGCCGTCGTAGAGCCAGGTGAACATGGCGGTGATGGGATCTGGGATGACGACAGTACTCAGATTCTGGTCGATCAGCCGGGAGAGTGCGAGCGCGAATTTGGCCTTGTGCCTCGATTGGTTCGCAAAGAACCGGTCGATAGTCTCGGCGCTTACTGGGTTAGGAGCGACGAGGTTGCATTCCGTAAAAGCGTCTTTGATGAGGACTTCGTTCCCGCTGACAAGTGAGGGCTCCAGCGTTGGTCGGGACCAGTAGAAGCGTGCGGAGCTCGGGTCGAGCTCTGTGTGCCAGGCCGGTGGCTGTGGTTCGGGCAGCGGTGTACCGCGCCGGTCCGTGTCGGCGATGGCAGCAACGCGGACGACAAGCTCGTGGCCAGGTGTCGCGAGTAGGCGGATCGGCCACTCCCCAACTTTGTGGCCGACTGGAAGGATCGCGAGAGAGTCGATGAAGCCGATTCGTCGTGTGTCGTTACCTGCCCACGCCCGCCCGAGCAGTCTGAGGATGCTGGCCTCCGTGACTCCCTCGACGATGAGAACTCGATCTGCAAACAAGGCGGCTGACCGTGTTGCATCAAGGTGCAGACGAGTCTGCTGGAACAACCTGGTCTTGAGGTCGTCGCTTAATGGGAGGTCCGCGAGCCGGCGTGAAACTGTGCGGTTCTCAGCGTCCTTTCGCACGATGACAAGTTCCTCGGGATCGCAGGCGGCGGCGAGATCAGTAGAGTGCGTCGTCACGATGACCTGAATGTCTGGGCGATCCTCGACTAGGGTGCGCAGATAGCGGATGAGGCCGTACTGAAGCTGTGGGTGAAGGTGAGCTTCTGGCTCCTCAATCAAGACCGTGGCGTGGAAGAGCTCCGGGTAGAACGAATCTGCATCGGTATCCGCAGCCTCTTGCGTCTGGGCGAGCCTCTTTCTTGCAGCCTCGACACGTTCATCATCGCTCCCTACGTCTTCGTTTGCATCGCCGCTGCCACTCGACGGATCATCGGGCGGTAAGGTGCTTCCTGCATCTGGGATGCCGGCGAGGGTGATGGCTATGTGAAGCAGGTTCACATAGCCCAGGCTAGACACCTGCAAGCGCCGGGCGGTCGCGCGGTCTGGGATGAGCGCGACGAGCATTTCGAACACTCGGGCGAGGTAGGTGTCATCGACTGTCTGTGTGCCTACGAATGCGTGATGCTCCTGGACTCCGCCGCTGATGATTTTGAGGTTCTCAGCGATGCGGTCTTCGACGCTCCTCACGAGTGAGTGGCTGGTGAGTGAGTCAAGCATGCCTTCGGCTTGGGCTCGTAGAGATCGAAGTCCGCCGGTTTCCGGGTGTCTACGTTCGTCGGCGCGGAGCAGTTCGAGGAGGATACGGGCGTCGCGTCTTGAGAGATCGTCGACTGGATTCCGCAGAGCCGGTAGGTGTACGAGCCGAATGCTGTTGTGCTCGTCGGCCAACTCGACGGGCTGGCCTGCGCGGACCTGGCCGAGTGAACGTTCAAGGGGACGGCTCCACCGTGGCGCTGCGAGTCCATGCCGCTTTCGATACTGTCCAAATGCGCCTTCGCGAGACGAGTCGGCTTCGAATTCGTACTCTACGCGAACTGACCGCGGCGCGGCTCCCAAGGCTGTTGCGTCGATAGGTGCGAGTCGAGGGAAGCGACGTGGATGGGCCAGAGCGATTGCCTCGTTGATCGTCGTTTTCCCGGAGTTATTGGCGCCAAGGATCAGAGAGAAGCGTCCGCTCAGCTCACAAACGATTGGTACGTTAGCGGACGCACGGTACCCCATAACTTCTATGCGCTTGAGATGCATATGTCGCCTGTCTTGTCCACTGATCGGTCGTGTGATGGAGATGTGGTTCGCGTGGCGCCGACCTTATGTCGTATGGGTAAAGGAGGCGTGGATGTGGCGGAAGTCGGATTGGCGGTCGCGGGTGTGGAAGGGGAGGTTGTAGGTGTAGTTTACTCCCGAACCGGGGTGGGTGTGGGTGCGCTCAGATAACGGCATGGCATCATTCGAGTCCGGGCGCTGGCGCTTCTGCCAGGCCTGGCGGACCGGAGTCGGCACCTGCCTGCCGTTCGCGTCATAGAGGTAAGCCCCCTGGCCACGGCCGTGGTCGTAGTCGTACAGCACAGCGAACTGGGTGCGGTAGATCGTGCACAGGTCCTCTATCGGCACGCCCAGCATCGCCGCCACCATGACATCGATCTCCGCCTGGGCGTTGCGGCGGTCCTCCGCACGACGCAGCGGCACATCAGGAGCCCATTCGGGGCCGATGGGGCGCTCGTCATGACGCTCCAGGATCGGCTCATCAGCCAGGAAGGCATCCTCCCAGCACTCCGTCCACAGATCCGCGTAAGCCTTCGTGACACAGGTGAGGCGGAGGATGCGTGAAAGGATTCGGTTCGCGAGGGGGGACTCGAAGGTGATGGTGGGGAGTGAGTTGGCAGCCGATCCTCGTATGTGGGAGAGACCTCGTGAGCGAACGTAGAAGTCGATTAGGAGTGAGCTCAAGCCTCCGGCTGCGATTGCGAGTTGGCGGGTGCTGCCATGCGATAGCCCTGCGGAGAACACTCCATCGACGTGGGCTGAACCGGGTGGAATCATTGCGGGGGCAAGGGTTCTCTCTCCAGTCAAAGGCACTTGAGTGCGCCAGGCGATGCGGTAGTGGTCGCGGGCGGAGGAGTCGCCCCAGTGGGTGTAGAGGCGGTCGTAGGTGGTGCGGTCGCCCGCAGGCTTGTACTGGGTGACCGGCAGCGCATCCGCAGGCAGGGCTTCGAAATCCGTCGAGGTCCAGTCCTGATTGTGCTTCATCGTCGCGTTCGGTGCCTTATACAGAGGCGTCGACACATGGATGTGAGGGCCTTGAAGGATCGCGTCCTCCCACGACGCTTCGCCCCACCGCTGAACGAAACGACCTTTCTGGCGGTCGATGGACTCATCCCATCCGCGCGAGAACTCAAGCCCGAGACTGCTGATGCGCGGATGTGATGCCAGCATCGCCAGTGTCCGAGCTGCGGCCGAATTGACGGTCGAGACCATGGGGGTCGATCGCCAGTCCTCAGCCTCAGTCACCGCTTGCCATGTCCGGAGCACCGACTCGTCAACACGCTGGATGCGAGACGCGTGCGGGCGCAGGTCCCATGTGCCCGTATGAGGATCTTTGAAGCCTGGCTCTTCGTCACTCCCGTCATGAAGGAGGGAGCGGAGGGCTGTGTCAGGATGGTAGAGCGAGGTCGCATGCAGGAATGCCGACACTCGTTCGGAGCTGTAGACATGGACGCCGTATGCGTTGTGATGATCAATGTCGAAGAGTTGGAGTTCGTTGATGAACTGCCAATGGCGACGTAGACGTCGGTAGGTAGCGGCACGCAACTCAGGAGTCTTGGCATCCGTGAAATGACTCTCCATGTGGATGAGGCTGGAGATGCCCTGCTTGTTCTGGTGCTCCCAGACCTGGCACATGAAGGCGCGGTAGAGGTCCGGCTGGCCGCTGAGCAGGGGGTACGCCGAGGCATCGCTCAACATCTCGGACAGGACGATGACCTCCACTGTGCCATCAACAACGAGTTCGCGGACACCGTCGCGGGCGAGAGTGAGCGGCATGCGCTCGCCCTTCGCCGCAACCGACGGCTTGCTGGTCAGAGTCCACCACGGGTCGCCCTCGGACAGAAGAGCATTGACGTCCGTGCGCGGCCGCACCCACGGTGGGTTCCCCACCTGGAGGTCGAAGCCACCACGGGCGAAGACCGTGGCGAAGTCCAGCTCCCAGTGGAAGAAGCCCTGCTCGGCGGCCAGCTGCTGAACCACAGTCAGCCATGGATTGTCCCGCGCCACCTCCTCCACGCGACGGGCGCTGGAGAACTGGAGGTCCCAGTCCTCGGCGTCGGCCAGCTCTGCCCAGGTTGTCGCCTCATCCAGGGTCTGGGCGTTCGCCGGGCCGGCCGCTCCGGCATAGCCCAGCAGCCCCTCCAAGGCCCCGATCCACTCCTCCAGTGAGGGCGGCCGAACACTCGTGGTCAGCGGCCAGTACCACAGGGCGCACCACGCATCCATGACCAGGCGCAGCCGCCTGTAGGCCGAACTCGGGTCCGCCAGGTAGGCCTCAATCTCCTCCCGGCTCACCGTCGAGCCGTCGTCGGATGCCGCCTCCCGTCCCCACAGGTCGATCCGCCGGGAGGCCTCCGCCTCCGCCACCCGCAGGCGCCGCAGCGTCAACTCCCACAGAACCTCCACGCGCCGCGCCAGCGCCGTCAGCCGCTTGGTGTGAGCCGCACTCGGCTGCTTGGTGATCTCCTTGCGCCAGGTCTTGACAGCCCTCAGCCGGTCAGCATCCACCAGGTCACGCACCTGCTTGGGCACCTCCACCGCACTGCCCCAGCCCTTGGCCGGCAGCAGGAAGTGATGGATGCGGCCACTCACATCCAAGGCGCCACCCAGGCGGTGAGCGGCGCCGTCGTCGGCGTCAATGGCCTCAGCCACGGCGCGCAGCGGTTCGGGGATCGGCGCGTTCGTCAGCCACGCCCGCTTCTTCAGCTGGGAGACCGAGTACAGGGCGCGCCTCGCCCCCACCAGCGAATTGCCGCGCCGCAACCGCAGCCCGAACCAGGGCGCGGCCAGCCCCTCCACCATTGTGTCCAGCCACAGGGAGACCTCCGCGAGCTCCACAGCCGTCGCATTGAGGTCCACCCCGTAGACCTGGTGCAGCGCCAGGAAGGCCTTGACCTTCGCCAGCTCACGGGGACGCTCCTCCGGGTCCACCCGCTCGCCCAGCTCGCGCTCCCTGCGGGACAGGTACTGCTCCGCCAGTTGGCGCACCGCCTCAATCGCGAAGGCCCCCGAGCCGAGCGCCGGCTCGCACACCGTCAGGCCCAGCACCTCCTCAGCAGTGGTGACATGCCCGTCCTGATCCAACAGCTCAGCCAGCGCCTGCTGCACCGTGAAGCGGGTCAGCACCTCCGGGGTGTAGAACGACGCCGACCGCTGCCGGTCCCGCCCCGAGAGCCGGAAGACGAACTCGCCCTTCTCATAGGTGACGTTCCGGCGCTCCCCGGTGGACTCGTCGGTCGTCATGACGAAGTCCTGGGCCTCCAGGCCCTCCATGACATCCTCGGGCACCACCCACGAGCCCTTCGAGGCATCCCCGCCCGGCGCCACCTCCCACAGGCGCTCGGTGGCGAAGGACCCCGAATAGCTCATGAGTCCCTCATAGACGGCGCCCAGCTGGTTGATCCCCAGCTCCACGTAGGAGATGAAGCCGCGCCCGGCCTTGCCTCCCTCCTTGGTCAGCAGCAGGCTGCGCAGCACCCGCAGCATCGCCGCGTTGCCCAGGCCCACCTCATCGATGAGGGCCGTGGCCTGGTCGCGGAACAGGTCCGCGCGCATCGGCTGGAAGACCAGGCCGTCGAACGCTTCCTCCAAGGCCTCGCCGGCTGCCGCCTGGGCGTTGTGACCGCGGTCCACCAGGCGGAACAGCAGGCTCAGGGACTCATAGACATGCGTGCCCGACTGCGAGGACTCCTCATGCAGCTCCCGCAGGCACAGCTCGCGCAGGCGCTCCAGGCCGTAGCCGGCGTCGTACTCCGCGGCCCCCACCGGCAGCACGCCCAGCTCCGGGCTCGCCTCGGCGTAGAGCAGGAAGATGATCCGGTAGATGAAGCGCAGCGATTGAAGAGCCAGCGGCTGTGCCTGGTCCTGGGGGAGCGGGGCTAGGCCCTGGGCGGCGCGACGACGCACCACCTCATTGGCGATGACCTCAATCGAGGAGCGCACACCCTCGCGCAGATCCCTCGACACCCCCACCGTGTGGGCTGCCGAGTCCGCCATGGTCGCCGCCCACCACGTCTCGCCCTCCGGCCCGGGAACCAGGGAGGCAGCCTCCAGGCAGGCCAGGGCCCGCTCCACCTCGCCGCCGCGCCGGACCTCATTGCGCTCCACGACGAGCTGGACGTCCACCGCCAGCCACCGGCCCTCCGGCCACCGCTCCTTGTCCGCGACCAGTGCCCACCGCCCCGCCAGTACCAGGGCGAAGGCCGGACCGTGCTCATCGGTCATGAGCGCCGACAGCGCCCGGGACACAGACTCCACCGGCTCGGCCCCCTCCACGGCCGACGCCGCCGGGTCCTCCAGGTCCACCGGCTCCCAGGGCTCAGCCAGAGTCAGGTCGTCCTTGACCAGCAGGTCCTCGATCGTGGCCGCCGGACGGGCCCGCACCAGCGCCAGCGGGGCCGGGCCGTCATCACCGACGGGACGCACCAGCGTCACCGGACCGCACTCGGTGAGCCGGTACTCGGCAGAGGCGAAGCCCAGGACCTCGCGCAGCAGCGTGTCCAACTCAGCGGCAGCATCCAGTGCGGCAGCGGAGAGAGTGACCGGGGCGCCCTCGCCCGCCGCCTCGTCGTCGGCCGCCGGGAGAGCCGCGAGCAGCTCCTCCAGGCGGGGACGGGCGGAGCGGAAGCGCGAGCGCGCAGTCCCCACCGGGGCGGCGCCGTCGGCGGGCCTCTCCAGCGCCTCCCACTCCTTACGGCGCTCCAGCACCCGGGCCAGGAAGGACCCCTTCGTGGTCTCCGTGGTGAAGTAGTGCTCGCTGATCCAGTCCTCGCCCACGACGAGCGCGTCCGACACCGCCATCAGCGGCCCCCTTCCTCTGCGTCCCCGGCGACATCCCGCGGCACCACAACCAGCAGCGGCCGGATCAAGGTGTGGGCGGGCGAGTGCTTCGCGATGAGCTCACGCTCCTCATCGACACTGCGACGCTGGGAGCGCAGGTGGCGATTCTGGATGAGGCGGCCCGCGTCGTCGTCCCAGGAGTCCGCGCGCTCGGCCCACGTCGCCACCCGTGCCCGGGCTGTCTCCGCTGCCGCCTTCATCGTCAGGCTCATCTGATCCTGCGCCGCATCCACCGCCGGGGCGATGAGCGCACTCAGCAGCCCCACGTCGGAGACCGCCCCCGTGTTCGTCTGCTCCTGCTCGATGCCCGCCGCAGCGAGCATGGCCGACGGAGAGTCATGCACCGTGACCATTGAGACGGGGGTGAGCGTGTGCCCCGCCGCGATATCGGCGCGGGCCGCCTCCACATCCAGGTAGGGGAAGGCCACGCTCACACTCACCATGGACACCGTCCGACCCGCCCGGTTCGTCAAAGTCCCCAGGAGCAGGACGGTTGGCGACTCCACCGAGCCGTGAACCGCGAAGACCGAGGAACGCCCCAGGCGCGCCAGAAGCCGGTCGCCTGCCCAGTCCAGCACCGGGTGCAGCGGTCCCAGGTAGTGGGCCTCCGGCCACGAGGAATCCGAGTCATCCCGCAGCGCCTCCGCCAGGAGACGCGCGCCCTTGCGGGGCGTAGTGGCCAGCAGCAGATGCTCCTGCACCCTGCGCTCCTGCAGGTAGGACTGCGGCAGAACCGCCAGACGGGCGCGCAGCCCCGGCGGCGGTACGAGCTCGGCCACCTGCTCGCTACCGTGCTCCCGCCAGGAGACTCCGCCCCCGCCGGTTGCCGCGTCTGCCTTCTCCTCAGGCCTCTCGTAGAGCTCTGTCAGTGCCTGGCGCAGGTAGTCCACCTGCGATGCGTACAGGGTGCTGGTCGCCGACGGCGCCGGGACAAGGGCGCGGTCAGCAGCAGGCTGTGCATCGTGAGGATCCTTCTCCTCATCCGCCTGCGCCGTCCCGGTCAGGCGGGCGAAGAGCGCCGCCATCGGGTCGCGGTCCAGGGCCTGGTCCACGTCGGGGACGACGTCGTCGATATCCGTCCCCGCCTGGAGCGCCTCACGGATCGCCTTCTCCTCCTTCTCCCCGGAGTACAGGCCCATGAGGGAGGCGGCGTCGCCCAGCGCCCGGTGCGCCTGGTCCTCCTTCTCCATGAGGCGCGTGAGCACGCGCACGTCACCGGAGAAACCCGGATCAGAGGGGCTGAGCAGCAGGGTCGTGATCTGGGGCGACGTCTCCTGTCCGTAGCGGTCGATGCGCCCATTGCGCTGCTCGATGCGGATGAGCGACCAGGGGATGTCGTAGTGGATGAGCTCATGGCACTGGGCGTGCAGGTTGACGCCCTCCGAGGCGACATCGCCGGTGACGAGGATGCGCACCGGCGTGTGCGACTGCCGGAAGGCCTCGACGATCTCCTGCTGCTCCACATCAGACAGGCCGCCGTGCATGACCCGCACCGCCTCCTCAGGCAGACCCAGGTCGCGGCGCAGGTGGGTGGCCAGCCAGGTCAGGGTCGCGATGCGCTCGGCGAAGACGACGACGCGCTCGGTGGAGCGCGGGCCGACCCCAATGCGGGCCAGCTCCTCCAACAGGGCCCGGTACTTGCCCGAGCTCGTCGTATTCGCCGAGGCGGCCAGCTCGCGCAGACGGGCCAGGGCTCGGGACTGCTCCGAGGAGGCCAGCGCCTCCTGGCTCGCCGCGCGGGAGCGGCGCCTGGACATACGCTCATCGATGGTCTGGATGAGAGCGGCCGGGGAGGACAGGAAGGCCTTGGCCAGTGTCCAGGAGAACAAGGCGTCCCCGCCCCGGGCCTGGCCCGGGGACAGGCCCGGGGCCGCAGCGCCGTCGGGCCGGTGCAGCCAGGCGCGGGACAGCTCCGCGGCCACGGCGTCCTCCGCGGGCGAGGGCTCCACCAGCCGGTTGACCGGCGTGAGCCGCTCCTTCCACCGGCCGCCCACGACGTCGCGCACCTCCGGGGAGTGGCGGTGGCGGCGGATGACGAGCCGGCGCACCGCCTCCTCATCCAGCGTGCCGTCCGGGTGGACCGCGGTCGGCTCCAGCAGGCGGATGAGCTCGGCGAAGGAGCGCGGGTCGCCATTGTGCGGGGTTGCGGAGGCCAGGATGAGGGCGTCGGTCTGGCGGGCCAGGACGTCGGCCAGGCGGTTGTTGAGCGTGCCCCGGTTGGTGATGTTGTGCGACTCGTCGATGACGACGGCATCCCAGCGCTGGCGCCGCAGGTGGCTGAGGTAGCGGTCTGACTTCAGGGTGTCGATCGAGATGATCGCCCGGTGGTAGACGGAGAAGGGGTTGCGCGTGGCCGGCACCGAGCGCCGAACCCGCTGGATGCCGAGCGAGTCCAGGCGCACGAAGGGCAGGGCGAAGCGCGACCACATCTCGTGCTGCATCTGCTCCAGGACGTGGCGCGGGGTGACGATGAGGATTCGCTCTCCGCGGCCACGGCGCACCAGCTCGGCCAGGATCATGCCGATCTCCAGGGTCTTGCCGAGCCCCACGGCGTCGGCCAGGAGGATGCGCGGGCGCAGGTTGGCGGGGTCCAGTGCCTGGCGGGCCGCGGCCAGCTGATAGGGCAGTGGGTCGGCCAGGACGTCGCCGACCACCGCCAGGTCCGTGGAGGAGGCAGGAAGCGGGGTCTTGCGCAGGGTCGCCTCCAGCCACAGGCGCGACAGGCGGTGGCGGCTGGAGGTGTCCGCGACCACGCGGGTGCTGCGCGGGTCCACCGGGGTGATCGTGTCCAGGCCGATGCTGAACTGGGCGGTGGTGTCGCGCACGAGCTCGGACAGGCCCTGGACGGTCAGGAGCATGCCGTCGGTCGTGGTGACAACCTGGGTGACCAGCCACTCCTCGTCGCGCACGCGCACCACCGAGCCGGGAGCGACGTCAAGGCCCTGAGCCCCGGTGCCTGGGGGAGCCAGCGAGGAGGGAGCGGGAGCGGCCGTGGTCACGGGGATGATCCTAAGCGGCGCGAGGCCGGTGCCGGGCATCGTCACGAGTCACCACCGGGGAGTGATCGAGATGTGACCGGGCGGTGCCCCGGAGACGGGCGTGGGGGCTCAAGGCTCCGCGGACAGGACTTGTCCACCGTGAACAACTTTAAGACCCGCCGCCGTATGCCGCGATTGCGAATGCGCAGGTCAGAGCGTTTCCTGGTGGCAAGGTCGCGTGCGGAGGCGGTTAAAGTTGTTCACGGTGGACAAACTGGCGAGCCAGGACCTTGGCGAGTGTCGCTGCGAGGGGTCTGAGCCGCAGCAAGACCCCAGCGGACTACAGCAGACCGAGGCGCCGCAGCAGGTGCGGCATCGTCGTCGACGGGCACGGACCCTGCATGTTGATCCCTGGGAGAGACGTGCCCTGGAGACAGCACCGTTCCGCGGCTTCCGCTGAACGGTTGAAGGGGAAGTCCTGGGGCAGGGCCTTGCCCTGCCTGGCGGATAGTCCGGTGAGTTCACGGTAGTGACGCTGCGCTTGCTCCTGATCCTGGTACCGGCGCACCTGCTCGTAGTGAGCGTTGAGCCAGACCTCGAAACAGGGCACAGATATGACGCCGAAGACCTTGGTGCCTTTGACGCGGCGGCACGCGTCGAGGAACCTACGGCGGTCCTGCCCGTCGTGATCGACGATGATCCACACCTCGTCGACCTCGTCAAGGCCTCCTCGCGACCGTCGGAGATCCTCGAGGATGGTCTCAGGCTCCTTGCCATCCTGCCAGCTCGTCTTGATGCTGAGGCCCGACTGGTGAGAGACCTGTTTCTTGAGGGCTTCGAGGTAGGCCTTCTCAGTCTTCGCGCCGTTGGTGACGAGGAGGAGCGTTGTTCGGGTCCGCCTTCTGCTGCCCCGTCGCTGGATACTCCTGCCCACAGTTCAGGCCTCCCGTGGCAAGGCCGATGACAGGTCGATGGAGGCCAGGACCTCTGAGAAGTCGACGTCCGGGATCGCGCCGAATCGACCTGCCAGATAGCGCTTCTGCTCGTTGTTGCCCGGGCGCGAGTCGAAGTCGTCCAGGCTGAACAGCTCGCTCGAGGCGCCCCGCTTCTCGCAGAACCAGACCTCACCGGGATCCAGAATCTTCTTCGGGGAGTTGCCCAGGAGAGTCGTGTCGTGAGTGGAGAAGAGGATCTGCGCGCCTGTGGTGTTGAGCTCCGGGCTCTTGAACATCTCGATGACCGCCGCAGTAAGCGCCGGGTGGAGGCTGGCATCAAGCTCGTCGACGACCAGGAGGTCGCCCCGTGCCAGAGCTGCTACGGCCGGAGCGGCCGTGGCGAGCCAGGTCATGGTGCCGGTGCTCTGCGAACCGACTCCGAGTTCGAAGGCGGAGCCGTCCTGGGCGGCATGGGTGAAGACCAGTGAGCGCATGACTGTGGGCAGGGCGTCCTCGGGGATCTGAGAGGGAGCGTCCTCGGCATCGGCGGCAAGGAGTGCCCGCAGGCGCGCCAGGAGCTCCGGTGGGATCTCCCGCTCGCGGACCTCGACGTCAGTGATGCCGAGGTCTGCCATCTGGGTGAGTGCCCGAACGATGCCGGGCCAGTGCTGGGGGTCCTCGATCATGCGGGACATCACCCACTGCATCCAGGCGTCCCGACCCTGTTCGCTGCGGTTGACGCCGACGATGCCGGCTCCGAAGCGGATGCTGCGCGCGATCGGTCGAAGGGTGGAGTGGTTGTAGCGCGCCGCGACGGCCAGCATCAGGTCGGTCGAGGTCAGGAGGCGCTTGACCTCTGCGGTGGGGCCCTTGAGGCTCGGACCGGTCTTGACCGTGACGGTGGCCTCCGGGCCGCTCTGCTCTCGGGAGAACATGAGGCGCGACGTGCCCTTGGGGTAGGAGCGCAGGGTCTCTGATCGAATACCCCACGGCAGGGCCTCGACCACGTAGTGGTAGCGGGTGTTGTCGGCCGTGAAGTTGACGTCATACGTCGTGGGGCGATCGGCGGAAGCCATCGCGTGAGGGTGGTAGAGCAGGGTGCCCGGGGTGGCTACCGCGGCGCCCAGGACCTGGAGAGCGTCAAGAATCGTGGACTTGCCCGAGGCGTTGGCTCCGAGTACGGCTGCGGCGCGGTAGGTGGATGTGATCCAGGTCTGAGGCGGTCGCGGAGTCTGGGTTCGCAGTGATGGCGCCACGAAGGACAGGGGCGCCTCGTCGGCGAAGCACCGGAAGTTGGAGACGGTGACGTCGAGCAACATGGAACGAAGATACGCGATGTAACCTCAACTTGTCCACGGAAGCGGAAAAAAATTCCATGATCGCTGGTTCGTTTGGAGTTGCCTTGGTCTCCTCCACCTTTCCGCTCCCCGCATCCCAGACCCACGACCCGGGCGCTGGTAGGCGCAACCCCCGACGGCACACGGAGCCAGCGCGCCGTGCACCGGGCTATCGCGCTGGCCTATCCTCACCCTAATCATTCATCGAGACAGGGGAGACGAGATGGGCACCGCTGGAGCATGCCCCCCACCCCCAGAGGGCCGCCCCGCTGGGGCGCCAGCCGAGCACGACGCCTGGACCCCGGCCGAGCGCGACGCCATGGCCCGAGCCCTGGACGCCGCACGGCTCGGCCCCCGTGGCGCCAACCCGCTGGTGGGCGCCGCCGTCCTCATCGACGACGAGATCGTTGCCGTCGGCCACCACCGGGGCGCAGGCACGCCCCACGCCGAGGTCGACGCCATCGCCGCCGCCCGCCGTGCCGGCGCCGACCTCACCCGCGCCCAGCTCCTCGTCACCCTGGAGCCCTGCAGCCACACCGGGCGCACCCCACCATGCACCCGCGCCATCCTGGAGGCCGGCATCCCCCGCGTCATCCACGCCATCGACGACCCCAACCCCCAGGCCGCCACCGGCGCCCACGCCCTGCGCTCTGCCGGCGTCGAGGTGTGCAGCGGCCTGCTCGCGGCCGAGGCCACCGCCCTCAACGCCCGCTGGCTGGAGTGCGCCCGCTCCCGCCGCCCCTTCGTCACCGCCAAGACCGCCATGACCCTGGACGGGCGCATCGCCGCCGCCGACTCCACCAGCCAGTGGATCACCGGCCCCGCCGCCCGCGCCCAGGGCCACGCCCTGCGCGCCCGGGTGGACGCGATCCTCGTCGGCTCGGGCACCCTCGCCGCCGATAACCCCCGCCTCACCGCCCGCCTCGACGGCGAGCCGGCGGCTCAGCATTCCGCCGCCCACCAGGAGGCTACCCAGCAGCCGTCAGCCCAACATCCCACCGCCCAGCAGCCCACGCCCCACCAGCCCCTGCGCTGCGTCATGGGCCTGCGCCCCGTCCCCGCCACCGCCGCCCTGCGCGCCGACGACAACTGGCTCCACCTGCCCACCCGCGACCCCCGCCAGGCCCTCGCCACCCTTGCCGACCGCGGCGTCGGCCACGTCCTCATCGAGGGCGGGGCCACCGTCCTCACCTCCTTCCTGGTCGCCGACCTCGTCGATGAGCTCCTCGTCCACCTCGGGCCCCTGCTCCTGGGGGCCGGGCGCAGCGCCGTCGGCGATCTGGGCGTGAGCACACTGGCCGACGCCCACCGCTTCCATCCCGACGGCGCCCCCGCCCTGCTGGGCGAGGACCTCGTCATGCGCTACATCGCCGCCCCGGCGAATCCCATCCCCGCCGACCACCGCTGATACCGCAGCAGGAAGGACCCCCATGTTCACCGGAATCATCGCCGGCACGGGCACCGTGCTGGAAACCGCACCCATGGCCCGCCCCGGGGCCTCCCGGCTCCTCACCAGCACCGCTGATCGCACCGCCCTGGCCGACGGCGGATCCCCGGCCGTCTGCCGGGCAGGGCAGGCAGAGGGGGCCGACTCATGAGTGGACCCAGCGGGATCGTCGGGGAGTTCCGGGACGTCGTCGAGGCCATCAGCGCCCTGACCGCGGGCCGCCCCGTCATCGTCACCGACGACGATCAGGAGAGCGCGGGCCACCTCATCGTGGCCGGGGAGCTGATCAGCACCGAGACCATGGGCTTCCTGGTGCGCTACACCTCGGGCTACATCTGCGCCCCCTTGACGGCGCAGCGGGCGCGCGAGCTGGGGCTGCCGCTCATGGTGTCCGACAACCAGGGCCCCAGGGGGACCGCCTACACGGTCAGCTGCGACGCCGTCGAGGGGATCAGCAGCGGCATCTCCGCCGCCGACCGCGCTCGCACCGTCCAGGTCCTGGCCGACCCCCAGGCCACCGCCGACAGCATCTACCGCCCCGGTCACGTCCTGCCGCTGATCGCGCGCGACGGCGGGGTGCTGGAGCGCAGCGGGCGCACCGAGGCCGCCATCGACCTGTGCCGGATCGCCGGGCTTGAGCCCGTGGCGGCCATCGGCGAGGTGGTGCACGACGACGGCTCCATGATGCGCATGGACGACCTGCAGGAGTTCGGGCGCACTCACGGCCTGCCCCTGCTGACCATTGAGCGGCTCGTCTCCTACCTGGGGCGCGCCTCGGGTCGGCTGAGCAGCGACCCGATCGAGCTGCCCACCGAGCACGGGGTCTTCGAGGCGGTGGCCTGGAATGTGGGCAATGCCGAGCACATGTCGCTCTCGGCCCCCGGGAGCGAGCCGGGCCAGGTGCCGCTGGTGCGCCTGCACTCGGAGTGCCTGACCGGGGATGTGTTCGCCTCCCACCGCTGCGACTGCGGTCAGCAGCTCGCCGCCGCCCTGGCGCGCATCCAGCAGGAGGGCGGGACCGTGGTTTACCTGCGCAACCATGAGGGTCGGGGGATCGGGCTGGTCAACAAGATGCGCGCCTACCGGCTCCAGCAGATGGGGGCGGACACGGTGGAGGCCAATGAGCTCCTGGGCCTGCCCGGCGAGGCGCGGGACTGGCGGGATGCGGCCACGGTCCTGAGCGGGCTCGGGCTGCGGCGCATCCGCCTGCTGACCAACAACCCGATCAAGGTCGAGGCCATGCGCGCCGCCGGCATCGAGGTGGTGGGCTCCGAGCCCCTGGAGATCGACGCCCGGCCGCAGAACGTCGACTACCTGCGCACCAAGCGCGATCGCATGAACCACTCCCTGACCCGCCTGCCCCAGGAGTAGGCGAGGTTGCTCAGGAGGCCCCACCGCCAGCACCGAATGCCAGCCTGGGCGCGCGGTGCGGCGCCGCTGCGCCGCTGCTGCGGCGCACGCAGCACCCAAGGCAGCGGCGGGGTGGCAGGATGGCCCCATGAGTCAGCACGACAGCTCCTCTCCGGCAGTCTCCGGCGCCTGCGCGCCGTCTGCGCCGTCGATCCCCGGCATCCCCGCCGCTCCCGCCCTGCCCGGCTGGGAGCACCGCTCCAGCGGTAAGGTCCGCGACGTCTACACCCCGGCCGCCGGCGGCCCCTGGGCCGATCAGGACGTGCTGCTCGTCGTCGCCTCGGACCGCATCAGCGCCTACGACCACATCCTGGCCACCCCCATCCCCGACAAGGGCGCCGTGCTGACCGCCCTGAGCGTGTGGTGGCTGGAGCAGCTGGCCGACATCGTCCCGAGCCACCTGGTCTCCCTCGACGTCCCTCAGCAGGTCGCCGGCCGCGCCATGATCTGCCGCCGCCTGGACATGCACCCCGTGGAATGCGTGGCCCGCGGCTACCTCACCGGCTCGGGCCTGGCCGAGTACCGCGCCACCGCCACCGTCTGCGGCATCCCCCTGCCCGCGGGCCTGACGGAGGCCTCCCGCCTGCCCGAGCCGATCTTCACGCCCGCCGCCAAGGCCGAGCTCGGCGAGCACGACGAGAACGTCACCTTCCAGCGCGTCGTCGAGATGGTGGGGCCCGACGCCGCCGCCGACCTGCGCGACACCACCCTGGCCCTCTACGCCCGGGCCGCCGAGATCGCCGCTGAGCGCGGCATCATCGTGGCCGACACCAAGTTCGAGCTCGGCACCGACGCCCAGGGCCGCCTCGTCCTGGGCGACGAGGTCCTGACCCCCGACTCCTCCCGCTTCTGGCCCGCCGAGGCCTGGCAGCCCGGCCGCCCCACCCCGTCCTTCGACAAGCAGTACGTGCGCGACTGGCTCACCACCGACTCCGGCTGGGACCGCTCCGGGGACCAGGCGCCCCCGCCCCTGCCGGCCGACGTCGTCGAGCGCACCCGCAGCCGCTACCTGGAGGCCTACCGCCTCCTGACCGGCACCGCCCTGGCGGTGTGAGGCCCCGACCATGAGCGCCCACCACCCTCCCGGCCCCGAGCCCGGCCCCGAGACGACCCCTGCCCCCGTGGCGACGCGCGCCTTCAAGCCCGGGCCCGGCTTCGCGGTGGCCCTCGTCCTGGCCCTGCTGGTGGTCGTCCTGGCGCTGTCGGCGGCGATCAGCGGCGCCCTGGGGGCCACCGGCGCCTCCCGCGTCCTGGGCGGCGGCGCCCTCATCCTCGTGGGCGCGGGCATGCTCGCCCTGCTGCGCGTTCCCGCCCGCTCCCTGGTCGTCAACGCCCCCCGCCTGCGCCTGGAGCGCAACCGCGCCCGGGCGGCCCTGGCCCGACGCCGCGACTCCCGGCCCGAGGGTCGGCGCGGCCAATCCCGCCCCGAGCCGGCCGCCCCCGGCCGCGACCTGGTGGCCCTGAGGATCCCGGGAACCGACGTCGTCATCCCCGAGTCCACCGGCCGGCGCGAGCTGACCACGATCGACGTCGTCTCCGGACCGGTGACCTCCGCCCTGGCCACCACCCGACTGGGGCGCGCCGCCGATGAGCGCCTGGCCGGCACGACGACGGGCGAGGCCCTGGTGCGCGTCACCCAGCTCCTGGCCGGTGCCACCGGCTTCGTCCTGCTGGCCCTGGGCCTGGCCTCCATCCTGGGGCAGGTGATGGCATGACTCCGCGCAACACCCGTCCCCAGGACGAGCGCGGCCCGGTGGACTGGGGGACCTCCCGCCCGGCTCAGTCCCGACCCGGGCGCCGGCAGGCCCCGGTCGAGGACCCCGAGGTGCTCGACGACGGCCCCGACTGGGGCGTGGGCCGCGGCTCGGCCCCGCGGCGCAGCGCGCCCGCCCCCGGTGATGGCCCGGACTGGGGCGTGGGCCGCGCCCGCCCCGCCAGCACGGCCCGGGGCGCCACCCCCTGGCCGGCGGCCGTGCGCACGCAGAGGCTCAGCGGCGTGCTCTTCGCCCTGGTGGGCCTGGCGCTGGCCACGGTCTCCGCCATGAACCTGGCGCGCAACGCCGAGGCCGGCCAGCTGTGGATCCCGCCGTGGCTCGTGGCGGTCCTGTTCGGGGCTGGGCTCGTGTCCGCCGCGGGATACCTCGCCTGGGCCGGGGGCACGCCCGTGCGCCGCGAGTCCGAGCGCTGGCAGCCCCGCCTGGTGGACGCCGCCGCCGGCCTGACCGCCGGCACCGTGGAGGTGGCCGACCCCAACCGCCTCCTGGGCGCCGGTCCCAGCGCCTCCGCGCCCCCGCAGGCCACCGTGGACTCCGGGCCCAGGCCCATCATGGGCACCTCCACCGTGGACCAGTCCTCGCACGCCCCGGCGGGCGTGGCCGGGGCCGTGGGCGGGTTCATGATGGCCGGGGCCGTGGTCTGCGCCGTGATCGCCCTGGTTCTGGGGCCCGCCTGGCTCATCGCCACGGGTGCGCTGGCCCTGGGCGGCATCGTCGCGGTCTACCTGGCGGGGGACTGGCTGGGCCGCCTGTGAGGCATTGATCCACGCGCGGAGATCCGGACGCGTGCAGCGGGCCGCCCGCCTGGTCCGCCGTCGCCGCAGGGAGCGGGTAGTCTGAGCGGCGAAGCACCCACCATCCCCGAGGAGCACCGATGGGACGCATCGTCGTCGAGGTCATGCCCAAGCCCGAGATCCTGGACCCCCAGGGCAAGGCCGTGTTGGGCAGCCTGCCCCGGCTCGGATTCGACCAGTTCACCGCCGTGCGCCAGGGCCGCCGCTTCGAGCTGAGCGTCGAGGGCCCGGTCACCCAGGAGCATCTCGACGCCGCCCGCCAGGCCGCCGACACCCTCCTGTCCAACCCGATCATCGAGGACGTCGTCTCCATCACTGCTGAGGAGGCCTGAGCCGTGCCCACCAGTTCCGCCCGCATCGGCGTCATCACCTTCCCCGGCACGCTCGACGACGTCGACGCCTCCCGCGCCGTGCGCCTCGCCGGCGGCGAGCCGGTGAGCCTGTGGCACAAGGACGCCGACCTGCGCGGCGTGGACGCCGTGGTCATCCCCGGCGGCTTCTCCTACGGCGACTACCTGCGATGCGGCGCCATCGCGCGCTTCGCCCCAGTGATGGGGGAGGTGGTCTCCGCCGCCGAGGCCGGCATGCCGGTGCTGGGGATCTGCAACGGCTTCCAGATCCTCACCGAGGCCCACCTCCTGCCCGGGGCCCTCATCCGCAACGACCACCAGCGCTTCATCTGCATCGAGCAGCGCCTGCGCGTCGAGAGCGCAGAGACCGCCTGGACCAACCAGTACCAAGCGGGCCAAGAGATCACTGTGCCCATGAAGAACGGGGAGGGCAACTTCATCGCCTCCCCCGACGAGCTCGACCGCCTGGAGGGCGAGGGGCTCGTGGTCTTCCGCTACCTGGGCGACAATCCCAATGGCTCGGCGCGGGACATCGCCGGGGTGCGCAATGAGCGTGGCAATGTCGTGGGACTCATGCCCCATCCCGAGCACGCCGTCGAGCCCGGCTTCGGCCCGGCCTCGCCCGCAGGCCCGCGCGCCGGCATCGACGGGTTGGGCGTCTTCACCTCGGCCCTCCACGCCCTCGTGGCGGCCTGACCAGCGCATTCACCGCTGTCGTTCGGCGCACGTGCTCGACTCGGGGAGGTTGCCTGACGGCGCGCAGCCGACCGCGGGGCGCCTCTGGGCCGGCCAGGTGAGGGTCGGCAGTGCGAGGTGAGTGCCGACGCCCTCGGGCGGCGACGTGCATGCGGACCGGCCGCGCCGTAGCGGCAGGTGGTCGCAGAACGCCACGGGAAGGGCCGGAGGCGCGGGAGAGGGTTACCAGAGCGAGCCCCCACTGTCTTTGTCGTTATCCACAGACTCTGACCGGGCTTGTGGGTAAACCTCCGCAAAGCACCCTGGGAGCCCGCGTGGTCCACCTCGGATCGATCTCGATGCCGTCACATCCGAGCCGTCCGCGCGGTGGGACGCGGCCCGTCTCATCCCGCTATGGCGCCTCCCGCTCGCGCAACCTGAGGAAGTGCTGAAATGCGTGATATTTCGCGCATTTCCGAGTGATGGCCTCGGGGCCCACGATGGTGCCCTCCGTGCGGTCGGCTCCGCGGTCGCCGCCGGGGAGACCCGTCCAGTCAGATCTCGAACCGGCGTGTGCACAGGGGCAGTGGCGGCATCCCGCCACTCCACATTCCCGCACACATCCCTGTGGAAACAGCCTGTGGATAACCCGCGGGTCGGGTCCCAGGACGACTCCTCCCCACGTGCCGGCCGGGTGCTGAGAGGCCGTCAGCGCCGCCAGCGCCGTCGGCAGAGAATCACCGGGAGCGCTGGCGCACGTCGACGACGAGGGTCTGCGTATCGGACGAGGGTTCGCGTCATCCGACTGGGGTTAGCACAGGGGTCATTGACGCGAAGGCACGTCTGATACGCAAAGTCACGTCCGCGCCCCATGCTCGGGTGCCGCTCCGCCCACGGCTCGCGCACGACCTGCTGGGCTGCCTCGCCCAGCACCTCCCTGATGAGAGAGCCCCCCATCAACGCTGTCGACTGAGGTATGTGGCATTGTTGGGGGGCCTTCGTCGGCGGGGCGGCCCCTGGCGCCTGCTTGCTCTAGCAGGGTGCCGATCCACCGGAAGGAGGTGAAGGGTATGTGTGCTCGCCGATATCGGCCGCGTCACGCGGCACCTGAGAGGTTTGGGCAGCACAGAGCCCCGACATGGTGCGAAGTCGTTAGCGCGATCGCATCGGCTGTCGGGGCTCTGAGTAGCTTGCTCCAGCTCCTTAGGGGCTGATCCCCTTCGGGAGCCGCCCGGTGGCAGCCGGGTGGCTCCCCTCTAGTCTAGGCGCAGGGTCCAGTTCGCGTCGATAGGTCGACCAGACTCATCTCCGATGCCCACGAGATCCGCGGACCGTTGTGGGCATGGGAGCCGAGGCGCCGAACCGGTACCACCGGGATGGGGCCGCGGTCAGGCCACCGCGCGGGCCAGGATCTCCAGCAGGTCCAGCAGGTGGCGGTTGGGCAGGAACTCCCGGCGAACCGACTCGTGGGCGGCCGCCCCCATCTCCGCGGCGCGCTCGGGGAAGAGCAGAAGGTCGGACACCGCCTGCGCCCAGGCCGCGCCGTCGGCCGGATCCACCAGGACACCGTCCACGCCGTCGTCGATCTGATCGCGGATACCGCCCACGGCCGAGGCCACCACCGGGGCTTTCTTCCACATGGCCTCAGCCACCGTCAGGCCGAAGGCCTCCACCAGGGAGCGCTGCGTGACCACCGAGCTGACCCGCTGGACAGCGTTGACCACGGTGGCATTGACCTCGCGGTCATCCATGCTCACCGCCGCCACATGCACGCGGTGGGCCACCGACTCCGGCAGCACTGAGCAGCGCTCCAGGACCTCGGCCAGGTAGGCGGCGGACTCGGCGTCGCGCTCGGCGTCCGGTGCCGGCCCCACCAGGAGCAGATGGGCGTCGTCGGGCAGGACCGAGATGTTCTGGGCGAAGACCTCCACCAGCTCCAGCGCGCCCTTGAGACGGTCCCAGCGGTTGACCTGGGTGACCACCCTGCGGCCCAGGGGGACCGCCCCACCGGCCAGCACCGGCTCGACCTCCAGGCCCCGGAAAGCATCGGCCCGACCGTCGTGGCGCAGGAAGGGCACCGCCTCGAAGGGCGGCTCCCCGCCGAAGATCCCGGACAGGCGCGCCACGGACCAGGCCTCGTCCAGGTCCAGGACCCGGTTCTTGGGGGAGTCGGCATCGATGGAGGGGGCCAGCACCGCGCAGCGCTCCTCCTCGATATAGGGCGGCCGGTACTCCGGCCGAGAGACCACGGTGAGGTCCACGTCCTCCAGGTAGCGGTCCAGGAAGGCCCAGGCGTGGTCGGCCGCCTCACCGCCTCCCTGGGTGCCGGCGTGGCAGCGCCACACCACCGTCGCCCCGGTGGTCTTGATGGCTCGGGCCAGGCCGGCGGTGGGCGGGTCGTGGAGGATGACGACGTCGTCCTCGCGCAGCTCCTCGACGATGTTCTCCGCATTGGAGGCCAGGACATGCTCGTAGATGTCGCGCTGCTTGTCCCCCAGCTTGCCGCCGTCGCCCCGGTCGCCGTGGATGCCGGCATGTAGGCGCGCGGCGATCTGGGTGAACTCAGCGGGGGCGTCCAGCACCAGCCAGCGCGCATCCAGGCCCAGGCCGCGGGCGTAGCCCACCAGGTGGGAGACCGTCTCCGCCGGGCCCGCGCCCACCGCGGCCGACGGCGTCACCGTCCACACGGTGCGACCCTCCAGCAGTGCCCGGGCCGCCTCCATGCCGGTATGCAGCCTCCGGATCGCGACTTCGTCGAGATGACTCTCAAGGTCCGACAGCGGGAGGGGGGCGACGTCGATGGATCTCATGCCCCGATCTTGCCTTGAAATGCTGTGAGGCGCAGCACGCGCGCGGGGCGCGTCCTCAGATTTTGCTCAGAATGAGCCCCGGGATGGCTCGTCTTTGTCCACGGTGAACAACTTTAACGCCCGTCTCTGCCTGCCGGTTTTGCAAACGTGCAGGTCAGAGCGTTATGCCAGAAGAGGGGCAGGGCGCGGAGGCGGCTAAAGCTGTTCACCGTGGACACAAAGGCATGTCAGGTATGTTGAGCCCGGTCCTACTCCGTCCCCCTCCAGGAGCCCCCATGGTCGTCGAAGAGCCCACCGGCCCCGTCGAGCACCCTGACACCGTCGCCGATGCCGCCGCCACCCCGGAGCGCGAGATGCCCTGGGCCGAGCTCGGCCTCAAGGCCGAGGAGTACGAGTCCATTCGCTCCCTGCTGGGGCGCCGCCCCACCAACGCCGAGCTGGCCATGTACTCGGTCATGTGGTCCGAGCACTGCTCCTACAAGTCCTCCAAGATCCACTTGAAGCAGTTCGGCGCCAAGACCACGCCTGAGATGTGCGCCCACCTCCTGGTGGGCATGGGGGAGAACGCCGGCGTCGTGGACATCGGGGAGGGCTGGGCCGTGACCTACAAGGTCGAGTCCCACAACCACCCCAGCTTCGTTGAGCCCTACCAGGGCGCCGCCACCGGCGTGGGCGGGATCGTGCGCGACATCATCTCCATGGGCGCCCGGCCCGTGGCCGTCATGGACCAGCTGCGCTTCGGCGCCGTGGACCATCCGGACACCGCCCGCGTGGTCCACGGGGTGGTGGCCGGCGTGGGCACCTACGGCAACTCCCTGGGCCTGCCCAACATCGGCGGGGAGACCGAGTTCGACTCCTCCTACCAGGACAACCCCCTGGTCAACGCCCTGTGCGTGGGCGTGCTGCGCCACGAGGACATCCACCTGGCCAGCGCCTCGGGCGCCGGCAACAAGGTGGTGCTCTTCGGCGCGCGCACCGGCGGGGACGGGATCGGCGGCGCCTCCATCCTGGCCAGCGAGTCCTTCGAGGACGGCATGCCCGCCAAGCGGCCCAGCGTCCAGGTGGGCGACCCCTTCATGGAGAAGGTCCTCATCGAGTGCTGCCTCGACCTCTTCTCCGCCGGACTGGTCCTGGGCATCCAGGACCTGGGCGCCGCCGGGATCTCCTGCGCCACGTCCGAGCTGGCCTCCAATGGCGACGGCGGCATGCACGTGGACCTGGAGAACGTGCTCCTGCGCGACCCCACCCTGACGGCCGGCGAGATCCTCATGAGCGAGTCCCAGGAGCGCATGATGGCCGTCGTCGCCCCCGACAAGCTCGAGGACTTCATGGAAGTCATCCGCAAGTGGGACGTCGAGGCCGCCGTCATCGGGGAGGTCAATGGCTCGGGCCGCCTGACCATCGACCACTTCGGTGAGCGGATCGTCGACGTCGACCCCAGGACCGTGGCCCACGAGGGCCCCACCTACGAGCGCCCCTACGCGCGCCCCGCCTGGCAGGACGAGCTCAACGCGGACACCACCGATCGCCTGGCCCGCCCCGAGTCCGCCGCCGAGCTGGCCGAGCAGGTCCGTGCCGTGGTCACCAGCCCCAACCAGGCCTCCTCGGCCTGGGTGACCAACCAGTACGACCGCTTCGTGCGCGGCAGCACCGCCCTGTCCCAGCCCGACGACGCCGGGGTCATCCGCGTGGACGAGGCCACGGGCCGCGGGGTGGCGATCTCCACCGACGCCAACGGCCGCTTCACCAAGCTCGACCCGGCCACCGGCGCCGCCCAGGCCTTGGCGGAGTCCTACCGCAATGTGTGCACCGTGGGGGCCCGCCCCCTGGCGGTCACCGACTGCCTGAACTTCGGCTCCCCGGAGGACCCCGACGCCATGTGGCAGCTCGTCGAGGCCATCACCGGCCTGGCCGATGCCTGCCAGACGATGGGCATCCCCGTGACCGGCGGCAATGTCTCCCTGTACAACTCCCATGGGCCGGACAAGGGCCGGATCGACTCCTCCATCAACCCCACCCCCGTCGTCGGCGTGCTCGGCGTCATGGAGGATGTGCGCCGCGCCCGGCCCTCGGGCTGGCATGAGGAGGGCCTGGCGATCATGGCCCTGGGGACCACGGAGGCCGAGCTGGACGGCTCGGCCTGGGCCCGCGCCATCCACGACCACCTCGGCGGCATGCCGCCGCGCGTCGATCTGGAGGCCGAGATGGCCCTGGGCCGGGTCCTGCTGGCCCTGACCGAGGCCGATGGGCCCGACGGCGAGCCGCTGGTGCGCGCCGCCCACGACTGCTCGGCCGGTGGCCTCATCCAGACCCTGGTGGACTCCTGCCTGCGCTTCGGCGTGGGCGCCAGCGTGGATCTGAGCGCGGTCCAGGACGAGGGCGTGGATGACCTCACCGCCCTGTTCTCCGAGTCCGGGGCCCGGGCGATCGTGGCGGTGCCCGAGGCCCTGGTGCCCGCCGTCAACGCGGCCGCCCAGGCCGAGGGCGTGGCCGTGGCCCGCCTGGGCACCACCGGCGGACAGATGCTGGTCCTCACCGGCAGCGACCTTCTGGCCGACGGCGGGGCCGGCCGGCCCCTGGTCCTGGACCTGGACGAGCTGGGCGAGGCTGTGGAGGCCACCCTGCCCGCCCTGTTCTGAGGCTCCCGCGTCCCCCGCAGCCCCGGGCCCGGACTGCCTACCCATGGCACTCCCCATCGACTCCACGGGGAGAAGAGTGGCCAACTCCACGGGGAGATGAGGTGGGAGCGGCCGGTGAAAGTTCCGTGAGGGGTCTCATCGGAGGCGCGACACGCCTGCAATGCGGATCAATGACCCTCTCCGATGGCAGCGGGATCTGCGGAAGTAAGCGGATGGGGAGCGCTCCCCGTGGAGTGGTCCACGGGGATCTGACATCCTTGCGGAGCAACCCCAACCGGAAGCGCCGATCCCATGGCGCATCCCTTCACCGTAAGGAGTCGTCTGTGACTCAGCAGAACTTCGCCCTGCCCAATGTCCCTCAGAAGTCGAAGATGGTGGCCCTCCTGCTGGCCGTCCTCCTCGGGCACCTGGGCATCCACAACTTCTACCTCGGTCAGAAGCAGACCGGCATCTACCACCTGGCCCTGGTGGGCGTCTCCGTCGTCCTGAGCATCCTCGACGGCGTCCTCGGTCTGGGCTTCCTGGCGATGCTCGGCTACCTCTTCGTGCTCGGCAGTTGGGTCTGGGCCCTCTACGAGGCCTACATCATCTTCCAGAACCGGGACGGCTCGCTGTCCTGAGGCAGGAGCGGGCATCCGCCACCGGCCATGAAGGGCCCCGACGCGCACAGCGCCGGGGCCCTTCTGCGCGCGATCACGCCTGGCGAACCGGGGCGCCGCCCCGGACGGGCCGAAGATCCAGCAGATGCCAAGACGTTATCCCTAGACTTCCCCCTATGACTGCGCCATCAGACCGTACAGGGACGACCGATTCAGGGACCGACCTCCCCGGGCCGATCGACCCACGCCGGGTCTCGCTGTACGCCGGGCACTTCGATGCCCTGTGGGGGCTGGCCTGGAGCCCCGACGGCACCCGCATCCTCTCGGGCTCCCATGACGGGACCGCCCGGGTGTGGGAGGTGGACTCCGGCTCTGAGCTCTTCGCGCTGACGGGGCGCGGCGGGTCGGTCAACGCGGCCGCCTGGAGCCCCGATGGCCTTCACCTGGCCACCACCTCCGAGGAGCGCACCGCCCGCATCTGGGATGCCGCCACCGGTGAGGATCTGCTGACCCTGGAGGTCGGCGGGGAGGCCATCGGCGGAGCGGTGGCCTGGAGCCCCGACTCCTCCCGGCTGCTGACCCACTTCGAGGACGACTCGGCCCGCATCTGGGACGCCTCCACCGGTGAGGCCGTGCGCACCCTGACCGGTCACGCCGACCATGTCACCGCGGTGGCCTGGAGCCCGGATCGCACCCGCGTGGCCACCGCCTCCGAGGACGGCACCGCCCGCATCTGGGACGTGACCACGGGCACCGAGCTGCTGCATGTGGGCCCGATCCCGCTGGCCGAGGGGGACGGGGAGGTCGAGCCCATGACCGGGCTGGCCTGGTCACCGGACTCCACTCGGATCGTCACGGCCTCGGATGAGTCCATGCCCCGGATCTGGGATGCCGCCACCGGTGCCGAGCTCCTCACTCTCCAGGGCAGCCGCTGGATCTCCGCGGTGGCCTGGAGCCCGGATGGCACGCGCATCCTCACCGATGACCTCTCCGACTCCACGGCCCATGTCTGGGACGCCAACTCCGGCTCCGAGCTGATGAGCCTGGTGGGCCATGGCACCTGGGCCTGCTCCCTGGCCTGGTCACCGGACTCCACTCGCGCGGCCACGGGCTCCCATGACCGCACCGTGCGCATCTGGGACCCCGCCACCGGTCAGACCATTCGCGTCCTGGGCCCGGGCAACTCCGTGGACGCCCTGGACTGGAGCCCCGACGGGGGGCGCATCGTCGTCGGCGCCAAGATCGGCGGGACCCATGTGTGGGACCTGACCACGGGGGCGCCGGTGGCCAGTGTGGATGTGCAAGAGGTCGAGCTCTCCGACTTCGCCTGGAGCCCGGATGGCTCCCGCCTGGCCGCGGACTCCTCCCTGTCCCGGGGCGTGACCATCCTCGATGCCTCCTCCGGGCAGGCGGTGCTGAGCCTGGACGCCGGGATGGATGAGGTCAACGCCTTCGCCTGGAGCCCGGATGGCAGCCGCATCCTCACCGGCGTGGGCTCGACCATGGCGGTGATCTGGGATGCCTCCAGCGGCAGGGCCCTGCTGGAGCTCAACGGCCACCGCGACATCGTCACCTCCGTGGCCTGGAGCCCCAATGGCGCCCGGGCCCTGACCGGCTCCCAGGACGGCACCGCCCGTATCTGGGACACGGTCTCGGGCAAGGCGGTGCGCACCTTCACCCACGACTGGGTGCGTGACGTGTCCTGGACCCGCGGCGGTCCGCGCGTGGTCACCGGCAGCGCCGACGGCGACGGTCATGTCTGGGACGCGATCACCGGCGGGGAGCTGGTGACGCTGTCGGGCCAGGGCGCGATGGTCCGCTCCTTCGCCTGGAGCCCGGACGGGCAGAGGGTGGCCGCCGGTTTCGACGACGGCGTGGCCCGGGTCTGGGACGAGGTCTCCGGCAAGGTGGTCCTGGCCCTGGCCGGCCACCGCTTCGGCGTGACCGCCGTGCGGTGGAGCCCCGATGGGAGCCGCATCCTCACCGGCTCGGAGGATGCCACGGTGCGCCTGTGGGACACCGCCACCGGGGAGATGGCCGGGCCGCTCTTCTGCTTCCTGCCCGACGGCGATGTCTCCGTCCTCGACACCGCCTCCCTGGGGCTGCGTGCCGGCTCGCATGCCGTGTGGGGGCTGGCCGGTCATCCTGAGATCATCGACGGGCGCCTGACCCGCGTGCTCCTGGAGCCCCGCACCTCCGATGAGCCCCTTGTCTCCGAGCTGCCTGCCCCTGCGCTCGACTCGCCCGCCCGGGGAGAGGGCGCGTCAGCCGAGGGGCAGGACGGGGAGAGCTCCGACTACGCCCTGCCCGAGCCGCAGGCCTCCGCTCCCGTGGATCCCGAGTCCCCGGCCGGTCCGGAGGGGGACTCGGCGGCGGATCCGGAGCTGTCCTTGGGGCAGCACGCGGTCGGGGTGCTGCCCACCCAGCCCGCCAGTGAGCACGGGCTCGTGCCCGAGGAGGCGACCCTGCCCCGGCACCGGGCCGCTGCCGCTCCCGAGGAGCAGGCCGCTGAGGATGTCGCCGCTGAGCAGGCCGCGGTCGAGGAGGCCTCTGCCGAGCAGGCCGAGGGCCGGGCGGATGGGCTCCAGGAGGATCTCTCCCCGGTCCAGGAGCCGTCGGGTGAGCCCGTCCACATCCCGGCTCATGCCGCTGAGCCGGAGCCGGCCGGCTCAGCGCAGGGCCTGGGACCCTGGGATGTCCTGCCCCCGGCGGTGGAGTCCCAGAGCCCGGACGATGCCATGATGCCCGACGTCGCCCTGCTGGCCGGCGAGGCCCATGTCAGCGCCCCGGTGGGTGAGCCCCGGCGCGGCGCCCATGCCGCGGATCCCGCCCAGCCCGAGGCGCAGGAGCGGGGTGACGGCCAGGCTCACCCCGACCAGCCCGAGGCGCCGGCCGCCCAGGAGCTGCCCGCAGAGCCCGGCCATGAGGACGCCGCCGGCCCCGACATCCCTGAGCCGGCCACCCCCGAGCCTCCTGCGCCGTGGGGGGACCCGGATCTGCGCAGCCGCATCTACGCGGAGGTCGAGGAGTTCATCGCCGCCGTCGCCCGCCGCGACCTCAACGCCCTGGCCAGCCGCTACGGGATCTCCGGGGACCAGCTGGCCGAGCTGGAGCGCCAGCTCGACGGCTTCCCGGTGCCCTCGGCCGAGCTCGGCCTCTACCCGGCGCAGCGCGCCGACGAGTACGCCGATGGCCATCACCGCCTCACCCTCTCCGAGCCCCCCGAGGGAGGGGTGCTCATCGAGTCCGAGGTATGGAGCCTGGGCGCGCCCGCCGGTGGGATCCTCGTGGCGCACTGGGATCCGATGGGGATCTTCTCCTTCGAGTTCCGCCACTTCCGCTTCTGAGGCGGGGCTCGCCGGCAGGCCCGGGCGGCGCCGACCGCGGAGCGGCCCGGGCGGCGCTTCGTGGTGGCAGGGGGCGCCTGCCACGACGCCCTACCGGGCGGGCTCGGAGCGCAGGAGGGCGAGGTTGCGCGGGGAGCGGGCGTGCAGCAGCACGCCCGCCGTCACCGAGACATTGAGGGACTCCACGGCCTCGTTCATCGTGATGGAGACCGTCAGGTCGGCGATCTGGCGCGCCTGGTCGGATAGGCCGACGGTCTCGGCCCCCAGCAGCAGGGCGATCCGCTGCGCCCGCGGCGCCACCTCCTCCAGGCTCGCCTGCCCGCCGGCGTCCAGGGAGATCACCTCCATGTCCGCCTCATCGATGAGGTCGCGGACCTGCGCCCAGGACATGAGGGCCACGGGCAGGCTGAAGACGTAGCCGCGGCTGGCCCTGATGAGGCGGCGGTCGGCGATGCTCTTGAGCCCGGAGTCCACCAGCACCACTCCTGCGGCGCCGAAGGCGTGGGCGCTGCGGATGATCGCACCGATATTGCCCGGGATGCGGACGCCGTCGAGGATGACGAGGTCGCGGTCGCAGGCCCGCAGCCGTTGGGCCCGCACCGGCCGGGGGACCCTGGCCAGGCCGAAGACGTCGGGGCGCTTATCCGATCGGAACAGCTCGGTGGCCAGCGAGGCGCTCATGATGGTCAGGGGGATGCGGGCCTGGAGGCACTCCTGCGCCACCGCCTGGGGGACATCGACCGAGTCCAGGACGTAGACCTCCTGGATGTCCAGGCCGGCGCGCAGCGCGTTGAGCAGCGGCTCCTCATCCTCGATGAGCACGGACTTCCCCGGCGAGCCCGAGACCTTGGCGAGGTCGGCGATGCGCTGGGCGGCCGGCGCTGAGCGATCCATGATGGCCGGGTACGGCGAGTGCTCGGTCATGATCCGAGCCCCTTGGCACCTGGGCGGCACGGCCGCTCGGTCCGTCGCGGGCAGGCGGCGGCATCGCCGGAGCGGCGCAGCCGCCGCTCAACGATCAGAGATGAGCGCATGGGGGCGACAGTAGCAGCGGCATGCGCGGGTCGCATCGCTGCGCGGCGCCCCTGCCCCTGGCTCAGCCCTCCTGGAGGGGGCGCATGATGACGGGCTGGCGGCATGCGCGTGAGGCGCGCTCGGCCCAGGACACCGCCTCCTGGCGGTCGGCGGCCTCGATGAGCCAGTAGCCGCCCATGACCGGCAGTCCCAGGGCGGAGGCGCCGTCGACCACATGGGGCGCCTGGCCCGGCGTCGGGGAGGCCTCGATGCGGGCCGCCTCCCTGGGGCTGGTCAGGCCCCCGGCGTCGACCCAGGCGCCCGCCTCCTGGAGCTCGGCGTTGAAGGCTCCGACCGACTCCACAAGATCGGACATGCTCTCCACCCGCGCCATGACGGGGGAGAGGTCGTAGTCGCCCTCGGGGGTGACACCGTGCTGAACAGTGAGAAGGACTCGCATGGCATGACCGTATCACCGGCCTCCCCGCGGCCTCTCCCGCCATCCCCCCGTCGGGAGATGGCCCGAGCGCGCAGAGGGCGCGCAGAGGGGCTTTGTTCCTGGAGGTGGAGCACACGCGCCGAGGGTCTTCATAGGATACGCTCAGAAGACCCATTGTCGAGAAGAGATTCCATGATGAGCTCCCCCTGTCCTCTCAGCTCCCGCGCCGCGGCGTGGGCCGTGCACGTCCTGACCATGTCCGGCCTGGTCTGGGCATCCCTGGCCACCCTGGCCACCGTCCACGAGGAGATCACCTGGATGTGGGTGTGGCTGCTCGTGGCGCTGGTGGTCGACGGCGTCGACGGCACCCTGGCGCGACGCACCCGGGTCTCCGAGGTCATCCCCTGGTTCGACGGCGGGATCGTGGACATCGTCGTGGACTACCTGACGTGGACCTTCATCCCCGCGCTCTTCATGTACCTCTACCTGCCGATGGGGCCGGGCCCGGTCAAGGCCCTCATGCTCGTCCTCATCCTGAGCTCGGCCATGTTCTGCTACGCCAACAAGAACTGGAAGTCCACCGACTACTACTTCGTGGGCTTCCCCGCCGCCTGGAATGTGGTGGCGCTCATGTTCTACGTGCTGGGCACTCCCGCGCTGGTCAATATCCTGGTCACCGTCGTGCTCTCGGTCCTGACCCTGGTGCCCACGCACTACGTCCACCCGGCGCGGGTCAAGCGCTTCCGCGCTCTCAATATCGCGGCGGCGACGATCTGGTTCGCCGCGAGCTGCTGGCTGGTGGCGATCCACCCCCACCGCCCGATCACCGCCGTGGCGCTCATCGTCGTCTTCGGCGGATGGGTCGTGCTGGTGGGGATCATGCGCTCCCTGCGGGGCGTGGACGCCCCTGCGGCTTGAGGGATCGGCCGTCCCGGGGTGACTGGGGGCGGCCGGGCCGCTGGGGCTGGGCGGCGGTCAGCCCCCGGGCCACGATGACGTCGCGCAGCCAGCGGCCGCCCTCCAGCAGGACCGTGCCGATGACCAGAGCGGCCACGACGTAGAGAACCCAGGGCGGATAGCCCTTGCCCCTGGCGAAGAAGTACACGTAGGGGGCGATGAAGGTCACCAGGGTGACCAGGGTCCCCGCCATGCGATGGCGCAGGCGCCGGCCCGCCACCATCATCATGATCCCCCAGGTGTAGGGCAGGGCGGTGACGATGTCGATGCCCCACAGCACCCAGGGGTTGCCCTTGAACCCCGGGGCCAGGGCTGCGGGCACCACTCGCAGCGACGAGTAGATGAAGATGATGAGGTAGGCGAGGAACTTCGGGTTGTGCAGCAGTCTGGTGGCCTTGCTGCGGGGGACCAGGTCCACCTGGGCCTGCTCCAGGGCGGCCAGGATGTGGCTGGGCACGCGCAGCGGGTCGGTGCCCTTGAGCACGGTGCGCAGGTAGCGCACCTGCGCGGCGTCGCCGACCGCCCACGCATCGAGAAGATCGCGGGGGCTGACGGCGGCCACCACCGGACCGGTCGGCTCCGATTCGGGGAGGGCCTCCAGCGAGGCGTTGTGCACCAGGTCCTCACCCAGGGCTCGGCGCAGGGCCGCGAACTCCTGCGGCGTCGTCTCGCACAGCCACAGGCGCTGGCCGTGCTCCACGGCATGGACCAGGGCATGGCCCAGAGCCCAGCCCCGCTCATCGGGGGCCAGCAGGCTGGCGGCGGGGGTCAGGTCGGCGAGCTCGGTCACCTCGCAGGTGTTGTAGCGGGTCAGGTCGCCCATGCGGTCCACGCCCGCCACCCGGCGCAGGGTCTCGGCCTCCAGGGCATGGCGCTCAATGATGGGCAGGTCCAGCGCGGAGCGCAGGGCGAGCGCGCGGTGGTGGACGGGCAGATCGGTGGACATCACCATGAGAGTAGGGCAGTGGCAACCGGTGGGGCATCGATCCCGGGGATGAGCCGCAAGGCCGTGCCCTCCTCCATGAGGGTCCTCCTGGCCGGGATTGTTTTCTCCGAATAACGGGATGTTTCGTCTCAGTGACGGGTGGGGTGGAAGTCTTCTCGCGGCGCCGCGGCGACCAGCCTGGCGCTGAGATCCCCGTTAGGCTAAGGAGTCCACATGCAGGACGTTGTTGAGAAGATCTACGAGCAGGTCGTCGCCCGCAACAACGCAGAGCCCGAGTTCCACCAGGCTGTGCGCGAGGTGCTGGAGTCCCTGGGGCCCGTCATCGCCAAGCACCCCCACTACGCCGAGGCCGGCCTCCTGGAGCGGCTCGTGGAGCCCGAGCGTCAGATCATCTTCCGGGTGCCCTGGGTGGACGACTCCGGCGCGGTCCAGGTCAACCGGGGCTTCCGCGTCGAGTTCAACTCCGCACTGGGCCCCTACAAGGGCGGCCTGCGCTTCCACCCCAGCGTGAATGTCGGCATCATCAAGTTCCTGGGCTTCGAGCAGATCTTCAAGAACGCTCTGACCGCCCAGGGCATCGGTGGAGGCAAGGGCGGAAGCGACTTCGACCCCCACGGCCGCTCCGACGGCGAGGTCATGCGCTTCTGCCAGTCCTTCATGACCGAGCTGGCCCGCCACATCGGCCCCAGCACGGATGTCCCCGCCGGCGACATCGGCGTGGGCGGCCGTGAGATCGGATACATGTTCGGCCAGTACAAGCGCCTGCGGAACTCCTACGACGCGGGGGTCCTCACCGGCAAGGGCCTGGCCTGGGGCGGGTCCCTGGTCCGCACCGAGGCCACCGGCTATGGCGCGGTGCTCTTCGCCCAGAGCATGCTGGCCACCAAGGGCGAGACCCTCGAGGGCAAGAAGGTCGTGGTCTCGGGGGCCGGCAATGTGGCGATCTACGCCATTGAGAAGGCCCAGCAGCTGGGCGCGACCCCCATCACCTTCTCCGATTCCTCGGGCTACGTCGTCGACGAGGCCGGGGTGGACCTCGAGCTGCTCAAGCAGGTCAAGGAGGTCGAGCGCGGGCGCGTGGCCGACTACGTCGAGCGCCGCCCCGGCGCCCGCCTGGTGACCCAGGGCAGTGTCTGGGACGTCCCCGCCGACGTCGCCCTGCCCTGCGCCACCCAGAACGAGCTCGACGGCCAGGCGGCCGCCACGCTGCTGCGCGGCGGATGCGGCGTGGTCTCCGAGGGCGCCAACATGCCCTCGACCCCCGAGGCCGTGGAGGCCTTCTCCTCCGCCGGCATCCTCTTCGGCCCCGGCAAGGCCGCCAACGCCGGGGGCGTGGCCACCTCCGCCCTGGAGATGGAGCAGAACTCCGGCCGCACGCGCTGGGACTTCGCCACCGCCGAGGCCAAGCTGACCGGCATCATGGCGGACATCCACGACTCCTGCGTGGCCGCGGCCGAGGAGTACGGCCGCCCCGGCGACTACGTCCTGGGCGCCAACGCCGCCGGGTTCACCCGCGTGGCCGACGTCATGCTGGCCCACGGCATCGTGTGACCCCGGGATCCCCTGAGATCCGCTGAGATCCGCGAGTCCCCATGGATGGCCCTCGGGCCGCCCATGGGGACTCGTGCCTTGGGCGCTCCGTTCCGGCCCCGGCGGATACGGGCCGACGACGTGCCTTCGCCTACTGGACGAGGGTCTGCGTATCGGACGAGGGTTCGCGTCATCCGACTGGGGGTAGCACAGGGGCGATTGACGCAAAGGCTCGTCGTCGACGCAAAGGCTCGTCCGATACGCGAAGGCTCGTCCGCCAGGATCGGCGATGAGACCCGCCGGCCCGCCCAGACTCCTAGATCCAGGACTCCAGGAGCATATGCATGCGCCAGAAGGTGTAGGACACCGTCTGGCCCGTCCAGATCGGCCACCACAGGATGGCGAAGGACAGCGCCAGCGTCATCAGCAGGACGGTCAGCAGGACGCCCTCGTTGCGCAGTCGCCAGGTGGGCACCCCCGTCCACTCGGGGGTCAGGCGCAGCACGCGGGCCAGGCCCGTGGGCGAGGAGTCGGCGGGCTCTGCGGGCACGGAGGGCGCAGCGCCCTCCGCCGACTCCTCGGGCTGCGCGTCGGCCGTTGCGGGCTCCTCAGGCTGCGCCGACTCTTCGACTGCCCCCACTGCCTCAGCCGACCCAGAGGAGTCAGCGGGCTTCGTCAGCGCGGCGTGCTCTGCGGGCTCCTCGGGCTGCGCCGACTCTTCGACTGCCCCCACTGCCTTAGCCGACTCAGAGGAGTCAGCGGGCTTCGTCAGCGCACTGCTGGCCTCCACCCCGGTCGCGGTGTGGCCGCTGGCATGGGGGGCGCCGTCGTCCAGCCGGGCCGTCTGGGCAGCGGACTGCTGGGGCGCCTGCTCCCCGAGGGGCTCCTGGGGCCGTTGCCTGCGCGGCGACCAACGGCCCCGTGCGCGGGAGTGAGTGTCGCCCGCCCCGAGGAAGCGGGCGATCAGCCCGCGCGGAGCCGGGAGTCCCGGGCCGATCCAGCCCTCGCGCAGCCCCAGCTCCTCGGCGCGCGCCTCCCGCGAGCCGGGCACGGGCTTGAGCATGCCCATCCCCTGCCCCAGGGCCAGGGTGAGTACCAGGACCACGAAGGGGACGAATGCCACCGTGTAGAAGGTGAAGATCGTGCGGTCAGGGTACTGGAACCACGGAACGTACAGGCCGAGGTACCCGGCCAGCGGCACCCAGGCCCGCCAGTCCCGGCCGCCGATGCCCATGGCCAGCACCACCAGCAGGGCCGGGATGGCCGCCCACCACACGGGGATGTTGCCGATGGAGGTGATGGCCTGGATGCAGCGGTCGGATCCGCAGTTCGTCCCGGCCAGCTCGGCGCCCTCGGGCCAGTAGAAGGAGGTGGGGCGCCACTGCAGGAGCCACCCGGCGGGTCCTGCCTCATAGGGGTGGTGCTCGCCCAGGCCCACGTGGAAGGTGTAGATGGTGCGGTGGTACTCGATGAGGTCGTTGAGGGCGTTGGGCAGCCAGCTGTAGGGCATCCTCTCGGCCTCCCCCAGCGTCCCCTCGGCACTGCGCGCGATCTGCTCGACGGCCCAGCCGCGCTTGTAGGACCTGTCATGGGCGAACCAGGACCACCACAGCCCCACGTAGACCACCAGGGCCGTGGGCACCAGGCGGATGAAGTCGCCGAAGCCCCGGGAGATGAGGCCCTCCAGGAACCAGGCCTTGGCCTTGACGCTGCGCAGGGCGCTGGTGTCCCAGACGACGACGAGGATGCCCACCACGGCCAGCAGGTAGAGGCCCGACCACTTGACCGAGCAGGCCAGGCCCAGCGTTGCGCCGGTGGCCCACAGCCAGGGGCGCAGATGCGCCCGGGGGGCCAGCTGCCGGGGCGCGGCCGGCGTGCCCGCCAGGTCCTTGGCCAGGCGCGCCCGTGAGGCCTCCCGGTCTCGCACCAGGCAGTACATGGCCAGGGTGGCGAACAGCCCGATGAAGACGTCGAGAAGACCGATGCGCGACTCGGTGATGCCCACCCCGTCGATGGCCAGGAACAGGCCGGCCAGGCCGGCCAGCACGGGTGAGTGGGTCATGCGCATGGTCAGGCGCGCCAGCAGCACCACGGTGAGGATCCCCGCCAGTGCCGGCACGATCCGCCAGCCCACGGCCGAGTCGGCGCCGAAGACCTGCATGCCCAGGCCGAGCAGCCACTTGCCGAACTGCGGGTGGACGACGAAGCTCGGCTCGGTCGACATCCCCGAGAAGTCCCCCGCCGCGAAGCGCGCATCTGAGCCGTCGGCCCACTGCGCCTCGTAGCCCAGGGTCCACAGGGCGTAGGAGTCCTTGACGTAGTAGATCTCATCGAATATGAGCGTGCTGGGGTGGCTCAGCCCCACCAGGCGCGTCAGTGCGGCGATCACGCCGACGACGGCGGTGGCCACCCAGCCCCTGATGCGCAGGGCTCGCGGCAGGGCCCACTCCAGGGGCTCCAGGCCCAGGAGGTGGCGCAGCTGGTTCTCGGTGCGGGGCTCGCTGGTGGCCGGGGCGCGGTCAGCCTCCGTGCCAGGGGGCTGGGCCGCGGGGGCCGGCTGCTCTGGATCGGATGGCTTGCTGGCGGCCTGCGCCTGGGGGACCGGAGCGTCCGGGCCCGGGGACTGCGAATCGGCGGTCCGGGCGTCGTCGGAACGGGACTCGTCGTCGGACCGTGGCTCCGTGCCCGGGGCCTGGGGGTCTCGGGCCGGCCTCGTGCCTGCGGGCTCATCAGGGGACAGCGCGCTGGGATATGTCACCCGAGGAGTCTAGGGGCAGCGCCATACTTGGCCCATGACAGACGCCACCCCATCCGCTGCCAGCGTTCAGGGGCCGGCCCCGCATGAGGCTGAGGGGCCCTGCCAGTCTTCGGATCAGCCCTCGCCGACGGCGCCCGACCCCTGGCGGCCGCGTCCCGGGGTCATCACGCTGGCCGCCACCCCGATCGGCAACACGGGCGATGCCACGGGGCGCCTGCGTCGCGGGCTGGAGTGCGCCGATCTCATCGCCGCGGAGGACACCAGGCGCCTGCGAGCACTGGCCCAGCGCCTGGGGATCCGCGCCTCCGGTCGTATCGTGGCCCTTCACGAGCACAATGAGCGGGAGCGCTCCGGTGAGCTCATCGAGGCGGCCCGCGCCGGTCACAGTGTTCTGGTGATCAGCGACGCGGGCATGCCATCGGTGTCCGACCCCGGCTATCGGGTGGTGGTGGCCGCCGCCCAGGCCGACGTCGCCGTGACGGTGGCCCCCGGCCCGTCGGCGGTGCTCACCGCCCTGGCGGTCAGCGGCCTGGCCAGTGACCGCTTCTGCTTCGAGGGCTTCCCTCCGCGACGGGCGGGGGAGCGGGATCGGGCCCTGGCGGCGCTGGCCCAGGAGTCGCGCACCATGGTGTTCTTCGAGTCCCCCCGGCGCACCCACGAGACCCTCGCCGCGATGGCCAGGGCACTGGGGGACTCCCGCCCGGCGGCGCTGTGCCGGGAGCTGACCAAGACCCATGAGGAGGTGCGTCGCGCCACCCTGGGGGAGCTGGCGGCCTCAACCGCCGACGGCGTCCTGGGGGAGGTGGTCATCGTCGTGGCCGGGGCGCCGGCCCGGTCGGCGGATCCGTCCCAGGCTGCCGAGCGCGCCCTGGATCTGGCCGAGCAGGGCCTGCGACTCAAGGCCGCCGCCGCGATGGCGGCCGGCGAGGCGGGTCTGCGCCCCAATGAGGTCTACAGGGAGGCGCTGGCGCGCCGAGGCGGCTAGGCTCGCGGTATGACCGCGAAGATGCCCGCGAAACAAGCGACACAGCCCCGCCGCGCCCTGATCATCGTCGACGTGCAGCCCACCTTCTGCGAGGGCGGGGCGCTGGCCGTGGAGGGCGGCAATGCCGTGGCCCAGCGGGTGGCGCAGTACGCGTCATCCCATCGCGGGGACTATGACACGATCGTCACCACCCAGGACTGGCACATCGACCCGGGCCGCCACTTCACCGATACCCCGGACTTCGTGGACACCTGGCCGCCCCATGGCGTGGCGGGGACCCCGGAGGCGGAGCTGCACCCCGCCCTGGACGGGCTCGAGGTGGATGTGGCGGTCAAGAAGGGGCAGTACTCCGCGGCCTACTCGGGCTTCGAGGGCGTCGATGACAAGGGGACGAGCCTGCACCGGCTCTTGGTGGATGAGGGCATCACCGATATCGACGTGATCGGGCTGGCCGAGTCCCACTGCGTGAAGGACACGGCGCTGGACGCCCATGCGAGAGGCTTCCGGGTGCGCGTGCTGCGCGACCTGACCGCCCCGGTCAGCCCCGAGTTGGGGGCGGCCGCCCGGCAGGCCCTCACCGACGCCGGCGTCGAGCTCGCCACCTCGGCCTGACCCCAGGGCCGGGCCGCCCGGCATCCGGTCAGGCCCCGGCGACGACGTCGTGCGCGGCCCGGTGCCGGCCTCAGCCCTGGCCAGGCCCCCAGGCCCCGGGATAGCCGCCGGGCGCTCCTGGCTGACCGGGCTGGGTGAAGGGCTGGCTGGGCTGCATGGGCTGGGTGGGCTGGACCGGCTGGCTGGGCTGGCCGAAGTGGGCGGCGCCCTGCGGCGCCGAGGGCCAGGACTGCTGCTGCTGTTGCGAGAGGGAGGAGATCCTCGCCCGCTGGTGAGCCTTGGCGCGCCGGGCGCGAACAATGGTCGCGCCGATGAGCGGGAAGATCGCCAGCACTCCCACGAGGCCTGCGAGGATGACGATCATGCCGTCCCGGTATGTGTCTTTCTCGGTGACCAGCTCGCTGACATAGGAGGCGCCGGCATCCTCGCCGGAGCAGGTGATCGTGTAGGCGCCCGAGCTCGTGGCGGTGAAGGTGCCGAAGTGATCCTCCTTGTTGATCCGCCCGGAGGCCGAGTCGATCGAGACGTCCTCGCCGTCGGGATCCTGCACGGTGCACTCGGGGGCCGTGCCCGTGTGGTAGAGGCCGTACTTCTCATTCGAGGTGAGCTCGGCCTTCACCGCACCATTGGAGTTGATCTCGCTCATACCGTCGTTCAAGCCCGCCAGCTGGACGCCGAAGCCGATCACCAGGATGATTGCCAGGGCCACGGTTGCCGCGGACACTGACAGGATGATCGTGGGGGCCTTCAGCGAGGGAGTCGCGGCGGCTGCGGGCGACGGCGCAGGCGCGCTCTGGGGCGCGGGCGAGGAGTAGGGGGTCCCTCCCGTCGGCTGGTAGCCCGCCGCCGGCACGTAGCCGCCCGACGGCGCTGACTGGGCCGCCGACTGGGCCGACGGGACCGGCTGGGAGGCCTGGCCGGGGTACTGCGCCTGCTGCCCCTGCCCGTAGTAGGGGTCCTGGCCGGGGCCTGCCGGGGGATAGGCGCCGGAGACCGGCTGAGATGCTCCGGGCTGCGCCGCCCCCGCCTGTGCCGCGGCGCTCGCGGAGTAGGCCGCCGTCGGGGCGAACTGATCGTACTGCGGGCCTGCTGCGGCATTCGGGTCGTAGCCCGGCGCCGGCTGGGCCGGCCCGTAGGGGCCGCCCTGCTGAGGGCCGTACTGAGGCTGGGTCATCGCAATCTTCCTGGCAAGAGCCTGTCCGGGAACCCCGGTGAGCCGCGGGCCCAACCGGGAGCGGCAGCGCCGCTGGAGGCCACCGCCAAGGACACCATACGGGTCTGGCGCGGCGAGCGGATAGGCTTGGGCCATGACGCACATCCTGTCCGCGGTCGCCTGGCCCTACGCCAATGGCCCCCGCCACATCGGTCATGTCGCCGGATTCGGCGTCCCCTCCGACGTCTTCTCCCGCTACATGCGCATGGCGGGCCATGAGGTCCTCATGGTCTCGGGCACCGATGAGCACGGCACGCCCATCCTGGTGGCCGCCGACCAGGAGGGCGTCAGCGCCCGCGAGCTGGCGGACCGCAACAACAGGCTCATCGTTGAGGACCTGGTGGCCCTGGGCCTGTCCTACGACCTGTTCACCCGGACGACTGCGGGCAACCACTACGCCGTCGTCCAGGAGATGTTCCGCACGGTGCGCGACAACGGCTACATGGTCCAGCAGGTCACCCGCTCAGCCATCTCCCCCTCCACTGGCCGGACCCTGCCCGACCGCTACATCGAGGGGACCTGCCCCATCTGCGGCACGCAGGGCGCCCGCGGCGACCAGTGCGACAGCTGCGGCAACCAGCTCGACCCCACCGACCTCATCAGCCCGCGCTCGCGGATCAACGGCGAGACCCCCGAGTTCGTGGAGTCCACGCACTGGTTCCTCGACCTGCCCGCCCTGGCCCAGGCCCTGGGCGAGTGGCTTGATGAGCGCGAGGCCTCGGGCACCTGGCGCCCCAATGTCATCCGCTTCTCCCAGAACCTCCTGGGGGACATCCGCCCGCGGGCCATGACCCGTGACATCGACTGGGGCATCCCCGTGCCCGGCTGGGAGGACCAGCCCACCAAGCGCCTCTACGTCTGGTTCGACGCGGTCATCGGCTACCTGTCGGCCTCCATCGAGTGGGCGCGGCGCACCGGCGACCCCGAGGCATGGCGCGCCTGGTGGAACGACCCGGCGGCCCTGTCCTACTACTTCATGGGCAAGGACAACATCGTCTTCCACTCCCAGATCTGGCCCGCCGAGCTCCTGGGGCACAACGGCCAGGGCAGCCGTCAGGGCGAGCCGGGCGTGACGGCCGGCTCCATGGGCGTGCTCAACCTGCCCACCGAGGTGGTCTCCAGCGAGTTCCTCACCATGGAGGGCAAGAAGTTCTCCTCCTCCCACGGCATCGTCATCTATGTGCGCGACTTCCTCGAGCGCTACCAGGCCGACGCCCTGCGCTACTTCATCTGCGCCGCCGGCCCGGAGACCGCGGACGCCGACTTCACCTGGGCGGAGTTCGTGCGCCGCACCAACGGCGAGCTCGTGGCCGGCTGGGGCAACCTGGTCAACCGCACCGCCTCCATGATCCACAAGCGCTTCGGCGCCATCCCGGCCCCCGGCGAGCTGGAGGAGATCGATCGCGCCCTGCTGGAGGCCATCGAGACGGGCTTCGCCTCGGTGGGTGACCTCATCGCCCGCCACCGGCAGAAGGCCGCCCTGGCCGAGGCCATGCGCCTGGTGGGGGAGGCCAACAAGTACGTGGCCGACACCCAGCCCTTCAAGCTCAAGGGCGAGGATGAGGCCACGCGCCAGCGGCTGGCCACGATCCTGCACACCCTGGCCCAGGCCGTCGCCGACCTCAACCTCCTGCTCTCCCCCTTCCTGCCGCATGCGGCCAACGAGGTCGATCGCATCCTGGGCGGCCAGGGGCAGGTGGCCCCCATGCCCCGGATCGAGGAGGCCGAGGAGCTCGACCCCGGCGTCCTGCCCGAGGCCTTCGCCGGGCGCACCGGCTACCCCATCATCACCGGTGACTACAGCGCCGTGCCCGCCTGGCGGCGCCACCCGGTGTCCGTGGGGGTGCCTGTGGCCAAGCCCACCCCGGTGTTCACCAAGCTCGATGAGGCCATCGTCGAGGAGGAGCTGGCCCGCTACGCCGACTCCCTGCCCGACGACGTCACCGGCGCCTGACCCCATGGGCTCCGCCAAGCGCGACCGCTCCTGGCCGCCGGCCGACGCCGTCGCCCCGCTGCCGGCCCCGGTCACCGACAATCACGCGCACCTTCCGGTTCCCGGCGATGAGGGCGGCCCCGGCTCCCAGGCGCCGCTGAGCGCGGCGGAGCTGGTGGACCGGGCCCGGGCCGCGGGCGTGACGAGGATCGTGACCTCGGCCTGCGAGACCACCGCCTGGGAGCCGAGCCTGGAGCTGGCCCGCAGCCTGCCCGGGGTGCGCACGGCCCTGGCCATCCACCCCAATGAGGCGGTTGTGCACGCCGGTGTGCGCGAGATCGGCCCCGACGGCCTGGCCCCGCGCGTCATGGACCACCACGGGGAGGGCCTCGATCAGGCCCTGTCCCGGCTGGAGGCCACGATTCGCGCGAATCGGGATCATGTGGTGGCGGTGGGGGAGTCCGGACTGGACTTCTTCCGCACCGGGCCGGCCGGCGCGGCTGTTCAGCGCGAGTCCTTCCGAGCCCATATCGCCCTGGCCAAGGAGCTCGACCTGCCCCTGCAGATCCACGACCGGGACGCCCATGGCGCCTGCCTGGAGGTCCTCCTGGCCGACGGCGCCCCGCAGCGCACCGTCTTCCACTGCTTCTCCGGCGGGGTCGAGCTCGCCCGCGCCTGCGCCGAGCACGGCTGGTACGCCTCCATCGCCGGGCCCATCACCTACCCCGCCAACGAGGACCTGCGCTCGGCCGTGAGGCAGATCCCAGAGTCGCTGCTGCTGGTGGAGACCGATGCTCCCTATCTTCCCCCCACCCCGTGGCGGGGGCGCCCCAACGGCTCCTATCTCATGGGGGCGACGGTGCGCTTCCTGGCCGAGGCCCGGGGGCGGGATCTGAGGGATTTCTGCCTGGGGCTGCAGGCGCGCACCGAGTCCGTCTACGGCACCTGGTGACCGGGGCCCAGGCGCCGGGGCAAATCGCGCTCCCAGGCTGGTGTCAGGTTCATTCCAGGGCGGAACCAGTTGTACTTTGCACGGTTCTGTCACAAGCGGATCGGATGTGAGCAGGTGCATAGTCATCCTTGCGGATGATCCGCTACGGTGACGCAAGTCCGTACAGCGAAGGAAGACACATCGTGGGTCGTCACTCTCAGACCAGTTCACTGAACACCACTCTTGTGGAGCTCGGCGCCCTGGCGTCCCGGGGCCTGACCCCTGCCTCGACCGGCCATGGCCGTCGTCGTGCGGCAGGTCCCGCGAGGACCCCGCTGAGCCCCATGCTTTTCCGGGCGGGCGGCGCCGCGGCGGTTCTGTCCCTGGCGGTCTCCGGTGGCGCCTACGCCGCTGTGGCGGCCCAGGATGAGCAGGGCGGGCTCGGGGGCAACACCCTGGCCGCCCTGGGCGGTGAGGCCAACGGGGCCCCGGCCGGTGAGGCCGTCACGGTGGCCGACGACGGCGCGGCGACGGTGACCACGGTGACCGAGGAGACCACCCAGGCCCACGGCAAGACGGAGAAGCCCTCCGCCTCGGTGCCCGAGGGCGAGACCCGGGTGGAGACCGAGGGCGTCGACGGCGTGGTGCGCACCACCTACCAGGTCACCTCGGTGGACGGCAAGGAGACCTCCCGGGTGGAGATCTCCAGCGTCGTGGTCACCCAGGCCGTCGATGAGGTCGTCCTGGTGGGAACCGGCTCCGCATCCGCCCCCGCCGAGAGCGGGTCCACCAGCGCCCCGACGGACTCCGGCGCCACGGAGGCCCCGGCATCCACCTCCACCACCGAGCAGGCTCCCGCCCCGGCCGCCGACTCCAGTGCGGGAACCACCCCCGAGGGCGCCAAGGCCATCGCCCGCTCGATGATGGCCGGATACGGCTGGGGCGATTCCGAGTTCTCCTGCCTGGAGAGCCTGTGGGAGCGCGAGTCCAACTGGAACTACCAGGCTCAGAATCCCTCCTCGGGCGCATACGGCATCCCCCAGTCCCTGCCGGGCGATAAGATGGCCTCCGTCAGTTCGGACTGGGCGACCAACCCCACCACCCAGATTACCTGGGGCCTGGGATACATCTCCGGCCGCTACGGCACTCCCTGCGCAGCCTGGGCTCACTCCGAGTCCGTCGGCTGGTACTGACCCACCTACCCCATCCTCCCTGTGCCATGAGCCCGGCCACCCTCATCCGAGGGTGGCCGGGCTCATATCCGCAACCTGCGGGCATGCGCGAAGGAGCATCTGTGATGGGGAGCATTGCCCGGCGTGAGACGCGTCCGTTACCGTGTGCGGACCGCCGACACGTAAGGACATCCCCTGTGCCTCCCATGCCTGATATGACGATCCCGGACCCCCTCATCGACCCCGCCGAGGCGGTTCAGGATGAGCCCGCTGAGCGGCCATCGCGTCGGCCGATGCTGCTGCGCGCCGCTCTCAGCGCCGCCGCGCTGTCCCTGGTCGTCTCCGGCGGCGCCTATGCGGCGGTCGTGGCCACGGGCGATGGCCCCAGTTCCTCAACGGCTGCCCTGAGCGGCCAGGACCTGGGCGCCGAGGGGGGCCGATCCGGACAGCCGGTGGCTGCGGCCACCCAGGGCGCGGCGACGGTGACCACGGTGACCGAGGAGACGACCCAGGCCCACGGCAGGGTGGAGAAGCCCTCCGCCTCGGTGCCCGAGGGTGAGACCCGGGTGGAGACCGAGGGCGTCGACGGCGTGGTGCGCACCACCTATCAGGTCACCCTGGTGGATGGCAAGGAGACCTCCCGGGTGGAGATCTCCAGCGTCGTGGTCACCCAGGCCGTCGACGAGGTCGTCCTGGTGGGAACCGCCACGCAGGCGGACAAGACACCCGCCCCCAAGGACACGGGATCGGCTGAGTCCTCCCAGGCCCCCCAGGCGGCCCCCACCGCGGAGGCGGACTCCTCCGGCTCGGACTCCGGCTCCGGCGACGCCGGCTCCGGTGGCTCCAGCTCCGGTGGGAGCGCCCCCGAGGGCGTGTGGGCCCAGCTCGCCCAGTGCGAGTCCGGCGGCGACCCCACGGCCAACACCGGCAACGGCTACTACGGCCTCTACCAGTTCTCCCTGCAGACCTGGCAGTCCGTGGGCGGATCCGGTCTTCCCTCCGAGGCCAGTGCCGAGGAGCAGACCATGCGCGCCCAGGCGCTTCAGCAGAGCGCCGGCTGGGGCCAGTGGCCCCACTGCGCCGCCAAGCTCGGCCTGCTGTGAGGCGCTGACTCCCGCCGCCCGGCGCTGATCTGGCCGAACATTCGGCTGACATCCGACTGACATCCGGCCGCGGACTGGCCGCCGTCGCGCCGCACCCAGGCGGGCGGCCAGCCCCTCCTGATGGGAACGTGGAGTGAGTCCCGCTACTGTGTCCTGGTGAGCCCGGTGGCGCCGCGCCCCGGGCCCAGGACAGGAGTGAGGCAGCGACCGCCATGAGCCCATCGCGCAGCAGCCGGCCCGGCGCCGCGGACCCGACCTCGGGCCTGCTGGGCCCCGCCGAGGTGCGCGGGCTGTGCCACGCCCTGGGTATCCGCCCCACCAAGACCCTCGGGCAGAACTTCGTCCACGATGCCAGCACCGTGCGGCGCATTGTGCGCGGCGCCGGAGTGACCCCCGGTCAGGAGATCCTCGAGGTCGGGCCGGGCCTGGGCTCACTGACCCTGGCCCTCCTGGAGGCCGGGGCGCGGGTGACCGCCGTGGAGATCGATCCGCGGCTGGCCCGGGCCCTGCCCGTGACCGTTGCCGACAGGATGCCGGCGGCCAGCACGGACCTGCGCGTCATCGAGGCCGACGCCCTCGGCATCACCGGGCCGCAGGACCTGGGCGGGGCCCTGCCCGTGCGCCTGGTGGCCAACCTGCCCTACAACGTGGCCGTGCCGGTGCTGCTGACCCTGCTCGAGGCCCTGCCCTCCTTGGAGTCGGCCACCGTCATGGTCCAGGCCGAGGTCGCCGACCGCCTGGCCGCGCCGCCCGGATCGCGCACCTACGGCGTGCCCAGCGCCAAGACGGCCTGGTACGCCTCGGCGCGGCGCACCATCACCATCTCGCGCTCGGTGTTCTGGCCGGTTCCCAATGTGGACTCCGCCCTGGTCGAGCTCATCCGGCGCGAGCCCCCCGTCACGGCCGCCTCGCGCGAGGAGGTCTTCGCCGTCATCGACGCCGCCTTCTCCCAGCGGCGCAAGACCCTGCGCAAGGCCCTGGCCGCCCTGGCCGGGGGGCCGGAGGCCGCGGAGCGGGCGCTGCGCGCCGCCGGCATCGACCCGGCCGAGCGCGGCGAGCGACTCGATGCGACCGCCTTCGCCGGCCTTGCCCAGGAGCTGTTCGCCCGGGAGCCGGGAGGCAGCGATGCCAAGGAGAAGCCATGAGTCATCTTCGTTCGGTCCCCTGCGGGAGCGGGCCCTGGCCTGCGCGCTCGGGCTCGGCCACATCCGTGCGCGTCGAGGCGCCCGGGAAGGTCAATCTCTTCCTGTCGGTCGGCGCCCCGGGGCCTGATGGCTACCACCCCCTGACCACGGTGTTCCAGGCGGTGCGCCTCATCGAGACCATCACCGCGCGGCGCCAGTCCGCCCAGGCCCTCGGCGAGATCACCCTGGCCCTGGAGGAGCCCGACGACGCCGTGCCCACCGACGCCTCCAATCTCGCCGTGCGCGCCGCCCACATTCTGGCCGAGGCCACCGGGGTGAGCGAGGGCGTGGACCTGCTGGTGCGCAAGCGGGTGCCCGTGGCGGGGGGCATGGCCGGTGGCTCGGCCGATGCGGCCGCCGCCCTGGTGGCCTGCAACGCCCTGTGGGGAACCGGGCTGGGCACGGGTGAGCTCATGTCCCTGGCCTCCCGGCTCGGCGCGGACGTGCCCTTCCCGCTGCTGGGCTCCACCGCGGTGGGGCACGGGCGCGGGGACATGGTCACCCCCCTGATGGCGCGCGGCACCTACCAGTGGGTCTTCGCCCTCCACCACCGCGGCCTGTCCACCCCCGAGGTCTTCGCCCGCTTCGATGAGATGGGAGCAGGGCGGGGAGGCCCCCAGGAGGTCAGCGAGGCCATGACCGTCGCGCTGCGCTCGGGCAGCCCTCAGGCCCTGGCCGCCTGCCTGCACAATGACCTGCAGGCCGCGGCCCTGGACCTGCGGCCGGAGCTGGCCGATGTCATCGCCGTGGCGGAGGCCGCCGGTGCCCTGCGGGCGATCGTCTCGGGGTCGGGGCCCACCGTGGCCGCCCTGGTGGCGGACGCCGCCGGGGCCCAGCGGGTGGCCCGGGCCCTGATGTCCAGTGGGCTGTGCGCCGAGGCCCTGCGCGCCGACGCTCCTGTGGCCGGAGCGCGGGTGGTGGGCTGATGGCGCATCTGCTGGGGGTCGAGGGGCTGCGCCTCGTCGTCGGCTCGCGGATCCTGCTCGACGGCGTGACCCTGGGCATTGAGGACGGCACCAGGGTGGGGGTCCTGGGACCCAATGGGGCCGGGAAGTCGACTCTCCTGTCCGCCCTGTCCGGCCAGCGCGAGCCCGACGGCGGTCGCGTCACGCGCACCGGCGGGGTGAGACTGGCCATGCTCGGCCAGGGCGATGACCTCGTGGCCGGGACCACGGTGCGCAGCGCCGTTCACGGCGAGGTCCCCGAGCATGAGTGGGCCTCGGATGCCGCGGTGCGCGATATCCACGCGGGCCTCCTGGCCGATCTGGACCTGCGGGCCGATGTCGCCACCCTGTCCGGTGGCCAGCGCCGGCGCGTCGCCCTGGCCTCCGTGCTGACCGCGCCGGCCGACGTCGTCATCCTGGACGAGCCCACCAACCATCTGGATGTTGAGGGCGTGGACTGGCTGGCCCGCCACCTCCATGAGCGCTTCGCCGGAAGGCGCGCGGGCGCCCTGGTCACCGTCACCCACGACCGCTGGTTCCTCGACGCGATCTGCACCCATGTGTGGGAGGTCGTGCCCGGCGCCGACCCGGGCGGGGGCCGCGCCCAGGTCCCCGGCGGCATCGAGACCTACGACGGCGGCTATGCCGCCTACGTCCTGGCCCGCGCCGAGCGCGCCCGCCAGGCAGCGGCGGCGGCCGCCAAGCGGGAGAACCTGCTGCGCAAGGAGCTGGCCTGGCTGCGCCGGGGAGCCCCGGCCCGCACCTCCAAGCCGCGCTTCCGCATCGAGGCCGCCGAGGCCCTCATCGCCGATGTCCCCCCGCCGCGTGACACGGTCGAGCTCATGGCCATGGCCACGGCCCGCCTGGGCAAGCGCGTCATCGACCTGGAGGATGTGGCCGTGCGCTACCCGGACGGCGCGGGCCCCCAGCAGCGCACGGTCCTGGAGCGGGTGACCTGGCGACTGGCGCCCGGGGAGCGGGTGGGCATCGTCGGCGTCAACGGCGCGGGCAAGACCACCCTGCTGCGCCTGCTGGCCGGCACCCAGGAGCCGAGCTCTGGCCGCGTGGTGCGCGGCAAGACCGTGGCGGTGGCCACCCTGTCCCAGTCCACCCATGAGCTCGATGAGCTGGCCGACCTGCGCGTGGTGGAGGCGGTCTCCATGGTGGGGGAGCGGGTCGTGGTGGGCGGCAAGGAGCTGACGGCCGCCCAGCTCGTCGAGCGCCTGGGCTTCACCCGTCAGCGGGCCTGGACCCGCGTGGGTGAGATCTCCGGCGGTGAGAGGCGCCGCCTTCAGCTGCTGCGCCTGCTCATGACCGAGCCCAATGTGCTGCTGCTCGATGAGCCCACCAACGACCTGGACACCGACACCCTGGCGGCGGTGGAGGACATCCTGGACTCCTTCCCCGGAACCCTGGTGGTGGTCTCCCACGACCGCTACCTGCTGGAGCGGGTGACCGACCACCAGATGGCCCTGCTGGGGGACGGGGCCCTGCGGGCCCTGCCCGGCGGTGTGGAGCAGTACCTGGAGCTGCGCCGCCAGGGGCTGGGCGGCCAGGCCCCGACGCCCTCGAGGCGGTCGGGCCAGGGCTCTGGCGCGCGCGGAGCATCGCGGCCCGCCTCCCCGGCGCGTCCCGACGGGGCGCGGATGCGAGAGGCGACCAAGGGCCTGGCGCGCATTGAGAGGCGCCTGGATCGGGCCGCCGCGGCGGTTGAGGCCCTTCACGCCCGCCTGGAGGAGGTCTCAGCCGATCCCGCGCGCCTGGGCGAGCTCGCCGAGCTGGGCCGCGAGCTGGCCACCGCTCAGGCCGAGCACGCCCGGATCGAGGAGCAGTGGCTGGCGGCAGCCGAGGAGGTCGAGTCGCTGGGCCTGGGGGCCTAGGGCGGCGTGAGGGGGATGGTCGGGATCCGGGCTGCGGTCCGGGCCGGTCGCGCTTAGCAGGACGTCGTCGTCCCGGACAGGCTCTGGGGAGGGGGCCGGGTCAGACCGGCGCGACCTGGCGGGCCAGCTCGACCAGATCGTCCAGATGGGGGGAGATGGATGGGGCCGCGGCGCCCCACAGGCGCATGACCAGGTCAACGGGGACCGTGGGCAGGCCCGCCAGCCGCAGCACGACGGCGCCCTGAGTGGGACCCGAGCCCTCGCCGAAGGCGGAGAAGCCGGCCATGTCATGGCCGGGGCGCAGGCGCACCGGCTCGGTCGTGGGGAGCATGGAGGCGATGAGGGCCCGCTGGGTGGCCCGCCGGCCCTCCTTGGAGCCGTCATCCCCGGCGATCTCCAGGCTGAGGTCCACCACGAAGGGCGGGTTGGCGACGTCGTCGATGTGCATGAGCCGGGCGAAGCGCCCCTGGCGCTCCATGGACTGGAGCTCGCCCAGCAGGGACTCCAGCTCGGAGCGCCACTGCGGTCCGGTCACACCCAGGTGGGCGCTGCGGTGCCGCGCCTCCTCCCTGGCCCAGCCCGGGGGCGGGAAGGGCGGGATGATCACCCAGCGCTGGGGATCAGGCGTGACCGCGATCTGCACGTTGTGCTCCTTCCGAGACCTCTACACCGATGCACTCTAGTCATCTAGACGCCTACTATGTCTGTCCTATGAGAGTCCGAGAGCACCACGTAGCAATTATGCCTGCCACGACTGGTAGCCGCAGCATCCGCGCGCTGGTGGATCTCTTGCTGATTCTTGCAGTTTTCACGCTCCTCATCGGCAGGGGCGTCATGTGGGCGCTGGGCGCCTGCGCGCTGCTCATCGCTGTGATGACTCTCATGATGGCGCTGACGGGCGCCTCGCCCGGCGGGCTGGTCAGCGGGGTGCGCATGCGGCGGGTGGTCGACCCCGGAGGCCCCCCGGGATGGTCCGCGGTGGTCTATGTGGCCTTCCTCCTGCTGGCGGCTCTGCCGACGGCGGGCATCGGCGCCCTGGTCCTCATGTGGCGCAGCCTGAGCGGGGGCGAGCATCGCTCCTGGTTCGATCGCATGGCCGGAACGGTCATGCTCTCCTCGCGCCGGACCTCGCGCGCCCTGTGCTCCCTGGTCTTCGAGGGCGCAGTGATACCTGTCACGGGCCCGCTGGTTCTGGGCCGCAGGCCCACGGCGATTAAATCCCACCCCGAGGCTCATCTCGTGACCGTGCTGGAGGGTGAGGACTCGGTATCCAAGACCCATGCCCTGGTGCTCCCCGCGCCAGATGGGGTCTACGTCACGGATCTTGGCTCGACCAATGGGACTCATATCGAGGTCGACGAGGGTGTTCGTCGTCTCGCTCCCGGCCAGCAGGGTCACGTGGGCCGGGGGAGGCAGGCATACTTGGGTGACGGAGTATGTGTCGTCCGTTGAGGAGAGGAAGATGACCAATAACTCGAAGAATGTTGTCTGGTGGGCCGAGGGCTCGTGGAGCGGTGTGATCACCGATCGTGCGGTGATGCTGCTGCCCCCCGATGTCCCCCAGGACCTCACGGAGCGCCTGTGGTGGCTGCTGCGCAGCGAGGAGGGATCCCTGACCCACGCCCTCGATGAGCTGGTGATGGGCATGGGCGGTCGTCTGGGTGCGATCCCGGACTTCCTCCTGGCCGTGACCACGCCCGACGACGTCTTCCACATGGCGCTGCGCGGCGAGGCCAAGGTGGAGGTGGACGGTCACCCCGTCGACGCCACCGGCATCACCACCTGGTTCGAGACGACATTCACCGCCCCCACCTCCGTGGTGGCGCACACGTCTCAGAAGACGACGGCCCTCCTGCGCCCGGCCACCGACGCCATCGTGGGAACCAGCCGCCTGGTCATCAAGGGCGGGCGCTCCAAGACCGAGGACGGTGAGGAGGACGACCCTGATCGAGCAGGTGCCCTCGCACCAGTAGCCGATCTCGGCGTCGAGTCCGACGCCGCCACCGATGATGCTGATGTTGAGCCGGGTCCCCAGGACCAGGATGCACCGCAGGCCGAGGCCTCCGATGATGCTCCTTCCAGTGCCGCCGCGACCCCTGAGCTCGACGACGTCCCCGCCCTGAGCGGGCAGGCCCCTCTGGGGCAGGATGAGAGCGTCTCGCCTCTCTACCCGGACTTCCTGGAGGAGGGCCTTGTCGAGGCCGCGCAGGCCGATGAGGCCGACGAGGCCGTCACGACGGACGAGGCCCTGGAGCGGGCCCTGATCGAGGACGCCGCCGCCGAGGCTGAGGAGGCCGTGGAGGCCGTGGAGGCTGAGGCTCCGTCCACTGAGGACGCCGACCAGCCGGTCGAGGCCGTCGAGCCGCCTGCTGAGGCCGCGGTGCTCGCCGCTGCCGCGCAGGCCGGCGGGCCGCTGGAGGACGGGCCCTTCGACCGGGTCGCCGATCCGATCCTGGGCGAGGAGCTGGAGGTCCGGCTGCCCGCCGAGGTGGAGGACTCCGTCTCCCGCGAGGCGCAGGCCGTGGAGGAGGCGCCCTCGGTGCCGCTTCCCGACTTCCTCGTCGAGTCGCCCGAGCAACCGGCCCTCGACCTGCTCGACGAGGGCCCGCAGGGCCCGGCCGGGCTTGTCGAGGCGCCTGACGCCGAGGCGCTCTCGGACGATGCCGTTGAGGCGGGCCGGACGGTCGAGGCCGGTTTCGACATGCCCGAGCCGGCGGCCGCCCCCATGATCTCCGACCCGGAGGCGCTCGCCCTGGATGCGGGGCTGCCGGGGCAGGATGTGGCCGATGGCCTCATCGCCCCGCCCCCTCCTCCCGGCGTGGAGGACGAGGCCGCCCTGGCCGAGGCCCTGAGGCTCAGCGCTGAGGACCGGCCCGGGGATCATGACGGGCGCACCATCGCGAGCCTGCCCGACGACCTGTCCGAGGAGCTGCGCGCTGAGCTGCTGAGCCAGGGCGTCTCCACTGGGGACTCCGAGCAGGCCTCGGTGACCCCGCCCGCGGGCGGTGCCGGCGGGAGCGCAGAGCATGGAGAGCGCGGAGAGGCGGAGGCCCCGGCCTCCTCAGTGCTTCTCCAGGAGGCGCCCCGATTCGGCGACCATGACGGGCACACCGTCGCGGGTCTGCCCGAGGATCTGGTGGGTCAGCTCGTTAGCCTCATCGGCGGCGATGAGAAGGAGGCGGAGCAGGAGGCTCTTCCCCTGGTCTCGCCCGCCGAGCCGGAGGCCGTGCGCGTGGTGCTCTCCGCGGTCTGCGGCCAGGGCCACCCCAACCCCACCAATTACACCACCTGCCGTGAGTGCGGGGCCGAGCTCAACCGCCCGGCCAAGTCGGTGGCCTGCCCGCCTCTGGGGCGGATGGTCACCTCGGCGGGGGAGTCGGTGGCACTGAGCCAGCCCGTGCTGGTGGGGCGGGGCCCGGTGGCGGACTCCGTCTCCTCGGTGGCCGACGTCCCGGTGCTTCCGCTGCAGATCCCCAGCCCCAACCAGCTGGTCTCACGCAATCACATCCTCATCGAGCTCGATGCGTGGAGCGTGCTGGCCCAGGACCTGGGCAACTGCAACGGAACCATTCTCAACCGCGAGGGAGAGGCCTCGGTGCGCCTGGCCGCCTCCAACCCCGTGCTCCTGCGCAGCGGTGATGTGCTGGATCTCGGCGACGGTCAGACCCTCACCTTTGAGAATCTGCCTTGATGCTCGAACGCCACGGGACGCCCCCGGTCATCGCGGGCTTCACCTATCTCAGCGACCTCGGGGCGGGGGGCTACTCGACGGTATACCTGTTCGAGCAGCAGATGCCCCGCCGCGAGGTCGCTGTCAAGGTGATGAATGCGGACGTGGAGGACAGGACGGCCAGTCGCTTCGAGTCCGAGGCCAACCTCATGGCCCGGGTCTCCTCGCACCCGGCCATCCTGTCCATCTACGGTGCCGGCGTCTCCACGGACGGGCATCCCTTCCTGGTCATGGAGTACTGCCCGCCGCCGCAGCTGGGGGCGATCCTGCGCCAGGGCGCTCTCAACGTGGGCGAGGCCCTGTCCATCGCCATCCAGATCGCCGGGGCCGTTGAGACGGCGCACCGTGCCGGGATCGTTCACCGGGATATCAAGCCCGCCAACATCCTGTTCACCACCTATCGCCGCCCCGTGCTCTCGGACTTCGGCATCTCAGCGATGAGCGGCCCGGAGGGCTCCGAGGAGCTGCGGGGCATGAGCGTGCCCTGGGCCCCGCCCGAGCAGCTGGTGGGGATGCGCTCGGCCAACCCCGCCTCCGACGTCTACTCCCTGGGCGCCACCACCTTCGCCATGCTCACCGGCCGCAGCCCCTTCGAGGTTGATGGGGCGCCCGATGTCTACGAGCTCTCCCGCAGGATCGTCAAGGATCCGCTGCCGCCCCTGGGGCGCCAGGACGCTCCCCCCTCCCTGCACCGGGTCCTGTCCGTGGCCATGGACAAGAACCCCGAGTCCCGCTACCCCACCGCCCTGGCCTTCGCCCGTGCGCTCCAACAGGTCCAGGCCGAGCTCGACCTGCCCATCACCACCGTCGACCTCTTCCATGAGGCCGAGGCCACGACGGCCCGTCCCCAGCGGCCCGAGGAGGAGGACGAGGCCACCCACATGGGGGTGTTCTCCCGCGTGGAGATCACCAGCGACGGCATGGCCATGCGGGTGGATGACAGCCCCGGCCCCCAGCTCCCGCGCCCCATCGGCTACGACGAGGAGTCAGAGGAGGAGGCCGCCCCGGCGCGCGAGAGCCGCTGGCGACTGGTGGTCGCCATCGTGGCCGGCCTGGTCCTGGTCGCCCTGGTCATCGGGGCCATCGTCGTCGCCCAGCAGCGGGAGAGCGCGGGGGGCAACTCGACCTTCCAGACCATCGCACCGCCCAAGGTCAGCCCTGTCGAGGCGGCGGTGGAGCCCCCCACTAATCTGCGCGGCGAGGTGGAGGAGGATGGCTCCGTGGTCTTCACCTGGGATGCTCCCAGCCCCGAGTGGAAGGGCAGCTATCTCTACCGGGAGGTGGTTCCCGGTGAGAAGACGGATGTCGAGCCCACCAAGACCACGACGGCCTCCATCCCGGCCCGCTCCGGGCGGACCTGCCTGGAGGTCTCCGCCGTGCGCGACGACGGCAAGTCCTCGCCCTCGGTGACCGCCTGCATCGACACCCCCTGAGCCCCGCTGACCTCCGCGCCGTCGTCCCGCGGCTGACGGGGCAGGCGGGGCATGCCCAGGCCCGCGAGCCGCGCTCCGGCGCAAGGCGGCTGGACACGAGGGGGCCCTGCGGGCCGGTCGCTCAGATCACCTCGACACGGAAGCCGATGCGCCCGAAGAACACGGTCGAGCCGTCCATGGCCGGCATGGCGACATCAGGATCGGCATGAGTGGCCGAGCCGTCCTTGCCCTCCACGCGGGTGCCGTTGGTCGAGTGCAGATCCGTCACCCAGATGCCGTCCAGCAGCGGGAAGATGGCCGCGTGGGTCTTGGAGACCGAGCGCGTGGGGTCATCGAGCGCCACGCGCTCAGCGCCCTGGTAGGAGGAGATGTTGTCAGGATCCCGACCCACGACGGTGGGCTCGTGGATGACGATCGGGTCCCCGCCCAGCAGGGGGATGAGGCGAACGGACAGCGGCGGGCTGGAGGCCGACGCCCGCGGCGGCTGAGGCATGGTGCCGGGCAGCGGCGGGGTTGGGCGCCCTGCCGAGGCCTGACTCTTGGCCTGGCGGCGCCGGGAGATCCGAGGCACCTCCATGGTGGGGGGAACCGGCCGGCGGATGGCCGGGCGCGCGGAGGACGAGGGCGCTGAGGGCGCTGAGGGCGCTGAGGGTGCTGAGGAGTCGGCCTTGGGCTCCAGGGCCTCCGGCACGGGGCGCGGGGAGAAATCCGAGCCCTGGGGCCGGGCGGCCTGCGGAGCGGCGTGAGCACCACGGCGAGTGCCCCGGCTGGGCGGTGCCATTCCCGCCGAGGAGCTGGGCTCCAAGGGGGTGGAGATCAGCGCCGGCTGGGCGGGGGTCGCCAGGTCGTCGGAGGCGGTCGACGGCGAGCCCTGCGCTGCGGGGGAGGCGGTTGCTGCGGGCGACAAGGGCCCGTAGGGGCTGGCCGGTGAGGCATCGGTCGGTCCGGCCGCCGCGTGCCGGGAGGGACCGCTGGACGGACCGCTGGACGCGGCGGGCGGCACGGAGGCCGGCGGGATCGGCGCGGTTCTGGGAGCGATCCGGGGCGCCGGGCTCGGAGGCGTGGCGGGAGCGGCCGGAGAGGCCGCATCCGTGCGGGGAACCTCGTTGGGGTCGAGCAGGTTGGGGCTGCCGGAGCCGCTGGGCGTCGGCGAGGGCGACGTCGGCGAGGGCGACGTCGGCGAGGGCGACGTCGGCGAGGGCATGGCCATGGGCCTGATGCTCTGCGGCTGGCCATCCGCCGAGGTGGAGCGGAGCGGGAGCGGATCACCGGGCAGGGTGAACTGCTCCGTGGCGCCCTGATCGCTGTCGTCCTGCATCGCCGAGCGGATCTGGTCGGGCAGGGAGTCCATGGTCGTGGAGTCCAGCGAGGTCGGCACAGAGGACCAGGGCACCGAGTCGATGAGGGCCTGGGTGGAGTGCTCGGTGGATTGCAGGATCCTCGCCGTGTCGAAGGTGTGGGCCACATCGGCATTGCGCCGCCTGGAGCCGGAGAAGCTGTAGCGCTCCGCGGCGAAGAGGCTCTCGCGCTGAGGAACCGGGCCCTGCGGGGTGGGCGACGGCGCCGCGGGCGAGGCCGCCTGCCCCGACTGGGACGCTCCGGACTGGTCTTTGGCGTGTCGTGCTTCCATCGCCTGCGATGGTACGGGGTTTGCGTCCAGCGCGCCTGAATCTGAGGACGGTGAGCTCGAGGCGGATGCGCTGGGGCGGGCCGTGGCGCGTCCCAGATCCTCAGGGGTGCGAGGGGCCCTCGAGGCGGGCGCGCTGGCAGGCGTCGCCATGGCGGATCCGGGGGCGACCGCATGGGGCCGCCCACCGCTGGGAGGCGGGCTCGCGCCGGCGCGGCCGGGACCGCGGTCGCTTGGAGCGGCCGGGCCGGCGGCGCGGTGGCGCCACTCCGGCCTGGTCCCGGTGGCGGATGCCTCCGCCGGCTGTGTCTCCTTGGTCACAGTCGACTCCTCGGGCCTGCTCGCGGCAGGCCGCCGGGCCGCGGGCGATCCGGCCGGGGGCTGCGCGGAGGCGGATCGCCCAGCGGGCGGGCCTGCAGCGGTCTGTCCGGCCCGTCCGGCCTGTCCGGCCCGCCCCGTGGTGGAGCGGGTCTGGGAGGGCTGCTTGTGGGAGGGCGCGCCCGTCGCGCCCGCTGGGCCCGTCGCGGACTGGGAGGCCGACCCGCCCCGGGTGGTGATGGCCACCAGGCCCGCAATGCGGTCATGCCATCCCCGCCCCTCGGGGTCCTTGGCCACGGAGCGCAGAAGGGCGATGCCGCCCAGGCCCAGCGTGGGAACCATGACCACGAGCGTGAGATCGCCGTGCAGGAAGACCCCCAGGGGCGAGGGGCGCAGATTCCGGGCGCCCACGAAGCGCACCCCCGCCAGCCTCCCGCCGGGGCTCCAGCCGGTGACGGCCAGCATGAGGCCGCGCAGGAGCGCCACCGTCACCACGGCCGCCGTCGCGCTGATGGACAGCGTCTGCTTGGCCAGCAGCAGTCCGGCCATGATGAGGCCGATGAGGATGGCGCCCAGGATCAGGTCGATGATGGCGGCCAGAAGCCGCGCCCCCGGCCGGGCCGAGCGCGCAGCCCCCCGACCGCCGGTCTGCGGCGCTGACCGCGGCCGATCGGCGCGGGATGGAGGATGAGTCGTCGTCATGAGCGGAACCTCCTGGGGGGACGGCGAGCCTCCCGCTCGGCTGGGTGAGCAAGAGAACGCAGTGACAAGCGTGCCATGACTCGTCGCAGCCGTGAACGGTCCGCGCCCATGGCGCGCACAATCGCGTCCGACGAGTTCCACAGCTCCCTGAGAGAGTACGCCGTCGGCTCTCCATGACCGAACACATGAGTGTCCACGGCACGGGCGAACCTGGTGAGATCAGCCCGGGGGAAGTGCTCCGCCAGGTCCTTGGCCGCCTCCCGTCGGGTCAGGCCCCAGGGGGCGACTCGACCCAGGTCACGGGCGCGATCGACGATCTCGTCCCAGGCGCCCAGGGCCTGATCGACCCCGCTGCGGCGTCGTCGCCGGGAGCGCCGGATGAGCTTCCAGGTGAGGATCGTGGCCGCCAGGGCCAGGAGCAGCCCCCCGATGCCGAGGGCGACCAGGACCGGGGTCGGGATGCCGCCGGCCGGGTCATCCTGGGGGTCGTCGCGCTCCGGGTCCTCATAGGAGGGCGGCAGCTCGGCGGGGACCTGCGGGGGAAGCGGCGGCTGGAGCACCTGGGGCTCGGGGTTGGAGACCTTCTGGGTGGTCTGCTGCTGGGGGACCTGATCGCGGTCGGGGGTGACGTCGAAGGCGACCCAGCCCAGGCCCTCGAAGGGGATCTCCACCCAGGCGCGGATGTCCTCGCCGGTGACATTCGTCGCGTCCCCATCCATGGCCGGGTCGAATCCCATGACCACCCGGGCCGGAATGCCCAGGGACCGGCACAGGAGCATCATGAGCACCGAGTACTGCTCGTCGTCGCCCACCAGGGACTCGGCCTCGACCATGGCGGCCAGGCGGGCGGCGCCGTGACCGGGCTGGGAGGGACTCTGGGTGCCGTCGGAGTAGTAGCTGGTGCGCAGGCGGTGCTGGAGGGCCCGGATCTGGACCAGAGGATCGGACTCGGCTCCCACGATCTCCTGGGCCAGGGCGGATACGGAGGGCGGCACCTGCTCCACCGCCCCCAGGGCGACCCGGGACAGCGAGGCGCCCTTGAGCTGGGCCTCGGAGGGCGCGGTGTAGGGGTCGACCCGCTCGGTGAGGACATCGCCCGTGACCATGCCCGCGGTGACGATCCCCGTGGAGGAGAAGGAGTCGTAGTAGAGGCTCTCGCGCAGCGCATCGGCCCGGGGGCCCGTGATCCTCAGGGAGGCCGTCTGCGAGACCGTGGGCACCCAGGGGAAGGAGTAGCCCGAGACGGTCAGGCCCACCTCCTGGGTGGTGCCCGGAGAGGGGATCAGGGGCGTGCTCTCCCCGATCCGCTCGAAGCGGGAGACGCCGCCCGAGTCCTCGCCGATGCGGGTGGACAGCCCGTCGTAGGAGTCCAGGGCGGCGATGCGCACCCGGGAGCCCTCGGGGGCGCCGGTGACGCGCAGCAGCTCGGTGCTGGCCAGATCCGTCTCGATGCTGCGCACCAGGGACAGGGGGCTGGCGTACTCGGTCAGGTCCAGGGGCGGCTCGAACAGGTCGCGCAGCACGGATCGGGCCGCCGGCACGCCCGGCGCCGCCACGAGAGTCGCGGCGGTGAAGGCCGCTACCACGGCCACGGCCAGGGCGGCGCTCCTCCTGGTGGCGCGGTGGACGCCCTGCCTGCCCGTGGCGGGGGAGGGGCCGCCGGGGGCCGAGGGGGCCAGGGCCTCGACCACCTGGCTGCGTCGTCGCCTCAGGGAGGCGCAGCACCAGATCCCCAGCACCGCTGCGGCCAGGAGGGGGCCCGTCACGGCGGGCATGACGGCGGTCTGGCCGGACCAGGCGATGGCCGCGGCGGGAGCGGCAGTGACCGCCAGGCCCGCCAGAACATCGCGCCCCACGATGACCAGGCGGGTGACCAGGGCGGAAACGATGAAGCCGACCAGCCAGGGCAGCGCCGTCATCCCCATGAAGGCGTTGAGGGGCAGCGGCAGGGTCAGGGCGTCGCGCCACACGGTGACCGTGGAGGCCAGCACGCTGCGCAGCGCCTCGATGCCCGAGCCGGCATCGGGCAGCAGCAGGGTGGCCGCCGCCACATGGGTCATGCCCAGGGTGGCGATGGTGGGCATGGCGCTCAGGCGCAGCCGGCCGCAGACGGCGGACACGGCCATGGCGATGGCGGCTCCCGCCAGCCCCATGAGATAGCCGCTGCGATCCCCGAATGCGGGAATGAAGGGCAGGGTGCCCAGGGCGATCACCGCTGCGGCCAGGCTCAGCTCCAGGCAGGCGGCGGCCAGGCGCGGGCGCATGGGCTTGGAGCGCGGGACGTAGAAGCGGCCCGAGGCCAGTGCCGGGCGCGAGGCCCGCGCCAGGGCCGGACCCCGGGAGACTCCTGCGAAGGGGGAGTTGCGCGTGGTCTGGCCGCTGCCGCGGGTCTCCGGGGGGCGGGTGTCGGTCAGGGAGGGGGTCATAGCGCTCGCCTCAGGGCCGTGGGGAGCTGTTCGAGGCGGTCCAGGTCCACCACGGGCAGGGAGCCGGCATGCAGGCGCGAGAGCCCTCGCGATCCGCTGCGCAGCGCGAACATGACCATGCTCAGCGGGGTGTGCGTGCGGGCGCGGGCCAGGGTGGCCCGGTCCACGTCCTGGCCGGTGACCAGGATGACCACCGAGGCCTCGGGGTGGGAGGCGCAGCCGTGGCGCGCCAGCAGGGCGCTGTCCTCGTCCTCGCCCAGGCCCAGCAGGCAGGAGGCGTCCAGCAGGCGCATCGGGGTGGCGGTGGGGACCTCGCCCATCTGGGTCAGCAGGCGGACCTCCCGACCATCGTGGACGGCGTCCAGGGCCAGGGAGCAGGCGATGGACACGGCGGTCTCGAAGTCCTCCTCGCCGGCGTAGTCCTGAGCGCGGGTGGACAGCAGCACCAGGAGGCTGGAGCGCCTGGTCTCCTCGAACTGGCGCACCATGAGCCGACCGGTGCGCGCGGTGGTGCGCCAGTGGACATTGCGGCGGTCGTCCCCGGGGATGTAGTCGCGCAGGGCGTGGAAGGAGACATCCGAGCTGGACAGGTCCTGGGTCACCGCCCCCTCGATATCCCGCAGGGTCCCGTGGAGCACGGTGCCCAGGCGCAGGGTGCGCGGGTGGATGTGGACGTCCTGGGCCTCGGTGCGGGCGCGCTCGGAGTGAAGCAGGCCCACGGGGTCGCGCGAGACCGAGGAGACGGGCCCCACGGTGATGACGCCGCGGCGCTGGGTGGGGAGCACGAAGCCGCGGTCATGGTGGCCGTGCGGGGGGAGGGTGGGCACGACGAAGACGGCCTTGGCCGGCCCCACGGGCATCTCCATGCGGATGGGCAGCAGGGGGCGGGCCCGGGAGTTGTCCACCGTGACGCGGATGAGGGCGTGGTCCCCCACGGTTACCCGCGGCTCGAGCAGGCCGTGGGAGACGACGTGACTGCCACGGGGAATGAGCCAGAGCCCCGCGGTGAGCACCACCAGTGCCAGGACGATGGCGGCGCTCCAGGACTCCTGCCACCCCAGGTAGGCCCCGGCCAGGGCGCAGGCGATGAGCAGCGCCAGGGCGGCCCAGCCCACGGGGCTGACCACTCCGAGGACCCGGCGCACCGGTGCCGCCAGGGGGGCCAGCGCCCTGCGCAGCCGGGCCCAGGCGCTCTCATCCACGGGGGCGCGCTGGGCCAGCGGAGCCGTGGGGCTCGGCGCGGCGGTCGGGGCGGGGGAGGGCATGGCTCAGCTGCGGCGGGTGGGGGCCGGGACCTGGGCCAGGGCCGCGGTGATGACTCCCGTGGCGGTGGCGCCGGTGAATTCGGCGTCGGGGTCCATGACCAGGCGATGGGCCCAGACCACCTGGGCGAGGTCCTTGACATCGTCGGGCAGCACGAAGGTGCGCCCCTGGGCCGCGGCCCATACCCGCACCGCGCGGGTCATGCCGATGGCGCCTCGCGTGGACACGCCCATGCGGGTCTCATCGGCCTCGCGGGTGGCCTCCACCAGGGCGCCGATGTAGTCCAGCACCGCGTCCTCGACGTGGTTGTCCGCGGCCAGGTCCGCCATGGAGGCCACCACGGTGGAGGCCACCACGGGGGACAGGCCCTTGGAGCGGTCGGGCTTGGCAGAGCCGGCCAGGATGCGGGTCAGGGCCTCGCGGGCGGGGTACCCGATGGAGGTCTTCATCAGGAAGCGGTCCAGCTGGGCCTCGGGAAGGCGGTAGGTGCCCGCCTGCTCCACGGGGTTCTGGGTGGCGATGACCATGAAGGGGCGCCCGGCCTCGTGCCGCTTGCCGTCCACGGTGACCGTCGACTCCTCCATGACCTCCAGGAGGGCTGACTGGGTCTTGGGGCTGGCGCGGTTGATCTCATCGGCCAGGACGATGGAGGAGAAGACCGGTCCGGGGTGGAACTGCCAGGAGCTGGTGGCCTGGTCGAAGATCGTCACACCCGTGATGTCGCTGGGCAGCAGGTCCGGGGTGAACTGGATGCGCGAGTGCGTCCCCTGCACCGAGGCCGCCAGGGCGCGGGCCAGGGCGGTCTTGCCCGTTCCCGGGGCGTCCTCCAGCAGCAGGTGGCCCTCCGCCAGCATGGCGGTCAGCGCCAGGCGGATCACCTCCTCCTTGCCGAGGAGAGCCTTGCCAACATTGTCAACGATGGTGGAGAAGGCCTCGGCGAACCAGGTCGCGTTGTCCTGAGTCATAGCCATGGGCCCTATGATCCTTTGCTCGTATCCTCTTGGTGGTGCACGAAGGCGTGAGATGCGGCGCCTGCGGCAACAATGCGGTCACACCCACTGGGCGAGCCTACCGCTGAGTGCAGGTCACCTGATTGTTGGGCGAGGGGCTGCGGTGCGGGAAGACGGCATGCGCCTGGCCATTGGAGTCCAGGCTCACCTGCTGAAGGTGCGTGGACTGCTGGCCGAACCTGCGATTGAGATAGGTGTAGGAGCAGCTGACCGTGCTGCTCGGGTTCATCCCGGAGATGTCGATCACGATCCTCCAGCAGGAGTCCGGGGAGAAGCCGGTCTCACGCAGATCGCGCTCGGTGCAGACGGCCTCGGCGGCATCCGTGGACAGGGGGAAGCTCACGGATGTGCCGACCGCAACCCTCCCCTGGGCCTGATGGATGCCGTCGTCGACCTCGATGTCCTGGCAGGCCCACTCCGAGTCGCCGGCCTCGCGGTGACGGGCGCGCACGCAGGCCGTGGCCGTGTCGTCATCGTCGCCCTCGAAGCTGATGCTCTGGCCCTGGCGGATGGAGTCGTAGGTCCAGTCGTCGTCATCCTCGGCGCGCCACCGCTGCTGGTAGGTGGTGCCCTCGCTGTCCTGCCCGCCCGGCGCCCAGGAGCAGGTCACCTGCAGGCCGTCGACCGAGCAGTTGATCGATGGCTTCGAGGGCCTGGAGGGCGGAGGGGTCTCGGTGTAGGGCGTCGCCGAGGCGCCGGAGACGGCCTCGGACTCCCGGCCGTCCTGGGAGACGGCCTTGGCGCGAACCGTGTAGGACCGGCCGTCGGTCAGCCCGGTGATGGTGGTCGAGGAGGTCCAGTTCGCCCCGTCCACGGAGTACTGGATGCTCAGCTCGCCCTCGGAGTAGCCGTTGCCGCTGCGCGGGGAGGCGGATACCTCGATGACGCCGGACTCGCCGGTGGCGCGCGCGGTGGGGTTCGAGGGCGCCAGCGGGACCGTCTTATGAGTGAAGCTGGTGGACGGCGAGGTGGCCTGGCCGGCGTCGTTGGTCGCGGTGACCGTGAAGGAGTAGGAGCCCGGGGGCAGGGAGACGCTTACCGAGGTGGAGGTCCCCGCATCCACTGATCGCGAGGCCGCGCCGGAGACCTGCACCGTGTAGCGCACAGTCGAGCCGTTGCCCGGCGCAGGGGTCCAGGAGACCCGGACCTGGTCGCCGCTGGAGGTGGCCTGCGGCTGGCCGGGAGCGCTGGGCGGCCCGATGGGCGTGGCCGGGTTGGAGCGGTTGGAGAAGTCGGAGGGCTGCCCGGCCGAGGGGATGGCCCGCACCGACGCCGTGTAGGTGGTGCCGTTGCTCACCGAGCGCACTGTCAGGGAGGTGCCCGAGGTGGTGTGGGTGCTGCCATCGGACAGGCGCACCTCGTAGGTCATGGACACCCCCTCGATGGAGGCCACCGGGCTCCAGGACGCGGTGATCTGGCCCTGGCCCGCCGTCAGGGTGGGGGCGCCGGGGGTGTCGGCCTTGACGTTGAAGACCTCCGGGGAGGAGGCGGCCGAGGGCGGGGAGTCACCCACCGCATTGGTGGCCACCACCTGGAAGGAGTAGCTCTTGCCGGGGGTCAGGCCATCGGCGCGGCAGGGCGAGCCGGAGCACACCCAGCGCCCGGCGCCGCCGACCTCGGAGACCGTGTACCTGGTGATCGGCGAGCCGTTGTCCGGGCCGGCCGCCCAGCTGACCGTCATGGCGCTGGCGCCCGCGGCCTGGGCGCGCACCCCGGTGGGAGCCCCGGGCACGCCCTTGACGGTGACGGTCACCGTGCCGGTGACGGCCCGCGAGGCCGAGCCGGTGGCGTCCAGTGCGGTGTAGGAGACGGTCATGCGGCCGTTGAAGCCGGAGGCCGGGGAGATCGTCAGGGTGGTCCCCGAGACGGTGACGCTGCCCTCGCCCCCGGTGACCCGGGGCTCGCCGCTGAGGGTGATGGGCTTGTCCGGGAAGGGGTTGGTCACCAGGGTGGCGACATCCACGCTCACCGGGGAGCCGTCGGAGTCGATCGTCGTGGGGGCCGCGGTCATCAGCGGGCGGTTGGAGGGGCCGGCCCGCAGCGGCAGGGCGGCGGTCACCGGATCCGAGGTGCCGTCGTTGACCGTGATGTCCACCGTGCCGGTGGCGCCCTCGGCGGTGCCCTCAGCGGCGCTGACCGACAGGGTCGAGCCGGACAGGGAGACCTCGAAGCCCGCGGGCGCGCTGCCCGCCGAGTAGGTCAGGGTGTCGCCCTGATCTGGGTCGGTGGTCATGGCCGCCAGGCTCACGGTGGTGGCCTCCTCCCCGGGGGCGGCCACTACCTCCGTGGGGGTGAAGACCGGTGGGGTGTTCGTCGTGGAGACCACCTCGATGGGCAGGGTGACCGTCGAGCTCAGGGCATCGGAGCCGGTGCCGTCGGCCACCGTGAAGGTCACCGAGGACTGCCCGATGAAGCCCTGGGACGGGGTGTAGCGCAGGGAGGTCCCGTCCCCGGATAGGGCGGCGCCCTGAGTGCCGGCCCCGGTGCGGATCGTGTCGGCATCGGTGATGACCGGCGAGGTCCCGGCCCGCGAGACGATATGCGCTGACAGCGGGATATCCGTGGAGGTGTCGGAGGGGACCTTGATGGGCACCGTGGCGGCGTTGACGCGCGGCCGCAGCTCGCTGCGGGCGGGGACCACGACCACGGCGTTGCCGGTCAGCCCATCGGCGTCGGTGATGGTGTAGAGCACCACGCGCCGCTCCTCGCCCACGGTCATGGACAGGGAGTCGCCCTCGACCTGGACGTCGGCGTCGGTCACGCTCACCTCCAGGTCCCAGGGGGAGCCGTCGGCGTCCTGGTCGTTGTCCAGCACCGGGATGGTGACCCTGCCATTGGCATCGACCTGATCCACCGTCACGTAGTCGTCCACGCCCACCGGGTTGACAAGGGGGGCGTCCTGGGCCACCTGGACCGTCAGCGTGCCGGTGTCGGTGCCTCCGCGCCCATCGGCCACCGTGTAGGTCACGGCGTAGACGCCCTCCTGGCCGGGCAGGGTGAGCACGACGCGCCCGGCCCGGGTCGAGACCGTCAGGGCGGGATCGGAGCTGGTGGGGCTGCCCTCCAGGCTGAGCGTGTCGCCGTCGGCGTCCAGATCATTGGACAGCACGTCGACGGCCACGGTCCTGCCCGGCCTGGCCACGACGAGGTCGTCGGTGGCCACCGGGGCGGCATTCGTGGACGGCGCCGAGGCCACGCCCACGCGCACCGTGGCGGTGGACTGGGAGCCGAAGCGGTCCTCGACCACATAGGTGAAGGTGTCCGTCCCGGTGGCCCCCTCCAGGGGCGTGTAGGTCAGCCAGGTCGAGGAGACCTCCACCGTGCCCATCTCGGGGGCCTGCTCCATGCCCACCAGGCTCACCGAGTCGCCGTCGGGGTCGATGCCGTCCAGGGGGACGCCGATGGTGGCCTCCGAGCCGGCCACGGTGCGCGCCTCCAGGCCCTGGGGGGAGGGGGCGGCGTTATTGGCGTCGTCGCGGGGGCGAACCTCGATGGTCACGGCGCCCGAGGCGGTCTGGCCGTGGGAGTCGGTGGCGGTGTAGGACAGGGTGGTGCGTCCCGCCTCCTCACCGGCGCGGAAGCGCACGGTGTCATCACTGACCCAGGCGGTGCCCAGCTCGGGGCCCGCCAGGCCCAGTTCATTGGCCACCGAGAGCGTCAGCCCGGCGGGGGAGGAGTCGTTGTCCAGCACCGGGACGGTCACGACGTCGCCGGCGCGCACGACGGCCGTGTCATCGCCGACCACGGGGGGCTGGGACTGCGAGGAGGTCACCGGCACGATCGAGACCCGCCCCGTGGTGGTGGCGGTGCCGTTGGTGACGGTGTACTCCACGCTGGTGCTCGGCGGGACCGTCCCGGAGGTGGAGATCTGCAGCAGGGAGTGGTCCACCACGGTGACCGTCACGCCCGACTCCGGTGGAGCCGAGACGGACTGCAGCACCAGGATCCCCCCGGAGGGGTCGAAGTCATTGGACAGCGGGGCGATGGTGGTCGCGCCGCCGTCGCGCAGCAGGGCGGTGTCATCCTCCACCTCGGGTGGCACCGAGGGGTCGGTGCGCTCGACGACGTCGATGCGCACGAGCCCCTGGGCGGTGTTGGCCCCGTCCAGGACGTCATAGGTGAGGTAGAGGGTCTGGGCGGCCTCGGCCGAGAAGGTGAAGACGCCGGCCTGCTGGTCGACCTCGACGGTGGTGCCGGCCGGGGCCTCCTGGACGCCGGCCAGGTGCAGCGGCGCCCCCGTGGGCGAGACGTCATTGTCCAGGGGCGAGACCACCACGCGCGAGCCGGCCACCACGCGGATGTGGTCGGCATTGGGGATCGGCTTGGCGGTGTCGGCGGACTGCACATCGACCTTCACGGTTCCCGTGGCGGTCTCCTGGCCGTCGGAGACGACGACGGTCATCTCCCGGGTCCCGGTGCCGGCGCCCATCTCCCGGACGGTGACGGTGCCCTCGTGGGAGGACTTGACGTCCAGGCCCTCGCCCTGGGCGGAGACCAGGTAGACGTTGTCGCCGTCCGGGTCCAGCCAGTGGCCCAGCACGCTGACCGAGCCGACAGCGCCCTCGGTCAGGGACAGGGTGGGGGTGGTGGTCTGCTCGGGGGCGGCGTTGACATCCCAGCCGTGGACCTCGACCGTGGCGGTGGCCGAGTCGCTCATGCCGCGCCCGTCACTGGCCGTATAGGGCACCGTGATGGTCCCCGTGGCGTCGGCGGGCACATCCAGGTGCAGGGCCAGGCCTCCCTGGGCGCTGGTCACCGAGGCGACCGATCCCGCCTCCGTGGCCGAGGCCGTCAGGACATCGCCGTCGGGATCGGAGTCATTGGCCAGGACCGGCAGGAGCGTGGCGCGCCCGGGGCGCACGCCGAAGGCGTCGTCATTGGCCTCGGGGGCGTGATTCTCCTCCGTGCGCTCCGGCGGGGTCTGCTCCTCGGAGATGTTGGCCGAGTCGTCCTCCACATCGGAGCTGTCATCGGTCTGGGCGGTGACATCGGTCCAGTCGTCGATGAGGATGAGCTCCTCATCGGGCAGCCACACCTTGCCGGTCTCCACGTCGTTGAGGACGATGGCATCGCGGTTGACGCGGAAGATGGGGGTGGAGGAGGAGGCCAGGGACTCGTTGTGGAGGGTCTCATTGCCCCCGCCCAGGCCGGTGCACTCCCGCACGAACTGCCCCGAGCCGGACCAGGCGCCGTAGATGCAGCGCCCCAGCCGCACCGGCTGGGCGGCCACGCCCTCGGGGACGGTGCCCGAGGCGGCCGGGATCCGGCTGACGGAGCCATCCTCCAGGGAGACGCTGATCAGGGCGGTGCGCGAGGCCACGAGAACGGAGTCGGCCGCGGGGCCGGGCTGCTGGAGGGTCAGGCCCGGCTCGGACAGGTTGACCTTCTGCCCGTTGGACAGGTGGAGGATGCCGGTACCGCGCTCGAGCACCACGGGGCGCTCGCCCACGGCGGTGATGGCCACATCCGTGCCCGCGGTCAGGGGCAGGTCGGCGGTGACGGCGGAGTCCCAGCCCGCGTCCTTGACCGGCAGTGACAGGCGCGATCCGGTGGTGGCCGACACGGCGTGAATGGCGCCGTCCTTGCCGGCCACGGCCACGACGTCGGGCATGCCGGTCACCAGGGGGGTGGAGGCCGACAGGGCGGAGACGGTGGCGACGGTGGTGGCGCGGATCGTGCCCTCGGAGGCGTCGGCGGCCAGGACCCGGTCAGCGCCCTGCTGGACGCTCAGGCCCTGGGTGAGCTGGGTGCGCTCGGTGAAGGCCACCTGAGAGGGGTCGACGGTGGAGACGGTGGCGTCGGCGGAGTCGGGGACCAGGACGTTCTCGGCGTCCTGGGTGACGTCGAAGGTCGCCGAGGCGGTGCGGATGGCGCCGTCGACCTCCCGGGAGGGGTAGTTGAGGCGGGCCACGAGGTGATCGGAGGTCGAGGTCACCCACACGCCGCCGTCATGCAGGTGCAGATCCGCCTGGGCGACGCCGTCGTGGAGCCAGGCGGCCGTGGCCAGGGCCATGACGGTCAGCGCGGCCGCGGCGGTGGACAGGCGACGGCGCACTGCGGCGCGCCGCTCCGGGCCGCGGGTGCCGCGCAGTGAGCCGCTCCGGCTCCGGCCGGGCAGGGCTCGGCGCAGGCGCGAGAGGCCACCGCGCCCCGAGGAGGCCGATGCGGCCTGGGCGGATGCCCCGCCGGCCGCGGCCCTGCGGGCGGCCTTCCTGGCCGCTCTCTCAGCCTTCTCGGCCTTCCTGGCCTTCCTTGCCGCGCGCGCACTGCCCTTGCGGGCGGGCTTGGAGTCCCTGGAGTCCCTGGAGTCCCTGGAGTCCTTGGAGCGGCTGGCGGCGCCCGGAGCGCTCCGCTCCGCGTGAGACGCACTGGGGGAGGCGCTGGGGGATGCGCTGCTAGCAGCAGCCGGGGCCGCGGCGCCCGGGGTGGGCCGGGCGCCGCGGCTCGAGGGCTGCGGCTCGGAGCTGCTGGGCGTGGTCACATGACCTCTTGGGGGTGACGGGCTGCGACCTGCTGGGTCAGGGTTCGTCGCAGCATGGTGGACGAGGTGGTCGGGGTGTAGGGCAGGTAGATGACGCGGGCGCCTACCTCTGCCATCTCAGCCTCGAGGCGGCGACCCTTGTCGGTGCCCTCCCAGTCGCTGCCCTTGAACAGGACATCGAAGGGATTGCGGTGCCAGGCCAGGCGCTTGTCCTGATCGAAGTCAGGCACGACGGTGTCGACCATCCGCATGGCGGTCACCATGGCCATCCGCTCGACCAGGGGGACGATGGGGCTGCGGCCCTTCATCCGCTCCAGGGACTCATCCGTGGCCACCCCGGCGATGAGGTGGTCGCAGCGCTGGGCGGCGACGGTGAGGATGTTGAGGTGGCCGACATGGAGCATGTCGAAGCCGCCGGGAACGTATCCCACGATCATCAGTAGGCGCCCTTCCCGCCGATGACGGCTCGCAGGGTGCTCAGGAAGATCTGGGCGTCCAGGGCGCCGCCGCGGTTCTCCACGTAGTGGCGGTCCAGGGCCACCGTCGAGGCCCAGGACAGGTCCGAGCGCCCCGAGACCTGCCACAGGCCGGTCATGCCGGGCTTGACCAGCAGGCGGCGCAGGGCCTCGTCGTCGTACTGCTCCACCTCGTGGGGCAGGGCGGGACGCGGGCCCACGAGGGACATGTCGCCCAGGACCACGTTGAACAGCTGGGGCAGCTCGTCAATGGACAGGCGGCGAATGATCCTGCCCACGCGGGTGATGCGCGGGTCGCGGCGGTCCTTGAACATGACCTCGTTGCCGGCGTCGCCACCGGACGTGACCACTTCACGACGGCGGGCATCGGAGTCGATGTGCATGGAGCGGAACTTCCACATGGTGAAGTGCTCGCCCTCGAGCCCCACTCGGGTCTGGGTGTAGAAGGCGGGGCCGGGGGAGTCCAGGCGCACGGCCAGGGCGGTGAGCGCCAGGACGGGGGAGGCCGCGGTCAGGATGAGGAATCCGACGATGCGGTCGAAGATCGCCTTGCCCAGGGCGCGGGTGCGCCGCGTCTGGACGGCGATGAGCCCGGTCCAGCCGTGGGTGACCGACAGGCCGCGCATACGGCTGGGCACCACGTCCTGCAGACCCGGGGCCACGATGAGGCGCACGGAGGTGCCCTCCAGGCCCCGCATGATCGTCACCAGGTCGTCGGGCAGCACCGAGCCGACTGTCATGACCGAGTCGATCCGCTCGCTGCGCACCGTGGTGGCGATGTGCTCGGGGTCGCGCACGGCAGCGGCGGTGCGCACGCTGCGGTCCTCGCCGGAGGAGAGGTATCCCACGATGAGGAAGCCGTCCACGGGGTGGCGGCGCAGCTGAGTGAGCATGGGCTGAGCGCCGGAGCCCATGACCACCAGGGTGCGGCGCAGGCCGTGGCCCTCCATCCGGCGGCGGCGCAGCCATCCGGACTCCACCATCCGGCCGATGAGGGCCAGGGTCGTCTGCAGGGCGAGCGCGGCCACCATGCCGGTGCCGGTGATGGACGGCCCGGGGAGCGCTCCACCCAGCAGGAGGGCCGCCGGCGTGGCGATCACGGCGGCGGACACGAGGCGCCCGGTGCTCAGCGCGCCCTGCTCGACGGGGTCCATGCCCAAAGAGCCCAGGAACCACGAGATCAGCGTGGCCAGAAGCCCGATCGCGGCAACCGGCCAGGCCTGCCAGGGTCCGACGATGAAGGTGGCGAGCCAGGCCGGCAGGGCCACCGCGCTCAGGTCGGAGAGCACCAGCCAGATGACCAGGTCCGTGCGCATGCGCGCCCAGGGACTGCGTGGCACAGTGGTCAGAGTCGCCCCAGGTGCCGATGCGGCTCGCTGCTGCTGCTCAGCGCGGGGCAGCGTCAGTGTCGAAGTAGTCAAGGCGGTCTCCGCTTGGGATCGTGGGTGGGTTGGGAGGACGCAGGCGCGCCATTGGCGGCCTACGGATTGAGAATGCTACTAAGGGTTGCGGGGGTGAATTGTAGGAAGTGGCCAAGGTCGCAGGGTGGGGGGTGGTTGATTTTGCCGACGGGACTCGACGCGTATGTTACAGGTCCACTACGATATGGTGGTGCTCACGTGTCTAGGAGTAGGTGTTCAGGAGACATTCAGGGTTGCCCCTGATCCGCATGATACCGCCACAAGGTCCCCGAGGCGTGAGGGCGTGCCCTCCACGGATTGAAAGTCACAATAGCGTAAAGCGGGGTTGGTAGTAAACAATGATTCTGTTATGCACAAGACGTTCGGTTGAGGCGCGCTCGTCGGGGGCCCGGGTTCCTGCGAGCGCCCATGAGCGGATTTCCCCTGACAGGACCGGTGTTGAAGACCTGTTCTTTCACACTTTCAACAACATGTGATGGCCAGCGACCCGGGTGTCGAGGGTGGGCGGCCGCGGGCCGTCCGGCGCAGGAAACGAGGAGCAGATGACAAGCCCTGGCGGTGGTTCCAAGCGAGCCGGGGCCTGGTCCTCCGTGGGCCGGGCCGCCGGGGCCAAGATGGTGGTCATGGTGCTCACCGGCCTGTTCGGGCTGATCAACACGCGTTTGATCATCGGCCACTTCGGCGCCGACGCCTACGCCCAGTACGGTCTGCTGGCCTCCTTCCCCACGCTCATGCCCTTCACGGACCTGGGCATCGGGGCGGTCATCCTCAACACGGTGGCGGGCTCAGCCGACCCCTCCCGTGACTCCGCGGTGCGCCGCACCGTCACCACCGCCATTCGCGCCCTGCTGGCCTCGGCGCTCATCATCTCCACCGTGGCCGTGGTGATCGGCCTGATGGGGCTGTGGCCCGCCCTGCTGGGCGCCAAGCTCATGGAGGGCGGCGGGGCCACCGCCACGATCTGCCTCATCATCTACGCCATGGCGCTGCCGCTGTCAGTGGGCCAGCGCATCGTCATCGGGCTGGGCCGCTCGGCCACTCAGGTCATCAGCCAGGGACTGGTCTCCCCGGCCATGAGCTGCATGCTGCTGGCCGTCATCGTTGCTCGCCTGGAGGCGGGCAACGCCGTGTCTGTCCTGTCCTACGCGGCCAACACCCTGGTCTCCATCGTCTGCGTGGTCGTGGCCTGGCGGATCACCAGCCCCATGCTCCGCCAGGCGGTGCGCGATGTCCCCCGCCTGCGCTCGGTGCGCGGCGTGCCCATCCGGTCCACCGCGGGCCCCCAGCTCCTCATGTCCCTGGCCATCCCCATCGCCTTCCAGACCGACCGCCTGCTGCTGTCCCACCTGGGCCGCTCCGAGGCCCTGGCCCAGTACAACCTGGCCTCGACCCTCTTCAACCTCCTGACTCAGACGGTGATGGTCGCCGGGGTCGCCATGTGGCCGATGTTCGCCCGCGCCCGAGCCCGCGGGCAGATCGAGAGCCCCTTCGCCCCGGCCGCCTTCTTCGGGGGCGGGGGGCTGCTGGCGGGCCTGTGCCTGGCAGCCCTGACGCCCTGGGCGGCCCGCCTGCTCTCCGACGGCGAGATCCGGCTGCCGGCCATCCTCGTGCTCTCCTTCGCGACCTACGTGGCCGTCGAGGCCGCCAAGCAGCCCCTGGGGATGTACATGACCGACCCGCGTGGTCTGAGATTCCAGGTCATCCCGGTGCTCGTGCTGGTGCCTGCCAATTTCGTGATCTCCTGGAGCCTCATCGGCCCCTTCGGCGCCGCCGGCCCGATCCTGGGATCAGTGATCTCCGTGGTGCTGTGCCAGCTGCTGCCCTTCGGCTGGTGGGTGCACCGCGATGTGGCCAGGCGCCGCAGGGAGGCGGCCGACGACGAGCAGCAGGACGGCGAAGGGCCCGCGAAGCCGGCTGACCCCACCGATCCTGCCGATCCTGCCGACCCGGTCGATTCAGCCGGCTCAGCCGCTGAAGGCGGCGATGGGGCCGCGGTCCGCCCGGACCGGGCCGCCGATGCGGCTCAGGATGCCGGGCGGGGCGATACTGACTCCGTGCCCCGCCGGCCCGACCCCAGCCGGCCATGAGGCCGCAACCGAGAGGATCGCTTATGACGGCCAGTGTCGCCGAGAACATCCGGGCGCTGTCGCGCGCGCAGAAGTCCAATGCGGGCGCGCCCCTGTACTCGCGGATCATCAACCGCCCCGCAGGAAGGGTCTTGGCCGCCGTCGCCCACCGATGGGGGATGACCCCGGATCAGGTCACCGCGCTGTCGGCCGCCTGCACCTACACGGGCATCGCCCTGATCGCCCTGTGGAGGCCCAGCGTCCTCGCCGCGGTCTCCACCGCCCTGCTGCTCATGCTCGGCTATGCCCTCGACGCCGCTGACGGCCAGCTCGCCCGGCTGCGCCATGGCGGGTCCCGGGCGGGGGAGTGGCTCGATCACGTCGCCGACTCCATCAAGCTGGCCACCATCCACACGGCCATCGCCATCGCCCTGTTCCGCTTCACCGAGGTCCCCGATGCCGCCCTGCTCGTGCCCCTGGCCTTCGGGGCGGTCCAGAGCGTCCACTTCTTCAGCTACATCCTCACCTATCAGCTGCGCCACCACGGCGGCACCCCCCTGGCCCGGGATGAGGCCAGGCCCGGGCTGCTCAAGTCCGTGCTCTCAGTGCCCACCGACTACGGGCTCATGTGCTTCGTGCTCATGATCCGCTTCGAGCCGGTGGTCTTCCTGTGGGTCTACGGGATCATGCTGCTGGGCTACGCGGCCTATCTGGCAGCGGCGCTGCCCAAGTGGTACCTCGAGCTGCGCGCCTCCTCCTGACCCCTGCCCCCCCCCCCCCCCGGCAGGCCCCGCTCCACACTCCAACTCCCCAAGGAGCCCACCCATGCCCATGACCTCACCTCGTGGCGGCCGAAAGGCCCTGCTCATCTACACCGGTCGGCGCGACGGCCTGGGAAACCGGGTGCGCGCGCTGCTGTCCGCCCAGGCCCTGGCCGAGGCCGAGGACCGCGAGCTGCTCTACGTGTGGAGCACCGACGCGCATTTCGGTCCGCATATGGATGACCTGTGGCATTTCGACGCCGGTCGCTCGGTGCCCTGGCAGGTCTCGCGCGCGATGTCCCCGCTCTTCCCCCTGCGCGACCCGCGCGGCACGGTCATCGACGAGCGGCTGCGGGCATCGCGACTATGGCAGATCCGCTCCCGCGGTCTCCCGGTGACATGGAGCGATCCGGCCTGGCAGGAGGGCGCCGGGGGGCCGCGCCACTGGACCGAGGCCCTGCGCGACCTGCGCCCCGTGGATGCCATCGCCGAGCGGGTGGGGGCGATCTTCGATGAGCACCTGCGCTCCCGGCCCTATGTGGGCGTGCAGGTGCGCACGCATGCCGTGTCCCATGCGCGGACCATCGAGACCTCCCCGGTGGAGTGGTTCGCCCAGCGCATGCGCCAGATCCGTGCCGAGCACCCGGATGTCCCCTTCTTCCTGTCCTGCGACACCGTCGGGGCCCAGGCCCGCCTCATGCAGGAGTTCAGCGGCTGCGTGGCCCTGGAGGACAAGGGCGGCTACAACACCACCGCTGGGGTGCGCTCGGCGCTGACCGATCTCTACCTCCTGGCCTCGGCCCAGCACCTCGTCGGCGCGGCCCACTCGAGCTTTGTCGAGATGGCCGTCTTCCTGTGCGACGGCGTCGTGCCCTTCGAGCGGCCCGACCAGCCCCTGGAGGGACCGGTGGATCTCAGCCTGGCACTGGTGGACGACCCGCTGCGCCCCGCCGAGCGCTGAGCCGGCGCCGTGGCGCTCAGCGCCGCAGCAGATCGGCGACGATCCCGGCCATGGTGGCCCGGTAGCCGGCGGTGGAGAAGCGCTCGGCGGCCTCGATAGCGCCGCGCTCAGCCAGATCGGCGGCTGCCTGCGGATCGCGTGCCAGGCGACCCAGGGCGCCGGCCAGGGCGGCCGGGCTCTCCGGCTCCACGAGCAGGCCGGTGGCCTCATCGGCCACGACCTCCGCCAGCCCCTGGACCCGGGAGGCGACCAGTGGGCGGGCGGCGTGCATGGCCTCGACGGCCGTATTGCCGAAGGGCTCTGCCCGGGAGGGCACGACGACGGCGTCGGCCTCCTCCAGCACCGGCCACGTGGGGCGCACATAGCCGGCCAGGGCCACATGGCCGGCCAGGTCCGCCGCCCCGGCGCGCTCGCGCAGCTCTGCCTCATACCACTCGTATCCGGGGAAGATCGAGCCGCAGACCGTCAGCGAGGCGTCCACGCCCTGGTGGCGCAGCAGGGCCACGGCCTCCAGCGCCACATCCACGCCCTTGCGGGGGGACAGGCGCCCGACCATGGCGATGCGGAAGGGGTCCTCGGGCCCGCGAGCGCGCAGCGGGGCGGGCGGCCGGGGAGGGCCGGCCACGCCGTTGTGCACGACGATGGTGCGCCCCGCCAGAGAGGGCTGGACGCCCAGCAGGGCGCGGCGCGCCGCCCCCGAGTTGGCCACGATGCGGTCGGCGGCCAGGAGCGGGGCGTTGAGCCCGGTGCGGATGATGCGGTGCTGGGTGTCCTCGGCCTCGTGGACATGGGCCAGGACCGGCACGCCTGCGGCACGGGCCGCCACCGGCCACCAGGGGATGGTCACCGTGTTGCTCAGGACCAGATCGGCGCCCGAGGCGCGGATGAGGGCGCGCAGCCGGGCGATCTCCGGCCCGGAGCGCAGGCTCAGGCCGGCCAGGCCCCGCGGGCTCATGAGGGCCTTGCGCAGCACGGTGAAGGGCAGCACGGCCACATGCGCCCCGGCCTCGCGCAGCACGGGGACCAGGGGGCCGTCCAGGGGCAGGGCCGCGTTGACCCGGTGCCCCGCCTCGATGAGGCCATGGATGGTCTCGACCAGTTGCCAGTCCGAGCCGTAGAGATCGGGGGAGGGGTGGGCCACCAGGATCCGGCTCATCGCGGCACCTTCCCGGTGCGGCGCCCCGAGGGGCGATGGCGCACGGGGCCCGTCGTGGCCAGGTGCCGGGCCAGCTCCTCGTAGCGGGCGGCCACGTCATCCCAGTCGTAGAGGGCGGCGCGCTCCAGGCTCTGGCGGCCCCGCTCCACCTGGGCGGGGGCGCCGGCCTCGGCGGACTCGATGAGGCCGGCCACCTCCTGGGGGGTCGACCAGTAGCGGCCGGCCGGGCCCAGCACCTCGCGGTTGAAGGAGACGTCGAAGGCATCCACCGCCGTGGCCGCGCCGATGGCCCGCAGCAGGGAGGGATTGGTGCCGCCCACCGAGTGGCCGTGCAGGTAGGTCAGCGCCCCGCAGTACAGCGCGTCCAGCAGGTCCTGGTCCCACACGCCCCCCAGGAGGCGCACCCGGGAGTCGGCCAGGGAGGTGATCCGGGCGGTGTACTCATCGGCGTAGGGGGCTGAGCCGACGACGACCAGCGGCATCCGCGCCCCGGAGCCCGCATAGCCCTCGACGATGACGTCGACGTGGTTCTCCACCTCGAAGCGCGCCACCACCAGGTGGAAGGCCTTGGACTCCAGGCCCAGCTCGGCCAGGCGGGCGGCGTCGGCCCGAACCCGGGGGGCGCCGTAGGCGATGAGCTCGGTGGGGGCGGTGAACTCCTCGGCGTAGTAGTCGGCGATGCCCTGGGCATCGGCGATGAGCGCGTCGGAGAAGCGCACCGCGGCGGCCTCGGCGGCCCGGTAGTAGCGCTGGCCCGTGGGGCCCCACTTGCCGCGCCGCCACTCCAGGCCGTCAACATGGGTGGCCACGGGGATGCGCGCGGCTCGCAGCGCCGGCAGGAAGGGGGCGTTGGCGGCATTGAAGACGAAGGCGGCATCCGGGGGCACCCGGCGCAGGAGGTGGGCCACGGACAGGGCCGTGTGGCTCAGGGTCTCCAGGCTCCTGTTCTTGACCGCCGGCAGCTCCACCAGGCGCATGCCCAGGTAGGTGCGGGGCAGAGGGGTGCCCGGCTCGGGGTTGCGGCAGTAGACCAGGACCTGATGGCCGCGCGCGGCCAGGCGCTGTCCGACCTCCTCGATCGCCGTCTCGAAGCCCCCGTAGCGCGCGGGGACGCCGCGGGTGCCGATCATCGCGATGCGCAGGCGGTCGGAGGGAGTCACGGTGGGCCTTTCCTTGGGAGGGCCCTCAGCCTATCGGCTGGGGAGGGTCGCGCCGGGAGCCGGGCTGCGTGGCGGGGGCGGGCGGCGTGGATCGCTGTGGATCGCTGTAGAGCGCCGTGGATCACGGCGCTAGGGAGATATCCCACAACGTGCCATGGGTAATACGGACCATAGACCTATGTGAGGCATGGGGGCCAGGATGATGCGCAGACCGTCAGTGCCGGGCTCGTGCTGTGACTCTCCATGGCTCCGCAGCGACTCTAGCGAGACTCTAGCGACTCTAGCGACTCTGCCGTGATCTCGCTCCCGTGGTGCGTCATGGCTCGGGCCCGGCGATGAGCCGATCCACCATGGAGGAAGCTGTGTTGAGGACTATCCCGATACTCCGGGCGGCCAATCGGGGCGAGCGTGAGCGGCGCCCGATACCCGAGGCGAGCCGGTCTCGAACAATACGAGTGGGCAGCGCGGCCCGAGCGGGCGGGGGCCGAGGCGCGGCCCTGCTCCTGGCCCTGGCCCTTCCCCTGGGGGCGCTGGTGACCGGCAGCCCCGCCCAGGGGGAGGAGGCGAAGAAGGAGGACTCCGATCGTCCCCTTCAAACCGTCGCCGCCGACGCCCTGCCCACGGTCCAGATCGACGGCGTCGTCTGGGATCAGGAGGTTGTGGGCACCACGGTCTACGCCGTGGGCCAGTTCACCTCCGCCCGTCCGGCCGGGGCTGCGCCGGGTGAGAGCGAGACGCCGCGGACCAATGCGCTGGCCTATGACATCACCACCGGGGAGATGCTGGACTGGAGTCCCCAGGTCGATGCGCAGATCCTCGAGGTCGAGGCCTCGCCGGACGGCTCCACCATCTATCTGGCCGGGGAGTTCACCCAGGTGGGCGGCGAGGCCACAGCGCGGGTGGGTGCCGTTGACGCCTCCAGCGGTGAGCGCAAGGAGCTGGGGCTGGGGGCCAACAGCGTCGTCGAGGCCATGGATGTGTCCCCTGACGGCTCCACGCTCTACCTGGGCGGGGCCTTCACCGAGCTCAACGGCAAGGACCGCGCGAGGGCGGCCGCCGTCGATCTGGCATCCGGCTCGGTGACCGACTTCGCCCCGAAGATCGCCGACTTCTCCGTGCGCTCCATCGCCGTGGCCCCGGACAACTCGGCCGTGACCCTGGGGGGCTCCTTCACCTCGGTCGATGGCCAGGCCACTCCCGGCCTGGCGCTCATGGGGGTGGATGGCACGCTGCGCGAACTGGGCCTGGCCGACGTCGTCTCCTCGGGCGGGCAGTTCAGCGGCGCGATGAACCTGTCGGGGGACGATCGCGGCTTCTACGCCGTGTTCTACTCCGGGGAGGGGAACTTCGAGGGCATGCTGCGCGCCGACTGGCAGGGGGGCCAGATCGACCTCATGGCCGACTGCCATGGCGACTCCTATGACGTCCAGCCCGCCGGTGACATCGTCTATGTGGCCAGCCATGCCCATGACTGCTCGATGATCGGAGGGTTCCCCGAGACCAACGAGCCCCGCCAGCACTGGCACGCCCCCGCCTTCTCGGCCACGGCCAGGGGGACGGTCCAGCCCAGCCCCGAACCTCACTACGCCAGCCACACCGGTCAGCCCGCGGCCTCCGTGCAGCAGTTCTTCCCCGAGTTCGCTCCCGGGACTCACACCGGGATGACCCAGGCGACGTGGACGGTGGAGGCCAGTAGGGACTACCTGGTCTACGGAGGGGAGTTCACCAGCGTCAATGGCAAGCCCCAGCAGGGACTGGTGCGCTTCGCCCGCAGGCATGTGGCGCCCAATCAGGAGGGCCCCACCGATCCCGGCGAGCCGGGCATCAAGGCCTCGGTGACCGACTCGGGCGAGGTGGAGCTGCGCATCCCCTACAGGCGCGACCGTGATGACGCCACCCTGACCTACGCCCTCTATCGTGACGACACCGAGGGCAAGACCCTGGAGGACTACCAGGCCAAGACCGCCGTGTGGAACTCCAAGCAGAGGCGCGCCTACTGGGAGACCGGAGAGGTCGTGGCCCGCGACACGGTGGAGCCGGGGTCCACTCACACCTACGTGGTGGTGGTCTGGGATCAGTGGGGGGCGTGGACGCGCTCCGAGACGATCACCCTGACGGCGGGTGAGGCGCCCGAGGACGACGATGCCGATCAGCAGGACGACGACGCCGAGGACGATGCTGGCAAGGGGGCCGGGGCCGCTCGGGGCGCGGACGGCGCGCAGCCCCCGGAGGGGGCCCCTGAGGGCCAGCAGCCAGCCGTCGACCCGCAGGGCGATGCTCCCGAGGGGGCTCAGCGCCAGCCGGCCGAGGCGCAGCGGTGACGAGGGCGGGCGGGACCGGCGCGTGTCGGCGAGGATCAGCGCGGGCGAGCACCCCGAGTGACCATGCTCACGGCAATCTCGAAGGTTCGTCCCAGGATTCTGTTACCCAAGTGTTATCTGTGGGTTACTCTGAGGGCCCGGCGGGTGCCGTGCTCCCTGGAGCCGTGATTCCCCTCTCGCCGATTCGCCCGTTCCCCTTGCTCAAGATCGGAGTTCTCGTGAGTTTTGCACGCCGTGCGCGCTCCGCACTGGCCGCAGCGGCGGCCCTCCCCCTCGCCCTCATCGGCCTGCTGCCCGGAGTAACGGCGCCCGCCCAGGCCGCCGACCCGGTTCCCGCCTCGCCCACGCCCCTGCCGACGGTCCAGATCGACGGCGTCGTGTGGGACCAGGCTGTGGTGGGAAATGTTGTCTACGCCGTCGGGAAGTTCGACAATGCGCGTCCCGCCGGGTCGGCACCCGGTCAGAACGAGACTCCCCGGGCCAATGCGCTGGCCTATGACATCACCACCGGCACCCTTCTGGACTGGGCGCCCACCACCAATGGGGCCATCTATGCGGTGGAGGCCTCCAAGGACGGATCCACCATCTACCTGGGCGGGCAGTTCTCCACCCTCAACGGTGAGAACACCTGGCGCGTGGGGGCGGTCAATGCTGCGGGTGCCCGTCAGGCCCTGGGCGCCTCGGCCAATGCCGCGGTCAGGGACCTGGAGATCTCCCCCGATGGCTCCACGCTCTACATGGCCGGTTCCTTCACGCAGATCAACAACTCGGGCCGTTCCCGGGCCGCGGCGCTCAACCTGGGCACCCAGGCGCTGACCGACTTCGCCCCCGAGGTGGACAACTCCCAGGTCCGTTCCATCACCGTGGCGGCCGACGGCAGCGCCGTGGCCATCGGCGGATCCTTCACCTCGGTGGGCGGCTCCTCCGATCCGGGCTACGGCCTGGCGATCCTGGAGCCGGACGGCTCGCTGCGCCACAACAACATCACCTCCGTGGTGCGCAATGCCAACGAGAACGCCGGCATCATGAGCCTGAAGTCCGACGCCAGTGGGCTCTACGGCGTGGCCTACTCCCACAGCCGCTCCGAGGGGACCATCGAGGGGATGTTCCGCGCCAACTGGAGCACGGGCAACCTGGACTTCCTGGCCGACTGCCACGGCGACTCCTATGACGTCCACCCGACGGCGAGCATTGTCTACATCGCCGGTCACACCCACGACTGCAGCAACATCGGCGGCTTCCCCGACTCCACGAACTACTACCATGCGGTCGCCTTCACCAATGCGGCCACCGGCACGGTCCAGCGCAACCGGGTGTGGGGGTACAAGGATCACTCGGGGCAGCCCGCTCCCACCGTTCTGGAGGGCTTCCGCCCTGTCTTCCAGATCGGCACCATCACCAATACCAACCAGGCCACCTGGACCGTGGAGGGCAACGACCAGTACATCGTCTATGGCGGGGAGTTCCCGGCCGTGGAGGGAATGGCTCAGCAGGGTCTTGTTCGCTTCTCCGTCACCGGCGGCAACAACAACGGTGGCGACAACGGCGGCAACAACGGCGGCGGCGATAACGGCGGCGACAACAACGGTAACAACAACGGCGGCGACAACGGCGGTGGCGATAACGGCGGCAACAACGGCGGTGGCGATAACGGCGGCGACAACGGCGGCGGCGACAACAACGGGAACAACAATGGCGGTGACAATGACGACGATGATGACGACGATGACGACTGGGGCGGCAACAATAGATGGTGGTGGTGGTGATCGTGCATCGCTTACGCGCTAGGGGGCGGCCCGGGAGCCTGGGTCGGGGTGTGCCGATGGGCGCTGGAGGCCGTAGGCTGGGCGGCGTGTCACGCTCACGCCTCCTCATCCTTCCCGCCCTGCTCGCCCTGTCCCTCGCCGCCTGCTCCGGAGGCGGTGATGAGACACGGGCCTCCGGATCCGCTTCCGCGAGCGGCTCTTCGGCTACCGCCGCCAGTGCCGCGAGCTCCCGCCCAGTCGGGACCCCGGACGCCACCACAGCACCCACCCAGCTGACCACCCCTCGGGCCTCCGCCGTCAACACCGAGGCCGTCGAGTCGGGGGACCTGGGCGCCGATCAGCTCGACTCGGTGGGCACCGATGAGGCCGTCACCGTCAACAACGACGTCGCCCTGCAGATCGGGGAGATCCGATCCCAGGACCTGGCTGCGGGTCCGGGTGAGATTGGCGGTCCCGGAATCGTGGTCCCGGTCACGGTGTCAAACACCTCCGGCGCGGATCTGGCACTGAGCGGCCTGGTGATCACCGTTTCTTACGGCGATGAGGGCACACCCGCCCAGGAGATCGTCACGTCATCGGATGTCATTCCGGCATCCCTTGCCGCAGGGCAGTCGCTGGCGATCGAGCGCGCCTTCACCGTCCCTGCTGAAGGTCGTGGGAAGGTGCGCATCGTCGTCGACATGGGGGCGGGCTATCCTGCGGCGGTCTTCGAGGGGGCCGCTCCCAGCTGATTGTGTTGATCGTGACAGTGCGGGCGGGGCTGGTGGACAGCCCCGCCCGCACTGTCACGATTGTGACTCTTTTGTGAGTCTCAACAATAGGACAGAGGCTGAGTTGTCGATGTACTCTGAGCCAGTCCGGGCCTGGTCGCCAGCGCCCACTGCCGGTTCCCATTTTTCCGGTATTTCCCTTAGTCCCATGATCATCATGAAACGGAGTGCGCGTGAGAACCGCTCGCATACTGCGCGGCCTCGTGGCCGTGTCTGTGGCCCTGCCACTGGGCCTGGCCGCACTGACCCTTCCCGTGACACCTGCCGCTGCTGAGCCCGCCTCACCGGGCGGTGGGGGAGGGCTCCCTGCCACCGTCTCCGCCGACGCCCTGCCCACCGTGCAGATCAACGGCGTGGTCTGGGACCAGGCCGTGGTCGGCAACACGGTCTACGCGGTGGGCGACTTCTCCAGCGCCCGCCCCGCCGGCTCAGCGGCCGGACAGAACGAAACCTCCCGAGCCAACGCCGTGGCCTACGACATCACCACCGGCGAGATGACGGACTGGGCCCCCTCCACCAACGGCAGGATCAACTCCATCGAGGCCTCCCCCGATGGCTCCACCCTCTACATCGGCGGAGACTTCACCTCCCTGAACGGAGAGACCACCTGGAGGGTCGGCGCGGTCAGCGCCGCCTCCGGCCAGCGCGTGCCCCTGGCGGCCGCCGCCAACGGCTCGGTCAAGGCCGTGGAGCTCTCGCCGGACGGCTCCACCCTCTACATCGGCGGCGCCTTCACCCAGGTCAATCGCGCCGACCGTCAGCGAGTGGCCGCCGTCGACCTGGGCGCCCAGCGCCTGACGGACTTCTCCGCCAAGGTCGACGACCTCTACGTGCGCACCATCGCCGTGGCCGCCGACAGCAGCGCCGTGGCCATCGGCGGCGCCTTCACCTCCGTGGGGGGCTCGCAGAACCCCGGCTACGGCCTGGCCATCCTGGAGAACGACGGCTCCCTGCGGAAGAACAACATCAACAAGCTCGTGCGCACCGCGGGCATCTGGGGCTCGGTCATGAGCCTGGTCGCCGATGACAAGGGGCTCTACGGGGTCTCCTACTCCCAGTCCGGCGCATTCGAGGGAACCTTCCGCGCCAACTGGGCCACCGGCGACCTGGACTTCATGGCGGACTGCCACGGGGACTCCTACGACGTCCACTCCGCTGGCGACGTCGTCTACTCCACCAGCCACACCCACGACTGCTCCAACATCGGTGGCCTGCCCGAGTCGGCCCCGCACCGCTACCACAACGCAGTGGCCTTCGTCAACGGCGCCACCGGTGTGGTCAAGCCCAACTCCAAGCGCGGCTACACCGACTTCCAGGGCACCAACGCCACCACCAACCTCAACTTCTACCCCGAGTTCAAGGCCGGCAAGATCACCAAGACCGACCAGGCCGCCTGGACCGTTGAGGGCAATGACCAGTACGTCGTCTTCGGCGGGGAGTTCCCCAGCGTCAACGGCAAGGCCCAGCAGGGCCTGGTGCGCTTCGCCCGCCGCGACATCGCCCCCAATGAGCAGGGCCCCATGGTCAAGGGCGGTGCCTACAAGGTCACCGCCTCCTCTGAGCGCGCCGGCGTGGTCACCCTGTCCTTCCCCACCAACTGGGATCGGGATGACAAGACCCTGACCTACACGGTCTACCGAGATACCCGCAATTCCGAGCCGATCTCCACCCAGACGGTCACCGCCGGATTCTGGGAGAGCTCCATGCTCTCGGCCACCGACGTCGTCGCCCCCGGGGCCACTCACCGCTACCGCGTCGTCGTCACCGATCCCTGGGGGGCCTTCACCCACTCGGACTGGGTGACCGTCACGGCCGCCGAGGGCGAGGGACTGAGCCCCTACGGCGGGCGCGTCCTGGCCGACGGCGCCGCCCACTACTGGCCCATGGATGAGACCAGTGGAGCCAGCGCCGCCGACTTCGTGGCCGGCAGCAACCTGCGGCTCTTCGGCTCCAACTACTCCTGGGGCGCTGAGTCCTTCCTGGACACCGGATCGGCCCTCAATCTCAGCTCGCAGGGCCGGTCCCTGAGCAACGGGTACACGAACTCGGCCGTTCCCGCCCCCTCCAGCTTCACCATGGAGACCTGGGTGCGCACCGAGACCGCCCGCGGAGGCGCCATCATGGGCTTCGGCTCCTCGCGCACGGGAAGCTCCTCCCAGCGCGACCGCATCGTCTACATGCGCAATGACGGCACCGTCAGCTTCATGCTCTACCCGGGGCAGGTCAACACGATCACCACGGAGAAGGCGGTCAACGACGGCGAGTGGCACCACATCGTGGCCACACTCAGCCCCACCTCCGGTGCCACGCTCTACGTGGACGGCAAGGTGGCCGCCTCGGACGCCTCCTTCACCTCCGGCCAGTCCTACTCCGGCTACTGGCGCGTGGGCGGCGACTCCCTCCAGGGAGTCAACGGGGCGCCCTCCAACTACTACATCCAGGCCGATATCGACGAGGTCGCCGTCTACGGCGCCCCGCTCGGCCCCTCCCAGGTCGCCACGCACTACACCCTGGGAAGCGGCAAGGAGGTCGAGCCCGACAAGGAGGACCCCAAGACCCCCGAGACAGGATCCGTCCTGCTGGCCGACGGCTTCGACCGCACCACCTCGCGCGGCTGGGGCAAGGCCGACACCGGTGGCTCGTGGACCCCGATCTGGAACGCCGACTCCCTGTCCACCAGTGACTCGGCGGGGCGCGTGGCCATGGCCGGCGCCCGGTCCTCGAGCTCCATCGGCTCGGAGGTGCTGGAGTCGACCTCCACCGACGCCGTCGTCGACTTCTCCCTGGACGCTCTTCCCGGCGGCAACGGAGCCTTCGTCTCCTACGTCGCTCGGGGCAATGACGCCGGTCAGTACCAGGCCACGGTCCGGGTCGGCGCCGCCGGTCCGCCGGTGGCGACCATCTCCAAGGTGGTCCAGGGCAGGGAGACCGCGCTGGGCACGATCCTGCTCACCGATGCCTACCAGCCGGGGCAGACCCTGCACCTGCGCATGGTCGTCTCGGGTGAGAAGTCCACGGCGGTCCAGGCCAAGCTCTGGGTCGGGGACACCGAGCCCGAGGAGTGGGGGACCGACATCGTCGACAATGACGAGAACCTCAAGGACGCCGGGCGCGTGGGCCTGAACACCTACATGTCCGGATCGGCGGGCCCCGACACGGTCACCCTGGCCATCGAGGGCATCACCATCAAGCAGCACTGACCCTGTGGTGCTGCCAGGCCGGGCCGGCCACTCCCACGGGAGCGGCCGGCCCGGCCTGTGCGGTAGAGGCGCGGTTGAGGTGCGGTCGAGAGCTGCCCACCAGGAGTGCTCGGGGAGGGCCCGGGCCTCCCGGGCGGACGGGGGTGAACCCAGCGTTCATGACAAACACTGGCATTGCTGCCCCCGGGGCCCGGGCGGACTGGGGCGGACTGGCGCGGCCCGGGTGGACCGCGGGGAGGTCGGGGACGTTGCGGGGACGCGCGGGGCGCTCGGGGCGCTCCCCGTGGTGCGCAGGAGTGCGCGGATGGGGCTCTCAGCGGGGCAGGGGCTGATCCGCCGCGGGCAGGGTGCCGCGGCGCGCCGCGCGCCGCAGGGCCAGGCCGTCCCGAGTGGCGGCCGCGGCGGTGACCAGCGGGCGCCAGGAGCTCAGCAGTTGGCGCTTGCCCCCGCGCAGGATGACCTCCGTGGCCGTGGGGATCGCCGTGGCCACCCACCGGCGCTGGGCCGCCGCATCCAGGTGGAGGCCCGCGAAGAGCAGGCGATTGCGGATGTTGTAGTAGTAGTAGGTCGGGGACATGGCGCGCTGGCTCTGATCGGCCTGGGCGTGGGTGGCGCCCTCGTCATGGACCGCCAGGGCGTCGCGGGCCAGGATGAGGCGACCGCCCGCCGCCATGACCCGGGCTGAGAAGTCCACATCCTCCCAGTACAGGAAGTAGCGCGCATCGAATCCGCCGGCTGCCTCGAAGAGCGCGGTGGACAGCGCCAGGCAGGCCCCCGACAGCCAGGGCCGCGTGCCTCCCGGCGGGATCGGGCGGCGCGAGCGGCGCGAGCGCATGGAGCCGTCCGCCAGGCAGACCACATGGCCATCGGAGACGGTCGTCCCCGAGGAGTCCGCGATCACCGGCCCCACCAGGGCCATGGGGCTGGCGGCCGCGCGCGCCACCAGGGCGAGCAGGCTCGCGCGCTCGATGACGGCGTCGGGGTTGAGCAGGACCAGGAGCTCGGCGCCGTCGGCCACCGCCCGGGCCGCCCCCAGATTCATGCCTCCGCCGAATCCCGTGTTGGACTCCGGCAGCACCGTGGTCCAGTCGTGGCGGGCGGCCAGCTCGGTGATCCGCCCTCGGGCTCCGGCGGTCGAGTAGTTGTCCACCACGACGACCCGCGCCTCCGGGGCCGCGTCGCCCACAGCGGCCAGGTTGCGCGCCAGCAGATCGGCCGAGTCGTAGTTGACGACGATGATCGCGGTACGGGCCAGCAGGGCCGCCTCATCCGCCGTCGGCGCCGACGGCGCATCGGCGATGCCATGGAAGATGCCATGGAATGACTCGGTGCTCATGATGTCCTTCGATGGGGGTGGGGCGGGGCCGGGTCGGGGCATGGGCCGAGCCGGCCCGCGAGTGGACCGGAGGAAAGCATGGCGGGCGACCCGGGCCCGCACCCCGGGATGTGGGCGACAGGCGCCCTGGAATAGTACCGTTGGGCCGCCGGGACAGGCGGATCGCCGGTACCGGGACAAGACCACGAGGAGAGGTGCGCCCACCGTGCCCACCAGGATCGGCCACAGCCGCCCCCGCCCCGGGGGCGGGGCGGACCAGCCCCAGCCCCGGGGCTCCCAGCGCCTGACGCTGGCCATGCTCACCTACCGGCGCAACGCCTACCTGGAGGCGGTGCTGCCCGAGCTCGTCGCGCAGGCCCGCGCCCTGGCCCCGGACCATGAGGCCCGGGTCCTCATCGTCGACAACGACCCTCATGCCGGGGCGCGCCCCGTCGTCGCCCGTGCCCAGGAGGCCCTGGCTGCCGACCAGCAGGAGGCCGGCGCGCGGCTCGACTACGTCCATGAGCCCGAGCCGGGGATCGTCGCGGGCCGCAACCGGGCCCTGGATGAGGCCGCGGACAGCGCCCTGCTGGTCTTCATCGACGACGACGAGGTTCCCGCCCCCGGATGGCTCGAGGCCCTGGTCTCGGCCTGGAGCGATGGCGGCTGCGCTGCCGTGACCGGCCCCACCCCGCCTGATTTCGAGTCCCCGCCTAACGCCTGGGTGAGCGCCTCGGGCGCATTCGACTCCTGGGAGGCGCCCGACGGGGCCCAGGTGCGCAGCGCCGACACCGGCAACCTCCTGCTGGACATGGCGGTGGTGCGACGGGCGGGGCTGCGATTCGACCCGCGCTACGGCCTGACCGGTGGCGAGGACTCGCTGTTCACCCGGCAGCTGACCCTGGCCGGGGGCGTCATCCGCTTCGCCGCCTCCGCGGTGGTCACCAAGCGGGTGCCCCGGGAGCGGGCCACCCGCACCTGGGTCCTCCAGCGCGCCTACCGCTCCGGCTCCTCCTGGGCGCGGGTGCGCATCCAGACCGCCTCCGGATCGCGCGGTGCTCTGCGCCTGGCCTATGCGGCCCGGGGCACGGCCAAGGCCGCCCGCGACGGTCTGCGCGGGGCAGCGGCCCGCCTGAGCGGGCGCGTGGAGGCCCAGGCCCGCCACGAGGTCTCCAGCCGCGGCGGCCTGGGAATGGTGGTGGGGGCCTTCGGCATGCGGGTGCGCGAGTACGGTCGCCCCGCCAAGGGCTCGAAGAAGGCAGAGCGGTCATGAGGGAGCAGGAGGCCGGCGGAGTGCGCCTGACCATCGCCATCCCCACCTACCGGCGCCCCGAGGCGGTGGGGCGCGCCCTGGCGGGGGCGCTGGAGCAGGCCGAGGCCCAGGTTGAGCTCCGGGCCGATGGGGTCCGCGAGGCCGAGGTCCTGGTTATCGACAATGACCCTGAGGCCTCAGGGCGCGACGTCGTCGAGCAGGCCGCGCGGGGAGCGGGCAGGGCGAGGGTGTGCTACGTCGTCGAGCCATCCCCGGGCGTGACCGCTGTGCGCAACCGGGCCCTGGATGAGACCGGCGGCAGCGACCTGCTCATCTTCATCGACGACGATGAGGAGCCCGAGCCCGGGTGGCTGGCCGCGCTGGTGGGCCTGTGGCGGGAGACCGGCTGCCAGGCCGCCGCCGGACCGGTCATCCCCGTCTATGAGCGCGAGCCGGATGTCTGGGTGCGCGCCGGGGAGTTCTTCGTGCGCCGCAGCTGGCCCACGGGCACCGTGCGACCCGTGGCGGCCTCCAACTGCCTGCTGCTGGACCTGGGCTTTGTGCGCCGCGCGGGCCTGCGCTTCGACGAGGCCTTCGGGGCCACAGGCGGGGAGGACACGCTCTTCACTCGTCGGCTGGTGGCCGCCGGAGGCGTGATCCGCTGGTGCGCCGAGGCCAGGGTGCGCGATCATGTGCCGGCCTCCCGGCTCGACCACGCCTGGATCCTGCGCCGTCAGCGCTCCCACGCGGCCACCGCCGTGCGCGTGGACCTGGCTCTGGCGGGACCGGGGGTGCAGGCGGGGATCCGGCTGCGGGCCGCGGCGGGGGGAGCCGCGCGCATCGCCGTCGGGGCGGCCCGGGAGGCTGTGGGGGCGCTGACGGGAAGCGCCGCGCATCGGGCCAAGGGCGCGCGCCTGGTGGCCCGGGGGCGCGGCATGCTGGCCGCCAGTGGTGGCCGGGGCGTCCACGAGGAGTACGGCCGCTCACCCTGACTCCGCCAATTTGCGTGAGTTCGTACTTTTCCGGGCCCGGAAAAGTACGAACTCACGCAAATTGGCGGAGTCACGGAGTCAGGGGGTGGGGGCGCGCAGTGGGGCCTGCATCACCCCTGCCCCCAGGACGAAGGGCAGATACGCCGGCAGCACGTTCCATGGCCCCACGGCCACGTTCTGCAGCACCACCAGGCCGGCCAGGAAGAGCCACGGCGTCACGCGCAGGTCCCCCAGGTCCCGGATCATCGTGGCCAGGGTGACCCCGACGATGAGCAGCATGAGGGCCGCGCCGGGGAAGGACGCCGCAACCCAGACATTGACCAGCCCCGAGTGCAGCTCGAAGCCATTGCCGAACATGAAGCGCTCCACGTACCCGTTGGAGGGGTCGTAGCCCAGGGCCGCCATGCCGTTCTTGGCCACCTGCACGTCCTCGGAGCGCGGCAGGACGCCGGCTCCATAGCCCCACGGCCGGTGCATGAACAGGGCCCAGGAGGCCCCCAGCTCGGGTCGGGCAGTGAGCAGGAAGTTCGAGGAGCCCTGGGACTGGGCCAGCGTGCGGGCCTGGGCGTCCTCGCCCAGCGACCCCGAGGCCGAGACCGCCAGGACGATGCTGATCGCCACTGCGCCCACGATGCCGAGCACCGCCGCCTGGGCGGTGGCCAGCTGGCGGGCAGGGGGCAGGCGCCAGCGGAACCACGCGGCCGTGGCCTGCCACAGGACAGTTCCCGCGATGATGACCAGGAAGCCCAAGGAGGAGCGGGCATCCGAGACCAGGAAGGACGCTGACAGCGCAGCCAGGGCCACCAGTTGCACGATCCGTCTGCGGCCGTCCACCAGGGCCAGCACCATGAGCGTCACCGCCAGGCCGATCCCGAACTTCCAGGGGTTGTCCTGCGTGCGCAGCAGGGGCAGGGCGTCGATGAGCATGCCGGCGCCCAGGGCCAGGGCGGCTCGGGCGCCCAGGCGCTGCGCCCCCCACACGAAGGCGGCCGTCGTGGCGGGGACCGCCACCAGGCTCGCCACCATGGCGCGCTGCAGGGAGGACGAGACCTCGTACTGCGTCCCAGCGATCCAGGACAGGACGACGCCGGTGACCCCAGCCAGCAGGGCCAGGAGCAGGATCGGGCCGAATCGGGGCAGACGGCGCACCGCGCTCCACGTGATCGGCAGGCTGATGAGGGCGGCCGCATCGGCGATGGCCACCGATCCCGCCAGCTCGCGGCGCATGCCGATGAGCAGGAGCAGGATCACGGCCAGGATCTGCTCCACGCGCAGGCGGGTCGAGGATTCCGGAGCCTCGGCCGATGGGATTGTCCGGCCTCCCGGCGCGGCGGCGACGGACGGGCCTGCTGTGGACGGGCCGGGCGCGGACAGGCCAGGTGCCAAGGGGCGAGAGGCGCCGGAGTCGGGGCTCACGAGTCCCGGGCGGCCGTATGGCCGAGGATGACGGGCGGCTCGGCCTCCTCGTCCTGGGACTCCGAGCCGGAGCGCTTGTACAGCAGCAGGGCCATGCCCGTCCCCACGGCCAGGCCGGCCAGGGCCCCGATCATGGAGGTCTTGAGGCTGGACAGGCTGGAGGGATCGGTGGGCAGGGTCGGGGAGTTCAGGGTGGCCAGGGTCAGGGTCAGATCCGAGTCCTGGCCGGTCTTGGAGATATCCCGGGCCGCGGAGTCCAGGGCCGCCATCTCGGCCTCGGCGATGGACTGGGCCTGGGCGGGGTCGGTGTGGGTGGCGCTGACCTCGATGATGATGGTCTCGGTCTTGGTGGACAGGGAGATGGAGTTCCGCAGCTCATTCGGGCTCAGGCCCGTGGCATCGGAGACCTGGTTCAGTGTGGCCTCGGAGGTGCCGATCTCCACCAGGGTCGGCATGATCGAGCTGATGTAGGTCTGGATACTCGCCGCTGACTGGGAGCCACTGGACTGCTCGACCCCGACTCTGGCCGTGGCCGTGGAGGTGTAGACGGCCGGCGTGAGCAGACCGTAGGCGAGTCCGAGGATGGCGCCGAGCACAAGGTGGAGCACGACAAGAATGGCGTTCTTGCGCAGCGCGGTGATGATGGTATCCGGGTCCATGGTTCCGTTTCGGTGATTGTGCGAGCAACCAGACTAGCGCGAAGGCGGCTGGATGCGGTCATGACGTGAGGCGCGACTCAAGGGTTCCCAGGCTGACTTCAGGCTATTCTCGGCGACCCTTCTGACTGGGTGGCGCTGTGGAGCGCAGGGCGGGGCGGGCCTCCAGTCCGTGCAGCCCATTCCAGGCCAGGTTGACCATATGAGCCGCCACCTCCTCCTTGGTCATCGTGCGATTCTCCAGCCACCACTGGGCGGGCAGCGCCACGATGCCCACAAGCATCTGGGCATACAGGGGGGCCGTGCGCGGGTCGATGCTGTGCTCGGCGAAGCGGGAGGCGAGAATCCCCGAGACCTCGATGGCGACGTCGGCCAGCAGTGTGGAGTAGGTGCCGGCGGCCCGGTCCGAGCCGGCCGAGAGAATGCGGAAGCCGTCGGGGGAGTCCTCGATATAGGTCAGCAGCGCCAGGGCGGCCCGCTCAACGATCACCGAGGAGGAGTCCGAGGAGCCCAGGGCCGCGGTGATGGTCGAGGAGATCGCCGTCAGCTCCCGGTCCACGATGACGGCGTACAGGCCCTCCTTGCCCCCGAAGTGCTCGTAGACCACGGGCTTGGAGACCTTGGCCCGGGCGGAGACCTCCTCGATGCTCGTGGCGTCGAAACCCTTCTCGGCGAACAGGCCCCGGGCGACGTCGATCAGCTGCTCGCGCCTCTGGGAGGCGCTCATGCGGGTGCGCTTGGCCATGATCTCATGCTCTCGAATCGGCGGAGTGGGCGTGGGTGCGCGCCTGGAGACGCGCCTGGAGGCGAGAGGATGTCCAGCGGCCCGCGCGGCGCGAGAGCCGGTGACTGGGGGCCTCGATCCAGCGTTGGAACATCCAGGTCAGGGGCGCGGCCACCAGGGGCGCTGCCACCAGTGCCCACCAGGGCGAGAGCGAGGCGGTGGCCAGCCGGAGAGTGACCACCACGGGCTCATGGACCAGGTAGAGGGAGAAGGACATGCCCCCCAGGTACTGCACGCCCCGATTGCGCAGCAGGCCCCGCATGGCGCCGGCCCTGACCACGAGGATCACCAGAGCGGTGGCCGAGACCAGGGTCAGGCATGCGGCCAGGCGCTGGGCGGCCTGGCCCTCCATGCCGGGCCACCAGGCCGCGGTCATGGTGATGAGGCAGGCCGCGGCCGCGGCATTGGCCCAGCGCGCGGGGGCCCGTGGGAGGAGGGAGGGGGCGTGGCCCCAGTGCCATCCCAGGGAGGCGCCGATGATGAAGACGGGCAGGTAGGTGCCGGTTGCCAGGCTGCCGGTGATGGGCGGGACCGCCAGGGCCACGATGATCGGCAGCCACCATGCCCGCCAGCGCGCGGCCAGTGCGACGACCAGGATCACCAGGGGCAGGAGGATGGAGAAGACGGCCTCGGCGTGCAGCGACCACAGCACCGTGTTGTGGTAGGCGTGCTTGGGCAGCAGCAGGAGCTGGCGGGCCAGGGCGGCCGCTGACAGGCCCGGGGGGTGGCCCTGGGTGATCCACGCGCCCAGCGCCGGGTCCGTGGAGCGCGGCACCAGCAGGATGGTGCCCACCGTCAGCAGCGTGGAGGCTGCCGCGGGGACCCACAGGCGGATGACGCGCCGGGGGGCGTAGTCCACCCAGTCGAATCGACGACCCTGGGCGTGGCGGCGCGCCACCGGGAAGACCAGGGCGACGCCGGAGAGCACGTAGAAGATGAGAACGGCCTCGTGGCCCGCCCACAGCAGGTGCAGGGGCGTGCGCACGAGGACCTGCTCCAGGGTGCCGCTGGGCACGACGCCCGGGTGGGCGCCGACCTCCGCCAGGGTTGGGAGGAGAAGCAGCATGTGGTGAAGGAGCACGACGCCGGCTGCCAGGCCGCGCAGCCCGTCGAGCTCGACCAGGCGCACGGCCGCAGGCGCTGTGGGGGGCTGGGCGGTGGGCATGCGGCTTATCCTGCCCGCTTTGTCGGGCCAGGTGCGACGGTGTGATTGGACAGGCACCTGTTCGTGACGCTCTCGGGGCCTTGGGTGTGCCGCGGCCGACACTGTGGACGCGTCCGACGCCGTGGGCACCCTGGCGCCGTCGGCCTGGCCGACACGCCGGAGCGGGTGTGGTGCGCCTCGCGCGCAGGCCGCCGACTGCTGCCGGGGCGCCCGGAGCGGATCGTGCTATGGCGGCGAAAGGTCGCCCCTATTGGGACCAAAGGCCCCAGGTGAACCACTAGATGTTGTGGTCGCATGGAATACTCACTACCAGATGATGTGTTCCATGGGTGTCGTTCGGGAGTACGCTCGGTCGCGTCGTCGCCATCGATCCTGCTGCCGATCCTCCTATCGGGCGGGGTCCCTGCCGGCCCCGCTCGCGGCTCGCCGCAGCTGGATGCCAGGCGACGACGACTCGCACCGACGACCCGCACAACCGCACACCTTGGAGAGCGCAGTGTCCGCCCAGCACCAGACCGCAACCGCCCATCTCGCCGACCGCCCCGAGCCCCTGGCCACCGGGGAGGCCGGCTCCCCCGCGTCCGCCCCCGCTCCCGGTCAGTGCCCCGCCGTCGACCCGATCTCCACCATCACCGAGTACCTGGACCGCTCCGACTGGCGCGTCAACGCCAATGCCAACCAGGGCTACTCCCTGGGCGGGATGATGCTCAACACCTCCGGCAAGGTCGTGGCCAACTACTGGCTCAGCCAGGTCTACCCGGCCGCCGCCGGCCAGGCCCACCGGGAGGCCGACCTCCACATCCATGACCTGGACATGTTCGCCGGGTACTGCGCCGGATGGTCCCTCAAGGATCTCCTCGTCCAGGGCTTCAACGGCGTGCCAGGGGCCATCGCGGCCGGACCCGCCAAGCACTTCTCCAGCGCCGTCGGCCAGATCGTCAACTTCCTGGGCACCCTGCAGAACGAGTGGGCCGGAGCCCAGGCCTTCTCCTCCTTCGACACCTACATGGCGCCCTTCATCCGCCTGGACTCCATGACCTACGAGCAGGTCAAGCAGTGCATGCAGGAGCTCATCTTCAACCTCAACGTGCCCTCGCGCTGGGGAACCCAGACGCCCTTCACCAACCTCACCTTCGACTGGACCTGCCCCACCGACCTGGCCGACGAGCACCCCCTCATCGGCGAGGAGGTCTGCGACTTCGCCTACGGCGACCTCCAGCCCGAGATGGACCTCATCAACCGGGCCTTCATGGAGGTCATGACCGAGGGCGACGCCGAGGGCCGCGTCTTCACCTTCCCCATCCCCACCTACAACATCACCAAGGACTTCGACTGGGAGGCCCCCAACACCGAGCTCCTGTTCACCATGACCGCCAAGTACGGCCTGCCCTACTTCCAGAACTTCATCAACTCCGAGCTCGACCCCGGCATGATCCGCTCCATGTGCTGCCGCCTCCAGCTCGACCTGCGCGAGCTGCTCAAGCGGGGCAACGGGCTGTTCGGGTCGGCCGAGCAGACCGGGAGCGTCGGCGTGGTCACCGTCAACATGGCCCGCCTGGGCCACCTCCACGCCGGCGATGAGAAGGGGCTCGTCGCCGCCCTGGACCGCCTCCTGGACCTGGGGCGCGACACCCTGGAGCTCAAGCGCGAGGTCATCGGCCAGCACATCGAGGCCGGACTGTTCCCCTTCACCAAGCGCTACCTGGGGACGCTGGACAACCACTTCTCCACCCTGGGCGTCAACGGCATGAACGAGATGGTCCGCAACTTCACGCATGACGCCTACGACCTCACCGACCCGCGCGGCCACGCCATGTGCGTGCGCATCCTCGACCACGTCCGCGGCCGCATGGTGGAGTTCCAGGAGACCACCGGGCACCTCTACAACCTGGAGGCCACCCCCGCCGAGGGCACCACCTACCGCTTCGCCAAGGAGGACCGGCGCCGCTTCCCCGACATCCTCCAGGCCGGCACCGAGGCCAACCCGTACTACACCAACTCCTCCCAGCTCCCCGTGGGCTGGACCGATGACCCCTTCGCCGCCCAGGAGATGCAGGAGGAGCTGCAGACCAAGTACACCGGCGGTACCGTCCTGCACCTGTACATGAATGAGCGCATCTCCTCGCCCGCCGCCTGCAAGGAGCTCGTGCGCCGCTCGCTCACGGCCTTCCGCACCCCCTACATCACCATCACCCCCACCTTCTCCATCTGCCCCGTCCACGGCTACCTGCCCGGGGAGCACAAGACCTGCGAGAAGTGCGCGGCCCTCCACCCCCAGGCCGAGCCCACCGAGTGCGAGGTGTGGACCCGGGTCATGGGCTACTTCCGCCCCGTGCGCTCCTTCAACATCGGCAAGAAGGGCGAGTACGCCGAGCGGCGGATGTTCACCGAGGACGCCGCCGCCGGCCATGGCCCCGTCGTCTCCCGTCTGGCCCCCGTGAGCGCGTGAGGGTGAGCGACGGACAAGGCGGGCGGATGACGGCCTGGATCGTCGAGTTGACTCCTCGCGCCGAGAAGGCGCTGAAAAAGCTTGACCCCAGCGTTCGGCGGCGCGTGGTCAGCAAGCTTCAGGAGATACAGGGTGCGCTTGATCCGCGGGACTTCCTGAAACCGATGACGGGCCGCCTCGTGGGAATGTTTCGCCTCCGGGCTGGGGATTATCGCGTGATCGTCGACATCCAGGATGATCGCTGCGTGATCCTCGCGATCGATGTCGGTCATCGTTCCACGGTCTACGACCGGTGACATTGCCGGACTTGTTCGCGCTGTCAACTAGGGCGACGGGGGTCCGCCGCGTCCGCGGTGGGCCCCGCGCTCGGTATGGGAGAGGCGTGTGGGCTCTGTGTCGTAAGAATTGGCGATGAGGGTTGTGGTGCTAAGGGGCAGTGCCTACCATGTAGACATGTCTACAGCAGTTCTGAGTGTCCGTTTGCCCGAGGAGCTCAAGCGCCGGCTCGATGACCTGGGGAGCCGGACCGGTCGTTCGGCAACGTTCTATGTGCGCGAGGCTGTCGAGTCCTACATCGATGACCTGGAGTACGCGTACGCGCTGAGGGCGGAGGCGGAGGCCGCGCGGCGCGGCGAGCTCAAGACCCGCCGACTCGATGAGATCGCCGCGGAACTCGGCCTCGATGCCTGAAGCCGGGGGCACGAGAGCCCGGCCCACTACCGGCCCCGCCGACTCCTTGCGGATCGCGGGGCTGGTGCCCATGAGCACCGTGGACTGGCCCGATCATCTTGTGGCCACGGTGTTCTGCCAGGGCTGCCCCTGGAACTGCTTCTACTGCCACAACCTGGACCTCATCCCCACCCGCCGGCCCGGCGCGGTGGCCTGGGCGGAGGTCCTGGCCCTGCTGGAGCGGCGGCGCGGCCTGCTCGACGGCGTCGTCTTCACTGGCGGGGAGGCGCTGCGCCAGGATGCGCTGGCCGACGCCGCCGCCGAGGTCAGGGGGATGGGCTTCGCCGTCGGGCTGCACACGGCGGGGGCCTACCCCCGGCGGCTGTCCGACCTGGTGGCGGCCGGCCTCGTGGACTGGGTGGGGCTGGATATCAAGGCGCTGCCCGAACACTACGAGGCTGTGGTCGGGCGCGCTGGGGCGGGGGAGAGGGCCTGGGCGTGCCTGGAGCTTCTGGTGGAGGCGGCCGACCGAGGTGGCCCGGGCCTCGAGGTGCGCACCACCGTGGTGCCGGGGGATGTCGCGGCCGACGACGCCCTGGAGGTCGCCCGCCGTGCCCGCGCCGCCGGGGCGAGGGTCTACGCCCTTCAGCAGGCGCGCGGTGAGGGGACGAGCGGGGAGTTCGACGTCGTCGCCCCCGGGTGGGACGCCCAGTGCGAGCGGATGGCCGAGCGCATCGAGTCCCTGGGGTGGGAGCGCTTCACCTACCGGCCGGCGTGAGGTGGGCGTGACGGCGGCGCGAGACCCAGTCCCTCGGATGTAGAACATGTAGGATATCGAGGCGTAGGGTTGGTCTATGAGCGCAGAGACAGCCTCGCCGTCGTATTCGGGGCGCACCGTCAGCCTCCGCGAGCTGAACCAGGGCTCCGGGCGGATCATCCGTGATGTAGAGGAGACGTGCCGGCCCGTCACCGTGACCGATCATGGCAAGCCGATCGCCCAGATCGTGCCGATCAAGCCCGACGAAACTCCCTACGAGCGCCTCGTGCGAGAGGGGGAGGTGCGTCCGGCGAGGCGGGCATTCCGCATCCCGGCTCGCAGGATCGCAGTGCCCGAGGGCGTTGATGTGCATGACCTGATCCTGGGTGAGCGCGAGGAGGAGCGTTGATCTACCTGGACACCTCCGTCATGCTCCTCGTGCTCTTCGACCAGGAGGGCGCGGAACATGCGGAGAGGACTCTGCGGGAACTCCGAGAAGAGAGAATGGTCGCATCCTCCCTGCTGGCGATTGAGTCCGCCCGGGCCATACGGCGTGAGGCCTTGGATATGGCACTTGTCGATGACCTCCTTGCCGGCGTCGATCTTGTCGGTATGTCCCAGGAGGTGGTGGACAGAGCGTGCTCACTGACCGGCGAGCTGAAATCCCTCGATGCGATCCACCTGGCCACGGCCCTCATCCTCCACTGCGAGAGCGATCCGGTCACCCTGCTCACCCATGACGCCCGACTCGCCGCCGTCGCTCGCAGTCACGGCCTGCGCGTCGTGGATCTGACTGAGGAGAGTGATGCGGGCAGATGAGGTGGCAGGCGCCGTCCTGGCCGCCTCGCGAGGGGTCGCGGCCGGGGGCGGCTCCACCACGTCGGACTCGTGCCACCTCAGCCCGGAGGATGTGTCGATGTCGGAGGCCGTGGGCGCGCAGTTCATCGCGGAATAGGCGTGGCCATGGCCGGAGGCGTGCATGGCAACGCCGGGGTGCCTTCGGACAGCGCGAGTGGCGACCGTTTTGGAGGGGATTGCGTGTGGGCACGTCGCGACCGTTTTATGGACTCGCAGGTCAGCGCATAGTTACCTTCTCCTACTGAAGTGTCGGCGAGGCTAATATCCTCCAAAATGGTCGTTGCCCGCCATGATCCGGGCGCCGAGCTGACATGACCCTGCTATCAGCGCCGCTGCGCCCCGGGCTCGTCCCACCTCACCGGGGAGTGAGGAAGGCGCTCAGATTCATCAGGACATGCAGCACCACGGGGTACAGGAGGTTCCCCCGGGTCCGCAGGAACAGGATCCCCAGGGCCAGCCCGAAGCAGGCGTGCGGGATGACGCCCACCCACTCGGAGATCGCGAAGGACTCCATGTGGAGCATGCCGAACAGGACACTGGAGACCACCACGGCCACCCACCCGGGAGCACGGTGCGAGATCACGGGGATGAGGACCTGGCGGAAGGCCAGCTCCTCGACCACCGGGCCGAGGACCCCGAGCACCACTGCCAGGACCAGCGGCGGGTAGAGCCCGGTGAGCGCGGAGATGGCGGTGTCATTGCCCAGAGGCTCATTGGCGGCGGGCAGGATCCCCTGCAGCAGCATCTGCAGCAGGCCGCCGAGGGCCTCGATGACCATCATGCCGAGCAGCCCCAGGAGCAGGATCCCCACGGAGCGCAGCGGGCGGGCCGCGATGGGCCGGACCATCCGGGCCAGCTCGTGGCGCCAGGCCCATGTTCCCAGGGTGAACAGCGCGACGTAGGCGGTCATGATCAGCGGATGGCGATGCCCGGCCGGGACCCATAGGCCAACCAACCCCAGCGGGAAGATCGCCGTGTAGGCCACGATGAAGATCCCCTTGAGGAGTCCGGTCGAGCCGGTGCCTGGGCCCCACAGCCAGGCCGTGGCCGGTTCCTCCCCCAGCCCCGCGCCCGGCCCCCGCGACGGCGCGCCCGCCGGACCCCCTGCCTCCTGGGCGGATCCGATCCCGCCCTGTGTGCGGACACCGGGCCATCCCCGCTTGAGGGGGGACGGCGCCGTCGGGCCCGTGGCCCCGGGGCTGAGCGGTCCGCGCCCGGAGAGTGCATCTGCTGCTGCCATGGAAAGCTCCTTCTCTCATTCCTGCCGCATTCCTACGGCGTGCCATCAAGCATGCGCCGAGGCGCGGGAGGCGGGCATCGGCCGGGCCAACGAGGATGGTGGGCGCGCCTCGGACCAGGGCCTCGAACCCTGGTCCGATGAGGCGGGCCCCGCCTCTTCCTAGACTGGCCGCGTGCCCGCACCCGTACTCCGCGTCCCACGACGCACCGGCCCGCGCCGCGCCATGACCGCCTGCGCCGTCGTCATCGCCGGCATGACTCTCGTCGCCGTGCCGGATCCCGCGCTGTGGGTTCGCCTGGCCTGGTGGGCTCTCCTCATCCTCGTCATGGGAGGCGCCCTGTGGCTGCGTCGCCGCGACCGGCTCGCCTACGAGCGCGCACTGGCCCAGGCCGCTGCCGCCCAGGCGGTGGCCCAGGACCGCCTGGCCATCGCGCGCGAGCTGCACGACGTCGTCTCCGGCGGCCTGGGCGCCATCACGGTGCGCGCCGCCGTCGCCCAGCGCCTGGAGACCGGGCCCGAGGGGCTTCGCACCGCCCTGGCCGACGTGGAGTCCGCCTCCCGGGAGGCCACCGACGGGCTGCGGCGCATGCTGGACGTCCTGCGCGATGAGGACGCGGCCCGGTCGGTGCCCGTGGCCCCCGTCGCGGCCAGCCCCGCCCCGACGGCGCTGGACCCGGCACCGGATTCGGGAGCCGGGCCCGACCCCGCCGGCCTGTGGGCGGAGATGGAGGTGGCCGTCCGTCGGGCCCGGCGCAATGGCCTGACGGTCGACGTCTCCTGGCAGGGGGAGCCGTGGGCGGTGGAGCAGGGCCCTGGGCCCATCGCGCTGCCCGCGCCGCCCGCGCCGCCCGCGCTCCGGGAGGCAGCTGTCGGGGTGGTCTGCGAGGCCCTGGCCAACACGGCACGGCACGCCGGCCCGGTGCGCGTGAATCTCGACCTGCGATGGGAGCCCGGGTGGCTGCGCATCGCCGTCCTGGACGATGGGCCCGCCCAGGGCTGGACGCCTCGCCCCGGGACCGGGCGGGGCCTGCGCGGCATGCGCGAGCGGATCGAGGCCCTGGGAGGCCGCCTGAGCGCCGGGCCGCGAGACGACGGCGATCCGGGATTCGGCGTCGTCGCGCTCCTACCGGCAGGGGCGCCGGGGCGGAGCGGCAGCGCTGGAGGCGGGTCGATCGGAGGGGGTAGGGCGTGAGCGGGCCGATTCGTGTGCTGATCGCCGAGGACCAGCGCCTCCTTCGAGCCTCCTTGGAGACTCTGCTGGGCGCCGAGCACGGGATGGAGGTGGTTGGCGCCGTCGGCTCGGGGGCCGAGGCGGTGGAGGCCGCTTCCCGCCTGCGCCCCGACGTCGTCCTCATGGACATCCAGATGCCCGGCATGGACGGGATCGGAGCCACGGCGCGCCTGTGCGCCGACCCCGCGCTCGCGGGCACGCGCGTGCTCATCCTGACGATGTTCGAGGTCGACGATTACGTGCTGGGGGCGATGCGCGCGGGCGCCTCGGGATTCCTCCTCAAGGACGCCGAGCCGCAGGCCCTCATCGACGCCGTGCGAACCGTCCACGCCGGCCAGGCGCTCCTGAGCCCGACGGCGCTGGCGCGGCTCATGGCGCATGCCGACCGGCCGGGGGCGGACGGGGGCGCTCTGGGGCGGGAGGGCTCCCGGGGCCAGAGCGCCAGCGCGATCGCATCGCTGACTCCCCGCCAGCGCGAGGTCCTCGTGCTCATCGCCCGCGGATTGTCCAACGCCGAGATCGAGGAGGCCCTGGGGATCACCCGGGCCACCTGCCGCACCCATATCACCGCGCTCCTGGCGCGCCTGGGCGCCCGGGATCGGGCCCAGCTCGTCATCGCCGCCTACGGGGCCGGGCTGGTCGCGCCCCGGTGAGCTGGGGAGTGGAGGGCGCGGAAGCGGGGGCGCTGACCTGCGAGTCTGCAACTCTCCGCCTAGAACGTCTGCAAACCTCCGCCTAGAATGTCTGCAAACCTCCGCCTAGGAGCCCTGCAACTCTCCGGATAGGAGTCTGACGTGGACACGCGATCCGTGCTCGGGCACGACTACCTGCCGCGTGCCGTCGATGGCGACCTTCAACGCCGTCTGCGCGTGGCCGGGGCGGTCCTCATCGAGGGGCCGCGTGGCTGCGGCAAGACCATGACAGGTCTCCACTCCGCGCAGTCCTACGCCTTCCTCGATGATGAGGAAACCGCCTCCTTGGGCAGTGTCATGCCGTCGGCGCTCCTGGAGGGGGAGAGCCCACGGTTGCTCGACGAGTGGCAGCTTGCGCCAGAGTTGTGGAACCTCGTGCGCCGTGCAGTGGATCGCGACTCCCGTCGCGGTCGCTTCATCCTGACCGGCTCCTCCGTGCCTGCCGATGACGTCACTAGGCACACGGGCGCGGGGCGATTCCTGAGGTTGAGGATGCGCACCATGTCCTGGTGGGAACGCGGCGAATCCACGGGAGAGGTGAGTCTGGAGGGCCTATTCGAGGGAGATCGACCGCGCCCGGCGTGGGACACCCTGGACTACGACGAGGTGATTGACCGGTTGTTGCGCTCGGGCTTCCCCGCGCTGAGGAACCTCGAGGCATCGGACTCGCTTCTCGCCATGAGTGGGTATCTCGACGATATCGCTCGAGCTGATCTTCCTCGCCTGGCATCGATCCGGCACTCTCCCAGGGTCGTCAGCCGGCTGATCCGCTCGCTCGCACGGCGCAGTGCCAGCGAGGCCAAGGTATCGGCACTCGCAGCGGACCTGGAGGGCATCGCCCCGCGCATCCGCCCGGAGACGGTCTCCTCATACCTGGAATTGCTCGAGAGTCTCTTTGTGGTGGAGCGAGTCGGCGCCTGGGCACCTGGCCTGAGGTCGCGTGCGCGGCTGCGCACCTCCACCACGCTGCACCTGGCTGATCCGGCGCTGGCGTCCGCTGCGCTCGGCGCCGATCGCAGCGCCCTGCGTGCCGATGTCCGCACTGCGGGGTTCCTCTTCGAGAGCGCGGCAGTCCATGACCTGCTGGTCTACGCCTCTGCGCTGGGCGGCCAGGTCCATCATTATCGGGACTCCAATGGCAGGGAGCTCGACGCGGTCATCACTCTTCCCGGGGGACGGTGGGCTGCTGTGGAGGTCAAGCTCGGCGGTGGCCAGGTGCCAGCAGGTATGGCCTCTGCTGCGCAGGCTGTTGCCGGAATCGATACCGACCTTGAGGGAGAGCCTTCCTTCATCCTTGTGGTCACAGGCACGGGGCCGACCCTCGTCAGTGATGACGGTGTCATCACCTGTCCCTTGTCAGCCCTGCGTCCGTGAGATCCAGCAGAGCGGGCTGCGGGCCGTTACTCCCTGCCCGGGCGCCTCGTCCTGTTCATGCCCGCTCGCGGAAGACCACACGGCGCTGGATCCTGCAGCCGAGGATGTGATCGCTGCGAAAGTCGTAGTAGTCGCCCTTGATGACCGGGATGGCGTCGTGCTCACCGGTGACGGCAACGATCTGCGCGGCGGCGAGATCACCTCCTCGTCGTTGCAGCGCGGGCCAGCATCGCCTATGTGGGGCTTCGGCTGGATCGATCCTGGCAGGACCGCCTATCGCTCCGGCCGCGGCCAAGCGTTGATGTCCGGATGCGAAGGGCTGCGAGCCATGAAGCGAAACTCATTCATGTCGGAGCCTTGAGATACCTTGTTCAAGATCGTCGTATCGGATTGGAAGGAGAAGGAGATATGGATAGTTGCGCTGATTTTCTGAGAAGTGCATGGAAGACTGCTGTGGGTGGTGTGCGCACTCTTTCTTGGCGATCCTTCTGGGTGTGGGCATACATTTTCTGCGGCATCGTATTTGCGGCATTGACGGCGGGCTTCGGCGGGGTGTTTGGCCTCTTTTTTGCGGGATTCTCGATGATTCTCATGATCCTGTGGTTATTATTGAAGGCAATCTTATTTTTGATGTTAGGGTACCTACTGCCGCCGCGGCCGTCAATGGCGTTACAAAGCGCGCTTGTATTCCGGGTGAATCAACTTTGTCGCATTGTTTTTGGGGCGCTGATGCTGGGAATTGGTGCGTATTGGGGGGCGTTACTTAGTGTTGATGTGCAGAGAGCGTCCATTTTGCAGGATCCCGGACCGCGCCTTACGGGGCTTGCGATGACTGGAATTCACTGGCCTGCGATGTTAGCATTTTTCTTCGGATTGCTTTATGTCGTCGGTGCGCTGGCTGTTGATGTTGTCCGCGCATCGGAGGTGGAGCGGCGTGGGTGTGTTGAACGTGCTCTTCGACCACTGGGTGGCGTAGTTTGTGATAGGGTGAGGCGTCGACTTGCCGATTACTGGATGAGTGCATTGAGGGGGAGGGCTAATATTATGGCGGGTTTCTTCGGGGCTGTTATTATGCTTTTTCTGATGATGCTCATCGTTCTGTCGTGGGCGCCAGTAGTGTTGGAGTGTTTTTTGGATATTATGAGTAATCCGGATAGGTTGCAAGCTTTTTCGTTTTAGTGGCTCTTCGTGTTTAGGGGTGTGGTAGGTGGGGGTTATTGGTGTGATTGTGTGTGGTGGGGGTGCGTCGTTGCTGGGGTAGGGGTCGAGGTCCTCTGATGATGGGAGCTGCTTAGACAACCCATCTGCGAGGACCTCGACATGGCTGACACTACCTTCACCGCTGCTGATCTGACCACTTTCCTGGGGCTGGAGGCCCTGGGCCTGCGGGCGGTGGGCCAGCGCCTGCAGGACGATGGGGCGGTGGTGGAGTGCCGCCTGGCGGTCAGCCTGGAGGATCCCTTCTGCCGGGTCTGCGGGGCTCAGGGGGTGGCTGTGGGCACCGTCTCGCGTCGTCTGGCCCATCTGCCGGTGGGGTGGCGCCCCACACAGCTGGTGGTGCGCCTGCGGCGCTTTTCCTGCGCGCCGTGCCGCCGGGTGTGGAGGCAGGATGCCGCCCGGGTCGCCGCCAAGCGCTCCAGGCTGACGTGGTCGGCGGTGGACTGGGGGATGCGAGCCCTGGGGGCGGAGTTCATGTCCGTGTCGCGCATCGCCAAGGCTCTGGGGGTGGCCTGGCACACCGCCAACAGCTCGATCCTGTCCAGGGCCCAGCAGGTGCTGCTCGAGGACCCCGGCCGCCTGGAGGGCGTGGAGGTCATCGGGGTTGATGAGCACGCCTGGCGCCACACCGCCAGGGGCGATAGGTATGTCACCGTCGTTATCGACCTGACCCCCGTGCGCACGGGCACCGGTCCCGCTCGGCTGCTGGACATGGTCCCTGGCAGGTCCAAGCGGGCCCTCAAGGACTGGCTCGAAGGACAGGACGAGGCCTTCCGCCACAGAATCGAGGTGGTGGCCATGGACGCCTTCACCGGGTTCAAGAGCGCCGCCGCTCAGGCCCTGCCCGACGCCACCGAGGTCATGGATCCCTTCCACGTGGTGGCCCTGGCCGGCGATAAGCTCGATCGCACGCGTCAGCGCCTCCAGCGCCAGACCACCGGGCGCCGAGGCCGCAAGAACGACCCCCTGTACAAGGCCCGCAGACTGCTGCGCACCGGGGCGGGACTGCTGACCGACAAGGCCTGGGATCGCCTCGAGGGCGTGTTCGCCGATGAGCGTCACGCCGCGGTGGAAGCCACCTGGAGCGCCTATCAGCGGATCATCGCCGCCTACCGCGCCAAGACCCCCGCCGCCGGCAAGGCCCTGATGACCAAGATCATCGACACCCTTGGCACCGGTGTCCCCCAGGCCCTGGGCGAACTGGCCGAGCTCGGTCGGACCCTGCGCAAGCGCCGCCACGACATCCTGGCCTACTTCGACCACCCCCACGCCTCCAACGGCCCCACCGAGGCTATCAACGGCAGGCTCGAGCACCTGCGCGGCATCGCCCTGGGCTTTCGCAACCTGACCCACTACACCACCCGCAGCCTCATCCACGCCGGAGGATTCAGGAAAAAACTCCTACACCCCTAAACACGAAGAGCCGTTTTAGTGGGGCAGTGATTCTGGCGGGGAGGCGTTCCCGGTTGATGAGGCTGGCGAGCGCCTCGCCTAAGTCGTGGAGGGCCGTTTCTTGAGAGACCTGCTCAGTCGAGGTTGAGGCCGAAGTGGTGGGAGACGATGTCGAAGCGCTCGCGCAGGTAGAAGCGGTGGGCGGCATGGCGCTGCACCCCGGAATCGAGCTCGATGCGCGTGATGCCCCACTGCCGGGCCAGGTCGGCCAGGTGCTGGAGCAGGAGGCGGCCGCAGCCGCGTGAGCGGGCGGCCTGCGTGGTGACCAGGTCATCCACATAGATCTTGCGGATGACCGAGGTCGTGTCCATGACCCGCCAGCCGGCGACGGCGAGGACCTCCTCGCCGTCGACCACCGCGGTGAAGCGCAGGCCCTGCGGCGTGCCGCGGGTCAGCACCTGGTTGAGCAGTTCGGAGGTCAGATGCGGGCGCAGCTCCTGGAGCACGGCCAGGGCGGCAGGCCAGCGCGGGTCACCCGCGGGCAGGTCGACGATGCGCAGACTGCTGCCCGCACTGTGCTGTGAGGCCTGCCGTGACTCTGATTCGGTGGGACTGACGGTGTCCATGGGTAAGAGCCTAGTGCTGTGCTCAGCGACTTCGGCCGCCACGGTGGCGAGGCGCCCCGCCTGGCGCCGCTCTCACCGTCAGGCCTTCTCGCGGAAGACCACGCGGCGCTGGATCAGGTAGCTGGCGATGTAGATGGTCCCGTCGCCGACGATCTTGGCCAGTCCCAGCGGCACGCCCAGGCCCGTAAGGGCCCACAGGGCCAGGTAGCTGGCGGCGACGATGCTCAGGGCCAGGGTCGTGTAGCGCACCGCTGTGCGCACCACAGTCCCGGGGGCGGCCCGGAAGACCCGGCGGTTCATGAAGAAGTTCGCCGTCCCCGAGATGATCCTCGCCCCCACGGCCGCGGTCAGGAGGCTCCCGGTCATGGCGAAGATGATCATGACCCCCAGCCAGTCGATGGCGAAGCTCGCCAGGGAGGCCCCCGTGAAGACCAACAGTGGGGCGTAGATGCGGGCCGAGTCCCTCAAGGGGCGGAAGTGCGAGGAGGTGTTGCCCGGCTCGTAGACGGTGGCGATCTCCACCTCCTCGACGGCCAGACCCAGGTCGTGAGCCTTCAGCAGTGCGGAGAGCTCGTACTCGTAGCGGTCGCCCGGCACCTCCTGGAGCCAGCCGAAGCCTCCGGCCGGGTAGCCGCGCAGACCGGTCTGGGTGTCCCTCAGCGCCCAGCCCGTGGCGCCCCGGAACAGCAGGGCGGTGATGTCGTTGCCCAGGCGGCTGCGCAGGGGGACCGGACCGGTGAACCGGCGCACTCCCAGGGTCATGCGCCCGGTGCTGCGCACGCGCGCCGCCACGGCGGCGATGTCCGAGGGCGTGTGCTGCCCGTCGGCGTCGGCGCACACGACATCCGCCTGGGGCCAGTTGACCGCCGCCCGGGCCAGGCCGCGCCTCAGCGCCTCGCCCTTGCCCTGGTTGACCGCGTAGGTGAGGACCTCGGCGCCCCGTGAGCGTGCTGAGGCGAAGACCTCGGCGTACTCGGGCCCGGATCCGTCGTCGACGACGAGCACCGCGCATCCTGGGCACTGGCCCTGCATGCGGGTGATGAGCCGGGGCAAGCGCGCATCGGGCTGGTAGGCCGGGATGAGGACCACCAGGGTGGTGGGGATCGCCTCGGTGCGGGTGCGGACTCCGACCCGCGGCGCCGTCCTGCTGCGGGGGCGGGAGGTGGGGTACGCGGCCGGGTGGGTGCGGCGGGCGCTGGGGCTGTGCGCCGTGAGTGTGCCGCGCGTCGCGCGAGGCCTGCTCGTGCGCACGGGGGTCGTCTGCTGGCTGGTGCTGGTCGTCATGTCAGGAGCCCTTCGCGATGTAGAAGATGTCGGAGGTGGCGCGCTCCCCACCATTGGAGGGCTGATTGATGATCGCGCCGTTGAAGTACAGGGCGGACGAGCCGCCGCCGTCGAGGTTGTAGGCCACCTGGCATCCCAGGCCGGCCATGATCTGGGCGAGCTCGGTCATGGTCACGCCGCGCGAGTAGCCCTCATTGCGGCCGTCGACGACGACGAAGGCGTAGTGGTTGTCCCCGATGAGGCCGAAGGCGGTGCGGGGCTGCTCGCCCTGGATGGAGTGGTTCCCGACGTTGGTGTCCACCTCCACGCTGTCGATGCCCGACAGGACCTGTCCGTCCTTGATCAGGGCCGGGCCGAAGGAGCAGGTGTTCCACACCCCGGAATCGAGCAGCGTCTGTGCATCGGTGGAGGTCTCGTCGTAGACCTCCGCGTGCCCATCGAGGTAGAAGGCGATGCCCTCGCGCACCCCTGCGTCCCGGTAGACCACGCCGTTGCGGATGAGGATGCCGTCGGAGCGGAATCCGTAGTAGTCGCCGTTGATGGCCAGGATCGCGTCGTGCTCGGAGGCGATCTGGGTGGGCTTAGCGGTGATATTGGTGCCGTACTCGTTGTTGGCGAAGGCCGATCGGATGGTGGTGGCATCGGCGACGGTGACGTCGGCGACGTAGTAGGTGACCGTGTCCGAGCCCGACCCGGTGGTGACCTGGTCGATGGTGATCGAGGTGTTGGAGGAGGAGTAGGAGGAGTCCGTGACCTCGACGCTCGTGGCGGCGGCCTGGGTGGCGGCCTGCACGGAGGAGTTGGCCGCCTCGTAGGCGGCGACGTCGCTGATCTCGGTGTGGTCGACGACGAAGCGGTTGAGGGCCCAGGCGCTGGTGCCGGTGGCGGCCAGGCCCAGGACGGCGGCTCCTCCCAGGAGGAAGCGGCGTCGGGTGTGCTTGGAGGAGGGGGCGCTCGGCGCCTCGGGGGCCTCGGGGGCATCGGTTCGGTGCATGCCTTAACCGTGGCGGGCGGGCGTGTGCCCGCCGTAGGTTCACCTTGTGGGTTTCCTGTGAAGCCGGGCGGTTCCGGTGCGCGACGGTGCCGGGGCGCCCCGGGGCTCACGCGCTGGCGAGGAACTCGGCGCGGATGACCGCCACGGTCCCGGCCACCGCCGTCGGATCGATGCGGCGCTGGGAGATGGGCGGGAGCGCGTCGATCATCTCCGCGATGGCGCGGTGCGCGATCCGGGCAGCCGCTCGACCCGTGCCGGGTTGGCGCCATGTCGCAGCGACGACGTCGTAGCTCAGGCGCGAGACCTCCTCCTGCACGCGCATCCACGGCTCCAGCGACTCCGGATCGTCGGGGCGCTGGGAGGACAGGATCGCGCCTGCGCGACCCAGCTCGAACACGAGGTCCCGCCGATGGGCGCGCACGAGGTCCGTGGGGGAGCCGTCGTGCTCCCCTGCGGTCAGCAGTGGCAGTGGACGGCGGGATGGCGGGAGCCCGGCGGGGTCCTCCAGGCCCTTGGCCAGGTCGTCGAGGACGAGCAGGAGGCGGGTGAGGGTCTGGCGGAACTGGCGGCGGACCAGGAGGATCGGCGCGCGCCGACCCATCACCCAGATCATGAGCACCGAGGCCCCCACGCCGATGGCGGTCTCCCCGAGGCGGTCGGTGATGAGGAGGTGGGTGTGCGCGGCGGAGGGTGCAGGGGTGAGCATGAGCCCGAAGACCGTGACGAAGACGACGCTGGACGCGTAGTTGCGCACGGCCAGCGCCTCCAGCCCGTAGATCGCCACGATCGCGATCCCCAGGCGCGTCCAGGGCCCCGGCCCCAGGGAGACGATCCCGACGTAGACCACCAGCCCGGCCGCCGTGCCGATGACCCGGTGCGCGGCGCGGATCGTCAGGTCGGCGCGTGAGGCCCCCATGTGCAGGACGATGAGCGCCGATTGGATCGCCCAGTACGGGTGCCCGATGGGGGACAGGAGGAAGGCCACTGAGGCGGCCAGGGCCACAGCGCCCGCGGCGCGCCCGGCCACCAGCCTGGGTTGGGAGCCGCTCTGGGCGGCGGTGCGCAGCAGGTAGCGCACCGAGGGCAATCCCAGCGGCACGAGGTTGAAGTGCCGGGAGATCTCGGGATGCTCACTGGGGAAGGACTCGGCCTGAAGGCGCTCGAGCAGCCGCAGATGGCTGGTGCGCAGCCGCCCGTCCAGGGCGCGCCCCTCAGCGGTCAGGGGCACCGTCCCGGGAGTGCGCCCGGTGCGCAGTACGTGCCAGGCGTCGTCGACGGCGATCCACGCCTGGGAGCGCAGCCGATTGGACAGGCTCGCGGCTCTGGCATCCCACGGGTCGGGCCGCGGCTGCTGGCAGTAGGCCTCGACGGCCTGCTCGGCCGCCTCCACAGCCCGCCTCTCGGCCGTGTGGGGCCACAGCGCCAGGAGGATCAGGGAGGCGGCCAGGGCGAGGGCCCAGGCGAGCGCGGTGATCGGCAGCAGGGTGGCGCAGGTCCAGCCCAGCGAGCCCATGTACACCCCCAGGGCGCCGGCGAAAACCGTGTTGATGGGTCCGGGCGGTCCGGTCAGGAGGGCGTGCCAGAACCACACGACGACGAAGGTCATCGCCGTCATCACCGGCGGCACGAGCAGCGGCCACGGCGAGATGAGCAGGCCGATGGCCTGGCAGGCCAGCACTGTGGCGCCGACCCGGATCCCGACCAGTACCCGGCGCCGCGTGGGGAAGTCCCGTCCCCCTCCGGCCGACATCGCGCCGAGCAGCCCCATCCCGCCCTTGTCCGGGCCGAGGATGACCGAGATGACGATGAGGCTCGCGGCCGTGGCCGCCACCCACCGCAGGGCGCGACGCGAGCGCCCCGGGGCCGGGGCGAAGGTGACGAGGCTGCGCAGGAGGCGCTGCAGGCGTCGGCGGCCGGTGGCGAGGGCGGACGGGGGCACAAGCCGAGAATAGGAGGCGCAGCACTCGGGCACGCCGTGCCCGATCCTGCTCGACGAATACGGCCCGTCGTGCCCCGGCTCCCCGGTCATGGCCAGGGGCTTGGGGGCCGACGGCGCTCAAGCGGAGGGCGCCGGCCCTCACGCCCCCCGGCGCACCAGGGCGCCCACGGAGGCGGGCTCGGGACTGCCTCGACGTGGGCGCAACGCCCACGGCCTGTTGGGGGCCTTGACTCAGTGCTCGACCCCGATGAGAAAGGCTCACTCAGTGGTGGGCAACTGCTGGGTCCCCTCGCCGTCGACGGGTGGCAGGGGCGCCTGTGGCGCTGCGGGGGGCTGTGGCAGGGCCTGCCCGGGCTGCTGTTGCGCGACCTGCATCTGGTAGAAGGCCTGCTGCTGGGCGGTGCTCATCTGCTGCTGGAGGGCGAGCTGCTGCATCATGAGCTGTTGGGTGTGCAGCTGCTGGGCCTCCTGGTGGTGGATCTGCGACTGGTTGGCGAAGAGCAGCTGCTGCATCTCCGCAGTGAACCGGGCGAGCTTGGCGCGCTCGAACGGGGAGACGACGATGACCGTTGTCGCGCCGGCGTGGTTCTGAACGATCAGTCCGGCAGGGAAGGAGCCGCTGATGCCCACGGCGCCGAGTAGCACGAGGAAGACGCAGAACAGGACGCCGGGCAGGCTGTTGCCCCCCATGAGCGCGATGCCGAGGACGACGAGGATGACCGACAGGAGGAACTGCCCGAGCCGGAACTGAGTGGATGTGGACACCGACGAGATCCCATTGATTGGGAAACTCGATTTAGACCCGCCAACGGGAATAAATCCGAGAATGGTGTTGGGCGATTCAAAGGCGAAGCGGGTTGAGGAGCACATGAGCTGCGTCTTGAGGTAGGGCGTCAGGAGCGTTGGGCTGAAGGTGTCGCCATACACCATGGTCTCGCCGGGGGCGAGCTGGAAGTTCGTCGCGTTGTGGATCCCGGGGTGGATGGGATGGGGAGACGGATCAGAGGCCATGGCTGAACCGGTCATGGGAAGTCCTTTCGGGGAGTGCTGACTAAGCCATGCTAAGAGTCTGCGTGAGGAGTGACCAACGCATTGCGCATCTACGTGCGGGTCAGACCTCATGATCGCCGCGCCACCCCCAGGCGGCAAGACGTGCACGACGGCGAATCATCACAGCCGTCGAGTCCTCCTTGGGACTGCAGTCCCAAAGAAGGAGCTGGCATCTCTCGCCCCCATCATGCGGTCGGGCTCAGGGGGAGCCTCGGGGCGCGGGCTCGGAATCAGGGACGGGTCTCCGCCGGGGTGAGGTGCTTGATGACGGCGACGAGCCGCTGGCGGCGGTGATCGGCGGCCAACGGCGTGAACCCGTAGTGCCGGTAGAAGGAGGCGGCGCGCTCATCGATGGCGTCGACGACGAGCAGCCTGGCGGCGACGATGCGACTGGCATGGTCCGCTGAGCGGACGGCATGGGAGAGCAGGACGCTTCCGAGGCCCTGCCCCTGAAGGCTTCGGTCCAGGGCCAGCCGCGCCAGGAGGAATGCGGGCAGGAGTGCTGGCTGCCCCCGGTTGAGACGGCGAGGCAGGCCCTCGGTGTGGATCGAGGTGGAGGCCAGCGAGTAGTAGCCCAGCACGCGCCCGGCATCCGGCTTCTCGGCACCCCCGGCGTCTCTCGACCTCGCGGCGAGGCTGCGGTGCGGCAGTGAGGGTGCTCACGTATCCCCTCGGAATGAACGCCACCGCCGCAAGGTTGATTGGAGCAGACTCAAGGTTGAAGTTGACAACGCTAGGCTCAACCACAATCCTGAGTGCATTCGACTCAACCCGGCCGGGCATCCGGTCGCCAACCACAAGGAGCACATCGCATGGCACGCGCCGTCGGTATTGACCTCGGAACCACCAACTCCGCCATCGCCGTCCTCGAGGGCGGCGAGCCCACCATCATCCCCAACGCCGAGGGAGGCCGCACCACGCCCTCCGTCGTCGCCTTCTCCAAGTCCGGAGAGGTCCTGGTCGGCGAGATCGCCAAGCGCCAGGCCGTCACCAACGTCGACCGCACCATCTCCTCGGTCAAGCGCCACATGGGCACTGACTGGTCCGTCGAGATCGACGACAAGAAGTACACCGCCCAGGAGATCAGCGCCCGCATCCTGGCCAAGCTCAAGGCCGACGCCGAGTCCTACCTGGGTGAGACCGTCACCAACGCCGTCATCACCGTCCCGGCCTACTTCAACGACGCCGAGCGCCAGGCCACCAAGGAGGCCGGCACCATCGCGGGCCTGACCGTGGACCGCATCGTCAACGAGCCCACCGCCGCGGCCCTGGCCTACGGCCTGGACAAGGGCAAGGAGGATGAGCTCATCCTCGTCTTCGACCTGGGCGGCGGCACCTTCGACGTCTCCCTGCTGGAGGTCGGCAAGGACGAGGACGGCTTCTCCACCATCCAGGTGCGCGCCACCAACGGCGACAACCGCCTGGGCGGGGACGACTGGGACGCCCGGATCGTCGACTGGCTCGTCAGCCAGGTCAAGTCCAAGGACGGCGTGGACCTGTCCAAGGACAAGATCGCCATGCAGCGCCTCAAGGACGCCGCCGAGCAGGCCAAGAAGGAGCTGTCCTCGGCGACCTCCACCGACATCAACCTGCAGTACCTGTCCATGAGCGAGGCCGGCCCGGTCCACCTCGACGAGAGGCTGACCCGCTCCCGCTTCGAGGAGATGACCGCCGACCTCATCGAGCGCACCAAGGTCCCCTTCCACAACGTCATCAAGGACGCCGGCGTCGCCCTGTCCGAGATCGACCACGTGGTCCTGGTCGGCGGCTCCACCCGCATGCCCGCCGTCACCGAGGTCGTGCGCGAGCTGACCGGGGGCAAGGAGCCCAACAAGGGCGTCAACCCCGATGAGGTCGTCGCCATCGGCGCCTCCCTGCAGGCCGGCGTCATCCAGGGCGACCGCAAGGATGTCCTGCTCATCGACGTCACCCCCCTGAGCCTGGGCATCGAGACCAAGGGCGGGGTGATGACCAAGCTCATCGACCGCAACACCGCGATCCCCACCAAGAAGAGCGAGGTCTTCTCCACCGCTGAGGACAACCAGCCCTCCGTGCTCATCCAGGTCTACCAGGGCGAGCGCGAGTTCGCCCGGGACAACAAGCCGCTGGGCACCTTCGAGCTGACCGGCATCGCCCCGGCCCCCCGTGGCATCCCCCAGATCGAGGTCTCCTTCGACATCGACGCCAACGGCATCGTCCACGTCTCGGCCAAGGACCGCGGCACCGGCAAGGAGCAGTCCATGACGATCTCCGGTGGCTCGGCCCTGCCCAAGGAGGACATCGACCGCATGGTCAAGGACGCCGAGGCCCACGCCGAGGAGGACAAGAAGCGCCGCGAGAACGCCGAGACGCGCAACTCCGCCGAGCAGCAGGCCTACTCCATCGAGAAGCTCCTCAAGGACAACAAGGACAAGCTGCCCGAGGACGTCCACTCCGAGGTCTCCACCGCCGTCGACGAGCTCAAGAAGGCCCTGGAGGGCGAGGACATCGAGCCGGTCAAGGCCGCCCAGGAGAAGCTGAACTCCGTGGCCCAGAAGGTGGGCGAGGCCCTCTACGCCGCTGACCAGGCCGCCGCCTCCGAGGCCGGCGCCCAGGCCGCCGGTGGGGACAGCGCCCAGGCCCCCGGCCAGGACGAGGACATCGTCGATGCCGAGATCGTTGACGACGAGGACGCCAAGTGAGTGCCGCCGGAGCCGACCACGAGGGCATCGACCCCGAGCTCGCGGCCGCCGTCGACTCCGCCTTCGAGGAGGCTGACCCCCAGGTCCGTGAGGAGCTCGCCCAGGCCGACGCCGCCCAGGCCGCCCAGGAGGCGGCCGGGCAGGCCCCGGGCGAGGACCAGGGCGCGGACCAGGAGGCCGCCGAGCCCGACCCGCTGGCCCAGGCCCAGGCGCAGGCCGCCCAGGCCGGCGAGGACCTGGCCAGGGCGCGGGCGGACCTCTACAACCTCCAGCAGGAGTACCAGGGGTTCGTGCGCCGCTCCCGTGAGGCGGCGGCCGGGCACCGGGCCGACGGCGCAGCCGGCGTCGTCGAGGCCCTCATCCCGATCCTCGATGAGATCGAGCTGGCCCGTCAGCACGGGGACCTGACCGGCACCTTCGCCACCACGGCCGGCAAGCTCGAGACCCTCCTGGAGGAGAAGTTCTCCCTGGAGCGCTTCGGCCAGGTCGGGGAGGCCTTCGACCCCACCCTCCACGAGGCCCTCATGGCCAGTGAGTCCGATGAGGTCGAGGAGCCCACCATCTCCCTGGTCCTCCAGCCCGGCTACCGCCTGGGCGAGCGGGTGGTGCGCGCCGCCCGCGTCCAGGTCGCCAATCCCGCGTGAGGCCCCGCGCGCATGCGGTGGTGGGGCGCATCCCGCGCCCCACCACCAGGGCCCACCGGCACACAACCATCCATTACCCAGCACTCAGAAGGAGGCGGTGAGACATGGCCAGCCAGGACTGGATGACCAAGGACTTCTACGCGGTCCTCGGCGTCGACAAGAGCGCCGACGCCGCCACCATCAAGAAGGCCTACCGCACTCAGGCCAAGAAGTACCACCCCGACCGCAACCCCGACGACGCCGCGGCGGCCGAGCGCTTCAAGGACATCGGCGAGGCCTACGCGGTCCTGTCCGATCCCAAGGAGCGCCAGCAGTACGACGCCATCCGCTCCATGGCCGGGGGAGGGGCGCGCTTCACCGCGGGCGGCCCGGGCGGGAGCGCGGGAGGATTCGAGGACATCTTCTCCTCCATGTTCGGCGCCCAGGCCGGGGGCGGGAACGTCCGCTTCGAGACCAGCGGGGCCGATCAGCCCGATCTCGACGACCTGCTGCGCATGTTCGGAGGCACCCCCAGCCCCACCCGCGCCGGCGGCAGGCCCGGGCCCTTCGGCTTCGGCAGCTTCGGCGCCCAGGCCCCGGCCAAGGGGCCCGACGTCGTCACCTCGGCGACCCTGGACCTGCGCGACGCCGTGGCCGGGACCACCGTGGAGCTGACCGCCGACGGGCGCACCATGACCGTGCGCATCCCCGCCGGGGTCCAGTCGGGCAAGAAGATCCGCCTGCGCGGCAAGGGCCGGCCCGGGATGAATGGCGGGGAGAACGGGGACATGGTGGTGACCATCACCGTGGCCAAGCACCCCGTCTACTCCATCGACCCGGCCGACGGCGCCAACCTGCGCATGGACCTGCCCGTCACCCTGGCGGAGGCCGCCCTGGGCGCCACCGTGGAGGTTCCGCTCCTCGACGGGACGACCAGCCGGGTGCGCATCAAGCCGGGAACCTCCTCGGGAACCGTGCTGCGCCTGCGCGGCAAGGGCGTGACCACGGCCAAGCGAACGGGCGACCTCCTGGTCACCGTGCAGGTCGCCGTGCCCAAGAAGCTGTCCAAGGCCGCCAAGGAGGCGCTGAACGCCTTCGATGAGGCCATGGCGGGGACCGACCCGCGGGCCTCCCTCATGGAGGAGGCCCGGCAGTGAGCCCGCGGCGCAGGGCCGGCCAGGGCCTGGGCTTCCTGGCCGAGGACGCGGGGGAGCGGGCCGTCTACGTGGTCTCGGTGGCGGCCGAGCTCGCCGGCATGCACCCCCAGACCCTGCGCCAGTACGACCGCCTGGGCCTGGTCAGTCCGGCGCGCACCCGCTCCCGGGGGAGGCGCTACTCCCACCGGGACGTGGAGCGGCTGCGCCGGATCCAGGCCCTGAGCCAGGAGGGGGTCAATCTGGAGGGCATCCGGCGCATCATCGAACTGGAGAAGCGCGTCGAGGAGCTCCAGGCGGCCAACGCCGAGCTTCGCGCCCGCGAGGCCGCCGTCCAGCGGATCTTCGCCGCCGCGGCCGACGGCGAGGTCCAGGTGATGGCGCGCAGCCCCCGGACGGGCCGCGGCAGCCGGACCGGCCGGACCGCCCGCGGCAGCGATGATGACGAACGGACGGCGGAGACCCGCCCGAGCCGCGCCCTCATCGTGCGGCCCCCGCGCGGGGGCTGACGTCGGACGGGGCTGAACAGGGGCTTGTCCATGGTGAACAGCTTTTCCCGCTCTCGCGCATGGGTATGCTATGGGAAGTGTGTTATGACCTGCGCGTTTGTTATCGTGGTGAGTGGCGGCGGGCGTGAAAGCTGTTCGTCGTGGACAAACTGGACGGGCGCATCGAGGACTCTCCTCCTCAAGGTGGGACCTACCCCTCCTTCGGGAGGAGGTAGGGGGCGGGCCCGGCTCCCCTGATGGAAGGGGCGGGCTGGCGGGGCGCGGCCATAGGGTGAATCCATGCGTGTGCTGACCTCTTTCACCCGTGGTGTGCGGTATCCGGCTCCTGATGTGGCGAGGGGTTTCATGCTCCTGCTCATCGCGGTGGCCAATGTCCCGATCTGGGCATCCTCGTTGGCATCCTCCGAGGAGACGGTGGACTACTCCACGGCTGACTCCGTTGACTCTGTGTGGCTCGTCCTGCGAACGATGCTCGTGGATCGCCGATCTTTTCCGCTGTTCGCCATGCTGTTCGGGTTCGGTCTGATGGTGATGATCAACCGGCGCGTCGCCAGTGGTACGCGGACGTATCTGGAGCAGGCCACGGGCGGCCAGGAGCAGGAGGCCAGCCCGGCTCAGGTGGCCTGGGCGCGTGAGCAGGCCACGATCGATGCGCGTCGCCTGGTGCGCCGTCGCGGGTGGTGGATGATCCTGTTCGGGGCGGTGCACGGCGTGTTCTTCACCGGGGACATCATCGGCGCCTACGGGCTGGCCGCGGTGATCTTCGCCGGCTGGCTCGCCCACAAGCACCGCAAGCGCGCCATCGTCCTCAGCTCCGCCATTGCCTTGCTGGTCGCGGTGGTGCCATTTTTTGCGAGCCAGATGTCCACGTCCACGGAGTCCGGGCAGGCGCCCGACATGGGTGTTCCATGGGTGGTGTCCAATCTGCTGTTCTGGATGTCCTTCACCGTCGTCGGGGGGCTTGTCACCCTGGTTGTTCCCTCGATGTTCATCGGGGCGCGCCTGGCGGACACTGATCTTCTCGCTCACCCTGAGCGGCACCGGCGCCTGCTGGTGGGCGTGGGCCTGGGAGGGCTGGGCCTGGGAGCGCTGGGGGCGCTCCGCCTGGCTCTGGGGGATCTGGGCCTCGGAGAGCCCGCGTCATTCGATCAGTCGGCCTACGAGCTGACCGGGTTGGCGGGAGCATGCGGTTGGTTGGCGCTGCTCGCGCTCTACGCCGGCGGGCCGCGGCCCGATGGCGAGCTGCGAGGGCTGCGGTGGCTGGCCTCGGCTGTGGGGCGGCGCTCGATGACGGCGTACCTGTCCCAGACGCTCCTGTTCGGCCTCGTCTTCGTCATCATCCCGTGGCTGGTCGGTTCCACGCCGCGGGTGGGGGAGGCCGGTGCCGGACTGATCGCGGTGGGGGTCTGGGCGGCCACGGTGGTGCTGTGCGCGGCGCTGGAGCGCGCCGGGCACGCCGGTCCCTTCGAGACCGCCCTGCGCACCGCCGTGGCCCGCAGCCAGCGGCAGCGGTCGATCCCGCTCCCGCCATCCCCGCCGCAGGAGGCGTCCGCGGCAGCGAGCCCTGTGAACCAGCCTGCGGGGTGATCGTCCCCCGTCTGCTGCGGAGGCCTGGAGATTGAGGGGGCGAGCCGAGCGCGGGTAGGCTGGAAGGGTCCCCCAGCGCGAGGAGAATCGCACGATGACCCAGCCGATCAACCCCGATCAGTCCCACACGCCTCCGCCGGCTCCGCAGGCCGACTCCTACAGCGCGGGCTCGGCCCCCACTGGCAGCTACCCGCCTCCGGCCCCCTACCCTCCCCAGCCCGCCTCGGCTCCTGACCCCATGGGCGGCTATCCGGTCCAGGCCGCCGGCTACCCCGGCTACGCCCCGGTCCAGCAGCGCGGCTTCTTCTCCGCCCTGTTCGACATGTCCTTCAGCCAGTACATCACCATCACCTGGGTCAAGGTGGTCTACATCCTGTGCCTCATCGCCATTGCCATCGGATGGTTCTTCGGCGCCTTCATGATGGGCACGGTGGCTGGTATCGGTGGTGGTAGTTATGGCTCCTCAGAGTTTGATCCGGGCGCCTTCTTCTTCGCCCTGATCTTCGGGCTCATCCCGGCCTTCCTCCATGTCATCGGCATCCGCCTGCTCCTGGAGTTCATCGTCGCGATCATCCGCACCGAGCAGAACACGCGGGCCCTGGCTCAGCGGCCGATGGCCTGAGCACCGACGCAGCACCCACGCATCGGCGGGGAGGAGGATCCCTCCTCCCCGCTTTCCCCTTCGCGCGGCCGACCTGAGGGCCGCTCCCGGGCATACCATCGCTGCCATGAAGATGACGACCTCCTTCACCCGTGGCCCCCGTTATCCCGCGCCCGACGTCGCGCGCGGCTTCATGCTCCTGCTCATCGCCATCGCCAATGTGCCTGTCTGGCTCATCGCAGCATCCGACTACAGCAACGTGGTGATCTCGCCGCCCCTGCTCCACGGCGCCGACGCCGTCTGGGTGCTCGTGCGCACCCTCCTGGTCGATCAGCGCAGCATCCCGCTGTTCGCCATGCTCTTCGGCTTCGGCCTGATGACCATGATCAACCGCCGCATCGAGTCCGGGACCCAGGAGTACCTCAAGGCCCTGCCCGGAGCCGACCAGGGCGCCGTCCCGCACCCCGTCCAGGAGGCATGGGCGCGCGAGCAGGCCACGGTCGACGCCCGGCGGCTGGTGCGCCGTCGGGGCTGGTGGATGATCCTGTTCGGGGCGGTCCACGGGCTGCTGTTCTTCGGTGACATCATCGGTGCCTACGGCCTGGCGGCGGTGGTCTTCGCCGGCTGGCTGGCCCGCAAGCACTGGGGGCGCGCCCTGGCCGTGTGCATCGGCATCATTGTCATCATCTGCGTCGTGATGCTGGCACAGGGCTGGTGGATCGCGGTAGGCATGGAGCAGTACGCGGCCCAGACGGGCAGGGACGTCAGTGAGTTCTCGACGGGGACGGGCTTCCGCCTGTCCTGGCCGCTGATCAACATCATCATGTGGCCCATCGGCACCATGCTCTCCTCGGTCGTGTCCGTCGTGGTCCCGGCCATGTTCATCGGGGCCCGCCTGGCCGACACCGACCTCCTGGTTCACCCCGAGCGCCACCGGGGGCTGCTCATCGCCGTTGGCCTGGTGGGCCTTGGCCTGGCGGCCCTGGGGGCCTACCCGCATGCCAGGTACGTCATCGGGCACGCCCCGGCGGTTGTCGTCGGGCCGATGCTCGCCCAGATCACCGGTCTGCTCGGGGCCTGCGGGTGGTTGGCGCTGCTGTCGCTCTACGCCGGTGGACCCAGGCCCGACGGGCGCCTGACGGGGCTGCGGTGGCTGGCCTCCGCCGTGGGGCGGCGCTCCATGACCGCCTACCTGTGCCAGACCTTCGTCTTCGGCGCCGTCCTGGGAGTGATCCCCTGGGCACTGGGCGTCGAGGTGTCGATCAGTCCGTTCGTCGCTGGACTGATCGCGGTGGCCACGTGGGGAGCCACAGTCGTCCTGTGCGCCGTCCTGGAGAGGCAGGGCCGGCCCGGCCCCTTCGAGACCCTGCTGCGCACGGCCGTGGCCCGCTCGGCGAGCCCCCGTCCCGTGGCCCCGGCGATGCCGATGCCCCAGGCACCCTCGGGGCAGGCGTAAACCCCGCGCCCGCGGGGATGATCCGGAACCGATGCCCCAGGCGCCGTCGGGTCAGGCCTCCTGAGGCCCTGCCCGACGGCGCCTGGGCGGCGTGCTCCCGCCGCTCAGACCGGCCGGGAGCACGCCGTTGGCGAGTCGGGCGAGGGCGAGGTCCGTCGGGGCGGTGTGTGGGACTTGTCGCTCACGTCCCCGGGCTGTGACATGGGCGGATCGCACGCGGTAGTCTGCCGGAGTCCCGTGATCAGACAAGGAAGAGAAGCCCTTATGACACAGCCCCAGAATCCCGGTCAGCCGTACTTCCCGCCGGCCTCCTCTGCGCCGTCGGCCCCGATTCCCGGCCAGCCCTACCCGCCCCAGGGCGTGCCGCAGACCGGCCCGATCCCCAGCGCGCCCAGCGCCGCCATGCCCGGTGGGCCGGTGCCCCCTGGTCAGCCCTACCCGCCCCAGGGCCCGGCGGGCGACTCGCTGTTCGGCAACCTCTTCGACACGAGCAAGGGCTTCGCCGAGCGCTTCGGCAAGGTCGCCTTCATCGTGGCCGTCATCGCCTTCACCCTGAACTGGCTCTACGCCGCTTTCTCGCATGGGGATAATTATGACGGCTACGACTTCGGCGAGTTCCTCATCTCTCTGTTCATCTACGCACCGTGGGCAGTGATGCAGATCTTCCTGGTCCGCCTGTTCATCGAGCTGGTGGTCAACGCCTCCAAGCGCGCTCAGTCCTGAGCCCCGCCCACTGCCGCATATGAGAATCCCGTGATGCCGAGGATGCCGGGCTCCGAGGAGCCCGAGGCGCCGCCCGCCTACGGACAGCGCGTGAGCCCTGAGGAGCTCGCCATCCTGCGTGCCGAGCAGGGGCTGGACCCCCTGCCGGAGCATGCGGACCCCGATCCTGACGATGCGGGCCCCGTCAGTGGCTGGAAGGCCCCCAAGGGCGGCGTGAGGCTCGACGCCTGGTCGCGAGCCCAGTCCGACGGCGCCCCGGCGCCCCGGCGCGGCTGGCGCGTCCTGGCCGTCGGCCTGGTCCTCATGCTCGTCGTGCCCGTCCTGCTTCTCGTCGGCGCTCTGCGCACGGCCGTGGACTGGTCAGGGGCACCGCCGACGGCGCTGGGCGAGTCGGGCACGGTGCAGCTCAACAAGGGCACCCGGGCCATGGTCTACGCCGGCCCCACGGACAGCACCGCGGATTGCACCATCACCAATCCGCAGGGCGCGGCGGTGGTCAAGGAGGAGAGCGGTCTGGTCCCTCTGGCCTCCTTCACCGCCTCGCAGGCAGGGGCCTACACCGTGACCTGCAGTGCGGGCACCGAGGGCATGATGGTGGGCCCCCCGATCCGCGCCGAGCGGATCGCCGTCGCCAATGTGATGATCATGGGCGCCCTCCTGTGCGGCTTCACCGGACTGGCGGTCACCGTGGTGGGGATCTCGCGCCTGCGCCGCGGCCAGCGCTGACTCGCACCGACCCGCACCGATCGGCACCGATCCGCTCGGGCTCCGCGGGGTCGGCCGCCGGAGACACGGCACCGGCCCCGCGGCCGGGGCTCCTCAGGAGGCGAGACTGCGCCAGCAGAACTCGTAGACCAGGGCGCTCATGAAGGCGCGCTGCGCATTGGTCGAGGCGCGCCCATGCCCGCCCTCGGAGTTCTCGAAATAGGTGACCGACTGGCCCAGGGCCCGCAGCCGGTGCGCCATGGTGCGGGCATGGGCGGGATGGACCCGGTCATCCCGGGTGGAGGTCACCAGCAGCACCGGTGGGTAGCGGAGCCCGGGCCGCAGCAGGTGGAAGGGGGAGAACTCCTTGATGAACTCCCACTGGGCCTCGTCGTCGGGATCCCCGTACTCGGCCATCCAGGAGTGGCCGGCCAGCAGGTGGGTGTAGCGGCGCATGTCCAGCAGCGGGACCTCGCAGACCACGGCCCCCACCAACTCGGGGTGGCGCGTGAGCATCATCCCGGTCAGCAGCCCACCATTGGACCCGCCGTGCACGGCCAGCTGCTGGGGCGCGGTGACTCCTCGCTCCACCAGGCCGGCGGCCACCGCGGCGAAGTCCTCGCAGGCCCGCAGGCGGTTGCCGGTCAGGGCCGCCCGGTGCCAGGCCGGCCCGTACTCCCCGCCGCCACGGATATTGGCCACCACATAGACCCCGCCGCGCTCCAACCAGGCCCGGCCCATGACCGGCTGATAGCCGGGCAGGAGCGAGTGCTCAAAGCCCCCGTAGCCGTAGAGGATCGTGGGCGCGGGGCCGCTCGCCCCGTCACCGCCCGCCCGGCCCACCTGGAAATAGGGGACGCGCGTGCCATCGGTGCTGATGGCCACATGCTGGGAGACCGTGACGCCACTGGCATCGAAGCGGGCGGGGGCCTGGCGCAGCACGCACATCCCCTGAAGCGACCCCTCGGCGGTCAGGCGGGCCACCCGCAGCGTGGAGGGAGTCGTCCACCCCGAGACGCTCAGCCACAGGTCGTCTCCGCTGCGGGCATCGACCTGCCGGGCCGAGACCGTCACCAGGGGCCGCCCCGCTCGCAGATCCGTGTGGTCGATCGCCGGGGAGACCGGCACGTCGCCGGCCGCGGACAGGTCCAGGTCATGGCGGGTCCACTCCTCATGGCCGGGTCGTGCGGGAGGGGTGAGGACCTCCAGTCGAGTGACGACGTCGTCAAGCACCGTAATGACCAGGTGGTTGCGGGTCCACACGACGGACTCCAGGCTGGTGGACCCGGTGGGGGTGAACAGCGCCGTCAGCCTGCGCCGGCCCTCCAGGAACTCCGCCAGGGGAGCGGCCAGGAGCGAGCCGGCCGGGAAGGCCCGACCCTTCTGGTCCTTCTGATCCTGCTGGTCCTCCGGCTCCCAGGCCTCGCGCAGCTCGATGATCAGCCAGTCCCTCGAGGCGCTGATATGCGCTGACGGGGGCACATCGATCCGTTGGGCCCCAGGGGCGATGGACTCGCCCTCGGGCAGCGGCCCGGCACAGGTGCGCTCGGGGAATCGGATCCCGCTGGGCAGGAGCCAGGTCCGCCGGGTGTGGAAGTCGATCAGGGTGCTCAGCCAGGTGCGGCCGTGGATGTCATAGGCGGCGGACACCGCCACGGCCTCCTCGGCGGCCGTGCCCAGGACCTCGGCCTCGGCCAGGCTCTGGCCCCGGTGCAGCCGCAGCGCCTGGCGGGGGTAGCCCGAGCGCGTCGTCGAGCCCCGGCCCAGGTCGGTGGTGATGAGGACGGACTGGCCCTCCTCGTCGGCCCAGACCATGGAGCCCTTGGAGGCCTCGCGGTAGAAGCCGCCCTCCTCAGCAGGGATGAAGCGGCGCTCGGACAGGTCGAACTCGCGCGTGACATCCGCATCCGATCCGCCCTCGGACAGGGTGATGAGGGCGCGCCTGCCCCGATCGGGCCCGGTGGCCAGGACCTGGGCGCCGTGCCACACCCAGGCGCGGCCCTCCTGGCGTCCCAGTTCGTCGAGATCGAGGAGGATCTCCCAATCCGGCTCGGCGGGAGGCAGCGCGCCGGAGGATGACGGGGCGGTGGCGGCGTAGTCGAGCCAGGTGGTGCGGCGCCACAGGCCCCGGGGGTGATCGGCGTCGGTCCAGACGTTGTAGAGCAGGCCGGCGCGCTCGGTGACGGCCGGGATGCGGTCAGGGGCGTCCAGGATCGTCTCGATGTCGCCGGCCAGCTCGATGAAGCCCGCGTCGGCGGCATAGGCCGCCTCGGTCTCCTGGTTGCGGCGAGTCACCCACTCCAGCGCCTGGGGGCCCTCGATCTCGTCGAGCCACTCGGGGACGGGCGGCAGATCGGGCCCCGTCCTCGCCGCCCGCGGCGTCGTCCCCGGGGCGACGGCGCCGACCGGGGCGACACGGGCGATGGGTGCGTCGTCGTCATGCATGGGCCCATTGGATCACGACCCGCATGGCGGCTCCGGACCGTCCGCGCGACGAGGGCGGGGAAGTGCGAGGAGCGCGCGGCATCATCACGCGGCATCGCCATCACTGCGTGCGCCACTGCCATGTGGGGCGGGCCGGCCTGCCGGCGGAGTCGGCCAGCAGCACCGCCTCGCGCACCCGGCGCGTCAGCAGGCTGAGGACCAGCCGGTAGGAGTCCTCCACGAGCTCGCCCGCGGTGGTCGCCTCATAGTCAGGGCTGGTCAGATCGATGCTGACCCAGTGCCTCTTGGACTGGTGGTATCCGGGTCCCACCCAGCTCATGGAGGCGCGCACGGCCACGCCATCCTCGGGCTCGAGCTTGACATTGGCCAGGGCTCGGCCGTCGGGGTGGGTGAGCATGAGGAGGAACAGGCGCGTGCCCACGGAGGCCACGGTGGTGTCCCACTCGGGCTTGAGCCCCACCCAGGCCGCGGGCAGGCCCGCTGCTCGGGCGAGCAGATCATCGCGGCGCGCCTCGATGATCTCCTCGGGCACCACGGGTCCCTGGTGCCGGTCTTCGCCGATGGTGGTCATGGTCAGGAGTATGCCCTGCATGCGCCGGAGCCGATATCGCTGAGCCCGTCCGTTCCGCGGACCCGTGCGTCGACGACGAGGGAATGCGTAGACGACGAGAGTTCGCCTCAATCACCCCTGTGCAGAGGTCAGTCGGATGACGCGAACCGTCGTCGTCGACGCAAAGGCTCGTCATCGGCGCGCTGAGCGGCGGTGGGACGCGCAGGGGCCCCGCACCAAGGGTGCGGGGCCCCGCCTGCGGTCAGAGGGCCGCGGGTGTCAGCTCAGTGCTCAGGCGTTGCCGAGCTTGCCGTCGATGGCGTCGCGCGCGGAGTCGATCTTGTCATCGAACTTGCCGCCGGTCGCCTTCTTCGCGGCGTCTGCAGCGGTGTCAAGAGCCTTGTCGCTGAGCTCCTCGGTCTTGTCGGAGCCGAGTGCCTCGCTGGCCTTCTTCGACAGGTCATCAAGTCCCATGCTGTTTCTCCTTCCGTCGGGTGGCACGGCGTCGGTCGACGTCGGCCTCACGCCGAATGCTGCCAGGTTGAGCGCCGCGGGGGAAGTTGGGCGCCTCGCGGCGGTCCTCCGGTGATGGATGGTGCGGCCGCCGGCTCGGTCCGCTCAGCGCAGGGTGGAGGCCATGGTGTTGACCAGGTCCTGGGCGCGCTCAGTGCTGTAGGTGTAAAGCTGCAAGTGCACCATCCTGCCCTGCGGATCGGGCAGGTAGATGAGTGCGTACCTGCGGTTCGAACTAGCATCAGTGGCGGTCATGTATGAGCCCTTGCCGTTGGCAGTGTCCACCTCGGCGTAGAACTCCGGCGAGTAGCCCAACTCGTTGAGCTCCGAGGTCAGGGTCGCCTCATCCTTGAGCCCCGTGGGGAACGGGACCATGGTCATGAGGAGCATCTCGTTGGTCTCGTTGCCGGGGAGGTACGTGGCGACGGCGTCCTTGAGGAGTAGATTGCGCTGAATGCTCGCGAGGTCAGTGTTCAGCTCTGCCGCGATGGACTCCATCGCGGCCTGGTCCACTGTGTCGTAGATGGTCCAGTTGTCGGGCACGGCGAAGCTGATCAGTGCCGTGTCGCCCTTCATCGTCTGGCTGCCGGCAGGCGGCTCGGCCGGCTCAGCCGCTGTGGCCGGGGCCTTGCTGGCCGAGGCGCTGGCGTCAGCGCTGGCGGATGCGGAGGCTGATTCACTGGGCTCGGCGGACGGCGTCGAGTCCTTCTTGCGGACGTTCTCGCTCTCCCCGGAGTCTTCCTTGTCTTTGGAGGCCGCACTGGACGAGGACTCGGCACTGGGGGACTCGTCCTGTGAGAGACCGGGTAGAGGGACCATCCCGCAGCCGGCCAGCGCCAGTGCGGAGAAGGCGAGGAGGGCGGGGGTCAGTGCTCGGTTGGCGAACGTCGAGCGTGGGCGGTGACTGGTGGACATCGTTGCTCCTGCAAGAGGTAGGCGTTGCGCAGTGCGCCGTTCGGTCCAGAGCGTAACGGAATGATCACTGTCTGTGCGCTCCTGCGGGCAGTTTGATATGTGGTTTATTCCTCTGGCCCCCATGGCGCCCGCCTCGGCGACCTGGTCGAGCATCCTGCCCGGGCTGCTGGGCCGGGCTGCTGGGCCGGACCTCCACCCCTGAGGTCGCCCGGACGCCGTCGTGAGAGGGGTCACCGCCTTCGCCAGCGTCGCGATCAAGGTTGAGCGGAATAGACTCAACCCTGCGTAGGTTGGAGTGTCCAGATACCAGCCGTCACCACCAAGGGAGACAACCATGGACACCAATTACACCACCAAGTCACAGGAGGCGATCTCCGGGGCCATGCAGGCTGCCGCCGCGGCCGGCAACCCCCAGATCACCCCCGCCCACCTCCTCGTCGAGCTCCTCGCCCAGGAGGGCGGAGTCGCCGCCGGCCTGCTGGCCACCGTCGTCCCCGACGCCTCCGCCCGCCAGGCCGTGGGCGCCGCGGCACGGCGCATCCTCAGCCGGCTGCCGGCGTCCTCGGGCTCCAGCATGACCCAGCCCCAGGCCTCCAGGGCACTCCTGAGCGCCCTGGAGGATGCCGGCGAGCAGGCCAAGGACCTGGGCGACGAGTACATCTCCACCGAGCACCTGCTCATCGGCCTGGCCTCCACCGAGGCCGAGCCGGGCACCATCGCCGCCGCCCTGGCCGAGGCCGGTGCCACCGCCCCGGCCCTGCGCGCCGCCCTGCCCGCCGTGCGCGGCCAGGCCCGCGTGACCTCGCCCAACCCGGAGGGCACCTACAAGACCCTGGAGAAGTACGGCACCGACCTGACCGAGGCCGCCCGGGCCGGGCGCCTGGACCCCGTCATCGGCCGCGACGCCGAGATCCGCCGCGTCATCCAGGTCCTGAGCCGGCGCACCAAGAACAACCCCGTCCTCATCGGGGAGCCCGGAGTGGGCAAGACCGCCGTCGTCGAGGGCCTGGCCCAGCGGATCGTGGCCGGCGACGTCCCCGACTCACTGGCCGGCAAGCGCCTTATCGCCCTGGACCTGTCCGGGATGGTGGCCGGGGCCAAGTACCGCGGCGAGTTCGAGGAGCGACTCAAGGCCGTCCTGGCCGAGATCGCCTCCTCCGACGGCGAGGTCGTCACCTTCATCGACGAGCTGCACACCGTCGTGGGGGCCGGCGGAGGCTCCGAGGGGGCCATGGATGCCGGCAACATGCTCAAGCCCATGCTCGCCCGCGGGGAGCTGCGCATGGTGGGCGCCACCACGCTGGACGAGTACCGCGAGCACGTCGAGAAGGACCCCGCCCTGGAGCGCCGCTTCCAGCAGGTCTTCGTCGGCGAGCCCAGCGTCGAGGACACCGTCGCCATCCTGCGCGGCATCGCCCCCAAGTACGAGGCCCACCACCAGGTCACTATCTCCGACGGCGCCCTCGTGGCCGCCGCCTCCCTCTCCGACCGCTACATCACCGGCCGTCAGCTGCCCGACAAGGCCATCGACCTGGTCGATGAGGCCGCCTCCCGCCTGCGCATGGAGCTGGACTCCAGCCCAGTGGAGATCGACGAGCTGCGCCGTCGGGTGGACCGCATGCGCATGGAGGAGGCCTACCTCGACGAGTCCATCGACCAGGACGAGGCCGACCCCGCCACCGCCGAGCGGCTCGAGAGGCTGCGCGCCGAGCTGGCCGACGCCTCCGAGGAGCTGGCGGCCCTGACCGCCCGCTGGGAGGCCGAGAAGGCCGGGCACAACAAGGTCGGCGAGCTGCGGGCCGCGCTCGACGAGCTGCGCACCCGCGCCGAGAAGGCCGAGCGAGAGGGCGACTTCGAGGAGGCCGGGCGCCTGCGCTACGGCGAGATGCCTTCCCTGGAGCGCCAGATCCGCCAGGCCGAGGCCGACGACGCCGCCGGTGCCACCGAGGCCGCGCCGCCCATGATCGCCGAGAAGGTCGGTGCCGGTGAGATCGCCGAGGTCGTGGGCTCGTGGACCGGCATCCCCGTGGGGCGCCTCCTGCAGGGCGAGACCGAGAAGCTGCTGACCATGGAGGAGGCCATCGGCGAGCGGCTCATCGGGCAGGGCGCGGCCGTGTCCGCCGTCGCCGATGCGGTGCGGCGCTCGCGAGCGGGCATCTCCGACCCCGACCGTCCCACCGGCTCCTTCCTCTTCCTGGGGCCGACCGGCGTGGGCAAGACCGAGCTGGCCAAGTCCCTGGCCGAGTTCCTCTTCGACGACGAGCGCGCCATCGTGCGCATCGACATGTCGGAGTACTCCGAGAAGCACTCGGTGGCTCGACTGGTGGGCGCCCCTCCCGGGTACGTGGGCTACGAGGAGGGCGGCCAGCTCACCGAGGCCGTGCGGCGACGCCCCTACTCGGTGGTCCTGCTCGATGAGGTGGAGAAGGCCCATCCGGAGGTCTTCGACATCCTGCTCCAGGTGCTCGACGACGGCCGCCTGACCGATGGCCAGGGCCGCACCGTGGACTTCCGCAATGTCATCCTCGTGCTGACCTCCAATCTGGGCAGCCAGTTCCTCATCGACCCCCTGCTGAGTCCGCAGGAGAAGCGCAAGGAGGTCATGAGCGTGGTGCGCAGCTCCTTCAAGCCGGAGTTCCTCAACCGGCTGGACGACACCATCGTCTTCGAGGCGCTGAGCAAGGAGGAGCTGGGCAGGATCGTGGACATCGCCCTGGCCCGCATGGGCGAGCGGCTGGCTGGGCGGCGCCTGGAGCTGTCGGTCACGGATGCCGCCCGCAGCTGGCTGGCCGACGAGGGCTACGACCCCGCCTACGGGGCGCGGCCCCTGCGCCGACTGGTCCAGCGCGAGATCGGGGACGCCCTGGCCAGGATGATCCTGGCCGGGGAGGTCGCCGACGGCCAGTCCGTGGTGGTCGAGCGCGCGGCGGGCGAGGCGGGCTTGAGCCTGCGCGCCGAGGGCGAGCCGGTCCGCTCGGCGCCGTCGGCGGCCTCCGCCCTGTGAGTCTGTGAGGTCCAGGCCGAGTCCACTCGGCGCAAGGCCAGGCGGTGCGAGTTCGGGCGGTGCCGGTCCGCGGTAAGCGGGCCGGCACCGCTTCGTGCTGACGGCGTGCCTTCGCGCCGGCGGCGTGCCTTCGCGCCGGCGGCGTGCCTCCGCGCCGACGACGAGGGTCTGCGTACCGAACGAGCCTTTGCGTCAATCACCCCTGTGCTAACCCCAGTCGGATGACGCAAACCCACGTCCGCTACGCATAGGCACGTTCATTCGCCAGCCGCCGGGCGTACCCCTCGGCCCAACCCCTGCGTCAGGAAGTGCAGCATGTGGGATCCTGTGTCGTTGTGGCGGACCGGGAGGTCAGAGATGCCACTGCGTCCCTGAACTGCTTGAAGACGGGCTCGTTGAGCCGATACCAGATCCACGTGCCCTCTCTGCGGGGAACGACGAGGCCGGCTTCTCGCAGTTTCTTGAGGTGATAACTGATCGTTGCCTGACTGCGACCGCAGGAGTTGATGATGTCGCACACGCAGATCTCTGTTGAGGCTGAGGCGATGCAGGTGAACACTGCGAGACGGACAGGGTCGCCGAGCGCCCGCGCTGTGGTGGCGAGGGTCGCGAATCTGTCCTCGGAGGCCTCCGCCGAGTCCGTCTCGAGCTCAGTTGGCGGTGAGAGCGTCATACAGTCAAGTATGCAGGGATCCGACTGATCATGGCGTGATGATTCCTCACTAGACATCACGACCTGGCGGCGGTGCTGGGGCGATGAGGCTCAACCGTGCTGATCTCGCACCGTCCGTGAAGATGGTCAACGGAGCCTGGGGCTGCCCGTCCGCGATCAGTGCGATGATGTCGCGGTCTCCCCGAGCGGTCATACTCAGGAGTCGGACCTCGACGGTGGGCGCTGAGGCATCCCGGGAACTCGCACCCAACCTTCCCACGAGCTCGCGTGCCTCCCGAGTGTGTGCGTCGTCGTGGATGACGTCGACAGCGCAGTGCGGCCTATCGGTGGCTCGTCTGGCGCTCAGCGTGAGGCTGGTTGCCAGTGCGGTGTCCTTGAAACGGACGGTGCTCGCGTTGATGACTCTCAGGCCGTCCAGACCCGCGTCGTGAAGGAGGGTGCGGTAACGCGGCCAGGAGATGCCGGTCTCGCAGCGCGTCTTGCTCTCGAGGCTCTCCTCGCCGCCTCCGATGATGTCGGAGACGAGTGCCCGGCCCCCTGGTTTGAGAACTCGAGCGATCTCCCTCCATGTGCCCGCGTGGTCCTGCGACAGTGACAGGACACAATTACTGACCACGAGGTCGGCCTGCCCGTCTTCGATGGGGAGCGCGGTGCTGGTGCCCGCGCGAAACTCGACCCACGGCATATTCTTCGCGTCGCGGTTGCGCTCGGCGACCTCACGCATGGCAGGACTCGGATCGACGCCGATGACATGACCCGTGGGCCCGACCCGCAGGCCAGCAAGCAGACAGTCGGCTCCGGCCCCCGACCCGATGTCCACGACGGTCATACCTGCATCGATATAGGCCTCGTCGATGGGATGTCCGCATCCGGAGGACAGTCTCAGCACCTCGTCAGGGAGGAACTCCAGTTGCTCGGACGAATATATTGTTTCCGCCGAGCAGCACAGGTTGCTGCTGCCGCCGGCAGCGAGACGGTCGTAGGTGTCGATGATGAGGTGCGCCGGATCAGTGGAGCGGTCAGTGGCTGTCATACCTGGGCTGTCCCTTCTGACCGATCAGTGTGCGGTGAGTGCTTCTGATGCCTGCACGTAGCTGCGCTCGAGCTCCTGGAAGCAGATGCAGTCAGGGCCGCAGCCTTCGTCAGCCTCAGCCTCGGTGACCACGAAGACCTCCCACATGTTCCCGTCCGGGTCGACCACCCAGACCTTGGTCTGCACGGCGTAGCAGCAGGCGGTCTCGGATTCCTCGGTGATGGCGAACCCAGCGGCCGCCAAACGCTCGCGAGCCTTGCTGACCTCCGTGGTGGACTTGACCTGGATGCCGTAGTGGCCAGACGAAGAGGTGACTTTCTCGTGCTGGTTGATGCTGAGATTGAGGCTGGGCTCAGCGGGCTCGAACTTGGCATAATCGTCCTTGACCTTGGTTGGGGGGCAGTCAAGCAATACCGAGTAGAACGGGATGGAGGCTGCGACGTCAGCGACATCGAGGCTGATGTGCACGCGCGCCGCACCGTTGAACTCTACGGCGGATCGTGCCTCGGTCACGAGTGCGATGGACTCAGTGACGCCCAGGGCCTTCCAGGAGTCAATCTCCTCTCGCGTCGGCGCAACGCCGCTCTTGACGACATGACCGTTGACGAGAGTCAGTGGGAAGGTGTCAGCGCCTCGTAGTGACATGGCACGGATGACGGCGGTAGGAAGGTCCGAGTCGGCATTGAGGTCGAGGCTATGAACTGTCGCCTCTGTCAGGTCCGGGTGGTTGATGCCCAGGATAGCCTCCCGAGACATGAAGTTGAGAATGTAGACATCGATGTTCATGGCAGGGTCCTTTCTTAACAGCAGCCGGAGCCGGAGGAAGTGGTCTGGTGAAGAGGGAGCGGGGTGCGCGGAGTCGCAGGCGATGTCGGATCGAGCAGGTCCACTGCGTCGAGAAGATTAGGCAGTGAGCCTGCGCTGACCACGATGCCGTCGCGCACGAGAAGGGGCAGTGCAGCCCCATTAAGGATGTGGGACATAACGGCCCCAGACAGGGCTGTGGTGGGCGCTCCGTCCTCTTCGAGGTTGATGTACTCGATGGTGTCGCCGCAGCATGCGTGCTCGCGGAGGAACTCAGCGAGCTTGTGACCCTGACCCGGACCGCAGCAGGGACGCTCAAGGATCTGAATTCGTGTCATGGATTCACTCCCGTCATGAACGGATCAGTTTGGCGCTGATCTCAGAGATGGCCGACGCCGCGGCATCGACCTCGTCCTCGGTGTTGTAGAGGTAGAAACTCGCTCGGACGTTCCCGGACGATCCTGGGTGCCCGGCAACGTCATTGAAGTAGTTGACCGCGCAATGCTGACCAGTCCGTACAGCGATGTGGTAGCGCTCGTTGAGGATTCGCCCGATCTCGTTCGGGTCGATGTCGCCGACGTTAAAGGAAACAACGGCCATTCGCTGCTCCGGGTTGCTCGGCCCGTAGATGTCGATTCCGGGGATCTGCTCCAGGGATCGCATGAATCGTGATGTCAGAGCGCGGTCGTGCCGCTCAATGACATCCATGCCGACTTCCTCGATGTATCTGATAGCCGCATGCAGGCCGAAGGCCTCAGCGATCGGAGGAGTGCCGGGCTGCCACTTGTCCGGCAACTCGCTGTAAGAGCAGTAGTCGAGACTGCACTCCTCCAGAGATGGGCAGTCGCACTTGGCGGTGTCGAGGGTGCCTCCGCCAAGCATGCCAGGCATCATCTCCAGGGCTAGCGCCTCACGGATGTACAGCACGCCGATTCCCGTGGGGCCGAGCATCTTGTGGCCGGAAAAGGCCAGGAAGTCGCAGTCGATGCGGCGGACGTCCAGTGGCACATGCGGTGCGGCCTGTGCTGCGTCCACCATGAACATCGTCCCGTTCGCTCGACAGGCCTTGCCGACGGCCTCGATGGGCGTGACGGTGCCAAGGACGTTCGACAGCGCGGTCATCGTGACGAGCTTGGTGCGGGGGCCGATGAGGGCGGCGAGCTCCTCGGCGTCGACGATGCCGTCGCGGCCAGCGTTGTACCACTTGAGCTCGAGCCCCTTGGCGGAGGCCAGTGATACCCAGGGCGCCATGTTCGAGGTGTGCTCGATGCTCGTGAGAACGATCTCATCCCCGGGGGTAAAGTCGAGCGTATGGGCGATGATGTTGATGGCGTGAGTGGTGTTCTGGGTGAAGGCGATCTCGGAAGGGCTGGCGTTGATGAACCGGGCGACGGCGGCAACGGCGTCCTCGTAACGCTCCGACGCTCTCATGGAGAGGTCGTAGGTCCCCCTGTGAATATTCGCTCGGTATCGCGTGTAGTACTCGGTCATCGCATCGACAACCGGCATGGGGGTCAGCGACGAGGCGACGGAGTCGAGATAGATGTCACTGTCGGCGGTGATGGTCGGAAAGTCGTGCCTCAACTGTTCTAGGGAGGAGAGGTGTCCGTGATTGGAAGTAGTGTCCATGAGTTTCCTTTGGTGTTGGGGTGGCCTGACTTGTTTCCTGGCGGGATCATGACGCGGTTGCGCCAATTTCTACAGCCTGTAAGTAGGAGTGGGGTAGGAGGGCTGGAAGGTGGCACCAGTCGGTTGGCCGGTGAGGGTGCCGTGTCGGCGATCGGCATGGAGAACTGCGATAGAGATGGCCTTGTCCATCTCCGCCGGAGGCACGGCGACCCGGGCGTTGAGCGTCCATGAGGCGCTCGTTGAAGGCAGCGTGTGCTTCTCGTCAAAGGTCACCAGTTCATCAGCGGTCAAACTCGCCTTGACGGCGCCCTCGCGGTTCTGGGAGCGAAGCTTCACATGGCCGACTACGGCGTCCTGAGCCCTTGTCTCCTCTCCCAAGGCGGTCAGGAAGGTGTGGGCCCACTGCGCGGGCTGGAACGAGTCAGAATTTTTGGCGTCCGTGGTGAAGGTCTGGTTCGCCCACGCGAGTTCAGCCTCAGCGCCGCCGTAACGATCGTAATCAATCTCGAAGGAGCGGTGCTCCTCCTGGGGGCGGAAGGCGCTCCACAGCGCCACCAGGGACTCGACGCCCTGTCCTGTTGCTGCCGAGGTCGCCACGACCTGTGCGTGAGGAAAGTTCTTCTGCAGTTCGGAGGTTAGTGTTGTTCCCTGGTCGGCAACGAGGTCGGTCTTGTTTATCACGATGATGTCGGCGTCGTCGAGCTGATGCCGGAATAGGTATGCCAGATCGGACTCGGCGTCGCGCTCATCCTCGGACCGCCACAGGGCTCGGTATCGGACTGGATCGACGACGGCGGTTAGAGGGGCGATGCTGAGCTGTGCGCTGTGAAGTTGCCGCAGCGGGCGCACGACGGTCGACTGAAGGTCCGTGCAACTGCCGACGGCCTCAGCCAGGATGATGTCAGGGTGCTTGTTCTCGATGACCGTCATGAGGGTGTTCACAAGGTCATCGAAGCGGCAGCAGAAGCAGCCTCCGGTGATCTCGGAGACGGACTGTATCCCGTCCACCTGCTGGGCCAGGTGAGTGTCTACTAGTTCTTCGCCCTGGTCGTTGGTGATGACGCTGACTCGGGAGCCTTGGCTCTCGAGGTGTCGGGCGGCGGCGAGCATCAAGGTGGTCTTCCCTGCACCGAGGAATCCAGAGAGAGGGATCAGTGTCGTCATCGTCATCTCCTTTGAAGTCGAACGAGTCAATATATCGATGGTTATTAGACTAACGAGTATCGATGTATGTTGTCAAGGGTCAGTTCGTAAGATCTAGGCGACTGGCTAGCTGGAGCGGCTCACGGCTGGAGTGCCGCGCTCCCAGGCTTGCTCCCTGGGGATGCAGGATGGGATGACGGCGGGCGAGGCGGGCTTGAGCCTGCGCGCCGAGGGCGAGCCGGTCCGCTCAGCGCCGTCGGCGGCCTCCGCCCTGTGAGTCTGTGAGGTCCAGGCCGAGTCCACTCGGCGCAAGGCCAGGCGGTGCGAGTTCGGGCGGTTCCGGTCCGCGGTAAGCGGGCCGGCACCGCTTCGTGCTGACGGCGTGCCTTCGCGCCGGCGGCGTGCCTCCGCGCCGACGACGAGGGTCTGCGTACCGGACGAGCCTTTGCGTCAATCACCCCTGTGCTAACCCCAGTCGGATGACGCAAACCCACGTCCGCTACGCATAGGCACGTTCATCACGTCCTTGCCCTGCCCTCAGGTAGAGGATCTCGCGCTCGACGGCGAAGACGGGCAGGTCCTCGATCACGGCCTCCTCCGGCTCCCCGGCCCCCGCCCCGGTGGTGTCAGCCGCGGTGTCGGCCTCGGTGTTGGCCCCGGAGCCCGCGGCCGCGGCTCTCGTGCTCCCCTCGGGAGCGGCGCCTCGGGCATCCCCGTAGCGGCGGCCCAGGCCCCGCTGTCCCCAGTCCTCCCAGCCGGGGTCCCCGGTGGTGATGAATCGGACCCAGTCGGCGTGCATCGCCTCGGCCAGCGCCTCGTCGCCCGGACGTCTGTCTCCCAGCGTGCGCTCGCAGTAGGGGTGGGCCAGGCAGTCGAAGGCGAAGGGCAGCTCCATGCAGTGCGTGGCCATCCCCAGTGGTCCGGGGCGGGCGAACTCATAGGCCCAGGACCGGGCGGCCCTGCCTGCCGCGCCCGCTCCGCCCGGCTCGCCCGCCCCGCTCGGCCCGTCCGGCTCGTCTGCCGCGTCCACTCCGCCTGCCGTGCCCGGCTCACCCGCCGCAGCGGTTCGCTCCCGCCGCTCCAGCCAGTCCACCAGCGGCATGTGGAAGGTCGAATCGGAGATGAGGTCCCCCAGCAGCAGGTGAGGCGCATCGGCGTGCTCGGGATGCGCCGCCGCGTAGCGCTCCGCCAGCTCCGGCCCCATCCCCGCCTCCACCAGCACCTGGTGCGCATCCCGGCCGGCCATGACCTCCTCATAGGCCAGGCCCGCGACGGTGAACTCATGCGTGGTCGAGCCCACCAGCACCGGGGCCTCCGCTCCCGCCCCAGCCGCCAGCGCCTGCTCGATCGGCTCGGGTATCACCTCCCCGTCCACCACCGGCACGAAGGCCGGCGCCGTCGGCACCCCCATGATCGCCCGGCGGGCCGCCGCCACCGGGTCGGGACCAGCGGCTCCGGCCCCGTCGTCGTCGGGCAGGGAGCCCTGCTCGTCCAGGCGGAAGGTGGCGGTGAAGACCTCCTCATAGGGCACCGAGCAGAAGCCCTCCAGACTCGCCTCCACCCCGATGGCGGCCGCCAGATCCCGGGAGTGGCGCTGGGCGGTGGCCGCATCCCGCCGCGGCACCGCCCCCGACTCGCTGATCACCCCGTGGAGCAGGCCGGCGGCGCGCGGCACCCCCAGCAGGATCATGGCATTGCCTCCCCCGGCGCTCTGCCCGCCCACGGTCACGCGGCTCGGATCGCCCCCGAAGCTCGCGATGTTCTCCCGCACCCACTCCAGGGCCATCACCTGATCCAGGACGCCCCGGTTGTCGGGGGCGTCCGACCCCTCCACCCAGCCGTATCCCTCGAATCCCAGACGGTAGGCCACCGAGACGGTCACCACGCCATCGCGGTTGAAGGCGGCGCCGTCGTACCAGGGGCTGTTGTGGCTCCCCGAGATCCAGCCGCCCCCATGAATCCACACGTAGACCGGCAGGCCCGCCTCCCGCCCCGGCGCCGGGGTGAAGACATTGAGGTTGAGGATGCCCTGGCCGAGCATGGTCGGCTCGGGAATGGCCGGATCCTCGAAGGCTGACTCCCTCTGAGGTGTGGGGCCCGGCACGGTGGCGTCCAGCTCCCCACTCCAGGTCTCGGCGCGCACCGGGGCCATGAGCCGACGGCGTCCGACAGGCGCCTGGGCGTAGGGGATCCCGTAGAAGGCGGCAGAGCGTGTGAAGCGCGCCCGACGGCCTGCGTGGGAGACATCGCGCCACAGTCCCCTGACCGATCCGCAGGGAGCATCCACCCGTGGTCCGGGCTCCCCGGCGGGCAGGGCGATGGGTGTGGCGACGGCGGAGCTCGGGTCGGTCATGATTCCTCCGGGAAGAGGTGGGCGCAGGGGGCGATGACGTCGAGGCCGACAGCATCTGGGAGCGGGATACTCGGCGAGTCAGATAAGTTGTCTTGGTCACAACCATGCCACACGATTGTCACAGTCCCGCGCCGCATCCGTCCTGCCGGTCGATTTCTCAGAAAATTGCCTGCTCAGTGTTGCATTGAGTTTGCATGATGGTGACATGATGCAGGCATGAGCAGCAGCGGCAGTCCCAGCGCACCCGAGAGCCCTGCCCGGCGTCGTGGTCCGGGCCGCCCCCGAGCGGGCAGCGAGGACAAGCGCGAACGGATCCTCAACGAGGCGGTCGCGCTGTTCGGCGCGCGCGGCTACGCGGGCACCTCGCTGGCGGATATCGCCGCTGCCGCCGATATCTCCAAGGCGGGATTGCTCCACCACTACTCTTCCAAGGACGCACTCTTCGCCAAGGTGCTCGAGCGCCGCGACCAGCAGGACACCATCGACGTCATGGGCCAGGAGGGCGAGGTGACCGACCCCTGGGACCAGTTGGAGCGCTACGTCGAGCTGCTGGCCAAGAACGTCGAGCGCCGCGAGCTCGTGGCCATCTACACCGCCACCTCCGTGTCGGTCCTGGACGCCGCCCACCCCGCCCATGAGTGGATGGCCGGCCACCTGGCCCAGGCGGTGGACCGCTTCGAGTCGTGCTTCGAGATGGGCAAGGAGGCCGGTGTAGTCGATCCGGAGATGCCCTCGCGCCTGGTGGCCCGCACGCTGGTCGCCCTGTCCGACGGCCTGCAGCTGCAGTGGTTGTGCACCACCACCCCTGGCTCCAGCGCCGCCGACTCCCTGGCCACGGGCCTGATCGAGGAGATCCGCCTCTACGTGGACTCCCTCAAGGCCCAGTGGGGCCGCGACGAGGTTCCCGCCGCGGCCTGACCTGCCTGACCCGCCCGCTCGGCCTCCCCGACCGGCGGGCCGGCCCAGTGGTCGGCCCGCCCGCCTCCCAGGGGCCCGGGCGTCAGCGCGCGGCCCACAGGAGCAGATGCGGGGTGATGGATGCCAGATCGGGCACCACCACGAGCCCGGGGTCGGCGGGAAAGTGCTTGCGCGGGCCGATCTGCACCACATGGATGCCCACGCCCCGCGCCGAGGCCGCCCCGGTGGCCGAGTCCTCCACCACCACACACTCCCCGGGATCCATGCCCAGGCGCTCAACGGCAGTGGCGTAGGGGAGAGGGTCGGGCTTCGATCCCGCGCCGTCGTCCCCGGTGACCAGGGTGTAGAAGACATCGCCGAGCTCGGCCGCCACCCGCTCGACGATGGGCCGCGGCGAGGCCGAGACGATGGCCTGGGCCAGGCCGATCTCCGCCAGGGCGGAGGTGATCTCGCGCGCGCCGGGCAGCAGGGGAGGGCGGGCGGCGACCGCCTCCCGGACATCGCGGGCCATGGTCTCGAAGACCTCCTGGGTGAGGGGGTCCTCCCAGGAGGCGGCGATGCCTGTGGCGGCGATGATCTCGCGCGCCCGGCGGATCGATGCCCCGGTCAGCTCGGCCACCAGCTCGGGGGGCGTGCTCCCGCCAAGCGCCGTGCAGCGGCGGATGAAGGACTCGTCCCACAGCGGCTGGGAGTCCATGAGGGTGCCATCCATGTCCCATAGAACGGCGTGGATGGTGAAATCCTGGGGCAGGGGAGTGGAAGTTGTCACATGGGGCAGGGTATTCCATCCGGGATCGGCCGGTGGGCGCATCGGAGACGTATGCGTCATCACGCGGTGCCTGTATGGTTCACTCCGTCCCGCGGAAGCCCGCGATCTTCTCCACCGGCCCCTACCGGCCATGGGACAGGCAATGATGCGCAAGGAGAGTGGTGAGAACCCCCCGTAAGACCACCATGGAGGATGTGGCCCGCGCCGTCGGCGTCTCGCGGACCACGGTGTCCTTCGTGCTCAACGAGCGCTCGGATGTCCGCATCCCCGCCAGCACCCGGGAGAAGATCCGCCAGGCCGCGCGGGAGCTCGGATACCGGCCCCACGACGCCGCCCGCGCCCTGGCCTCACGGCGCACCGGCCAGATCGGCCTGGTCTCCGAGATCGTCACCAGCCCGCTGGGCTCGGCTACGATCCGGGGGGTTCAGGACGCGGCCCGTCAGGCGGGGTACTCCCTGTTCATCGTGCCCACCACCCCCAGCGGCGAGGAGGACCCGGAGGCCTTCGAGACCCTCCTCAAGGCCAGGGTGGAGGGCATCATCTACGCCACTGGCTGGCACTGCCAGGTGAGCATGCCGCCCCAGGCCCGTGAGATCCCCACGGTCCTGGTCCACTGCACCGATCCCGGCTCGGGCCTGCCCGAGGTCCGCCCCGATGAGTACTCCCTGGGGCGCCTGGAGGCGCAGGCGCTGCTGGAGGGGCATCACCGCGATATCGGCGTCATCGAGTTGGCCGACGACGGCGAGGCCGCCCCCGGGCGGCGGGCCGGCTGCGAGGAGTACCTGGCCCAGGCGGGGATCGCGTGGGAGACGGTGCGCTCGGCCGTCGGCCACGGTACGACCCGCGGCGGGTACGCGGCCGCCTGCGCCCTCATGGATGCCGACCCCTGGATGACCGCGCTGCTGTGCGGCAACGACCGTATGGCCATGGGCGCCTACGACGCCCTGCGCGAGCGGGGGCTGCGGGTGCGCGACGACGTCGCCGTGATCGGGATCGATGACCAGGAGCTCATCGCCGACCAGCTCCATCCCGCCCTGACCACGGTGGCCCTGCCCTTCGAGGAGATGGGGCGCGTGGGCGTGGATCATCTCCTGACGCTCATCGCGGGCGGGGAGGTTCCGGCCACCACGTTCCTGCCCGGCCGTCTCGTGCGCCGCAACTCGGCCTGATCCACCCCTGACTCCGCCAATTTGCGTGAGTTCGTACTTTTCCGGGCCCGGAAAAGTACGAACTCACGCAAATTGGCGGACTCAGGGTTAGGGGGCCCGCAGGTGCCAGAGGCTCAGCGACTCGACCCTCGCCTCGCCGCCCTCGGCGTAGAAGCCCACGCCGAGGGAGTCCTGGTCGGGGTAGACCGTGTCGGTGATGACGCGCGAGCCGTCGGCGGCGAAGACCTCCACTGAGTGGGCGTCGACGATGATCCGCAGTCGAACCAGGCCCTCATCGTCCAGGGGGACCCGCACGGCGCTGCGCCCGGGGAAGGAGGGCGAGAAGTCGGTGATCCCCGAGTGGGAGCGGTCGACCACGACCTGCTGGCCGGCGGTGTCGTAGCCGATGAGGGTGTAGTCGTCCTTGCCCTGGAGGACCTTGAGCCCGCTGACCTCGGCATCACCGGGGTCCAGGGCGACGGTGATGTCCAGCGCCCTGCCCTTGGCCTGCTTCAGGGGCGTGGTGCCCTCGGGGATGGTGACCTCCGAGAGCGAGACCTCCTTGCCGGTGCGCAGCTTCTCCAGGGCCTCGACGGGCTCGGCGACCAGCTGGGCCCTGCCGTCGATCGTGCTCAGGGACAGGCGGCGCACCACGGACATGGCCGAGCGCCAGGTGGTGGTGGGCAGTGAGCGCACGTAGTCCCAGTTGGACATCCAGCCGATCTGGTAGCGCTGGCCATCGGGCGCGTCGTTCCAGGTCACGGCCGCGTAGTAGTCGCGCCCGTAATCCAGCCGGGGGACGACGTCGGCCCCGGAGAAGGCCTTGGTCCGCGAGGCGATGATCTGGTCGACCATGAAATGGCCCCAGTTGGCGGTGGCGTTGTTGTCCTGCATGACGAGCGTGGCGGTGCGGCCCTGGTAGGCGCTGACGTCCATGCTGGTCCACTGCAGGCTCCCCGATCCGTTCCCGGTGGTCGAGGCCACCACCGTCCCGTCGACCACGACGTTGAGGGAGGTGTTGGAGGGGAAGGGGGAGGCGGGGCGGTTGGACAGGCGAACCTCGTCCAGGAGGACGTGGCCCCAGTCCCCGGTGCTCTCATCGACCGCGCGGATGGTGGCCTTCTCGCCCTTCAGGTCCGCGACGTCCCAGGTCTGCCAGTTGAGCTCCTCCAGGTTCTTCCCGGTGGCGCTGCGCACCACCTTGCCATCGACGAGGAGCTCGACGACGGCGGGGCCCTCCTGCTGCGCGCGCGGCTTGGCCCCGCCGCCGATGAGGAGGTTGATGTAGTCCTGGTCGATGGTGAACTCCGGGGAGGTGGCGGTCGCGGTGGTGGTATCCGTCCCCTGGCCGGTGGCCGTGTCGTAGAAGGTGTTGAGCAGGCCGCTGCCCTGCTGGTTGACGATGGTCTGCTGGCCGGGGTGCGCACCAGTGGCTGGAGCGTCTCCCAGGGCCTGACCCTCAACGGTCCACCCGTCCCAGGAGCCGTCGAACCCGGCCAGGAGGGTGCCTCCGCCGTTGTCCCCGGTAGCGGCGGGGTCGTAGGGGTGGTCGCCGCCGCCGACAAGGGCGTTGATGTAGGGGGCGGAGATCGTGAACTCCTCAGAGGTCAGGGAGCCGGTCTGGTGATCGCCGGCCCCGAAGGAGTCCACGTAGCCCGCTCCCAGGTGCCCGGGCAGGTCCCCGGTGGCCGGCGCCGTGCCGAAGGCCTCGCCCTGGGGCTTCCAGGAGCCGTAGCCGTCCTCGAAGTCGGCCAGGATGGCTCCCTCCGAGCCGTCGTAGTGGGGGATCTCCTCATCGGGGGTGAAGGTGGAGCCGTCCCAGTCGCCGACGAAGTACTGGGCGGAGTCGCCCAGCGTGACCACCAGGACCCATTTGGTGCGCTGCGGGTCGCCGTCCACGGGCAGGGGGAAGAGGTCGGGGCACTCCCATACGGCGGAGGTGTCGCCCTCCGGGCCGAAGGAGGACTCCTCGGTCCAGTGGATGAGGTCCGGGGAGGAGTAGAAGGAGACCCTGTGCTCGGTGGAGTGCGCCACCACCATGGTCCAGCGCGAGGAGGTCTCATCCCAGAAGACCTTGGGGTCGCGGAACTCGGTTGAGCCGATGTCCAGGACCGGGTCGCCGTTGTTGTACAGCGCCCAGGTGCGGCCCTTGTCCGTGGAGTAGGCCAGGGACTGGGACTGGTTGCCCGAGGCGTTGTCCGCGCGCGTCCACACCGCCACCATGGGCGGGTTGTCGCGGCTGCCCAGTCCTGAGGTGTTCTCATGGTCGACGACGGCCGAGCCGGAGAACACCCCGTACTCATCGGTGTAGGGGATGGCGACCTCCTGCTCCTTCCAGTGGACCAGGTCGGTGGAGATCGCGTGGCCCCAGGACATGTTCCCCCACTGGGAGCCCTCGGGGTTGTACTGGTAGAAGAGGTGGTACTCCCCGTCGTAGTAGACCAGGCCGTTGGGGTCGTTCATCCAGTTGCGCTCGGGGGTGTAGTGGACGGTGGGGCGCCACTGCTCGCCCTCGGGCTCCTGAGCGGAGCCGGTGCCGCTCGGCAGTGCCGCTCCGGCGATGGCCAGGACCAGGACGGCCAGGGCGCTCAGGGGGCGGGTCATCCTTCTCATATCAGCTCCTTCGATGAGGTGAGAACAGCCAACACGCACTAACGCGCGTTAGTGATGGCGTCACCCACAATAACGCGCGTTAGCATGTGCGGCAACTCACGTCACATGGAACGTTCCCGCCCGGGTCGGGCGGGGCCGGGCGAGGCCGGAAAGGGGTGGGCGGAGGCGAGCGAGGCTGGTCAGGGTGGCACGGCCGAGCAGGGCCGGGCGGGGTTGGACAGAGCCGGAGGGGCTGGGCCGACGCCGCCAGCATTCCTGCGGTGGGGGCCGGACAGGGCCGGAGGGGCCGGGCGGGACCGGATAGGGCCGGAGGGGCCGGGCGGGACCGGATAGGGCCGGAGGAGGCGGGACGGGGGCCGGTCCCGCTGCGCATCGGGGATGTTTCAGGGGGTTCCCGGATGGTTCTGGGCGGCGCGTTGAGCCAGGCTCGGGGCATGACACAGAGCTATCCCTCCGATGCCTACCGGAACTCAGATGACAAGCGCGGCTTCCTTGACAGGCTGCCGCCCCGATCGCGCCGTCACCGCCTCCTGGGCGGGGTATGCGGAGGCCTGGCCGAGGCCTGGGATGCGCCCGTGTGGGGCGTCAGGGCCGCCGTGCTCCTCCTGGCCCTCCTGCCCGGTCCCATGTGGGTCGTCTACCTGCTCGCCTTCATCGCCATGCCCGCCCCCGAAGACCGCGGCTGACGACCACGGCTGAGGGCCGCGGGCGAGCGCCGCGGTGATCCGCTCGGGCGGGCAGTCTTCGGGCATGGCAGGATCGGTGCGTGAACTCCATCGACCGCAGCAGGGATGCCGATCAGGACATCGCGCAGGACGTCATGCAGGACGACGACGCCGCGCGGGGCGCCAGTCGTGACAGCCGCTCCACTCGCCGGGGCACGCAGGACCCGGCGGGCGCAGAGGGAGACGGGGACCGTGGCCCCGATCCCACGATCTCCTTCCGCTCCGCCTACGACCAGGGCTTCGCCCGCGTCGCCGCCGTCACCCTGCCCGTGGCCATCGCCGACCCGGCCGCCAATGCCCGGGCCATCATCGACCAGGCCCGCTCCCTGTCCCAGCAGGGCGTGAGCCTGGCCGCATTCCCGGAGCTGTGCCTGACCGGCTACGCCATCGACGACCTTCTCCTCCAGGACGTCCTGCTCAGCCAGACCCTGGAGGCCATCGAGACGATCCGTGCCGCCAGCGCCGAGCTCCTGCCGGCGCTCGTCGTGGGCGCGCCGCTGCGCCACAACGACCGCCTCTACAACTGCGCCGTCATCATCCAGGGCGGACGGGTGCGCGGCGTCGCCCCCAAGTCCTATCTGCCCACCTACCGAGAGTTCTACGAGAAGCGGCACTTCGCCCCCGGCGACGCCCTGCCCGGCGCCGAGGGGATGATCTCGCTGCCGGGCGTGGAGCAGGGCGGCGCGGCCGGGGTCGCGCTCGGTGCGGTCGGGGCAGCGGCAGGATCTGTTGACGCCGGAGGGCCGCGTGCGCGCGTCCCCTTCGGCTCCGACCTGCTCTTCGAGGTCGAGGACGTCCCGGGCCTGGTCTTCCACGCGGAGGTCTGCGAGGACATGTGGGTGCCCGTCCCGCCCTCCTCCGTCGCGGCACTGGCCGGCGCCACCGTCCTGGTCAACATCTCCGGCTCGCCCATCACGGTGGGCCGCGCTGAGGACCGCCGGCTCCTGGCGCGCGCCTCCTCGGCCCGGGGGCTGGCGGCCTACCTCTACGCCGCCGCCGGTCAGGGCGAGTCCTCCACGGACCTGGCCTGGGACGGGCAGACCTTCGTCTATGAGAACGGGACTCTGCTGGGCCAGACCGAGCGCTTCCCGGATGGGCCCCGGGCCACCGTGGTGGACGTGGACATCGAGGGTCTGCGCGCCGAGCGCCTGCGCCAGGGCACCTTCGGGGACAATGCCGCCACCCTCTCGGCCCGAGGTGCGGGGGACGGCTCCTGGGGGCCTTCTTTCTGCGATCCCTCCCGGTTCCGGCGCCACGTGCTGGGACGCGAGGAGATGCTCCTGCCGCGCACTGATATCGGCCTGCGCCGCGAGGTCGATCGCTTCCCCTTCGTCCCCGACGACCCGGCACGCCTGGCCCAGGACTGCTACGAGGCCTACAGCATCCAGGTCGCTGCCCTGGTCCAGCGCCTCCAGGCCATCGGCCTGCCCAAGATCGTCATCGGCGTCTCCGGCGGGTTGGACTCCACCCACGCCCTCATCGTGGCCGCCCGTGCCATGGACCGCCTGGGCCGTCCCCGCTCCGATATCCACGCCATCACGATGCCCGGCTTCGCCACCAGCGCCCGGACCCGGGCCAATGCCGAGGAGCTGGCGCGCGGCCTGGGCTGCCACTTCGAGGAGCTGGACATCCGCCCCACCGCCACCCGGATGCTCACCGAGATGGGCCACCCCTACGGGGTCCTGGCCGCCACCGGGCGACCGCCGCAGGGCATGACCGAGCGGGAGGTCTACGACGTCGCCTTCGAGAACGTCCAGGCGGGGCTGCGCACCGACTTCCTGTTCCGCATCGCGGGCCACCGCGGCGGCATCGTGCTGGGAACCGGAGACCTCTCCGAGCTGGCCCTGGGATGGTGCACCTTCGGGGTGGGGGACCAGATGTCCCATTACGGCGTCAACGCGGGCATCCCCAAGACCCTCATCCAGCACCTCATCCGCTGGGTGGTGGCTGAGGAGCTGTTCGACGACGCCGTGGGGCGCACGCTTCTGTCCATCCTGGACACGGAGATCAGCCCCGAGCTCGTCCCGGCCGGCGAGGGTGAGCCCATTCAGTCCACGCAGGCCCGGATCGGCCCCTACGCGCTCCAGGACTTCACGCTGTGGCATGTGCTGCGCCGCGGCTCGCGCCCCTCGCGGATCGCCTTCTTGGCGGAGAAGGCCTGGTCGGACGCCTCACAGGGGGCCTGGCCGCCGGGGCTGCCCGAGGCCGAGCGGGTGGCCTACGCCCTCCCGGAGATCCGCCAGTGGCTGGAGCTGTTCTGCAGGCGGTTCTTCGCCAACCAGTTCAAGCGCTCCACGCTGCCCAATGGGCCCAAGGTCGTGGCCGGGGGCTCGCTGTCCCCGCGCGGTGACTGGCGGATGCCCTCGGATGCCTCGGCGGCCGCCTGGCTGGCGGAGATCGAGCGCAACGTGCCCCGGACCTGAGGGGCCGGCGTCGGACAGGCTCCCTTCAGGCCCGTTCCCATGCCCCGGCCCCCAGCGGCCGCCGCGAGCACGAGCCCGTAGCGCCGCAGGCGGGCGGGCCGGCCGGGGCGTCATGGGGCATCGCCGGCGGCGACGTCGCCGGGACGGCGGGTGAGCCGGGCGGGGCGTCATGGGGCATCGCCAGCAGCGACGTCGCCGGGATGGCGGGCGGACCGGGCGGCGTCGGACGTGGGTCTGCGTACCGGACGAGGGTATGCGTCATCCGACTGAGGTCCGCACATCGGCACATGACGCAAAGTCACGTCGTCTACGCAAACCCTCGTCGTCGACGCCGAGGTGCGCCTGCGACGCCGAGGTGCGCCTGCGACGCCGAGGTGCGCCTGCGACGCCGAGGCGCGCCTGCGAGGCCCGGCGATGAGACCCACCCATCCGCTCGACCTCCGACCCTGTTGTCGCCCTATTGTCCTGATAATCCTCGCGGTCCACCGCTGGCCCCACGATCCGCGACTGGCCCGGGGCGCGCTCGCCCCCTCGGCGCTCTCGACCCGCCTGGTGCTGCGCACTGCGCAGGCCGCTCCCCCCTCCAACTGCCATCAAACAAAATGCGTGCCAGACCCAGACATGGGACTTTAGTCCTAGTGTGTGACGTACGACATACTTAGCGATCCGAGGGGTGCATGTTTGATCCTGGTGGAGGCAAAACTGCCTGGTTAGGCGCAATACTCCTTGTTTTCGCTCGCTAACGCGAGTTACCAGTGTTGGTTGTGTGTGTTTCTGGGCGTAACTGGTAGGGATGTTTCTTGGGGGATGCTGTTCAGCCTCCCTACGGTGGGCCTGCAACAACCGTCGCTGTTGCGGACTGCACCGCAGCAGCCAGGATGGAAAAGGTTCCCGCCCATGGTCTCCCTGATCATTGCCGCTCATGGACACCTGGCCGAAGGTCTTCTGGCCTCCTCGGCCATGATCGTCGGCCCAAGTGACGACATCACCGCAGTCACCTTCGACCCCTCCGAGGGGCCGGATGACCTGCTGGCCAAGTACACCTCCGCCGTCGAGGCCTCCTCCAGCCAGGAGCACCTGTTCCTCGTCGACCTCTTCGGGGGCAGCCCCTACAACGCCGCCGCCCGCTTCGGGGCCGCCCGTGAGGACTGCGACGTCGTCACCGGCGTCAACCTGCCCATGCTGGTGGAGGTTCTCTCCCGACGCCTGGGCGGAGCCGGTATGCCCGAGCTGGTCGAGGCCGCCCGCAGCGCCGGCGTCGACGGCGTCAAGATCCTCTCCGAGGTTTTCGTACCCACCACTACTTCTGATGATGATGAAGGAGACGAGCTCTGATGGACATCAAGCTCCTGCGTATCGATTCCCGCCTGGTCCACGGTCAGGTCGCCAACAATTGGGCAGGCGCCCTGGGGGCGGAGGCGATCCTCGCCGTGTCCGACGGCGCCGCCAATGACGAGCTGCGCAAGACCCTCATGCTCCAGACCGGGGGCGGCAAGGTCAAGGTCCACGTCCTGGGCGTGGAGAAGGCGGCCCGCGTCTACAAGAACGCCAAGTACGAGAGCCTCAAGGCCGTCATTGTCGTGGAGACCCCCGCCGACATCGTCCGACTCCTGGACCTGGGGGTTCAGGCCCCGGAGGTCAACGTCGGCGGCATGACCTTCAAGCAGGGGACCAGCCAGCTCTCCCAGGCGGTCTACGTCTCACCCGAGGACGTGGAGGCCTTCAAGGAGATCGACTCCCGCGGCATCAAGCAGTACATCCAGCAGGTGCCCTCCTCCTCCAGCTCCGACCTCATGGCCGCGCTCAAGGCCAAGGGCATGCTCTGAGCCGAGGGCTGATCAAGGCGGCTCCGCCCACGGCTCGACGCCGTCGAACCGAGTTCCTCCGAGGCTCCGCGGAGCCCGCACCTCCCGTGCATCCCACTGAATAGGCCTGGCGGCCGTGCGCCGCGCGGGCAGGCGGAGTGCACCCCTCACCCCTAACCGTCCACCACTGAGAGAGTCCTGCCGTGCAAGACATCAACCTGATCCAGATCATCCTGGTGACGCTCGTGGCCTTCGTCGCGGGCATGGCCAGCGTCCTGGACGAGCGCCAGTTCCACCGTCCGCTCGTCGCCTGCACCCTGACCGGCATCGCCATGGGGGAGCCCACCATCGGCATCATGGTCGGCGGCTCGCTGGAGCTGCTGGCCCTGGGCTGGATGAACGTCGGCGCCGCCATGGCCCCCGACGCCGCCCTGGCCTCCACCGTCTCCACCGTCATCGCCGTGGCCTCCGTCGGCGACAGCGGAACGACCAAGGCCGCGATCACGGCGGCCATCGGCGTCGCCGTGCCCCTGGCCGTGGCCGGGCAGGCGCTGACGATCTTCGTGAGAACGATCGCGATCTTCTTCGCCCACCAAGCGGATAAGTACGCCGAACAGGTCAATTACCGGGGTATCGCCGCCATGCACTTCCTCGCCCTGGGCCTTCAGGGCCTGCGCGTGGCCGTGCCCACCGCCGCCGTGGCGGCACTGGCCTCCGGCGATGCCGTGAAGAACGCCCTGGAGGCCATCCCCGTCGTCATCTCCGACGGCCTGAACATCGCCGGAGGCTTCATCGTGGTGGTCGGCTACGCCATGGTCATCAACATGATGAAGGCCCGCAAGCTCATGCCCTTCTTCTTCCTGGGCTTCGTCTTCGCCACCTTCGCCACCACGATGGCCGGCGGCGGCGAGGTCAGCGACCCGCAGGGCAAGGGAGTCATGGCCAACTGGGTCATCTCCACCGCGCCCACCGGTGTCACCCTCGTGGGCCTGGGCATCCTGGGCGCCTGCCTGGCCGTCATCTACGTCCAGCTCAACCCCGAGTTCCACGACGCCGTGCGCCTGCCCACCGCGGCCTCGCCCGCGGGCGGCGGCTCCAGCAGCGACCTGGACGACGACCTGGACGACGAGCTCGACTGAGCGAGAACGGAGTAAACGATCATGACCACCCAGAATGCTCCGGCCGCTCCGGAGAAGATGCTCACCAACCGCGACCTGCGCCGCATGTACTGGCGCTCCACCTTCCTGCTGGGCTCCTTCAACTTCGAGCGCATGCAGGCCATGGGCGTGTGCTACACCCTCATGCCCGCCATCCGGAAGTTCTACCGCGATGACAAGAGCGCTCAGGCCGCCGCGCTCAAGCGGCACCTGGAGTTCTACAACACCCACCCCTGGGTCTCCTCGGTCATCTTCGGCGTCACCGCCGCCATGGAGGAGCAGAAGTCCAAGGGCGAGGACATCGGTGAGGACACCATCACCAACGTCAAGATCGGCCTCATGGGACCGCTCGCCGGTGTGGGCGACCCCATCTTCTGGGGCACGGCCCGCCCCGTGCTGGCCGCCCTGGGGGCCTCCCTGGCGATCAACGGCTCCCTCGTGGGCCCGCTGCTGTTCTTCGTGGGCATCAACGTTCTGCGCATCGCCACGCGCTGGTACGGCCTGAAGCTCGGCTACAACCGCGGTACCGAGATGGTCACCGAGGTCGGCGGCGGACAGCTCAAGAAGATCACCCAGATGGCGGCGATCATGGGTCTGTTCGTCATGGGGGCGCTGGTGTCCAAGTGGACGAACATCAACTTCCCCGCCGTGGTCACCTCCGTGACGGATCCGGAGACCGGGATCCCCGACACCCAAACGTTCCAGGACATCCTGGATCAGCTCCTTCCCGGCCTGGCCGCCCTGGGGCTGACCTTCCTGTGCATGTGGCTGCTCAACAAGAAGGTCAACGCCCTGTGGATCATCCTGGGGATGTTCATCATCGGCATCCTGGGGCGCTGGACCGGCTTCCTGGGCTAAGAGCCCTGCTCCGCCCACTCGGCAGCACGGGGAGTCGGCAGCACGGGGAGAGCGCCGGGAGCCCTGCGCTCCCGGCGCCCTCCTCTCCTGATTCCGCGCCCCGGAGCGCCCCACCACCAACCGCCAGAGCCCAAGGAAGCACCGAGGAACCACCGTGGCACCAGCAGCACCTGGACCTCAAGCGCAGGCGGGGCCCGCTGCGCGACCCACCCGATCCGCCCAGCCCACCCGGCTCCTGGTCACCGACCTCGATGCCACCATCGTCTTCGATCGCCGCGTCCCACCGTCCGATCGCCAGGCCATGGAGCGCTGGCGCCGGGCCGGGAATCTCCTGGCCGTGGACACGGGCAAGTCCGTCTTCGCCACCCGCGACGTCCTGGGGCCCAGTGGGGTGGTCTTCGACTATGGCGTCGTCTTCACCGGCGCGGTGCTCATCGACGCCGACTACGAGGTCCTGCGGGCCCGCTTCATCCCCGAGGGCGTGGCCCAGGAGATCGTGGCCGGTCTGGTCGATATCCCCGGCGTGACCACCTTCGCCACCACCATCGAGACCGACTACATCCTGGCGGACAACATCGGAGGCGTGTCCTCCATCCTGGCGACCTTCAGCGAGATGAGCGTGGAGGAGATGGCGGGCCACCGCTTCATCGGCGTCCCCATGCGCGTGGCCGACGACGCCACTCGCGACCGCCTCCAGGCCGACCTGACCCAGCGCTGGGCCGGCATCCTGGACTGCCACCGCAACCAGGAGTTCCTCGATCTCGTCCCCGCAGGGGCCACCAAGGGCTCCGGGCTCACCGCCCTGCTCCAGGGCCCCCTGGCCGGCCATGACCTGGAGGTATGGACCATCGGGGACTCCTGGAATGATCTGGACATGCACGCGGTGGCCGACCACGCCGTCGCCCTGCCCTGGTCCCCACCAGAGGTGACGGCGGCCTGCGAGCTCACCGTAGGATCCATGGCAGAGCTCATCGACAGCATCCTGGAAGGAGAGGCGCCGTGATCTCACGGGTGCGCGAATGGTTCAACGGGGGAGACCCTCGGGGCCGGGAGAAGATCCGGGCCTGGGCCACCGGCGATGATGGACGCTCGCGCGGCTACACCCGCTCGGTGGGCGTCCACGTCACCTGGCTCATGGTGCTCGCCTGCGTCCTCTACCCCCTGACCAAGGGCATCGGCTCGATCTTCGTCCTGGTCCTGGCCATCTTCCTCATGGGGGGACGGGCCTTCATCGAGAACCAGGTCCGCCGTGACTTCTCCGATCTCAACGAGGCCCGGCGCCAGTACGAGCGCACGAGGAACCCCGAGTACCTGGAGTTCATGGTGCTGCGCGCCGAGGGCATGCTGGAGGACAACAAGATCCTCACCGACTCCTCCCGACAGGCCCTGGAGGAGCACGCCGAGTGGGCCAGGAAGCGCCAGGAGCGCGCGGCTCGCAAGGACGGATCCCGCAAGGACGGATCCAGCAAGAACGGATCCCGCACGGATAAGTCCGGCGAGGAGAAGTGAGGGGCGGCTCAGCGCCGCAACCACCCGCGCCGAGCGCGCGCGTGCCCGAGCCGCGCAGGTGGCCAGCGACGAGGACCGAGGAGGATCAGTGACCCCCAAGCTCATCTCCACCGACCTGGACGGCACGGTGGTCTTCAATGCGCGCATCGGCTCGCGCGACCTCGAGGCCATGGAGCGCTGGCGCGCGGCGGGCAACCTCCTCACCGTCAATACCGGGCGCTCCCTGGGGGCTTTCAAGCAGGTGGCCCCGGGGCCGGCCTTCGACTACGCGATCCTGTACACCGGCGCGGTTCTCACCGATGCGCGCCTGGGAGTGCTGGAGGCCGCCACCCTGCCCCGCACGGTGGCCGACGACCTCCTGGATCTTCTGCGGGGGCGCGACGGCGTGGCCGTCTTCGCCACCACGCTGGAGGGGGATCTGCTCCTGTACGACACCATCGGCTCGACCACCGTGCTGCTGGACCTCTTCACCCCCGGCACCCCGGCCGACCTGGAGGGGCGCGAGCTCATCGGCGTCCCCCTGCGATTCACCGACCAGGGGATGGCCGAGCGGGCCCTGGAGCACGTCGATCAGCGATGGGCCGGCAGGGCCGTGGGCTTCCGCAACCAGGACTTCGTCGACGTCGTGCCCGCCGGCGCCTCCAAGGGGGTGGGGCTGGAGAGCCTGGTGGGCTCCTTGCAGGGGCCGGGCGGCGCCTGCGCGGGTGAGAGGATCGAGACCTTCTCCATCGGGGACTCCTGGAACGACATCCCCATGCACCAGGTGGCCGATCACGCCTTCGCCCTGCCCTGGTCCCCGCCGGAGGTCGTCGAGCACTGCGAGGAGACGGTGGAGAGCCTGGCCGACCTGGTGGATCGGCTCCTGTAGAGCAGCCCCTGCGGTTGCCGCCGGGACGAAGCCCTGGAACGATATCTTATCGTTACATGAGGCTCATGCATGATGCGTCGCGAAGCGCCCCGGGAGCGCCGCCGGATGGTGGCCGGGGCCGGGTGCTCCCGGGGCGGTCTTATTCACCAACGAGTTGGAGACAGTCATGACCACGTCACGCTCCGCCAACATAGAGCCTCCCGGCCCCGGTCGGGAGGCGGCCGTCCCCACCGGCGGGTGGCGACGGCGTCGAATCCTCGCGGGCCTGGCCGCAGGGGTCCCGGCCGTGGCGGGAGGCCTGCTCCTGAGCTCCTGCATCGACGGCAGGCCGGGTCCCGGTCCGAGCGGCACGCCGTCGCCCGGGCCCAGCGCGACGGCCGCGCCGCCGACCGACGGGACCACCCACGATCCGGAGGATCCCTTCCGCCCCGCCTACCACTACAGCCCGCAGGACGGGAACATGGCCGATCCCAACGGCCTGGTGGAGTACGAGGGGGAGTACCACCTCTTCCACCAGCAGGATGGGACCTGGGCGCATGCGGTGAGCACCGATCTCATGACCTGGGAGCCGCTGGACACCGCCCTGGAGCATGATGACCTGGGCCTGGCCATGTCCGGCAGCTGCGTCGTGGACGGGGCCAACACCTCGGGTCTCCTGCCCGATGGGGGACTGGTCGCCCTCTACACCTCCACCACCGGGGGAGAGGCCCAGTCGCTGGCCTACAGCTCCGACCGGGGCCGCACCTGGACCCGCTACGAGGGCAACCCCGTCATCGCCAATGATGGCCGCAAGGACTTCCGCGACCCCAAGGTCTTCTGGCACGAGGGCTCCACGTCCTGGGTCATGATCGTCTCGGCCGGCGACCACGTCGAGATCCACCGATCGCCGGACCTCAAGACCTGGACCTGGGCCTCCAGCTTCGGCCAGGACCAGGGGTCGCATGCGGCCGTGTGGGAGTGCCCCGACCTCTTCCCGCTCAAGGACGTCACCGATGACGAGGTCCGCTGGGTCATGACCGTCTCGGTGGGGGACAACCAGGAGACCGCGGGCTCGACCGCCCAGTACTTCATCGGGGACTTCGACGGCACCACCTTCTTCCCCGAGGACGACCAGATCCGCTTCACCGATGCCGGGCAGGACTTCTACGCGGCGCAGAGCTTCGAGAAGATCGAGGGGCGCCGGGTGTGGATGGCCTGGATGGGCAACTGGCGCTACCCCTACTCACTGCCCACCGAGGGCTGGCACGGGGAGATGAGCGTGCCCCGTGAGCTGAGCCTGACGCGCGTCGACGGCGTCCGCCGCCTGCGCCAGGTGCCCGTGCCCGAGCTCGAGGCGTTCCTGGAGGAGTCCGCCGACCTGGCGGGCATGAGCGCCAAGGACGGTGTGAGCGAGTTGGGCACCGGGCGCTGCGTCCAGATCGATGTCGAGCTGGACGTCTCCCAGGCGCAGGACGCCTGGCTGAGCCTGGCGCGCTCGGAGGGCTCCAGCACCTCGGCCACGGGCTCGGAGGTGCGGGTGGGCGTGGACACCGCCCACTCCGTGTTCTACCTCGACCGCAGCGCGGGGGACCTGGAGAAGGTCGCCAACCGCGAGGAGGGCGCCCAGGAGGTTGACTTCGCGCTGCGCCGCGAGGTGCCCTACACGCCGGTGGACGGCAAGGCGAGGCTCCGCGTCCTGCTGGACCGCTCCAGCCTGGAGGTCTTCGTCGACGACGGCGCCACCGTGGGCAGCTTCCTCGTCTTCAACGATGCCCAGGCTCAGGGCATCGCACTGGGCGCCACCGGGACGGTCAGCGTCCTGACCGGCAGCCTGACGCCGGTCGCCCAGGTCGAGGCGCCCTGAGGGACCCCCCCGCCTCAGGGCCGGGCCCCGCAGCACTGGCGTGCTGCGGGGCCCGGCCATTGAGCGCGGTCGGATGCCGCGGCGCGCTACTTGCCCGTCCAGTAGGTGCGGTCCGTGCGCACGTCCCCACCATTGGACCGGGCCGTGTTGGCCGGGATATGGCCGAAGCCGCCCAGGCCGTTATGGCCGTAGGCACGGTCCACGGTGCTGTTCTCACCGGAGATGTTGAGCTTGACCGTGGGGGCCAGGGAGCCGCCACGAGTGGGGTTGTTGTCATGGTTGCCGCCGATGGAGTCGATGAAGGACTCCACCAGGCCGCCGGGCATGACGTAGTGCGAATAGGACTGGAACTCATACGGGCTCTGGTTCCAATCCGGCTCATAGGGTGTGCCGGCGTTGTAGTTGAGGTTGACCTCGTTGCCCAGCGCGATGCCCGTGGACTGGTTCATCGGCTGGTAGTCCGAGCGCAGGCCGTTTCCCACGAAGCCGTAGACCCCCTCGGGGCCGTCCATGCCGCTGGCATAGGTGCTGCGGTGGGAGATCGTGAACAGGTAGTACTTGCCGTCCTGGAAGTAGATCTGCGGGCGCTCGGTCTGGTCATTGACGCAGTTGCCGCTCAGCAGCGGTGGCAGGTACTCCCACGAGGTCATGGCCTTGTTGGTCGCCCGTGCCAGCCCCACATTGGCCAACTGGTAGTAGCCGCCGGCCTCGTTGACCGCATCGACGGTCTCGGCCTGGGGATCGCCGTCCTGGTATCCCAGGTCGGCCTCGGTGCAGGTGGCCGGGGTCGAGTTGTGCCCGGCCGCGGCCGCGGCCTCGGAGAAGGAGGCGTCGCGCGCGTAGGCGCTGTTGCCCTCGAAGACCATGTAGTCAGTGGTGTCCGAGGTGTTGTTCTGGTCGCGGAAGGTGAAGGGGTCGCGGAAGTTCACGTACGGGTTCTGCACGTTGGACTGGTAGTAGTGGCCGTCGGGGACCAGCAGGTCGTGCTGGTCGCGGAAGCCGGTGAACCACACGCCGTTGTCATCGGCGTAGATGCGACCCTCGGACTGCACGATATGCGGGTCAGCGGCCTTCTCGTTGCCGGCATCGCGGTAGAAGGCCACCGAGGTGAAGAAGGTGCGCAGCTTGTTGCCCTCCATGAGACGGGTCGATCCCGACCACTCGGTCTGGTGGGAGTAGCCCTGGTCATCGAAGATGGCGCCGGTTGCGCCGTCGGGGAAGACGTGCCCGCCGTAGATCCACTCGCCGTTGGAGGCCGAGGCGCCGCCCTCCGCGGAGGTCTCCGTGCCCGCCTTGCGGTAGAAGTAGCCCAGGCGCGCGTTGGTGTGCCGGTCATCGAAGGTGTAGCCGGCGTGCCTGTCGGCCACCAGGGCGAAGATGACCTCCCAGCCGTTGTAGGAGATCTGGTTGGCGGCGGCGTCGGTCAGCGTCCAGGTGTCCCAGACCCACACGTCCTCGCTCGTTGTCGGGAACCCGTTGTCGATGTTGGGCATCGTGTAGTCCTGGGGCAGGGAGGAGCTGCCCGAGGGCGCCTGCGGATCGGAGATCCGCTTGATCTGCATGGCGTCGGCGCGGGTCCACTTGGCGGTGAACTCGGAGTCCACCGGGTAGGCGGCCTGCGAGTGCTGGGTGGCGTTGGGCCAGCCGGAGTTGTCCGGGGTGAAGGCCGCGGGCTGCGCTGCCTCCTGGGCCTGGGGATCGGCGTCGTCCGGCGGAGCCGCCACGGCGACGGCCGAGGTGGTTGTCAGCAGCACGGCGAGCACGGCGGCCGCACCTCTGCGGCGCGCACGGCGTAGCGTGCGAAGGATGCGTGTCACGATCGCTGTCACTTTCTTGAGGGGACAGTGTGGCGACCCGTGAGCGGTTTCTTCGTCGAACTCCCGCCCACCACGGTACCCCAGCCAGCGGGCCCCAACAACCCCGAGCGAATCGACGACCGTGATCAAGATGAGATGCAGATCACGAAACGGTCATGTTTGTCCAGGTCATCACTGTTCCTTCTTCCTGGTCAATTCGTGATTGATCATGCGACTACTCTGCGGCGAGCGCACACCTGTGCCTACAGTGTTGTTCACGTCTCCGTGAGTGGTCGGCCTCCCAGGTTCCATCACGTCCCAACTCAATCCGGCTCTCCGCTGAGCCCACGGATCAATGGCAGGCGCGCAACCGACGCGCGCTGCGCCTGGCGCGCCTCGGCGCCGGAGCCAGAGGACTGGAGAGATGATCGTGCCCCTGCAACCAACGAGATCCCATCGCACACCGCGGCGTCGTGCGCTCGTCTCAGCAGCATGCCTGCTGGCGGCGAGTCTGAGCGTCTCCGCCCCCGCCCTGGCCTCCGAGGGCCAGAGCGCAACCTCCATGCGCGACAGCTCGGTGACCGCGCAGGCCCTGGCCGAGAAGATAGCCGGTGATGGTGTGAGCGTCTCCAACGCCACCGTCTCCGGGCTCGACGTCCAGCTGGGCACTGTCAGCGGGCTGCCCGGTGACAGTCATGCCATCACCGACGGAGTCGCGCTGACCACGGGCTCTCTCATCGACCCCGACCCCCAGGCCGACTCCGACGTCGACTTCGAGATGTCCTCCGTGCTCGGCCCCAACAAGAAGCTGACCACCACGGGCGACCTGGGCGGCGCGGGCGAGGAGGGCCTGTCCACCCTGGCCGGCGAGGACACCTACGACGCCGCCACCCTGTCCTTCGATGTCACCGCCACGGGCTCGACCATGGTGCTGCTCTACGAGTTCGGCTCCGAGGAGTACGCGGGCGAGGGCGGCTCGGGCGCGGGCAACCCCAACAAGGGCAGCTGGCAGTCCCAGGGCTTCAAGGACGTGGTCAAGATCGACGTCAACGGGACCAACTGCGCCCTCGTGCCGGGCACGGACACCCCCGTCAACGCCGGCACCGTCAATGAGGCATCCAATGCCGGGTACTACGTTCCCAATATCTCCGGCCACCAGCTGGGGAGCATCGATGTGGCCTTCAACGGCTACACCCCCACCATGGCCTGCCAGGCGGCCGTGACGCCGGGTGAGACGGTCCGGGTCTCGATCTCCATCGCCGATACCCGCGACGGCCAGCTCGACTCCACGCTCCTGCTGGCCACCGATGGCCTGGGCTTCGCCGACACCCTGCCCAAGGATCCCTGCTCGGCCTACGGGGCCAACTGCCAGGTCCAGCCCAATCCCACGGTGCAGCCCACGACGACCGCGCAGCCGACGGCGTCGAGCGGGCCGGGGGCGACCTCCAGCGGCGCACCGGGAACCGGCGGCGGCGCCTACGGCGCCCGTGACGCCAAGGCCACTCAGAGCGATGGCAGATCCGTCCTGGCCCAGGCCGGTGGCGATGCCCTGCCCTGGCTGATCGGGGCGGGAGCGCTGCTTGTCGCCGGGGGCGTGCTGCTGCGGCGCCGTCGCCGCGGCTGAGGTCCCCTGATCCCGGGTCCGGTCCGCAGGATGACCAGAGCGCCCCGGGGGCGTGAGCGGGACTCCCCGCTCACGCCCCCGGGGCGTCAGGTCAGCGCGGTATCCGGCGCCGTCTCGCCGCGTCTGACCGCCTCACTGGGCGTGGCGGTAGACGTTGGTCTCCCGCAGCTCGAATCCGGAGCGCTGGTAGAGGCGGTTGGCGGCCTCGCGCGAGGGGCGGGAGGTCAGATCCACGGTGCGGGCGCCGACCGAGGCGGCATGCTCGACGGCGGCCTCGACAAGGGCTCGTCCGGCCCCCTGCCCACGGGCCTGGCTGTCCACGACGACGTCCTCGACCCAGGAGCGCAGGCCGGTGGGGATCATGAAGGTCGCCAGGGTGAGCATGCCCAGGATCGGGGCGGGGCCCTCGGCGGTGTCGGGCCGGTAGACGAAGAGGTAGACGCCCTGCTGCGCGATGAGCTCCTCGCACTGCTCGGCGGTCAGGGCCGGGGCGCTGCGGGAGAGCTGGGGGATGAGCCGCTCCATGGCCTCGACGATCTCGGGGCTGGAAGCGGTGACGAGTTCAACGGTCATGGGGTCCCTCCGGGGTGTCGGTGATGACTGCCGATCAGGAGCCTACCCCCGGTACTGGCAGTGGCGAAGGGGGAGCGGAGACGGCCGGCTCCGTCGCCGGGGCGCGGGGAGCGCGCGGGCCCGCCGGTGGCCCGCCCGGCGCCAGCGCGAGTAGCCTTTCCCCGGACCCCCAACACCAGCGCCGTCACGGAAGGTCACTCATGGTCGAGCACCTCTTCGGCTCAGACGAGCTCTTCTTCTCCACCACCGACTCCCAGGGCCGCATCCGCCGCGCCAACTCCACCTTCATGCGACTGTCGGGCCACCCCCGCGGCACGCTTGTGGGCCGGGCGCACAACGTCGTGCGCCACGCCGACATGCCGGCCGGGCTGTTCCGCAGCGTCTGGGAGACCATCGAGGCCGGTGGCGCGGCCTGCGCCTACATCACCAACCGCTCCGCCGACGGCGGCCACTACCGGGTCTTCGCCACCATCGTCCCCTCGGGGACGGGCTACCTGTCCGTGCGCACCCTGCCCATGCTCACCGATCTGCGCGATCAGGTCGAGGGCGCCTACGCGCGCATCCTCGAAGTCGAGCGGTCCTCCACCGCCGCCGGCTCCACCCGCCGGGAGGCCGCCACCGCGGGCCAGGCGGCCCTTCACGCCGAGCTGGAGTCCCTGGGGTACCGCGACGCCGCCGATTTCACCCGCCAGATCCTGCCCGAGGAGGTCGCCGCCCTGCTGGCCTCCGGGGTCGGCATCCCCGACCACCGGGCCGGGGACGGCCCCGTGGCCCGGATCCTGGATGCCATGAACGCCATCGAGGAGGACACCTCCGAGCTCATGGGAGTCCTCGATGAGGGACGGCGCCTGGTGGGCCTGCTCGATCGGCGCGCCGAGGAGATCGACGCCCTGTCCCAGCGCCTGGGCCAGCTGCGCGCCGCCCTGCGCACCGCGGTCAGCGACGTCGAGCGCCTGGGGGCCGGCCCCGAGGCCGAGGACGTGGCCACGAGCTGCGCCACGGTCGATGACCTGGTCCTGGAGTGCCACGAGCAGCTGCACCCGCTGCGCGGCCAGGTCGCCGAGCTGCGGGCCGACGTCGATGCCGTGCGCTTCGGCATCGCCCTGCTGCGCCTGCACAACCTCGCCGCCGGCATGTTCTCCCTGCAGATCATCCAGGGGGAGGATGAGGTGGACGCCAATGACGCCGTCGGCTCCCTGGAGGAGCTGTGCACCGCCCTGCACGAGGACGCCGGCGCCCTGGTGGAGCGCATCGATCTGCTCGCCGCCCGCAGTGAGCTGGTGGGTGGCGAGCTCGACACCGTGGCCAAGGCCCTGACCGACACCCACGCCCCGCTGCTCGACCTCCTGGGCGCTGCCGCCGATGCGGGCGCCGCGCAGGAGATCTCCGTGCGCACCGCCCGCTCCCTGGTGCGCGACGGCTTCCCCGAGGCCCGCGATCTGGCCGACCTGGCCGGGAGCCTGCGCGACCTGGAGATCCCCTATGAGCCCGAGCGGATCGAGGAGCGCCTCGCCGAGGTCCGCCAGGCCCTGGCGTCCCTGATGCGCTGAGGCCCCCGGGGCCTCACGACCGGGAGGGCCAACGGCGGGCCAGCTCGACGAGCACCTCGGCATGATCGGTGTGGGGGAACATGTCGAACAGGCGGGCGCGCGCGACGCCCAGGGAGGGCATGCGCTCCAGATCCGCCGCCAGGGTCACAGGGTTGCATGAGGAGTACAGGACTCCCGTGGCCCGGCTGGCCTCGATGCGCCCTGCCAGCTCCGCCCCGATCCCTCGCCGGGGCGGGTTGACCACGAGCAGGTCGGGGCCCTGGGCGCCGGGGTCCAGGACGCGGGCATCGCCCGCCTCGAAGCGCACCTCCTGCGGCCCCAGGCCCATGAGTGCCGCCGCCTGTCGCGCCCCGGCGATGGCCGGTGCGGAGGCCTCCACTCCCAGGACGCGCCGCCCCGGGGCGGCCAGGGCCAGGGCGAAGCCGCCCACCCCGCAGAACAGGTCCCACACGGTGCCCGGGCTCAGCCCCTGCGCCCAGTGGCGGGCGGTGGCGTACAGGGATGCGGCCACCGCCGTGTTGGTCTGGAAGAACGAGCGCGTGGGCAGCAGGAGGGGCAGCTCCTCTGCCCCGCCGTCACCGTTGCCCCAGTCGCGGCCCCGCCCGTCCGCAAGGGGCAGGCGCATGAGAAGCCGGTCCTCCTGGCTGAGCACGATCTCCTCATCGCCCTCGATGATCGCCTGGTGGACGCCCTGGATATTGGCGCTGAGCACTGCCAGCTGGGGCAGGGCCTCGCGCAGGCGCGGCAGGGCGGCGCGCAGGTCCTCCACATGATGGCGCGAGCGCAGCACGAATCGGACCATGAGGTCCTCGTCGGGTGAGGCGGTGACCAGGATGTGCTTGAGCTCTCCCTGGCGCGTGGGCACGTCATAGGGGGCGATGCCGCGGTCGCGGATCAGGTCGGCCAGCACGGGCAGCGCGGCCCTGATGGGCGGGACATGCAGGGGGCAGTCCGTCAGATCGACCCCCGCCCCCGTGGCGTCAAGGATCCCCAGGGTCGGGCGCGCGGTGGTGCCGGCCACCACCATCTTGGCCTTGTTGCGAAAGCCGGTGGGCGCGCTGGCCTGGGGCGCGGCCCAGGCTCCCCGCGGCACGTGGGCGGCCAGCAGGCGCGCGACCCGCTCCTGCTTGTCGATCAGCTGAGCCGTGTACGGGGCATCCAGATGGGGGCAGGAGCCGCAGGCCCCGCTGCTGTGCAGGGAGCAGAGGGACGACGGCGAGGTGGCGATCGCGCTCATGCCTCTCTCTGCGGTGGGGTTGTGGATGTGGAGCCGCTTGTCGGACTCGAACCGACGACCTGCTGTTTACAAGACAGCTGCTCTACCAACTGAGCTAAAGCGGCGCAACCGCATCGCGCGGCCGCACGGGACAGTGTGGCACACGATGCGGGGGCGGCGCCCACCGGGCTGCTACCGGGCTACTCGCCGGACTGCTCGCCGGACTGCTCGGTGGGATCCTGCGTCGGCTGCTCCTGATCCGGCGATGCGGGCTGCCCGGGCTGGGGGGAGGCTGAGCCGGAGGCCTGCGGCGAGGCGCCGTTGATGAGCTCAGTGAGGGCCGTGGGGGTCTGCAGGGTGGACAGATCGATGTTCTCGCCGTCGAAGTAGACCGTGGGGGTGCCCTTCAGGCCGCGCTCCTGGAAGGCCTTGTTGCTCAGCTCCATCCACTGCTTGTAGTCATTGCCCTTGATGGCGTCCTTGAAGCCGTCGGAGACGGAGGAGGGCACGCCCGCGGAGGTGGCCGCGGCCACGAGGTTCTCCAGGGTCAGCAGGGACTGGTCCTGGGCCTGGACGGCCCGACCGAAGACCGCCATGGCCTGGGTGTGGAAGGCCAGGGACTTCTCCGGGGCCTTGTCCAGGACGAGCCCCATGGCGTTCATGGCCATATCGCCCCATTCGGGGGCCTGGAGCCGGACGGGGTGCTGGACCAGGGTGATGCTGCCCTGCTCCAGGAGCGTGCCGATCTCCTCGGCGTGCATGGTCTCGAAGGTGGCGCAGTGGGGGCAGGCGTAGTCGAAGTAGATGTCCAGCACCGGGGCGGCGCTGACGACCGAGTCCAGAGCGCCCTTGCTGCCGTGGGTCCAGGCGCCGTCGACCAGGACGGGCTTGGGCACCCCGCTGCGATCGGCCTTGACCTCCATGATGCCCTGACCGGCGGGCTTGATCGGGGGGTCCTCCGGCTTGGTGATCTCCTTGTAGCCCCACCAGGCGCCTCCGCCGAGGACGGCTGCGCCCGCGACTCCGATGAGGCTGCGGCGCGTGATGGTGGCGCGCCGTGCCCGGCGCTCCTCCTCCTCGCGCAGGGCCTTGGCCTGGGCTCGGGCGGCCTCACGGCGCTGAGCCTTGGTGGGGCGGGGCTTCTGGGAGCTCACGGATCGATCCTCCTGGATGATGGTGCGGCGGAGCGCGTCATCACGGGCATCACCCGCTGCTGCGCGACCGACCTGCAGATGTCGTGGATATCTTGCCTGAAGTGGACGAGAAAATCACCCTTGCCCGCCCAGCGCGGACCGCGGCGCGTGAGCCTGCCCGCTGAGCTCCGGCCCACAGCGCAGCAGCTGCACCACTGGGTGCCGGGGGTCACCAGGTCCACCATCAACTCAAGGGACTCAGGGACGGCGTGGGGATCTGCCCGGTGAACTCCAGGGCGAGCAGCAGCGCCGACAGCCCCAGGAAGAGCAGCACCGTCGCGCGACTGGATGACGGGCTGGAGGCCACCAGCCCCACTGCCTGGGCGCCCCCGCGGCGCGCGGGGGAGTTCCAGGGCGCCAGCCAGAGGACCCCCAGATAGCCCGCCACCCAGATGATATGCATGAGGATGATGCGCGGGATGACGGGCATGGACTCGAATAGCGTCGCCTGCTGCGTCAAGGTGACGTAGAGCAGGACCCCGGCCACGATAGCGGCCGGGATGACCGCGAAGAAGGTCGCCACGAGGGAGCGCAGGAAGTACCAGGGCATGGCGGCCCACATGCGTGAGGTATCACCCGGCGCCACTGAGCCGCGCTCCAGGCGGTTCCATCGGCGCGCGTCCTGGGCGCGCCCGGCCGTCCCCAGGAGCAGCACCACGCCGGACATGATGATCATCACCCAGAACGGCGCGACCACGCCCAGGACCGTGATGAAGAGGAGCAGGACGGCGATCACGACCGGATGGCGGTCCGGCTCGCGCGCCCATGCCGGCAGGGCTCCCTGCGGCGCCGCTGCGGGTCCCGGGGCGTAGGAGACCGGCGGGGCGAGGGCCCCGGAGTGGATCGGGCCGGTCGAGGCCGGGTGCATGACGCTGTAGGGCCCGGTGTATGCGGGGCCGGCCGGCGGGGCTGCGGGCTGCGGGCTGGTGTAATGCGGGTTGGCGGCCTGCGGGGGCACCAGGCCGTGCGGGGGCGTCGAGGGGACCGGGGCCACTGGGGCGGGCATCGCCCGCAGCGCGGCGGGCGGGCCGGAGGAGGCGACCGGTGAGATGCGGGGAGGTATGGAGGGCGGCGGGGTCTGCGGCTGAGGCGCTGAGGCGGCCGGGCGCCCCGAGCCGGCGACGTAGCCGTAGGAGGCCGCCGCGGTCGAAACCGGGCTGCTCGCGCTGGAGGCCTGATCCGAGCCGGAGACAATGCCGTATCCGGCCGAGCCCTCATCGAGCTCCTCCTCGGGGCCCAGGACCTTGTCGAGGGCCTCCTGGCCGGTGCCGCCCTCGGCGATCTCGTCCAGGACCGCCACGAGCTCATCGGGGCTGATCCTGTCCTTGGCATCGGGGGCCAGGGCGGCGGTGAAGGCCCGGGCCAGGGCCGGGCACTCCTCGGGCAGGCTGCCCAGCTCCGGGGTGCCGGCGTACACGCGGCGGAAGACCACCTGCCACGCCCCCGAGCCGAAGGGCGCCTGACCGGTGACCGTGAACAGGAGCACCCCCGCGCAGGCGTACCAGTCGACGTCGGGGGTGGGCTCCCCGCCGTCGAGCATCTCGGGGGGGATGAAGCCGGGGGTGCCGGTGACCTGACCGGTCTGGGTCAGGCGGACGTCGTCGGCGACCTGGGCGATGCCGAAGTCGATGAGAACGGGCCCCTGCGCGCCCAGCATGACATTGGAGGGCTTGAGGTCGCGGTGGATGACACCGGCGTCATGGACCGCTCGCAGGGCGGTGACCAGGCCGTGAGCCAGATCGGCCAGGTCGCGGGCGTCAGTGCCCAGGTCGTAGACGCCCTCGTGGTCGACCTCGTGCTGGAGGGTGGGGCCGTCGACCAGCTCGGTGATGACGAAGGTGACCCCCGCGCCGCTCTCCTCGTCGTCGCCGGTCTCGATGTCGAGGATGCGGGCCACCCGCGTGTCGCGCACGCGGGCCAGCACGCTGGCCTCGCGATCCAGGCGGCGCCGCGCGGTGGGGTCGGCGGCGATCTGCGGATGTAGGATCTTCATCGCCACATGCTTGCCGCCGCCGTCGACGACCTCCCAGACCACGCCCATTCCCCCGGCGCCCAGGCGCCGCAGAAGCCGGTAGCCCCCCAGATGGGTGCCAGCGCGCAGGCCGCTGAGCATGGTCAGCCCGCTGGAGCGCACATCTGGGTTCTGCGTCATGGGTTCCACAGTACCGCCCATGCGCGCGCCCGGACGAAGGCGGCGATGCCCGGTTGGCCGCAGTCCTGTGAAGGAGGTCTCTGCACAATACCGCCGGCCTGCGCCGATGCGTCGGCCAGGGGGTCGCATGGCGTGCAATAAGGCGGATAGGCTTGGCGAATCCTCGGTGCGTATGACAGGATGTGCACGTCGCCCGGCATCCGAGGCCCGGCGCCGTGTCAATGCGGACACGCATCGGCACCTTTCACTACGGATCGTCTGGCACGTACCTGCCAGTGAAGGGATAGCAGCATATGGCTACCGTGACCTTTGAGAACGCTACGCGCGTCTACCCGGGCAATGACCGCCCCAGTGTGGACGCCCTCAACCTCGAGATCGCCGACGGCGAGTTCCTCGTGCTCGTGGGCCCCTCCGGCTGCGGGAAGTCGACCTCCCTGCGCATGCTCGCGGGCCTGGAGGACGTCAACTCCGGTCGCATCCTCATCGGGGACCGTGACGTCACCGACGTCCAGCCCAAGGACCGCGACATCGCCATGGTCTTCCAGAACTACGCCCTCTACCCGCACATGTCGGTGCACGACAACATGGGCTTCGCCCTGAAGATCGCCGGCACCCCCAAGGAGGAGATCGACAAGCGGGTCAAGGAGGCCGCCAAGATCCTGGGCCTGACCGAGTACCTGGACCGCAAGCCCAAGGCCCTCTCCGGTGGTCAGCGCCAGCGCGTGGCCATGGGCCGCGCCATCGTGCGCAAGCCCAAGGTCTTCCTCATGGACGAGCCCCTGTCCAACCTGGACGCCAAGCTCCGCGTCCAGACCCGCACCCAGATCGCCTCCCTGCAGCGCTCCCTGGGCGTGACCACGGTCTACGTCACCCACGACCAGACCGAGGCCCTGACCATGGGCGACCGCATCGCGGTGCTCAAGGACGGCATCCTCCAGCAGGTGGGCACCCCCCGCGAGATGTACGACAAGCCCGCCAACGAGTTCGTCGCCGGCTTCATCGGCTCCCCGGCCATGAACCTGGGCCAGTTCACGGTCGAGGGCGACGTGGCCACGGTGGGCGCGGCCAAGATCCAGCTGTCCAAGGCGACCCTGGACGCCATCAAGCCCGAGGACGGCGGCAAGGTGACCATCGGCTTCCGCCCCGAGTCCCTCGACGTCGTCTCCGCCGAGGACGAGCACTCCATCCCGGTGCGCCTGTCCTTCGTCGAGGAGCTGGGCTCGGACGCCTACATCTACGGCGAGCTCGTGGGCGCCGAGGACTCCGACGCCAAGCTCGGCTCGGGCGAGGACTCCAGCCAGATCATCGTGCGCGTTCCCCCGCGGACCGCGCCCGAGCCCGGCGAGACCGTCTACGTGCGCATCCGCCCCGGTCAGGAGCACATCTTCTCCGCATCCACCGGCGAGCGCCTGCCCGTCTGATCGGAGGCCTCAGCCGGCGCGCAGTGCCGGCACCCGGGAGCCCCGCCCAGCGCGGGGCTCCCGCTCGTTTCCCTCTCCTTCTCCCGTCCCCGTTCCCCCCGTCCCCGCTTCCCCTGTCCCCCGCCCTCGTTCCCCCACCCTCCCTTGTTGTCTCCTCCCGACTCCCGGAGCGCCGGAACAGCCATGATCGTCAACGAGCCAGAGATCCTCAGCGAGTACGAGCTGCACCTGGTGCGTCCCATCACCCTGACCGACCTCGCCGTGGCCTTCGGACCCGATCTCGTCTTCGAGGAGTCCCCCGACGACGGGAGCCTCACCTTCTCCCATCCCCTCCACACCATCCGCATCCACCCGCTGGCCCTCGACGACAGCCTCCTCGGGCCCAGGAGGGACTGGTCGGGACTGTGGTGGGAGGACTGGTGGGATGATGAGGCGTACTGGGAGACGATCATGGAGACGATGCAGGAGGACGCGGACGTCACCCCTCCGCTCCCGATCCCCCGGGACGTACTGGCGACCTTCACCCACTCCTACGTCCTGGAGATGTCCAACTGGTACTCGGCCCCCTCGGGACTGCAGGACGGCCTGGACACCCTGGTCTCCCGAGTCGGCGGGCTCCTCATCGACAACGAGGAAGGCCGCGTTGTCCTGACCGAGAACACCGAGGAGTGGGTCAAGAAGGCCAGGGCGCAGGCCTGGCACGACACCGCTCACCAGTGGGAGGACGCACCTGTTGCCCGCCCCGTGGAGGATGAGGCTCCGTCGGCTCTGCGCCGGTGGATGACGAGGCTCGCTCTCGGCATGATCCTGGTGCTGCTGCTGGTCGGTCCCTGGGCATTGGTGGCCTGGGGATGGGCGGTCGCCAGCGAGAGGCTCATGAACGCAGGGGCGGCCTTCATCCTCCTCACCTATATGTTCATCCTGATCCTGGTCCTGGGGGAAGCGGGGAGCGTGCTCAAGGCAGTCCTGCTGCGCGTGCTCCTCGTCGGGGTCCCCGAGGCAGCGCTGTGCACCGCGGCCTGGCTGGCAGCCCGGGCGAGCGATATGGATCTCTTGGCCTACTTCGCAGCCATGGCGACCTTGCTCCTCATTTCCTGGGTGTTCATCGATGTGCTCCTGCATCTCGAGTCCGATGTCGGCTGGCGCCGGCTGGAACGGAGTCGGCGCCGGGAGATGCGCCGCAGCGGACAGGACTCCGGCCAGATCGGCGAGCGGGTCCTCGTCCTGCCGGTCGTCGCCGTCGAGCCCCGGGGGATCAGTGGTGCGCGCCGCAGTAGCCGCGGTCGCCCCTGTCTCCTCGTTGCCGGCGCCCGGGGCGTGCAGTTGCGCACCGCGGGCCGCCTCCGGAGCCGGACCGTACTGGAGGCCCCCGTGAGTCGCCTGTCCCTGTGGGCCATGGTGGGGTACTCCACCGATCGGCTCTGCCTGGACAGCGACCAGCCGGTGCTCATCCTCGAGACCCCCGAGAGCTGCCTCTCACTCGCGGTGCTCACCAGTCGAGGCGAGCGCGGCGCGGTGATCTGCCAGCACGGCAGGTCCTCATGCGGAGCCGACGTGGTCGGCCTCGATGAGGCCGCCACCACTGCCGCAGGCCAGGATCTCGCGCGGGGCCTCGGCCTCGGGGCGCCCGCGCCCCTGCCGCGTCTCCTGCGCCGATCCGGCCAGGATTGAGTCACTGTCTCGATCCGCGCGGCCAACGCGCCACCGTCATCGTTTCCTGAGAGAATCGCCGTATGCCGCAGTCCATGCAGATCACCGCCGCCACCATCGACCCGGCGCTGCTCGATCTGCCGTGGGAGATCCCCTTGGAGGAGTGGCCCCCTGAGGTCCTCGCGGCGCTGCCGCGCGGCCTGTCGCGGCATATCGTGCGCTTCGTCAACCTCTCCGAGCGGGTGATCGCGGTCAAGGAGATCGGGGAGTCCGTGGCCTACCGGGAGTACGAGCTCCTGCGGGACCTGGTGCGCCTGGGGGCGCCCTGCGTCCAGCCGACGGCGGTCATCACCGGGCGCACCAGCCGGGGCGGGGAGTTGCTGAACTCGGTGCTGGTCACCGAGCACCTGTCCTACTCCCTTCCCTACCGGGCGCTGTTCAGTCAGTACATGCGCCCCGAGACGGCCACCCGGCTCATCGACGCCCTGGCGGTGCTGCTCGTGCGCCTGCACCTGCTGGGCTTCTACTGGGGGGATGTCTCGCTGTCCAACACGCTGTTCAGGCGCGATGCGGGCGCCTTCGCCGCCTACCTGGTGGACGCCGAGACCGGCGAGCTGCACACCGAGGGCCTGACCGAGGGCAAGCGCCTCTACGACATCGACGTGGCTCGCACCAATATCATCGGCGAGCTCATGGATCTGCAGGCCGGCGCCCTGCTGGAGCCCACCGTGGACACCATCGAGGTGGGTGACCGAATCGTCTCGCGCTACCTCGAGCTGTGGGAGGTGCTCACCGCCGAGGAGTCCTTCTCCATGGGGGAGCGCTGGCGGGTGCGCAGCCGCATCGAGAAGCTCAACGAGCTGGGCTACGACGTCGGCGAGCTGACGATGAGCACCGATGCCTCGGGGTCGCATATGTCCATCCAGCCCAAGGTGGTCGACGCCGGCCACTATCACCGCCAGGTGATGCGCCTGACCGGATTGGATGTCCAGGAGCGCCAGGGCCAGCGCATGCTCAACGACCTGGAGGCCTACCGGACGATCACCGGGCGCAAGGAGGACCCGATCGAGTTGGTGGCCCATTCCTGGCTTGCCGAGGTCTTCGAGCCCACCATCCTGGCGGTGCCCGCCGAGATGCGACGCAAGCTGGAGCCCGCGGAGATCTTCCACGAGATCCTCGAGCACCGCTGGTACATGTCCGAGGCCCGCCAGCATGATGTCTCCATGGAGGCGGCCGTGGCGGACTACGTCAGCACGGTCCTGCCCCGGCATCGCGACGAGCAGGCCTACCTGGGGGTCGGCGACACCCAGGAGATGGAGGCGATCTTCGGCGAGGAGGAGCCCCTGCCCGACGACGACGCCGAGTTCGCCGCCCTGGATGAGGCCACCGCCGCGGAGTTCGAGGCCAACCCGATGGGCTTCACCGCGGGCCTGCGCTTCAAGGGCGAGTAGGGCGGGCGCCCGGCCTCACAGCCCCTCGGCGCCGGCGAGGCTGCCCATGACGCCGCCGATGAAGGCGTCGCCCAGGCCGATCGTCGTCGGCGAGTCGGGGCGCACCGCGAAGGAGGGGGCGATGAGCACGCCCGCCCGGCTGATCGCGGGGTCGCGCGCCAGGTCCAGTCCCCGCGGATCGCGCCCGGCCCGGCGCACGGCCTCGTACTCGGCGCGGCCGTGGGCATCCCCGTGCAGGTAGCGGGTCGAGGCCATGAGGCAGCCGAACTCGGCGGCACGGTGCAGGCGCTGCGCGTCCCTGCCCACGACGGCGGCGTAGCCGCTGGTGTGAACCATGACGGCCGGGCTGCCCAGCAGTGCCAGCAGGTCCCTCATCATGGAGACCACCTGGCCGGGGTCCTCCAGGTTGACGGAGCGACCCAGGTAGTGCTGGGCCTCGTCCTCGTTGAGGGAGTGGGCCCAGACCATCCGGGGCATCGCGCTGAGCACCACCTGTCGCATGGCCTCATCGTGGAAGCCGGCGTCCTCGTAGATGACATCGCCCGGGGCTCCCGCCAGGATCCGCTCCAGCTCGGTGAGGCGCTCGCGCAGCTCGGCCTGCGACTTCATCGTGTTCAGGCCCGAGATGAGCACGGCCCGGGCCCGGCCCACGGCCCGCGCCAGACCGGGGGCCAGGAGCATGTGCTCGTTGGGCTCGTCGTTGACCAGGATGACCCGGTTGGGGCGCGAGCTCCTCACTGTCCCGTCGACCAGGCGCAGCTGGGCGCCACGGGGGTACTGGACGATGACATGCGGGTCGAGGCTGTCCTGCGCGGCGCTGCACAGGCGCTCGACCTTCGGGGGCAGGAGCCGGCGCACCTCGGGGCTCATGGAGACCAGGTGGACCGTTGAGGGCACGCCGAGCCGGGCCAGGGCCAGGGCAGCCCGCACGCAGGTGCCGCCCAGGGTCGTGCTCCGCTCGAAGCGTCCAGCGAGGTCGATGAGGGCCGGCCGGTCGGCCGCATAGCACTCCCAGCCCCGGCCGTGGCGCATGGAGCGCAGGATGGCCAGGACCATCTCCCTGGTCCCATGCGCCACCGCCGGGGGCTCGTCCTCGAGCTCGGCCAGGCGGATCCGGCACTCATCCACCAGTGCCTGGAGCGCCCCGGTCTGCCAGTGGAGCTCGTAGTCCACCGTGCCACCGAGACCAAGAATGATCCGTCCTGGCATGCTCCCCTCCTGGAGTCCTGATGCCGATCAGTACAGCTCGGCCGTGCCGGCCGAGGCGAACAGGTCGATCTTCTGCGCCGCGCATGCCATGAGCGCCTCCTGGCAGGGGGGCTCGATGACATTGGGCTCGCGCAGGTGGGTGTCGGCCAGAACCTCGCGCATCCTGAGGTAGTAGGCCGCCTTGATGTCCGAGGAGATGTTGATCTTGTTGATGCCGCCGCGCACGGCGCCCGCGATCTCGGTGTCGGAGTTGTTCGAGCCTCCGTGGAGCACCAGGGGGATGTCCACTCGGCCGGCGATGGTCTCCAGCAGGTCCAGGCGCAGCTCGGGCTTGACCTCGGTGGGGTAGAGGCCATGGCGCGTGCCGATGGCGATGGCCAGGGAGTCGGTGCCAGTGGCCTCAACGAAGCGGGCGGCGTCGTCGGGATCGGTGTAGAGGATCTCCTCGGTGCCGGTCTCCCCGTACTGGTCGGAGACCCCGATGGTCCCCAGCTCGGCCTCCACGGAGATGCCCACGGCGTGGGCGGCGTGCACGACCCTGCGGGTCTCCTCGATGTTCTCCTCGAAGGGGGCCAGTGACTTGTCGATCATGACGGAGGTGAATCCGGCCTGGATTGCGCCCAGCACCTGCTCGTAACTGGCGCCGTGGTCCAGGTGGATGGCGGTGGGAACGGTGGACTCGTGGGCGATCCTGATGATCGAGGCGAGCATGGCGGGGCGGATGTGGCTCAGCTCATCGGGATGGATGGCGATGATATGCGGGGAGCGCTTCTCCTCGCAGACATCGACCACGGCGCGCAGCATCGAGTAGCTGGAGATGTTGAACGCGGGGACCGCGAACCTGTGCTCATGTGCGACGGCGAGGACGTCACATCCGGTCATTAGCATCTGAGTACTTGCCTTCCTGTGTTGTGGGGTCACGATCAGTTCTTGACGGATCCAGCGGTCATTCCTCCGATGAAATAGCGCTGGAAGACGATGAAGAGGATGACGACGGGGATCGAGCCGAGCACGGACATCGCCATCATCTCGTTCCACTCGTAGGCGTGCTGCCCCATGAGCAGCTGGATGCCGATGGGGACGGTGCGCATGTCATTGGTGCGGGTCAGGGTCAGCGCGAACAGGTACTCGTTCCACGCGATCATGAAGGTGTAGATGCCCACCGAGACGATTCCCGGCACCGAGATCGGCACCAGTACCCGCCACAGGGCGCCGAATGAGCCGGTCCCGTCAACCTTGGCGGCCTCGTCGAGCTCGCGGGGCAGGGTGTTGAAGTACCCGGTGAGCATGATGATGGCGTAGGGGAGGGTGAACACCATGTATGTGGCGATGAGTCCCTGGTAGGTGTTGTAGAGCCTCAGGCTCACCATGAGCCCGAAGAACGGGATGAGCAGGGTGATCGGCGGGACGGCCTGCACCGAGATGATGATGACGTTGAGAATCCTCTTGCCGGGGAAGTCGAAGCGGCTGAAGGCGTAGGCCGCCATGATCGCCACCACGAGGGTCAGCATCGTCACCGACAGGGCCACGAAATAGCTGTTGGCGAAGAATCGCATCTTGTCAGGGTCGTTGAGGATCGCGGTGTAGGCGGCCACGGAGGCCCCCTCCTCGATGAGCCGGGGAGGAGAGGCGAAGATCCGGGCATTGGGCTTGAAGGAGGAGGCCACCATCCACACGATGGGGGAGGCGGCGAATCCGGCTCCGGCCAGGAGCCCGGCCCACACGCAGATCCTGGTCACCAGCTGGCGACGCTGCTTGGAGGTCATATCAGTCCCTCGCCTTCTGGCTGCGCACGTAGAGGAAGGCGAGCAGCATGGACAGCAGGAGCACGATGACGGCGCTGGCGGAGGCCCCGGAGAAGTCGTACTCGGCGAAGGCCAGCTTGTAGGTGAAGGTGGACAGCATCTCGGTGCGGTCCAGGGGCCCGCCGCCGGTGGTCATCCAGATCAGGGCGAATTGCTGGGAGGTCCAGATGACGTCGAGCAGCGCCATCGAGATGATGATGGGCCGCAGCTGGGGCAGGGTGATGGACCAGAATCGGCGCAGGGCGCCCGCGCCGTCGACCTCGGCGGCCTCATACAGGTCCTTGGGGATCCCCTGGAGGCCGGCCAGGATGGAGATCATGAAGAAGGGGTAGCCGGACCAGATGTTGATGACGGTGACGACCCCCAGCGCCAGGTCGGGATCGGCGAGCCACTCGTGCTGACCGGTCACGGCCCCGATCCCCGACAGGATGGCGTTGATGACGCCATTGGGGTTGAGCAGCAGCCGCCACAGGATGGCGATGATGGCCACCGTCAGCAGCCAGGGGAGCACGAACAGCGTGCGGAAGACCGCCCGCGTCACGGGGGAGACGGCCTCGGAGTTGAGCAGTGTGGCGAATCCCAGGCCCAGCAGCATGTGGGCGACGACGCTGGCCCCCACGAACCAGGCCGTATTCCCCAGGGCGGTGCGGAACTTCGCACTGGTGAGGATCTCGGTGTAGTTGCTCAGGCCGACGAAGGTCGATCGCGGCGCGGTGATGACGGCATCCATGAGGGAGTAGCCGATGACGATGACGATCGGCGTCGCCATGAGGATCAGCAGGAGAAGGATGGTGGGGGACAGGTAGGCGTAGGGGACGGCCATCGCCAGGGGTTGGCGCGACCGCCCGGGATGGGCGGTGCCGGGGCGTGCGGGAGCGGCAGTGGGGGTCATCGTGCTTTCCTCCATGCGGCGGGGCCGGGCCGGTGCCCGTCCCCGCCGCCGGGTTGGAGCGGGCCGGGTCAGAACTTCGCCTCCCAGGCCTTCTGCGCGTTGGCCAGGCAGGTCTCGAGGGTGATGTCACCGCGCAGGTAACTCTGGAACTGCTCGTCGAAGTCGCGCATGAGGGTCTCGGAGACCGGCAGGCCCGTGAACTCGTTGGCGGGCTTGCCCGAGCTCCAGATGTCGAAGGCCTTCTTGAAGACCTCGTCGTCCTCGACGAAGTCGGGGGTGGCCGTGGAGTTGCCGGGGAAGGCCTTGGCGTCGTTGGCCAGCTGGGCGTTGATGTCGGCGCCCATGAGGAAGGCGACGAGCTTCCAGGCCTCCGCCGGGTGCTCGGTGGAGGCGGAGACCCCGATCCCCCAGGAGGCGTAGGGCATGCCGCGCTCGCCGGTGTACCCGGAGACCGCCGGCAGGGCCGAGATGTCGAAGGACAGATCCGGGTTGCCCTTGCGGATGGTGTTGACATGGGCCAGGGAGTCGATCATGAGGCCGGTGCGGCCGTTGGTGAAGTCCTCGACCTTGTCCTGCTCCTTCATGGTGAAGGCACCCGGGGAGATGACGCCCTCGTCCCACATCCCCTTGATGAACTCGCAGGCGCTGATGACGTCCTTGTTGCCGACCAGGTTCGGCTTGCCATCGGCGAGCATGGAGCCCCCTGAGGCCCACACCCAGGACATGACATCGTTCTGGATGCCGTTGGGCGCCTCCAGGGACAGGGGCAGAGCCCAGCCGGAGACGTCGCCCCCGGTGGCAGCGACGGCCTTGGCCGCGGCCTGGAACTCCTCGCGGGTCGAGGGCATGGCGGAGACCTTGGCCCCGGAGAGCAGGTTCATGTTGGCGAACATGGGGTAGACGAAGTTGACCACCGGGATCATGTAGGTCGCGCCGTCGATCTGGATCTGGCTGGCCAGCTGGGAGTCGTCGAACTTCTGCTCGCCCATCAGCGCGGTGAGATCAGCGATCGCGCCCTGCTTGGCGAAGTCGGAGACCCAGGCGCCGTCGAGCCCGACGACGTCGGGCATGGTCTTGGAGGCCGCTCCTGCGACGAGCTGCTCCTTGGTGGAGGCGTAGGGGCCTGAGAGCAGCTCGACCTTGATCCCGGGGTTCTGCTTCTCGAAGGTGTCCATAAGAGCGCGGAAGGTGCCGTCGGGGAGCTCGGGCTCCCACCACTGGGTGAACTCCAGGGTCACCTCCCCGCTCCCCGAGCCACTGCCGCCGCAGCCCGCCACGCTCAGGGCTGCCAGGGCGGACATCACCGCGGCCATCCGGCCGAGTTCGCGTCTGCGCATCTGCATCGTTCACTCCATCGTCATTGATACGAGTACTGCTAGGGTTTGCGTCATCATGCGGGTATTCGCGATTTTGTGACGCCTGAGCGGTAGCGTAGTGCGGGAATCTGCGTTTGTCCACTTCTAGGTCACGTAACGAACCCGTAAAGTTTCCCTGTATTCTTCCTCCTCCTCGTCTACACTCGGAGGCATGAACGACATCTCGTCGCGCCTTCCCGCAGGTCGCAAGGCAGAGGTCGCCAGCCACGTGAACCGGCTCGGGCAGGTCACGGTGGCGGCGCTGGCAGAGCGCTTCGGAGTCTCCACCGACACCATCAGGCGCGATCTCGACCAGCTCGACGCCGATGGCCTGATCATCCGCATGCACGGCGGGGCGATGTCGAACTCCTCCCTGCCCGGCCATGACACCTCCCTGTCCGAGCGCGCCCGCCTCCAGGCCGAGCAGAAGGACCGGATCGGCCAGATGGCGGCTGGGCTCGTCCAGGACGGCGATGTCCTGTTCATCAACGGCGGCACCACGGCGCTGGCCATGCTGCACTACCTCAGTGAGCGCCGTGAGCTCATCATCGCCACCAACAACCTCTCCCTGCCGGCGGAGATCAACGCCGATTCCTGCCGGGACATCTACGTCATCGGCGGGCATGTGCGCCTCTCGGGCCAGGTGACCATCGGCCCGGTCGCCTTCGCCTCCTCCATCTCCGGGGTGGAGAACGACATCCACGTCGACCTCGCCCTCATCGGGGTCGGCGCCGTCGACGAGGAGGGCCTGTCCACCTCCAATCTCGACGAGGCCGCCATGCTGGGGCAGATGGCCGGCCGGGCCCGCCGCGTGGCGATCCTGGCCGACTCCACCAAGCTGGGCCAGCGCCTCTTCGCCGCCATCGGCCCCCTGGAGATCGCCGACTTCCTCGTCACCGAGGAGCGCCCGCCCCAGGCGCTGTCCCAGGCCCTGTCCCAGGCCGGCGTCCAGGTCCTGACCCCGGAGGCGCTCCGCTGAGGCCAGGCGGGCCCTTGGCGCGCTTCCCCATACCTGCCCGGGCAGGGCGGATGCGGGGGCACAATGAGGGGCCATGGAGGCACATGAGGACAGGTGGGCGCCCCGGCCGCCGGCGCCTCAGTGGCCGGGGCAGGTCCCGCCCGATGCCGGGTACGTGGAGATCCACTACACCTACATCCGCTTCCTGGCGTCCGTGCCGCGCACGACCATCAACGGGTGGGCGCTCCCGCGCAGCAGCGAGAGGGTCCAGGGCCTCTGGCTGCCGGCGGGGCCCGTGGTGATCGAGTGCCGGGACACCCTGACCGGTGGCCCGCGCCTGTCCTTCATGCTGGCACCGGGCGCCCACGTGCCCGTCTACTACGCGGCGTCGGCCTACAACAACCACTGGAAGGGCTCGCTGACCTTCGATGATCAGGGGCCAGTCCGACGCCGGAACGTGGGGGTCCTCGTCATCACCGTGGTATCCGTCCTCGTGATCATCAACCTCCTCATGGTGGGCGCCCTGCTTCTCATCGGCGGCTGAGCGCCCTGGCCGCACCGGCGCGATCCACCGGCGCGATCCACCGCCGCCGCACCGCATATCCCCCTGTGGCGACCGCTTGTCCGCCCCGATAGCGGCTCGTGGGCCATCCTGCGCTTGACTGATACCAGGCGGAGGCACCGGGTCCCGCCCACGAGGACGAGGAGCACGCCATGAAGGTCACCATCAGCATTGATCCTGGCCTGCACGAGACGGAGGTGGAGGTGCGGGCCGCCGCCCTCGATGAGGAGGTGCGCCGCATCGAGTCAGCCCTGACCGGGCTGGGGGCGGCGCCCCGCCTGACCGCCACCGCGGGCGATCGCACCGTCCTGCTCGACCCCCGCCGGGTCCTGCGCTTCTACACCCGGGACAAGAAGGTGCTGGCCCAGGACGCCGCCGGCCACTGGCAGGTCCACCATCGCCTCCACGAGCTGGAGTCCATGCTGCCCGCCCGTGACTTCATCCGCATCAACCAGGGCGAGATCGTCAACCTCGCCCAGGTGGCCTTCCTGGACCTGTCCGGCACCGGGACCATCGGCATCCAGCTCAAGGACGGCACGCGGTGCTTCGTCTCGCGGCGCTCCATCCCCCGCTTCAAGGCCTCGCTCGGGCTCTAGGCCCGGCCGGCCCCACCTGACCCACGCCCCACACTCATCCACGAAAGGAGCACATCATGAACACCTCGATCCTCACCCGTGCCGGAGTCGGCGCCATGGGGGGCGTGACCATCGGATCGGTCATCTCCCTGCTGGTCTCCAGCATGAAGGGCGCGGACTACCTCCCCGGTGCGCCCGGCTTCCTGGAGGGCTTCGCCAACGAGAACACCGCGGTCCTCATCCAGTTCATCGTCTACGCGCTGCTGGGCGCCGTGTGCGCCCTGGCCGCCATGGTCTACGACGCCGAGCGGCTGAGCATCGCCGCCGCCTCCCTGACCCACCTGGGGATCGTGGCGCTCGGCGTCTTCGGCGCCGGGTGGTACCTGCAGTGGTTCCTCCCCGGACGGACGCTGCTGGGCTTCGCCATCACCTTCCTCATCGCCTACGCTCTAATGTGGGTTGGCGGATGGCTGTACTACCGCCAGCAGATCAGCCAGGTCAATGAGGGGATCACCTCCCGCTGAGGGCCGGCGGGGCGCCCGTGGCCGCTGAGCGCGGCCCGGGAGCCTCGGTCAGGCCCCGAGCTCCTCGGCCACGAGGGCCATCTCCTCATCGGCGCGGCGCCGCAACTCGCGGTGCCGCGTCCATGACGCCAGGGAGACCTCGGTGATGGCATCGACCATGAGGAAGACCCCCACGGCGGTCAGCCCCACCGGGAGCAGGCCGGTCGAGCGGCGCCGACGCACGGCGGCACCCACCAGGGTGCCGCCGAGCCCTGCCTCCAGGAGGGCGCCGGCGCGCACCGCCCAGGGGCGATCGGTCACCGTGCGCACATAGGTCTGCCAGAAGGCGGAGCCGGGGGTGGAGGGGTCGGCCAGGAGCAGGCCCACGCTGCGGCCCACCGCATTGGACAGGCCCCGCGGCTCATGGACCACCACGCCGGGGGCCTCCACCGGCGCCAGGCGGCCGGTGAGGACCGAGCCCACCCACTCGGGCAGGCCCAGGGCCGCCAGCATGGCGGCGAAGCCCTCGGGCCCGGGCTGGGCGATGGCCTCCGTGGCCGCCTCCAGGTCGGCGCCGGGGATCGCCGCCACGATGCCGGAGGCGTCCGTCAGGTCGGCCAGGAGCTCATCGGCCAGGGCGCGCAGGGCGGGCCCCGGCTCCTCGACCCCGCCCCACACGTGCAGGGAGGACATGCCCCAGGAGAAGACGGCGTCGTCCTCAGGATCCCCGGTGGTCACCGCGCGGATGGACAGGTCCTCGGCGTCGGAGGTCAGGATGAGGGCGGGCAGGGACTCCTCATCCCAGCCGAAGACCCCCAGATCAGCGCCCTCCCCGGAGTACATGACGATGCGCCGGCTCAGCGCCGGCGCATTGGCCACTGCCAGGGGCCGCTCCAGCAGGGTGGCCTGGAGGGGGACCATGTAGGCGCTCATGGGGGAGATGACGACGGTGCGCGTGCTGGCCGCCCCATGAGCGGAGACGGCCGGCAGCTCGGCGCTGTCGGGAAGCGCGTTGAAGGTGGCCGGGCCGATGGCCACATCCGCGGTGAACTCCCGGGCCAGGGACTCCACCAGCTCGCTGACCCCGGGGCCGGGCACCGCGCCCCCGCGGGACGGAGGGGTCACGGCCACTCGCCCCTCGACGTCGGTCAGCAGCGTCAGGCTCAGCAGATGGGCGGTGGTGGGGAACCACTCCAGGCGCACCAGGACGCCGCGTGCGGCGAAGGCGGCGGCCACCGCCTCCGGCGTGGTGCCAGGGGCGATGAGCACGCCATCCGTGCGGTTCCAGCGCTGCGAGGCGTCCTGCGCCATATGGTCCTCCTGTGATCGGCTGGGGACCATTGTGTCAGCAACGGGCCCCGGATGTCTGCGGGCATGGGATGGGGAGCGGGAATGGGTCAGTGGGCTCCATCGCGCGCCCGACGGCGCAGGCGGTCGACCTCATAGAGGCTGATGCCGGTGGCCACGGCCGCGTTGAGGGACTCCACCGAGCTGGAGATGGGCACGCGGGCCACCAGGTCGCAGGTCTCGCGCACCAGGCGGGAGAGCCCGGCGCCCTCGGCGCCGGTGACCAGGACCAGGGGGGAGTCGGCCAGGTGCAGGTCCTCGATGAGGCCCTGGCCCCTGCCATCGAGCCCGACGACGAAGCAGCCCTCGCGCTTGAGGCGCTCCAGGGCGCGCACCAGGTTGGTGGCCCGGGCCACGCGCACGCGGGCCGCGGCCCCGGCCGAGACCTTCCAGGCGGCGGCGCTCACGCCGGCGCTGCGGCGCTCGGGGATGATGACGCCGTCGGCGCCGAAGGCCCCGGCGCTGCGCAGCACCGCGCCCAGGTTGTGGGGGTCGGTGATCTGGTCCAGGGCGACCAGCAGGGGGGTGCGCCCCACGGCGCGGGCGCGCTCGAGCAGGTCCATGGGGTCGGCGTACTCGTAGGCGGGGACCTCGATGGCCACCCCCTGATGGGCGGCGCCCTCGGTCAGGGCCTCCAGGTCGAGCTTGGTGGTCTCCAGCACCGGGGCCCCCAGAAGGGCGGCCCGGCGCACCACGGCGCCCAGACGCTCGTCGGAGTCGGCCGAGACCGCCATGAACACCCGGGAGATGGGCACGGCCGCATAGGCGGCCTCCGCCACGGCGTTGCGGCCGCACAGGATCTCATGGCCCTCGGGCACCTCGAAGCGGCGCCGGACCCTCTCCAGCTGCTTGGCGCGCGTGGGCTGGGCGGCGCGGGCCTCCGCCCGGGCCTTGGCCCGCGCCTTGGGATGGCCCACCCGGTCCTCAGCCTTGGGCGTGGGGCCCCTGCCCTCCAGGCCCTGGCGGCGGTTGCCCCCCGAGCCCTTGGTCGGGCCCTTCTTGGAGCCGGGCCTGCGCACGGCGCCGTGGCGGCGGTCGTTTCCGGGCATCGCGGGGTGCCTCCTGCTCGTGGGTGCTGATGGGCGGATGTCTCAGGCCAGGTGCCAGCGGGCCCCGGCGGGGGAGTCCTCGACGACGACGCCGGCCGCCGTGAGCTTGTCGCGCAGGGCGTCGGCCCGGGCCCAGTCCTTGGCGGCGCGGGCGTGGGCCCGCTCGTCCAGGTCGTGCTGGATGAGGCGGTCGAGGGTGGCCATGGCGGCCCCGGCGCTCTCGCCGGTGCCCGTGACCACGGAGGCGCGCCAGGGCTCGGCCAGGGGGTCGAGCCCCAGGACGTCGAGCTGGGCGCGCAGGTCCAGGACGGTGGCGATGATCTGCGCGGCATTGGCCGGCTCGGCGCGCCCGGCGCCGCTGGCCGGGGCGGGGGCGTCCTGATCGGCGCCGGTCTCCGACAGGGCCCGATTGAGCTCCTTGAGGGTGGCGTGCACGCAGGCCATGGCCCCGGCGAGGTTGAGGTCCTCGTCCAGCGCCGAAGTGAAGTCGGCGGGCAGGGCGCGGGCGCGCAGCTCGGCGGGGGCGGCGTCGATCGCCTCGCCCGCCTCACCGGTGGCCTCCCGGGCCCGCAGGATGGCGCCGGCCAGGCGGTCCCACAGGGCGGCGGCCTCGGCCAGGGTCTCCTCGGAGAACTCCACGGTCGAGCGGTGATGAACCGTGCCCAGGGCCAGGCGCAGCACCACGGGCTCATAGCGCTCCATGAGCGAGGCCACGGTCTGGGAGTTGCCCAGGGACTTGCTCATCTTGGCGCCCTTGATGGTCACCCAGGCGTTGTGCACCCAGTGGCGCGCGAAGCCCCAGCCGGCCCCGTGGGACTGGGCCTGCTCGTTCTCGTGGTGGGGGAAGCGCAGGTCGATGCCGCCGCCGTGGATGTCGAACTCCTCGCCCAGGTAGCGCCGGGACATGGCCGAGCACTCCAGGTGCCAGCCGGGCCGACCCCGGCCCCAGGGGGCGTCCCAGGCGGCGTCGGCGGGATCGGTCGGCTTGATGGTCTTCCACAGGGCGAAGTCACGCGGGTCAAGCTTGTCGGCCTCAATATCCTCGTCGAGCTGGGAGTCGTCCTCGGTGGTGGCCAGGTCCTCGACGCGCTGATTGGTCAGGGAGCCGTACCCGGGCAGGGAGGAGACATCGAAGTAGACATTGCCGGCCTCGCCCACGTAGGCGTGCCCGGACTCCAGGAGCCGGGCGACCAGATCGATCATCTCGGGGATATGCCCGGTGGCCCGGGGCTCGTAGGTGGGGGCGGCGACGCCCAGTGCCCGGTAGGCGGCGTCGAACTGGCGCTCGTGGCGCTGGGCCCAGGCCCACCAGGGCACGGGGGGCTCGGCGCAGGCCGACTTGGTGAGGATCTTGTCATCGATGTCGGTGACATTGCGAATGAGGATGACCTGCTGGCCCTGGCGCTCCAGCCAGCGGCGCAGGACGTCGAAGGCGATGGCCGATCGCATATGCCCGATATGCGGGCTGCCCTGGACGGTGGCACCGCACAGATAAATGGTGACCACCCCGGGCGTGACCGTGGGTGCCAAGGGGACGACGGCGCGCTGGGCGGAGTCGTAGAGGCGCAGGGAAGGCGCGTGGGGCTGGAGATCGCTCACGGCCCAAACATACGGGACGCGACCGCTGTGGAGGAGATTGAGTTCCGAGCCGTCAAGGTATCTCGGGGAAACTATGATGCTGCCTGCGCGGACCGATTCCTCCTTCGGGCCCGCTCTCCTCAATCCCCTCCGGGGCGGAGGGCGGCGGGCACCACCAGGGCCGTGGCGATGGCGGCCAGGCCCTCCTGGCGCCCCAGGAAGCCCAGGTGGTCGGTGGTGGTCGCGGTGAAGGACACCGGCGCGCCGGCGGCGCGCGTCAGCGCCTGGGCGGCCTCGGCCATGCGCGGCCCCACGCGGGGGCGGGCGCCGATGAGCTGGACGGCCACATTGCCGATCTCGAAGCCGGCCTCGCGCACACGTCGGGCGGTCTCGGCCAGCAGGACGGCGCCCGCGGCTCCCTTCCACTGAGGCTCGGCGGTGCCGAAGGTGGAGCCCAGATCTCCCAGCCCCGACGCGGAGAGCAGGGCGTCGCAGCAGGCGTGGGCCACCACATCGCCGTCGGAGTGGCCCGCCAGCGGCTGCTCGCCCGGCCACTCCAGGCAAGCCAGGTGAAGGGGGGCGCGGGCCTCAGGCGAGTCCGGCTCGGCGAAGGCGTGGACATCGGTGCCGATGCCGGTGCGCGGCAGAATCGGGAGCGCCGGCGCGGCGCCGGGAGCTGTCCAGGGCTGGGAGGGCTGGGAGGTCTGGGAGGGCTGCGAGGGCATGGCCCCAGTGTGCCTCAGGCCTGAGGCCAGGGCAGGCACCGCCTGCCCTGCCTGCCTGTCCTGCTGCGGCCGCCCGGTCCGCCGCGGGCAGGCCGGTGGGGCATGGGCAGTCCTGCCCGGAGTGCTGCTCTCCCCCTATGGGGACCAGGGGCGCGTTGCTACCGTGCCAGGCATGATCATTTGGCGTGGCTGGGGGATTCTGGCGGTCTTCATCACGGCGGGGGTGATCGCCCCCATCGCCGCGATGGGGGAGTCCACCCTCGAGCGGGAGGCGCTGTTCAAAGCGGCGATCGGAATAGGGCTGATCGTTGCGGGAGCGGCCAATGGTGCGCTGGGCCACTGGCTCAACACGATTAATCCGCGCAACGAGGCGGCCTCGCAGGTGCAGCGCCTGCGCGCTGAGCTGTGGCGGCGGGTCAACAGCGGAGAGTTCCAGGTGGCACCCGGAGCGCCCGCTCCCTCCTCCCAGGAGGAGGCGACGCAGCAGGTCGAGCAGATCGTCCTCCATCAGACCAGGGGCCTGGTGGAGGCGCGAAGCAATATCCACACCCTGTTCTTCATCCCGATCCAGTGGGTCGGGGCGGTCGAGGCCTTCGCCGGGGTGGTGATGATCCTCATGGCCCCCTTCACGGGATGACCCGGCCGTCCGGGGATCGCCTCGAGGGGGCTCAGGGCAGGCGCCAGTCGATCGGCTGGCCGCCCATCGACTCCAGGAGCTCATTGGCCCGGGAGAAGGGCCGCGATCCGAAGAACCCCCGGGAGGCCGACAGCGGCGAGGGATGCGGGGAGGCGATGATCGGCGTGTCTCCCAGCATGGGGGTCAGGGACTGGGCGGGGCGACCCCACAGGATCGCCACCAGCGGCCCGCCGCGCTCGACCAGGGCCTCGATGGCTCGCTGGGTGACCGTCTCCCAGCCCCAGCCCTTGTGAGAGGCCGGGGCGCCCGGGCGCACGGTGAGCACCCGGTTGAGCAGCATGACCCCCTGCTCGCACCAGGGCGTGAGATCCCCGGATGACGGAGGGGCGACCCCCAGGTCGGAGACCAGCTCCCGGAAGATGTTCTCCAGGCTCCGGGGCGGCCGCACCCCGGGCGCCACCGAGAAGCTCAGGCCCACGGGATGGCCGGGGGTGGGGTAGGGGTCCTGGCCCACGATGAGGACGCGGACCGAGTCCATGGGGTAGGTGAAGGCCCGCAGGACATCGCTGCCCGCCGGCAGGTAGCCCGAGCCGGAGGCGACCTCCGCGCGCAGGCGCTGGCCGATCTCATGGACGGTGGGCTCGACCGAGGCCAGGGCGCGAGCCCAGGCGGGGTCGACGAGCTCGGACAGGGGCTTGGCGTCGGTCACGTCACGAGCCTAGCCAGGCCGGTCGGCCGCCGCACCTCCGACCGGCGGCCGACCGGCCCGACTGACCGCCGACTGACCGCCGACTGACAGAGCCGCCCTGGGAGAACAATCCCCGCAAAGTGATCGGCGCCCGGTATCTTGGGAGCGTGAGCAGTTACCACTACCCCGAGGACGAGTTCGACGTCGGCGAGGATGACGGGCCGGTCCCCGTTGGCGTGCACCGGGCGCAGGTGCCGCGCTGGCGCAGTTGGATACCCCTGCTCGCCATCCTCATCATCGTGCCCGCGCTGGGCTGGGGTGTCGTCGCCCTGATAGGCGGAGGGTCGGGCGGCTCAGGCGGTTCGGGCGGCGGTCAGGCCGCCTCCCAGGCGCCTGCCGGTGGCGGGACGCCCACAGCGGACGGCAAGGCGAGCTCCGAGGGCAGCGCGGCCGCCTCCCCCAGCGCGACGGCCGAGGGCTCCGCCGATCTGACGATGGGCATCACGGTCCACAACGGCACCACCATCACCGGTCTGGCGGGCCGCACGGGGGACCGTCTCACCAACTCCGGCTTCACCGCGGTGACGGTCTCCCAGGGCACCTACGACGCCTCCGAGCCCACGGCGACGACGATCTACTACCGAGGCGCCGAGGAGCGCGCCACCGCCGAGGCGGTCGGCAAGGCGCTGGGGATCACTGAGCTGGTGGAGGACACCGCCGCCACGGAGTCCAACCCGATCGTGGTCATCCTGCGCGAGGACTTCTCCGAGAGCGACTCCCAGGACGGGGGGTCCCAGGGCGGCTCCCAGGAGGGCGGCTCGCAGGGCGACTCCCAGGGGGGCGGCTCGCAGGACGGGGGATCTCAGGGCGGCTCCCAGGAGGGCGGCTCCCAGGAGGGCGGCGCCCAGGGCGGCTCCGGGCAGGACTCCTCCGAGGGCAACCAGGGCCAGTGAGCCCGACCCGCCCCATCAATCAATGGCCGCCGCCGGTGATCCGGGGCGGCCATTGAGCATGAGCGGGCCGGCGGGCCACTGAGCGGCGCGGTGGCTCGCCGCTCAGTCCACCTCGATGATGACCGGGACGTGATCGGAGGCGCCCTTGCCCTTGCGCTCGTCGCGGTCAATGGCGGCCCCGCTGACCCGGGCGGCCAGGGACGGCGAGGCGTAGGCGAAGTCAATGCGCATGCCCTCGTTGCGGGGGAACCGCAGCTTCTGGTAGTCCCAGTAGGTGTAGTTGGTGACGCGCTCGCGGGTCACCTCGCTCATGCCGACCGTCTCGAAGGCGGCGAAGGCGCGGCGCTCGGCGCCTGAGACATGCGTGGCGCCCTCGAAGGCGGCCATGTCCCAGACATCCTGGTCGAGGGGCGCCACGTTCCAGTCGCCCACAAGGGCCAGGTCGAGGTCCGGATCGGCCTCCATCCAGGTGCCGACGGCGTCGCGAAGCCGGTCCAGCCATGCCAGCTTGTAGGAGTAGTGGGGGTGGGTGAGCTCCCGGCCGTTGGGGACGTAGAGGCTCCACAGGCGCACCGGCCGGCTCGAGCCCGAGGCGGCGCCCACCGTGGCCCCCAGGGCCCGGGCCTCGACCACCGCCTCACCGTCCTGCGTGGATGCCCAGGCGGGCTGGTCGGGGAAGGAGCGGACGACGTCGTCCAGCCCGATCCGCGAGGCGATGGCCACCCCGTTCCACTGGTTCAGGCCATGGATCGCCAACTCGTAGCCGGCGGCCTGGAATGGCTCGCTGGGGAACTGCTCGGGGCGGCACTTGATCTCCTGCATCGCCAGGGCGTCGATGCTCTCGCGCTCCAGGAATGCCAGGACGCGGTCGACGCGGGTGCGGATGGAGTTGACGTTCCAGGTGGCCAGGCGCATGCAGGCAGGGTAGCGCCTCTGGCCGGTGTCCCGGACCTGCGCCTGGGCAGCGGGTCGGCCGGTGTCGCTGAGCCCGCGGCCGAGGCGACGGCGCGTAGCCTGGGGCCATGGGAACAGCACTCGTCACCGGGGCCACCAGCGGCATCGGACTGGAGCTGGCCTGGCAGCTGGCCCAGGCCCATCATCGCCTCATCCTGGTGGCGCGCACCGAGGAGCGGCTCGGCGCGGTGGCCGAGGAGCTGCGTCAGTTCGCCGGCGTGCAGGTGGAGGTCCTGCCCGCGGATCTGGCCCTGCGCGCGGATCTGGACCGCGTCGTCGAGCGCCTGACCAGCCCCCGGCGACCCGTGGGCCTGCTGGTCAACAATGCCGGATTCGGCCTGGGGCAGTCCTTCGTGGGTGGGGAGCTGGCGGCTGAGGAGCGGGCCCTGGATGTCATGGTGCGCGCTGTCATGGTCCTGTCCCATGCGGCGGCAGGGGCCATGGCGGAGCGCGGGCGGGGAGCGATTCTCAATGTCTCCTCGGTGGCGGCGCGCACCGCCATGGGCACCTACGCCGCGCATAAGGCCTGGGTGCTCAGCTTCACCGAGGGGCTGGCCAGCGAGCTGGAGGGCACCGGGGTCACGGCGACTGCGCTGTGCCCGGGCCTGGTGCACACCGGCTTCCATGCGGCGGCGGGCGTCGATGACTCCACCTGGAGCGGCCCGGTGTGGCTCGACTCGGAGAGGGTGGCGGCCGAGGGCCTGGCCGCCGTGCGCCGCGGTCAGGTGATCTGCACCCCCAGCCTGCGCTATCGCAGTGCCAACGCGGTCCTGCGCACTGCGCCCCGGTGGCTGGTGCGCAAGGTCGCCGGCACCTCGAGGACGGGCCGGCCCCTGGAGTGAGGCCGAGGTGGGCGGGGCCGGCCCGCGCCCTCAGCGGGGAGCGGAACCGGGCGGCGCGCCTCTGGTGCTCGCCGATGAGACCTGGGACTCTTGGCCCATGGCTTCAATCACTTTTCACGGAGACCCGATCAGCACTGTTGGCGAGCTTCCCGCCCCTGGCACCACTGCCCCCGACTTCGAGCTGGTGGGGGCGGACCTGTCGCCCGTGACCAGCCGGGACCTCAGCGGGCGAGTGGTCCTCAACATCTTCCCCTCGGTGGACACCGGGGTGTGCGCCACCTCGGTGCGCCAGTTCAACCAGCTCGCCGCGCAGCTGGAGGACACCACGGTCCTGTGCGTCTCGGCGGACCTGCCCTTCGCCCAGGGGCGCTTCTGCGGGGCCGAGGGGCTGGACCGAGTGGTGACCGCCTCCTCCTTCCGCTCCAGCTTCGGCACCGACTACGGGGTGACCATCGCGGATGGGCCGCTGGCCGGCCTGCTCTCGCGCGCCGTGGTCGTGCTCGACGCCGAGGGCCGGGTTCTGCACGCCGAGCAGGTTCCCGAGGTCGGGCAGGAGCCCGACTACCAGGCCGCCGTGGACGCCCTGGCCTGAGTCCTCCCGCCCTCCTCAAGCGCCGCCAGATGGGATGTAAGTCCTGTTTTGGCGGCGCTTGTGCGTCTGCGGCGGGATCCTTTCGCACACGGTGTCACCATCCACTGGGCGGGCGGCAGGCCTCCTCGGTAAAATCGTAGTGCCCGCTTTTCTCTGGTGCGGCGCCGGGGCTGCACGACGCACGAGGGTCGCGGGCGGGCAAGGACGCAGATCTCGAGCGGATGAGGGGGGAGTCCCGTGAAGCGCTGGGTCGCCGCACGGTGGCGGGACTTCACGCATGCCTTCACCGGGTGGTCGGGCATCGTGCTCGCCTCGCTCCTGGGCGTCGTCCTCGGGGTTGGGGCCTACACGGTCCACTACTCGGGGGTGACCGGCTACCTCAGTGATGACCCGGCGACCTGCGCCAACTGCCACGCCATGAATGAGCAGTACGACGGATGGCTCAAGGGCAGTCACCATGGCGTGGCCACCTGCAACGATTGCCACGCCCCCCATGACGACATCGTCTACAAGTACGTCAACAAGGCGGACAACGGCATCTGGCACTCCCTGAAGTTCACGCTGCAGAACTACCCGGAGAACATCCAGATCCGTGAGCACAACCGTGAGATCACCGAGGCTGCCTGCCTCTACTGCCATGGCGACTACGTCGACCAGGCCGTCAACAGTTCGACTCATAAGGGAGAGACGATGTCGTGCATCCGGTGCCACGACGGCGTCGGTCACAAGAGGTGAGACGAGATGGGTTCCGCAACGAGTGACAAGGCCGCAACCGTCTGGGCGGGTGCGCGCAAGAGATGGGTGCCGATCCTCGTGCTGGTGGGCGTCGCGGTGGCGGCCGCGCTGCTGACCTGGCTGCTGACCACGATCTTCGACCACAAGCAGGAGGCCAAGTCCCCCTACACCCAGGTCGTCGCCCTGTCGGACACGTCCTATGACCCGGCGGAGTGGGGCAAGAACTTCCCCATCCACTACGAGCAGTACAAGGCGACCGTCGAGGACACCGACGGCGACTTCGTCAAGGTCGAGCCCACCGCCGATGACCCGCGCGAGTACCACACGCAGTCGCGCATCGATGCTGAGCCCCGTGCCCAGAGGATGTGGCGCGGCTACCCCTTCGCCGCGGACTACACCGAGCCGCGCGGGCACGAATGGGCGCTGATCGACCAGAAGTACACCAAGCGCGTTCAGGAGCCCTTCAAGCAGCCGGGAGCCTGCCTGAACTGCCACGCCTCGACTCCTGAGATCTACGACAAGCTCGGCAAGGGGGACCGGGAGGCCGGGTTCCACGCCATGAACGCCCTGAGCTACAACGAGGCCGTGGAGCATGCGACCACCTCCATCGCCTGCATCGACTGCCACGATCCCCAGACCATGGAGCTGACCATCACCCGGCCCGCCTTCGTGGACGGGATCAAGAAGGCCAAGGCGGCGGAGGGCATCGCCGATTACGATGTCAACCGCGATGCCACCAATGAGGAGATGCGCTCCTACGTGTGCGCCCAGTGCCACGTGGAGTACTACTTCAAGGGCGATGAGAAGACTCTGACCTTCCCCTGGGACAAGGGCCTGACCGTGTACAACGCGATGGAGCGCTACGACGAGATCGGGTGGACCGACTTCACCCACGAGGAGAGCGGGGCTCCGGTGCTCAAGGCCCAGCACCCCGATTTCGAGACCTACTCCCAGGGCATCCACGCGGCCAATGGCGTGACCTGCGCGGACTGCCACATGTCCTACAACCGCGAGGGCGCCGCCAAGGTCTCCAATCACCAGATCATGAGCCCGATGGCCAGCGAGGAGACCATCAACTCCTCCTGCCTGACCTGCCACCACAGCTCGGCCAGTGAGATGCGCCAGCGGGTGGACAACATCCAGACCACCTGGCAGGGGTCGATGAACGTGAGCTTCACCGCCCTGGATGCGCTCATCACGGATATCACCGAGGCCTCCAAGAACGGCTCGGCCACTGAGGAGCAGCTGACCAAGGCCCGCGACTATCAGCGCAAGGCCCAGTTCGTCATTGACTACTCCTTCTCGGAGAACGGGCGCGGATTCCACGCCCCGGCCTACTCCCAGTCGATTCTCAACCAGGCCACCGACTGGGCCCGCTCGGGCCAGCTCGCCCTGCGCGGCGTGACGGTGACCAACGGCGAGGGCCCGGCTGTTGAGCTGCCCAACATGCCCGCTGGGAACTAGCGGCCAAGGGCCGGGTGAGGAGACGCGATGGGGGGCCGCGAGGGGCGCTCGGACGGCGAGGTGGACCGGGAGGAGCTCAGGGCCTTCCTGGCCGGTGCCCCCGAGAGCCTGCGCGGCTGGGCTGAAGAGCAGTTGGCCGGTCTCGAGGCTCCGCAGGGCGGCCAGGACGGTGAGCCGGCTGATCCTGCGACGACGGACGAGGCGGCCGCCGCCCGGGGCGGGTCCCCCGAGGACGCGGCCGATATCGAGGACATCCTCGATGAGGATGAGGCCCCGGTGCCCCAGTCCGCCGCTGCCTCGGCCCCCGTGGAGTCCTCGCTCCAGCAGCGCACCGGCGTCTCGCGGATCAACCTCCTGCTCGTGGTGCTGCTGACGGCAGCAGTGGTCATCATCATCCAGCAGCGGGGTCAGGGCTCCGAGCCCGCCTCGCCCATGATGCCCAGCGACCACCCCTCCATCTCCTCCACCGCCGATCCCGCCGCCATGGCGGAGATGGATGCGGCTCAGCCCGTGGACCGCGAGCGGGAGACCGAGCTCAAGGCCGCGGCCGAGGCCGACCCCAATGACACCGAGTCCCGCCAGGAGCTGGGCGTCATGTACATCAATGCGGCGCTCTACGAGGACGCCATTCCCTACTTCCAGCAGATCCTCGACGTCGACCCCGATAACGTCCAGGCCCTGCTGGCCATCGGGGTGGCCGAGTATCAGTCCAGCGACTACGACTCCGCCGAGACCCACTGGCGGCGCACCGCGGAGCTCGACCCCACCGCCGCCGAGCCGTGGTACAACCTCGGATTCCTGTACATGGCGCAGGACCCGCCCAAGCCCGATCAGGCCAGGGAGTGCTGGAGCAAGGTCATCGAGGTCGCCCCGGACTCCACCATGGCGGCCTCCGTGCGCACCCATCTTGAGCAGATCGGCACGGCCGCGCCGTCGGCCGGTCCCACGGTCGCGCCGTCGGGGGGCGCTACGGCCGCGCCCTCAGCAGGTCCCACGAACTGAGGCAGGGGGAGAAGCGTGCAGATCACCCTTCCCGTCGCAGTGCTCGCGGGCCTGGTCTCCTTCGCCTCGCCCTGCTTCCTGCCGATCGTCCCGGCCTATGTGGGGCAGCTCGTCGGCTCAGGGGACGGGCGCGTGGATAGGCGGGCCGCCCTGGGCAACTCCCTGAGCTTCGTGGCGGGCTTCTCGATCGTCTTCATCGCGCTGTGGGCCGCACTGGGGCTGATCGGCCACTCACTGGGCCCCTACGCCGAGTACGCGCGGATCGTGGCGGGCGCGGTGCTGGTCCTCATGGGCCTGCATGTGGCCGGCCTGCTGAGCATCCCGGTCCTTGACCGCCTGGTGCGGGCCCGCGGCCCGGCCAATGGCGCCTCGCCCCTGCGGGCGGGGCTCATGGGGGTGGTCTTCGCGGCGGGCTGGACCCCGTGCATCGGCCCAGTCCTGGGAGGCATCCTCGCGCTGGCCACCGTGAGCTCGACGGCGTGGTCCGGCGCCGCCCTCATGGTCGGCTACTGCGCGGGCCTGGGCCTGCCGATCATCGCCGTGGCCCTGGGGTCTGCTCAGGCGACCGCGCGACTGAGCTGGTTCCGCCGCCACCACGTGGTGATCTCCCTGGTCAGCGGGGGTATCCTTGTTGTTATCGGCATGCTCATGATCACCAATATGTTCCCCCGACTCGCCGGATGGCTCCCCACTGTGGAGATCTAAGGAGGAGTGCCGCATGAGCGAGAAGAAGAGCGTGGAGAGGACCGCTCCCACATCCGGCTCCGCACAGGGGCCGGCCACCGATGGCCTGGACGATCAGGCCGCGGTGCCCCTGAGTCAGGTCCTCAAGCAGGTCTACGCGTTCTTCTACAAGAAATCGGTGGGCATCGTCCTCATCCTCCTGGCGGGAACGCTGTGCCTCATCGGCGCCGTCGTTCCCCAGATGACCGATTCGGTGCGCACCGAGCCGGAGGCCGCCCAGCAGTGGCTGGAACAGGTCCGCCCGGTCTTCGGGGGGTGGGCCGAGCCCCTGAGCAGGATCGGCCTGTTCTCCATGTTCACCTCCATCCCCTTCCTCGTGGTGATGGGGCTCCTGGCCGCCTCCATCATCGCCTGCACGGCGCACCGCCTGCCGGTGCTGTGGAAGGCGGCGCGGCATCCGCGCACCCGGGTGACCGCCGCGTTCTTCGACCGGGCGCGCCTGCGCACCCGCTTCACCACCGACACCGATGTCGACAGCGCCTTCGAGACGATCATCGCCGATGCCCGCGCGCACCGACTGCGGGTCATCACCGAGGAGCGGGGCCCGGGGCGCAACGCCTACATCGACCGCAACGCCTGGGCGCCCTTCGGGACGGCTGTTGTGCATGCGGCCTTCGTCCTGATCATGATCGGGGTGGTCGTCTCCTCGTTCACCGGGTTCAGAGACGATCGCTTCACCCTGACCGTCGGGCACCCCCGGCAGGTGGGCCATGGCACCGAGCTGGTGGCCCAGGCCAACGGCTTCCAGGACCTCTACTATGAGGACGGCTCGCCCAAGGACTACGTGGCGGACGTGACCCTCACCGAGAACGGCAGGCAGGTGGCCCGTCAGGACGTGCGGGTCAACAGTCCGCTCTCCTATGACGGCGTCATGTTCCACCAGGCCTATTTCGGGGTCTCCGCCGTCATGCGAGTGGTTGATTCCTCGGGTCGCGAGGTCCTTCATGACGGGGTCGCGCTGGAGTGGAGCACCCAGGATGGGCGAATGTCCTATGGGCGGGCGGACCTGCCCGAGGGCGCCACGCTCTACGTCGTCGGATCCGCCTCGGGCCAGACCGGGACGGGCATCGAGCCGGGCCAGGTGCGGGCGGAGATCTACCAGGGCGATTCCACGCCCATCGACGGCGCCCTGCTGGACATGGGGCAGGAGACCGATCTGGGGGGCTACACCATCACCTTCGAGCGCGAGCAGCAGTACACCGGCATGATCGTCAAGCGAGATCCGGGAACCATCGTGGTCTGGGCGGGATTCGCGCTCCTGGCGGTCGGCACGTTCATGACACTGCTCCTGCGCCACCACCGCATGTGGCTGCGAGTGAGCAGCACCGAGGAGGGGACGCTGGTGCAGATGGCATCCCCGGACAGACAGGATTCGGCATTCACCAGATTCTTCACGGACATGGCCGTCCGTGTCAGCGGCGAATTGGACCGCCGCGTCAACGAGAGGACGTCCCCCGATGCTTGAGTACTCCCAGGCCCTTTTGCTCATCACCACCGGATTGCTCGTGCTGTCCACCGTCGCCTACCTCGGCGCCTTCATCACCGCGCGCATGGCCGCCCGGGCGCCCGTGGCGGCGGGCGATGCTGGGGCGGTGGTGCTCTCCACGGGATCGCAGGGGCGCACCGTGACCGTCACCGGGGGCGAGCGCCGTGCGCCGGCCAGGCGCTTCACCATCACCTGGTGGGCCGCCAAGGCCACGCAGATGGCGCTGGTGCTGCTGACCGGCTCGATGCTCACCAGGATGGCCGACACCGGGCACGCCCCCTTCTCCAACCACTACGAGTTCGCCATCGCCTTCGCCTGGGGGATGATCCTGGCCCAGGCCTTCTTCGAATGGCGCTACCGGGTGCGCACGATCTCGATCATCGTCCTGCCGATCATCCTGGCGCTGCTCATCTACGCCTCGACCCTGTCCTACGAGCCCAACCCGCTCATGCCCGCGCTGCAGAACTCACCACTGCTGACCCTTCACGTGCTGACCGCCTCCATTGGATACGGGGCCGCTGTGGTGTCCTTCGCCGCGGCGGTCATGTACCTGCTGGCGCCGCGAGTGCGCTGGCACGGCTGGCCCAGTCGGGAGACCCTCGATGACCTGGGCTACAAGGCCACGGTGGTCACCTATCCCATGCTCACCCTCATGCTCATCCTCGGCGCGATCTGGGGCAATGTGGCCTGGGGGCGCTATTGGGGCTGGGATCCCAAGGAGACCGCCGCCCTGGTGACCTGGCTGATCTACGGCGCCTACCTGCATGCGCGCGTGACGCGCAACTGGCGGGGGGAGCGCTCAGCATGGCTGCTCATCCTGGGATTCGCCGCGGTCATCTTCACCTACATGGGCAACCTGTTCTTCGGAGGTCTGCATGCCTACGCCTGATGCCCGCAACGAGGAGCGGGAGCCCGACGCGCCCGAGGAGACGGGATCCGCCCAGCCGGTCGACCCCGATGAGGAGGACCTGGGCCCCGACCCCGATGAGGAGGATCCCGACTCCGAGGAGACCGCGAGACCCGTGAGGTCCCGGAGCGCGGCGGCCCAGGAGCCGGCCTGGAGGGCGCGCCTGAGGCAGTCCAGCTTCGGCCAGGTCGCGGTGCTGCTGGTCGCGGCCTTCGCCATCGCCATCGCCACATGGTGGGTGGTGGGCCCCGATGAGGAGGAGGACCGTGCCCAGGCCGCTGCGGTCAGTCGCGTGGAGGTCGACGGCGTCGCCACCGCCCCCGTCGTGGGGGACACGGCCCCGGCCTTCACCACAACGGACATCAACTCCCAGCCAGTCGATCTGCAGGCCCTGCGCGGAAAGCCGGTGTGGGTGATGTTCGTGGCCACCTGGTGCACGGGGTGCCGCACCGAGATGCCCGACGTCCAGGCGGCCGCTGCCGAGCACGGCGAGGACATCGAGGTCATCGCCATCTACGTTGGCGAGAGCGCCGCGACGGTCAAGCCCTACTCCGAGCGCGTGGGCCTGACCTTCACGCAGGTGGCCGACCACTCCAATGACGTCGCCGCCGCGTACGGGGTCATGGGGGTTCCCGCGCATTACTTCATCGACGCCAATGGCGTGATCCGCCACACCCAGGTGGGCCTGCTCAGCCCGGCCCAGATGGAGGAGCGGATCACCGCTGTGAGCGCCGCCAAGTGATTCGCGCAACGGCCGGGGGACAAGAGCCCCGTGGGTCCTGCCAGGCGGGGAGGAGTCCTCTAGCCTGATGCCGTGAGCACCAACGATTCCCATGTCTCCCGCCTGGCCGAGCTCGTCGCAGAGCTGGCCGTCGTGCGCGGCACGGTGACCCTGGCCTCCGGCCTGACCTCCGACTTCTATGTGGACATGCGCCGCGCCACCCTCCACCATGAGGCGGCGCCCCTCATCGGCCACGTCATGCTGGACATGCTGGAGGAGGCGGGCCTGGGCATTGACGAGGTCGACGCCGTGGGCGGGCTGACCATGGGAGCTGACCCCGTGGCCGCTGCGATGCTGCACGCCGCCGCCTCGCGAGGCCTGGACCTCGACGCCTTCGTCGTGCGCAAGGCCGCCAAGGACCACGGCATGAAGCGGCGCATTGAGGGCCCGGAGGTGGCAGGACGGCGCGTCGTCGTCCTGGAGGACACCTCGACCACGGGAGGCTCCCCGCTGGAGGCGGTCGAGGCGCTGCGCGAGGCGGGTGCGGAGGTTCTGGCCGTGGCCGTGGTCGTGGACCGCGCCACGGGCGCGCGTGAGCGCATCGAGGCCGAGGGACTGGCGTACCACGCCGCCCTGGGCCTGGAGGACCTCGGACTGTCCTGAGCGCTGCCCGCAGCATCGTCCTGCGGTGTGCATCGTGCGACGGTTCCGTCGCAGATCTTTCTCAAATCGAAAGATCTGCGTAGGCTGGTGCCATGGAGAAGATCGCAGGGCGGGTCAAAGAAGCCCTCGTCGCCTCGGGGATGACGCAGGCTGAGCTCGCGCGCCGCGTGGCGATGAGCGAGTCGGCCCTGTCCAAGGCCCTGGGAGGGACCCGATCCTTCGCAGCGGTCGAGCTCGCTGAGATCGCCTACGCCCTCGATAGCCCCTTGCACTACCTCATCACCGGCGAGCCGGACCCCTACGAGGTCCGCGCCGCCGCGAGGCATGTCTATGACCGCGCATCGCGCACCTATGCGGCGGATGCCGAGCCTGATCGTCAGGTTCTCGAAGGGATCGCCCTGCTGTACCGCCAGGCTGATGAGCGCCCGACAGGTTCTGCTTACCCGGCGGAGCACGACGTCGACTCCCGCGCGGTCGGCGTCGGGCCCTGGCCCGGGGGACGGCAGGACTGGCCGGAGGACCCTCGCTACGACCCGGAGCTGCTGTCCCAGGGCGATCGCAGGAACGTCGTGGACCGCTACCGCTACTGGAGCATCGAGGCGATCCGCGCCGACCTGGCCTCCCGCGCCCACCTGCTGCACGTGGCCATCGAGAACGTCAGTCAGGACCTCAACATCGGCTCCATCGTGCGCAGCGCCAATGCCTTCAACGCGGCCGGCGTCCACATCATCGGCAGGCGCCGCTGGAACAAGCGCGGCGCCATGGTCACCAACCGCTACCTCGATGTGCGCCACCACCCCGAGGCCGGCGAGCTCCTGGACTGGGCGGCGGCCGAGGGCTATGAGGTGATCGGCATCGACAACGGCCCCGGCTCGCTCCAGCTGGAGGAGGCGGAGCTGCCTGAGCGGTGCCTCATGGTCTTCGGCTCCGAGGGGGAGGGGATCAGCCCAGAGCTGGCCGCCGGCTGCTCGCGCCTGCTGAGGATCGGCCAGTACGGCTCAACCCGCTCGATCAATGTGGCCGCGGCCGCGGCTGTGGCCATGCACGCCTGGATCCTCCAGCACGCCGGCCCGGCTCCCGACTGAGTCGCGCAGACCGCGCGTCCTCACGCCGCGCCTCGATGCGATCATGCGGGAAAGTCGGACCCGGAGGACCCATGGCGCTGAGACGATGCGCGATGTCGATGGATGGGCGCTCGGGACCAGGACCATGATCCGGTACACCTGGCTCGAGAATCGTGGAAGAATCGGTTCTGCACCACTGACTCATCACAGATTTCAGGAGGCACCCAGTGGCCATTGCAACCCCGGAGTCCTACGCTGACATGCTTGACCGCGCCAAGGCCGGCAAGTACGCCATCCCCGCGATCAACGTCACCTCCTCCCAGACCCTGTCGGCCGCCCTCAAGGGCTTCGCCGACGCCGAGTCTGACGGCATCGTCCAGATCTCCAACGGTGGTGCCGCCTACTGGTCCGGCTCCTCGCGCGCTGACAAGGTGAAGGGCTCGATCGCCTTCGCCGCCTACGCCCGCGCCGTGGGCGACCTCTACCCCGGTGTCATCGGCCTGCACACCGACCACTGCCCCAAGAACATGCTCGAGCCCTGGATCCACCCGCTGCTGGAGATCGAGGCTGAGCAGGTCAAGCGCGGCGAGCTGCCCATGTTCAACTCCCACATGTGGGACGGCTCGGCCGAGTCCCTGGACGACAACATCGAGATCGCCGTGGACATGCTCGCCCGCGCCAAGGCCGCCAACGTCGTGCTCGAGATCGAGATCGGCGCCGTGGGCGGCGAGGAGGACGGCATCAAGGGTGACGTCAACGCCAACCTCTACACCACGGCCGACGACGCCTGGCGCGCCATCGAGGCACTGGGCCTGGGCGAGAACGGCCGCTACATCACGGCCCTGACCTTCGGCAACGTGCACGGCTCCTACAAGCCCGGCCACGTCAAGCTGCGCCCCGAGATCCTCGGCGAGATCCAGGACGAGTGCGCCAAGCGCCTGGGCGACCGCCTGTCGACCAAGGTCGGCGACACCTCCTCGCCCTTCGACCTGGTCATGCACGGCGGCTCGGGCTCCACCGACGAGGAGATCGCCACCGCGGTGCGCAACGGCGTCATCAAGATGAACGTGGACACCGACACCCAGTACGCCTACACCCGTCCCGTGGCCGACTGGATGCTGAAGAACTACGACGGCGTCCTCAAGATCGACGGCGAGGTCGGCAACAAGAAGACCTACGACCCCCGCGCCTGGGGCAAGGCCGCCGAGGAGGGCATGGCCGCCCGCGTCGTCGAGGCCTGCGAGCGCCTCGGCTCGGTGGGCTCGGCCAAGCGCTGAGCGCCTGAACCACCGGGCACGGTCGGACTGAGCAACGGTCCCGGCACCCGTCACGGGTGCCGGGACCGTCGTCGTGCCCCAGGGCGGCAGCCGGCCGTGACCGTTCTGCAACCTTTGCATGAGTTGCACCTGAGGATGGCGGCAGAGAGGGCGAGCGCCCTCACCTCCCAGTCCAATCTGGTGTTTGCGTCACGTTTCTGAAAATTCTGCAAGCAAACGTGGCTCTGTGTGCAATCATATCAATGTTGCTTCCAGGCCCGGCCCCCCGGCCAGCCCTGGGCAGTCGCTCTCACCAGGGGCTGATGGCCCGCTCTACCTCGTCCAAAGGAGGACATGACATGCGACTCGTCTCTCGCCGCACCATGCTCGGTGGCACCGCCGCCCTCGCCGTGGCGGCCACCCTTGCCGCCTGCTCGGGCTCGTCGGGCTCCGATGATGGCGTCGGCAACGTCTACTTCCTCAACTTCAAGCCGGAGGCGGAGGCGGCCTTCAAGGAGATCGCCAAGGCCTACAAGGACAAGACCGGCGTGGAGGTCAAGGTCGTCACGGCCGCCTCGGGCAGCTATGAGCAGACCCTGAAGACCGAGGTCGCCAAGTCCGACGCCCCCACCCTGTTCAACCTCAACGGCCCCGTGGGCTACGCCAACTGGTCCAAGTACGCCTCGGACCTGAGCGACCAGCCCTTCACCAAGGCGCTGACCGACGAGACCATGACCATCCGCGGCGAGGACGACAAGATCTACGGCGTGCCGCTGGGCACCGAGGGCTACGGCCTGATCTACAACGGCGCCATCCTCACCAAGTACTTCGCCACCTCCGGGGCCAAGGCCGCCTCGGTGGAGGAGATCACCTCCTTCGACAAGCTCAAGGAGGTCGTCGAGGACATGCAGTCCAAGAAGGCCGAGCTGGGCATCGACGGCGTCTTCGCCTCAACCTCCCTGGCCCCCGGTGAGGACTGGCGCTGGCAGACCCACCTGGCCAACTACCCCGTCTTCTACGAGTTCCGCGACGCCGGCGTCCAGGACGCCGAGGAGCTCAAGCTCACCTACGGCGACCAGTACAAGGCGATCTTCGACCTGTACCTCAACAACTCCACGGTGGACCGCACCGCCACCTCCGCCAAGACGGTCACCGACTCCATGGCCGAGTTCGCCCTGGGCAAGGCGGCCTTCGTCCAGAACGGCAACTGGGCCTGGTCCCAGATCTCCGAGGTCGAGGGCAACACGGTCAAGGAGGAGGACATCCACTTCATGCCGATCTACATCGGCGTCAAGGGCGAGGAGAAGTCCGGCATCGCGATCGGCACCGAGAACTTCCTGACCATCAACTCCCAGGCCTCCAAGGAGGACCAGAAGGCCACTGCTGACTTCCTGACCTGGCTGTTCACCGACGCCGAGGGCGCCAAGATGGCCTCGGAGAAGCTGGGCATCATCGCCCCCTACGAGGCCTTCGCCGACCTCGCCCCGGCCGACCCTCTGGGCAAGCAGGTCGTGGAGTACATGAACAACGACGACCTCTACGCCGTCAACTGGGTCTTCTCCGCCTTCCCCAGCCAGGACTTCAAGGACCAGCTGGGCCAGAACCTGGCCCAGTACGCCTCCAACAAGCAGGACTGGAGCGCCGTGACGACCTACTTCGTCGACCAGTGGGCCGCTGAGAAGAAGGCCTGATCCCATCTGCCGGTCCCGATCCGGTCCGGGCGCGGATCCGGGGCCCTGGAGGGCCCGCCCCCTCCAGGGCCCCGGCTCAGGCGCATAGCGAGACACACATGACAAAAGCACTGACAAAATACTTCCCGATCTTCGCCGGTCCCACCCTCATCGCATTCCTCATCGCGTTCGTCGTCCCCTTCTTCATGGGGCTCTACCTGTCCTTCACGGACTTCACCACGCTGACCGACGCCGAGTGGGTGGGCTTCCAGAACTACCAGGACGCCCTGGGGGAGCGGAGCGGATTCATCTCCGCCCTGGGCTTCACCGCACTGGTCTCGGCGATCTCCATCATCACGGTGAACCTGGGGGCCTTCACCCTGGCCTACATGCTCACCCGCAAGCTGCGCGGCACCAATGTCTTCCGCGCGGTCTTCTTCATGCCCAACCTCATCGGCGGCATCGTCCTGGGCTACACCTGGCAGGTCATGCTCAACTCGATCCTCCAGCGCTGGGGCCACACGATCGTCAATGACTGGAAGCTGGGCCTGGCCGGGCTCGTCCTCATCGTCAACTGGCAGCTCATGGGCTACATGATGATCATCTACATCGCCGGCCTGCAGAACGTGCCCCCCGAGCTCATCGAGGCAGCGCAGATCGACGGCGCGGGCCGCTGGCAGACCCTGCGCAATGTCACCCTGCCGATGATCATGCCCTCCATCACCATCTGCCTGTTCCTGACCCTGGCCAACACCTTCAAGATGTTCGACCAGAACCTGGCGCTGACCAACGGCGCCCCTCTCAAGCAGACCCAGATGGCGGCTCTCAACATCGTCGAGGCCATGTACGAGAAGGTCGGCCATGAAGGCGTCGCCCAGGCCCAGGCCGTCATCTTCTTCCTCATCGTCTCGGCCATCGCGCTCATCCAGCTGCGCGCCACACGCTCCAAGGAGGTCGACGCATGAGCGCCGCCGTTCAGGCCCCTGCCACCGCCAAGGCCGCCACTGCCCAGGCCACCACTGCCAAGGCCGCCGCCGTCACGGCGCCCCGGGCCCCGCAGACCCCGGGGGCCAATGCCCTCGTGGGACTGCTGAGCCTGCTGACCCTGGTGTGGGTGATCCCGCTGGCCTTCATCCTCATCAACTCCTTCAAGGGCAAGTTCTTCATCTCCCAGTCGCCCTTCTCCCTGCCCACGGGGGAGACCTTCGCGGGACTGGCCAACTACGCCACCGGCCTGCAGCTCTCGGGCTTCGCCAGGGCCATCGGCTGGTCCCTGTTCATCACGGTGGGATCGGTGGGCGTCATCGTCCTGCTGACGGCGATGACCGCGTACTACATCACCCGCGTCAAGCGCTGGTGGACCTCGCTGATCTACTACGCCTTCGCCTTCTCCATGATCGCCCCGTTCCAGATGGTCATGTTCCCCACGGTCAAGATCGCCGACTCGCTGGGCCTGGCCACGCCCTGGGGGATGATCATCATCTACCTGGGATTCGGTGGAGGACTGTCGGTCTTCCTGTTCGCCGGCTTCATCAAGTCGATTCCCATGGAGATCGAGGAGGCCGCCTACATGGACGGCTGCTCGCCCCTGCAGACCTATATCAAGGTGGTCATGCCCCTGCTCAAGCCCACCGCGGTGACCGTGGCGATCCTCAACGCCATGTGGGTGTGGAACGACTTCCTGCTGCCCAACCTCGTGATCGGCCAGAATGAGCAGTACAAGACGATCCCGATCGTCATCCAGATGCTCATCGGCTCCAACGGGAACCGCGACATGGGCGCGCAGATGGCCATGCTGGTCCTGGCCATCATCCCGATCGTCGCCTTCTACCTCGTGGGCCAGAAGCACATCATCGAGGGCGTGGCGGCCGGCGCCGTCAAGGGCTGATCGCCCGCCCTGACCATCGTCGGCCCCGGTCCGCGGCTGCGCGGACCGGGGCCGCATCGACGCCGCTAACCCTGGAGGAGACCATGACCGCCTGGCTGAGACACGACTCCCCGGCCATGCGCGCCTGGAGCGCGGCCGCCGACCTGGTGGTCATCAATCTGCTGACCCTGCTGGCCTGCCTGCCGCTGATCACCGCCGGCGCGGCACTGACCGCCTGCATGCGGGTGATGATGGAGATGGCGCGCGAGGAGGAGACCTACACCGTGCGCAGCTGGTGGCGCTCCCTGCGCTCGAACCTGCGCCAGTCCCTGGCCTGGTGGCCCCCGGTCCTGGTGCTGGCGGCGCTGGCCCTGTGGGAGCAGGCCGTCATCTCGCGTGCCGGGGCGCTGGAGGCCGGGATCGTCTCCGGCCTGCTGGCGGCCGGCGTGCTCATGGTCCTGGCGCTGCTGGTCTGGCTCGTTCCGCTCATCGCCTTCTTCGAGACCGGGATCGGCCGCCACCTGGTCAACGCCGCGCGCCTGGCCCTGGGCGCGCTGGGGCGGACGACGGCGTGCCTGGCGGTCCTGGCCGCCCCGCTGGCCGTGGCCTGGGCCGCTCCGGCCATGCGCGCGCCCACCGCCTGGTTCATGGTCCTCATCGGCGTGGCCTTCCAGGCCTATCTCGTGGCCCTCATCCAGCGCGGGATCATCAACCGCCTGCGCCAGCGCGCCTGAGCCGGCCCCTGATCGCCGCAGTGGGGCTCCGGTAGTCTGGTGGACGGTGCGCGCGCCCGCGCTCCGCCCGTCGAACCAGGGGAGAAGCCCATGCCAGCCGTTGTCGTCGTCGGAACCCAGTGGGGGGACGAGGGAAAGGGCAAGGCGACTGACCAACTCGGTCAGGACGTCGACTACGTCGTCAAGTTCAACGGAGGCAACAACGCCGGCCATACCGTGGTCATCGACGGCGAGTCCTTCGCCTTCCACCTGCTGCCCGCAGGAGTGCTGACCCCCGGGGTCACCCCCATCATCGGCAACGGCGTCGTGGTGGACCTCGAGGTCCTCTTCACCGAGATCGAGGAGATCCAGTCGCGCGGCAAGGACGCCTCCAGTCTCCTCATCAGCGCCGACGCCCACATCATCCCGTCCTACAACCGCATCCTGGACCGCACCACCGAGCGCTTCCTGGGGGCCCGCCAGCTGGGGACCACCGGCCGGGGGATCGGCCCGACCTACGCTGACAAGATGAACCGCGTGGGCATCCGCATCCAGGACCTCTTCGATGAGTCCATCCTGCGCCAGAAGGTCCGCTCCGCACTGGACCAGAAGAACAGCCTGTTCCTCAAGGTCTTCAACCGCGCGGCCATCGACCCCGATGAGGTCGCCGACGAGCTGCTGTCCTACGCCGAGCGCGTGCGCCCCATGATGGTGGACTGCTCCCTCATCCTCAATGAGGCCCTCGACGCCGGCAAGACGGTCCTCTTCGAGGCCGGCCAGGCCACCATGCTGGACATCGATCACGGCACCTACCCCTTCGTGACCTCCTCCAGCCCGACGGCGGGCGGCGCCTGCACCGGCACGGGTGTGGGGCCCACCCGGATCGACTCGGTTGTCGGCGTGGTCAAGGCCTACACCACCCGGGTGGGGGAGGGGCCCTTCCCCACCGAGCTCACCGACGCCGTCGGGGAGCGCCTGCGCACCGAGGGCGGGGAGTTCGGGGTGACCACGGGCCGGCCGCGCCGCTGCGGCTGGCATGACGCGGTGGTCACCCGCTACGCGGCCCGGGTCAATGGACTGACCGACCTGGTCATGACCAAGCTCGATGTGCTCACCGGGCACGAGACCATCCCGGTATGCGTCGCCTACGAGGTCGATGGGCGTCGAAGCCAGGAGATGCCGCTGACCCAGTCCGACTTCCACCACGCCGTGCCCGTCTACGAGGAGATGCCGGGCTGGAGCGAGGATATCTCCGGGGTGCGCGAGTTCTCCGACCTGCCGCGCGCCGCCCAGGACTACGTGCTGCGCATCGAGGAGCTGGCGGGATGCCGCATCTCCGCGATCGGCGTGGGGCCGGGCCGTGAGGCCACCATCTCCCGCCATCGGCTCATCGGCTGAGCGCGGGCGGGCTCAGAACTCATCTGGCCGGCACCGCATGAGGGCGGTGCCGGCCAGATGCGCGTGAGAGTGGCTGCGCGCCTCAGGGCTGCTGGGCGCGCTTGCGGCGCAGGAGGACGACGACCAGGGCGGCCAGGGCGCCCAGGGCGGTGAGGCCCGCCAGCACGCCCACCGCGACGAGCGGCCATGAGGGCCCCGCGGAGTCCTTGCCTCGCAGGACGTGGTCGTCAACGCTCTCAAGGGTCACGGTGCTGCCCTCCACCGTGCCGCCGTCGGCCTGCGTCACCGCGCCGGGGAAGGTCACTGACAGGCTCATCTTCACTGCCGAGTCGCCGGTCAGGCCCTCGGTCTTGACCACGTACTCGTCCTCCTCATGGGTGATGAGCCCATTGGTCAGCGAGATGTCCTCGGAGCCGGTGATCGTGCAGGTGCGGGTCCCGCCCTCCTCGGTGAAGGAGGCCTTGGCGTCCTTGGGGGGCTGCGCGCTGCTCTGGAAGAGCTTCTCGACCGTGCAGGTCTCCTTGGTGATCCGCGGCTGGTCCTTGGCGCGGTCCTGGAGGACCATCTTCATCGCGTAGGTGTCATCCGGGGACAGCGTGACCTCGAAGGACAGGCTGTAGTCGTCGTTGGCCTTGGCCTGCGCCGATGACGGCGCGAGCAGAAGGGCCATGGCGAGCAATGGGGCCAGGAGGAGGGGGAGAGCGGTCCGGGCCGGGGACACGCGCGGATCGGAGGCGGGGTGCATGCCCCTACCGTAATCGGATCGTGACGGCGGCGGGAAATCTGGAGACAGCCAGCGCCCGCCCCGCATATGCGGGACGGGCGCTGGGGTGGGGAGCTGATAGGAGGCGCTCAGCCCTGGTAGGGCGGCTGGGCCGGCGGGTAGCCGGGGGCCTGTCCCTGGGGCGGGTAGGGGTTGGACTGCAGCGGCTGGGTCGGGGAGTAGCCGGGGGCCTGCGCCTGCTGGCCGGGGACCTGCCCGGGAAGGGGCTGAGCGACGTAGCCGCCCGCCTGGGCCGCGGCAGCGGCCTTCTTCTTCTTATTCTGGCTCACCAGGACGCCGGCCACACCGCCGCCCACGGCGAGCAGGACGACGAGTCCCAGGCCCAGCCACAGCCAGGGGAGTCCCGGTGAGTCCTTGCCCCGCACCGTGTGGTCCAGGGAGGTCAGGGTGACGGTGTTGCCGTCGACCGTGCCGCCGTCGGCCTCGGTGACCTTGCCCGGGAAGGTGATGGAGACCTTGACGTCGAAGGAATCAGAGCTCGAGCTCCCAGGGCCGTCGAGCTTGACGACGTACTCATCGCCCTCGTGGGTGATCCCCTCCAGGTCCTCGATCTTGTAGGTCCCCTCAACGGTGCACGCGCGCGAGTCGCCCTTGTCCTCGAAGGAGGCGCTCGCCTCGGTCTTCGATTCATCGGCGCCGTTGAGAGTGAAACTGTCTGCGGTGCAGTTCTCCTCGGTGAGGAAGTTGTAGTCCGACTTGTCAGTGACGACGGACTTCGAGACGACGGTGTCATCGGACTTGATGGTCAGGCTGAGCTCGGCCGACATGTCGGCCGAGGAGGATGAATCGGAGGAGGTGGGAAGGGGCTGGGCGTGGCCGACGGCGGGCAGGAGCGCCGAGACGGACAGGAGTCCGACGAGGCCCGCCGCGAGCAGGCCCCGCCGCACTGGCGCGACAAGGGTGGTGAGGGTCTTGCTCATGGCGGTCACGGTAGCGGTTAGCGCCGGTGCGGGGAAGCCCGGAACGACCTGCGGGATGGGTGCGTTCTCCCCATGCCTGGTGACCGATCGGCTGAACCGAGGCGGCGCTGGCGGCCTGGCGCCTGACTCGTTGGGACGAGCGGTGTTTCGCGGGCGTCCCTGCTCCGCTGCATCGAGCGCGACCGGAGCCAGACGATCGCGACAACCGCGCAGCATATGGTCGACGAATGACCCGCAGGGCACCAAGGTGAGACTGCTCAGGAGTGGCCGGGGGCCTGCGGGTACTGACCGGGGAACTGGGCTTGCGGGTACTGGCCGGGGGCCTGCGGGTACTGGCCGGGGAAGGGCTGGGGGATGTAGCCGCCCGCCTGGGCCGCGGCAGCGGCCTTCTTCTTCTTATTCTGGCTCACCAGGACGCCGGCCACGCCACCGCCCACGGCGAGCAGGACGACGAGTCCCAGGCCCAGCGATAGCCAGGGGAATCCTGATGATTCCTTGCCCCGCACCGTGTGGCCCAGGGAGTCCAGGGTGACGGTGGTGCCGTCGACCGTGCCGCCGTCGGCCTGGGTGACCTCGCCCGGGAAGCTGACGGAGATGCTGGCACGTTGATCCGAGCCCGGGTGATCGTCCTCAAATGTGGCGACGTACTCATCGCCCTCATGGGTGACCTCCACGTCCTCGATCTTCGCGACCCCCTCGATGGTGCACACGCGCGAGTCGCCCTTGTCCTCGAAGGAGAAGCTCGTCTTGGTCCTGGAGTCCTTCGAGCGGGTGAGAATGAGGCTCTTAGTCCTGCAGTCATCCTCGGTGAGCAGGTCGTAGTCCGCCCTGTCGGTGAGGACGTACTTGGCGATAACGGTGTCGTTTGACCTGATGATGAGATTGATCTCGACCTCGAATTCGCTCGAGGCATCGGATGAATCGGCTGAGATGGGAAGGGGCTGGGCGTGGCCGACGGCGGGCAGGAGCGCCAAGACGGACAGCAGTCCGACGAGGCCCGCCGCGAGCAGGCCCCGCCGCACCGGCGCGACAGGGGCGGTGAGGGTCGTGCTCATGCTCGGCCACGGTAGCGGTTGACGCCGGTGCGGGGAAGCCCTGAAGCGACCTGCGGGACGGGGGCGTTCTCCCCATGGTCGACGGCCGAGCGGCTGAACCGAGGCGGCGCTGGCGGCCTGGGGCGCAGGCCGGCCCTCGACCTCACCGGCGACGGCGTCGGGCCCGGGCCGCTGATCCCTTGGCTGACCGGGTGCTCGGCGCCTGGTCCCCTTCCCGGCGCCGTCGGCGCCGTCGACGCCGCACGGTGGCAGCGCCTAGGACCAGGCCCGCCACGGTCAGGGCCGCCAGCCCCCAGTAGGCCGCCCCGATCCGCTCCCACCAGGACACCCCCCGGCCCTGCTGGGCGTATCCGGAGGCGCTGACCCCCTCGGCCAGGACATCGGCGTCGTCCCACACCACGGTGCTGCCGGTGACCGTCCCCCCGGGGGCGCGGGTGACCGCTCCCGGGAAGGTGATGGCGACCCGTGCCTCGACCACTGAGTTCAAGGAGTCATCGGCGCTGCCGGGCGTGGCCCCGGCGGCGCCGCCGAAGCGGGGCAGGGTCACGGAGAACTGGTCGCCGTCGCGTACCACCAGGGCGTTGTCCGCCTCATCGGCGCTGGGGATCCTCACCCCCGAGACGGTCACCAGGCAGCCCTTGTCCTTGTCTCCGGTGAGGTACTCCGTGGTCACCGTGGTGCCGTCCGGGACGCCCAGCGACTGGGGGTCGCCAAGGGCGGTGCACTCGGACTCCTCGGTGAAGGAGGTCCCGGTGGTGTCCCGCAGCTCGACGACGGCGCTGTAGGTGCCCTGGGGGGAGATGGTCATCTCCATGCTCGCTGAGCAGGCGCTGAGGCACAGGAGGGCCAGGGCGGTGGTCAGAGATCGGGCGATGGCGCGGGAGGGCATGGCCAGCACGTTAACAGCCGGTCCTTCAGTCTTCTCTCAGGGCGGAAAGCGCGGGGATGCGCCCCCATGGAAGGCCGGGAAAACCCACCATGTGGCGGAATCCACGGACCGGATGGTGGGACGCATCGGCGGGTTGGGACCTTCGGGAATGTGCTCTGACGGCCCGTGTGCGCAAGGATGGCCCTGACCGAAAACGAGTCGAGACCAACCCCGAGGAAGGGACTCATATGACCGTGTCTGAGCAGGATGTCCGCGCCGCAGCGCCCGCCAACGTTCCCGAGGATGTGATCGAGTTCGTCACTCGTATCGCGGAGCTGGGCAAGCCCGAGTCCGTCTACTTCGCCGATGGCAGCGATGAGGAGTGGGACCGCCTGACCACTGAGATGGTGGAGGCCGGCGTGTTCACCCGCCTCAACCCCGACAAGCGCCCCAACTCCTTCCTCGCCCGCTCCCTGCCCAGCGATGTGGCCCGTGTGGAGTCCCGCACCTACATCTGCTCGGAGAAGGAGGAGGACGCCGGCCCCACGAACAACTGGTTCGACCCGGCCGAGATGAAGAAGATCCTCCACGAGAAGTTCGACGGCACCTACGCCGGTCGCACGATGTACGTCATCCCCTTCTCCATGGGCCCCCTGGGCGGCCCCATCTCCCAGCTGGGCATCGAGATCACCGACTCCCCCTACGTCGTGGTCAACATGCGCATCATGGCGCGCATCGGCACCGCGGCCATGGACCTCATCAACGAGGGCCGCCCCTGGGTCCCCGCCGTCCACTCCGTGGGCGCGCCGCTGGCCCCCGGCCAGGAGGACACCACCTGGCCCTGCAATGACGAGAAGTACATCACCCACTTCCCGGAGACCAACGAGATCTGGTCCTACGGCTCGGGCTACGGCGGCAACGCCCTGCTGGGCAAGAAGTGCTACGCCCTGCGCATCGCCTCGACCATGGCCCGGCGCGACAACTGGATGGCCGAGCACATGCTCATCCTGCGCCTGACCGAGGAGAAGTCCGGCAAGCAGTACCACGTCACCGCGGCCTTCCCCTCGGCCTGCGGCAAGACCAACCTGGCCATGCTCCAGCCCACGATCCCCGGCTACAAGGTCGAGACCATCGGGGATGACATCGCCTGGATGCGCCAGGGCGAGGACGGGCGCCTGCGCGCCATCAACCCCGAGGCCGGCTTCTTCGGGGTGGCCCCCGGCACCTCCTACGACACCAACCCCATGGCCATGGAGACCATGAAGGCCAACACCATCTTCACCAACGTCGCGCTGACCGACGACGGTGACGTGTGGTGGGAGGGCATCGACGCTCCGCTGCCCGACCACCTCATCGACTGGCAGGGCAACGACTACACCCCCGCCGATGCCGAGGCCGGCAAGAAGGCCGCCCACCCCAACTCGCGCTTCACCACTCCGGCCTCGCAGTGCCCCATCATCTGCCCGGACTGGGAGGCCCCTGAGGGCGTGGCCATCGACGCCATCCTCTTCGGCGGTCGCCGCGCCACCAACGTGCCCCTGGTGGCCGAGCAGTACGAGGCCGCCCACGGCGTGTTCATCGGCGCCTCCGTGGCCTCCGAGGTCACCGCGGCCGCCCTGGACGCCAAGGTCGGCTCCCTGCGCCACGACCCCTTCGCCATGCTGCCCTTCTGCGGCTACAACATGGCCGACTACTGGGGCCACTGGCTGGAGATTCAGGACCAGCTCGGCGAGAGCTTCCCCAAGGTCTACCAGGTCAACTGGTTCCGCAAGGACGAGAACGGCAAGTTCATCTGGCCCGGCTTCGGGGACAACTCCCGCGTCCTGGACTGGATCGTGCGCCGCGCCGGCGGCGAGGTCGAGGCCATCGACGGCGTGACCGGCCGCTACCCCAAGTTCGAGGACTTCAACCTCGAGGGCCTGGACCTGGGGCAGGCCGAGTGGGACAAGATGTACGACATCGACCCCGAGGCCTGGGCCGCCGAGATCGACTCCACCGAGGAGTACTTCAAGCAGTTCGGTGACGCGGTGCCCGCGGCCATCACCGAGCAGCTGGCCAAGTTCCGCGAGCGCATCGAGGCCGCCAAGGCCTGACGCGACAGCGACTCTGAGTCGGCGTGAGCCGGCACTGAGCTCTTCGCACTGACACCCCCGGGAGATGATCCCGGGGGTGTCTGCGTCGACGACGAGACTTTGCGTATCAGACGTGCCTTTGCGTCAATCGCCCCTGTGCTAACCCCCGTCGGATGACGCGAACCCTCGTCCAGTACGCAGACCCTCGTCCGGTACGCAGACCCTCGTCGTCGGCGCGAACCCTCGTCGTCGACGCCCGTTCGGTCGTGGTTCTCGCACGACGTCGGCGCCCGCGGTCCCGGGCCGCCCGGTCTGACATGGGGCGGTCATCCCCGGCCTGGAGGGGACGACCCCTGCTTCAGAAGTCGTGGGTCGAGAACGCGGGCGGTCATCCCCGACCTGGAGGGGCTGGCTTCCGCCGCTTGGGCCCATCCTCGGGCTGGACGTAGGCTTCGGCCCATGTCCCCCGTGCTCTACCGCTTGACGCGGCAGTGGCTCCTCGTTGTCGCCGTCCCCATCCTGGTCTCGACCATTGTCGTGGCCACAGGCGGGTGGTCCCTGGCCTGGCTGGGCAGGATCAGCGGCAGCGAGCTGTTCAACCTGTGCGAGCTGGCCGTTGCGATCGTCTTCGCCTCTGGGCCCCTGCTGCTGAGCCTGCGCCTGACCGGCGAGGCGGAGATCAAGAGCGTCCTGCTGCGCGCCATGATCTGCGAGCTGATGAATGCCGCCGCCCTCGTCCTGGCGCTGATCGTCATCACCCTGAGCTGGCTGCGCCTGAGCGGGACTCAGGTGTGGCGCGACTCCCTGGCCCCCGGCAAAGCCGGGGCAACGGTTCTGGAGGCCAATCCGGGATTCGCCGTGCACCTGGTCAGTGGGCTGCTCGTCTCCGCGGCGGTCTTCGGCATGATCGAGGTGGCGCGCTCGCCTCTGGTGGGCTCGGTGATCGAGTACGTCATGGCCCTGAGCGCCGGGCAGCGTTATATCCGGCGCTCGGGCTCGCGGGGCATCGTCCTGGCCCGGCCGATGCTGCCGCACTCGCGCATGGGCAGGGCGGTGGCGTGGATCGCGGCCAGTGCGCGTCGCCTGGTGGCCCTGGACCTGGCCCTGCTGGCTCTGGTGGCGCTGCTCTCCGGGGTGGGCGCGCCCGGTGCCGCGGTGGGCTACGGCTTGTTCTCCCTCATCCTGGGGGCGGTGCTCGTGTTCCTCAAATGGGCGCTGCTGTGGGCGCGGGCAACGGAGCTGAGAGGCTCAGTGCGGGGGCTGACGACCGTTGAACTGCTCCTGGGCATGCTCCTGGGCACTGTCTCAGTGGCGGTGGTCCTCCTGTGGAGCGATGAGAACGCGCTTCTGCCCTACCTCCTCTACTGGGGCTTCCATGTTCTCTATCTGGCAGTGGCCTATGCCTGGCTGGGGCAGAGCCGATGGGAGTCGATGCTCTGGCGGCTGCCGGTGATGGCCAGCCTGCTGACCCAGATCCAGGCCAGGGTTGTCGAGGCGCTGGAGCAGCACGGCTCGGCGCTCCAGGAGACCGACCCGGCGCTGCGCATCCGGGTGGAGGAGGAGTTCGAGGAGCTGGACCCCGTGGCCTGGGGCGGTCCGCAGGTGTGGACCAGCCGGCGCAACGGCGGCTTCACCGAGCCCCCGTCGGCCAGGCAGATCTTCGCCTACTTCCGCCTGCCCTACTGGTCCTGAGTCGCCTGCCGGCCCAGGCCCCGACGCAGGCTCCGCAGGTAGGCCCTCGATGAGGTCCGCTCCCGCTCCTGATCGAGGTCCGTGAGTATGCGATAACGATCCTTGCCGCGGGTCAGGCCCCGGCGCTGCCCCCACTTCCAGATCAGGTCGAGCTGGCGCTCGGCCACCAGCACCTGGGCCGGATCCGTGCCGATGGCGCCGATCCCTGGCAGGCGCTCGCGGCTGCCGGCTGTGGTGACCAGGTAGGCCAGGGCGGTCACGCCTGAGTGTCCCCAGTGGTGCACGACGATATGCAGGCTGGAGCGCGAGGAGGGCCATGCCATCTCACGGCTGAGCAGTCCGCTCACGTGGAAGCCCTCGGCATCGATGGTGGTTCGCCCCCACAGGTTGAGATCCGTCAGGCTGAGCCGCCAGGAGATGTCCCTGTCCCGCAGCTCCAGGCGGTCGGCGCTCAGGTCGACAGGGAGCGCCAGCGCGTCAGCCGGGGCAGTGGTGACCTGTGGCGCGATGGCTCCCGAGCCCTTCCGCCCGCCGGTGTAGCCGCGGAGCCTGCCCCAGTCCCACAGCTCCTTGAGCGCCGCCTCAGGCACGGTCCCACCGGAGCGGGCCAAGGCGTGGATCGTGATGGAGCGACCGCCTCCGGCAGGGCGGTACTGGACGGCGCGGTAGACCTGGATCGGACCGAGCTGCAGGCCGCCGATGGGGACGACGACGAGCTCGCTGCGATAGGCCGGCCAGGGCAGGTGATGGCTGCGCAGCGTGTTGCGCACATGCAGGCCCTCGGCGTCGGCGATGAGGCGGGGGCGCAGACCGCGCAGGGCGCCCAGCACGACCACAACCAGGAGCACGCCGAAGAAGAGCAGGCCCGCCCAAGGTCGATCGATGCTGTCGATCCATAGCCTGCACATGAGCCATGCGAGGAATGCGATCGACAGGAGGCACAAGGCCCCTGCCTGGCGCTCCGTGCTCACCGGCCGGCGGACGTAGCGCTCTGAGCCGGCAGACGCACCGGGCCCGCTGCCACGGGCCGGCTGATCGGGCAGAGTCGTCGCCACGCCCGGCCTTCTGCGCCGGGCGGTCATGGCGCCGCCCCCACGACGGCGGTCAGGCAGCGGCGCTCAGCCGATCCGCGCAGCACCGGGCGCTGCGCGGGGATCCGGGCGGCCTGAGCGCTCATGGGCACATCCTGGCACGGGCCGGCGCAGGCGACGACGATGAATGCTCCCGCCAAAGCCGCCTGAGGCCGTTGGGCTCGCTAGGCTGGTCCGGTGAAGATCCTGCTCCTGGGCTCCGGCGCGCGCGAGCACGCCCTGGCCCGCGCCCTCGTCCGTGATCCGCAGATAACCGAGCTGGTGGTCGCCCCCGGGAATCCGGGAACCGCGGCGATCGCCACCAACCTCCACATCGACCCGGCCGCGCCCGAGGAGGTCGTCGAGCTGGCAGCCCAGATGGAGGCGGACCTCGTCGTCGTCGGGCCCGAGGCCCCACTGGTCGCCGGCGTGGCCGACGTCCTGCGCGAGGCCGGCTTCCCGGTCTTCGGGCCGGGCGCTGAGGCGGCCCGCCTGGAGGGCTCCAAGGCCTTCGCCAAGGAGGTCATGGCCGCCGCGGGCGTGCCCACCGCCGAGGCCGCCGTGTGCTCCACCGAGGCAGAGCTGTCCGCGGCCCTGGACCGCTTCGGCGCCCCCCATGTGGTCAAGGAGGACGGCTTGGCGGCCGGCAAGGGCGTGGTGGTCACCGAGGACCGCGCCGCCGCCCTGGCCCATGGGCTGGCCTGCCTGGCCAAGGAGGGAGGGCGAGTGGTGGTCGAGGACTTCCTGGACGGCCCGGAGGCCTCGGTCTTCTGCGTGTGCGACGGCGCCACGGTGGTCCCGCTGGCCCCTGCCCAGGACTACAAGCGCCTGGCCGACGGCGATGCCGGCCCCAATACCGGCGGCATGGGCGCCTACAGCCCGCTGGCCTGGGCCCCGGCCGACCTGGCCGAGCAGGTGGTGCGCGAGGTCGCCCAGCCCGTGGTCGATGAGATGGCCCGGCGCGGGACGAGCTTCATCGGGCTGCTCTACTGCGGCCTGGCCATGACCTCGCGCGGCCTGCGCGTGGTGGAGTTCAATGCGCGCTTCGGCGATCCCGAGACCCAGGCCGTTCTGGCGCGGCTGACCTCCTCCCTGCCCGAGCTGCTCCTGGCCGCGGCCACCGGCTCCCTGGCCCGGGCTCCCGAGCCGACCTGGAGTCAGGAGGCGGCCGTGGACGTGGTCATCGCCGCCCCGGGCTACCCGGGGACCGTGACCACGGGCGGGCGCATCACCGGCATTGAGGAGGCCGAGGCCCTGGAAGGCGTCCATGTGCTGCAGGCCGGTACCGGATTGGGCGACGACGGCGGCCTGGAGGTCACGGGAGGGCGCGTCCTGTCCGTGGTCGCCGTCGGACAGGACCTCGCCCAGGCTCGCGACCGCGCCTATGAGGCCGTCGCCATGATCGGCCTGGAGGGCGCCCAGTACCGCACCGACATCGCCGCAGGGCGCTGACCGGGGCACTGGTGGCGCGCCGAAGGGGAGAACGCGATGATCTGTGAGGCAGGTCATGTGCTCCTTGTCCAGGAGGGGAGCGCGGCGCTGTCATGAGACACTGGGCCGGCGCCGCGCCCGCCAGAGGCGGGCGGCGCATTCCGCCCTGGTGTAATGGCAGCACGCAGGCCTTTGGAGCCTTGAGGTCCGGGTTCGAATCCTGGGGGCGGAGCGGGCGTCGGCGGCGCATCATGCGGGCCGCTCGATGGCCCGCGCATCATCCAGCCCGTCCTGCTCCCAGGCCGGGCAACGAGTGAGAAGAGGACACGTGGCACCCACTGCACCCGCCGCCGTCATCGTCATGGCCGCTGGCAAGGGAACCCGTATGCGCTCGGCCACCCCCAAGGTGCTCCACCCCATCGGGGGGCGCAGCCTCCTGGATCACGCGGTGACCGCGGCCCGCGGCCTGGAGCCGGCCCACCTGGTGGTCGTGGTCCGCCACGAGCGCGATGCGGTCGTGGCTCACCTCGCCCGCATCGCCCCCGATGCCGTGGCGGCGGACCAGGACGACATCCCCGGCACCGGCCGCGCCGTGGCCTGCGGCCTGGCGGCCCTGCCCGATTCACTGACCGGCCCCGTGGTGGTCACCAGCGGGGACGTCCCCCTGCTGGACACCGCCACCCTGTCCGCCCTCCTGGAGCAGCACGCCCAGCGCGGCGACGCCGTGACCCTGCTGACCACCACCCTGGAGGACCCCTCGGGCTACGGCCGCGTCATCCGCGGGGAGGGCGGCTCCGTGGAGGCGGTTGTCGAGCACCGCGACGCCACCCCGGAGCAGCTGGCCATCACCGAGATCAACGCCGGCGTCTACGTCTTCGACGCCGAGCATCTGCGCCAGGCCCTGGACACCCTGGGCACCGACAACGATCAGGGCGAGGTCTACCTCACCGATGTGGTGGCCCACGCCCATGGGGCCGGGCGCTCCACCAGCGCCCTGGTGGCCGCCGACCACTGGCTGGTCGAGGGCTGCAATGACCGCGCCCAGCTGGCCGAGCTCGGGGCCGAGCTCAACCGCCGCACCCTGGCGGCCTGGATGGCCCAGGGAGTGGGCGTCACCGATCCGGCCTCCACCTGGGTGGATGTCACCGTGGAGCTCGCCCAGGATGTGATCCTGGAGCAGGGGGCACTGCTGCGCGGGGCCACCCGGATCGGCCAGGGCGCCCGGGTGGGCGCCTACGCCATCCTCACCGACGCCGAGATCCCCGCGGGCGCGGTTGTCGCACCCTTCAGCCAGCTCGGCTCCGAGGACGCCCCTGCCGGGGAGAGCTGATGATCATGCGCGCTGCGAGCATCACCGCCATCGAGGGCCGAGTCGGCCACAGGAAGGGAATCACGTCATGACGGGCATCATCACCAGAGGCGAGAAGCGCCTGGTCATCGCCTCGGGCCGCGCCCACCCCGAGCTGGCCCAGGAGATGGCCGCCGAGCTGGGCACGGAGGTGCTGTCCTCCACGGCCTACGACTTCGCCAATGGGGAGACCTACGTCCGCTTCAACGAGTCCGTGCGCGGATGCGACGTCTTCGTCGTCCAGTCCCATGGGGATCGCGTCAATGACTGGCTCATGGAGCAGCTCATCATGGTCGACGCCCTCAAGCGGGCCTCGGCCAAGCGCATCACCGTGGTGGCCCCCTTCTTCCCCTATGCCCGCCAGGACAAGAAGCACATGGGGCGCGAGCCGATCTCGGCCCGCCTGGTGGCCGATCTCTACAAGGCCGCGGGGGCCGACCGCCTCATGAGCGTGGACCTGCACACCTCCCAGGAGCAGGGCTTCTTCGACGGCCCCTGGGATCACCTGTGGGCCCAGCCCGTGCTCGTGGACTATGTGCGCACACGAGTCGACGCGGCCTCCACCTCCGTGGTCTCCCCGGATGCCGGGCGCATCCGCGTGGCCGAGCGCTGGGCCAATCAGCTGGGGGGCACCCCCCTGGCCTTCGTGCACAAGACGCGGGATGTCACTCGGCCCAACGAGTCCGTGGCCAACCGGGTGGTGGGTGAGGTCGAGGGGCGCTCCTGCGTGCTGGTCGACGACATGATCGACACCGGCGGAACCATCGCCAAGGCGGTCCAGGTCCTGCTGGACTCCGGAGCCAAGGACGTCATCGTGGCCGCCACCCACGGCGTGCTCTCAGGCCCGGCGGTGGACCGCCTCTCGACCTGCGGGGCCCGTGAGGTCGTGGTCACCGACACCCTGCCCATTCCCGCGGGCAAGCGGTTCGAGCAGCTCACGGTCCTGCCCATCGCCCCCCTGCTGGCGCGCGCCATCAAGGCCGTGTTCGACGACGGCTCCGTGACCTCCCTGTTCGACACGGGGATCGTCTGACGCCTGACGCCCCGGGCCGGGCCCCGAGCGAGGAACCCCTGCGGTTCCGGCTCGGGGCCCGGCCCATGTGCGCTTGGGCAAAGAAACAGCGCGCCGCGTGAGTTTTCGAGGTTCTCACCGCCGGCAGATCACAATTCTGTAAAACATTGGCGGAGCCTGGTTACGCGGTTGTCTCGTTCCAGCGTGGGCCCATAGTCTCAAATCAGGGCTCATCCCCGGCCCGGTCTGCCCGCAAAGGAACTCCATGAATACCCCATCTCGGCGCCTGACAGTGGTTCCCAGGACCGCTGCCGCATGCCTGTCTTTACTAGCCCTCGTACTGGCGGTGGCCGCTGTCTCCATGGCTCCGGCGCATGCGGACACCGACTCGCCGGTCAGGATCACCAGCGTGGCGCTGACCGCCATCGACGACGGCGGCACTCCCCTCGATAGGCCCCTCTACGTCAACGACTCCGTGGCCCGCATGGAGTACGCCTGGGATGCCCGGGAGGCGGATCTCAAGGAGGGCGACTCCTTCAGCATCGGCCTGCCCAGCGAGCTCGGCTACCGTGTGACCGGCACCGAGTCCCTGACGGCGGACCTGGGCGACGGCAGCCCGGTGGAGGTCGCCACCTGCGCCATCACCGCTCAGACCATGACCTGCACCTTCAACGGCGTCCTGCCGGCCAAGATCGCCCAGGGCTACAAGGATGTCTCCGGCACCGGGCGCATCCAGGTGACCCCCCTGCGGACCACCACCGCCACGCACCTGGATCTCACCGTCAACGGCGAGCCCATGCAGGTCGATCTGCCCGCGGTCGGCGGCATCGGGCCGGACCCGCGCCGCTACGAGGACATCGCCCTGGTCAAGGAGGCCGGCGGCATGACCGAGGACTCCACCGGGGTGACCTGGTACATCGGCGTGGGCACGGCCGGTCTGACCGAGGCCTACCAGCGCGCGGGCGATCCCGTGACCTTCGACGGCGTCACGCCGCGCACCATCGTGCTGACCGACACCCTGGGTGAGGGGCAGTCCTTCCCCGAGCCCACGGCCTGGAGCCTGACCCGCATCAACTCCGCCGAGGTCCCCAGGTCGGCCGACCACTGGCTCGAGCTCGACAGCACCAAGCAGGCCGGCCCCACCACCACCGAGGCCGGGGCCTTCAGCATCGACGTGTCCTACGCGGGCAACGTGGCCACCATCACCCTGACCGGACCCTTCGCCCCGAGGACCAACTACAACGTCGTCTTCGCCGCGGAGGCCACCAACGGTCAGAACGGCAAGGCGGTGCCCGGCTTCACCTACGCCAACGAGGTCTCCCTGCCCGCGGCCAGCCTGGGCCGGCAGGCCAGCACCTCCTTCGCGCAGAGCTTCGACTCCGAGGTCACCCTGGGACTGGGAGGCGGTGGCCTCGCGGTGACCAAGAGGGTCGAGGCCGATGCCGCCGCCCAGATCCCCGCCGACGCCGCCTACACCATCGAGGTCGACTACACGCTTCCCAACGGCCTCACGGTCGATGACTACCCCGGCTGGGCGCCGCCGGGCACCCTCAAGGCCGACCGGACCGGCGGGACGCTGACGGTCGAGGTCACCGCCGATCTGCGCACGGTGATCGTGGGGCAGGCCCCTGGGTCCATCCTCCCCGTGGGAACTGTGGTCGCGCTCAAGGAGGCCGCCCTCGACGGGGTCACGCCGGCTCCCGGCTTCTCCTGGGGCTCCGCGGTGTTCACCGTGGATGGCGTCCAGGCGACGACGCTGACCATCGGTGACGGCACGGTCAACGAGGTCGTCGTGACCAACACCGTGACCGGAGCGCCGCAGGATCCTGATGCGCCCGAGAGCCCGGCTCCCTCCGGGGCGCCGGCTCCCCCCGAGCCGACGGCCTCGCCGTCGTCCCTCGCCTCGTCCCAGCCCAGCGCCCCGGGAACCGCCGCTGCCGCTGCCACTGGTGATCCCGCACCGGCTCTGGCCCGTACCGGCGCCACCATCATCGTGCCCATCATCGCGGCCGGCGCCGCGCTGATCGGCGGAATGCTCCTGGTTCGCCGCCGCAAGGCCTGAACCGGGGTCGAGCTCGGCCAACCTCCTCTCCTCCGTCGAGTCTCGGCGCAGGGCCCCCCACCCCATGGGTGGGGGGCCCTGCTGCGTTCCTGGTGCGCGGTTCCTGGCGCGCGTCGGCGGCCTGGCGCACCATCAGGCCCGCGGCCGGATCCGTCGGCCCAGTCGGGCCCAGTCAGCCCGGCCGGCCCGATCAGCTCAGTCAGGGGGCGGAGTTGGAGGAAACCGACAAGACCGGCGCCCCGGCCGGGCCTCCACAGAAGGCTCAACGGCGGGTGGGAATTGCATTAGAGTAACCTGAAAGAATCGTGAAAGTACATCTTATTGTCTCAAAATTAAGCCAAAGAATGGCGATCTCGTGACATGTCCGTGACAGTAAGGGTGGTGAGGAGTCACGGTTCCGTAACAGGTTTCCAAAATGATGCAATAGAGTTGAGGCTGTTGGATTCGCACAATAATCTCTTCATAGTCAGGCGGTCCATCCCCATCCGCCTCCTTCCCGAAGAGGACATATCCATGCCATCCACCGCTGAGGGTGCCGCGATTCCTGATCGCTTCAGCCGCCGCGCTGCACGGGTGCTCATCGTCCTGGCGGCCGCGCTCGCCCTGATGCTCCCCGCCAGCGCGGCCGCTGCTGACCCTGTCGACGCCGCCGACCCCGCCCGGCCCTCCGCCTCCCCGGCTCCGCCATCCGCCGACCAGGCCCTGCGCCTGGACGCCGGTGCGCTGGGCGCGCAGGACTCTGCGGTCGAATGGCGGATCGGCCTGAGCACCCAGGCCCTGGAGTCCGCGTACGCCCAGGCCGGCGAGGCGGTCGACTTCGACGGCACCACCTCCCAGGAGATCGTCCTGACCGCGGTCCTGGGCGCCGGCCAGAGCCTGCCCCAGGCCGCTGACTGGAGCCTGCGCGCCTCGGGCGGCGGGCGCGACGAGAGCGTCGTCCTGGATGATGGAGCCCCCGGGGCCACCACCACCGACTCCGGTGACTTCTCCCTGGAGGTCGTCCCCATCGGCGCGAGCGAGGCGGGCTCCCAGGCCCGCATCGTCATCCGCGGGCCCTTCGCCGATGACGCCGAGTACGAGGTCCTCGCTCCGGCCCCCGTCTCCGGTCCGGAGTCCCGAGCGCGTGCCGGCCTGGTCTATGAGAGCTCGGTGGCGGTGGAGGGCGCTCGGGCCCAGCAGCGCGCCACCGTCTCGCTGCCCGCCCCCCAGGCCTCCCCGGCCCAGCAGGAGCCCGGCTACGGAGGCGTCTCCCTGAGCGCCTACGCCTCCGGCCCCGCCTCCGACCAGGTCTCTCCGCAGACCGCCTTCGCCGTCCAGCTCACCTACACCCTGCCCGAGGGGACCACGGCAGGCTCATACCCCGGATGGCAGCCCCCCGGCGAGCTCAACGCCGAGGCCACCGGCGGAGTCCTCACCCTTCAGGCCCCTCTGAGCGGCCCCGCGAGCCTTGACGGGGCCCTGCCCGCCGGCACCACGGTGAGCCTTCACGCCCCCCAGTCCACGGCCGAGGCGCCTGTGGGCTACACCTGGGGCGCGGGGGCTGTGAGAGTGGCGGGCCAGGAGGCCACGAGCCTGGTGATCCAGGAGGGGCGGACCATCGGGATCGAGGTGGAGACGGCCCTGGAGCTCGCCGCGATGGGCACCCTGTCGGTGCAGGTGACCGTGGGGCCGCAGGACTCGGCCTTCAGCGCGGATGCCTTCGAGATCGGCTACTCCTGCATCCTTCCCAACGGCAAGGTGCGCTCCGGACTGCTGGAGGTCCAGGCCGGCACCGCCGTCGAGAGCCCCGAGGTCCAGGCCGGGAGCCTGTGCACGGTGAGCCAGTCCGACTCCACCCGCCAGCGCGCGGGCCACGCCGTGGACACCCATCTCACGGTCGATGGCGTGCCCAGTGCCGGCGTCGTCATCGCGCCGCAGACCACCGCCACGGTCGTGGTGAACAACGTCTACACCGCCCGCTCCTCCTCCCAGGCCACGGCTGAGCCCTCCTCGGCGCCCCCGGCGCCAGCCACCGGGACCGGTCAGTCCCAGGGGGCTCAGGCCTCGCCCAGCGCCGGGCAGGCCCGGGCCCGGCAGGATGGCGAGCTGGCCAGAACCGGCGCGAGCATCGCGGTGCCGGCGGCGGCCGCAGCCCTGGCGCTGGTGGGCGGAGCAGTCCTGGTTCGACGCCGCAAGGCGTGAACCCGGCGCCCAGCACCCCCTGCTCGCTGGGCGTCCCAGGCCCCGCCGCCTCCCCGGGCGGCGGGGCCCTCCCTATGCCCCGACGGCGGCGCGGCGCCCCGGCCGGCACGCCCCCGCGGAGCCTCCCAGCCCTGGACGATCTCCTAGACTCTGGCCCGTGCGCTTGACCGCCCTGCTGCCCCCACTGCTGACCGACCCCCTCATCGCCCAGGTCGTGCGCGACGCCTCCTCGCGCACCCGCGTCGATCGCAGCCTCGTCGTGGCCCCCGGGGCGCGGCCCGCCATCCTGGCGGCCATGGCGCTGGGGCAGGAGGCGGTGGCCGCGATCGACGGCGGGGCGGGCCATGAGGCCGATGAGGCCGATGAGGCCGATGAGCAGGACTCGGGCACCCCGCTGCTCATCATCACCGCCACCGGCCGGCAGGCCGAGGAGACCGCTGCGGCCCTGGCCGGCTACCTGCCCTCCCACGACATCGCCGTCTTCCCCGCCTGGGAGACCCTGCCCCACGAGCGCCTCTCGCCCCGCTCGGACACGGTGGCCCGGCGCCTGTCCGTGCTGCGCCGCCTGGCCCATCCCGGGCGGGAGGGGGATGCCGGTCCCATCCGCGCGCTCATCGTCCCGGTGCGCGCCCTGCTCGCCCCCGTCATCGCCGGCCTGGGCGATATCGAGCCCATCGACCTGCTCCCCGGGGTGCAGGTGGGCCTGGAGGAGACCGCCCGCCGCCTGGAGTCGGCCGCCTACACCCGGGTGGACATGGTCGAGTCCCGGGGGCAGTACGCGGTGCGCGGCGGCATCCTCGACCTCTTCCCGCCCGGGGAGCCCCGGCCCGTGCGCGTGGACTTCTTCGGCGATGAGATCGAGGAGGTCTCCTCCTTCGCCGTGGCCGACCAGCGCACCATCGAGTCCCTGCCCGGGGTGCGCGCCACCGCCTGCCGTGAGCTCGTGCTCACCCCCCAGGTGCGAGAGCGCGCCCGCTCCCTGACCGGCGCCGTCCCCGGGGCGGCCGACCTGCTGGAGAGGATCTCCCAGGGCATCGCCGTGGAGGGCATGGAGTCCCTGGCCCCCGTCCTGGTCGAGTCCATGGTCCCCCTGCTCGACCTGGTGGGGGATCGCCTGGCCGTCCTGCTGGAGCCCGAGCAGGTGCGCAAGCGGGCTGAGGACCTGGCCGCCACCACCGAGGAGTTCCTGGCCGCCGCCTGGACCTCGGCGGCCAGCGGCGGCACCGTGCCGGTGGACCTGTCCGCCGCGGCCTTCGCCCACCTGGCCGAGGCCCGGGCCCTGGCCCTGTCGACCAACCGGGGCTGGTGGTCGCTGACCTCACTGGCCGCCGGCCCGCAGACCCTCCAGCTGCCCCTGGGCGATCCGCGGGCCTACCGCGGCCAGCTCGAGGCCGCCGTCAAGGACCTGGGGGCCATGGCCCGTGAGGGCTGGAGCGTCGTTGTGGCCACCGACGGCCCCGGCCCCGGCCGTCGCATGGCCCAGCTCCTGGCCGACGGCGATGTCCCCTCCCGCATCGTCACCGACCTCAGCGAGTCGGCCGAGCTGGGGCGCGAGCCCCTGGGCGGGCCGCCCGGCGACGGCGTCGTGCGCGTCACCCAGGCCAGTGCCGGCCACGGATTCCTGGCCGAGGGCCCCCGCCTGGCCCTCATCGCCGAGTCCGATCTCACCGGGCGCGCCCCGGCCGGGCCCCGCGGCGAGCGCGCCCTGCCCGCCCGTCGCGCCCGGCGCAGCGTGGATCCGTTGTCCCTGCACGCCGGCGACCTCGTGGTCCACGCCCAGCACGGGGTGGGGCGCTTCATCGAGCTGACCCGGCGCACCGTGGGCTCGGGCAAGGCGGCCGCCACCCGCGAGTACCTCGTCATCGAGTACGCCCCCTCCAAGCGGGGCCAGCCCGGGGACCGCCTCCTGGTGCCCACCGACGCCCTGGATCAGGTCACCAAGTACGTGGGCGGGGATGCCCCGGCCCTGAGCCGCATGGGCGGGGCCGACTGGGCCAAGACCAAGGCCCGGGCGCGCAAGGCCGTGCGCGAGATCGCCGGGGAGCTGGTGCGCCTCTACGCGGCGCGCTCGGCCGCCACGGGGCACGCCTTCTCCCCGGACACCCCCTGGCAGGCCGAGCTGGAGGAGGCCTTCCCCTACACCGAGACCCCCGACCAGCTCTCCACCATCGACGAGGTCAAGGCCGATATGGAGCGGGCCCAGCCCATGGACCGGCTCATCTGCGGGGACGTGGGCTACGGCAAGACCGAGATCGCGGTGCGGGCCGCCTTCAAGGCCGTCCAGGACGGCAAGCAGGTCGCCGTGCTGGTGCCCACGACCCTGCTGGTCTCCCAGCACGCCCAGACCTTCACCGAGCGCTACGCCGGCTTCCCCGTCACCGTGGCCCAGCTCTCCCGCTTCCAGGGCGCCGAGGAGTCCGAGAAGGTCCTGGCGGGACTGGCCGCGGGCAACGTGGATGTCGTCGTGGGCACGCACCGCCTCATCACCGGCCAGGTGCGCTTCAAGGACCTGGGCCTGGTCATCATCGACGAGGAGCAGCGCTTCGGGGTCGAGCACAAGGAGACCCTCAAGGCGCTGCGCACGGATGTCGACGTCCTGTCCATGTCCGCCACGCCCATCCCCCGCACCCTGGAGATGGCCGTGACCGGGCTGCGGGAGATGTCCACCCTGGCCACCCCGCCCGAGGACCGCCACCCCATCCTCACCTATGTGGGGGCCTACGAGACCAAGCAGGTCAGTGCCGCCATCCGCCGAGAGCTGCTGCGCGAGGGGCAGGTGTTCTTCGTCCACAACCGGGTCGAGGACATCGAGTCCACCGCGGCGCGCCTGGCCGAGCTCGTCCCCGAGGCGCGGGTGGCCACCGCCCACGGGCAGATGGGCGAGCACCGCCTGGAGCAGGTCATCGACGCCTTCTGGCGCAAGGAGATCGACGTCCTGGTGTGTACCACCATCGTGGAGACGGGCCTGGACGTCACCGACGCCAACACGCTCATCGTCGACCGCGCCGACCGCATGGGGCTCTCCCAGCTCCACCAGCTGCGGGGGCGCGTGGGCCGCGGGCGCGAGCGCGCCTACGCCTACTTCCTCTACCCCGGGGACCGGCCCCTGACGGAGACCTCCCTGGAGCGCCTGCGCACCATCGCCACCAACACCGATCTGGGGGCGGGCATGCAGGTGGCCATGAAGGACCTGGAGATCCGCGGCTCGGGCAACCTGCTGGGGGGCGAGCAGTCCGGGCACATCGCCGGGGTGGGATTCGACCTCTACGTGCGCATGGTCTCCGAGGCCGTCTCGGCCTACAAGAGGTCCCTGGCCGCCAAGGGCGGTCAGGCGCTGCCCGCCCAGGAGGACGAGGAGCCCGCCGAGCTGCGCATCGAGCTGCCGGTGGATGCCACCGTGCCCGAGGACTACATCCCCCACGAGCGCCTGCGCCTGGAGGCCTACACTAAGTTCGCCGCCGCCCGGTCGCAGGACGACGTCAGCGATGTCCTCGAGGAGCTGGCCGACCGCTACGGTCCCGTGCCCCAGGCCACCGAGCTCCTGGCGGGACTGGCGCGGCTGCGCGCCCTGGCCGCCGAGCTGGGGGTCACCGAGATCGTCGCCCAGGGCAAGTCGGTGCGATTCGCCCCGGTGGATCTTCCCGAGTCGGGGCGCATGCGACTGAACCGCCTCTACCCGGGCACCACCCTCAAGCCCGCCACCCGCACCATCGTGGTGCCCGCCCCCGGCTCGGGCCGCATGGGGGCCGGGGCGCTGTCGGGCGCCCAGGTGCTGCGCTGGGCCGAGGTACTGCTGCGCGCCGTGGTCGCCGGGGACGCCGACTACGAGACCGAGGCCACCGCCTACCGGCGCCGCTGAGAGGGGGTCGCCTTGGCGGCGGTGAGCGGATATCTCCAAAAAAATCGGCCGACATTCTCGAATCAATACGATTTCGAGTGCGCGCGCCGAGCGGATGGCTGAGGCATGGCAACGGTGTAACGGAATTGTTGCGGACCGACATTGTTCCCGGAAGGGCGACGGATATAATGGTGCACCGTTTCGCCCCTTCTGGTTGAGGGCGCGAGTCGTGTCTCGTCACTAGGATGCCCGTCCCCGGCATCCCGGAACGGAGTGCCATGCATATCCCTCGCCCACGTCGCGCCCGCGCGCTCGCCTCGATCCTGGCCGCATGCGCGGTGATCCTCAGTCTCCTGCTCCCGGCGGCGCCCGCAGTGGCGGCCCCCAACGCGGACATCGCGATATCGGTGTCCGGGCTGGAGAAGTCGGACGCCAACGGCGTGCCCCAGGGCGCCGGGGCGCTGCGCGTGGGAGACGTCGCCAAACTGACCTTCGACTGGGATGCCAGGGCCGCCTCGCTGACGGAGGGCGATTCCTTCAGCATCGATCTGGGGGCGGCCTTCCGCAACCGGGAGTTCCCCCGCACCACTCCCATCATGGTGCCGCATAACGGGCAGCAGGTGACCGTGGGGTCCTGCGCCCTGGCGGAGAAGACCATCACCTGCACCTTCAACGCCGAGGTCGAGCGCCTGCGCAATGAGGGCTTCTCCAACTTCCAGGGCTCGGGCAACGCCCTGCTCATCGCCACCACGCGGGTGGCCGCCGAGACCACGGATATGGACCTCAACGGCGTGACCACCGCCGTCGACCTGCCCGGAACCGGGGGCATCGGAGAGGCCCCGGTCCCCAGCTACCGTCCCGCCGGCTTCTCCAAGGTCGCCACGCCCCTGTCGGCGGCCTCCACCGTGGTCATGTGGTCCATCACCGTGGGCTCCGAACACCTCCAGACGGTCCAGCCCGGCTTCGTGGCCGACGGCACCACCACCTCCACCCTGGTCATCAAGGAGAAGGTCGGGCCGGGTCAGACCTTCAACCCCAACCTGAGCAACTGGGTGTTCCGGGCCGCCTCCTCGGCGACCTCGGCCTCCTCCGTCAGCCTGCTCAACGCCGCCGGGCGGACCTACACCGCTGAGGGCTCCGACTTCACCTACACGGTGGAGATGAATGAGAGCGGCACCGAGGCCACGATGACCGTCACCGGCATCTTCCAGCCCGACACCAACTACGCCCTGAGCGTCCCGACCCTCATCAACGCCGGGAATGCCCAGGAGGGCGTCATCTACCGCAACCACGCGGCCATCGAGGGCACCACCGCCACCGCGGACGCCTCGCGCTTCTACAACGATACCTTCAAGGTCAACGTGGCCTTCGAGGAGGGCAAGGGCGGCTTCGAGATCGTCAAGTACGTCGACGGCGCAGGCGCGGAGTCCGTGGCGCCCGGCACCACCTTCGAGGTGGCCGTGAACTACACCCTGCCCGCCACCGCCGACCAGTACCCGGGCTGGAGCCCTCCGGGCACCCTCGACGGCGTCAATGGCTCCACCACCATGACGGTGACCGTGGGCAAGGCCGCCGTCTACCCCGGCAGCTTCCCGCAGGGCACGCGGATCACACTGAGCGAGGACCCCGCCACCGCCTCCCCGGCCAACCCCGGCCTGGCCTGGTCCAACCCGGTCTTCCGCGTCGGCAACCAGGAGACCTCCGCCCTGACCATCGGGAACAAGACCTCCGTGGCCGTGGGACTGACCAACTCGGTGGAGGTCCGCTACGGCACGCTGAGCATCGCCAAGCGGGTGGACGGCCTGGATGGCGCCGGGCGCACCTACTCCTTCGACTACCGGTGCGATGACCGCGCCCGGACCTCGGGGAGGCTGGAGAACGTGGCCGCCAACGGCCAGGCCCATGACACGGGCGCCAGGATTCAGGCCGGGACCTCCTGCACCGTGACCGAGGACGTCACAGGAGCCGATGTCGAGGGCCACACCCTGACCGCGCCCGATCCCGTCGTCGTCGAGATCCTCCCCGAGGAGCAGGGCACCACCACCGCCAGCGTGACCAACTCCTACACCCGCGACACCGGCACCTTCCAGGTCTCCAAGACGGTGGCCCCGGCCACCAGCGCCTTCGCCGCCGACGCCTTCGAGGTCGCCTACACCTGCAGCCTTCCCGACGGCAGCCAGGTCGACGGCACTCTCAGCGTGGGCAACGGGGCCACCGGGTCGCCCGATGCGCCCCTGCCCACGGGCACGACCTGCACCGTCAGCGAGTCCGAGGAGACCCGCACCCGGGAGAACTACGACGTCGTCACCCGGATCAGCGTCGACGGCGCTCAGGGGGACCAGCTGACCATCACCAAGGACGCCACCGCCCAGGTCGAGGTCGTCAACACCTACACCGTCAAGTCCGGGACCTTCCAGATCTCCAAGACGGTGACCGGGGACGGCGCCGCCGCGGCCGCGGGCAGGCAGTTCTCCATCGCCTACACCTGCACCGGCGTGGACGGCAGCACCACTACCGACACGGTCAGCCTCGTCCACGGCTCGACGGTGAGCAAGCGCGTACCGGTCGGCAGCTGCACCGTCACCGAGGCCGACGCCGCCGTCGATGGCACGGACCTGAGCACGACCTGGACGGTGGGCGGCCAGCCCCTGGCCGAGGGCGCTTCCTTCCCGGTCGCCAGCGGCGCTCATGCCGTGATCGAGGCGACCAACTCCTACACCCGTCACACGGGCACCTTCTCGGTGACCAAGGAGGTCACGGGGGTCGATGGCGTGGACCTGTCCGCCAAGGACTACGGCTTCTCCTACGACTGCCTCCTGCCGGGCGGTGAGCAGGCCACCGGGTCACTGACCGTCAGGAGCGGACAGGTCGTCACCGGGCCGCAGGTGCCCGTGGGCTCGACCTGCTCGGTGTGGGAGGACGTCACGAGCGCGGGCGTGGAGGGCCACACCTTGACCGCCCCGGTCAACCAGACCGCGCGCATCGAGACCAAGGGGCAGGTGGCGGCCCTGAGCTTCACCAACGCCTACACCCTGGACACCGGCACCTTCTCGGTGACCAAGCGCGTCACGGGTGACGGCGGCTTCCAGGGCGAGACCTTCACCATCGCCTACCAGTGCGAGCTGCCCGGCGGGGAGCGGAGCGACGGCCAGATCGCCGTCGCCGGTGACACGGCGGTGGCCGGTCCCACGCTGCCGGCCGGCACGGTCTGCTCCCTGTCGGAGACCGACGGCGAGCGGCCCGGATACACCGTCGCCACCACGTGGAGCGTCGATGACCAGCCCGGCGCCAGCGTGACCATCGCCAAGGACGCCACCTCCCAGGTCGCCGTCGGCAACGAGTACCGGGCGCTGACCGGCTCCTTCCAGGTGGCCAAGTCCGTGACGGGGACCGGTGCCGCCAGTGCCGGGGCCGACAGGCTCTACACCGTGGAGTACACCTGCGCCGGCGCTGACGGCTCGACCACCAAGGACTCCCTGACCCTCAAGGGCGGCCAGACCCTCTCCGTGGAGGGCATCCCCGAGGGGACCTGCACCCTGAGCGAGGCCGACGCCTCGGTGCCGGGAACGGAGCTGTCCACCACCTGGAGCGTGGACGGTCAGCCGGTCGACGGCGAGGTGACGATCAACGTTCGCGACGGCGCCACCACCGGCGTCCAGGTGGTCAACACCTACTCCCAGCACTACGGGACCTTCTCGGTGAGCAAGGAGGTCACGGGCGCCCAGGGCGCCGCCGTGGACGCCAAGGCCTACTCCTTCACCTACACCTGCACCGACGGCGTCGCCGGGCGCGTCTCGGTGCAAGCCGGCCAGACCAGCATCACGGGCCCCCGGGTCAAGGTCGGGGCCCAGTGCACGGTCGCCGAGGAGTCGGACTCCGCCCAGCTGCCCGGGTACACCCTGACGGCCCCGGCCGAGCAGACGGTGACGATCGCGGGGCGCGACGCCGTGGAGGACCTGAGCTTCACCAACGCCTACACCCCCAAGGTCGGCTCGCTGACGATCGCCAAGACCGTGGCCGGCGACGGCGCGGCCCTGGCCGGAGGGACCTACTCCTTCACCTACACCTGCCGCACCACCGGCGGGGACACGGTCACAGAGACGGTGAGCGTGGCGGGAGGCGCATCGCGGACCATCGCGGACCTTCCCGTGGGGGAGTGCACCCTGAGCGAGGCCGATGCCTCCGTCGAGGGCGCGGACCTGATCACCTCACTGACGGTCGACGGCGCTGAGGTGGCCGGTGGCGAGGCTGGCCTGACCATCACCGAGGGGGCGACGGTCAGCGTCGAGGCCACCAACACCTACGCGCGCCACACCGGTGCCTTCGCGGTGACCAAGGTCGCCACGAGCAATGACGGCAAGGACCTGGCCGGCCAGGAGTACATGGTGTCCTACACCTGCTCCGACGGCAGCGAAGGGGAGGTGACCGTGGCGGCCGGAGGCGCCCCGGTGGCCGGGCCCCAGGTGCCGCTGGGCACGGAGTGCACCCTGGTCGAGGATGTGGCCGGCGCGGCCATCGCCGGGTACACCCTGGCCGGGCCCGGTGAGCAGACGGTGACGATCGTGACCCGTGGCGTCGCCGATCAGGTGGGCATCGTCAACACCTACACCCGCGACACCGGTACCTTCTCGGTGACCAAGACCGCGACCGGTGCCGATGAGGCCCAGGGGCGGGACTACACCTTCACCTACACCTGCGACTCCGGGGCCACGGGCAGCCTGACGGCGGTGGCCGGCGGCGAGGCCGTCAGCGGGCCGCAGGTGCCGGTGGGCAGCACGTGCACCGTGGCCGAGGACGGCGATGCGGCCCAGATCCCGGGATACGTGCTCACGGCTCCGGGGGAGCAGAAGGCCACGGTCGCCGCCAAGGGCGCCACGCAGGCGCTGAGCTTCGCCAACGCCTATGCCAAGCAGCCCGATCCGGATCCCGATCCGGATCCCGACCCGGATCAGCCGGACAAGCCGGACCCCAGCCCATCGGGCACGCCGGACCCGGGCACTCCCGACCCCAGCCCGTCGGGCGCGCCGGACCCGGGTCAGTCGGACGAGCCGGATCCCGGCCAGACGGACAGCCCCGTGCCCGGCCCGTCGGACAAGCCTGACCCGGGCCAGACGGACAAGCCCGCGCCCGGTCGGAGCGACACGCCCAACCCGGGCCAGACCGGGTCCACTGCCGCTGGCGGCGGGTCTGACGCGCAGCCCGGTGCGACGTCGTCGGCCTCCTCGGGGGCGAAGGACGGCGCCCTGGCGAGAACGGGGGCGGCTATCGCCCTGCCGGTACTGGCGGCCCTGCTGACCGTCATCGCCGGCGTGGTGCTGGTGCGCAGCCGGCACAGCTGACGGCGCCGTGCCTGCGAGGGCCGGTCGTGCCAGGAGAGCTCGGGTCTCCTGGCACGACCGGCCCTCCTGCTGCAGGCGCCCGCCTCGGGCGGCTGTGGCTCCCGCGGGCGCCCCTCCATGAGATCGTCCCCGCCCGGGGCGGCCCTGGCCAGCCGGCATCAACGACGAGGCGAGACGCACACGACAGAATCGACCACCCGATCAGCCATGTTTCTGCCGGTCGGGGGGATAATATAACGAAATGATCTCCTCCCCGGCGCCCGAGTCGCCATCCCTGTCACGAGTTGTCTTCGTCATGGACGATCTGCACCGCCCCAACGGCATAGTCTCGGCCGTTGACCTGCTGGCGTCCCATATGCGCCAGCGCGGCCTTCGGGTCGACCTGCTGTGCTTCGGTCCCTGCGACGAGGAGTTCAAAGAGAGCCACCATGTGATCACAGCGATGCCCGGCCGTCGGCTGAGCACCGAGATGGCCGGCTACTCGCGCTCCAAACCCGCCCTCAAGCCCCTGCGCCGGGCCATCACCCCGGTGTGGTGGCCGCTGGCCAAGGCCCGCCTGCGCCGCATCGCCGATACCTGGGAGCCCGGGACGCTCGTGGTGGGTGCGGGCCTGGACTCCGTGCGGCTGCTGACCCAGGCCGGGGTTCGGCCCGCGGTCCTGGTCTCCCAGGTCCATGCCGACGTCCTCGCCCTGACCCAGCAGCAGCGGAGCCTGCTGCACAGCGCCGCGGAGAGCTCCTGCACGATCACCGCCCTGACCCCCGAGGGCGCCGAGGAGCTGGAGCGCTGGGGGCTGCCCTCCGTCTTCCTGGCCAACCCGGCCCCCGAGGCCCGGGAGCAGGCGGACGTCGAGCACTCCCGCACCGTGGTCTACATCGGCCGGCTGGCACGGGCCAAGCAGGTCGATCACTTGATCGAGGCCTTCGCCCATGTGGCTCCGCGAGACTGGAAGCTGCGGATCTACGGCGCTGGCCCCATGGAGGGGGAGCTGCGAGCCATGGTGGAGGGCGCCGATGCCGATATCGAGCTGTGCGGAACGGTGTCCGATGTGGCGCCGGTCCTCAACGGCGCCGCCATCCATGCCCTGCCGTCCCAGGCCGAGGGACTGGCGATGTCGATTCTCGAGGCGAATATGGCCGGCGTGCCCACCATCGCGTACAACGCCACTCCCGGGGTGCGCCTGGCCGCGGGGCCGAGTGCTCGCCTTGTGGCCCTCGATGATCGCCGCGCCTTCGAGGAGGCGCTGTCCGAGCTCATGCGGGACGACGCCGCCCGTGCCCGGGCCGGCCGCCAGGCGCGCGAGCACGGCAGGGCCTTCAGCGCCTCCGCCGTCGTCGACCAGTGGATGTCCCTGTGGGGGCAGCTGGCCCCCCGCGCTGAGCTGGCCCCCGCGCCGAGGTAGTCCCCCGCGCCTGCGGCCCCCCGCGCCGAGATAGACATTTCCCGCCGAAGTAGACGCATTCGCCGTCGACCTCGGCGGAAAATGTCTACCTCGAGGGATAGAGGCGCAAGGGGCGAGGAGGAGTCGGCTGTTATGCTGCTGGAGACCTGCACAGCCTCATCCGGGAGCACGTGATGACCCTCCGAACAGCCCGCACCACTCGCCTCGCACGACTGGCGCTGCCCGCCCTGTTGGCCGCGGGGATGCTGGTGGGCTGCACGGCCGAGCCCGGGATCGCGGCGCGGGTCCAGTTCACCGACTCCTCCGGCAAGGCCCAGACCGTGGAGGTCAGCGAGAGGGATCTCCAGGCGGTCTCCGAGGAGATCGCGGCCCGGGGCATCGACCCCGGCCAGACCCTCAGCGGGATGGTGCGGACTCCGATCCTGGAGGATGCCGCCGGGGCCTACGGCATTGAGGTCACCGACGATGAGGTCCGCCAGTTCCTCGTCTCCCAGGGGGTGTCCGCCGAGGGGATGTCCTCGCAGGCGCTGGCGGTGATGCGCATCAATGTCCTCGGGCAGGAGATCTCCCAGCTCTCCCAGGAGGAGCAGGCCGCGATCACGGACAAGGCCCAGGCGACATGGGATGCCAGCAAGAAGACCATCTCCCCGCGCTACGACACCCAGCCCTGGATGATCTCCAACCCCGCGCAGATGCAGCAGGCCCCCCAGCAATGACCTCCGGCCCGGATTCTCGCCGGGCGTGAACAATACGTCACTGGGGTGACCAAGGCCCTCGTGGGTTTCTGGCGCTGGCGCTAGGCTGGTACCGCTAACGGATCCACCTCAGCAAGGAGCACCAAGTGGCCCTCATCGAGAACGTTCACGCCCGCGAGATCCTCGACTCCCGTGGCAACCCGACCCTGGAGGTTGAGATCCTCCTCGAGGACGGCGCCTCTGCGCGCGCCGCCGTTCCCTCCGGCGCCTCCACCGGCGCTTTCGAGGCCGTTGAGCTGCGCGACGGCGACAAGAGCCGGTACCTCGCCAAGGGCGTGGAGAAGGCCGTGGCCAATGTCAATGAGCTCATCGCCCCTGAGATCATCGGCTTCGACGCCGCCGACCAGCGCGGCCTGGACCGCCTCATGATCGAGCTGGACGGGACCCCCAACAAGGGCAAGCTCGGCGCCAACGCCATCCTCGGCGTCTCCCTGGCCGCCGCCCAGGCCTCCGCCGAGTCCGCCGGCCTCGACCTCTTCCAGTACATCGGCGGCCCCAACGCCCACGTCCTGCCCGTGCCCATGATGAACATCCTCAACGGTGGCTCCCACGCCGACTCCAACGTGGACATCCAGGAGTTCATGATCGCCCCGATCGGCGCCCCGACCTTCCGCGAGTCCCTGCGCTGGGGCGCCGAGGTCTACCACGCCCTCAAGTCGGTGCTCAAGGAGCGCGGCCTGTCCACCGGCCTGGGTGACGAGGGCGGCTTCGCCCCCAACCTGGCCTCCAACCGCGAGGCCCTCGAGCTCATCGTCGAGGCCATCGAGAAGGCCGGCTACAAGCCCGGCTCCGACGTCGCCCTGGCCATGGACGTCGCCTCCACCGAGTTCTTCGACGAGAAGACCAAGACCTACGCCTTCGAGGGCGAGGCCCGCGACAACGCCTGGATGGTGGACTACTACGAGAAGCTCATCACCGACTTCCCCATCGTCTCCATCGAGGACCCGCTCTCCGAGGACGAGTGGGATGACTGGAAGGCTCTGACCGACAAGATCGGCGACCGTGTCCAGCTGGTCGGCGACGACTTCTTCGTCACCAACCCCGAGCGCCTGGCCAAGGGGATCTCCCTGCGCGCCGCCAACGCCCTGCTGGTCAAGGTCAACCAGATCGGCTCCCTGACCGAGACCCTCGAGGCCGTCGAGATGGCCCACCGCTCCGGATACGCCTCGATGACCTCCCACCGCTCCGGTGAGACCGAGGACGTCACCATCGCCGACCTGGCCGTGGCCACCAACTCCGGTCAGATCAAGACCGGTGCCCCCGCCCGCGGCGAGCGCATCAACAAGTACAACCAGCTCCTGCGCATCGAGGAGGCCCTCGGCGAGGCCGCCGTCTACGCCGGCGCCGGCGCCTTCCCCCGCTTCAAGGCCTGAGAGAGCCTGATCGCGGATCACTGACGCCTCGAGGCGGCCTGTCACGGGCCGCCTCGAGGCGTTTAAGCACCCCAGGAGGCTGCACGGATGGATGGGGCGCGGCCTTGCGCGGTGGCGCGGACGACGATGTGCGTATCGGACGAGGGTTCGCGTCATCCGACTGGGGTTATCACAGGGGTGATTGACGCGAAGTCACGTCCGATACGCAAAGGCACGTCCGCCAGGCTCGGCGAGAGACCCACGATCCGGCTGGCGCACCCCGCCGGGCGCTTCCCCGGCCCCATCCGTTCGCGGGGCCGGGGAAGGCCCCCGCTGCGCGTCCCAACCCTCCTCTCCTGCCGCAGCGGGTCTAATGCGCGCTGAGCGCGGAGGTCGGAGGCGTGCGGGCCGCGCGCACCGCGGGATAGGCGCCCGCCAGTGCGCCGACGACCACGGTGATCCCCAGCCCCGCCACGATCGCCAGGGGCGGCAGGTCGAAGGGCCAGCCGCGCAGCGCAGCCATCCCGCCTGATACCGCGACGCCGATGAGGCTGCCCAAGACCCCTCCGGCGAGGGACAGCACCAGCGCCTCGGTCATGAACTGGATCCGGATATGACCGCGCCTGGCGCCCAGGGACCGCCTCAGCCCGATCTCCCTGCGCCGCTCCAGCACCGAGACGATCATCGTGTTGGCCACGCCGATGCCGCCGACGAGCAGGGCGATGGAGCCCACCCCCAGCATCAGACCGGTCAGCGCCCTGTCCGCGGCGTTCTTGGCCTCCAGCGCGTCGGAGGGGCGGGAGACCTTCACCTCGTTGGGGGACTGCGGTGAGATCGTGGGAGCCAGCAGGGACCGGACGGTGGGCACGGCGTCGTCATCGCTGCGTGTGTACACCTTGCTCGGCTTGCCATCGTGCCCCAGCAGGGAGGAGGCCGCGCCTTGGCCGATGAGCGCGGCGTTGTCGAGCTCGGGGGCCAGCGCGACCGGCTCGAGGATGCCGACCACCGTGAACCACGTCCCCCCGATCCACACATTCGTCCCCGGCGAGACCACTCCCAGCCTTTTTGCGGCGCTGCTCCCCAGGACCGTGGCCGGATAGTCCGCGGTGGCCTCGTTGAGCCATCCGCCCCTGCTCACCCGCCCCGCCACGACATCCAGAAGCGACTGCTCGGCAGCCAGGGTGGCGATCCCGCCGGAGGCGTTCTTGTCGATCAGGGGGCTGCGGTAGACCAGTGAGTTCTTGACCGTCCCGGTGCTCGAGGCGCTGCGCACCCCCTCGATGAGCCGCACCTTGCCCACGGAGTCCTGGGGCAGGGACGTGGCCTTGCCGAAAATATCCTGGCCACTGCCCGCCGTCAGCAGATTGGTGCCCAGTGAGTCGAGCTGGGCGGTGAGCTGGGCGTGACTGGAGGCGGAGACCCCCACCACCGCGACCATGGCGGCGATACCGATGGCGATGCCCAGGGCCGACAGGAGCGCCCGGGCGGGCCGGGCCCTCAGGCCGGTCAGCCCCAGGCGCAGGGCATCGGCCGGGAGCAGCCGTGAGGGTCGGAGCCCCACTGCTGCCCGGCGGGCGGCGCCGGTCTCAGTGCGTGATGCGTGCGCTGCCATGCGCGTCCTCCTTCCGCAACGAGTCGCCCACAACGCGGCCGTCGCTCAGGTTGATACGCCGGGGGAGGTGGGAGGCGAGCTCGTTGTCATGAGTGATGACGATGATGGTGGTCCCCTGCCGGTGCAGCTCGTGGAGGAGCTCGACGATCGAGGCCCCCGAGACCGAATCGAGGTTCCCGGTCGGCTCATCGGCCAGCAGGAGCGCGGGATCGCCGATCACCGCCCTGGCGATGGCCACGCGCTGGCGCTCGCCGCCGCTGAGCTGGTGAGGGCGGTGATCCATGCGGTGCCCCAGCCCGACGCGCTCGAGCGCCCGGCGAGCGCGCTGGAGCCTGCCGGAGCGGGGCGTGCCGCTGTAGAGCAGGCCGTCGGCGACGTTGTCCAGCGCCGTGACGCCGTCGGATAGGTGGAACTGCTGGAAGACGAAGCCGATCCGACTGGCGCGCAGCGCCGAGAGTCTCGCATCGTCCAGGGCGCCGACGTCGAGGCCGTCGATCTCGACCGTGCCCGAGCTGGGGCGGTCCAAGGTGCCGATGAGATTGAGGAGCGTGGACTTCCCCGAGCCCGAGGGGCCCACGATGGCGACCAGCTCGCCATCATCGACCTCGAGGCTCACGGCCGCGCAGGCGGTCACGGGCGGCTCCCCGTAGGTGCGGTACACGTCTCGCAGGGACAGGATGCGGCTCATCACTGCGGCACCACCACTGACTGCCCCGCGGTGATCCCCTCGCCGGAGATCTCCACGCGCCCGGCCGCGAACAGCCCGGTCGTGACCGGCACCTTGCGGGTGGTGCCATCGGACTCGACGATCTCGACGCCGTACTGCTGCGGGCTCAGGGCCAGCAGCGCGCCCAGGGGCACTGAGAGCACGTCCTCGCGGGTCTGGCTGGGCAGGGCCACCGTCACCGAGACCTCCTGGAAGGCGGCACTCGCCCCGGCGTCGTCCAGGGTAATGGTCACCGGGATGATCCTCTCCTTGGAATCCCCCGATCCCGACGACTTCTCCGTGGGCGTGCCCACTGCGCTGATGGTGCCGGAGGTCGTCGTGGAATCGGGCATCGTGATGGTCACGGTCCCTCCGACGACGGCCAGCCCTTGGTCCGAGAGCTTGACGGGGGCATCAACCACCTGGGTGGTGCTGGTGACCGCGTAGAGCTCGGAGTCCATGGCCGCGCGGTCCCCGAGCTTGGCGCTGACCGAACCCACCCGCAGATCCCCGGGGGAGAAGACCACCTGCCCCAGCGGGACGGTCCCGGTGCGCGACAGCCCCGCATCCTTCTGCCACCGCAAGACGGCGCTGGCGGTGGCCCGGCCGAAGCGGTCATCGGGCTCGCCCTCCAAGTAGCCCATGGACCTCAGGGCCGTTTGGAGCTGGAGGACGTCCTCGCCGTCGTCCACGCCCGCCTCGAGGGTCCGCCAGGCCGGCACGGTGCCGTGCATGAGGTAGGCGGCCTCGGCCCCCGCGCGGTACAGGAGGTCGCCCTGGGTCAGGACGGTTCCGGAGGCGGGCAGGCCGATGAGCACGCCCTCGAAGCCCGACTTGAGAGTGCGGGCCTCGGAGTAGCGCAGTGTCCCGGACACCGAGGCCTGACCCTGCAGGTCCCCGCGGCTCACTGTGTCGGTGGCCCCGCTGAAGGGCAGGGAGGACGGCTCCGAGGGCGCTGAGAACGGTCCGATCCGTCTGGCCCGCATGACGGCGCCCGCGGTCAGGGCCAGGGCGGCGCAGGCCCCGCCGGCCAGCAGGGCGCGGCGTCGCATGGGGCGGGCCGCGCTCGCGGGAGCGTCGGGTCGGGCGGCATCCGTGATTTCGGGCCGGTCATGCGCGGTGGCGCCCTTCTCAGTGCTCGTGGACTCCGAGGGTGCGGGCGCGCGGTCATTGAGGGCTCGCATCACTTGCCGCCCTTCGTGGTCGCCGGCGCACTGGGAGACTCGGCGTCGGCCTTCTCGGAGCAGGTGTTCAGGGCCTCCTCGGGGATGCTCTCATCGACGGCCAGATTCTCGCCCGGCGCAGGGTCGGCGACGTCGTAGCCCTCCTGACGCAAGCACTCGGCCAGCCGGACGTGGAACTGCCGCATCTCCTCCTCGGACACGTCTTCGGCCCCCGGGAGCGGGCCGGCGCTGTCCTCGCACTCCTTGAAGGCCTTCTCAACGGCCTCGGGGTCGTCCGTCGTGGGCATATTCAGGTTTCCATCGCTGTCAGGATCGGGGACGTCGAAGCCCTTGTCCCGCATGCACCGGGCGATGGAGAGCGAGTTCTCCTGAATGCTGGCGGCGTCGAGAGAGGCCTGGGAGGACGATCCCGCAGTCGGGGACTGGGAGCAGCCGGCGAGCAGGCTCAGCGCCATCGCCGCGCAGACCGCCCCGGCGGCCGCGGTCATCCTGGTCGCCGCGGCCGCCCTGATCATGCCGGTCCTTCTGGTGGTCATGGGTATCCCTCCGTGCTGGGTCTGTTGGCTGAACCATGTGGTGCAGCCCTTGGTGCGCGGACAGGCGCGGGTGCGCCCTGCCCTCGGGGAGAAGACAATCGGGGCCGGTGTTGTCATGGCGTTCACGGCACCGCTTATGCCGTGGCAACGTCGGGGGTGGTTCAATCTGGGCGTCGATGGTTCACGGTGTCAGGCGCGATGAGCGCCTGCGGGTATCGAGGGGGCGGCAGTGCGCGTGCTGATCGTGGAGGACGAGGACTACCTGGCCGAGGCCATCGCCACTGGCCTGCGCCGCGAGGCCATGGCCGTCGACGTCGTCGGCGATGGGGGCCGGGCTCTGGAGCAGGTCGAGGAGTGCCGCTACGACGTGGTGATCCTGGACCGGGACCTGCCCGTGGTGCACGGTGATGAGGTCTGCCGCCGGGTCGTCGAGGAGCACCCCACCACCAGGGTGCTCATGCTCACCGCCTCGGGCAGGCTGGACTCGCGGGTCGAGGGCTTCGAGCTGGGCGCGGATGACTACCTCGTCAAGCCCTTCGAGTTCCTCGAGCTGGTGGCCAGGCTGCGGGCCCTGGAGCGGCGCAGTCAGCCCGCGCGCAGCCCTGTCATCGAGGCCCACGGCGTCAGGCTCGACCCCTTCCGGCGGGAGGTGCGGCGCGACGGGCGCCCCATCCGCCTCAGCCCCAAGGAGTTCGCCATCCTCCAGGTCCTCATGGAGGCCGACGGGGGAGTGATCAGCTCCGAGGACCTGCTGGAGAGGGCATGGGACGCCAACGCGGACCCCTTCACCAACTCCGTGCGCGTGACCATCTCCCACCTGCGCCGCAAGCTGGGCGACCCCTGGGTGATCCAGACGCTGAGCGGCGCGGGCTACCGGTTCAGCGCATGAGACGCATGAGACGGGGCTCGCGCTCAACCGCCGGCGCCCCGGAGGCACCGGTGGTCCAGCCCCCGCCGGCGGGCGGCGGTCTGTCAGAAACGGGAGAGACGGGCCTGCGCCGTGCGCGGCGCCTGAGCATCCGCGCCCGCCTGGCGCTGACCTACACCGGCCTCATGGCCGTCACGGGAGCGATCCTCATCGCCCTGGTCTCCTCCTACACCATCTTCGAGGTGCATATCATCGCGGACGGGACCGGTGACTCGCAGGAGATCCCAGCGGAGCAGATCGACTTCTCCTCGCCGGAGACCGACGCGATGCTGAGGGATGCTGAGAACGCCTTGTACGCCACGTACACCTCGATCCTGTGGGCGGCAGTCATCGTCCTGCTGGTGCTGACCCTCCTGTCCGCAGTGGTGTGCTGGGTCCTGGCGGGCAGGATGCTCCGGCCGCTGACCTCCGTGAGCACCGCCGCCAGGCGGGCGGCCTCGGGCGATCTCAGCCAACGACTGGCACTGACTGGCCCGAAGGATGAGATCCACGAGCTGGCGGACACCTTCGACGGCATGCTGGCCTCCCTGGAGCGGTCCTTCGGGGCTCACCGCCGCTTCGCGGCCAATGCCTCCCACGAGTTGCGCACTCCGCTGGCCACCACTCAGGCGATGATCGAGGTGGCCCTGGGCGATCCCGGCGCCTCGGCTGAGGACCTGCGCGCGGTCCTGCGCAAGGTGCTGGAGGTCAATCGCTTCAACGGGGAGATGGTCAACGCCCTCCTGGATCTGGCCGATGCTCAGGCCGGGGACATCAGGTATGAGGAGGTCGATCTGGCGGGCATGGTCCGCGCCGAGCTGGCGCAGGTCGCCGAGCAGGCCCAGATGCGCGGCCTGCGCGTGGAGCAGGCGCTGGAGGCGGCCCCCGCCTCGGGGGATCCGGTGCTGCTCCGCCAGGCCGTCTCGAACCTGCTGCGCAACGCCGTGCGCCACAACGTCGAGGGCGGCTGGATCTCGGTGCGCACGGGGCGCGGCCCGGGCGGGGTCCGATTCGCCGTCGACAATGACGGCCCGGTGGTCAGCACCCAGGAGGTCGCGGCGCTGAGCGAGCCCTTCGTGCGCGGCCAGGGCCGTGCCAGCGGCACCGGGTACGGACTGGGCCTGGCCATCGTCTCGGCCGTGGTGACGGCCCATGACGGCGAGCTGGGCCTGAGCGCCAGGCCCGCCGGTGGGCTGAGCGTCGTCATGGAACTGCCCGAGGCCCGCCAGCAGACGACGCCAGGGAGTGGACGGCGGGACGCGGGCTCGGATGATGACCAGTAGGGGAGCGCCTGGCGCGACCCCCCGATGCCGGTGCCCCCCACAGGGATGCACGGATGGATGGGGCTCGGCCGTGCGCGGTGGCGCGGACGACGATGTGCGTATCGGACGAGGGTATGCGTCATCCGACTGGGGTTAGCGCAGGGGTGATTGACGCAAACGCACGTCCGGTACGCGAAGGCACGTCCGATACGCAAACGCACGTCCGCCAGGCTTTGCGAGGAGCCCCACCTGCCCGCGCATCCCTTCAGAAGGCTCACGCGGTCGACTGCTGGTCGCGATCCTCGAAGACCTCACGGGCGGTGAAGATGGCGTTGAGCGCCTTGGGGAAGCCGCAGTAGACGGTGGCGTGGAGAAGGGCCTCGGCGATCTCCTCCCGGCTGAGGCCGACGTTGAGCGCGGCCCCGATGTGCACCTTGAGCTGAGGCTCGCAGCCCCCCCCAGAGCAGTGAGGACGCCGAGGGTGACCAGCTGGCGGCTGCGGGCATCGAGGCCGGGCCGGTCGTAGATGTCGCCGAATGCGAAGGCGGCGATGTGGTGGCCCATGGCGGGGCAGATATCGGACAGGGCGTCGATGACCGCCTCTCCCCGGTCACCGTCGATCCTGGCCAGGACGTCCTGTCCGCGGTGACGCCGTCTGAGATTCTCCGGAGAGGTGATGTCATGCTGCGAGGCGGTCATGGGCGGGGTCCTTCACTGTAGGTGGCGATTTTGAACTCGGTCACGGCCAAGGACAGCTGCAGCTGGGCGATCTGCCGGCGCAGCGTGTCGCGGTGCTCCAGGAGCAGATCGAGGCGCGCGGGCACCGTGTCGGGGCCGGCCTCGATCAGCTCGACGTAGCGGCGCAGGTCCGCAATCGACATCCCGGATGCGCGCATCCGGGTGATGAACACGAGCCGGCGCAGCGCGGCGGCGTCATAGACGCGATGACCCAGGCGATCGCGGGCCACCTGGAGCAGGCCGATGCGCTCGTAGTAGCGCAGCGTGTGCGGGTTGACCCCGAGGTAGTCGGCGGTTGTGGCGATGTCCCACGCTGTTGAGTCGGCGTCATCGCGGACGAGATCACGTAGGGCGTCGACGCTCACCCCTCCTGCCGGGTCGACGGCGAGCCGTAGTGCGTCAGTGAGTGCCGCGGAGTCCATATCCCTGACGGTAGGGCTTCGAGCGCGCTCACAGGCAAGGCCGTATCAGCCGCTGGCAGTCGAGGCAGCCGACCAGGACAGTTGGCGCGCCAATCCTGCGGGCCTCGCTCCCGCCGTGCCGTGATCCGAGGCCATCCGCGCCATCCGCGGACCGGCGCCGTCCTGCGCTCGGACTTCCTCCCGCCGCGCCGGTGCCCTGGCGTGAGCGACGCAGCCTGTGTCGCGCCCGTCCTCGCCCGCAGGCCTGGGGCAGGATCGTCCCATGACGCCGAGACGACCCTCCCGCTCCTCCGCCCGCCGGGGCTCGCGCGGCTCGGGGACGCATCCCGGCCAGTCCTCGACCCCCGCCCGGGGCACGGCCGAGCAGGAGGCGCCCGAGACCGCTGCGCCCATGGCCGCCGAGCGGAGCATCCCCCCGCGGGTGGTCATGCTCGTCGTCGTCTCCCTGCTCGCCTTCGCCCTGGTCTTCACCTCCCTGCGCGCCTACCTGTCCCAGCGCGCCCAGTACGACGACGTCGTCGACCGCCTCGCCAGGGCCCAGGCCACCTCGACCGCGCTGGAGCGCGAGCTCAGCCAGTGGGAGGATGAGGACTACGTGCGATCCCAGGTCCGAGAGCGCCTCGGCTACGTGATGCCGGGGGAGACCACCTACGTCGTCGTCGGTGCCGAGAAGTACGCCGAGGACCCCGACGGCCAGACCGCAGGGGAGAGCTCCCGGCGCGCACCCTGGTATGACAGGCTGCGCGAATCGGCCCGACTCGCCGGCGAGGCGCCCCAGTCGGCCGCGCCCGAGGACCCGGCCAAGCGCGGCTGGGCCCCGCCCGAGCCCAGCGACGGCCCCCAGTCCACCCCCAGCCCCGCACCCAGCCCCGCACCCACAGCGCAGGAGACGCCATGACCCAGGCCCCCGCCCCCCAGGACCTGGAGGCCCTGGCCGAGCAGCTGGGCAGGGTGCCCCGAGGGGTCGTGTCCATCGCCGCGCGCTGCGCCTGCGGGCGGCCCGCCGTGGTGCGCACCGCCCCCCGCCTCGACGACGGCACCCCCTTCCCCACGAGCTTCTACCTCACTCACCCCGCCGCCGTGAAGGGCTGCTCCACGCTGGAGGCCGAGCACCTCATGGAGGAGTTCAACGCCGAGTTGGCCCAGGACCCCGAGCTCGCGGCCGCCTACGCCCGCGCCCACGAGGACTACCTGGCCAGGCGTGCCGAGCTCGGCCAGGTCCCCGAGATCGAGGGGATCTCAGCCGGGGGCATGCCCACCCGCGTCAAGTGCCTGCACGCCGTGGTGGGGCACTCCCTGGCCGCCGGCCCCGGGGTCAACCCCATGGGGGACCGGGCCCTGGCCGTGCTGGCCGAGCGCGGCATGTGGGACCCGGAGCACTGCCACTGCTGAGCCGGCCGGTGCGCGGCGACTCATGGCCCCGGCGATCCGGCTACCCTGCTCACCGTCGGCTCCTCCGGTGCCCCCGGCCCCGCCGACCCCCCATCCGGAAGGACATCCATGACCCGTGTGGCCGCCATCGACTGCGGAACCAACACCATCCGCCTGCTCATCGCCGACGCCCGGTACGACGACGGCCGCCTCGGCCTGGAGCCGGTGGCGCGCCGCAACGAGATCGTCCGCCTGGGCCAAGGGGTGGACCGCACCGGGCGCCTCGACCCGGCCGCCCTGGAGCGCACCCTGGCCGTCGTCGAGGACTACGCCGCCGACTGCCGCGCCCACGGCGCCCAGCAGCGCCGATTCGTGGCGACCTCGGCAACCCGGGATGCCGACAACCGCGAGGAGTTCATCGCCGGCGTGCGCGCCGCCCTGGGCGTGGACCCGGAGGTCATCACCGGCCAGGAGGAGGCCCGCCTGTCCTTCGCCGGCTCCCTGCTGGGGGTGGGCGGCAACGCCGAGCGCCTCGTGGTGGACCTGGGGGGTGGCTCCACCGAGCTGGTGCTGGGGACTGGCGAGCCGCGCGCCGCCATCAGCCTGGATGTGGGCAGCGTGCGCATCACCGAGCGCCACCTGGCCGGCGGCGTCACCCCCGACGCGGAGGCGGCCGCCCGCGCCGAGGTCCGCGCCCTGCTGGATGAGGCCGCCGACGCCGTCGACCTGAGCGCGCCCGAGCGGATCGTGGGCCTGGCCGGGACCGTCACCACCGTGACCGCCCACGCCCTGGGGCTGGAGGCCTTCGAGCCCGAGGCGATCGACGGCGCCGAGCTCAGCGCCGAGCAGGTCGCCGCCTCCTGCCGCGCCATCCTCCACTCCACCCCCGCCCAGCGCGAGTCCTGGGGGTACCTCGCCCCCGGCCGCCGCGACGTCATCGCCGCCGGCGCCCTGGTGTGGCAGGAGGTGGTGGAGCGGGTGGCCGCCGAGACCTCCGCCGCCGGCAGGCCCCTGCGCGGCGTCATCACCAGCCTGCACGACATCCTCGACGGGATCGCCCTGTCCCTCATCGAGGACGCGCCCGCCATCGAGGGCGCGCCCGCCCGGCCCTGAGCCCGGCGCATCACCGAGCCCTGAGGCGGATCGAGAGGAGCGAGCATGAAGGAGACCCGAACCCTGAGGTGGGGAGGCGCGCGCATCGGCGCGGGGGCGCCGGCCATCGTCGTCTCCCTGACCGGGCCCGGCCCCGCCGAGGCGGCCGACCAGGCCCGCAGCGCCGTCGCCGCCGGTGCCGACGTGCTCGAGCTGCGCCTCGACCTGCTCGACGGCGTCGCCCGCGCCCTGGGTGAGCCGACCGGGGCTGATGGGTCGGGCGGGTCCGGCGGGTCGGGCGAGGCGGGCACGGCCGAGGCCTGCCGGGCGGCGCTGGAGGCCTGCCTGGCGGTGGCCGGTGCCGGCGCGCCCCTGCTGCTGACCTGCCGCACCCGGGCTGAGGGCGGTCGGGTCGCCCTGCCCGACGGCGACTACGAGGCCCTCCTCCTGAGCCTCCTGGAGGGGGTTGCCGGGACAGGCGGGACGGCAGCGGTGGCGGCGGCGGTGGCGGCGATCGACGTGGAGGTCGAGCGGGGCTGCCTGGCCGCGGTGGCGGCTGCGGCCCATGGGCTCGGGATCGATGTGGTGGGCTCCTTCCACGACGTCGTCGCCACGCCCCCCGATGCGCGGATGGAGGCGGTCCTGTCCGCGATGGCCTCCCACGGCGCTGACCTGGCGAAGATCGCCGTGATGCCCGCCGACGGCGCCGATGTCGTCCGTCTGCTGGGCGTGGGCGCGCGAGCACAGGCCCGGCTGTCCATCCCCGTGGCCGCCATCTCCATGGGGGCCCTTGGGGCGGTGAGCCGGGTGGCCCCGGTCTTCGGCTCGGCCCTCACCTTCGCCGTCGCCTCCGGGCCCGCCTCGGCGCCCGGCCAGCTGCCCATCGAGGAGGTCCGCCGCGTCCTGGCGCTCCTGGCGCCCTGACCCCGCCCGCGCCGGCGGGGCGCCGGGTGGCTGGTGATCACGGTCATGTAGCCGTCGGGCATCCCGTCCGCGCCGGCGGGGCGCCGGGGATTCGGTGGAGGGCTGTCGGTTTTCCTGTTCGATCCCGTCCGCGCCGGCGGGGCGCCGGGGCTTCGGGGCGCCGGCGTGAGGACCACCGCATTGGGAGGGGCCGGCCGGTGGGATAAACTTCCCGAGTTGCCCCGGCGAGGGACGCGCCAACGGCGCGCATCCGTGATCGACGTGGTGGTGCCCGCGGCACTGCGCGTCCTCGCGCCCGCCGGACCACCAGCGGGGCCCGCGCCCCGCATGAGCACAAGGAGCGCACCATGACCAATGACGCCGTCACCCTCAAGGCCGTCAACCGCACCGAGTTCGGCAAGGGCTCGGCCCGCCAGGCCCGCCGCGCCGGCCAGGTCCCCGTCGTCGTCTACGGCCACGGCACCGAGCCCCGCCACCTCCTGCTGGAGGAGCACGCCACCCGTCTGGCCCTGCGCAGCAACGACAACGCCCTGGTCGAGCTCGACATCGAGGGAGAGACCCTCCTGGCCCTGGCCAAGGAGGTGCAGCGCCACCCCATCCGCCCCGGCGTTCAGCACGTCGACTTCCTCCTGGTCAACCTCACCGAGCGCGTTGAGGTCGAGGTCCCCGTCACCGTGGTCGGCGAGGCTGCCCCCGGCACCATCCACATGATCGAGGCCTCCCACGTGACCCTGTCGGCTCCCGCGGTCTCCATCCCCGAGACCCTGGACGTCGACATTACCGGGGTTGCCGGCGGCACCGTCCTGACCGTGGCCGACCTGACCCTGCCCGAGGGCGTCCAGGCCGTCGCCGACCCCGAGACCGCCGTGGTCAACGTGGCCGACAAGAACGTCGTGGCCACCGCCGCTCCCGCCGAGCCCGAGGCCCCTGAGGCCGAGTGAGTCGGTGAGCCGATGAGCCCAATGAGCCCGGTGAGCTCTGACCCCTGGCTCGTCGTCGGGCTGGGCAACCCCGGGCCCCGGTACGCCCGCAACCGCCACAACATCGGACATATGGTCATCGATGTGCTGGCGGGGCGTGCCGGGGCCCGGATGTCCGCGCATAAGGCCCGCGCCCACGTGGCCGAGGCGCGCCTGGGCATGGCGCCCGGGGGCGCTCCCGGGCCTCGCGCCATCCTGGCGGCCCCGACGTCCTTCATGAATGTCTCGGGCGGTCCGGTCAAGGCACTGGCCAACTACTACGGCGTGGGCACGGACCGGCTCCTGGTCATCCACGACGAGCTCGACCTGCCCGCCCACGAGCTGCGGCTCAAGCGCGGGGGAGGGGAGGGCGGCCACAACGGCCTGCGCTCGATCTCCTCGGTTCTGGGCGCCAAGGACTACGCGCGCCTGCGCGTGGGCGTGGGCAGGCCACCCGGCCGGCAGGACCCCGCGGCCTTCGTCCTGTCGGATGTCCCGGCGCGAGAGCGCGAGGAGCTGGCCGTCACCCTGGAGCGGGCGGCCGACGCCGTCGAGCAGGTCGCCCTCCTGGGCTTCGAGGAGGCCCAGCAGCGCCTCCACACCCCGTGACTCCGCCAATTTGCGTGAGTTCGTACTTCTCCGGGCCTGGAAAAGCACGAACTCACGCAAATTGGCGGAGTCAGGTCATGAGGCCGGTCTCGTAGGCGACGACGACGGCCTGCACGCGGTCGCGCACATCCAGCTTGGCCAGCACATTGCCCACATGGGTCTTCACGGTGGTCGCGGAGACCACGAGGTGGTCGGCGATCTCCGCGTTGGACATCCCGCGGGCCATGAGCACGAGGATCTCGCGCTCCCGGGGCGTCAGGGAGGCGATCCGCGGGTCCTCGCCGGATCCGGCGGCACTGGTGCCGGCATCGGGCAGGGCGGTGGCGAACATCTCCAGCATGCGCTGCGTGATGCGCGGGGAGACGACGGCCTCCCCCGAGGCCACGGTGCGGATGGCCTCGGCGAGCTCGGTGGGCCGGGTGTCCTTGAGCAGGAAGCCGGAGGCCCCGGCGCGCAGGCCGGAGAAGGCGTACTCATCCAGATCGAAGGTGGTCAGGATGAGGATGCGGGTGCCGGGGCACTCGCGCACGATGACCTCGGTGGCCTCGATCCCGTTCATGCCGGGCATGCGCACATCCATGAGGATGACGTCGGGGCGCAGGGCACGGGCCTGGGCGATGGCGGTGGCGCCATCAGAGGCCTCCCCGACCACCTCGATCCCGTTCTCGGCGTCGAGCACCATGCGGAAGCCCATCCGCATGAGGGCCTGGTCGTCAGCCAGGACCACGCTGACGCTGCGTGCCTCCTCCTGCTCGGAGTCGGCAGCAGAGCTGCTCACAGGGGCGTCTGCCATGAGGAGGCTCCTTCGTCGTTCTCATCCCAGCGCAGGACCGCGCGCACCTGCCACCCGGAGGCGGTGGGCCCGGCCTGCACAGACCCACCATAGACCGCCGCGCGCTCGCGCATGCCGATCAGGCCCTTGCCCGAGCCGTGCATGGGCCGGCTTCCGGGAGCGGCCTCATTGTCAACGGTCAGCACGACGGTCCCGTTGTGCCGCTCGACGGCGACCGTCACCGCGCAGGTGGTGGGGGCGTAGCGCAGCACATTGGTCAGCGCCTCCTGCGCGATGCGGAACAGCGTCAGCTGCAGCGCCTTGTCGTCGGGCAGGTCCCTGCCCGACCAGGAGTAGGACACCGGCACGCCGGCCTTGGTGAAGCGGGCGACCAGGGCGCCGATATCGGCCTGCTCGGGTGCCGGTGCGGTGGGCAGGGTCCCGGTGGTGGGGTCGGTGCTGTCGGAGGTGGCCTGGTGGCGCAGGTCCTCGATCGGCGCGCTGGGCTCGATGGGGGCGACGGTCCCCGGTGGGGCGAACTCGGGCATGGGCAGGTCGCGCACCTGGGGGCCGGCTGCCGAGGCGGGCGCATCGCCGCCCGTGCGACGACGGGCCTTGCGGTGCCAGCGCCCCCCGGTCGCCCCAGCCTGGTCGCCCTCGGGGCGGGGCCCCGCCGGGCCAGCGGGCTCGGCGGGCTCAGTGGGCTCGGTGGGGTCAGTGCCAGCAGTGCTGGCAGCGCCGGAGGCCGAGTGACCGGACTGCTCGGAGTGCCTGGTGGACACACTGGGGTCCTCGCGCAGCACGCCCACCAGGCGCCGGGTGTCGGCCAGGGCGGTGCGGCCGGCCTCGGAGAGCATCTCCAGGGCCTGCTTGGCCTGCTCCGGCTTACGATCGATGGTGGCACTGGCGCCGTCGGCCATGGTGATCATGACGGCCAGGGAGTGGGCCACGACGTCGTGCATCTCCCGGGCGATCCGGCTGCGCTCCTCGGCGGCGGCGAGCAGGGCGCTCTGCTCGCGGGCCAGGGCGAGGCGCACCGAGCGCGCCTCCGCCTCCTCCAGGCGCATGCGGTTGGACCGGGCGGACAGGCCCACGAGTTGCGCCGCCAGGAAGATGACGGCGTAGGGGGTCCACTCGCGCGCCTGCTCGGTCGGGGTCAGGGGATCGGCCTCGCCGATGAGGAGGAAGGTGAGGGGCGGGATCATGGTGGCGACCACCCAGCCCGCCCAGGAGGTGGAGATCCGGCTGTGGGAGCTCACAGTCCCCACGGAGATGGAGATGCTCAGCAGGACGGGCAGGATCATGAGGTAGAGGCCGTATTCGACGGTGTCGGCCCCACGGCCCATCACGTACTTCATGAACACGATGGCCAGTGGCGAGGCCGCCAGGACGACCGCCCCGCAGGCCAGGGGGGCGCGGCGCCGCAGCGCCAGGGCGGCAGCGACGACGAGCAGAGTCGCGACGGGCACCGGGATGATGCTCAGTGCGTCAGGGGGCGTGGTCCTGTACACCCGGGTGCTGGTGGCCGCCAGCAGGGCCCACAGGGCGCCGATCACCAGGAATCCCAGGGCGAGCAGGGCGTCGACCTGGATGGGGTGGTTGAGGCGCCAGTCCTTCAGTCGGCCAAGGAGCGTCGAGCGGGCCGCGGAGGCTGCCGGGCCCGGGTGCGCATGCGTGAAGGAGGAAGGCATCGGGGCAAGTGTGTCATTGCCGGGCAGGATCGTGCGCGCACGGGGGTCGGAGTGCTGCCCGGACAGGCTGGGCATGGCCTGGGCGGCTGCCCTGAGGAGGTAGAGGCTGGGGGAGTCCGCCGGCGGCCGGCCCTGGGCTCGGGAGGGCTCGGTCCGCGCGATGAGGGGCCGCTGACCGCCGCTTGCGCCCGGTGACGGTCGGTCAGCGTAGGTGGAGCTGGAGTGCTCCGGCTCGGTCAGGGTGGTCATGCGCGTGTCCTCGCGATTGTGCTCAGGCATCCCGGTGGGGGAGGGCGAGCCGGTTGGACAGCAGCGGCACCAGGGCCCTGGGCGCGACGGCGGTCGTTGTGGCCGTCGCGGCGCGGTCGCGCTGAGGCGTCACGGCCAGGTTGGTCAGACCGACCGCTCCGATCGTGGTGCGCGACTTTCGTGCCCGGGATGCTCCGGTGGCCGGAATGCTGGTCCGGCTCGCTGGCATCAGGCTAGGAAGGGCGCGGTGTCAGAGTAATCGGCCAGGGAGAGGAAAGCGCTTCCGGGAGCCTCCGGGACCGGTGGTGGAGAGTGGTCCTCCGAGGGGAGGAGGTTGCGGTGCGCTGCGCTCCTCGCGACGGCGCAGGTTCAGAGCCGCTGGGCTCAGGTGGTCTCGCTGCCTCCGCCCGAGCCCCCGCCTGAGCCCCCGTCCGAGCCTCCGCCCTTGAGCGTGCCGGTGAAATCGGTTTCGTCCTCCTTGATGGCGACGCAGTAGTAGTCGTGGTTGCCCGCCGCCCACGCCGTTGCCTGGGGGTACCAGTACTTGAAGGAGTAGCCATCGGTGCTGCCAGGAGCCATGTAACTGGTCATGGCGCTTTCGCAGGCCAGCTGGATCTCATCGGTCAGGCTGGTCTCGTCGTAGTCGGTCAATCCTGAGGTCCCGGTGTAGAACATCTCGCCGTAGTGCGAGACGCCGCAATCGACCCGCTCCATCGTGGCGCCGGAGTTCTCGCCGGGGTTGAGGATGCAGTCCCCGACGGACAGGCTGGTGATGGCGACGCTCTCAGGAGTGGAGTCCGGAGACGAGGTGGGGCTCGGGGTGGGGGAGTCCTCAGGCTCGGGGGAGGGGGACTCGGAGGGGCTCTCGGATGCGCTGTCGGATGCGCCCTTGGATGGCTCCACGCTGGTGATGGCGATTGGCGTGTAGGTCTGGCAGGCGGTGATCCCGAGCGCGAGAAGGGGTAGCGCGGGGATGAGGAACAGAGTGCGTGCGCGCATGGCCAGGAGTCTGCCCCAAGATGCGTGTGAGCGCCAGCAGCTCCGGTACCCGTGCACCCGGGGAGGCCTGGGGAGGCCTGGGGAGATGGGGCGAGGCCTGGCGAGGCCTGGGGAGATAGGGCGAGGCCTGGCGAGGCGGCGCGCGCGGGCTTTCTGCGATCCGGGGCTGCGGGCATAATGAGCCCAGTTCCGGTGTTGGGCCCGGTGAGGCCCGCGCATGCGCCGGGCCGCTGCGCGGACAGGTCCCGCAGCCCCGAACCAAGGAGACCATATGAGCAACCCCTACTTCAGCCGCAGCTCGGCCTTCCAACCGGGCGGCGGCGTGCGCGAAGCGGCACAGACAACCCCGAACGGCTACCCGACCATGCCCGGCTACCAGCCCGGCTACGGGCAGGCGCCCCAGCAGACCGGCTACGGGCAGATGCCCCAGCAGTACGGCGGCGTGAGCCCTGATCAGCTGGCCTCCATGGAGGCGCAGTACCGGGCGCCGTCGGCCACCAGCGCCGATATGCGCCGGATGACCTACGACGACGTCATCATCCGCACTGCGGGCCTGTTCGCCGTCATCGTGGCGGTCGGCGCGGTGTCCTGGAACCTCATCACCACCCCGGCCACTGTGGGCCTGGGCGTCATGGCGATGTTCGCCGGCCTGATCGGCGGCCTGGTCCTGGGGCTGGTCAACAGCTTCAAGTCCAAGCCCTCCCCGGCCCTCATCATCGCCTACGCGGTCTTCGAGGGCCTGCTGCTGGGAGCCTTCTCGGGCTACATGGAGTACAGCTACCCGGGCATCGTCATGCAGGCCGTGCTCGCCACCGGGGCGACCTTCGTCGCGATGCTGTGCGCCTACGCCTTCGGCGGCTTCCGGGTCCAGGGCCGCGCCCGTCGCGTGCTCTTCGTGGCGATCGGCGGCTACGCCCTGTTCAGCCTCATCAACCTGGGCCTCATGATGTTCGGCGTCACCAGCGGGCAGTGGGGTCTGCGCAGCATCGAGATCATGGGCATCCCGCTGGGCGTCATCCTGGGCCTGGTGGCGGTGGTCATGGCCGCCTTCATGCTGGCGGTGGACTTCGAGTACATCCAGAGCGGCGTGGAGAACCAGATCCCCCAGCGCTACGCCTGGGCCGCGGCCTTCGGGCTGGTGGTGACCATCGTGTGGATGTACCTGGAGTTCCTGCGGCTGCTGTCCTACTTCCGCGACTGAGAGGACTGAGGGGACTGAGGGGCTCGAGGAGGCCGACTCGTCCTGCTCCTGCCGCACTGCCAGGCCGGCTCGTTCTGAGCGGCGCCATCGCGCGCCCCAGACCGGGCCGGCCTGACGCATCCGGGAGGGCCGACTCTGCCGGGGGAGCGGCCGGCCGGCCCGGCGGCAGGGCCGGTTCGCCGCGAGCCGAGGCCCCGGTGCCCGGCGCGGCCCGCCCACTGGCCTAGGGTGGCGGCATGATCAACACGAACATGCCCACCGTCCAGGGCGACAAGGGCTCCAAGCCCGCTCTCACCTTCCCCGGCTCCCAGGCCCCCGAGGGCCTGCAGGTCCAGGTGCTGGAGGCCGGCGACGGACAGGTCGTCGAGGCCGGCGACAACATCGCCTGCCACTACCTGGGCCAGGTCTGGGACGGCCAGGTCTTCGACAACTCCTACGACCGCGGCCAGCCGCTGAGCTTCCAGGTGGGTGTGGGCATGGTCATCCGGGGCTGGGACGACGGCCTGGTGGGGCAGCGGGTGGGCTCGCGCGTCCTGCTGTCCATCCCCGCCGAGCTGGGGTACGGGGACCGCGGTGTCCCCCAGGCCGGCATCAAGGGTGGCGACACCCTCGTCTTCGTCACCGAGATCCTCGGCGTCATGTGAGGCCCGCCCTGCCCTGACCGCCCACCTCCCGACGGCGGCCGACCACCCGCGTGGCCGGCCGCCGTCGGCCTCGCGGGGCCCTCATCGCATCGGCCTCCCGCTTGGCGCGCGGTGTCGCGGTGGCGGGCCGGTATCGGGGTGAGGGCGGGAGGCGTGAGTCGCCCTTGGTTTGCTTGACTGGCATGTGCGCGTCGGACGGCTGGGGGACTGACAGGCGCGAAATGGCGCCGCAAAGTCGCTATGGTTTTGCTTGACTGAGAGCGTCGGAGCCAGGGGACAACCATGCGGGACTGGGACAAGGTTCTTGATCGACTGCTGTCCGAGGGACGGGAGTCGGAGGTTGTCGAGTTCAAGGAGAGCAACGCTGATCCGGTGATGATCGGCGAGCGGCTCTCCTCCTTGGCCAACAGCGCGGCACTTGTCGGCCAGCCGGCTGGCTACCTCGTGTGGGGAGTGCAGGACAAGGATCTGGTCGTCGTCGGCACGACAGTCGATCTCCGGTCGCTCAAGGGCAAGGGTAACGAGGATCTTCTCCCATGGTTGTCCCGTTCGCTCACCCTCGACGGTGAACTGCTTGTTGGAGAGATTGAGCGTGCAGGGCATCGACTGGTCGTCCTCGAGGTTCCTGCCGCTGTGGGGCGCCCAGTTCGGTTCAGGGGTGAGGCTTACATGAGGAGGCAGTCGTATTGCAAGGTTCTCGGTAGTGAGCCTGTGCTCGAAAGACATCTGTGGGAGCGGCTGACGACTCAGACCTTTGAGGACTGTGTGGTTGCGCAGGATCTGGAGCCCGGTGATCTCTTTGAGATTCTTGACGTCGACTCGTTCTTTCAGTTGATGCATGTTCCGCGTCCTGCAAGTCAGGACGCTGTGTTACAGGTACTTGTCGGTGCGGGGGTCATTCGATATTCGTTGAGCACCGGCTGGTCCGTGGCGGCTGGCGGTGCCCTGCTGTTCGCCAGGGATCTCCGTCGCTTCGTCGATGGGACACCGCAATCCCGCAACGAGTGGATGGCGCGAGTGATGAGGATGATCGGCGTGTGCGAGGAGCGTGGGAGTGGATGGGACAAGATCGTTGAGGCGGTGGAGGAGGCTGTGCTCCCAGCGCCGAGAGTAGTCCTGGACGGCCGCTCCACCCGGGTGGTTCTGCTCGGTCCCAGGCAGTTGTCTCTCATGGACACTGATGACCGTATCAACGCCATCTACTTCCACGCGTGTCTGCGCTACGTGAATCAGCGGCCGATGACCAATACGTCGGTGCGTGAGAGGTTCGGAATCACCGCAGGGAACCGAGCACAGGTCTCGCGTTTCATCAAGGAGGCGCTCGATAGTGGAGCCATCGCGATCGAGAACCCAGGAGCTGGGACCAAGGCGCGTAGGTACCTGCCGTCATGGGCGGCAGCCGGGTGAGTGACGACGGTGTGAAGCCTCAGGTGACGATGAGCGTTGCTTGACTGGACCTGGCTGTCCGGCTCTTCTCGCCTTCCGGGATCGGCGTTCTCGCGTGAGTATCCCGTGATCGACTTGCTTGACTGGGAAGTGAGCAACCGTGCTTTACGCGGCTCGTCCAGTGGTCCAGTGCTCGCAGGGGCCCTCATCGCATCGGCCTCCCGCTTGGCGCGCGGTGTCGCGGTGGCGGGGACGACGTTCTGCGTATCGGACGAGGGCTTGCGTCATCGAACTGGGGCTTGCACAGGGGTGATTGACGCGAACCCACGTCGTCGACGCAAAGTCACGTCCGCCAGGCTCGGCGATGAGCCCCGCCTGTCCGCGCACCCTCCTACTCGAAGCGCACCGTGGTCCCCTGCAGCATCCGCCGGGCGGCGCGGGTCGCCCCCAGGACACTGGCCGCCACCAGCACCAGGCTGATCGCCAGGACCACGTAGTACATCGGCTCGGGCCACTCGACGCTCCGGGCGGATAGGCCCGAGACGATGCCCCACCCGGTCAGCGCTCCCAGCCCGATCGACAGCGCGACCACCACGATCACCGGTGCCCAGGTCTCGTAGCCGATGATCGAGCGCACGGTGCGGGTGGGCATGCCGGTCAGCTTGAGCAGCACCAGCACGCGCTTGCGGCTCACCAGGGCCGCGATGGTGGACACCCCCATGCACACGGCGGAGATGCCCGTGGCAATGAGGATCCCGATGTACCCCATGGTGGCGAACTGGTTCTCCACCGCGCCCGCCTCCACCACGCTCCGGTCCAGGCGGGACATCGGAGCGCTGCTCAGATGCAGATCGGAGGTGAACAGGAGTGTGCGCGCTCGCTCGGCAGCCTCCTGGTTTCCCGGTGCGACATCGATGATGAAGGCCGGCAGGCCCTCGGGGGTGGGACCCGTCACGGCTGTGGGGCGGGCGGGCTCGCCCGTGAACACCCATAGGGCGTTGATCGACACGCTGCGGGCTCCCTTGGGCGCGGTGGGGGCGCCGAGGGCCTGGGCGTCATCCGCCTCCAGCACCAGGGAGCCGAAGTCTCCCGGCTTGAATGAGCCGTCGGGGCTGCGCGCGGGCTCCGTGAGGGTCGCCTGGACCACGCGCCTCACCCCGGGGATCGCACTGACACGCTGAGCGACCTCAGCGGCGACGGCCGGGTCGGGATTCGTGGGGAAGGCGGCGATCGCCGTCGGCGCCAAACGGCCACCACTGGATTCCACCGAGTGCGTCCCCGCGGCCGCCGTGATGGCCACGGCGAAGACCGTCACCGCGTACAGCGCCGCCACCAGCCCCGACACCGTGCGGAACACGGCCCTCGGGTGCTGGGTGATCCGCGCGAAGCCGATGACCTGGGCGGCGCTGCGGGCGCCGGCCTGCCCGAGGCGCCCCACCCACCAGGTCAGCACGCGCCCGGCCGCCAGCAGCCCCAGCATGGTCAGCACGAAGGAGCCCAGGATCGCCGGGGCTGCGAGGCGCGGCGCGTGGTCGCGCACCAGGCCCATCGTGGCCAGGCCCATCACCCCGATGGCCAGCGGGAGGAGACCCACCAGGCGCGGACGCGTCTCGTGGCGCTCGCGCGTCCCGCCCAGGGGGCCGACGTCGGCCCGCAGGGTCCGCCACCAGGCGACCAGGGTTGCGGCCGCCGTCGCCACCAGGACCGCGCCCGTGATGGTCAGGGGGCTCAGCAGCAGGTCGGCGGGGAAGAAGCGCGAACTGGCGATGGTGATCCGGGCGGCGGCCGGGATGCTCGCCAGGTAGAGAGCGACCCCGGCCACGGTGCCCAGGAGGGTGGTGGCCGCCGCCTCGATGGCGGCTGCGCCGGCGACCTGCCGGGGCGTGGCGCCGATGAGCCGCAGGGTCGCGAAGCGCTCCGCGCGCTGGGCGGCCCCCAGGTCGGTGACGACGGCGACCAGCACGAGCGCGGGGACGAGCAGAGCGATGGCGCCGATGATCATGGCGATCTGATAGGAGATGCTGGCGAAGGGCGTGCCGTTCAGCTCGGTGACGACCTGAGGGTCGACCATGCCGCCCGTGGCCGCCACGGTGGGCAGGTCGGCGCCCACGACCACCACGAGGGAGTCGGGGCCCTCGATGGCCTCCTCGGCGAGCGTCCCCACGCGCGTGCCGTAGCGCTCGCCCAACTGGTCGGCGGGCGTGGAGTCGATGCGCTCGGCCAGGGCGGGGGAGGCCAGGTACTCGCCCGGCGCCGGCACGGCGCTCGCGCCGGGGATGCGGGCGGTTGTGCCGCCGTCGGGCTGGGCGACGTGCATGACGGTGATCTGGGCGCCGTCGTGCACGTCCACGGATGAGGCCACGGCCAGTTGGTCGCCGGCCAGGACTGTCTCGGGGGTCAGCGCCTGGGACTGCTCCAGTTGCAGGGCCGCCCAGCTGGAGCGGGCGGTGCGCATGGGCAGGGCCTGGGAGGCGGCCAGCAGGATGAGGGCCAGGGCCACGCCGACGGCGATGCCCGCGACCATCCCCAGGGCGCGGCGCCGCGAGGCGCGGTCGGCGGCCAGGATCAGGCGGGTCAGGACGACGGAGGTCATCGCGGGCCTCCCGCTGTGGTCGCGGTGGTCGCTGTAGTCGCCGCAGCCGCGGTCGAGGCGGCGCCGCCCGGGCCCCCGATGGTCAGGCGCCCATCGCGGACCGTGACCTCGCGGTCGGCATAGGCGGCGGTGCGCGCGTCATGGGTGATGATGACCATGGAGGCGCCGCGAGCGCGCACGGATCCGACGAGCGCCTCCATCGCGCGCTCGGCGGCCAGGGAGTCCAGGGAGCCGGTGGGCTCGTCGGCGAAGAGGATGCGCGGGCCGGTGACCAGGGCTCGGGCGATGGCCACGCGCTGGGCCTGGCCGCCGGACATCTGGGTGGGGCGCTTGGCGGCGTGCTCGGCGAGGTCCAGCTCGGCCAGGGCGTCGCGAGCGGCGGCCAGGGCCTTGCGGCGCGGAGTGCCGGTCAGCAGCAGCGGCACGGTCACGTTGTCCAGGGCGGATAGGTCGGGCAGGAGTTGGCCGAACTGGAAGACGAAGCCGAATTCGTGCAGGCGCAGGCGCGAGCGGGCCGCCTCGTCCAGGTCGGTGACGGTGGTGCCGCCGTAGTCGACGCTGCCGGCGTCGGGGACGAGCACGCCGGCCAGGACGTGCAGGAGCGTGGACTTGCCCGAGCCCGACGGGCCGGTGATGGCCAGGACCTCCCCGGCGGTGATGTCCAGGTCGACGCCGCGCAGGGCCTTGGTCTGCCCGAAGGCCAGGTGCAGTCCGCGGGCGCTCATGATGGTGGTGCTGGCCGACGACGGTGCGCCGGCTTGGTCAGTGCCTGCGGCTCGGTCGGGCGAGGCGGTGCGCGCGGGGCTCATGAGTGGGCCTCCTCGCGCAGCGCGGTGCGCAGCTCGCCCAGGCGCGCCGCCGTGGTCTCCATCCAGCGAAGGTCGGCCTCGATGTGGAACAGGGCGTGGTCCGCCAGCAGGACGGTGCGCAGGTCGCCGCCGGTCTTGAGGCGGGTGAGCTCGCGCATGCGCTCCATGTGGCGGGCGCGCTGGGCGTCCAGGAGCCCGGCGGCGTCGTCGTCGAGCATGAGGGCGATGACGGTCTTGGCGAAGAGGTCGGCCTGGATGGAGGCGTCGGGGGGCTCGGGCGTGGCGAGCCAGTCGGCGACCTTGGCGCGGCCGGCGTCGGTGATCTCGTAGCGCTTGCGCTCGGGGCCGGAGCCGGGGGCCGAGTCGATCTGGGTGATGAGGCCGTCGCGGGCCAGGCGGGCGAGAGTGGCGTACACCTGGCCGAAGGCCAGGAGGCGGGTGGTGGAGAACCAGCGGTCCCAGGAGTGCTTGAGGTCGTATCCGTGGCTGGGACCAGCGCCGAGCAGGCCCAGCATGGTGAGTCGTGAGTCCATGCCAGCGACTATACGCTGAGTGTATTCTCTCGATGAATAGTCGTCTGAGTGGATCGCGGCTCCTCCGTGCGGCGTAGACGCTGCGGACCAGGCTCAACCGCGAGGGCCTCGGGCTCGAGCTCGCTCGCCCGGCCCACTGGCCTGCGCCGCACGGCAAGGCCGATGGTGATCCCTCGGCGTCACTCATCCGCGCTAATCTCACCTTGCCGGGGCGTGACTGGCGTGGTCCAATCCAGTATGGATCTGCGCCGCCCCGCCAAAGCCCGACCCGGTGACCGCATCGCCGTCCTCTCGCCCTCCTTGGCGGCTCCGGGCTTCGCCCCGGCGGTCCACGAGCAGGCCATGGCGCGACTGGTCGACCTGACCGGCCTGATCCCTGTTGAGTACCCGACGACGCGCCAGCTGGGCGCCTCGCCCGCCGAGCGCGCTCGCGACCTCAACGCCGCCTTCGCCGACCCCAGCGTCCGGGCCATCCTGGCCACAGTCGGCGGCGAGGACCAGATCACCGTCATCCGCCATCTCGAGGCGGAGGCCGTGTGCCGTGACCCCAAGCCCTTCCTCGGGTACTCCGACAACACGAACCTGCACCAGTGGCTCTGGGGCAACGGGGTCACGAGCTTCTACGGCGGCTCCTCCCAGGTGCACCTGGGGCCCGGCCCGCAGGTCGACCCCATCCACCTGGCCTCCCTGCGAGCGGCGCTCCTGAGCGGCGAGTCCCTGGAGATCACCGAGCCCGGGGAGTCGGAGGACTACGGTGTCGACTGGCTCGACCCGCGGGCGCTGAGCGAGAACGGGCAGCGCGAGGCCACTGAGCGCTGGACGTGGGCGGGACCGCGGCGCACAGTCACGGGCCCGACCTGGGGCGGCTGCCTGGAGGTCCTCCAGGCCATCCTCGCCGCGGGCCGCTTCCCGGCGGACCCCCGGGTCCTGGATGGCGCGGTCATGCTGTTGGAGACCTCCGAGGCCCTGCCATCGGCCAGTGAGGTCAGGATGATGCTGCGGGCCATGGGGGAGAGGGGGCTGCTGGCCGCTGTCGACGCCGTCCTCGTCGCCCGACCGCCGGCGTCCTCACTGGAGGATCGCCCGGACGCCCAGACCCGGGCCCGACGTCGGGCCGAGCAGAGGGAGGCGGTCATCGAGACGGTCGGCCTCTACAACCCGGAGGCGGTTGTCTGCGTGGGCGCTCCCTTCGGGCACACCCGCCCCCAGTGGATCCTGCCGCACGGCGGGACCATGACGGTCGACGGCGCCGCCCGGCGCATCGTGGCCAGTTACGCCTGAGGGATGCCGCCGGCGGGGCGGGCTCGCCGTCGACTGCACAGTGACCACCTGCGTCGAGATGACACGGCGACCGCTAATCTGGGGTGGTCCTACTGGTCCTCCTGAGGAGTCCTCATGCCCGTCTACCGCAGCGCCACCTCCACCTCCGGCCGCAATATGGCCGGCGCCCGCGCCCTGTGGCGGGCCACCGGCGTCAAGGACTCCGATTTCGGCAAGCCCATCATCGCGATTGCCAACTCCTTCACCCAGTTCGTCCCCGGGCATGTGGGCCTGCGCGACGTCGGGCGGATGGTGGCCCGTCAGATCGAGGCCGCCGGGGGACTGGCCAAGGAGTTCAACACTATCGCCGTCGACGACGGCATTGCCATGGGTCACGACGGCATGCTCTACTCCCTGCCCAGTCGCGACCTCATCGCCGACTCCGTGGAGTACATGGTCAGCGCCCACTGCGCCGACGCCCTGGTGTGCATCTCCAACTGCGACAAGATCACCCCCGGCATGCTCATGGCCGCCATGCGCCTGAACATCCCCGCCATCTTCATCTCCGGGGGCCCCATGGAGTCGGGCAAGATGGTGGCCGCCGACGGCACCACCCGCAAGCTCGACCTCATCGACGCCATGATGGACGCCGCCGACCCCACCGTCGATGACCGGACCATCTCCGACATCGAGCGCCTGGCCTGCCCCACCTGCGGGTCCTGCTCGGGCATGTTCACCGCCAACTCCATGAACTGCCTGACCGAGGCCATGGGACTGGCCCTTCCCATGAACGGCACCCTCCTGGCCACCCACTCCGATCGCGGCGAGCTCTTCGAGCGCTCGGGCCGCCAGATCGTGGAGATCACCAAGGCCTACTACGAGGGCGAGGACGAGACCGTCCTGCCCCGCTCCATCGCCACCAAGGCCGCCTTCGAGAACGCCATGTGCCTGGACATCGCCATGGGCGGGTCGACCAACACGGTCCTGCACCTGCTGGCCGCCGCCCAGGAGGCCAAGGTGGACTTCACCATGGCGGATATCGACCGCCTGTCGCGCAAGGTCCCCCACCTGGCCAAGGTCGCCCCCTCGACGAACCTCTACCACATCGAGGACGTCCACCGCGCCGGCGGCATCATGGGCATCCTGGGCGAGCTCGACCGCGGCGGACTGCTGGACACCTCCACCCGCACCGTCCTGCGCGGCACGCTCGAGGACGAGCTGGCCGCCTACGACCTGATGCGCCCCGGCGTCGACGGCGTGCCCGGCTCGGGTATGAGCCAGGAGGACCGCGTCCGCTATCTGGCGGCCCCGGCCGGGGTGCGCACCACCGAGATGTTCTCCCAGTCCTCGCGCTGGGAGGCCCACGATGTGGACCGCGTCTCCGGGTGCATCCGCGACATCGAGCACGCCTACTCGGCCGATGGGGGACTGGCCGTGCTCTTCGGCAATATCGCAACCAAGGGCTGCATCGTCAAGACCGCGGGCGTGGACGCCTCGATCCTCACCTTCTCCGGGCCGGCGGTGGTCTTCGAGTCCCAGGACGACGCCGTCCAGGGGATCCTCGGCAAGCAGGTCAAGGCCGGCGACGTCGTCGTCATCAGTCATGAGGGCCCGCGCGGAGGGCCGGGCATGCAGGAGATGCTCTACCCGACCACCTACATCAAGTCCATGCACCTGGGCAAGGAGTGCGCGCTGCTCACCGACGGCCGCTTCTCCGGGGGCACCTCGGGGCTGAGCATTGGTCACGTCTCGCCGGAGGCCGCCGCCGGCGGGCTCATCGGCCTGGTGCGCAGCGGGGACATCATTGACATCGACATCCCGGCCCGCTCCATCTCGGTGCGCCTGTCCGACGACGAGATCGCCTCGCGCCGGGCCGAGGAGGAGGCCCGTGGGGATGCGGCCTGGACCCCGCATGTCGAGCGCCCGCGAAAGGTCTCGGCGGCGCTGCGCGCCTACGCCATGCTCGCCACGAGCGCGGACCTCGGCGCGGTGCGGGACCTGGGCAAGCTCGGCATGTGAGGCGGGGGCGGGGAGGCGCGCGCCTGTCGCAGCGCAGGCCCCGCTGCTCCTCACGTGGACACTCCAGCCGCGTGTGGGGCATAATGGCGGGGACCCACCCGGCTGCTACCGGATGGGTCCCCGAGGCCGATGGGTCATGTGAACCATCGACCGAGGGCATCCACAAGGACACCAACGGCCCGGATCAGGCGAGCGATTGCATTAAGAACGTCGCTCACCTGCCGGGCCGTTTCCTTATCCTCGCGGACTTTGGCGTGCCGGCCTTTCGGTCGGGTCACGGCCCTCACCTCCTCCCTGGCTCCCTCCTTCCCCGGCAAGGACACTTAGGTGTTCCGGGAAGAGGAGCCGGAGAAGGCGGCACCATCGTAGGCGGCCGCGCTGACGTGATTAGGTGATCTCGCGAAGCGGTGTCCAACCGAAGGGGATGGGACCAGTGATACTCGCCCGCGAGACGTCTCGCTGGTGGGACCACCCCTGGACCTCGTCGTCACCTGAGGGCTCCACGGCGCCCCGGGCGACGCGGAACCCGACGTCGTCCAACCGGGCCGTGGGCATGCTCCCGCGTCGCACGGAAGCGCGGCAGCTCCACGCCTTGTCCGCCCACCCACCGCCACGAAGGGACCGGTAGTCCGCATACCGCGCCGGATCGGCGTAGTCCCAGCACCACTCCCACACGTTCCCCAACATGTCGTACAGGCCGAAGGCGTTGGGTCGCTTGGTCGCCACGGGCGCGGGGCCGTCGAGTCCGTCCTGCTCCGTCCATGCGATGTCCCTGAGCTCGCCGTACCGAGGGCCCGTCGTCCCCGCGCGGCAGGCCCACTCCCACTCAGCCTCCGTGGGAAGCCGGTACCCATCGGCTCCCACGTCCCAGGACGCGGTCGCGCCGTCGAGCCGGTAGGCGGGGTCGAGGCCCTGGGCAATGGATGCGGTGTTGCACCAGCGGACCGCGTCGATCCACGACACCGCGCACAGTGGGGCAAAGCCCGAGTCGCCGGCGGCATGACCGATCTGGATCTGGGAGAACTGGGCCACTGTGACAGGCGTTGTCGCAAGGCTGAAGGGCTCCACCGCCACGGTCCGCGTCGAGGATGTTCGGGCGTCGCGCATCACGAACTCGCCGCCGTGGATTCGCGCCATCTCGAGCAGAGTCACCCATCGACCCTACCAGCGGCGCCATTGCGGTCCGCAGGCCATGCGAAGCCTGCGCCCGCGGCTGGTCGTCCTGGGTCGCGGGCTCAGTCCTGGACGCTTCCGACCTCCTGGCCTGCCAGGAGACGGTCGCAGAATGCGGTGATGATGTGAGGCAGGCGGGGGTCCGCCGGTGGCGGGGCGTCGTGTGCGCGGGCGTAGTCCCGGATCTCCTCAACGGTCCCGGTGACAAGGCCTTGCGCGTCGTTGGCGCCCAGGCCCCAGGATCTCGCCTCTGCGACCAGGTGCTCGCATGTGAGTGCTGCGTGGCGGTACTCGCCGGCCACGGCCAGCGCCATCTCTCCGTCGCCCGCCCGGTGCGCCATGGGCACGACGTCGTAAGCCGGGGCAAGTCGCGGCTGGCTACCTGGGGGGTGGAGTATCGAGAGGTTCTTGGTGTGCATGTCCAGGTTCCCCACCGCGACCGACAACGTCACCATGCGAGTCAGCCATCTCAGCGACTCCTCGGCGTCAGGCAGGCGCGCCACCAGTGCCTGTGCGACCCGAGTGCAGGAGACGCGCCCGCCGATGCGCTGATACTTCTGGTCGCCCACAACCCCCAGCACCTGGCTGAGATCCTCCTGGTGGACGCGCCCAGGCGGGGTGTCCTGCGTGCGGTCGTAGCGCTCGATGACCAGGGTGGTGACGTCCTCGAAGGACTCGATCCATGTTCGGTGCTCGGCCAGCCCCAGGTGCTGGGCGATCAAGGAGCCGTAGGCCTCGTCCCCGATCAGTGTGGGCAGCAATGAGGAGTGCGGCTTGAGCAGGTGGGTCGACGGATAGCCGTCCAAGGCCCGGTGCCAGTTCCCGTCCTGGAGCGTCAGGACGATCTTGTCCTGGACGCCGCCCAAGGATGTTCTGCCGTGCGCGTCGGCATTGCCCAGCGGGGAGTCCTGGACGGTGCGCAGCAGGTCGGCCACGCCGTGCACGGACAGCGGTTCAAGGCGGGGCGTGCGAGGCTCGCCGGGGGCCTCGGGGTCCCAGATCTGCAGTGCGCCGGCGAGGTCCCTCCCATAGCGCCGCAGGAGGCCAACGGTGTCGTGAACGGGAAGGTCCGCCTCTGCGGCCAGACGACTGAGCATGCGTCCTTCTGGCAGGAGCCCGGCGAACCACGCCTGGCGCCGCTCCCGCTCCGAACGACGGGGCGCCAATGTCAGAGGGATGGCCACGGACAGCGCCGTCGACTCCAGGCCGAATCGCTCGATGCCCTCGCGCGCCGGGTGGAAGTCGAAGGTGCGCCACTCGCCCCGGAGCGTGCCGATCAGGGCTCCGTCCAGCTCAACGCGCAGGTCACTCATCGAAGAGCCTGTCATCGATGGTGAGGGTGGCGGTCAGGCGCATGTCGGTGGCGCGCATGAAGGCGAAGAGCCGGTCGGTGTACAGGGACGGCTTGCCGGTCTCCATCTCCCACACGTAGCGCTGGGAGATGCCCAGGTGCTCGGCGAGCTCGCGCTGGCTCATCCCGGTGGACATGCGGGCCTGGCACAGCAGGCGCCCCAGGGCCTGCGGCGACGTCACCTCGCCGCGCACCTCCATCTGCGCCATAGTTCACCTCCTGCTCTCGACGATCATAACATCGTCACGTCCGGCGTTGAGCATAAGGTAGTCGAATGGTCGGCCTGTGCAGGCCTGGACGCGGTGCTGGACCTGGGCAGGCCCGGCATGTGAGGCGCCGCGCGCCCTGCGGGCCGGGCGCGCGGCGGAGTGCGGGCCGGGCGCGCGGCGGAGTGCGGGCCGGGCGCGCGGCGCCGTGAACGTGACTTCGCGTCGACGACGTGACTTTGCGTCAATCACCCCTGTGCTACCCCCAGTCGGATGACGCGAACCCTCGTCCGGTACGCAGACCCTCGTCGTCGACGCGAACCCTCGTCCTCCAGCGGCTCAGCCTGCTGAGGCAGAGGCTGAGGCTGTGCTCTCCGCCGAGGAGGAGGCAGAGGGCGTCTCCATGGCGGCCCTGACGTCCGGGTTCTTCTCCAGCCAGGTCCGGGCCGACTTCTCGTTGTCCTTGCCCTTGTTCTCATTGATCATGAGGTTCTCCAGGTCACTGAGCTGCTCGGAGGTCAGGCTGAAGCCCTTGACCATCTCGGCGACCTCGGGGAAGTCCTTGGTGAAGTCCTTCCGGCCCAGGGAGTGGATCTGCTCGGCCGCGCCGTAGAGGCCGTCGGGATCCTCCAGGTCGCGGATGTCGTAGGCGGTGTAGGCCCAGTGCGGGCTCCACAGGGTCACCACGATGTTCTCCCCGGATTTCATGGCGCCGTCGAGCGCGGAGAGCATCGCCGCCGTCGAGGAGATCTTGAAGGTCATCGAGTCCAGGCCGTAGCCGGGGATGACCTTGTCCTGGGTGATCTGGGTCAGGCCCGCTCCCGCGTCAATGCCGATGATCTCATTGTTGAACTCGGAGGCGGACCCGGCCAGCTCGCTGATGGAGGTGATCGGCGCCGAGTTGTTGACCGCCAGCGCCAGCTTGGCCTCGTTATACCAGGTGCCTAGGTCCTCGAGGTCGCTCTTGTACTTGTCCATGTAGGCGGCGTGGGTCGTGGGCAGCCAGGAGTCCAGCATGAGGTCGTAGTCGCCCTTGGACAGGCCGGTGAAGGTGACCCCGATGTCCGCCTCGGAGAGGGTGACCTTGTAGTCCATGTCGGACAGGACCACCGAGAAGAGGTTGGACACGGCGACGCCCTCGTCCCAGCCCGAGGGGACGGCGATCTTCAGGTTCTTGCTGCTGGAGGAGCTGCCGGAGCAGGCGGCCAGGCCGGTGGCGGCCATGACTCCTGCGCCTGCCAGCAGCGCGCTGCGACGTGACAGGGTGGTGGGATGGCTGAGGGCGGTCATGAGGGTCCTTTCGTCAAGTTCGTCAATCGTGGTCGTCGGTGTCTGGTGACCGGCCGGTGCCGTCTCATCGTGGCCGGTCGGGTCGGATCAGGTCGGATCAGGTCGGATCAGGGAGGCGACGGCTACTCCCCTCGGGTGGCGCTGCGCGAGCCGAAGGCGGCCGTGACCCGGTCGAGGTAGATGGCCAGGAGCACCACTGACAGCCCCGCCTCGGTGCCCAGGGCCACATCGACCCGTTGAAGCGCGGCGACGACGTCGCCCCCCAGTCCCTCGGCCCCGACCATTCCGGCGATGACGACCATCGACAGGGAGAGCATGATGACCTGGTTGACTCCCCCCATGATGGTGGGGCGGGCCAGCGGCAGCTGGATCTGGTAGAGGACGCGGGCGGGGGTGGCACCGAATGCCCGGCCGGCCTCGACGACCTCCTTGTCCACCTGACGGATGCCCAACTCGGTGAAGCGCACTCCCGGCGCCACTGCGAACATGACCGTGGCCACGATCGCCGGGACGATTCCGACCTGGAAGATGATGACGAAGGGGATGAGGTAGACGAAGGCCGGCATCGTCTGGAGGAAGTCCAGGACCGGGCGGACCGTGTGGGAGACCGCTCGGCGCTGTGCCGCCCAGATGCCCAGCGGGATGCCGATGATGAGGGCGAAGAACGAGGAGACCAGGACCAGCGCCAGGGTGTTCATGGCGTTGTCCCACTGGTCCATGCCGTAGATGACCAGCAAGCCCGCGGCGGAGCTCAGGGCGCCCCGCCATCCGCGCGCCCACCAGGCCAGGGCGGTCAGCGCGGCGATGATGAGCCAGAACGGGGGCGTCGCCAGAATGGTGTCGACCGCCGTGTAGCACGACTCCAGCACCTGGGTCAGGCCGTCGAAGACCACCTTCCAGGAGCGGGTCACCCAGTCGACGGCGGACTCCGCCCACTGGCCCAGGGGGATCCTGTACCACAGCTCGCCGCTCATCGTGCCTCCTCCTGAGGGTCGGTGCTCGTCGAGGTCTCGGCGGTGCCGTGCCCCGGGTCGCTGGTGTGATCGCTGCTGTCATCGGGGTGCGTCTCGGCGGGATCCGCGGCACCGTCCGCGGCCTGCGCCGTGGCGCCCGGGGCATCGGCCTCGGAGGGGCCGTCCTCATCGGGCGATCCTGCCAGGGCCTGGAGGATGGCCACGCGGCGCACGATCCCGATGAAGCGGTCCTGCTCGTCGGTCACGGCCAGGGGCAGGCGCGCCTCAGCGGAGGCGGAGAACATGTCGCTGAGCGTGGTCGTCGGGTGCACGGCAGTGGTGTCGGGGTGGACAAGGGACTCGCTGATGGTGCGGGGGGCGGTCCCGTGCTGCAGGGAGTCGGCGAGCTCCTCGGCGTACACCGAGCCGAGCAGCTCGCGACTGCCGGAGGTCACGACGTAGGCCCCCTCGACCTTGGCGTCGTTGATCTGGCGCAGCGCCACCTTGGGGCCGTCGCCCGGTCGCACGACGACGGGCGGGTTCTCCACCAGGGAGTCGGCGGTCAGGACGCGGGAGCGGTCGACGTCGGAGACGAAGCGGGCGACGTAGTCGTTCGCGGGCGCCGAGAGGATCTCCTCGGCCGTGCCGATCTGGTCGATCCGTCCGTCGCGCATGACGGCGATGCGGTCCCCCAGGTACATCGCCTCGTTGAGGTCGTGGGTGATGAAAACGATGGTCTTGCCCAGGGTCGCCTGGAGGTCGACGAGCTGCTCCTGCATGTCCCGCCTGATGAGGGGGTCGAGTGCGGAGAATGCCTCATCCATGAGGAGGATGTCGGTGTCGGCGGTCAGCGCCCTGGCCAGGCCGACGCGCTGCTGCATTCCGCCCGAGAGCGCGGAGGGCATGGAGTTCTCCCATCCTGCCAGGCCGGTGAGCTCAAGGGCCTTGGCGGCCTTCTCATGGCGGGTTGTTTTCTCCACTCCCTGTATCTCCAAGGGGTATGCCGCGTTCTCCAGGACACTGCGATGCGGTAGGAGGGCGAAGTGCTGGAAGACCATGGAGATCTTCTCCCTGCGCATGGCGCGCACTTCCTTATCGGACATCGTCGTCAGGTCCTGCCCGTCGATCGACACGTGCCCTGAGGTCAGGGGCAGGAGGCCGTTGAGCATTCGCAGGAGCGTGGACTTCCCCGACCCGGACAGTCCCATGACGACGAATGTCTCGCCCTTGCGCACCTCGAGACTCGCGTCGATGACGGCGGCGGTGCCCAGTCGGGAGACCTCCTCGCGGCTCCTGCCCTTCTGGAGCTCGGCGACGGCTTGTCGCGCTGAGCGTCCGAACACCTTGAATACGTGGTCTGCGCGTAAAGCGCTCACGCTTCCTCCTTCTTGTAGGGTGGGCGCGAATGAGGTGGGATAATCTCGCGCCGCAGTGAAAAAATTGCGCGGCGACTGCCTGCACGCTGAAATGGTCGCGAGACGGACCTGCGTACATCGAGGCGCGCAGAGAGCGCGTTGTGCTTGGCGGGACGTGCAGGGCAATGGGCCCGCGTCATCTCGCCCATCGGTTGGCGTTGGTGCGTATCAAGGCTAGCGACATCCGGGGTGATCGTCAGCCTCTCGGGGCATTGTGAATGCGCGAACGCGAGATTGAGGGTGATGCTTCTGTGATGATCTATCGTTGCAACGATAGGCGAAACACAGAATCGTCTATGAATGTCTGATGTGATGCATGTCACGCTTCGTGACCCGGTTCTACCGGACCCTGGTCCCTGGTGAGGCGCTCCTCGTGGCGCTTCCGCGCGAGTCCGCCGGATCCGAGGCTCGCGGATCCGCAGAGTTGAAATTGATTCTCAATCGCCTTTAGGGTGTTCCGGTGACCATCCTGCTCGACGGACTGCGCGTGCTCTCTCACGCCGCCACCCTGGTGGACGGCGTCGACCTGGAGCTGACCCCGGGGACCTCCACCGCCCTGGTCGGTGCCTCGGGCGCCGGCAAGTCCTTGACCTGCGCCGCCCTGGCGGGACTCCTGCCGCCCAATCTCCAGGTCAGCGGGAGCCTGACCGTCACCGACGGCCAGGACGACGGCGCCGCGCCGGCCGGCCCCAACCTGCTCCCGATCCCCGCCGCCCAGCGTCCCCGCGGAGCCCGCATCGCCCTGGTTCCCCAGGACCCCACCCCGGCGCTCCACCCCCTCATCCCCGTGGGCCGGCAGATCGAGATGGCCTGCGCCGCGGACCAGGGCAGCAGGAAGGGGGGCGACGCCGAGCCCCTCCTGGCCCGCGTCGGCCTGGAGGGCCTGGGGGACCGCGTGCCCGCGCGCCTGTCCGGCGGCCAGCGCCAGCGGGCCTGCCTGGCCCTGGCCCTGGCCGGATCCCCGGCCCTGCTCATCGCCGACGAGCCCACCACCGCCCTGGACGTCATCGCCCGCGCCGAGATCCTCGACCTGCTGGCCAGCCTCACCCGGGCCGAGAGCGCCCCCGCCCTGCTCCTCATCACCCATGACCTGCCCGCAGCCGCCACCTGCCAGTCCATGGCCGTCATGGCCGGCGGCCGGATCATCGAGCAGGGGCCCACCGAGCGCCTGCTCACCCGTCCCGCTCACCCCGCCACAGCGGCCATGCGCCGCGCCGCCGCCGATGAGACGCTCAGCAGCGCCCTGGCCGCCGTTGGCGCGCACCAGGCCGCCTGCGGCGCCTGCCAGTCCCACCACGCCGAGCAGCCCGGCGCGGCCGCATGAGCGGCCTGGAGGTCCGCGGCCTGACCCGCACCCACCCCGACGGCTCCGGCCGACGCGCCGTCATCACGGGCCTCGACCTGGACATCGCCTCCGGCCAGAGCACCGCCCTGCTGGGCAGATCGGGCTGCGGCAAGACCACGCTGCTGCGCGCCCTCCTCCTGGCCGACCGCCCCGGCCCTCACGACACCGGGACCATCAGCCTCGACGGCGCACCCGTGCGAGCCGGCAGCGCCCGGCGCCTGCGGGCCTACCGGCGCGCCGTGCAGTACGTCCCCCAGGAGGCGGCCGCCAGCCTCGACCCGCGCCGCACCATCCTGGAGCAGGTCGCCCGGCCCCTGCGCACACTGGGGATCGAGGGTGGGGCGAGAGCCCACGAGGAGCGCGCCGGTCAGCTCCTCGACGAGCTCGACATCCCCCGCAGCCGATGGAGCTCCCGGCCCCACGAGATCTCCGGCGGGCAGGCCCAGCGCGTGGCCATCGCCAGGGCTCTGGGCCCCCGGCCCCGCTACCTCCTGCTCGATGAGCCCGTCTCCGGACTCGACCCCGCCCTTCGCCGCCAGGTCCTGGCGCTCCTGGCCGCCCTGGGCGCGGCCGCGGACCCATCCGCCGACTCAGCCAGCTCAGCCGGCCCCGCCAGCCCTGCCGAGCCCGACGACGACCCCGCCTCGGCTGAGCGTGGCGCCGTGCCCGCCCCGGCTGAGCGTGGCGCCGTGCCCGCCCCGGCTGAGCGTGGCGCCGTGCCCGCCCCGGCTGAGCAAGGCGCCGTGCCCGCCCCGGCCCTCCTGGTCGTCTCCCACGACCTGGCCGCCGTCGCCCGCATCTGCCACCGCTGCCTGGTCATGGACCAGGGCCGGATCGTCGAGGACGCCCCCATGGGGCGAATCCTCACCAGCCCCGCGCACCCGGCCACTCGCGCCCTGCGCGACGCCGTCCCCGACCTGCCCGCCTGAGCCGGGCCCATCAGCGTGGCCGGCCACCGGCCACCACAGACCCAAGGAGAGACCATGAGCCCCGCCTACACCCCCACCCGCCGTCAGTTCCTCGCGCTTGTCGGCATCGGATCAGCCGCCGCACTGGCCGCCTGCTCCACCTCCTCGACCTCCGGCGACGGCCGCCTGCGCCTGGCCATGCTCCAGCCGCCCCGCTCCGGGCTCAACCCCCTGACCGATGACGCCTTCAAGCTCTCGCGCTGGTCCTGCGCCGAGACCCTGGTCGTCCTGGACGCCGAGGGCGGCGCCCAGCCCGCCCTGGCCACCGAGTGGACCCAGGACAACGAGACCACCTGGCGCTTCACCATCCGCCAGGGCGTGACCTTCCATGACGGCACCGAGCTGACGGCCGAGCAGGTGGCCGCATGCCTGAGCTTCGCGGCGGCCTACACCACCCCGCCGCGCATCCTGGACGGCACCGAGCTGACGGCCACGGCCGACGGCGGTGACGTCGTCGTGACCACATCCAGCGCCGACCCCCTCGTTCCCCAGCGCCTGTCCAGCCCCCAGCTGGCCATCCTGGCCGCCGGCGCCTACCCCGATCAGCCAGACGGCGCCGTCAACCCCGTCGGCTATGGCACCGGCCCCTTCCGCCTGACCACCCTCAATGGCACCGCCTCGGCCACCCTGGAGCGCTACGACGACTACTGGGGGGACAAGGCCGCCGCCCCCGGCATCGACGTGACCTTCGTGCCCGATGGCACCGCCCGCGGCGCCGCCCTGCGCACCTCCACCGCCGACCTGGTCGAGGCCATCCCCGTCTCCCAGGCCGCCTCACTGGAGGACAGCCTCCTCCACGAGGTGCCCATGCCCCGCACCGCCACCCTCTACCTCAACACCCGCTCCGGCGTCTTCACCGACCCCGCCATCCGCGCCGCCGTCCGCGACGCCGTGGACCCCGACGCCCTCATCACCACCGTCTACGAGGGCCACGCCGACCCCGCCGCCGGACTGCTGGGCCCGGCCCTGACCTGGGCGGCCGAGCACCGCGCCTGGGGCTCGCAGGTCTTCGCCGGCTCCTCAGGGGCGGCCGCCACCGGCAAGGCCTCCGGCGCCACGAAGGCCGGCAGCGTCCCCGCCGGCACCACCATCACCCTGGGCTCCTACACCGACCGCCCCGAGCTCGGCGAGATCGTCGTCCTGCTCGCCCAGCAGCTCGAGGCCGCCGGCTTCACCGTGACAACCGATGTGCGCGAGTACTCCCAGATCGAGCCCGACGCCCTGGCCGGGGCCTTCGACGCCTTCCTGCTCTCGCGCGCCACCGTCCTGGACTCCGGGGACCCCGTGGCCTACATGGTCTCCGACTTCTCCTCCTCCGGATCCTTCTCCCTGAGCTTCCTGGCCGACGACGCCGTCGACTCCGCCGTCACGCGCGCCGGAGCGCTGGAGGTCGGCACGGAGCGCCACAAGGCGATCATGGCCGCCGAGCAGGCGATCCTGGCCACTGGCGCCGCCGTCCCCCTCCTGCACGAGCGGGTCCTCCAGGGCGAGGCCGCGGGGCTCAGCGGCGCCGAGCGCGACCCGCGCGAGCGGGCCCTGATCACCACCGCCACGAAGATCAGCCAGTGAGCCCCGACTCCACCGCCGCGGCGCGCACTGAGATCACCGGGAGCACTGAGATCACCGAGATCACTGAGGGCTCCCAGCCCACTGAGGTTGCTGAGGTCTCCCAAGGCGCTGAGTCCACTGTGCCCGCCGAGTCCGCCCAGGTCGCTGAGTCCGCTGTGCCCGCTGTGCCCCCTGTGCCCGACCGGGTCCGCGCCCTGCCCATCAGGGCCTGGCGGGCAGGGCGCGCCCGCCTGCGCGCCGGGCTGACCGGCCGGCTCGGCGATGGCGCCGTCATCACGGCCTCCCGGGTGGCGGCCATGGCCGCCCTGGTGGGCCTGGTGGGCGCCATGCCCTGGCTGTCCAGCAACGATCCCGCCCTGACCATCCTGCGCGCCACCTCCTCCGAGCGAGAGCCCACCCCAGAGGTCCTCGAGGGCATCCGCCAGAGCCTGGGCCTGGCCGGCGGGCCCCTGGGCAGTATCGGCCACTGGCTGGCCGGTCTGGCCCGCGGCGACCTGGGCACCTCCTGGGTCTCCGGGCGCGAGGTGGGTCCCGGGACCTGGCAGGCCTTCACCCTGTCCCTGGGGCTCATGGGAGCCGCCCTGGCCGTGGCCGCCGTCGTGGCCCTGGCGCTGGCCGCGCCCGCCATGCGCGACGGACTGGCCGGACGGCCCCGACCCCGCGGCGGGACCGGGGCCGCCATCCTGACCTCCCTGCCCGAGTACCTCCTGGCCCCCATCGCGCTGCTCATCCTGTCGGTCTACCTGGGCCTGCTGCCGCCCTACGGCTGGGGAAGCCCCGCCCAGGTGGTGCTGCCGGCCCTCAGCCTGGGCCTGCCCGCCGGCGGCATGCTCGGAGGGCTCCTGGCCGACGCCATCACCTCGACCTTCACCGAGCGCTGGGTGGGGACCTGGACCACAGCCGGCATCCCCCGGCGCGCCCTGGCCCTGGCCGTCCTGCGCCGGGCCGTGACCCCGCTGACCGGGCAGGTGGCCCTGGTCGTCGTCGGCCTGACTGGAGGAGCGGTGGCCGTCGAGCAGGTCTTCGCCATCCCCGGGGTGGGCAGGGCCCTGCTGGGGGCCGCCAGCGCCCAGGATATCCCCGCCCTCCAGGCCGGGATCCTCCTCCTGCTGGCCCTGGCCCTCCTGGCGGGCGCCGGCGCCGGGCTGGCCCGTCGCGCCCTCATGGGCAGCGCCGCCGGGGCCAGCCTGCCCGCCGCGGCGCCGGTGGCCCACCCCCAGCGCGCGGCCGCGCTCATCACCGCGGCCGGGAGCGCCGCCCTGGTGGTCATGGTGATCGCGGGAATCGGGCGCGACCCCTACGCGGTTGTGGCCTCCCGCCTCCAGGCCCCCAGCGCCGCCATGCCCCTGGGGGCCGATGCCCTGGGGCGCGACGTGCTGGCCCGCGTGGCGCACGGGGCTGCCTCCACGGCCGCCAGCGCCCTGGCGGTCACCGCCGCCTGCCTGCTCATCGCCCTCCTCCTGGGCCTGGCGCCGCGGGCGTCAACCGGCCCCACCGAGGTCGCCAACGCCGCCCCGCCGGTGCTGGCCGGCCTCATCGTCGCCGCCATCACCGGGCCCAGCGGGATCGGGGCCGCCCTGGCCGTGTGCGCCGTGGCCTGGGCGCCACTGGCCTCCCACGCCGCCGCCCTGGTCGTGGAGGCCCGCCAGCGCCCCGACATCCAGATCGCCCCCGTTTTGGGGGAGGGGAGGGTGCGCATCACCGCCACCCGGGTGCTGCCGGCCGTCATCGGCCCCCTGGCCCGCCACGCCGCCCTGCGCCTGCCGGGCATCGCCCTGGCCCTGGCCGGACTGGGCTTCCTCGGCCTGGGGACGCAGTCGCCCACCCCCGAGTGGGGACTGGTCCTGGCCGAGGCCCTGCCCTACATCGAGCGGGCCCCCTGGGCGGTGGCCACCCCCGCCGCGGCCCTGGTGCTCCTGTCGGTGACAGCCGTGGCCGCCTCGCGGCTGCGCCGATAAGAGCAGATGAGAGCCGATGACCGCCGACGAGACCGGTCCGTCCCGCGCCCTGCGGCCCAGCGCCCGCCGTGGTGCCGGGAGCCGATCATCTAGGGTGGATGCCGTGAATGAGTCCGACACCCCCGGCGCGACCTGGGATCCGGGCCGCTACCTGCGCGAGATCCTGCGCGCCCCGGTCTACGAGGCCGCCGAGCACACCCCGCTGCAGACCATGGAGGCGCTCTCGGCCCGCCTGGGCTGCACCGTCCAGGTCAAGCGCGAGGATCTCCAGGCCGTCCACTCCTTCAAGATCCGCGGCGCCTACACGGCCATGCGCGCCCTGAGCGAGGCCGAGCGCGCTCGCGGCGTGGTGACGGCCTCGGCCGGCAACCACGCCCAGGGAGTGGCGCGCTCGGCCCGCCTGCTGGGCATGCGGGCCCTCATCGTCATGCCCACCGTCACCCCCCAGATCAAGGTGCAGGCCGTGGCGGCCCTGGGCGGTGAGGTGGCGCTGCACGGGGTGAACTTCGACGCCGCCAAGGCGGAGGCGCTGCGCCTGGCCCAGGCCGAGGGGCTGACCTACATCGCCCCCTTCGACGATCCCCGGGTCATCGCCGGCCAGGGCACGATCGGCCTGGAGCTCATCCAGCAGGACGCCGACCTGGACCGGGTCTTCGTGCCCGTGGGCGGCGGGGGACTGGCCTCGGGCATCGCCGTGCTCATCAAGCAGCTCATGCCCGAGATCAAGGTCATCGGGGTCGAGCACGAGGAGTCGGCCTGCCTGGGGGCGGCCCTCCTGGCCGGTGAGCCCATCACCCTGCGCCAGGTGGGGCTCTTCGCCGAGGGGGTGGCGGTGCGGCGCATCGGGGATGAGACCTTCCGCCTGTGCCAGTCCATGCTCGACGACGTCATCACCGTCTCCTCCGATGAGACCTCCGCGGCCGTGCGCGACCTCTTCGAGGACCTGCGCGCCATCTCCGAGCCCTCGGGCGCCATCGCCCTGGCGGGGCTCAAGCGCTACGCCGCCGAGCACGGACTGGCCGGGGAGCGCCTGGGCTGCGTGCTGTCGGGCGCCAACCTCAACTTCCACCAGCTGCGCTACATCTCCGAGCGCTCCGAGATCGGCGAGCAGCGCGAGGCGATCTTCGGGGTGACCATCCCCGAGGCCCAGGGCGCCTTCCTGCGCTTCGCCTCGGTGCTGGGGGAGCGGGCGGTCACCGAGTTCAACTACCGCCTGTCGGCCAGCCGCGCCCCCGGCGACCCCGCCCGTATCTTCGTGGGCGTGCGGATCGCGCGGGGCCGCCAGGAGCGCGCCGAGATCGTGGCCGATCTGGAGCAGGCCGGCTACGGCGTCGTCGACCTGACCGAGGACGAGCTGGCCAAGGTCCATGTGCGCTCCATGATCGGGGGCAGGGCCTCGGTGGGGGTCGCCGAGAGGCTCTTCTCCTTCCTCTTCCCCGAGTCCCCCGGGGCCCTGGCCCGTTTCCTGGACATCCTGGGCAGCCGCTGGAACATCACCCTGTTCCACTACCGCACCGATGGCACGGACTACGGGCGGATCCTGTGCGGCTTCGCCGCCACCGAGCAGGACACCGACCTGACCGAGCACATGGACCGCCTGGGCTACGTCTACCACGAGGAGACCTCGGACCCGGCCGCCCGCTTCTTCCTGGCCCGGTGACGGCGCGGGACCCCGGGCTCACAGGCCGAAGGACCGGCCCCTGCCCGAGCGGTTGAACAGCCCCGGCAGCTCGCCCCTGCGGGCGGCCTCCTTCAGTTCGGCCAAGGACCCGGCCCCCTCGATACCGGCGTCGGCGAACTGCCGACTGGCCAGGTGGAGCAGCGCCCACTGCCCCACCGGCCCCATGGCCGCGATCCGCTCCATGGTCTCCTCCCAGGGTGCCGGCGCGGGGCCCGTCCTGCGCGCCCGCATGGATGAGCGGTCGGGGACGATGACATCCATGGGCGTGTCCAGGAACTCATCGAGGGTCTGCTCGGTCAGCGCCTCCCCCTGCTCGGCGATGAAATCGGCCAGGCGCTCGTAGTAGAGGTCGTGCACGGCCTCCCCGTACTCAGCGGCAGGGCCCGATACGCCGGAGAATGGGCGGAGCGGCGGGTCGGGCATCGGGGCACCGTCGGCATCGTCGGCGTTGCCGGCGTCGTCGGCCTCATCGGCGCATACGCCCCACAGCTCCTCAATGCCCAGCGCGGCCGCCAACTCCTCATCCATGCCGGGGACCAGGGCGAGCATGGACCCGTGCACCTCGGTCAGCGCCGTCCACACGCCCTCATGGGAGACGTGATAGCACACGGGGGACAGGGGGTGCTCGGCCTCGTCATAGCACTCGACCGCGCGGGTGGCCATCCGGTGGAAGGCCGAGGGGCCCGCCGAATCGTCGGAATCGTCGGATTCGTCAATGGGCATGATCACCAGGCGCTCCTGCTCGGGAAGGGCCACCACATGCCCCAGGCGCGGTCGCGGGATGCGGAAGCGCTCGCACAGCTCGCCCAGGTGCAGGGACAGGGCGGCGGTGAGCATGGTCTCGGACTCGATGACATGGAGCCCGCGGCCTCCCGGCTCACTGTGATGGACCCGGTCCATGACCCGGCGGGTGTTGGACAGCGCCGCCGGCTCGATGGCCTCGGGGCTCAGGCGCTCGTGCAGCATGGTCGAGGGCACGGTCATCAGCAGCCCGCCCAGGTCCAGGACGTGGGTCAGGCGGATCCCCGGGACCATCTCGGGCTCATCGACCTCGGCGACCATGGTGCGCGAGCTGGGCACCAGGCGCAGGTGCACCGCCGAGAGCAGGTCCTCATCCTCGTAGTCCTCCAGCGCTCGCGGCGTGCCGTCCGGATTCATCGAGGTCATGAGCACCGAGGCGTGGTGCTCCAGGGCCTCGGGCCACAGGCCGCGCTCGGTGGCGGCCAGCATGCGGGAGGCGCGCAGCAGGCTCATCTGCCCGCCATGGGGCAGGTGAATGGAGGCGGGGGAGTTCAGCCGCGCGCCGGGAAGGCGACGGGCGACGATGCGCACCATGTGGGCGCGCAGCCAGTCGGCGTCGGCCACGGACAGGTTGGGGAGGTAGGGGTCCGGGCACGAGGGGCCGGCCGGGCCGCGGGCCGGAGGGGCCAGCGGCGAAGGGCGCCGGGAGCGGTGCTGACGACGACGGGGCGATGCGGTGCGGGTGCGGCGCTTGGCCGACTTTCGTGTGCTGCTCATGACTCGACGTTAGGCGGGCGCCGGGGCGGCGGGAAGGCTGAACGCAGAGCCTGTGGATAACTCGGGCTCCTCGACGGGGTATCCACATGATCGGCGCACGATGAGGCCCGGCATGACGCCATATGCGTCATGTGCACTATGTGCCCCATATGCGGCCGCGGCCCGTGGTTGTCCCCAAGGGCGGGGGCGGGGCCTTGTGGTCGGCCTCATGATCCAAGCGCTAGCGCGACCCTGAATTTAAGCATACGGTAGTTCATGGATAAAGCATGTCTGCTGCCCATGTACCGAGTAGCATGATCAGGCGCCTCCAATCATGAGTACAAGGAGATCACCATGACCCGTCTTGCCGTCGTCCTCGGCTCCGTCCGCCCCAACCGCATGGGCGGCGCCATCGCCCAGTGGGTGGCCGATCAAGCCGCCGCCTTCGAGGGCGTTGAGGTTGAGATCGTCGACATCGACGCTTTCTCGCTGCCCCTGTTCGCCGAGCCGATGGCCCCGATGATGGCGGCCCCCGCAGACCCCGCGGGCGCCGCCTTCAACGAGAAGATCCAGTCCTTCGACGCCGTGATCTTCGTGGCTCCCGAGTACAACTACTCCATCCCCGGCTCCCTGAAGAACGCCATCGACTTCCTGGAGCCCAAGGCCCTGGCCAACAAGGGCGTGGGCCTGGTCGGCTACTCCTACTCCAACGGCATCCGCGCCGTGGAGCACCTCAAGCAGATCGTCACCGGATTCGGCGGCGCGGTGGCCAGCCCGCAGGTCTACCTCTCGCTCAACACCGATGTGGCCGACGGCGCCTTCGCCCCGGCCGCCTACCACGACGGCGAGGTCCCGGCCATGGTTCAGGCCGTCCTCGCCCGCTCCCAGGGCCTGGCCTCCCTGCGCTGAGTGCTTCGCATCCGCCGACGGCGCCGTGGGCACACCGCCCGCGGCGCTGTCGGCGCTCCCGCCCGGGGCTGACGGGGCCCGGCGCGCACCACTGGGTAGGGTGCGGCCATGAGCGAGCGCAATGAGCACCGCGGCCGCGGCCGCGAGAGCGGGGGCCGTAGCCGTCGCGTCTACGACGACGAGCCCCGCGACGGCCTCCTGTCCGACCTCGTGGGCCATCTCCACGCCCTGGACGGGCGCTCCTACGCCGCCTACCGGGCGATCGTGGGCCGCTACCGGGCGCCGGGCGGCTGGGTGCTGCACATCGACCGCGTCCAGCCCGACCCCTACGCCCCGCCCACGCGCATTCACATCGATGTGCCCGCCGACTCCCCCGGACTGGAGGCCGCGGCCGATCTGCTAGGCACCCGGGACGGGCGCCTGGCCCTGGGGGACTTCCTGACCCGGGAGCTCCACGCGGGCTTCAAGGGGACTGACCTGTCCATCGCCTGCCCCGGTCAGGAGATCCTGGAGCGCTCCAGCGTCGTCCTGCGGCTCGACGGCGAGGACGACTCCTCACCGGCCCACTGGACCATCGAGGTGCGCGCCCGCCTGGCCCTGCCCGCCCAGGGCCGCTCCATCCAGGGCCATGCCGCCTCGCGGATCGTGGGCCGGGACCTGGTTCGCGAGCTGGAGACCGCCCTGGACCTGGTCGGGGAGCGGGCCGAGCGCCTGGGGGAGCACGCCCGTGCCCTGGAGGACCACCGCGCGCTCAGCGCCATCCTGCGCCAGCGGGGCTGGGTGGCCTTCCTGGCCGACGGCTCGATGCTGCCGCGCCGCTCGGGGGTCAGTGATGAGCCGCTGGCAGACGGCGTCGCCCTGACCGCCCCCGACACCCTGGCGGCCACCGTGGAGCTCCCCCATGCCGGGCAGGTGCGCGGCACTGCGATCGGTACCGGCGTCACCCTCATCGTCGGGGGCGGCTACCACGGCAAGTCCACGCTCCTTGGCGCCATCGAGCGGGGCGTCTACCCGCATGTGCCCGGAGACGGCCGCGAGCTGGTGGCCACCCTCCCCGAGGCGGTCAAGGTCCGGGCCGCGGACGGGCGCGCGGTCACCGGCGTGGACCTGACGCCCTTCATCTCCCACCTCCCCGCCGGGCGCGACACCGCCTCCTTCACCACCCGTAACGCCTCGGGATCGACCTCCCAGGCCGCCTCCATCATCGAGGCCGTCGAGGCCGGCGCCACCGCCCTGCTGCTGGATGAGGACACCTCGGCCACCAACCTGCTCATCCGCGATGCGCGCATGCGCAGCCTCGTGGCCGATGAGCGCGAGCCCATCACGCCCCTGGTGGACCGTATCGGCGCCCTGGCCGCCGTTCAGGGGGTCTCGACCATCATGGTCATGGGAGGCTCGGGGGACTACCTGGATGTGGCCGACCGTGTCCTGCTCATGGACGCCTACCAGCTGCGGGATGCCACCCAGGCGGCCCGGCGGGTTGCGGCCGACCAGCCCCGCGACCTGACCGCCCTGGAGGACTTCCCCCGCCCGACGGCGCGCCGCCCCCTGCCCGCCCCGCCCCGCACTCGCCGGGGGCCGATCCGCACCCGCGCCCATGGCACCCGCGCCCTGGTCCTGGATCGCGAGGAGATCGATATCTCCGACGTGGCCGGCGTCGTCGACCCCGGCCAGGCCGAGGCCCTGGCCCATGCGCTGCGGGCCCTGCTGGAGCAGCGCTTCGACGGGGAGTCCAACCTCAGGGAGTGCCTGGAGGACCTCGAGGCGCTGCTCGACGATGAGTCCCTGGACGCCCTGGCCGACGGGCCCCGAGACCGTCCCGCCTTCCTGGTGCGCCCCCGGATGGTGGATGTGGCCGCCGCCGTCAGCCGCTACCGGCGCCTGGAGCTGGCCTAGTGCCGGGCCGCGGCCCCGATGCGGCGGGCGAAGCGGGAGCGGATCGCGCGCTGGGCGGGGAGCTCGACCCCGCGGTGGAGCGCCTCGGCGCAGGCCCAGGTGACCACCAGCACCACGGCCAGCCCCGCCAGTTGCCAGGCCAGGGTGGCGGGCTCGGGCAGCAGCGGGGGCACCACCGTCAGGACCAGGGCATGGACCAGGTAGACGGCGAAGGACACCTTGCCGGCATGCTCCAGCAGCGGTGAGGTCAGCAGGCCGCCCTGCCCGCGCGCATCGGCCTGCGCCGCGGCGACGACCAGCAGGCAGATCGCCGGGGCGGTGATGATCGCCGGCATCATCTGCATGGTCACCCCCATGCGGTAGACCGCCAGGGCCGCCCCGTAGGAGACCAGGCAGGCCACCACGCAGGGCCACACCGGGATGCGCCGGGACAGGCGGCCGCGGCGGAAGAGCTCGGCCAGCACGATGCCGATGATGAACTCCGCCGAGCGGATCGCGGGCAGGTAGTAGGGCCACTCCTCGAAGCCCATGAGGATCAGAGCCCGGCCGGCGCCCATGGTGACGATCCACCATCCCAGGGCCAGGATCACCATGGTGCGATCCGAGCGGCGCCGCAGCGCCGTGATGAGCCAGGGGGCGAGCAGGTAGAAGAAGGCCTCGGCCGACAGCGACCAGGAGACCTCATTGAGGGACAGGATCGTGGACTGATGCGGTGCCCAGGCCTGCAGCAGGAAGAGGTGGAGCAGCACGTCGGTCCACCTGACGGGCAGGAAGATCACCGCGGCGATGAGCATGGTGACCAGGTGCGAGGGGTAGATCCGCGCGAAGCGGTTGAGCCAGAAGCGCCTCGGCTCGATCCTCTCCCCGGGGCTGGCCCAGGTCAGGACGAATCCGGACAGGACGAAGAAGAACGCCACGCCCATATGGGCGACGTCGAAGACCCGGCCGCCGGGCACCAGGTCGGAGAGCCTGGCGTGGTAGATGAGGATGAGCAGGGCCGCGAAGAAGCGAAGAGAGGTGAGGCGGGGCAGGTTGCCCCCGCCTCCGCGGGAAGGAACCATGAATCGGACTCTACGGCGACCCGATATCGCGGAACCGTGAAATCTATGGTGACGTGCGTCCCCCGGTGCCGGGGGCCGAGCCGGCCCCCGGGGCGGCTCACTCCTGGGCGGCCTGGGGAGGCAGGAGGTCGACCTGGGCGGGCAGGTCGGCCACGCCCACCGGGCAGGTCACCCCATTGGGGCCGTGGTTGCAGTAGCCGTTGGGGTTCTTGTGCAGGTAGCCCTGGTGGTAGTCCTCGGCCAGGTAGAAGGGCCCGCCGAAGTCCGCGTACAGGGGCTCGGCGGGCTCCACCGTGGTCACGCAGCTGCCCAGGCCCAGCCGGGCCAGCTCGGAGCCGAAGGCCTGGCGGATGGCCAGGGCCGCCGCCTGCTGGGCGGGCGTGGTCGTCCACACCGCTGAGCGGTACTGGGTGCCCACGTCATTGCCGTGGCGGTTGAGCCGGGTGGAGTCGTGGTTCTCCCAGAAGACGCGCAGGAGTGCCTCCCCGCCCGCCCCGCAGACGGCCGGGTCGTAGGCCACGCGCACCGTCTCGGCATGACCGGTGGCCCCGGTGCAGATCTCCTGGTAGGTCGCGTTGGGCGTCGTGCCCCCCATGTACCCGACGGCGGTGGAGACCACGCCGTCCTGGCGCCACAGGAAGCGCTCCACGCCCCAGAAGCAGCCCCCCGCCAGGTAGATGACCTCGGTGCCCTGGGGCCAGGGCCCGTTCAGCGGGGTGCCCAGGACGACGTGGTCGCCGGGCGCGGGAAGGATGGAGTCCTCGCGGCCGGGCAGGTCGGGGTTGCGCGTTGGTGTCATCGTCATGACGGCACGCTACTGCGCCGCCTGTTCTTGTCGAAACTTCGTGTCGAAACCTCTTGTCGAAACCGGCATGCTGCGCCGGGACCGACGGTGATGGCGTCGGTCCCGGCGCGGTGGCGGGCGGAATGCCGGTCTCGGCGCATGGTGCGGCTCCGTGGCCCGCCGCACCAGTGAGCGCCCTGGCGGATGCGGATCCGCCAGGGCGCTCGTGGGGCAGTCGGTGGGCGCTGGCGCGCCCGGGGCTCACACCCGCGTGACCTCGACGATCTCGGCGGTGATCTCGCGGCCGTTGGGGGCCTCGTAGGAGACCGTGTCCCCGGCGCGGTGGCCCATGAGGGCCTGGCCCAGCGGGGCGTCGGGGGAGAAGACCTTGACACCCTCGGGGACGTCGGCGGTGATCTCCTGGCCGCCCAGGGCGAAGACCTGCTCCTTGCCCGCGACCTTCGCGGTGACGATGGTGCCCGCTGATACCGAGCCGTCAGCGGCTGCCTCGCCGATCTGGGCGTTGTCCAGTGTCTCCTCGAGCTGGATGATGCGGGCCTCGTTGAGCCCGGCCTCCTCGCGGGCGGCGTGGTAGCCGGCGTTCTCGCGCAGGTCGCCCTCCTGGCGCGCGTCCTCCACGCGCTGGGCGATCTCCTTGCGCTGGGCGGTCTTGCGGTGCTCCAGCTCGGCGGCCAGACGGTCGTAGGCCTCCTGGGTCAGCCACGTGCCCTGCGTCTGCTCGGACATATCTGCTCCTCGGGTTGTCCTCGGTGGTGCCCTCGCCGGCCGGTGGGACGACGACGGCGCTCGGTCGCCCCAACACGGGCCCAAGCGGCTTTGATGGGCGAGTCTACGCCGCAGTCTGTGCTTTGCCTGGGAGTTCCCGGGGAGCGTGAGGCCGTGCTGTGGTCGGATCGCCCGTGACCTGGGGCGACGTGATCGGTGGGGGTAGTTCTGCCCGGGGCTCAGCGTCCCGGCAGGGCCTCGATGGCGGCCTCCATGGCCCGCGCGCGCTTGGTGGCCTTGCCCTGCTTGGCGCGGCGGGCCTGGTCGTAATCGGCCAGAGCGCCCTGCTCCAGGCTGGCGCGCACCCGCTGGCGCTCGGCCTCGACGTCGAAGCGGGCCTGCGGCCATGACAGGTCCAGATCCGCCAGCGCCTGGGCGAGCAGGCAGGTCACCGACAGGCGGGCGTACCACTTGTGATCGGCGGGGATGACATGCCAGGGGGCCTCGGGGAAGGAGGTCTCCTCCAGCACCCGCTGGTAGGCGGCCTGGTAGTCCTCCCACTGGTCGCGCACATCCATGTCCCCGGGGGAGTACTTCCAGTGCTTGTCCGGGCGGTCCACCCTCTCCAGGAGGCGCCGGCCCTGCTCGGTGTGGGAGATGAGCAGGGCGACCTTGATGATCGTGGTGCCCTGGGCGATGAGCTCGCGCTCGAACTCATGGATCTGCGCGATGCGATCGGCCATCGCCTGCTCGTCCAGGTCGCCGGATACCAGGGGCACCAATAGGTCCTCGTAGTGGGAGCGGTCCCACATGCCGATCATCCCGGCCTCGGGGATGGCCTTGCGGATGCGCCACAGGAAGTCATGGGCGCGCTCCTCGGCGGTGGGGGCCTTGAAGGCGGTCAGGCGCACGCCCTGGGGGTCGACCAGTCCCATGACATGCCGGGCGATCCCGCCCTTGCCGGCCGTGTCCAGGCCCTGGACCACGAGCAGGATGCGCCTGGAGCCGCCCGCCCGGGAGGCGGCGAAGAGGCGCTCCTGGAGCTCGGAGAGCAAGGGGGTGATCTGCTGGGTCCAGGCCACGGCCGCGTCCTCATCGCCCTGCCAGCCGGGGGTGGAGGCCCGGTCCAGTGCGGATAGGTCAATGCCCTGGCCCACGCGCAGCGCCGTGCGAGGGTCGGCGCTCCAGTGCGTGGATGCGGCGCTCTTCTTGCTCTTGGTCACGCGATTCTCCGTTCGGGCGGGATGGGGCGGCGTCGCTGCCGGTGGAGCAGAATGTACCCAATCCCCGGATGAGAGGACCTCGTGGGGGCGGTTCAGAGCACAGCCAGGTAGCAGGCCACGCACTGGCACGCCCAGGCCGCCACGGTGCACACGTGGAAGACCTCGTGGAAGCCGAACCAGCGCGGGGAGGGGTTGGGCAGCTTGCGGGCGTAGATGACCGCGCCCAGCGTGTAGGTCACCCCGCCGGCCACCAGCAGCCAGACGATGGCGGGCCCGCCGTTGGTCCAGAACTGCGGCAGGAACCAGATCGCCACCCAGCCCAGGATCACGTAGAGCCCGGCGGTGAACCACCGCGGCGCGCTCATCCACAGCAGGTTGGTGGCGGTGCCGATGCCCGCGCCCGCCCAGACGATGCCCAGCACCAGCGCCGCCGTGCTGGGAGGCAGGAGGGCCACGGACAGCGGGGTGTAGGTGCCGGCGATGAGCAGGTAGATATTGGCGTGGTCGATGCGCCTCAGGACGGCGGTGACCCGGGCGGGCCAGTGCCCTGAGCCGATGTGGTAGACCCCGGAGTTGGCGAAGAGCAGCAGGGAGCAGACCAGGTAGATGGCGCAGGCCCATGTCAGGCCTGCCCCCGGGGCCAGGGCGGTCAGCACGATGCATGCGGCCAGGGCCAGGGGCGCGGTTCCGGCGTGGATCCACCCGCGCAGGCGGGGCTTCATCGAGGCGACGACGCCCGCGTGGGCGGTGCGGGAGTGCTTGTTGGTCGCGGCTGCGCTCATGGTCCTCCTTCTGCTCGGGCGGGCCGAATCCGCAAGTTACGATTCCGTAGGTTACGGAGGAGTAGGTTACTCCTGGGCAGGCGCACCGGCGGCGTGGCGCCCGCCTCAGTGATTCGGCAGCGGCCCGGTGACTCGCCCCGCGCCCCTGCCATCGCGCGCTGTCGGGACAGGCGCGGGGCACAGCTCCCAGCGGCCGCCCGGCTCTGCTCACTCTGCTCGACTCTGCTCGACTCTGCCCGACTCCGCTTGACTCTGCCCGGCAGGCCCGGGCCAGAGGCCCGGAGCAGGCGCTGAGGGCCGAGACCGATCGCCCTGACAAGGACCCATCCTGCCCGCCGGGTCCTGCTGCGCGCCCCTCCAGCCCTGCCATCGGCTCCTGAGCGCAGGGCGGCGCGGTGCCCGGCGCGGTACCGTTGGGCAAGCCCGGCGTCGTCGGGCCCCGACCTCTGATCCCCGGGGAGATCCATGGCAGGCGACAACCTCCTCTACGACCTCTATGTGCGCCGCCTGACCGCGCGCATGGACCCGGCCAAGGCTCCCCGGCATGTCGGCGTCATCCTGGACGGCAACCGCCGCTGGGCCAAGGCGATGGGGATCGGCCCCTCCCAGGGGCACAAGCGCGGGGCGGACAAGATCGCCGAGTTCCTCACCTGGGCCGAGCAGGCCGGGGTTCGCGTGGTCACCCTGTGGCTGCTGAGCACGGACAACCTGGCCCGCGATCCCGCGGAGCTCTCCCCACTGCTGGACATCATCGCCGCCGCTGTCGACGAGCTCGCGGCCGCTGAGCGCTGGCGGCTGCGCCTGGTGGGCGCCGTCGAGCTGCTGCCCGAGCCGGTGGCCCGCCGCCTCCAGACCTCCGTGTCCTCCACCGCCCCCGCGGGCCCTGGCGACGGCGCATCCGCCGATGCCGGTTCGGCGGACCACGAGGCCGATGAGCGCATGCAGGTCAACATCGCCGTGGGCTACGGGGGGCGCCAGGAGATCGCTGACGCCGTGCGCGCCCTGCTGCGCGAGCGCGCCGCAGCCGGGGCCAGCCTGGAGGAGGTGGCCGCCTCCCTGAGCGAGGAGGACATCACCGCCCACCTCTACACCAAGGGCCAGCCCGACCCCGACCTGGTCATCCGGACCTCCGGCGAGCAGCGCCTCTCCGGCTTCCTGCTGTGGCAGTCGGTCCACTCCGAGTTCTACTTCTGCGAGGTCAACTGGCCGGCCTTCCGCCGCGTGGACTTCCTGCGGGCCCTGCGCGACTACGCCCGCCGTGAGCGGCGCCTGGGCAAGTAGGGCGGGAGGCTGTCCCGCGCCGGTTCGCGCCGAGCGCGAGAGGATGCGTCGCGGACGAGGGTCTGCGTATCGGACGAGGGTTCGCGTCATCCGACGGGGGTTAGCACAGGGGTGATTGACGCAAAGGCTCGTTCTCGACGCAAAGGCTCGTCCGCGCCGCCCCTGGCCCGGGCCGGGCGCCCCGTGCGAGGATGGATGGGCGCCTTCGAAGGAGAAGAGAGATGAGCCACGCCAGCGACAAGACCGCATCTGACAGCCCGCCCGAGCGCGAGCTCGATGACCTGAGCAGGGATCTGCTCAGCCGCATCCCCACCGGGATCTTCCTGAGCGGGGAGTTCGTCCCCGGGGCCTCGGGACGGGAGCTGGAGGTCCTGAACCCCGCCACCGGCCAGGCGCTGGCGCGGGTGGCCAGTGCCGAGGAGCGGGATGCGGTCGCCGCCATGGATGCGGCCGCCGCCGCCCAGGGGCCGTGGGCTGCCACCTCCCCGCGCGAGCGCAGTGAGATCCTGCGCCGGGCCTTCGAGCTCATGACCACCACCTACAGCGATGACCTCGCCCTGCTCATGACCCTGGAGATGGGCAAGCCGCTGGCCCAGTCCCGCGCGGAGGTCGCCTACGGGGCGGAGTTCATGCGCTGGTTCGCCGAGGAGGCCGTGCGCGTGCGCGGCGACTACTTCCGCGTGCCCGAGGGGCACCTCCAGGCCACGGTGCTGCGCCGTCCTGTGGGGCCCTGCCTGCTCATCACCCCGTGGAACTTCCCCCTGGCCATGGCCACCCGCAAGGCCGGCCCCGCCTTCGCCGCGGGCTGCACCGCCATCCTCAAGCCCGCCCGGGACACGCCCCTGACCGCCCTGCTCTTCGCCCGGATCATGTCCGAGGCCGGCCTGCCCGACGGCGTCCTGTCGGTCCTGCCCACCCAGGACTCCCGGGGCGTGGGCTCGGCGCTCATGGCCGACCCCCGACTGCGCAAGCTCTCCTTCACCGGTTCAACAGAGGTGGGCAAGGCGCTCCTGCGCCAGGCGGCGGACAATGTGCTGCGCACCTCTATGGAGCTGGGCGGCAACGCCCCCTTCATCGTCTTCGACGACGCCGACATCCCCGCCGCCGTCAGCGCGGCCGTGGCCACGAAGATGCGCAACATGGGGCAGGCCTGCAATGCCGCCGACCACGTCTTCGTCCAGGAGGGCGTCTACGAGGAGTTCGTCGCGGCCCTCACCCGCGAGCTGGGGGCCCTGCGCCTGGGCAGTGGCCTGGAGGAGGGCGTGGACGTGGGCCCGCTCATCTCGGCCCGCCAGCGCGACGACGTCGCCGGCCTGGTAGACCGCGCCCTGGCCGGCGGTGCCCGGGCGCTGATCGGCGGCCGGATCCCCGAGGGGCCCGGCTTCTTCTACCCGCCCACGGTCCTGGTGGACGTGGCGCCCGACGCCGAGATCATGACCCAGGAGATCTTCGGGCCGGTGGCCCCCGTGGCGCCCTTCCGCACCGAGGGCGAGGTGGTGGACTGGGTCAACGCCGATGCCGTGGGCCTGTCCGCCTACCTGCACACGCGCGACGCGGGTCGCGCCATGCGGCTGGCCGAGCGCCTGGAGGTGGGGATGCTCGGGGTCAACTCGGCGACGATCTCCAACGCGGGCGCGCCCTTCGGGGGCGTCAAGCACTCGGGCATGGGCCGCGAGGGCGGCAAGGAGGGCATCGGGGAGTACCTGGAGTCCGTCTACGTCGCCACGCCGGTGCCGCCCCAGCCCTGAGAGCCGCGCCGCTGCTGCGCGGGCCCGGGCCACGGCGGCCCCCGCGCCGCCGACAGCCCCCGGGTCAAACCCCCGGATCATTGGTGGGACAGGGACAGGGCATCATGCCGGCGCCAGCCGGCCCGGCCCCGGACCATCGAGGACCACCACCAAGGAACGGGGCTCCCCGAGGGCCGGTGCCCTGCGCCGTCGTCGCATACCCTGGTGCTCCCCGGGGATGGGCCCGGGCCACCCAGCAGAGAGGCAGCAGCAGATGAGTGCACGCCAGGACGTCATCGCCCTCCTTGAGGAGCGCGGGATCGACTACGAGCTCAGCGAGCACGAGCCGGTCTTCACCATCGAGGCCATGATCGAGGCGGGCCTGCCCCACCCCGACCGGATCGCCAAGAACCTCTTCATCCGCGACGACAAGAAGCGCCACTACTACCTCATCGTGGTCCCCGGCGAGCAGCCGGTCAACCTGCGCCACATCCAGGAGGTCATCGGCTCGCGCCGCCTGTCCTTCGCCTCCGAGGCGGACCTGGCCGCGCGCATGGCGGTGGCCAAGGGGGCCGTGGGGCCCTTCGCCGTGCTCAACAACGAGGCCCGGGATGTGGAGGTCTACATCGATGAGTTCTTCCTCGGCGGAGTCATGGGCATCCATCCCAACGACAACACGGCCACCGCCTGGGTGGGCGCCGAGGATGTCATCAGCCTCATCGCCGAGCACGGCAACCCGGTGAGCACCGCCCGCCTCGGCGAGCCCGAGTGAGGCATGCCGCAGCATTGAATCGGATGCGCCGTGCAGGAAGGTGACGGTACGGTGTACAGATGATAACGATGAGAGCGTGGGCGGGCAGGGGCTGCGCCGTATCGACCGCTGGCGGGCATGCGCTCGGGTGCGAGCCGATCGCGACTCGGAGTTCGGCCTGATGGGCGGCGTGGTGCCGGTCCCCGGCTGGGAGCAGATGCTGACCCCGGTCCTCCAGGTCCTCGACGACGGCGAGGTCCGGCGCAACCGGGAGATCAAGCGGCTCGTCATCGCCCGCCTCGCCCTGAGCCAGGAGCAGCAGGCGGTCGTCATCTCCTCGGGGGAGTCCATGGCCGCCAACCGCGTGGGCTGGGCGCTGTCCTACCTGGCCCAGGGCGGAGCCGTTGAGCGCCACCTGCGCTCGAGCTACCGCATCACCCCGATCGGGCTGCAACTGCTGGACGAGCACCCCACCGGCATGATCGAGAAGCATCTGCGCAGCCTGCCGGGCTACATCGGGCCCCAGCTGGAGCGCCCGACCGTGCCGGCCGCCAAGGTCATCGAGCAGTTCATCGACGCGGCGGCCACCGCCGTCGACCCCCTGGAGCAGATCGACCACGTCCTTGACCACCTCCACGAGTCGGTGGGCACCGACCTGCTGGCGCGGATGAACAGCCAGGACCCCGTGTTCTTCGAGCAGGCGGCCCTCGACCTGCTCATGGCCATGGGCTATGGCGGCTCGGAGGGCGGCGCGGCGCGCGCCCGGCTGGCCAAGGGCGGGGGCCTGGAGGGCGTCATCGACCAGGACTTCCTGGGGCTGGCCCGCCTCTACGTCCGCGCGGTGCGCGCCGGGGCCGGCGTCGGCGCGGGGGAGGGCCTCATCACCGCCCCCGGCGTCCACGACTTCGCCGAGGCCATGGCGGCCGCGCAGACCGACCGGGGCGTCTTCCTGACCACCGGGGCCTTCAGCGAGGCCGCCGAGCAGGCCGCGCGCGAGGAGACGGCCGGCCGCATCATCCTCATCGACGGTCGGACCATGGCCTCCCTCATGATCCGCCACGGGGTGGGCGTCCAGGAGCGCCACACGGTGCGGATCGTCGAGGTCGACGAGGACTACTTCGAGTAGTCGCCCCGCCGACTCTGGCGACACTGGCGACACTGGCGACTTTGCCGACACTGCCGACGCCGCAGGCTCCCGCGCCGGTCGCCGGCGCGGTGCGGGACCCAGTGGGACCCAGTGGGACCCGTCGCGATCCGGTCCCGCCAGGGGGGGCGGGATGGGCGCGAAAGGTTGCCATCTTGAGACTTGCCGCGCCACAGTCGCCGCCCCATAGACTGGGCTCATGGTCATCGCAGAGCACCCCGCCCCCGATGACACGCGCGCCATTCCCCAGGCTCGCGAGCCGCGGATGCGGCCCTCCCTGAGCTGGGAGCAGCTCCTGGTCCCCCTGCTGCGCATCCTCGACGACGGCCGGGTCCAGCAGTTCCGCGTCCTGGAGAGGATCGTGCTGGGGCAGGACCCCACCGTCCCCGATCTCGAGCGCGAGGCGCTGCCGGGCGGTCGCCGCCCCAGTGACAGCCGCGCCGCCCTGGCCCTGTCCCACCTGGTGCGCATCGACGCCATTGAGCGGCCCGCGCGAGGCCAGTTCCGCATCACCGACCTGGGCCGCCAGATCCTCGACGAGTACCCCGAGGGCCTGACCCAGGAAGATGTGGCCGGGCTCGCCGAGTACGCCGTCGCCCGCCGCCGCATGGCCGGCCGCCACGCCACCAACGTGGTCCCGATCAAGCGCACCATCAGCGCCGAGGTCGCCAACCCCATCCATCAGATCGCCGACGGCATCGAGCGCCTGCGCCAGTCGGTGACCGCCGAGCTCCTCCAGCGCATCCACGCCCAGGACCCGGACTGCTACGGGCACACCATCCTGACCCTCCTGGAGGCCATGGGCTACGGCGTCCAGGGGCACGAGGCCCGGGCTCACGCCACGGCCGACGGCGGCATCGAGGCGGTCCTGGAGGATGACTCCCTGGGACTGTCGCGCATCTACGTCCAGGCCAAGCGCCTGGCGCCCACGGGCCTGCCCACCGGGCGGCCCGTCATCCAGGCCTTCGTCCGCGAGGCCCAGCGCCGAGGCCTGGTCCAGGGACTGTTCATCACCACCGGGGAGCTGACCGCCGACGCCTGGGCCTATGCCGAGCGCTCCGCCATCCGCACCGTGCTCATCGACGGCGAGGGCCTGGCCGGACTCATGATGCGCCACGGCATCGGCGTGCGCGCCACCCAGACCTTCGAGATCCTCCAGGTCGACGAGGTCTTCTTCGCCTGATACGTCGCCTGAGCGGGGCCCAGGGGCAGGGCCGCCCGGGCTCCTCGCTCGGAGCGCAGCCCCGACCACGGGCCCGGCCCACGAGTCAGGCCCGCGCACCGCGGCCGGGGCGGGCCGGTGATCAGATCAGGGCAGCTCGTCGCGAGTGGGCGGGTTGGCGCCGGCGCGCGAGACGGTGATGTCGGCGATGGCGGCGGCGTGGCGCACGATCCGCTCCAGCGCGGCGGCGTCGAGGGCGTGCAGGGCCTCCCGGCGGTCCGCCCCCACGAGGTCCTCGCTCCACAGCGCGTCCTCCAGACCGCCCATGAAGGAGTCCCCGGCGCCGACCGTGTCCGCCACGACGACATCCGGATCGGCCGGGACCTCAAGCCTGAGGCCAGAGCTGGTCAGGGCCAGGGCGCCCTTCTTGCCCCGGGTCACCACGACCACGGCGGCCCCCAGGCCCAGCCAGTCCCTCAGGACGGACTCCAGGTCGGCGTCGGCGCCGTAGAGCCAGGTGATGTCCTCATCGGAGCACTTGACCAGGTCGGTCAGGGCGATGAGCCCCTCGACGATCTCGCGAGCCTGCTCGGGGGAGCCCATGAGCTGGGGGCGGGCATTGGGGTCGTAGCAGATCGTGGAGGTCTCGCGGTGATCGCGCAGCACCTGCTCGACGGTGGCCCGCCCCGGCTCCAGGATCGCCGCAATCGATCCGGTGTGCACCAGCAGGGGCGCCTCGGCGCCCTCGGGGCGGTGGGGGTAGGGCGGGTTCCAGTCCAGGTCGAAGACGTAGGTGGCGGCGCGGTCCGCGCCGATGGTGGCCTGGGCGGTGGAGGTGCGCTCGGCGGCGTCGGCCCCGGGGGTCAGGCGCACACCGGATGCCTCCAGGTGGGAGCGGATCGCCCGGCCTCGGGGATCGGTGGCGATCCAGCAGTCGAGCTCGGCGTCCCGGCCCAGGCGGGCCAGACCCAGAGCCACATTCGCGGGGGATCCCCCGGGGATGTCGACCGGCTCGGCGCCGGGGTGGATGACGACGTCGACCAGTGCCTCGCCGATGACGAGGGCGGTTCCGGGGCGGCCGGGTGCGCTCATGGGTGTGCTCCTTTGGGACAGCGGGCGGTGCGGCCGAGTTGGGTAGGCCTCGGTCGGCTGGCCAGGGCCTCGAGGCGCTCTCATGGGGTCAGCCTAGCGAGGGCGCCCGTCCCGCGGGGCGCAATGACGGGGCCTGTCTCGCTAGCCCTGAGTGTCCTGCCCGTCCTGTCCTTCCTGCTCGGCGACGGCGGCCAGGCGGGCGCGGGCGTCATCGAGCCAGACCTGGCAGCGCGCGGCCAGGGCCTCGCCCCGCTCCCACAGGGCCAGGGAGTCCTCCAGGGGCGCCGAGCCGGCCTCGAGGCGCTGGACGACGCCGACCAGCTCCTCGCGCGCCTGCTCATAGGTCAGGGACTCGACGTCGGGCAGATCGGAGTCGGGAGAGGAGGCGGACGCGGCGGAAGGATCGAGACTCACGCCCCGATTCTCGCATGCCCCACCCGTGCCCGGGCCGGCGCGCCCAGGTTGCGGCCCGCTGCCCGTGCACACCCGTGCCTGCCCTCACCCGCGCCCGCCCGCACTCGCGCCGAGGTAGACATTTTCCGCCGAGGTAGACGCATTCTCCGTCGATCTCGGCGGAAAATGTCTACCTCGGCGAAAGGGCGGGGCGGAGAACCGCCCCTCAGGCCTCGAGGTGGTCCAGCAGGATCCGGGTGAAGTCCTCGTGGTGCTGGAACACGGCCCCATGGCCGGAGTCGGGGTAGATCACCAGCGTGCTGCCCGGGATGCGGCGGTGCATGTCCTCGGAGAGCCCGGAGGGGATCATGCGGTCGTGGTCGCCGTTGGCGATGAGGGTCGGCGCCGTGATCCTCGACAGGTCCTGCGGCTCCTGAGAGCCCCACCGCCGCACGGCGGCGAGCTGCCGGTTGAGGCGGCCCAGCGTCGTCGGCCGGTTGCGGGCCATCACGCGCTCCTTGATGCGAGCGAGGTAGTCCTTGGCCGCGGCCCTGCCAGCAGGGGTGCGGGGGAAGAAGAGGAACTCCTTGGCGTCGGTGCGGTGCAGGGCGCCGCGCAGCATGTCCCAGTAGACGTACGCGCCTCCGGTGACACGGTCGATGCCGCGCCCGCCCGCGGGGCCGGTGCCGGCCAGCACCAGGCGGCGCACCAGGGCAGGGTCGTCCAGAGCGATCTGCTGGGCGATGAAGCCGCCCAGGGAGAAGCCGAGCAGGTCGACCTGCTCGAATCCAAGGCTGGCGATCATGGCCCGCGCGGTGCCGGCCATCTCCTGGATCGTCCCCGGGACGGTGCCGGTGGAGCTGCCCATGCCGGTCAACTCCAGGGCCACGACGCGGTGGTTGGCGGCCAAGGCATTGACCACCGCCGGGTCCCACTCATCAAGGGGGGCTCCCAGATGCGTGAGCAGGATGACGGGAGTGCCTCCCAATGGTCCCAGGTCCCGGTAGACCAGATGCTCCCCGCCGACGGCGAGCCGACTGTTGGGAGTCTCGGACCAGGTGGTGGGGCGCTGCTCGCCGGCGTTGTCTCCTGCCTGCCCTGGCCGGGAGCTGGGGGCATCGGCGGCGGCATGCGCGGCCTCCGTGGTCACGGCGTCGGGCCTGGTGGAGACCAGTACTTTGCCGCGGGCTCCTCCGGCGAGCACCTGCTGGAGAGCCTGGCGCGTCTGGGCGAAGGGCAGCACACGGTCGACGACGGGCTTGAGCACGCCCTCGTCGACCAGGCCGGCCAGCGTCGTCAGCGCCGCGCCATCGGGCTCGATGAACAGGAAGCGGTAACGGACCCCGAGCCTGGCGGCGCGGCGTCGGAGCCTGGCGCTCATGGCGGCCAGGGCCAGTTTGATCGGCAGGGGCGCACCGGCCTGGTCGGCCATCGCCGGGTCGGGCGTTGCGGCGATGCCAACGACCAGTCCGCCGGGGCGAAGGACCTCGAGCGAGCGCATCGTCGTGTCGCCGCCCTGGGTGTCGAGCACCAGATCCACAGGGCTGCCCGCCAGCCGCGAGACGAAGTCCTCGCCGCGGTAGTCGATGACCTCATCAGCCCCGAGGCTGCGGGCGAAGTCGGCGTTGGAGGCCGAGACCGTGGTGGCGACCTCCGCGCCCAAGTGCTTGGCGAGCTGGATCGCGACCGATCCCACGCCCCCTGTGCCTCCGTGGATGAGCACCCTCTTGCCCGCCGTGATCCGCCCCAGCGTCACCAGCGCCTGCCACGCGGTGAGTCCGACCACCGGAAGGGCGGCCGCATCGACGAGCGGGACGGTCGTGGGCGCGGGTGCGAGGGCGTCCTGGTCGACGACGACGTACTCGGCCCAGGCTCCCATCCGAATCGCTCCGGTGTAGGCGATCACCGGCTGGCCCGCACTGAAGCCCGAGACGCCCCTGCCCAGGGCCACGACCTCGCCGGAGAGCTCCCCTCCGGCAACGACCGGCAGGCGAGGGCGGAAGAGCGCCTTGAACTCGCCGGCACGGCTGCGCTCATCGGCGTGGTTGACGCCGGCGGCGGCCACGCGCACCAGCACCTGGCCGGGTCCGGGCTTGGGGCGCGGCATCAGCACCTCCTTGAAGGGGGCGCCGTACTTCTCCAGGACGAATGCCTGCATGCTGTGTTCACCTCACGCGAGCATCGCTCGCAAGTAGTTGCAATATGTTACCAGTGCTACGCTACAGTTACTGGTAATGAAGTGCAACTACCTGTTGGGAGTGAGGATGATCACCACGCCGCGGTCGGCATGTCCGATCAATAGGACCCTGGAGATGATGGGGGACCAGTGGAGTCTGCTCATCCTGCGCGACATCGCCCTGCATGACCGCCGCTCCTTCCGCGAACTGCTCACCGGCAGCGACGAGGGCATCAGCGCCCCCGTCCTGTCGCGCCGTCTGACCGACCTCACGGCGGCGGGCTTCCTGACCAAGACGGAGGTCACCCGCGGAAAGCAAGGGCGCTACTCCCTGACTGAGCTCGGCCTGGCCACCATCCCGCTGCTCATCGAGCTCGGCCGCCTGGGGCGCCGCATCGACCCCAGCACCGAGGACCGCGAGGCGGCCCTGGGGGACCTCGACCAGAGGATCGAGGAGCTGCGGGCGTCGCATCTGGGCGCCGCGAGCGGCCCGCCCTCACTCGCGCCGAGATAGACATTTCCCGCCGAGATAGACGGCGAATGCGTCTACCTGGGCGGAAAATGTCTACCTCGGCGAATGCGGCGAATGCGGCGAATGCGGCGAATGCTCAGCGGGAGGCGGCGCCGGCTTGGTGGCGCCCACCACCTGGGCGACCATGCGCCCCGAGGCCAGCACGCCCTCGATGAGATCGCCCTTCTTGATGTCCTCGGCGCTGGTGACGATCTTCCCGCCGGGCAGGCGCAGGATCGCGTAGCCGCGGTCCAGGACACCCTGGGGGGACAGGGCGGTCAGCCGGGCGCGCTCGGCGCGCAGGTCGGCCGTGGCCAGGGACAGGGCATGGCTCAGGGCGCGGCGCATGCGCTGGCGGGCCGAGTCCAGCTCGGCCAGGCGGTCGCGCACGATCGAGGCGGGGTCGGCCATGACAGGGCGGGCGCGCAGCTGGTCCAGGGCGGCCTGCTCGGCCTCGAGGCGCGCGGTGATGAGGGAGCGCATGCGCTCGCGGGCCGAGTCCAGGCCCACGGTCTCCTGGGCCAGGTCCGGCACGATCCGCCGGGCCGCATCGGTGGGGGTGGAGGCCCGGTAGTCGGCCACAAGGTCCAGCAGGGGGCAGTCGGTCTCGTGGCCGATGGCCGAGACCAGGGGCGTGCGGCAGGCGGCCGCGGCGCGCACCAGGCCCTCGTCGGAGAAGGGCAGGAGGTCCTCGACGGCGCCCCCGCCGCGGGCCACGACGATGACATCGATCTGCGGGTGGGCGTCGAGCTCCTTGATGGCCCGAGTCACCTCGCTCACGGCGCGGTCCCCCTGGACGGCGACCTCGCGGATCTCGAAGGGCAGGCCCGGCCAGCGCAGTCGGGAGTTGACCACGACGTCGTCCATGGCCTTGGCCTGCCTGCCGCACACCAGCCCCACCCGTCGGGGCAGGAAGGGAAGGGGGCGCTTGCGCTCGGCGTCGAACAGGCCCTCGGCGGCCAGGACGCGGCGCAGCTGCTCGATGCGGGCCAGCAGGTCCCCCACCCCGACGGCGCGGATATCGTCGGCCTGGAGCTGGAGGGAGCCGCGCTTGGACCAGAAGGTGGGCTTGGCGCGCACCACCACCCGGGCGCCCTCGGCCAGAGGCGCCCCGCCGCGGGACTGCAGCGCGTCCAGGACCCGGGCGTAGACGGCCACGGACATGGAGACATCCGCATCGGCGTCCCGCAGGGTGAGGAAGGCCATGCCGGCGCCGGGGCGCCGGTTGAGCTGGACGATCTGACCCTCCACCCACACCTGGCTCATCCGGGCCACGTACTCGTCGATCTTGGCCGACAGCAGACGCAGGGGCCAGGGGTTGTCCGCCGTGGTGAGGTTGGCGCGCGGCGCCAGCTCTCGGCGCTCCCCGGCAGGGGGCTGCACCGCGGACTGGGCAGGGGGCTGGGCCGAGGAGTGGGCAGGGGGCTGCACCACGGACTGGGCAGCGGGCTGGGCCGAGGACTGGGCAGGGGGCTGGGCGGCGGGACTGATCGGGCCTGTCACGTGCACCACTGTGCCATGTCCGCCACTGCGCCCGGCGCGCGCCCTGTGGCACAGTGGGGCCGTGACCATGACGATTGGGCAGACACGCGGGCAGGACGGCGACCCGAGTAGCGACCGGAATCCTGCGCAGGCCGCCGGGCCGACCACCGCCCAGGCCGGCGACCGGCCCGCCGGCGCCACCGGCAAGCGCATCCTCCTGGCCGCCCCCCGCGGCTACTGCGCCGGCGTGGACCGGGCGGTCGACGCCGTCGAGCAGGCCCTGGCCCACTACGGCGCGCCGATCTACGTGCGCAAGGAGATCGTGCACAACAAGTACGTGGTCGAGGCCCTGACCAGGCGGGGCGCGATCTTCGTGGCCGAGACCGACGAGGTGCCCGAGGGGGCGCGCGTGGTCTTCTCCGCCCACGGGGTCTCCCCGGCCGTTCACGAGCAGGCGGCCGCCCGCAACCTGGACACGATCGACGCGACCTGTCCCCTGGTGACCAAGGTGCACAAGCAGGCGGTGCGCTTCGCCAAGGACGACTACGACATCATCCTGGTGGGCCACACGGGCCACGAGGAGGTCGAGGGCACTCAGGGGGAGGCCCCCGACCACATCCAGGTGGTCAACGGCCCCCACGAGGTGGACCAGGTCCAGGTGCGCGACCCCAGCAAGGTCGTGTGGATCTCCCAGACCACGCTCAGCGTGGACGAGACCTTGGAGACGGTGCGCCTGCTGCGCGATCGCTTCCCCGAGCTGGTCGACCCCCCGGGGGACGACATCTGCTACGCCACCCAGAACCGGCAGGCGGCGGTCAAGGCGATCGCCCCGCAGGTGGATCTCATGATCGTGGTGGGCTCGGGCAACTCCTCGAACTCGGTGCGCCTCAAGGAGGTGGCCCTCGACGCGGGGGCCGGGGCCTCCCACCGCGTGGACTTCGCCAGCGAGATCGACCCGGCCTGGCTGGAGGGCGTGACCACGGTGGGCCTGACCTCGGGCGCCTCGGTGCCCGAGATCCTGGTGCGCGAGGTGGTCGAGCGCCTGGCCGAGTTCGGCTTCGGCGAGGTCGAGCAGGTGCGCACGGCCACGGAGAAGATCTCCTTCTCCCTGCCCAAGAACCTGCGCGCCGACCTCAAGGAGGCCGCCGGGGGCGCGGTCCCCCACGGCCGGCGCGAGCCCGTGGCCGACCACACCTGCTGAGTCGCCGGGGCGGGAAGGGACCTGGCGGGGCCCGATGGGGCCCTGGCACGGCTCTGCCCGGGGCGTGTGTGCGGTTCCCCGTGGCCGGATCGGCCCGGGGAGGATTAGTCTCAGCAGGTGCCCCAGGATGAGATGAGCAACGAGACGTCGCCGGGCCCCGCGCCGGCCGACAGTGATGACAGCGGGCTGAGACGCAGCCTGACCAACCGCCACATGCAGATGATCGCGATCGGCGGCGCGATCGGCACGGGGCTGTTCGTGGCCTCGGGCGCCACAGTGGCTCAGGCCGGGCCGGGCGGCGCGATCGTGGCCTACGCGGCCGTGGGCCTCATGGTGCTGCTGCTCATGCAGTCCCTGGGGGAGATGACCGCCCACATGCCGGTGGCCGGCTCCTTCCAGACCTACGCCACGCGATTCGTCAGCCCCTCCTTCGGCTTCGCCATGGGATGGAACTACTGGTTCAACTGGGCGATCACCGTGGCGGCCGAGCTGGTGGCGGCCGGCATCATCATGGCCTACTGGCTTCCCGACGTGCCCTCATGGATCTGGGCCGGGGTGTTCCTGGCGCTGCTGACGGCGCTCAACGCCATGAGCGCCCGGGCCTTCGGCGAGGGGGAGTTCTGGCTCTCGACCATCAAGGTGATCACGGTCATCGTCTTCCTCATCGCGGGCGTGGCCATGATCGTGGGCATCATCGGGGGTCACAGCGGTGGGCTGGCCAACTGGACCCAGGGGGACGCCCCCTTCCACGGCGGTGCCCTGGCCGTGGTCTCGGTGTTCATGGTCGCCGGCTTCTCCTTCCAGGGCACCGAGCTGGTGGGTGTGGCCGCGGGCGAGGCCCGCAATCCGCGCCGTGACGTCCCCCGGGCGATCCGCACCGTGTTCTGGCGGATCATGCTGTTCTACATCGGCGCCATCGCCGTGGTGGGCACCCTGGTGGCCTACAACGATCCCAGGCTGCTGCGCAACGGGACCGAGGACGTGTCCTACTCGCCCTTCACACTGGTCTTCGACCGTGCCGGCATCGCTGCGGCGGCGGCCGTCATGAACGCGGTCATCCTGACGGCGGTGCTCAGCGCGGGCAACTCGGGGCTCTACGCCTCCACCCGCATGCTGCACTCCATGGCCCTGCAGGGCCAGGCTCCCGCCTGGTTCGGTTACGTCAATCGCCACGGGGTGCCCGTGCGCGCCCTGGGGGCGACGGCGCTGGTGGGCGCGGCCGGCTTCCTGACCGCCGTGGTGGGACAGGACACGGCCTACACCTGGCTGCTCAACGTCTCGGCCCTGTCCGGCTTCATGGTGTGGCTGGGGATCGCGGTCTGCCACTTCCGGTTCCGACGGGCCTATGTGGCTCAGGGCAACAACCCGGACGACCTGCCCTACCGGGCCCCGCTGTTCCCCCTGGGACCGGTGCTGGCCTTCGTCATGTGCGCCCTGGTGATCCTGGGGCAGAACTATGAGGCGGTCTTCAACGGCGAGCTGTGGACGGTGCTGTCCTCCTACATCGGGCTTCCGGTCTTCTTCATGGTGTGGCTGGTCCACCGCATGACTAGGGGGACGGCGATGGTGCCCCTGGAGCAGGCTGACGTCAGCGGCGTGCGCGTGGAGCCGCAGCAGGACTGAGGCCACCTGCCGGGCAATAGCTGCGGTGGCGCGTGGCTCGGCGGTGACCGGCCGTGAGGCCCCGCGGCGGGGGCCTGGCACGGGTGCGACGGGGATGACGGCGCACTGCGTCAGTGCTCCGAGAGCTCGGGGGAGGAGAAGGAGCGCAGTTGGGAGGCGTCGGCGTCGATGGGGGAGGGACCGGGAAGGTCCGCCCCCAGGGTCTCCAGGGATCGGGCGGTGACCAGCAGTCGCGTCTCCATGGAGCCGACCGCCCTGTTGTAGGCGGTGACACTGCGCCTCAGGGCGGCCCCCAGTGCGTCGAGGTGACCGGCGACCGTGCCCAGGCGCTCGTAGAGAGTGCGGCCCAGCTCCAGGAGCTCGCGGGCGTCGTCGGCCACGGCGGTGCGCGCCCAGGCGGTGGCGCAGGTGCGCAGCAGGGCCAGTAGGCCCGCCGGCGAGGTCAGGGCGATCCCGCGGGTCACCGCGTGCTCCATGAGGGCCGGATCCGCCTCCAGCGCCGCGGCCAGAACCGGCTCCGCCGGGACGAACAGGGCCACGACCTGCGGGGACTCCCCCAGGGCGCGGTCGTAGCGCCGCCCCGCCAGGTCATCGATGTGGGAGCGCAGGGCCCGGGCGTGGGCGGCCATGAGCCCGGCACGCCGGGAGTCGGCCTCCTCATCGGCGCCCTCGATCGCGCAGGCCTCCAGGTAGGAGTCCATGGGCGCCTTGGCATCCACCGCCAGGTAGCCCTCTCCCGGCAGGCGGATGACCACATCGGGCCGGGCGCCATCGGCACCCTCGGGGAGGGGGCGCGAGGCGGCCAGCCCGGAGCCACCGGAGCCACCGGGGCCGTCGCGCAGCAGCGAGGAGACCAGGCGCTGCTCGGCGAAGTCCACATGGCGCAGCATCCCTGAGGCCTCCAGGATGCGGGCGAGCTCGACCTCACCCCACAGGCCGCGCGTCGAGCGCGAGCGCAGGGCGCCCTCCAGGGAGGCGGTCGAGCGCGCCAGCTCCCGACCGGTCAGGGCACTGGCCCGCAGCTGCTCGGCCAGGGCCGCGTGCTGGCGAGCCCGGGCCTGCTCCATGGCCTCGACCCGAGTGCCGACCTGCTCGAGCTGACTGCGCACCGGGGCCAGGGCGCGCAGGATGGCGCCGTCACGCTCGGCGCGCTCCTCAGCCAGGGAGGCCCGGGTGGACAGCTCCTCGGCCCGCGCCCGCCAGGAGGCGGCCTCGGCGCGAAGCCCGGCATCCGGGCTCCCACCAGCGCCGCGGGAGACGCCGCGGATCAGGGCCACGGCATAGCCGAGTGCCCCGCTGATCGCCGCCACGAGGAGCAGCAGGAGGGTGAGCGCACCGATGGGAATCGTCATGTCCCCAGTGCACCACGGGGCTGTGACACGAATGCCCGGGGTCAGGGCCTCGCCGTCGGCGGGCCACCGGATCGATGGCCCGCCGCACCGGGTGCGCGGTCGGGCCCCAGGGAGCCTGGGACCCGACCGCCGTCGTCAGCCGGCGGGCAGGACGTAGCGGTAGAGCGTCGAGCCCCGGGAGAAGTAGAGCGATCCGTCCTCGCCCAGGGCCAGGCCGTGGACCACCGTCCTGCCGGTCTCAGGGCTGGTGGTGTCGGCCGCGATGATCGTGGCCTGGGACAGGTCCGAGGTGCTGATGGCGTAGAGCCGGCCGGCCATGATGCCGTAGAGCACGCCGTTCCGCTCAATGAGCTGACTGTGCTTGTCGCCCTTGAAGCCCCGGCGAACCTCGGCGCTGCGCACGATCGCCAGGGTGGAGGGATTCGCCTCGAAGACGCTCATGCCGGTCGACCCGTAGATCTTGCCGTCGGCGCCCAGGGCCAGCGCGGTGATGGCCAGGTGGCCCTGGAAGTGCCTCTCCACGCGGGTCACGGTGCGCGAGGCCAGGTCGAACTCGAACAGCGCCGGATGCGAGCCGCTTCCCCCGGTGGTGCCCACGTAGAGCTTGCCGTTGCGGTGGATGAGGGAGGTGGGGCGCAGGCCGCTCAGGGAGCCGGCCTCGACCCCCGGGGCGTAGGGCATCTTGTCCAGAGGATAGGTGTCCACCGTGCCCCGCTCGGCGTCGAACACGGCGATGGCCCCACCGGCACTGCCCCTGGAGGCCGGCTCACTGGCCACGGCGAAGCGCCCGTCGTCGATCGGCACGATGGTGTGCGGCCGGGCCTGGCCCGAGCCGATGCTCACGCCCGTCCCGGCCTGGGGCTCGCCGGATCCCAGGCGGTAGGGGACGAGGGTGCCGGTGTTGTAGTTGCCGGTGACCATCCAGGAGGCGGTGGCACCGAAGCCCTCGACCTGGGCTGTGGGGGCGGATGTGATGGTGTAGGTGGTCTGCGAGGCCTGGGCGGCCGGGCTGATACGCATCAGCGACGGCGTCGTCATGTACCAGGAGGCGTAGATGCCATTGCCCGGGACCGATCCCAGGGCGAAGAAGATCCGCGGCGAGGCCTTGATCGCCCCATCGGCCACGGCCGTGACACTGCCGCTGTCGGCCTGGTAGATCCCCACGCGCTCGGCGTGCATGCCCGCGGAGACCAGGTGGTTGGCGGTGGCCCACCCCGAGGGGCTCAGGCGGTCGCCCAGGCGCTCGTCGGCGATGACGGTGGTGGAGGCGTTCGTCCTGGGGTCGTACTCCTGGATGGTGGGCTTCCCACCGGACTGGACGTAGTAGTAGACCTTCTCCGCCTGGCCGGGGCGGGTGATGATGCGCGAGGACCATGTGTTCACCTCAAGCGGCTGGCCATTGACCTGCTTGGGAGCGCCGGTGCTCGGATCCAGGACGCAGGTCCCCTTGCAGGGGAAGGTGTTGCCTGTGCCGGCGCCCTTGGCGGTGCCGACGTACAGGTACCCTCCTCTGACCGCCAGGCGGTCGATGCCCCCACTGCCCTGGGTCACGCTCTCCGGGACGCTCAGCCTGGTGGCCTGGGGGCTCTCGCCGCCCAGGGCGATGCGGTAGATGGAGGGCTTGGCCGTACCGGTACCGGCGTAGAGGGTGCCGTTCTCATACGCCAGGGAGCGCACACCGGTCTCCCCGCTCTGAACAGGGGCGCCCAGCAGGTCGCTCCACTGACCCTGGCCGTTGTTGGCCCTGGTGTCGTAGCGCAGGACGCGACCCTGCTGGCCGCCGTCGGAGTGACTGGCGATGTAGGCGCGGTCCTGCTCGTCGACGACCACGTCCCAGTAGAAGGTGCCCAGGGGCTTGACCTGGTCATAGCCGGGGCGGGAGGAGTCGCTCAGGTTGGTGACCCTTGTGCCGGCGGGCGCATCGACGTCGATCTCGAAGAGCTGGCCCCCGCCCGAGGCGAGCAGGACATGGCGGTTGGACAGGGTGGCGAATCCCCAGGGTTGAACATCGGTGTTCTTGGGGGCGAAGTCCTCCGTGGCCAGCACCTCGCCGGTGCTCAGGCTCACGATGTGCAGGATGCCGCCGTCGCCCCCGGAGACGATGACGGCCACCGGGGTCCCGTCCGCCAGGGTCGTGGTGCCGGTCGCCGGCAGGGAGGGCGTGGGGGAGGCGGCCTGGGGCAGCTCCTCCTCGTGCCCGCCGGGGTCGACCGCGCTCGCGGGCGCCGCGGTGATCAGGGTGGTGGCCAGGACCAGTGCCGCCAGGACGATGAGGGCAAGGCCCTGGCGCCAGAGGGGCCGGGGCGGGGCGGCGACCAGAGCGCGAGGCCTGGCCGTCCGACGGCGGGCGGGGCGCGGGTTGCCACCGTGGTGGTCCGACGTCATCATTGGCATCTCCCTATCGGCGTAGCACATCAATTACGTGTTCAACGACATGGGACGGTAGGGGCGGATCGTGAATGTTGACAGGTGAAGTACTGAGTGAATCCTGGAGGTGCTGGCGGTTGGGGCGCCGTCGGGCCCGGGCGTGGATGCTCAGGCGTGGATGTCAGTGGGCGGCGCTAGACTCGCCGCGTGGCCCTGACTATTGGAATCGTCGGACTGCCCAACGTCGGCAAGTCCACCCTGTTCAACGCCCTGACCCGCGCGACCGTGCTCGCCGCGAACTATCCCTTCGCGACCATCGAGCCCAATGTGGGAGTGGTGCCGCTGCCCGATGAGCGCCTGGGCAGGCTCGCCGAGCTCTTCAACTCGGCCCGGACCGTGCCCGCGACGGTGTCCTTCGTGGACATCGCCGGGATTGTGCGCGGCGCCAGCGAGGGTGAGGGGCTGGGCAACCAGTTCCTGGCCAACATCCGGGAGGCCGACGCGATCTGCATGGTGACCCGGGCCTTCGAGGACCCCGACGTGGTGCACGTGGACGGCAAGGTGGTGCCGGCATCGGATATCGAGACCATCGCCACCGAGCTGGTGCTCGCCGACATCCAGACCCTGGAGAAGGCGATCCCGCGCCTGGAGAAGGAGGTGCGCGGCAAGAAGACCGAGGCGGCTGTCCTGGAGACCGCCAAGGCGGCGCTGGCCGTCCTGGAGGAGGGCACGCTCCTGTCCGCGGGGGCGGCGGCCGCGGGGATCGACGCCGAGGTGCTGAGGACCTTCCAGCTCATGACCACCAAGCCCTTCATCTACGTGTTCAACATGGACGATGCCGGCATGGGGGATGAGGCCAAGCAGGCCGAGCTCCGGGCGCTGGTGGCCCCGGCGGAGGCGGTGTTCCTCGACGCCCAGTTCGAGGCCGAGCTGGTGGAGCTGGAGCCCGAGGAGGCCGCCGAGATGCTGCAGGACAACGGCCAGGAGGAGTCGGGCCTGGACAAGCTGGCGCGGGTCGGCTTTGACACGCTGGGCCTGCAGACCTACCTGACGGCGGGGGAGAAGGAGGCCCGGGCCTGGACCATCCCCAAGGGCGCGACGGCGCCCCAGGCCGCCGGCGTCATCCACACCGACTTCGAGCGCGGCTTCATCAAGGCCGAGATCGTCAGCTATGAGGACCTCCTGGAGTACGGCTCCGTGGCCGAGGCCCGCGCCCACGGCCGCGTCCGCATGGAGGGCAAGGACTACATCATGGCCGACGGTGATGTGGTGGAGTTCCGCTTCAACGTGTGAGGGCCGGTGGCTCGGCCGCGATGTGTCAGTGCGGCATGTGCGGTGGGGCAAGCGGGGCGACGAATCACGTGTCCTGGGTCAGTGGCCCGGCGTAGTCGCTTCCCGTAGAGCGGTGTGACAACCGGCGGTTGGGCCGGTGGGTGGGCAGGCTCGGGGTTGCACATTCATCTTGCGCATGTGTGTAGAGGATCGTTGGAATGCCAACGATCTGTCTCTGTGGGCGCCTCCGTTGATGAAGATGAATGTGCATCGGCGACGCTGACGCACATTCATCATGGCGAAGCACTCAAGGTTCGGGCCGCCAATCCGCAGAATCATGCGGATTCTCTTGTCTGCGTCTCGACCCAGGCCGCGAATAAATGTGCGTGGCTGTCCCCGGCCGGGCGATCCGGTCCGCCGGTTTGTCCGTGGTGAACAACTTTACCCGCATTCGCAGGTGGGTCAGCCATAGGGGAAACGCTCTGACCTGCGCGTTTGCCGTCGCGGCAGGTGGTGGTGGGTCTAAAAGTTGTTCACCGTGGACACAACTGGACGCGACCGGCAGCGGCGCTGCCGTTGATGAGGTCCTGGCGGGGCTCATATGCTGCGAGCAGTCTGCTAGCATGGTCTCATGGCAACGCTGTATGTTCGGGACGTGGCGGACAGTGTGGCGGAGGAGCTCAAGGTCCGCGCTGCTGAGGAAGGCATGTCGCTTTCCGCCTATGTGTCCGCGGAGCTCACGCGCATCGCATCGAGGCCCACCAATGCGCGCATCGTCCAGCGTCTGCGCAGCAAGGATCGCAGCGCCGGGCCAACGACGGAGCAGATCGTCACAGCGGTCCGTCAGGGACGAGAGTGATCGTCGTGGACGCCTCCGCAGTCGTGGAGGCTCTCGTGGGGCGCTCGCCTGCGCCGGAGCTTCTCGATCTGCTGGAGGGAGACCTTGCAGCCCCGCACGTGATCGACATTGAGATGCTCTCCGCCCTGAGGGGCTTGATGCTCGGAGGCCACCTCCGTGTGGAGGAGGCTGAGGAGGCGCGAGAGGTCTACGCCCAACTGACGATCGCGCGCTACGAGGCCACGCTGCTCGCGGACCGGATCTGGGCGCTGCGTCACCAGTACACGAGTTATGATGCTGCGTATCTGGCGCTCGCCGAGGGAATCGACGCTCCCGTGGTGACCTGCGATCGCAAACTTGACGCCGGAGGGCGCCGGGTGAGCGTCACCGTTCTTCCGCGCTCATGCTGAGCCTATTGCTCATGATTGAGATGACCGCGCCATAGTTGCAGTCAACCAGGTGCCTGGTCCGACAGGTGCTCGGGTTCGGAGTTCATCCGCCGGTTTGTCCGTGGTGAACAACTTTACCCGCATTCGCGGGTGGGTCAGTCATAGGGGAAACGCTCTGACCTGCGCGTTTGCCATCCCGACAAGTGGTGGTGGGTCTAAAAGTTGTTCACCGTGGACACGATCGCCCGCCCAGTGCCATAAATGAGCGCAGCAGGAGCGTGGGTGGCGCGGCGCTGCTGCACTGCCGCACCACCCACGCCCGCGGGGATGAACGATCAGTTCCTCGCGGCCCGGTACCCCGCCCGGGCGGCGTCGGCGGCGCTGGAGAAGCACTCCTCAGGCTTGGTCTGGTTGTAGGAGCCCTGACCAGGCTTGTGGTAGATCATCTCGTTCCTGCTGTTCCTGTTGCCCTTGATCGGCGCCCAGCTCGGGCAGGAGTAGCTGCCCGACCCCTGGACGCCAACCGCGCGCCCGCTACCGTCAAAGCGGTAGCGCGTCCCACCGATCGTCGCGGTGCCTGTGGCCATCGACCCGTCAGCCTGCAAGTAGTAGTTCCCGCGCCAGGTGTTGGTGGCCATGGCGCCCGATCCGGTCAGGTAGTACCAGCGCCCTGAGGAGCTGATCCACTTGCTGTGCTGCATGGCGCCGCTGGAGTTCAGGAAGTACCAGACGCCCTTGACCTGGACCCACCCGGTGGCCATCGCCCCGGTGGGGCCCACGTAGTACCACGTGCCCCCGTGGGAGATCCAGGTGTTGGTGGCCATGGCGCCTGACCCGGTCAGGTAGTACCAGCGTCCCGAGGAGCTGATCCACGTGCTGTGCTGCATGGCGCCGCTGGAGTTCAGGAAGTACCACACACCCTTGACCTGGACCCACCCGGTGGCCATCGCGCCCGTGGAATCCATGTAGTACCAGATGCCCTTGACCTGGGTCCATCCGGTGGCCGCAGCGCCTGACCCGGTCAGGTAGTACCAGCGCCCCGAGACGCTGATCCACTTGCTGTGCTGCATCTTCCCGTCCGAGCCCAGGTAGTACCGCGCGGACCCATCCTGCGCCCAGCCGGTGGCCATGGCACCGTCGGAGGCGAGGAAGTACCAGGCACCCTTGTCAGACAGCCAGCCGGTCTTCTTCTTCCCCTGGACGTAGTAGAACCAGCGGCCGGCCTCCTGCTTCCACCCATTGACCGACGCCGCGGGCGGGGCAGGGGAGGGATCAACCGGCGGAGCAGGATCGGCTGGCAGCGCAGGCTCTGCAGGCTCCGCAGGCTGCTCCTGACCGGGCTCATCGCTGGGGTCGTCGCTGGGCTCGTCGGCCGGCTCGCCGCCCTCCGTGTTCTCCTCGGCGGCCGCCTCCACACCCGCCGCCTCCGGCTCGGGCGCATCGGCGGCTGCGGCGGGGGCTGCGGCCCATACGAGGGATAGTGCGGCGCATGCGACCACGGCAGATCGCTGGAATTGCTTCATGGGAATTCTGGCCAGAATTAAACAAGATCGTGTGCTGGCGTGATGTTTGGGAGGTGTTCGAAGTCGTAGTCGAAGGTGCGGGTGTTGATGTAGCCCATGAATGCGGTGTAGGTCTCCTCGGGGGTGTCTCTCTGGATGTTCGCGATTGTGCCTTTGGCGGTGTTCCAGACGTGCTCGACCGGATTGTGGTCGGGTGCGTAGGGCGGCAGGTAGATGAGCCTGAGGCTCTCGAGCCGGCCTCCGGGCTGAAGCTGCTCTCTTAGCGCTTTGGCGTGGTGGAACCCGGCATTGTCGAGAACCACGGCGATCTTGTCGTTATCGGTCTCGCGCACCAGGCGAGTCAGGCAGGAGAGGATCTTCTCGGTGTTCTGGTTGCCCTCGATGGGGTATGGCCAGAATTAAACAAGATCGTGTGCTGGCGTGATGTTTGGGAGGTGTTCGAAGTCGTAGTCGAAGGTGCGGGTGTTGATGTAGCCCATGAATGCGGTGTAGGTCTCCTCGGGGGTGTCTCTCTGGATGTTCGCGATTGTGCCTTTGGCGGTGTTCCAGACGTGCTCGACCGGATTGTGGTCGGGTGCGTAGGGCGGCAGGTAGATGAGCTTGAGGCTCTCGAGCCGGCCTCCGGGCTGAAGCTGCTCTCTTAGCGCTTTGGCGTGGTGGAACCCGGCATTGTCGAGAACCACGGCGATCTTGTCGTTATCGGTCTCGCGCACCAGGCGAGTCAGGCAGGAGAGGATCTTCTCGGTGTTCTGGTTGCCCTCGATGGGGTAGACCTTGACCTTCTTGGATCTCAGGGACAGTGCGCCGAAGAAGGAGCAGGCGTTGCGGGTGCGGTCCACGTAGATCTTCGTTCGTTTACCCTGGGGCAACCACATGCGGCGGGTCTCAGCCTCGTGCTCCACGCGCACCTCATCGGCCGCGTACACCTCCCACCCGTCGCTCAGGAGGTCTGCGACCTCGTCTTGGATCTGGGCCATCCGCTTGGTGATGGCCTCCTCGTCGCGGCGCTTGTCAAAGGGGTCGGGCAGCTTGAAGCTCATGCCCGCAAAGTGCATGAGCAGCCGGTAGGAGGAGTCCGACTCGTACTCCACGTCGAATCTGGTCCTCACCACGTCAGCCAGGGCGGGAACATCCCAGAAGTCCGCCTTGATGCCGGACTGTGACGGTGGCCGGCTCAGAACCTCTTTGAGCTGCTCCTTCTGCTCGCGGGTGAGCTTGGCCGCATTCTGATTTCCCTTATGACCGGTGACCACCGAATGCAGACGGCTGACACGCCAAGACGCCAACCACTCCTTAACAGTCCTCACCGTGCGCCCCACCATCTCCGCAATGAAATCCAGGTCAACGCCGTGCGAGGCGTAGAGAATAGCCTCAGCTTTCAACCGGATGAGAATGAGGGAGTCACCTCGCTTCTTCCACCTGATAAGGACCTGCTGCTCCTCGTCTGTCACAACCACGTGCATGAAGAAATTCTACAACGAAAGGTGCCGTCATATCCAGCCCAGAAAGCCCCGGAATACGGTTTTGTTTAATTTCGGCCATAGACCTTGACCTTCTTGGATCTCAGGGACAGTGCGCCGAAGAAGGAGCAGGCGTTGCGGGTGCGGTCCACGTAGATCTTCGTTCGTTTACCCTGGGGCAACCACATGCGGCGGGTCTCAGCCTCGTGCTCCACGCGCACCTCATCGGCCGCGTACACCTCCCACCCGTCGCTCAGGAGGTCTGCGACCTCGTCTTGGATCTGGGCCATCCGCTTGGTGATGGCCTCCTCGTCGCGGCGCTTGTCAAAGGGGTCGGGCAGCTTGAAGCTCATGCCCGCAAAGTGCATGAGCAGCCGGTAGGAGGAGTCCGACTCGTACTCCACGTCGAATCTGGTCCTCACCACGTCAGCCAGGGCGGGAACATCCCAGAAGTCCGCCTTGATGCCGGACTGTGACGGTGGCCGGCTCAGAACCTCTTTGAGCTGCTCCTTCTGCTCGCGGGTGAGCTTGGCCGCATTCTGATTTCCCTTATGACCGGTGACCACCGAATGCAGACGGCTGACACGCCAAGACGCCAACCACTCCTTAACAGTCCTCACCGTGCGCCCCACCATCTCCGCAATGAAATCCAGGTCAACGCCGTGCGAGGCGTAGAGAATAGCCTCAGCTTTCAACCGGATGAGAATGAGGGAGTCACCTCGCTTCTTCCACCTGATAAGGACCTGCTGCTCCTCGTCTGTCACAACCACGTGCATGAAGAAATTCTACAACGAAAGGTGCCGTCATATCCAGCCCAGAAAGCCCCGGAATACGGTTTTGTTTAATTTCGGCCATCCTTCTCGTGGGATAAGGGATCCGCCGTGAATCGCACACCATCATCATGAATGATTTCGCGGGGATGCTGAAATGGGGTGCTGAACGGTGGATTTCTCAGTATTCTAGTGGCGACAATCTCAGGAGAATCACCCCAAAGTCCCGTCTGTGATCTCGAAACGGAGACGAACAGATGACTTTTCCGCAACGCTATTGCACTCGATTCGCATGGTGGAACGGATGATAAATAAGGGTGGTCGGTGAGTGGGACGGGGCGATGAAGGTTATTCTGGGGGTGTGTGTGGTATGAGGAGTTCGGCGCGTTGACTAGGTGACGGCTCGTTGACCTGAGAGAATCAAGTTGCAACAAAAACCTTCTCAGGAACGAGCCGTCATGGTCAAGGGTATCACAGGCCTGAGCAGGGCCCAGATGAGCAAACTGGTGGAACTGATCGTCAGTGATGATGAGATCGCCCTGGCACCAAGGATCCTCAGCCCCCTGCAAGCCGTGCGAGCGACGCTGATGTATCTGCGCACCAATACATCCCAAGCGGGGATCGCCGAGGTCCTGGGCGTGTCCCAGCCCACGATCTCACGAACGATCGCGGTGCTCACCCGGATCATCGCCAGGATGCTGGGCCCAGCGCTGGCCACCGTCGAGCAGATCCCCCGCCGGGGCGCCTACATCGTCGACGGCACCCTCCTGCCGTGCTGGAGCTGGAAGGACCGGCCCGACCTGTTCTCGGGCAAGCACAAGCGCACCGGCATGAACCTGCAGGTCCTGGTCAGCCCCACCGGGCAACTGGTGTGGGCCTCAGACCCGCAGGACGGAAGCATCCACGACTCCCGGGCCATCACCACCAGCGGGCTGCTTGAGCGCATCACCCCCAGCGACTGCATCGGCGACAAGGGCTACATCGGAACCGGAGTCACCACCCCGTACCGCAAACCACCCCACGGGGACCTCACCGAGGGCCAGAGACAGGCGAACAAAGCCCTCAACAAGATCCGATACGTCGTCGAGAGAACCATCGCACACATCAAAGCCTGGAAGATCCTGGCGCACGACTACCGACGCCCACTGCACACCTTCAAAGAAACCATCACCGCCACACTCGCCCTATACACCTACACCAACCCCTGAATAACCTTCGATGGTTCGCTCCGGCGACGCCGGTCGGCGTAGGCGACGAGGGTTCGCGTCATCGCACTGACCTTTGCGCGGGGGTGAATGAGGCAAACCCTCGTCATCGACGCAAACGCACGTCTGCGACCCCTCAGCCCGGCCAGTCGGTGGTGAGGTAGGCCTCGATGGCCCGATGCCGGAAGCGGTAGGGCCTGCCGCGCTGAATGATTCCCCGCGAGACATCCAGGCGGCGCGACGTCGGCCCGGCCTCGGTGGAGCGCGCATACCCCATCTTCTGGGCGATGGTCGTCAGTGTCCGCTCCTGGGGAGCGAGCTCGGCCATGGTCTCCACGAACTGACGCTCCCGCGGTGGGAGCCGGTCGAGGACGCGCAGGACATGGGCCTCGGCCTCCGGCGCGGCATCTCTCCACCCCCGGGCGACGTCCTCGGCCGTGATGAGGCTGCCCTGGCCGGCGTACCAGGCGCGCTCGCCGGCCAGCTGGAAGAGGAAGGGCTCACCGCAGGCGGCGTCGACGATCGCGCGCTGCGCCGCGGGCTCCATGAACACGCGCCGGATCTCGCCGCCCTCGGCCACCTCCCACCCCTCGGCGACGAAGGGCTGGAGCGCCGTCATCAGCGCGTCGTCGTCGATGGGCTCCAGGACCGAGGTCTGGAACCGGCGCGCGAAGGTCGCCCCCGCCCGGGCGCCGGCCATCTCGGCGAACTCCGGAAGGCCCGTGAGGTAGACGGCGATCGGCAGGGCCCGCTCAAAGGCCATGCCACCGGGGGCCTCCACAGTCAGCTCATGCGTGAGCGCGTCCCCCAGGGCGATCAGCAGCTGGGAGAGGGCACCGCGATCCCCGATGTTCTGCACCTCGTCGATATGGAGGATCACCATGACCTCGCCGTGCTCGATCGCCGCCCGGCCGATCTCCACGAGCAGATCGGTCAGGGCGGTGTAGGGCTCGGGCCCCTGGGCCGCGTGCAGCGAGAGGGAGACGCCCGAGGCGGCCACCTCGCTGACCCGGCCCAGGAGGTCGGCGATGCGCCTCTCCCTGGCGGTGGCCAGGCCCGCGGTGTCCGCCAGCTCCAGCAGCGCCGAGGCCACCCGCTTGATCGGATCCGTCCCCGAGGGGATGCGCAGCTGGGGCGTCACCCAGTCGCCGGCGGCCGAGGCCTGGCTGGCGATGCGCCGCACGAGGGAGGACTTGCCGGTGCCCGCCTCCCCGAGGATGGTGCGGGCCCGCTCGGGGATCCCGGCGACGCGGCGCGGCCGGAGCACATCTCGCCAGTCGCTGAGCTGCGGCGCGCGCCCCGCCCACACGTGGGGGACCGTGTCCGATCCCGGGCTGAAGGGGGAGTCCACAGGCGTCCGCATGGCGATAAGCTTATCAAGGCCTCCCGACGACGATAAACTTATCAAAATCACCTGCGACCAGCGCGTGAGACAGGTTCAGCGGTCCTTCTGCGCCGGTGGAAGACTGGACGCGCAACCACCTACCGCAGGAGGACATATGATCAGGGTTGCCATTAACGGCTACGGAAACCTCGGACGGGGCGTTGAGCAGGCCATCACCAAGAACGATGACATGGAGCTCGTCGTCGTCTTCACCAGGCGCGACCCCGGCTCCATCACCACCCAGGGCGCCCCCGTCGCCCACATCGACGACATGCCCGCCTGGGCGGAGAAGGTCGACGTCTGCCTCAACTGCGGCGGATCAGCCACCGACCTGGCCGAGCAGGGCCCGGCCGCCGCCGCCCACTTCACCACCGTCGACTCCTACGACACCCACGCAGAGATCCCCGCCTACTACGCATCCGTCGACGCCGCGGCCAAGGCCGCCGGCCACCTCGCCGTGATCTCCACCGGCTGGGACCCCGGACTGTTCTCCATGCTCCGGGTCCTGGGCGAGGCCGTCCTGCCCGAGGGCACCACCACCACCTTCTGGGGCCCCGGCGTCTCCCAGGGTCACTCCGACGCCCTGCGCCGGATCGACGGCGTGCTCGACGCCCGCCAGTACACCCTCCCGATCCAGGAGACCGTCGACGCCGTCAAGGCCGGCGACGACGTCGAGCTGACCACCCGCTCGATGCACCGGCGCGACTGCTACGTCGTGGCCGCCGACGGGGCCGACCTGGCCCGCATCGAGAAGGAGATCGTGGAGATGCCGAACTACTTCTCCGACTACGACACCTCCGTCACCTTCATCACCGCCGAGGAGCTGGCCGCCAAGCACAGCGGCATCCCGCACGGCGGCACCGTCATCCGCCGTGGCGAGACCTCCCCGGGCGTGGCTGAGCGGATCGGCTTCGAGCTCGAGCTCGGCTCCAACCCGGAGTTCACCGGCTCCGTCCTCGTGGCCATGGGGCGGGCCGCGGTCAGGATGGCCGCGCGCGGCCAGACCGGGGCGCGCACCGTCTTCGACGTCACCCTGGCCGACCTGTCCGCCATCTCCCCCGAGGAGCTGCGCGCCTCCTACCTGTAAGGAGTGCCAGTCGGGCCTCGCCCCCTCCGGCCGCCGCCAGGCCGCCGGAGGGGGCGAGCGCGTTCTCCCCGCTGGCCGACCGCCCCGGTGGTTGCACAGGCGGCTACACGCCGGGGGATGCGCCGTCGGCCTCCATCGCCGCCCGCATCTGGGCCAGGTTGCGGTCGAAGGCCAGCAGATAGGGGTGGGCCTGGCCAAGCGTGCCCTGGGCGTCGCGGAGCAGGGCCTCCTGCAGGGCGAGCGCCCCGGCCAGGTCCCCGGCCTCCTGGCGGGCCCGGGCCAGGTTGTTGCGGGCCGAGAGCGCATCGGGGTGCCGAGGGCCCAGCAGGCGAGCGGCGTCGTCGACCATCCGCCCATAGAGCTCCACCGCCCGCTCGGGGTGCCCGGCCGCGGTGCAGGCGCTGGCCAGGCCGTGGCGGGCGGTCAGCGTCTGCGGGTGATCATCGCCCAGCAGCTGCTCCGTGCCCTCCACCACCTGCTCAAGCACCTCCACCGCCGCCTGCGCCTGGCCGCAGGAGCGCAGGGCGCCGGCCAGATGGAAGCGGATCGTCAGGGTGTGGTGATGCGCCGGGCCCAGCTCCTGGGCCAGTGCCCCGACCGTCTCTGCAAGACCGAGCGCCAGCTCGGGAGCGCCGAGCCAGGAGGCCAGACGGAACACCTCCGCCAGGGCTGAGATCGCCTCGTCGCCGGTCAGCTCAGCCAGGCCGCCCTCGCGCCGGCCAAGGATGCGGCACTCCTCGATCGCATCCCGAAGCCCCTGACGCCGCGACTCCAGATCCTCGGGCCCGAGTCCCCCACCGGCCGTCGGCGCCTGGAGCGCCGAGATGCGGGCCAGGACCGACTCCAGATCCACGGCAGAGGCTGCCCGGTGCGGCGACACGGGCCGGTCAGGCGCTTCACTCATCGTCACCGTCCATACCGTCCATGCTGCGTTCGGAGGGCCGGGCCTGCGCATCCGGTCCCCGGCTCGCCCCGGCACCGATCCGCCAGGGCGGGGCCCATCATCTCACTGGGCCCAGCGCTCCGGTGCTCCGGCGCCCACCAGCGGCCCCGGCTCGCTTCAGCCGGCAGCGCAGGCCTCGTCGTCGGGGTGGGGCGAGGGCGGCGAGCCTCGTGCTGGCCTGCGCGCAGAGCCGGGCGGCCCATGCACGACGGCGGCGCCCCCATCCCGGGGCGCCGCCGTCCGCAGCAGGAAATCCCTGGTCTCAGGCCTCGTCTCAGGCCTCGGCCTCCTGGCCGTCCTGGTCATCCCCCGCAGCGGGGAGCACGGCGCCCACCATGTCGGTCAGGCCCGCGCCAACCAGGCTGCGCAGAACCGCGTCCAGCTGATCGACGTTGCCGGCGACGGCCTTGGGGAGGGCCGAGGCCCCCTCGGTGGAGATGATCGACATGTCGCGCACCGAGGCCAGCGGCTCGGACAGCGCCCGGGCGATCTCGGGGGCCTTGTCCAGGAGCATCTGGCGGGTGGCCGCCTCGCCGTACTTGGCCAGCGCGTCGGCCTTGTCGCTCATGGCCTTGGCCTCGGCCTCACCCGCGGCCCGGATGGTCTCGGCCTCGGCCTGGCCGCGTGCGGCGATGGCGTCGGCCTCGGCGCGGGCCCGCGCGGCTGTCGCCTTGGCCTCGGCCTCAGCGCGGGCCACCGTGGCCAGGGCCTGGGCCTCAGCGTCCAGGCGGGTGCGCTCGGCCTCGGCCTCGGCGCGCAGCAGCGCCTCGGTCTTGGTGGCCTGAGCCTCCTGCTCGCGCTGGTAGCGGGCCGCATCGGCCGGCTTGCGCACCGAGGAGTCCAGCTCGCGCTCGGTCAGGGCCGCCTTGGCCTCCGCGGCCTCCTGCCCGATGATCGCGATCTCGCGCTCCTTGGCGGCACGGGCCAGCGGGCCGGCGGACTCCGCCTCGGCCTGGGCCTTGTCGGTCTCCGCGGTCAGCTGCGCCTGGCGCAGGGACAGGTCGCGCTCGCGCTCGGCGATGAGCTGGCGGGAGGAGACCTCGGCGTCGCGCGCATCGCGCTCGGCGTTGGCCCGTGCGATGCGGGCGTCCTTCTCCACGCGCTGGAGCTCGGGGACGCCCAGGGACTCGATGTAGCCGCCATCGTCGGTGATCTCGGAGACCTGGAGCATGTCGATCTCCAGGCCCATGTTGGTCAGCACGCTCTTGGCGTCATCGAAGACATTCTTCTGCAGCGCGTCGCGGTCGGAGATGAGGTCGTTGATGGTCATGCGCCCGATGATCGAGCGCAGGGATCCGATGAGGGCCTCGCGCGCTGAGTCGGCGATGGCCTGGTCGGTGTTGGCCTTGCCCAGGAAGCGCTTGGCGGCGGCGCGCACCTGCTCGTCGGTGTCTCCCACCTTGACGGCGGCCACGGCCGAGACGTTGACGTTGATCTTGTTCTCGTCCTCGGCCGTGACCTTGAAGCCGATGGTGGTCTGGGTGAAGGGCAGGTACTGGATGGACTGGATGATCGGCAGGACGAAGTCGCGCCCGCCGGGGTGGATGATCTTGACATCCCCGCGGTGGGATCCCGAGATGAGGCCGGTCAGGTTTGAGGGCACGACGACCACGCGTGTGAGCAGGTAGATGAACGCCAGCACGACGATGATGACGATCGCGGTGGCCGCAATGGCAAGTGTGGACATCAGGGATGCGTTCCTTTCGGTCAGGGAGAATCGGGGCGGGTAGGGACAGGTGAGTCAGGGGTTGGCGGCGTCAGGCGTCGATATGCCTCCAGGGGGTCACCAGGAGGCCGTCGTCCTCGCAGTCCACCACCCAGGCGCGCTCCCCGGCGGACAGCGGCTCGGCGGAGTGGGCGGACAGGGTCAGCTGGTGCCCGCGAACAACCGCGCGCACCTCGCCCTCGCCGCTCTTCCACCACAGCACCTGCACCTCCTCGCCGACCACTTCCTCGGCCGACGGCGGCGTCGCGTTGCGCGGCAGGCTCCGGCGCAGGCGGCGCCAGCTCCAGCGGGTGGCCCCGCCGGCGGCCAGGGCCAGCGTCACGGGCAGTCCCCATGCGATGGCGGCATGGGGCCGATCGCCCACCAGCGCCTGGACGCCCATGCCCACTGCGCCGAATACGGCCACGGCCACGGCCAGGACGGGGATGGCGCCGTCGGGCAGCGCCTCATCCAGAGGGCCGTCGAAGACAATCCCCAGCGCCAGGACAGCGCAGCCGATGATGATGCACCAGGCGAAGATGCTCACGGAACTGCCTTCCTCGGGCGCCCCTGCGGCTGCCCAACGTCGCGATTGTGTCACGGTCGGGGCCGACGGCGCGCCGCTTCGTCATCAGGCGGACTGGTGGACGAGTCCCCGGAAAGCGCCGTGATTATCTGCGCCCGCCCGCCCCGCTGCGCTGCCGCGAGGCGCGCGCCGTGACCGATGGGGCTCAGTTTGGTCTGTCCAGTCGTAACATTCGGGGTCGGGGTGCCTCATGTCAAGGTGCCCGCGAAATCTTCTCCGTGCCTCATGTAGGAATGCCCGCAAAACGGGTGGGGTGTCGGGAGGCTTTCTTGACGCGGATGCTGTGGTGGACGTCGGGCAGGGCGCTGGGGATCTGGGCGGCGTAGAGCTCGTCGGTCTTGGTCTTGGCCTGCATGATCAGGGAGGCCTGAAGGTCGTGGATGCGCCTGGCGATCTTGGCGGGGTTGAGGCTGTCGCGGTAGGCGATCAGCTCATCCTTGTGCTGGCCGGTCAGGGCATCAGTGGACAGGAGCCGCTCCAGCGGGGTGGCGGGGGCGTCGTAGAGGCGCTTGCGCCGCCCGGCCTTGTCGGTGCCCCACCCGACGGGCTTGCGGGTGGGTGTCAGGAAGTTGAGGCGGTCGTCGACCAGGGACCACAGGCGGTTCAGGGTGGCGCGCTCGGTGTCGGTGTCGTACCGGTAGTAGAAGCCGTAGCGGCGCACGAGATGGTTGTTCTTGGACTCGATGGTCGCCTGGTCGTTCTTGCGGTAGGGCCGGGCCCTGGTGAAGTAGATGCCCAGGTTGCCGGCCCATGCCACGACCCCGTGGTTGATGAACTCGCTGCCGTTGTCGAAGTCCATGCCCAGCAGCGGGAACGGGACGGCGTCGATGGCTGCGTCCAGGGCGGCAATGATGTGCTTCTCCGCGTTGTTGCGCATCGTGCGGGTGAACACCCACCCGGTGAGCACGTCGGTCATGTTCAGGGTCCGGGCGAACTCGCCCTTGAGGACCGGGCCGCAGTGGGCGACGGTGTCGACCTCGAAGAACCCCGGGGCGGCCTCGATCTCGTCACCGGCCTTGCGGATGGTGATCGAGTTGCGCAGCAGCGGCCCGGCCTTGGTGGTGCTGATCCCCCGGACGGGGTCCTTGGCGCGTACTGGGGCCAGGTACCGGTCGATGGTCGCCGCACTCATGGCCTCCAGCTCTGCCCGCACCTGGGGCGTGTATCGGGGCTCGTCATCCAGCTCCCCGTGGGACTGGAGCAGGTCGAGCAGCAGCGGCATGGACGCCGCCAGGTACTTGCCGCACTGCCCGCCACTGGCCGCCCACACCTTTTGCAGGACCTTCAGGGCGTCATAGGAGTACTTGCGGCCCCTGGGCCTGGGCGCCTCCTTCTTGGCCCCGCCAGGGCGCTTGGCGGCCTGGGTCAGGCGCCTGCGCGCGTTGTCCCGGCTCCAGCCAGTCACCGCGCACACCTCGTCGAGCATCCGCCCCTTATCGCCCTTGGACGCCCTGGCATACGCCGTGGCGTACTTCCTGGTGATCTCAGCCCTAGCCCCCATCGACAACTCGCTTCCCATGCCCACCACGGTCCGCGGATTTCGCGGGCACTTCCACATGAGGCACGGGACCTCCTTCGCGGGCATCCACGATGAGTCTCGTCGGGGGTTCGCTGGCAGGCATGCTTGCACGCTAAACTGGGGATGGAAGTAAGACACCTGAGTGGAAGAAGGGAGTGGCTGTGCACAGAGGCGGCCCGGGGCGAGCCTCCAATGCCGGCGCCGGACCTGCCAGCGCGCCCACCAGCGCCGCTCCGCGGCTCAACAAGCGCCAGCGGCGATTGGCCGAGCGCGAGCGCAGGCGGGCGGCCGCCGAGGCCGCGCCCCAGGAGCGACGCCCAGCGCCGGCGGCGGTCCCCATCGTCATCTCCACGGCGGCCCAGGCCCGCGGGCTGGCCGCCGAACTGCTGCGCCCGGGTCGTCAGGCCCCCATCGTCGTCATCTCCACGCGCCCCGACTCGCCCGAGCCCTGGATCGATGCTCGCGCCGTTGCCCGTGAGGGCAGGGGCGTGGTCAAGGTCTACGTCGTCGTCACCGGGGAGGCGAGCTGGGCCTTCGCCAAGGACATGCCGGATCGCACCGAGGTCTACGGCGGAGCCGGGCGCGTCTACAGCGCCGATCTGGCCTGGGTGGAGGACTGCTGGAGCTCCACCCTCCACCTCGCCTCCGATGAGGCCTCGGGCGCCAGGGCCACCGACGGCCTGATCAGCCAGGTCCTGGGCAGCCTCCCGCGCCATCACGAGGCCAAGCCCTCCCAGACCACGCCCCTGACCGGTGTGGTCAAGATGCTCCTGCCCCCTGACCGCGCCCTGGTCAGCGATGGACAGGTCACCGCCACGATCTCCCCGGAGGACTCCGCGCCCGGGCTCGGCGTCGACATCGGTCAACTCCTGGTCCAGGGCCAGAGGGTTGAGGGCGCCTACTCCAAGCAGACCGGCTACCTCAATGTCGGGGCGCAGATCATCGGCGCCGAGCAGGCCCTGGGGGACCTCAAGCCCGGGGATGCCACCCTGGTGCGGGTGGTGGGCATGAAGGAGGAGGGGCTGGTCGTCGAGGCCTACCCCGGGCAGGACCTGACGGTCCCCAAGGAGCGGATCACCTCCAATGCCGCTGACCGCCTGGAGGACCTCTACCGCATCGGCGCCGTCGTGCCCGCCCGCGTGGCCTCGGTGGGGCCCGACGGCCTGGGCCTGTCCATGGACGATCTGGACGACGACGAGCCCCTGGTCCCCGCCCCCAGTCTCCTTCCCGGCGGTCCGCCGTGGATCGAGGAGACGGAGGTCGCCGCCTGGGAGGAGGCCGACCAGGGCGAGGGCGGGGACGCCCGCTCGCAGCGAATCACTGAGCTGGAGCAGGCCCTGGCGCAATCGCGCGCGCGGCTGTCGGACCTGTCCCTGCGCCTGGAGGAGGCGCGCGGTCATGCCGAGGAGGCGGCTGGCGAGCTCGCCCGCCAGCGTCGACTGCGCCAGGAGGCCGAGGAGGAGCTGAGCCAGGCGCGCGCCGCGCTCAAGCGCGCCCCCGCCCGCCCGCAGGCTCCCAAGCCCGGGCCGGTCAAGCGCGCCGAGACCGCCAAGGCACTCTCGCCCGAGGCGCTGCGCGAGGATGAGGAGGGGCTCTTCCTGGACCCGGTCGACCAGATCCGCTACGAGATCTATGTGGCCTGGGCGCGCCAGACCCCGCCGGTGGACAAGGAGCGATGGCCCCTGCCGGAGCGCTACATCGTCGGCGAGGCCTTCCCCCAGGCCCTCGAGGAGCTCGAGGGGATCGACCGCTCGCGGGTCATGCGGGCCGCCGTCGATGTTCTGACCGGGCGCGCCCGGGAGATCTCCAGCCGCAACCTGCATGCGCTGCGGGCCAGCGCCGCCGGTGGGAGCCCGGTGCGCACCCGCCGCGACGGGGCCGTGGCCTTCCGCGTCTCCCTTCAGGAGGGCACGCCCTCCGCCAGGCGCCTGCACTTCTGGCGCCTGCCCGACGGCAGGATCGAGCTCATCAACGTCGCCGTCCACGACGAGATCGACGTCTGAGCCCCCGCGCCCCCTCCTCCCTGACGCCGAGGTAGACATTTCCCGCCGAGGTAGACGCATTCGCCGTCGATCTCGGCGGGACATGTCTACCTCGGCGTGAGCGCGCCAGGAGTGGAGTCAGGCCCGCCCTGCGCGTCCGACCCCGATCCACCCTCCACCGGCGCGACGTGCCAGAAGTGCCCCCTGCCGGCCCCTGACTGCAGCGATCTGGTGTGATCGACGTCTCGACATTTGTCTCATCATGATATAGATTGTGGAGAAACAAAATGTGCCATCGTCGATGCACGAGGTGAGGAGGCCCAATGTCATCGTCAGCACCACCCTTCCCGCCCGGTCGCGCGGCCCCCAGCCGCAGGACAGCCCTGCTGGCCACCGCGCTGGCGGCCGCAGGGCTGAGCGCCTGCACCGCCGAGCGAACCGCCGACTACTACGGAGGCGCCGGTGCCGGCGCCCTCATCGGGGTGTCCATGCCCACCAAGAACCTCGAGCGCTGGAGCCGCGACGGGGCCAACCTCAAGGAGCTCCTGGAGGACAAGGGCTACTCGGTCGAGCTCCAGTTCGCCGACAACAAGGTCGAGCAGCAGAACTCCCAGATCCAGACCATGGTCAACAAGAGCCCCGCGGTGATCGTCGTGGGGGCCATCGACGGCTCGGCCCTGGGCCCGGTCCTGGAGTCGGCCGCCCGCCTGGGCACCACCGTGGTCGCCTACGACCGGCTCATCCGCGACACCAAGGCCGTGGACTACTACGTCACCTTCGACAACTACAACGTCGGCGCCCTTCAGGGCTCCTACATCGTCGACGCCCTCGATCTTGAGAGCGGGGCCGGCCCGTTCAACTTCGAGCCCTTCGCCGGCAGCCCCGATGACAACAACGCCCGCTTCTTCTTCGAGGGCGCCTGGGACGCGCTGAGCCCCTACATCTCCAGCGGACAGCTCGTGTGCCCCTCGGGCAAGCTCCCCGCCTCGGTGGACAAGTGGCAGTCCATCGGCATCCAGGCCTGGTCCAACACCGCGGCCCAGGCGGAGATGGAGAACCGGCTCAACTCCTTCTACAGCTCCACCACCCGGGTCGACGTCGTCCTGTGCCCCAACGACGCCCTCGCCCTGGGCGTCAGTCAGGCCCTGTCCTCAGCCGGCTACGGGGGCGAGAACTGGCCGGTCCTGACCGGCCAGGACGCCGATCAGGCCAATGTCGCCAGGATCGTCGCCGGCACCCAGTCCATGACCGTCTTCAAGGACACCCGCCTGCTGGGGGAGCGCTGCGCCACCATGGTCGACCAGATCGCCAAGGGCGAGACCGTCGAGGTCAATGACACCGAGTCCTATGACAACGGCCAGCTCGTCGTGCCCTCCTACCTGCTCGACCCGGTCTCCGTGGACGCCGACAACGTCAAGGAGGTCCTGGTGGACTCCGGCTACTACAGCGCCCAGGAGGTGGGGCTGTCATGAGCGCCCCCATTCTCCAGATGCGCTCCATCACCAAGGCCTTCGGGGGCATCAAGGCCCTCGACGACGTCAACCTGGAGGTTCGGCGCGGCGAGATCCACGCCATCTGCGGGGAGAACGGGGCCGGCAAGTCCACTCTCATGAACGTCCTGTCCGGGGTGTGGCCCGCCGGCACCTATGACGGAGAGATCATCTACGACGGCGAGCCCAGGACCTTCCGCTCCCTGCGCGACTCCGAGGAGGCCGGCATCGTCATCATCCACCAGGAGCTGGCCCTGAGCCCGTACCTGTCGGTGGCCGAGAACATCTTCCTGGGCAACGAGAAGGCGCGCCGCGGCATCATCGACTGGGACGCCACCAATGAGGCCGCGGCCGAGCTCCTGGCCACCGTCGGCCTGGACATCCCGCCCCACACCCGAGTGGTGGACCTGGGAGTGGGCCACCAGCAGCTCGTGGAGATCGCCAAGGCCCTGTCCAAGGACGTGCGCCTGCTCATCCTCGATGAGCCCACCGCCGCCCTCAACGACGAGGACTCCGCCCACCTGCTCTCCCTCATGGAGGGGCTGCGCGATCAGGGCATCACCATGGTCATGATCTCCCACAAGCTCAACGAGGTCTGCCGCGTGGCCGAGCGCACCACCATCATCCGGGATGGGCAGACCATCCAGACCTCCGACCTGCGCGGGCCGCAGGCCATCGACGAGGAGGAGATCATCCGCCTCATGGTGGGGCGCTCCCTGTCCAACCGCTATCCCGATCACACCTCCGATGTGGGGGAGGAGCTCCTGGAGCTGCGCGACTGGACCGTCCACCACCCCGTGGACACCACCCGGGCCGTGGTCGACGGCGCCGCCCTGTCCCTGCGCCGCGGAGAGATCGTGGGACTGGCAGGCCTCATGGGGGCCGGGCGCACCGAGTTGGCCATGAGCCTGTTCGGCCGCTCCTACGGCGTCGGCATCTCGGGGACCGTGCTCAAGGAGGGCAAGGAGATCTCCACCGATACCGTGGCCCGGGCCATCGCGGCGGGCATCGCCTACGTGCCCGAGGATCGCAAGGTCCTGGGCCTCAACCTCATCCAGGACGTCAAGACCAACACGACGGCGGCGGCCCTGGCCAAGATCGCCTCGCACGGCGTCGTCGACGAGCATGCCGAGCGGGAGGTGGCCGAGCGCTACCGCGGCGAGATGCGCATCAAGACCGAGTCGCTGAGCACCGAGGTGGGGTCGCTCTCGGGCGGCAACCAGCAGAAGGTCGTCCTGGCCAAGTGGATGTTCTCCGACCCCGAGGTCCTCATCCTCGATGAGCCCACCCGCGGCATCGACGTGGGGGCCAAGTACGAGATCTACCAGATCATCAACGAGCTCGCCGACTCCGGCAGGGCGGTCCTGGTCATCTCCTCCGAGCTGCCCGAGCTGCTGGGGATCTGCGACCGCATCTACGCCATGAGCCAGGGCCGCATCACCGGCCAGCTGCCCCGCGGCCAGGCCGACCAGGAGAGCCTCATGGCGCTGATGACAGCACACAGCACACAGGAGCGCCACGAGGGCGACTCCGCGAACAAGGACGGTGAGGACCGATGAAGAACGCGACAGCCTATGTGGGGCGCAATATGCGCCAGTACGGGATCCTGGCGGCGCTGCTGGCGATCATCATCTTCTTCCAGATCCTCACCGGCGGCCTGCTGCTGTCCCCCAACAACGTCGCCAGCCTCATCCAGCAGAACGCCTACGTCATGATCCTGTCGGTGGGCATGGTCATGGTGATCATCGCCCGCCACATCGACCTGTCCGTGGGCTCACTGGTGGGATTCATCGGCGGAGTGATCGGGCTCCTGGTGGTGGGCTCGGGACTGCCCTGGCCGCTGGCCGTGGCCATCGCCCTGGCCCTGGGCCTTCTCATCGGCTGCTGGCAGGGATTCTGGGTGGCGATCATGGGGATCCCCGCCTTCATCGTCACCCTGGGCGGCATGCTCATCTTCCGCGGCCTGACCGTGGTGCTGGTCCAGCGCACGGTCTCCGGCCTGCCGCCGAGCTTCGTGTCCATCGCCAATGGCTCCCTGCCGCCGTGGCTGGGCTACCTGAAGAACTATGACGGGGTCACCATCGTCATCGGCCTGTCCGCCATCGCCGCCCTCATCTACTCCCAGATGCGCGCTCGACGCCGCGCCCGGGCGGCCGGGCGCACCGTGGACTCCCTGCGGGGCGCGGTGGTGCGGCTGGCGATCTACAGCGCGGCGATCGGCGCCCTGACGGCCCTCCTGGCCTACTCCGCCGGCGGCACCCCGATCGTGCTGGTCATCGTGGGCGTGGTCATCCTCATCTACTCCTTCATCATGAACCGCACCGTGATCGGCCGCCAGATCTACGCCGTGGGCGGCAATCTCAAGGCCGCGCGGCTCTCGGGCATCAATGTGCGCAGGGTGGACTTCCTGGTCTTCGTCAACATGGGGCTGCTCTCGGCCCTGGCGGCCATCGTCACCACCTCGCGCGCCGGTGCGGCGGTCTCCACTGCCGGGAACCTCTACGAGATGGATGCCATCGCGGCCGCCTACATCGGCGGAGCGGCGGTCTCCGGAGGCATCGGGCGCGTCTCGGGGGCGATTATCGGCGCCCTGATCATGGGCGTGCTCAACATGGGCCTGTCCATCATGGCGGTGGACTCCGCCTGGCAGCAGGCGATCAAGGGCCTGGTGCTGCTGTGCGCCGTCGCCCTGGACATCGTGGGCAAGCGCCGCGCATCCTGAGCCGCCGCACTCCCTGACGCCGAGGTAGACATCTCCCGCCGAGGTAGACGCATTCGCCGTCGATCTCGGCGGGATATGTCTACCTCGGCGCAGGGGACCTCGAGCACTGCTCAGGTGGAAGGCCGGGGGGTGATCGCGGTAGCGTCATCCCTATGAAGAAACTCATCAACTCCGCTGACAGTGTGGTCGCGGATGCCCTGGCAGGCATGGCCGCTGCCCACCCCGGTGAGCTCGAGGTCGACCTCGACAACCGCCTCGTCTACCGGGCCACCCCCAAGGAGCAGGGCAAGGTGGCGATCATCTCCGGAGGGGGCAGTGGCCATGAGCCCCTTCACGGCGGCTTCGTGGGCACGGGCATGCTCGACGCCGCTTGCGCCGGGGAGGTCTTCACCTCTCCCGTCCCCGACCAGATCGTGGCCGCCACCACCGCCGTGGACCGTGGGGCCGGGGTGCTCCACATTGTCAAGAACTACACCGGCGACGTCATGAACTTCGAGATGGCCGCCGAGATCGTGGACATGGAGTCCGGCATCCAGGTGGCCACCGTGGTGACCAATGACGATGTCGCCGTCGAGGACTCCCTCTACACCGCGGGACGCCGCGGCGTGGGCGTGACCGTGCTGGTGGAGAAGATCGCCGGCGCCGCCGCCGAGGAGGGGCAGTCGCTTGAGGAGGTGGCCCGCATCGCCGCCGCGGTCAATGACGCGGGGCGCTCCATGGGGATGGCCCTGACCTCGTGCACGGTCCCCGCCAATGGCAAGCCCTCCTTCGACCTGCCCGAGGAGGAGATGGAGATCGGCATCGGCATTCATGGCGAGCCCGGACGCCACCGCGAGCCCATCGCGCCGGCCTCGCAGATCGCCGCGCGGCTCGTCGAGCCGATCCTGGCCGAGCTTCCCGCCGGCGATGGTCGCGGCGTCATCGCCCTGCTCAACGGCATGGGCGGCACCCCGCTGCTCGAGCTCTACCTCATGTACGACGAGGTCGCCCGGCTCCTGGCGGATGCCGGGGTGGTCGTTGAGCGCCGCCTGGTGGGCAACTACATCACGAGTCTGGACATGGCCGGCTGCTCCCTGACCCTGGTGAGGGCCGACGACGAGATGCTGCGCCTATGGGACGCCCCGGTGTCCACTCCGGGCCTGCGGTGGGGGATCTGAGACAGATGCTGACGATCAGGGACCTGGAGGCCTGGCTTCGGCGCAGCGCCGAGCTGGTGGGCGAGCACGCCGATGAGCTGACCGCCCTGGACGCGGCCATCGGCGATGCCGACCACGGCGCCAATATGAAGCGCGGCATGACCGCCGTCGTCTCCGCGCTGGATGCCGGGAGCTTCGAGACGGTGGGGACCCTGCTCAAGAAGACCGGCATGACCCTGGTCTCGACGGTCGGCGGTGCCTCTGGCCCGCTGTACGGAACCTTCTTCATGCGCATGGGGGCCGCCCAGGCCAGCGCCACCGGCCTGGATGGGCCGGCCCTGGCCGGGGCCGTGGAGGCGGGGGTCGCCGGGATCGCCTCCAGGGGGCGGGCCTCCGCGGGGGAGAAGACCATGCTGGACGCCTGGTACCCCGCTCTTCGCGCCCTGGCCGCCGACCCGCAGGATCTGGCCGCCGCCACCGCTGCCGCCGCCGCCGCGGCGGCCGACGGCAGGGACGCCACCACGCCGATGATGGCCACCAAGGGGCGCGCCTCCTACCTGGCCGAGCGCTCCATCGGGCACACCGACCCCGGCGCGGCCTCCACCGCCCTCATCCTCCAGGCCCTGGCCGAGGTCGCCCGCGAGGCAGGCGCCGGTGAGCCCCAGCTGGCGCCCGAGGCCGCCGAGCCCGGCCAGGCCACCCAGGCCAGTGCTCAGCCCACCGAGTCCGGCCAGCCCGGCCAGCCCGGCCAGGCCGCCCGGGCCGGTGGCCAGGCCGCCGAGGATGCTGAGGACTCTGGGGCCGCCGAGGACGCTGGGGACCCTGGCAGGGCTGACATGCCTGATGGTTCCCATGGGGATGCTCAGTCCCGGCAGGTCGGGCTGGTCCTGGTCTCGCACTCGCGCGCCCTGGCCCAGGCCGCCCTGGAGATGACCAGGCGGCTGGTGGGATCGGTGGAGGTGACCGTTGAGATCGCCGCGGGCCTGCCCGACGGCGGACTGGGGACCGACGGGGCCGCCGTGGCCCGGGCCGTCACCGCGGTGGCCTCCTCCAGCGGCGGCGGGGTCCTGGTCCTGACCGATCTGGGCAGCGGCGTCATGAGCGCGGAGGCCGGCATCGAGCGGCTGACCCCTGAGACCGCGTCCCGCACCCGCCTGTCCGGGGCGCCCTTCCTCGAAGGGCTCGTGGGGGCCTACGCCGCCGCCGGCATCGGGCGCGACCTGGAGGCCGTCGCCGCCGAGGCGAGCTCATCGGCCTCCGCCAAGGAGGCGCAGGTGGGCGGCCGCACCGCAGGCGTGTAGGCTCCCGATGCCGGCAGCCCCGGCATCCGCGATTCCCGACGACGAGGACGGCATCATGATCAACGGCGAGCTCATCGATCTGGCGGCGGGTGACTACCAGGCACGGATCGCCACCTGCGGGGCCACACTGGTCCATCTGCGCCGCGGCGGGCGCGACCTCGTGGTGCCCTTCGACGCCGAGGCGAGCCTGCCGGGCGGCTGGCAGGGCAAGACCCTGGTGCCCTGGCCCAACCGCGTGGCCGGCTCCCGCTACACCTATGGGGGAGTGGACTACCTGCTGGCGTGCAATGAGCCGGAGACCGGCTCGGCGCTCCACGGCCTGGTGGGGTGGAGCGACTTCCAGGTGATCGAGCAGTCCGCCTCCGAGGTGCTGGTGGGCCTGTGCCAGCCCGGCAGCTACGCCTACCCCTGGGCCCTGCAGGTCCAGGTCCGCTTCACCCTGGGGGAGGCGGGTCTGCGCGTCGTCACGACGACGACCAGTCTCGGGGCCGCCCTGCCGGCGGCCGATGTCCCCGGGGCTCCCCAGGAGGCCGGCCTCCCCCTGCCCGCGCCCTACGGGGTGTCCTGCCACCCCTACCTGACCCGCCCGGCTCCGCTGGAGGAGTGCACGCTGACCGTGCCGGCCTGCCGGGTCCTCGACGTCGACCCGCAGACCATGGCGCCGGCGGGCGAGCGCAGCGTGGAGGGCACCGAGTGGGACTGGCGCTCGGGCAGGCTCGTGGGGCAGACCTCCACCGACAACGCCTACCTGGGGCTGCCCGCCGAGCCCTGGCAGGTCAGGCTCTGCGATCCTGAGGGCCGCGCCGTCGTCATGGGGGCCGACGCCCCCTGGGTGCAGATCTACACCGATGACCAGCTGGGCCGCCGGGGCGTGGCGGTTGAGCCCATGACCTGCCCGCCCAATGCCTTCAACTCAGGGCGCGACCTCATCACCCTGGAGGTGGGCCAGTCCCACGACTTCACCTACACCCTCCACGAGGAGTAGGCGCCCGCGCCGGCCCCCTGCGGGATGGGCCCGCGGGACGGGGCCCGGCGCGCCGGGCCCCACCGGGGCGCCGGGCGGCTGCGGCTCGCAGGTAGAGTCAGGCGCATGGCCAAGGGACGCAAACGCAGTGGGCGCGGATCGGGGCGGGGCAAGGCCCGTGCCTCGGGCGCCTCGCGGGCGGCGCAGTCGCGGCCTCGCCAGTCGGGCCAGCCCGAGCGCTCCGGTCAGGCCGGCCGATCCGGTCAGCAGGGTGCGCCCGGCTCCGGGACGCGACAGTCCGGCAGGGGGTCGGGGCGCCCGGCGGGCCGAGGCGGCGCCGCGCGTGCGGGCAGCCGCGGTGCCGGCGGCTCCGGTGGCCCGCGCGGCGCGGGAGTAGCGCGCGGCGCGGGAGCAGCCCGTGGCACCGGCAGTGCGCGAGGCGCAGCATCCGCCCGGGCGGGGCGCGGCCAGGCCCAGCGGGGCCAGCAGGGCGCACGGCGCGCCACCCGGCAGGCGGCCCCGGGCACGGCCCGGTCCTCCCGTGCCACCTCCACCCAGGCGGGTCGACCGGGGCGCTCCGGTCGCGCCGTGGGCGTATGGCCACGGGGAGGGGCCCGTCTCAAAGCCCTGGGCGCTCGACGTCGGACCACCCCGCGTCCCCGATACGGCCTGCGGCGCACGATGGCCGTTGTCATCATCCTGCTGGTCCTCATCGCCCTGGTGGCCGGTGCCATCGCCGGGGTCATCTGGGTGCGGGACACCATCCGGACCCAGGATGAGGACAAGGCCGCGGCGCAGACCCAGACCGTCTACCCCGACCCGCAGCCCTGCGACCCGCAGGCCCTGACGGTCGAGGCCACTGGCCCGGAGTCCCTGAGCCCGGGACAGGGAGCCGCCTTCTCCCTGGTCATCACCAATACGGCCGACCTGTCCTGCCTGCTCGACGCGGGCGCCTCCTCTCTGGGTGTGGTCATCACCTCCGGCGACCATCAGGTCTGGGACTCGACCGTCTGCCCCGTGGGCGCCTCGGAGCGGCGCCTGCTGCTGGCAAAGGGCTCGGCCGCTGAGGTCAGCCTGGAGTGGAACGGCTACGTGGCGACCTCCGACTGCGCGGTGGCCACCGCACCGGCCCCCTCGCAGGCGACGACGCCCGACCCTCAGGCCAGCGCATCCCCCGGCCCCACCGCGACCCCGGCCCTGGCGGGAGAGGTGGCCGGCGCGGGGACCTACCGCTACCGCTTCACCCTGGGGGGCGCGGATCTGAACCAGGACACGGTCTTCGCCATCCACTGAGGCCGCGCGCCGATCCTTGCCGCCCTGAGCCGGCCCGCGGAGATCGACGAATGATCGGCGATCGATGAATGATCGCCGAATCAGGTGTAGCGGTCGACGATGGAGATCTCGGCCAGGCGGGACAGGCCGTCGCGCAGGGTGCGGGCGCGCTGGGGGCCCACGCCCTCCACGGCGGCGAGCTCCTCGATGGAGGCCCCCAGGATGAGCTGGAGGGAGCCCCAGCGCTCAACAGCCGCGCGGGCGGTGACCACCGGGAGGCGGGGGATCTTGGACAGGATCCTCAGTCCCCGGGGGGAGACCTGGGCGTCCAGGTCCTGGCCGTCGATTCCCCCCAGTCCCATGGAGCGGGCCACCATGGCCAGGTCCAGCAGGGCGGGCGAGCCCACCCACTTCAAGCGCGCCTCCACCGCGGAGATCTCCATGCCGGTGGGCAGGTAGTCCTCCAGGAGGAAGCCGTGCTCGGCCATGAGGCCGCGGGTGAGCTCCTCGACCTGGAGGGCCAGGAGCCGCCCGTCGGTTCCCAGCTCCAGGACGTAGGCGTCGATATCGGCGGAGATGCGCCGGACCATCTCCATGAGCTGGAGCACCGAGGTCACGTCCCGCACGGTGACCAGGTCCTCGATCTCCAGGGAGTCCAGGCCCGCGGAGGTCTGGTCCAGCCGCGCCTTGTAGCGCTCCAGGGCCGCCAGGGCCTGATTGGCACTGGCCAGGATGGACTCGCTGGGCTCCAGGACATGGCGCTTGCCATCGACGTACAGGGAGATGATCCGCATGGACTGGCTCACCGAGATCACCGGGTAGCCGGTCTGGCGGGCCACGCGCTCGGCGGTGCGGTGACGCATGCCCGTCTCCGAGGTCTGGATGGAGGCGTTGGGCAGCAGTTGGACATTGGCGCGCCGGATGCGGGAGGTGTCCATGTCCACCACGACACCGCCGTCCATCTTGGCCAGCTCGCGCAGTCGGGCGGCGGAGAGCTCGACGTCCAGGTGGAACCCGCCTGAGGAGATCGCCTCGACCACCGGGTCGAAGCCCAGCACGATGATGGCGCCGGTGCGTCCGCGCAGGATGCGCTCCAGGCCATCGCGCAGCACGGTGCCCGGGGCGATGAGCGCCAGAGTCTCGCGCAGCTGGCTGGCGGCCTCAAGCATCTGTGTCTCCTGGTCAGGTGGTTGTGCGGTCTCCATGGTATCGGCATGCGCCCGGCGGCCCCATTGGGATCCCCCACAGGCAGCGGTGGTCATCCCTGTGGCAGAGCCGCGCCCATGGCCTCGCCCACATGGGAGACGGGCAGCACCTGCATGCCAGCCACCTCCCGCAGCTCCTCGGATCCGGGAAGGGGGACGATGGCCCGGTCGAAGCCCAGGCGCGCGGCCTCGGCCAGGCGGCGCTGGACGCCGACGGTGGCGCGCACCTCTCCGGTCAGCCCCACCTCGCCGACGGCGATCAGGCCCGGTGGTGCCGGCAGGTCCCTGGCCGCCGAGACGATGGCGATGGCCACGGCCAGATCCGTGGCGGGCTCGACGGCCCGGGCCCCGCCCACGGTGGAGACGTAGACATCGGAGGCGGTTGTGTCCACCCGCATGCGGGCGCTGAGCACGGCCAGGGCCATGGCCACCCGCGAGTGGTCCACCCCCGAGGTGGTGCGGCGCGGCGAGCCTCCCCCCGAGGCGGCCACCAGGGCCTGGACCTCGACGGGCATGGGCCGGCGCCCCTCCAGGGTCACCGTGGCGCAGGTTCCCGGCACCTGGGAGCGCGCGGCGGACAGGAACAGTCCCGAGGGATCGGCCAGGCCCACGATGCCCCGCTCGCCCAGGTCGAAGCAGCCCACCTCATCGGTGGGCCCGTAGCGGTTCTTCACCGCCCGCAGCAGGCGCAGGCGGCCGTGGCGGTCCCCCTCGAACTGGGCGACGACGTCGACCAGGTGCTCCAGGACGCGGGGGCCGGCGATACCGCCGTCCTTGGTCACATGCCCCACGAGCAGGACCGGGATCCCCCGCTCCTTAGCCACGGCGATCAGTGCGCCGGCCACCGCCCGCACCTGGGTCACGCCCCCGGCGCTGCCCTCGACCTGGGCCGAGGCGATGGTCTGGACGGAGTCGACGACCAGGAGACTGGGGGAGGCGGCCTCAACATGCCCCAGCAGGGCCCCCAGCTCCGTCTCCGCGGCCAGCAGGAGCGCAGGATCGATGGCGTCGATGCGCTCGGCCCGCAGGCGCACCTGGGAGGCGGACTCCTCCCCGGTGACGTAGAGGACCGGCCCGTGGCCCTGCTCCCGGCTGACCGCGGCGCAGGTGGCGGCCACATCGAGCAGGAGGGTGGACTTGCCCACCCCCGGCTCACCGGCCAGCAGGACGACGGCGCCCGGCACGATCCCGCCTCCCAGGACCCGATCCAGCTCGCCGACCCCCGTGGATCGGGCGCGTGCCTGGCTGGCGCTGACCTGGCCGATGGGCAGGGCCGGGGCCGCAGGACGCGCCGGTGAGGCCGCCAGGGCCGCCGCGCCGACGGCCTGGGAGCCGGCAGCGGTCTCCTCCAGGGTCCCCCAGGCGCGGCACTCGCGGCACTGGCCCAGCCACTTGGGGCTCGACCAGCCGCATTCGGTGCAGCAGTAGGAGGTCTTGGGGGCTCTCGCAGTCTTGGCAGCCGGCATGGGGGAAGGCTATCGGGAGCCGGTGACATGAATGCCGGGGCCCTGCCGCGGCCGGATCGGCTCGCGGTTCAGGAGCCCGTCGGAGGCTGGCCGGGAACCTGACCATAGCCGGCAGGAGGCTGCGCCCCCGTCTGGCCGGGAACCTGGCCGTAGCCGGCGGGAGGCTGCGCCCCCGTCTGGCCGGGAACCTGGCCGTAGCCGGCAGGGGGCTGCGTCCCCGCTTGGCCGGGAACCTGGCCATAGCCGCTGCCGTATCCGGCCGCTTTTCTCTCCTGCTCTATCTCCTTGGCCACTTGAGTCTGGTTGAGCGTCCTGACGGCGTAGACCAGGCCCGCCCCCAGGCCGACGAGGATGAAGCGGGTCAGGCCGCGCTGGCCCGAGGCGTGAATCGTGGCGAAGCAGATGACCAACGCAACCGTCCACACGAGGACGGCCGCGGCCACCGTGGGCCAGAAGAACCGCCATCGGCGGGCCTTCCACGGGGACTGGGAGTCGCTGTGCGCTGCCTGCTGCGCGCCGTCGGGCGGTTGCGGAGCGCTGTGATCGAAGGTCATGGGCTGGGCTCCTTCCCGGTGATGCGGCCGGCGCCCGGGCGGGGCGCGCCGCCGATGTCATCAGATGGTCCGGGAATTTTCTCCGCCCGGGCAGGGCGGGTCAACCCTGATCAACGTAGGCGTGGTCCGGCTCCCTGGCGCTCAGCCAGGGTGCAGTCAGGGGCGGCGCCCCGCTGATGCGCAGGCCGCCGCCCCTGACCGGATGCCGCTCAGGCCCGTGACAGCGCCCTGGTCGCCACCTCGGCGACGTTGTCACCGGTGAAGCCGTACTCCTGGAACAGACGGGCCCCGGGAGCCGAGGCGCCGTAGTGGTCCAGGGAGACGATGGCACCGCCATCGCCCACGATCTCGCGCCAGCCCATGCTGATGCCGGCCTCCACCGAGACGCGCACGGCCTCAGCGGGCAGGAGCCAGGAGCGGTAGTCCTCATCCTGCTCGGCGAGCCACTCCAGGCAGGGCGCCGAGACCACGCGGGTCGGCGTGCCGGCGCTGCTGAGCCGCTCGCGCGCCTCCATGGCCACGCCCACCTCCGAGCCGGTGGCGACCAGGACGACGGCGGGCGCCGTCTGCCGCCCGGAGGCGTCAGTGGCCTCGGCCAGCACATAGGCGCCGCGACTAACGCCCTCGGCGGCGGCCTGGGCCGTGGCGTGCACGGTGAGGTTCTGGCGCGAGAGGACCAGCCCCGCGGGCTCACGGCGGCGGCGCAGGATCTCCGCCCAGGCCGCCGCCGTCTCATTGGCGTCAGCCGGCCGGACCACGGACAGCCCCGGAATGGCCCGCAGGGCCGCCAGGTGCTCGATCGGCTGGTGAGTGGGGCCGTCCTCGCCCACGCCGATGGAGTCGTGGGTCCACACGAAGATCGATCCGATGCCCATGAGCGCGGCCAGGCGCACCGCTGGGCGCATGTAGTCGGAGAAGACCATGAAGGTGCCCCCGTAGGGGCGGGTCAGGCCATCCAGGGCGATGCCGTTGAGGATCGACCCCATGGCGTGCTCGCGCACCCCGAAGTGGATGGTGCGCCCGTAGGGCCCATCCCCCTCCTTGGCGGCGATGGAGGCCGGCAGGAAGGACGGCTCACCCGCCATGGAGGTGTTGTTGGAGCCGGCCAGGTCGGCCGATCCGCCCCACAGCTCGGGAACCACCGGAGCCAGGGCGGAGAGCGTCTTGCCGGAGGCCGAGCGGGTGGCCACGGCCTCGCCGGGCTCCCACCGCGGCAGGGCGTCCTCCAGACCCTCGGGCAGCTCTCCGGCGCGCAGGCGCTCCAGCAGAGCGGCGGCCTCGGGGTTGGCGGTGCGCCAGGCCTCGAAGCGGGCGTCCCAGTCGGCCCGCGCCCGCGCGGCGCGCGCGGCGGCCTGGCCACGGGTGTGGGCCAGGACCTCCTGGGGCACCTGGAAGTCCTGCTCGGGGTCCAGGCCCAGGGCCTCCTTGAGACCGGCGACCTCCTGGGCGCCCAGCTTGGCGCCGTGGGAGGCCTCGTCGCCCTGCTTGGTGGGGGAGGGCCAGGCGATGATGGTGCGCAGGCGGATGAGGCTGGGTCGCCCGGTCTCGGCGCGGGCCTCCTCCAGGGCCGCGTGCAGGGCCTCGTAGTCCTCGCGGTACTGGCCCCCGGCGCTCCAGTCGACGTCGAGCACCTGCCAGCCGTAGGCCTCGAAGCGGGCCGAGGGGTCCTCGGTGAAGGCGATGTCGGTGTCGCCCTCGATGGAGATGTCGTTGTCGTCGTAGATGGCGATGAGGTTGCCCAGCTCCTGGGTCCCGGCCAGGGAGGCGGCCTCGGAGGCCACGCCCTCCTGGAGGCAGCCATCGCCCACGATGGTGTAGACGCGGTGGTCGAAGACGGACTCGCCGGGGGCGGCTCCGGCGTCGAGCAGGCCGTGCTGGCGGCGAGCCGCCATGGCCATGCCCACGGCATTGGCGATGCCGGCGCCCAGCGGGCCGGTGGTGGTCTCCACCCCGGCGGTGTGCCCGAACTCGGGATGGCCCGGGGTCAGGGAGCCCCACTGGCGCAGGTTGGCGATGTCCTCGATCTCCAGGCCGTACCCGGCCAGGGCCAGTTGGATGTACTGCAGCAGGGAGGCGTGCCCGATGGACAGCACGAAGCGGTCCCGGCCCAGCCAGTCGGCGTCGGCCGGGTCGCAGGCCATCTCGCGCTGGTAGAGCAGGTAGGCCACGCCGGCCAGGGAGATGGGGGTGCCGGGGTGCCCGGATCCGGCCTTCTCGACGGCGTCGGCCGCCAGGGCCTTGGACACGGCGATGGCCTGGTGGTCGAGATCGGTCAGCAGCGGGGCTGTGGTCATGAACGGTTCTCCTTGGACGGGTGCTGCGGAGCGGGCCTGCGGGCTCGTGCGGCTGAGGCGACGAATAGCGTCAAGAGACACATTAACGAACCGTTCGGCAGGACGCGCATGCGTGAGCGCGCGGCGGGTGTGTCGACCGCCGCCCGGCGCCGCGAGGGCCCCGAGCCTGAGGCGGGCTCAGGTCACTTCTCAGGTCACTGCGAGCCGAACCGCATCGGCTGAGGCACGGTAGCACCGCTCTTCCGGGCCGCAAAAGGACGGGATGGGCATATGCTCATGTGTGCAGGGCATCGCCATCCGCGGCAGGGTGCTCCAGAATTGTCACCACACAGTAACGACCGCGTGGCAGTTCTGCGGCCCGAGCCGCGGACGCACCGGATGCGCTGACACCGCTGACACAGATGTCGGGCAGGGCGCGGATGAGCAGGGAGGCCGTCAATGGGATATCGGATCGTCGTCGCCGCGGACTCAGCCGGCCTCGAGTACAAGGAGGCCCTCAAGGCGGATCTGGAGGCCGATGCCAGGGTCGATGAGGTCATCGACGTCGGCGTTGCGGCCGGGGAGGACATCGACTACCCCCATGTCGCCGTCACCGGCGCGCGACTCATCGCCGAGGGCAAGGCGGATCGAGGCCTGTTCGTGTGCGGCACCGGAATGGGCGTGGCCATCGCCGCCAACAAGGTGCCGGGCATCCGCGCCTCGGTGGCCCACGACTCCTTCTCCGTCGAGCGCCTCGTCCTGTCCAACAACGCCCAGGTCCTCACCCTGGGACAGCGGGTCATCGGCCTGGAGCTGGCCCGCCGCCTGGCCCGCGAATGGCTCGGCCACACCTTCGACCCGGCCTCGCCCTCGGCGCCCAAGGTCGCCGCCCTGGAGTCCTACGAGCCCGGCGCTCGGGCCTGAGCCCGAGCACCCGGGCGCAGGGGCCGGCGATCACTCGCCCGCCCCCGGATACGCGCATTCATCCGTCACGATCTCAAGGACGAAGACATGACACCTGATACAGCATTCATGCTGCTGGAGAACCTGGACCTCTTCTGGCTCCTGGCCGCCTTCGCCGGCGGGATCCTGGGGGCGATGGTCGGGGCGAACTACGCCTTCGGCTTCACCGGCGTGTCCATCATCATCGGATTCGGCGCCCTGGCCGGCACCGGATCGACGACGATCCTGGACTACGTGGCCTTCGGACCGGTGTTCGGCCCCCACATCGCCTTCGCCGGAGGCGTGGCCGCAGCCGCCTATGCCGGGAGGAAGGGCCTGCTGGAGGGCGGGGGCAAGGACATCAACACCCCGCTGGCCGGACTGGGCCGCCCCGATGTGCTCCTGGTGGCCGGCGCCTTCGGAGTCGGGGGCTACATCCTCCAGCGCCTCATCACCCACATCCCGTGGTTCGGGGCCCACACCGATTCGGTGGCCCTGACGGTCTTCACCTCCGCCATCGTCGTGCGCCTGGTCTTCGGCTCGACCCCGGTCCTCCACGCCCCCACCAGGCCCGATGACAAGGTCTTCTGGCTGCCCTGGCAGCAGACCCCCGGACAGATCCTCACCGTCTCCCTGGGCGCCTCCCTCATGGCCGCCGGCGCCGCGACCATGATCGCCTCCTACATCGTCCCGATGGGCCAGGACATCGAGACCTACGGCCAGATCGTCGCCAACGCCCAGACCATCCCCTTCGCCTTCTCCGCGCTGTGCATCTTCGCGGTGGCCTCGGGACTGAAGATGCCGGTGACCCACCACATGACCATCATCGCCGGGCTGTCGGCCATCTCCTTCCTCACGGTCTCCGGCTCCGGCCTGGTGGCCCTGCTGCTGGGAACCTGCTTCGGCATCATCACCGCCTTCGTCTGCGAATGGGTGGCCCGCGCCTTCCAGAACCATGGGGACACCCACATCGACCCCCCGGCGGGCTCCATCTGGCTCATGACCACCGTCCTGCACCTCGTGCTCCTGCCCGTGGCGGGCTGAGCCCCAGTCCAGCGATCCGAGAGGCCCTCGCATGTCCGCAGCCCCCACCGACCTGACCGCCTGGCCGACCCGTCTCCACGACGCCTACGTCTTCGACATGGACGGCACCATCTACCTGGGCGACGACCTCCTGCCGGGGGCCAAGCGCCTGGTGGTCGAGCTGCGGCGGCGCGGCCTTCCGGTGCGCTTCCTGTCCAACAACCCCACCAAGGACCCCGACCAGTACGCCGAGAAGCTCGCGCGCCTGGGCCTGGAGACCCCCGTGGAGGAGATCGCCAACACGGTGGTGGTCATGACGCGCTGGCTCCTGGCCAACCGGCCCGGCGCCACCGTCTTCCCCATCGCGGAGGAGCCCCTCATCCGCGCCTTCGCCCAGGCCGGGATCCCCATGAGCGACAACCCCGAGGAGATCGACGTCGTCGTGGCCTCCTATGACCGGGGCTTCGACTACCGCAAGCTCCAGATCGCCTTCGACGCCATCTGGTACCACAGGCGCGCCACCCTGGTGGCCACCAACCCCGACCGGTTCTGCCCCTTCCCGCAGGGACGGGGCGAGCCGGACTGCGCCGCCATCACCGCGGCCATCGAGGCCTGCACCCAGACCCCCTGCGAGGTCGTCGTCGGCAAGCCCAACCCCATCATGCTCACCGCCGCGCTGGGCGATCTCGACCTCGACCCCGCCGGGGCGATCATGGTCGGCGACCGCCTGAGCACGGATATCCAGATGGCTGTGCGCACCGGCATGCACTCCGCCATGCCGCTGACCGGCGAGTCGACCCTCGAGGAGGCCCTCGCCCTGGACCCCGCCGAGCGCCCCACCCACGTCCTGGACCGCATCGACCGGCTCATCCCGGCCGAGCTGTGGCACGAGCTGGGATGGACCGAGGACAACGACCCCGTCATCTGAGAGCCGCCGGCAGGCCTGGGGCCCGCCGGCCCGACCGACCGACCGATCGACTGATCAGCCCACCGCAGACCCGCCGGCGGCCAGCCGGCCACTACCGCAGAACGGAGACCAACGATGGTCAGCCCCGGATACGAAGGCCCCTACCTCCTCGGCATCGACTACGGCACCGAGTCCTGCCGCGCCGCGATCTTCGACCTGGCCGGTCACCCGATCGCCTTCGCCGCCACCCCCTACACCACCCACCACCCTCGGCCGGGGCAGGCCGAGCAGAGCCCCACGGAGTGGTGGGACGCCCTCAAGGCCTCGGTCTACCGGGTGCTCAACGAGACCGGCATCCCCGGGCGGCATATCGCCGGCATCTCCTATGACGCCACCACCATGACCGTCGTCGCCGTGGACAAGAGCGGCCGCGAGCTGCGCCCGGCCATCATGTGGATGGATGTGCGCGCCACCGAGCAGGCCGCCCGCGCCGAGACCATCGACCACTGGGCCCGCCTCTACAACGGCGGGGGCACCATGGGCGCCACCGCCGAGTGGTACCCCTTCAAGGCCGCCTGGCTCAAGGAGAACGAGCCGGAGACCTACCGGGCCGCCCACCGCCTCGTCGACGCCCCCGAATGGGTCAACCACAGGCTGACGGGCGAGTGGACCCTCAACATCAACTCCGCCGCCCTGCGCATGTACTACAACCGGGACAAGGGCGGCTGGCCCGTGGAGTTCTACGAGCACATCGGCTGCGGCGACGTCTTCGACAAGATCCCCGAGCGCATCCTGGACCTGGGCGCGCCCGTCGGCGGCCTGACCGCCTCCGCCGCCCAGGAGCTGGGCCTGCTGCCCGGCACTCCCGTGGCCCAGGGCTGCCCCGACGCCTGGGCCGGTCAGATCGGCCTGGGCGTGGTCGAGCCGGGCAAGACCGCGGTCATCACCGGCTCCTCCCACGTCATCACCGGCCAGTCGCCCAAGGCCCTGCACGGCCAGGGCTTCTTCGGCGGCTACACCGACGGCGTCCTGCCCGGCCAGTACACCTGCGAGGGCGGCCTGGTCTCCTCGGGATCCGTGCTCAAGTGGTTCAAGGACAACTTCACGCGCGATGTCACGGCGGCCGCCGAGCGGCTGGGCTACAACCCCTACAAGGTCCTCGATGAGCGCAGCGCCGATGTGCCCATCGGCTCCAACGGGCTCATCATCAACGAGTACTTCCAGGGCAACCGCACCCCCTACACCGACTCCAAGGCCCGCGGCATCGTGTGGGGCCTGACCCTGGGCACCACCCCCGAGCAGTTCTACCGGGCCATTCAGGAGTCCGTGTGCTACGGAACCGCCCACGTGCTCAAGGCCTTCGAGGACGCCGGCTTCGCCTCCACCGAGCTCGTCGCCTGCGGCGGGGCCACCAAGTCCAGGGACTGGATGCAGATGCACGCCGACGTCACCGGGGTGCCGGTGACCCTGACCGAGGTGGGCGACGCCGTCGTCCTGGGCTCGTGCATGCTGGCGGCCGTGGGCGCCGGGCAGTACCACTCCATCCAGGATGCCGCCCGCAACATGGTGCGCGAGACCGACCGCATCGAGCCCCGCCCCGAGGTCCACGAGGAGTACCAGTTCTACCTGGCCAAGTACATGGAGACCTACCCGCGCCTGCGGGACCTGTCCCACGAGATGGTCGACCACCTGGGCTGAGGCCCGCTCCCACCACGTCGCAGCAGGAAGGCACCCGCGCATGACCCCCACCTCAGGAACCGACCTCATCGCCCAGGCCCTGGGCACCGCCACGGACACCAAGGAGATCATCGTCGGCACCGATGTCCTGGACGCCACCGGCGAGCTCTTCGCCCGGGTCTTCCCCGGCGCGCGCGTCATCGTCGTGGCCGACGAGAACACCTTCGCCGCCGCCGGCCAGCCGGTGGTCGACTCCCTGGCCGCCGCGGGGGTCGAGGCCGTCGAGCCCTGCATCTTCCCGGGCTCGCCCACCCTCTACGCCGGATACGACAATGTCGAGCTCCTGCGCGAGCGCATCCGGCCCCTGGAGAGCACGATCGTGTGCTCCATCGCCGCCGGCACCCTCAACGACATCGCCAAGCTCGCCTCCGGCGAGCTGGGGCGGCCCTACATGAACGTGTGCACCGCGGCCTCGGTGGACGGCTACGCCTCCTTCGGGGCCTCCATCTCCAAGGACGGCTTCAAGATCACCCGCGACTGCCCGGCCCCCGCCGCCCTGGTGGCGGACCTCGGCGTCATCGCCGCGGCGCCCCAGCGCCTGACCGCCACCGGGTACGGCGACCTCATCGAGAAGATCCCCGCCGGGGCCGACTGGATCCTGGCCGACGAGCTGGGCATCGAGCCCATCGACCCCTATGTGTGGGGGCTGGTCCAGGGGCCCTTGCGCCAGGCCCTGGCCGACCCCGAGCGCATCGGCGCCGGCGATCCCGGCGCCATCCGCGGCCTGACCGAGGGCAACATCATGTCCGGACTCGCCATGCAGGCGGCCCAGTCCTCCCGCCCGGCCTCCGGGGCCGGCCACCAGTTCTCCCACACCTGGGAGATGGAGGGCCACGGGCTGGACTGGGAGCCGCCCCTGTCCCACGGCATGAAGGTCGGCATCGGCACCGTGGCCTCCTGCGCCATGTGGCAGGAGGCCCTGGCCCTGGACATCGAGGCGGTCGACGCCGAGGCGGTCCTGGCCGCCGCCCGCAGCGACGAGCAGATCGAGGCCCGGGTGCGCGCCGCCCTGTCCGAGCGCATCGCCCAGGAGGCCGTGGGCCACTCGGTGGCCAAGAACCTCCAGGGCGATGCCCTGGCCGAGCGCATCGCCGCCATCAAGGAGGCCTGGCCGCGCATCGTCGAGAGGGTCAGCCCCCAGCTCATGAGCCCCGAGGAGGTCGCCCAGCGCCTGGCCGCCGTCGGCGCCCCCTACCACCCCGAGACCATCGGCATCGACATGGAGCGCTTCCGCGCCACCCACCTCAAGGCGCAGATGATCCGCCCCCGCTACACCATTCTCGACGCCCTGACCGACCTGGGCCTGCTGGAGACGGTGATCGACCGGCTCTTCGCCCCCCAGGGCTACTGGGGGCGCCACCCCCACCAGGACCAGGACTGACCAGGGCTGAGGCGCCCAGACCACCGCAGGAGGACATCATGGACAAGGACGTCAGCGGGCCGCTCCAGGACACCCACGTGCTGGGACTCGACTTCGGAACGCTGTCGGTGCGGGCCGCCGTCGTGCGCGTGCGCGACGGCGAGGTCATCGCCGAGGCCGTCAGCGAGTACGCCACCCCGGTCATGGACCGCGTGCTGAGCGCCGGGGATGGGCGCGAGCTCCCACCGGACTTCGCCCTCCAGGTCCCCGGGGACTACCTGGAGGCCGGGCGCCGGGCCTGCTCACGGGCGGTGAGCGCCTCGGCGGTGGAGCCCGGCTCCATCATCGGCCTGGGCCTCGATGTCACCTCATCGACCGTCGTGGTCACCGACGCCCAGGGCACCCCCATGTGCGAGAAGGAGGAGTTCGTCAACGAGCCCCACGCCTACGTCAAGCTCTGGAAGCACCACGGGGCCCAGGAGCAGGTCGAGCGGATCGTGGCCCTGGCCGAGCAGAGGGGAGAGGCCTGGCTGCCGCGCTACGGCGGGACGCTGAGCTCGGAGATGCTCCTGCCCAAGGCCCTGGAGACCCTGGAGAAGGCGCCTGAGCTCTACGCCCGGATCGAGGAGATCCTCGACATGCTCGACTGGCTGACCTGGCGCCTGACCGGATCCCTGAGCTACTCGGCGGCGGCCTCGGGCTACAAGCACATGCTCCAGGACGGGGCCTACCCCTCCCCGGAGTTCCTGGGCGCCCTCAACCCGGACTTCGCCGATGTCTACACCACCCGCATGAGCCACCCCATCAAGCCGCTGGGTGACCGCGCCGGGGGACTGCTGGCCGAGTGGGCCACCGCCTTCGGCGTTCCCGCGGGGATCCCGGTGGCCGTGGGCCATATCGACGCCCATGTCCATGCCGCCTCGGTCAATGCCGTGCGGCCGGGGCAGATGACCGGGGTGGCCGGGACCTCGACCTGCTGGCTGCTGCCCTCGGCCACGCTTATGGAGGTGCCCGGGGTCTTCGGCGTCGTCGACGGGGGCATCTGCGAGGGGACCTGGGGCTATGAGGCCGGGCAGAGCGCCGTGGGGGACTCCTTCGCCTGGTTCATCGACACCTGCGTGCCCGCCTCCTACCACCGGCGGGCCGAGCAGGAGGGGATCTCCATCTTCGACCTCCTGGATCGCCTGGCCGCTGCCCAGGAGGTCGGCGAGCACGGCCTGGTGGCCCTGGACTGGTGGAACGGCAACCGATCCCCGCTGGTGGACGCCAGGCTCTCGGGCCTCATGATCGGCATGACCCTGTCCACCCGCCCCGAGGACCAGTACCGGGCGCTGCTGGAGTCCACGGCCTTCGGCGCGCGCGTCATCATCGAGAACTACGAGGCCCACGGGGTGCCCGTCGACGAGGTGCGCATGGCCGGCGGCCTGATCAAGAACGACTTCCTCATGCAGATGTACGCCGATGTCACCCGGCGCCGACTGCTGACGGCCTCCACCCTCCAGGCCGGCGCCCACGGCTCGGCGGTCTTCGCCGCGGTGGCGGCCGGGGCCTACCCGGACCTGCCGGCGGCCGCCCAGGCCATGGGAGGCGTCTCGCGCAGGGTCTACGAGCCCGATGAGGCCGCGGCGCAGCGCTACGATCGCCTCTACGCCCACTACCGGCACCTTCACGAGCTCTTCGGGCGCCAGGACCGCATCATGCACGACCTGCGGGATCTGCGAGCTCAGGCCCTGTCCCGATGATGGCCGCGGGGCCGGGGCCCCGATCCCCATAGGCCCCGGGGCGGCGCCCCGGAGCCTGACCGGGTCTGGACGGCATCAAGGAGGAACGATGAAGGACGCGCACCGTGAGCACCTCATGCTCCGCGCTGCCGAGCTCTACTACTACGAGCGCCTCACCCAGGCGGCCATCGCCGACCGCCTCATGTGCTCGCGCTGGACCGTGGGCAGGCTGCTGGAGGAGGCGCGCGACTCGGGGATGATCTCGATCTCGATCGTTCACCCCAGCGCCCGGGACCGGTCCATCGAGCTCGAGCTCGTCGACGCCTTCGGGGTGGGAGAGGCCATCGTCGTGGCCGCCCAGGCCACGCTCGAGGCCACCGCCCGACTGGTGGCCTCCACCGCCGCGGGCTGCCTGACCGGGCTGCGGCCCAGGCCCGCCTCGCTGGGCGTGTCCTGGGGGCGCACCGTGGCGGGCATGGCCCGCGCCATGCCCGATCGCTGGATGCGCGACCTGCATGTCTATCAGGCCTTCGGGGGACTGGCGCGCTCCGACGATGCCGCCGTGACCGACTCCATCGGCCTGCTGGCCCGCAAGGGCCAGGGCATCGGCCACCTCCTGCCCGCTCCGGCGCTGGTGGGCGACGTCGACCTGGCCCGTCGACTGCTCCAGGAGCCCACGGTGGCCTCCACCCTGGAGGCCGCCGCCCGGGCCGATGCCATCATCTACTCCCCGGGGGCGGTCAGCCGGGACTCCATCCTGGTGCGCTCGGGATATCTGACCGCCCAGATGATGGAGCGCCTGCGCCACATCGGGGCCAAGGCCGACATCCTGGCCCATTTCGTGGATGATTCGGGCCAGCCGGTCTCCGCCGAGCTGGAGGAGCGCTCCATCGCCATCGGCCTGGATGCACTGGCGGCGGCCAAGACCTGCATCCTGCTGGGGAGCGGCGCCCATCGGGCCGAGCCGATGCGCGTGGCGCTCGCCGCCGGATACGCCTCCACGGTGGTCACCGACGCGCAGACGGCCGCGGCGATCCTGGCCCGCTGAGCCCTTGCCGGCGGCGGCGCCTCCCGGCCCTGTCAGGCGCCCGGCTGGGCATCGACCCAGGAGGCCGGATCGGCGATGATGCGCTCGAGCACCGCGCAGGCGGCGCCCGATGCGGCGGGGTACTCATCGGCGGGGGCGGGCAGCACGCGCGTGGGCGACCACGGGGAGGCCAGCACCCGTCGGCTCAGCTCGGGCTCCAGCGAGGGGCGGAGCAGCCCGGTCAGTGGAGCCAGATGCCCTCCCAGGACGACGTCGGGGATGTCCACCACGTTGATGGCCGCCCCCAGGGCCACGGCCAGGGCGCGCGCGGCCGTGTCCACCGCCTGGCGCGCCGAGGGCGATCCCGCCTGCCAGGCCGCGACGAGATCGGCCGGAGAGGCGCTGGCCTCCAGGCCGGCCGCGGCCAGGATGACCCGGCGCCCCGCGTACCGCTCCAGGCAGCCCTGGTTCCCGCAGGAGCAGGCCGGGCCGGTGGGGTCGACCTGGATGTGCCCCACCTCCCCCGCGAATCCGGCCGTGCCCTGCAGGACGACGCCGTCGCGCACGAGGCCCGCCCCGATGCCGTTCTCCCCGGACAGGTAGATGAAGTCGGCGCTCTGGCCCGAGGCGCCGGGCCGCAGGCGGGCTGCCGCCAGCGCGCCGAAGTCGGCCTCGTTGCCCACCTGCAGCCCGACGCCCAGGCGCTCCAGATCGGGGGCCAGGTGGTCCTCGGGCCTGATCTGGGACCAGCCCAGGTTGGGGGCGCGCAGCAGGGTGCCGGCGCTGACCAGGCCGGGCAGGGCCAGGGCGGCCCCGGCCAGCCGCAGACCGCCCAGGGTCGGGGAGCCCTGCGCCGTGGAGCCGGTGGCGCCGGCCTCCTCCTGGGGGGCGCTGGGACTCTCGGGCTCCTGCGGGGCGGGGGTGATGCGCTCGGCCTCCAGGGCGGCCTGGTGCGCCGTGTCGATCATGAGGGCGCTGAGCCGGGCGAGGGCCGCCGCGGGGTCGGAGTCTGCCAGGTCCTGGGCCTCGATCCGCTCGGCCAGGACGAGGCCGGTCAGGTCGATGACCCGCACGGCGATCCGCGAGACGTTGATCTCCAGGCCCAGGGCCGCCACCGTGGCTCGTGCGGGGGCCAGGGGCACGGCGGGGCGGCCCGGTCCGCTGGCGGCGGCCGGCGGGAGCTCGTCGACCAGGCGGGAGGCCACGAGCTCGTCGACCAGGCGGGAGGCGGTGGAGCGGGTCATCCCGGTGGCGGCGGCGACGTCGGCTCGCGAGACCGGCTCGGCGGAGCTGAAGATCTGCTGGGCCACCAGTGCCAGGTTGGAGTCGCGGAGCATGGACTGGCGCGCCGAGGCGGGCCGGGCTCTCAAGGCGGCTGGGCGGCTGATCGGCGCGGCAGCGGCGTCCTGGCCGCCGGAGCCCTTGCGGGTCGCGATATTCGGCCTGCTGGGCGCGCGGCCGGCGGTTCGGTGATCTGCTCGGCCCGATGCCGAGCGCCGTGCGGGACTCACCCCTTGACCCTATCGCACCGGTATGACAAAGTTGTGTCAAGAAACAAATGCGCGTCCAGCGCGTTCTGCCTCAAGGAGGAGCACACCATGGTTCGCAAGCCCACCAAGGAAGACAAGTTCTCATTCGGCCTGTGGACGGTGGGCTGGCAGGCGGCCGACCCCTTCGGCACCGTGACCCGCCCGGCCCTCGACCCCTGGGAGTACGCCGAGAGGCTCGCCGAGCTGGGAGCCTGGGGCATCACCTTCCACGACAACGACGTCTTCCCCTTCGATGCCACCGACGCCGAGCGCGACCGCATCGTGGGCCGCCTCAAGGACGCCGTCGACAATGCGGGGCTGACCATCGAGATGGTCACCACCAACACCTTCACCCACCCCGTCTTCAAGGACGGCGGCCTGACCAACAACGACCGCTCCATCCGCCGCTTCGGCCTGCGCAAGATCCTGCGCAACGTGGATCTGGCCGCCGAGCTGGGCGCCACCACCTTCGTCATGTGGGGCGGGCGCGAGGGCTCGGAGTACGACTCCTCCAAGGACCTGGGAGCCGCCTTCGAGCGCTACAAGGAGGGCCTGGACACCGTTGCCGGCTACATCAAGGACAAGGGCTACGACCTGCGCATCGGCCTGGAGCCCAAGCCCAATGAGCCCCGCGGGGACATCTTCCTGCCCACCGTGGGCCACGCCCTGGCCCTCATCGCCGAGCTCGACAACGGCGACGTCGTCGGCCTGAACCCGGAGGTGGGCCACGAGCAGATGGCGGGCCTGAACTACACCCACGCCATCGCCCAGGCCCTGACCGCCGGCAAGCTCTTCCACATCGACCTCAACGGCCAGTCCGGCATCAAGTACGACCAGGACAAGGTCTTCGGGCACGGGGACCTGGCCAGCGCCTTCTTCACCGTCGACCTCCTGGTCAACGGCTTCCCCGGGGGCGGGCCCCGCTACGAGGGCCCCATCCACTTCGACTACAAGCCCTCGCGCACCGAGGGCATGCAGGGGGTGTGGGACTCTGCGGCCGCCAACATGGAGATGTGGCTCATGCTGGCTGAGAAGGCCCGCGCCTTCCGCGCCGACCCGGTCACCGCCGAGCTGCTCGCCGAGGCCTCCGTGGCCGAGCTCGCCGAGCCGACGCTGGCACCCGGGGAGACCGTCGCCGATCTCCTGGCCGACCGCTCGGCCTTCGAGGACTTCGACGCCGAGGAGGCCGGCAGGCGCGAGTACCGCTTCGTCGAGCTCTACCACCAGGCCATGCGCCACCTCATCGGCTGATCGGGAGGCAGCATCATGGCACTCGTCGCCGGCGTCGACTCCTCGACGCAGTCCTGCAAGATCGTCATCCGCGATGCGCAGACCGGCGCCCTGGTCCGCCAGGCCAGGGCATCCCATCCCGACGGCACCGAGATCCACCCCGAGCACTGGTGGACCGCCCTGGGGGAGGCGATCGAGTCCGCGGGCGGGCTCGAGGACGTCGCCGCCCTGGCCGTGGGCGGTCAGCAGCACGGCATGGTGGTGCTCGACGCCGACGGCGAGGTCATCCGCCCGGCCCTGCTGTGGAATGACACCCGCAGCGCCGCGGCGGCCGACGAGCTCATCCGCGAGCTCGGCGATGGCGATGAGGAGGCCGGCAGGAGGGCCTGGGCCCAGGCCATCGGCTCGGTGCCCGTGGCCTCCCTGACGATCACCAAGCTGCGCTGGCTGGCGGACCATGAGCCGGACAACGCCGCCAGGATCGCCGCCATCTGCCTGCCGCACGACTGGCTGACCTGGAGGCTCAGCGGTGCGGCGCGCTTGGAGGACCTGGTCACCGACCGCTCCGACGCCTCGGGCACCGGCTACTTCGACTCCCAGGCCAATGCCTACCGCCGCGACCTGCTCGCCCTGGCGCTGCGCCGCAGCGTCGAGGAGGCTGAGGCCATCATCCTGCCGCGCGTGGCCGGACCCCATGAGGAGGCCGGTCGGGGAGGCGGCCAGGTTCTGGGGCGCGACCTGAGCCACCTGGTGCTGGGCCCCGGCTGCGGGGACAATGCCGGCGCCGCCCTGGGCCTGGGCCTTGCCCCCGGGCGCACCAGCGTCTCGCTGGGCACCAGTGGCGTGGTGGCGGCCGTCTCGGCGACTCCCACGCATGACGCCTCCGGGCTGGTCACGGGATTCGCTGATGCGACGGGGGCCTACCTGCCCCTGGCCTGCACCCTCAACGCCTCGCGCATCCTGGATGCCGCGGCCCGCCTGCTGCGGGTGGACTACGCCGAGCTCGACCGCCTGGCCCTGGCCGCTGAGCCCGGCGCGGCCGGGCTGGTCCACGTGCCCTACCTGGAGGGGGAGCGCACTCCCAACCTGCCGCATGCCACAGGGGCGCTGACGGGCATGACCCTGGCCTCCCTGACTCCGGAGAACTACGCGCGCGCCGCGGTTGAGGGGCTGCTGTGCCTCATGGGCGCCTGCCTGGACGCGGTGCGCGCCCAGGGAGTGGAGATCACCGAGGTGAGCCTGGTCGGCGGCTCGGTGCGCTCCTCCGCCGTGCGCAGGCTGGCCCCGGCCGTGCTGGGCGTGCCGGTGGAGGCCCCCGAGCCCGGGGAGTACGTGGCCGATGGCGCGGCCAAGCAGGCCGCCTGGGTGCTGGCCGGGGGCGATGAGCCACCGGCGTGGCAGCTGGCGGGCGTCGAGCGCCTGGAGGCTGAGCCCCACACCGCGGTCCGCACAGCCTACGACCGGGCCGCAGCCGATGTCGCCGCCGCCTATGGGGCGCGGGCCTGAGCCCTCCCACCGGGACCGGTTTCCTGCCGAGCGGGCGATCCCCGTCTCAGCGGGAGCCCGGTCCCGGCGCGTCGCCCGCGGCGCCGCATAGGATGGCCGGCGGCAGATGCCGCAGGATCGAGGGGGTCGTATGCCGTGGAGGATCGCTCCGCCGACGATGGCGGGTCATCGAGCCCGGGTGGCCTGCGCCGTCGGGCTGGGCCTGACGGCCTGCGCGGCCGGGGCGGCCCGCTGGGCCGGCAGGCGGCGCCTTGCCCGCTACCCGGCGCGATCCGTGGAGCTGAGCCACGGGCGGATGGTCTACCTGGACGGCGGCGACCCCGACGGCGCGGTGGTGGTCAGCCTCCACGGGTTATGCGGCGGCCACGATCAGGGCTATGACGCCATCGCCGAGCACGCCCAGGGCCTGCGCATCATCGCCCCCTCCCGATTCGGCTACCTGGGCAGCCAGGTGCGCGGCGAGGGGACCCCGGCCGAGCAGTCCGAGGCGCTGGTCGAGCTGCTCGACCACCTGGGGATCGAGCGGGCCGTCATCATGGGCGCCTCGGCCGGGGGGACGGCGGCGATCCGCTTCGCCCTGGACCACCCCGAGCGCACCAGGGGGCTCATCCTCCTGTCCTCGGCCATGCCGCTGGCCGAGCCCGTCGCCGTGGCCCCCCGCTACATGGGGCCGCCGCGCCTCATGCTCCACGATCTGCCCATGCTGGCGCTCAGCCCGCTCTTCCCCCTGGTGATGTCCATGCCGGTGTCAACGGTGGCGATGATGCTGCCCATCGGCCCGCGGCGCCGTGGCTGCGATCTCGACGCCCGCCTCTCCAACCCGGATATGGCCCGCCGTTTCGCGCAGTACCCGATCGAGGCGCTCCGGCCCCCGGTGCTCATCCTCCACGCCCGCGACGACCGCCTGGCCCCCTTCGAGGCCGTCAGGGCGGCGCTGGGGCGCTTCCCCGACGCCGTGCTCGTCCCGATCAGGGATGGCGGCCATCTCCTGGCGGGCCACCGCACCGAGGTCGCCGCCGCGATCACCGGCTTCATCACCGCCCTGGACCCCCGGGCGTAGGCTCCCGCTCGCGCCCTGGCATCCGGGCCGGCGGCCCGCACCCCGATCCCCGACCATGGTCACGGCCTGACACCGGCAGGGTCCGCGAAGGGCATCAGCCACGCCCAGGGGCGGCACTGTCCGCCAGAGGCGAAAGCAGGCTGCGGCTTCAGCGCCCCATGCCCGGCATCCCGCCGGTTGAGGAGGGTGGGCCCTCATGCCCCCGGGGCGCCACCTTCGTGATCTTCCTGTGACATTCGGGCCCCGGCGCCGGGGGCGTCGGTAGCGTACGGGTGGTCAGGGAAGGCAGTGGTGCTGCGATCGCTGCCCGCACTCCTTGAGGAGAGCACTACACGCAATGAGCAAGATCGTCGTCATCGGCGCGAACCACGCGGGAACCGCCTGCGTCAACACCATTCTGGCCAACTACGGTGCGGACAATGAGGTGGTCGTCTTCGACCAGAACTCGAATATCTCATTCCTGGGCTGCGGCATCGCGCTGTGGATCGGTCAGCAGATCGCCGGCTCCGAGGGACTCTTCTACTCCGACAAGGAGCAGCTCGAGGCCGCGGGCGCCACCGTTCATATGCGGACCGTGGTGGAGTCCATCGACTACGGGGCCAAGGAGGTCCACGTCCTCCAGGACGGCGTCCGGAGGACGGAGAGCTATGACCGGCTCATCCTGGCCACAGGATCCTCTCCGATCGTCCCGCCCATCGCGGGGGCCGAGCTGGTCGAGGGGACCAGGGAGTTCAAGGCGTCCCTGGACAATGTCCAGTACATCAAGCTCTACCAGAACGCCACGGAGGTGATCGACAAGCTCCAGGATGACTCGATCAGGCGCGTGGCCGTGGTGGGGGCCGGGTATATCGGCGTCGAGCTGGCCGAGGCCTTCCAGCGCCTGGGCCGCGAGGTCACCCTGGTCGATATCGCCCGCGAGCCGCTGGAGGGCTACTACGACCCCGAGTTCGGCGACATGATGAGCCGGACCCTGGCCGACCACGGCATCCGCCTGGCCCTGGGGCGCAATGTCATGGCCGTCGAGGGCCGGGGGAGGGTCGAGCGCCTGGTCACGGATCTGGACTCCTTCGACGTCGACATGGTCGTCGTCGCCGTCGGCTTCCGGCCCAATACGGAGCTGGGGGCAGGGGTGCTGGAGCTGTTCGACAACGGCGCCTTCCTGGTGGACCGCAACCAGCGCACCAGCCAGCCGGATGTCTACGCCATCGGCGACTGCGCCACCGTCCACGACAACGCCGCCGGCGCCCCCAACTACATCGCGCTGGCGACCAACGCCGTGCGCTCGGGCGTCGTCGCCGCGCACAACGCCTGCGGGACCGGCATCGAGTCCGCCGGTGTCCAGGGATCCAACGGCGTGCGCGTCTACGACCTCAACATGGTCTCCACCGGGCTGACCACCGCCAAGGCGAGGGAGTTCGGCTATGACCCGGTGGCCACGGAGTTCACCGACAATCAGCGCCCCGAGTTCATGCTGACCGACAACCACCCGGTGACCATCAAGATCATCTTCGACCGCACCAGCAGGGTGATCCTGGGCTGCCAGATCGCCTCCAAGGAGGATGTCTCGATGATGATCCACACCTTCTCCCTGGCCATCCAGGAGAAGGTCACCATCGACAAGCTCGCCCTGCTCGACATCTTCTTCCTCCCGCATTTCAACAAGCCCTACAACTACGTGACCATGGCGGCGCTGTCCGCGCCGGCCTGATCCCAGCGCCGGCCTGATCCCAGCGCCGGCCTGATCCCCGCGCGGGCCGGGCGCTGCCCGGGTTGCGCCGCCGCCAGCCGCCGCCGGGCGCCGTCAGGCTCCCGGCGGCGAATGCTGCCGGCGGCCCCGGTGGGGCGCTACCGTTGCCCGGTGAGCATCGATGGCGCGGTTGACTGGATGGAGCGCCACCAGGTGCCGCTCTACCTGGGCTCCCTGGGGCTGGGGGCGCTGCTGGGGGCGAGCTCGCCGGCCGATCTGGAGGCCGCGATCACCCCGGTGCTCATCGCGCTGCTCTACGCCACCTTCCTGGGCGTGCCGCTGGCGCGCCTGCGGGCCGCCTTCGCAGACCTCCGCTTCATGGCCGCCATCCTGGCCGTGAACTTCCTGGCGGCCCCCGTGCTGGTGGCCGGACTGACCCGGATGATCGCGGACCACCCCGCCCTCCTGGTGGGTGCGCTGCTGGTCCTGCTGGCGCCGTGCGTGGACTACGTCGTGGTCTTCACCCGCCTGGCGGGAGGCGCCTGGGAGAAGACCCTGGCGGCATCGCCGGCGCTCATGCTCATCCAGATGCTGCTGCTGCCGGTCTGGATCGCGCTTCTTGGGCCCAGCGCCCCCATCGACTGGCGGCCCCTGGCGCAGGGCCTGGTCATCATCGCCCTGCCCCTGGGCCTGGCCGCCTTGACCCACTGGGCGGCCCGGGGCGCGATGGCCCCCGTCGCCCAGCGCGTGGAGCGCGGGGCGACGGCGCTCATGGTCCCCCTCATGATGGCGACCCTCATCGTGGTGGTCGCCTCCCAGATCGCCACCGTCTCCAGCCACCTGGGCCAGTTGGTGCGGGTGGTGCCGGTCTTCGTGCTCTTCGGCCTGGTCATGCCGGTTGTGGGGCGGGTCCTTGGGCGCATGGCGGGCCAGGATGCCCGCTCCCGCCTGGCCCTGGCCTTCTCCGGCACCACGCGCAACTCCCTGGTGGTCCTGCCCCTGGCCCTGGCGCTTCCCGCCGACCTGGGGCTGGCCCCGATCGTCGTGGTCACCCAGACCCTGGTGGAGCTCGTGCTCATGGTCGTCTACGTCCGGCTCCTGCCCGCCGTGGAGGCGGGCCTGGGGCGGCGGGCGGGCAGGCAGCCGTAGAGGCCCTCAGGCATAGAGGCCGGGCATAGAGGCTAGGCGTAGAGGCCCCGTGGAGGCCCGCGGCTCCGCGACCCGCCCCAGCCCGGCGACTCCGCCGGCCCGCTATGCGGATTCGCCTCGGACAATGACGTGACCCGCGGGCCCGGGTGTCTCCCCGGGGCCCGCGGGCCCTTGTCGCTGAGGAGGCCCTCAACCCGGATTCCCTTGATCCGGGGAGGCCTTCCTCCTTCGCCAGAGCGACAGGTCTGGGCTCCCAATAGACCCAGGCCGTGTCTCGGAGATCCGATCGGTCATCGAGCTCCCCAACCCTCTCGACCGGTTCCGTCCGGCGGTGACATCTATATAACCCCCCGCTCCTGTGGGAGGTCTTCAACAGCTCTGTAAGCATCCTGGGAATTCGCTGTCGGTTTGCCCATGGAGAGTCGTGGGTGTCACGAACATGACATGGGATGTCGGATTCCGATCCCGCTCACCGGGCCTCCACGGTCTGCCGAGGAGGCCTGAGGCCCGGAATCCCGGGAATCCCTCCGCAGAAGCCCGGCCCGATCGGCGTCGTCGGCTCATGCTGCGCCACCTGGGGCCCCCTCAGGGACGGCCGACAAGGCCAGGGGCGGACTGTTACCCTTCTGAGACCATCTGCGGCCACCCTGGGACGCTCCGGGGGAGCATTCCAGGGTGGACCCGTTTTGATGGCCATCGTTCCCACCGCTCAAGGAGCACTGACTCATGCCCACTGTGAAGGTCACCGGAGCCACCCATGAGGTGGGAGTCGATCAGCTGTTCTTCTCCACCACGGATGCCCGCGGCGTCATCCGCCACTCGAACAACGTGTTCATCGAGCTCTCCCGCTACGGGCGCGACGAGCTCTCCGGTGCACCCCACAACATCATCCGTCACCCCGAGATGCCGGGGGGAGCCTTCAAGGCCATGTGGGACACCCTGCAGGCCGGCAGTCCCTTCGCCGCCTACGTCCGCAACCTCGCGGCCGATGGCAGCGAGTACGACGTCTTCGCCACCGTCACCCCCCTGTCCGATGGCGGCTACCTCTCGGTGAGGACCCGCCCGGTGTGCACCGAGCTGTTCGACACCGCCTGCGCGATCTACCGGGACGCTCGCGCCGTGGAGGACACCGCCCTGGCCCTGGGGGACACCCGCCGTGACGCCGCCCTCAAGGGGCTGGAGCGGATCGCCCAGATGCTGGCCGACGCCGGGCTGTCCTCCTATGAGGAGTTCCAGAACGCGGCCCTGCCGGCCGAGGTCGCCCGCCGCGAGGAGCTCTCCGCCGGCCTGCCCCAGCGCCCGGGGGCCACAGGCGACCTGCGCACCATGCTCGACGCCGTGACCGCCATCGCCGCGGGCCTCGACAGCTGGCTGGCCAGCCAGGACGAGCTGGCCGCCCTGTCGGCCTCGTTGAGGGCCGCGGTGCGGGGCCTGACCGAGACCCTGGAGGACCCGCGCCTGAGCCCCGAGCGCATCGCCGCCCTGGATCAGTCCGACCCCCGCGTCCGGCCCCTGGCTGAGCTGCTCAACCTGTGGACGCAGATGCAGGGCCTGGTCAGGCCCCTGGTCTCGCGACTGGTCGAGACCCTCGCCCAGCTGGACACCAATGGTGCGCGCACCCGCTTCCGCATCGCCCTGGCCCGCCTGCACACGACCATCACCGCCCTGTTCACCGTCGAGCTCATCGACGGCGTGGGCGACTCCCGGTACTCGGCCGAGGCCATCCCCGACCTCATCGAGACCCTCACCGCGGGGCTGGTCGAGATGGAGCGCCAGGCCCAGGAGCACAGGAGCCTGGCCGGCCAGGCGGTGGAGTACATCGGTGAGGCCAGCCGGATGATGACCATTCCCCGCCAGCTCCTCATGCTGTGGACGGGCTCGCCCGCCTCCAGCGACCCCAGCCTGCCGGCCGCCGCCGCCGAGCTCTCCCTGGCCGCCTCCGGCGTGGTGGAGTCGGTGGGGGAGCGCCTGGCCGAGCTCGACGAGGCCGCCGCCCGCTGCCAGAGCGTGGACATCGCCGCCGGGGCCTCCGACCTGCGCGGGCACCTCCAGCAGCTGACCCTGGCCGCGCGCAGCGTCATGCGCTACTCCTGACAGGCGCTGGCCCGGCCCCACGACGCGCGGGGCCGGGCCAGCGGCAGGGGCTCTCAGCCCTGCCGGCCCTCCTGCTCGCCGTCCTGGGCCGGTGGCGCCGGGGCGGCAGGGTCGGCCTGATCGGCGGCCTGATCTGCGGCCTGGGGCGCGCAGTCCGGGGACGGTGCCGGCTGCTCGGCCCTGCTCGGGCTCGAGGGCTCGCCGTGCTGGCGCAGGCCGGATGGAGGGGTGGTCCCGCCGGTCGGGGTCGCGCCGGACTGGCTGAAGGAGACCATGTGCCCTCCGGGGGTGTAGCCATAGCCCGTGGTGGATGTGGGCTCGCTGGCCGCCGGCGATGCCAGGGCGGCCGGCCCCCGGGGAACCGGCACCGGACTGGCCCAGCGCAGGGTGTCGCGCGGCGTGGAGTACTCCACCCCCGGGTAGCGGCCGAACTGCTCCTCGGCCTGGACCTGCGGGCGGCAGGCGTCCATATGAGCCAGGACCTGGGCAGGGGTGGGCCAGATGGCGGAGAGCTCGTGGCCTGAGGGCTGGAAGGGCGGGAACCATGCGGCCGTGTCCCGCGGACGGATCATGAGCCGCCCGGGCGCGCTGCGATCGCGCAGGGCGTGCATGCGCCAGGTCAGCAAGGGGTGGGACGCCCCCCAGGCCGCCAGGTGCACCCACAGGCCCTTCTCCCGCACGGCGCGCTCGGCCAGGGCATGGGCGTTGACCTGGGCGCCCAGGTACTTCCCGCCGGCGAGCACCGCCATGGTCGCGGCCGCCCCCTTGGGCGCGGTGGCGAAGCCGTGGTTGTCCGCCGTGTACTCCTGGGCCCGGCTGAAGGCCTGGCCCAGCACAGGGATGTAGACGAGGATCTGGGACAGGAAGGAGCGCAGGTAGGAGGTGTGACCGGCGGCGATATGCCCCACCTCGTGACCGATGATGAAGCGCAGTGCCTCGGGGTCGCGCGCGGATCCCCCGACCTCGAACAGGTCGGAGTTGATCGTGACGAACCGGCGGAACCCATGGCCCGAGGCGAAGGCGTTGATACTCCCGTTGCCCAGCGCGACGTAGGCGTCGGGGACCCGGCGCAGGCCGAAGCTCTGGGCGGCCTCGACCACCATCCGGTAGCCCTCGGGGAACTGCGTGGGGCTCATCTGGACGGCATTGGCCCGCGCCCGCGCGTACAGCATGGCGCGCCCCACCCACACGAAGAAGGGCAGGACCGGCAGGATCGCGAGGAGCTCCATCCCGGTGGTGCCGGTGACCAACTCGTGGATCTTGGCCGGCATCGTGCCCGGCTCCACGGCGGGGCCCTGGCTCAGCCACACCAGCAGGACGATCCAGGTCAGGTAGATGAGCGCCGCCAGGACCGCCGCCACGATGAGCATCGGGATCTCCTTGGGGTGGCGCAGGGGGCGGATCCCCCAGACCCCGTGCGTGGTGGCGCCGTTGAGGGCGGTCGGGCGCAGGAGGGCCGCGGGGGCCTGCTGGGGAGCCGGGCCGCCAGCCGGGCCGCCATAGGGATTGGCAGGGGCGGGCGCAACAGCCTGGGGCTGAGGCCCTGGGGGCGGGGCTGGTGGACCAGCCGGGGGTGGGGAGGCGGGCGGGCTATCACTCATGGGCCGAGATCTTAGATGCCCACCGCCCACGGGAAGTGTCCTGCCCGCGGATGAGTCCGAGTTCCGGTCCCCATCCCGCAGGATGGGCCGGAGATAGGCAGGATACGAGGATCCGGGGCGTCATAGGCTCGGGGCGTGGAATCCGATCACGCTCCCGGCGACCCGCTCCAGGACCTGCCGGCCGACCATCCCGTGCCCTGGGCCATGCAGATCGCCGTGCGCTACGACAAGGTCCATCCCGCTCGGCGCGTCGACGTGGCCGAGGCCGCCGCCCGCGCCGTCGTCCAGCTCCTGGCCTCCCCGCAGGCCGCCCCGGGCGGGCCCTGGCACGAGGCCGTTGACCACTGGCGCGCGGGGCGCATCCGCAAGATCGTGCGCCGAGCCCGGGGCAAGCGCTGGGAGGAGGTCCAGGAGCTGGACGGGGTCACCGTGATCCAGGACGGCCCGCGCGGCTGGGGCCAGGCCGCCGCCCGGGCCCTGGTCCCCGGACCCGTCCGGCCCCTGCCCGCGGCGCTGGCCAAGACGCAGGTCGAGGGCACGCACTTCCCCGACGGCGCGGAGCCTCCCCCGTCCCCCGCGCGGGCCAGGGGCCCCCAGGGGGAGGCGAGCGGATTCGAGCTCGGAGCGGAGTCGATGTCGGCGGGCGCCCTGGTGACCGTCGAGGTCACGCCGCTCCATGAGATGACCTCGGGAAAGCTGGTGGCTCAGTGCGCCCATGCCGCCCAGCTGGCCTGGGAGCACCCGGATATGCCCGAGCAGCTGCGTGGTCAGTGGGCCGATCGGGGCTGCCGGGTGCGCGTCGTCCACCCGGAGCGCCGCCAGTGGGAGGAGGTGCGCCGCCCGGTGGAGGTCACGGACGCGGGCTTCACCGAGTTCGGCGGGCCCACCCGCACCACGCGGGCATGTTGGTCGTTCGCGCCCATCATCGCGCCGAGGTAGACATTTTCCGCCGAGGTAGACGCATTCGCCGTCGACCTCGGCGGAAAATGTCTACCTCGACGCAGGGGAGGCCGTGGAGGGCTCCGGGGTTCCCCGGAAGACCCAGATCTTCAGCAGCACGTAGAGGAAGACCCCCTCGCAGCAGGCCGACAGGAACCTCGCCAGCTCGGCATTCATGCCCATCCAGTGCAGGAAGGTGGACAGCCCCAGGATGAAGATGACGTACTGGGCTACCAGCCCGACGGCGTAGCGCGACCCCTGGGCCACCAGGTGCCCATGGGCCTGGAAGTTCAGCCATCGGTTCAGCAGCAGGGAGTAGAGGCCCGCGATCGCGTATCCGACGGTCACCGCGACGGGGTAGAGCCAGTGCAGCTTCTCGTAGAAGAACCACAGGAAGGCAATGTCCAGGAGGAAGGCCGAGCCGTTGATGATCGCATAGCCCACGAAGGTCACCGGCACCCTGCGCCGCAGCGGCCCCGGCAGCACCCGGTGGATCGCGTGGATGAGCCTGTGGAAACGGGCGGGTGCCAGGCGGGAGGCCGGCGCGGCCTGGCGGTCAGGGCTCTCAGGCAGCCTCGGGTCGAGACTGGAGACCTGCGCCGTCGTGCTTGCCATGGCCGTCCTCTCATGCACCTCGAATCCAGGGGTCAAGGGCGAGTCTTCCCCCACCGGCGCGGTTGGGCAAGTCCCCGAAGGGATGAGATGCAGCGCCCAGGGGGCTCCTCCCCACGAAGGAGGCGGGGCGGCCCGCTCAGGCCAGCGCCTCGATGATCTCCTTGCGCAGCAGCTCGCCCCCGGCGTCGGCCGGGTGGTGCACCGTGCGGATCCCCAGATCGCGGGCGGTGGAGACGTTGGCGGCGTTGTCATCGACGAACAGGGCCTCATCGGCCCTCACCCCCGCCAGCTCCAGGACCCGCAGGAAATAGGCCGGATCCGGCTTGGCCACCCCCAGCTCGCAGGAGTAGGCGCTCATATCGCACAGGCCGTCGTAGCCCACGACGCCGCGCATCCAGTCGCGCCGCTCGGGCTGCTGGTTGGTGGCCAGCACCGTGATGTAGTCGGCTGCGCGCAGATCACGGGCCACCTGCCAGGCCAGCGGGTCGGGCTCAGCGCGGTGCCACAGGGACAGGATCTCCTGGGCCGGGGTGGCCACCTCGAAGCGCTCGACCATGCGCTCAAGCAGCGCCATGAGGGACTCGCGCCCGGTCTGGGCATCCTCCTCCCCGTTCAGCAGGGCGTGGGCGAAGGCCTCGCCCCCCACCTGGGACAGGGCCTCAACCCACGGGGTGCCGATGATCTGCAGGACGCCGTCGGCATCCAGCAGGACGGCGCGGATAGGGCTGGCGCTGGCGGGCACAATGGGCTGGTCATCACTCACGGACCCATCCTGCCCCAATCCCCTGCCCGCCCGGGGAAGGGGCGTGGAGGGCATCGAGGACATGGAAGACTGGGGCCATGACGCACTCTGCGATGACCCCCGCTGCGCCGTCGGCCCCCGCCCCCCGGGCCGTCCTGCACGACCCGGATGCCTACACCGCCTCCCTCATCGAGTTCGTCATCGCCTCCCCCTCCTCCTACCACGCCGCCGCCCATGGCGCCGAGCGCCTCAGCGCCGCGGGCCTGACCCAGGTCCACGAGACCCAGGCCTGGGACGAGTCCCTGCCCCGTCGCGGCTGGGTGGTGCGCGACGGCGCCCTGGCCGCCTGGATCCTGCCCGAGACCCTCGGCCCCGCCGCGGGCATGCGGATCGTGGGCGCCCACACCGACTCCCCGGCCCTGAAGCTCAAGCCCGCCGCCGCCATCACCCGCGCCGGCTGGCAGCTCATCAACGCCGAGGTCTACGGCGGCCCCCTGCTCAACTCCTTCCTGGACCGCGAGCTCGGCCTGGCCGGCCGGCTGACCACCCGCGACGGCGCCACCCACCTGGTGCGCACCGGGCCCATCGCCCGAGTCGCCCAGGTCGCCCCGCACCTGGATCGCAGCGTCAACGACGGCCTGCGCCTGGACCGCCAGAGCGCCCTGCTGCCCCTGTGGTCCCTGGAGGCCCAGGACTCGGCCCCCGACGCCGTCGAGCACTACCTGTGCCAGGTCGCCGGCATCGACCCCGCCGACCTGGCCGGCCACGACATCCTCACCTTCCCCACCGAGGCCCCGGCGCGCTTCGGGCGCGATGGCGAGTTCCTGGCCTCCGCCCGTCTGGACAACCTCTCCTCCGTCCACGCCGCCCTGGTGGCCCTGGAGGCCATCGCCGCCGGCCCCGGCCCCCAGGACCCGGCGGTCATGGTGGCCTTCGATCATGAGGAGGTCGGCTCGGCCACCCGCTCGGGGGCGGCGGGGCCCTTCCTGGAGTCCATCCTGCGGCGCCTGGCCGGCGCCATGGGCCTTAGGGGCGACGGCGTGGAGGCCCTCATCGCCCGCTCCTGGTGCATCAGTGCCGACGCCGGGCACAGCGTCCACCCCGGCCAGCCCCACCTGCACGACCCCGCCGTCCAGCCCCTCATCAACGCCGGCCCTCTGCTGAAGATCAACGCCCAGCAGCGCTACGCCACCGACGCCGTGGGCGCTGCTCTGTGGGAGAGGGCCTGCCGGGCCGCAGGGGTGCCCCATCAGGACTTCGTGTCCAACAACACCGTCCCCTGCGGCTCGACCATCGGCCCCATCACGGCCACGCGCCTGGGGATCACGACGGTCGACGTCGGCCAGCCCCTGCTCGCCATGCACTCCCTGAGGGAGATGGCCGGGGTGAGCGACGGGCCCTGGCTGGCCCAGGCCCTGGCCGCCTACTGGCAGGGGGCCTGAGGATGGCCCGCCCCGATGGGGCCCGGCGCCCCCAGGACTCGCCGGTGCGCGCCGCCGGCGCCCAGCCCGCCGCCCCCTGCCCCTGTGGCAGCCCCTGCGCCTACCGGACGTGCTGCGAGCCCATCCATGACGGCGCCCCCGCCCCCAGCGCCGAGGCGCTCATGCGTTCGCGGTACTCGGCCTTCGTCCTCGGCGATGAGGACCACCTCTTCCGCAGCTGGCATCCGCGCACCCGCCCGCCGGGGCCCTACTGCCACCCGGGAACCCAGTGGCTGGGCCTGCGCATCGAGTCCACGGCGGGCGGCGGGCCCGGGGATGAGGAGGGCGAGGTGTCCTTCACCGCCCGCTATCGCACCGGGGACGGGCGCGGGGGCGTGGTCGAGGATGAGCTGGTCGAGCGCTCGCGATTCGTGCGCCGCGGCGGGCGCTGGGTCTACCTCGAGGCGCTCGACCACTCGGGCGTCTAGGTGTACTTCCTTGGGAGGTTGTGAACGGGGTGGGTGGTGAGTGAGGGCCTCCGGCAGGATGTGGGTTGTCAATGCTCGCATCACTGAACCGGAGGCCCTCATGGTCCACGCTAACTCGCCTTTGACGCCTGAGGGGCGTCGACGTCTCGCTGTTCTGGTCGTCGAGGAGGGCTGGCCGCTGCGGCGAGTCGCTGAGCGCCTACAGGTCAGCCCGGCCACCGTCAAGCGATGGGCCGATCGCTACCGGGCCGGCGAGGCGCTGATCGACCGCTCCAGTCGACCCTCCACCTCGCCGGGGCGCCTGCCCTCCAAGACCGAGCGGCGGATCATCGCTATGAGATTCACGCGCCGCTGGGGAGAGCACAGGATCGCCTATCACCTGAATCTGCACCGCTCCACAGTCGGGCGGGTCCTGTCGCGCTACCGCATGCCCCTACTGGCCCACATCGACCAGGCCACCGGGCTGCCTGTTCGCCGCCCGGCGCCGGCGCGCTACGAGAAGAAGCGCCCCGGGCAGCTGGTGCATCTCGACATCAAGAAGCTCGGCCGCATCCCACAAGGAGGCGGGTGGAGAGCCCACGGGCGCGGCTCGGCGGCCGACAAATCCTCAGGCCGGGCCCGCGACCGCGCCGCCAGGAAGGGCGCCAGCCCCTCACGCGGCTACCGCTACCTCCACCACGCCGTGGACGACTACTCCCGGGTGGCGTATTGCGAGATCCTCGACGATGAGCGCAAGGAGACCGTAACCGCCTTCTGGAGGCGCGCCAGCGCGTTCTTCGCGGACCTGGGGGTGGGTGTCAGCGCCGTGATGACCGATAACGGTGCCTGCTACCGCTCCGCAGCATTCAACCAACTGCTCCAGGACACCGGGATCAAGCACCGCTACACCCGCCCCTACCGCCCCCAGACCAACGGCAAGGTCGAGCGCTTCAACCGCACCCTGGCCACCGAGTGGGCCTACGCCAGGCCCTACACCAACGAGGCCGAGCGAGCCGCCGCCTACAACGACTGGCTCCACCACTACAATCACCACCGACCCCACACCGGCATCGGAGGCCAAACCCCATCACAACGCGTACACAACCTCACGGGGAAGTACATCTAGGCCCCTCCCCACTGGGCCGTCGGTGACCGTTTCGGAGGGGATTAAGCGTGGGAGCAGTCTGTCGTCCCTGCGGGATCGCAGGTCAGCGCATAGTTACTTCTCGCTACTGGAAGGTTGGGAAGGCGAATATCCTCCACAACGGTCGCCGCGGGTCCTCAGGGCCGGTCTTTGGGGCGGCGCGGGGCAGGGGCGAGCCCCGCTGACCCGCCTACCGCCAGGTGGCGCGCCAGTACTGGATGGGCCAGGGGGCCTCGTCCCAGGCCTTGGCGCCCAGGTCGGCCGCCCAGCGCAGCGGCAGGTAGGGGTCGCGCAGGGCGGCGCGGCCCACGGCGATCGCGTCGGCCTGTCCGGTGGCCAGGGCCTGCTCGGCCTGGGAGGCGTCCTCGATGAGCCCGACCCCCACCACCTGCGCGCCCCCGGCCACCGCCTGCCTGACCTGGGCGGCCAGGCCCAGCTGGTAGCCGGGGCCCACCGGGATGTCCGCCGGAACATTGCCGCCGCTGGAGATGTGCAGGACGTCGACGCCGGCGCCCACCAGCTCCTGGGCGAACTCGGCGGTCTCCTGGCCGCTGAGCCCCGCCTCGTCCCAGTCGGTGGCCGACAGCCGGATGTCCAGGACCGTGCCCTCACCGATCGCCTCGCGCACCGCCTCGACGACCCGCAACGGGAAGCGGCGCCGGCCCTGGGCGTCGCCCCCGTAGCCGTCACCGCGCCGGTTGGACAGCGGCGAGAGGAACTCATGGATGAGGTAGCCGTGGGCGCCGTGGAGCTCGATGACCTCATAGCCGGCCTCGACGGCGCGGCGGGCGGCCGCGGCAAAGGCCTCCACGAGGCGGTCGATGCCGGCGACGTCGAGCTCAGTGGGCACGGCGTGCCCAGGGAAGGCGACGGGGGAGGGGGCCCACAGCTCCCAGCCCTCCAGGGTGCCCTGCCTGGCCCCGGGGACCCTGGGCCGCATCGGGGGAGTCCCGGACTTGCGGCCGCCGTGGCCCAGCTGGATGCCGGGGATCGAGCCGCCGGCGCGAATGGCCTCGACCAGCCGGCGGTGCCCCTCGACCTGGGCGTCCTCCCACAGGCCCAGGTCCATGGGGGACAGGCGCCCCTCGGGGGTCACGGCCGTGGCCTCGACGATGATCGTGCCGAAGCCTCCCTGGGCGCGGGTGGCGTAGTGGACGGCGTGCCAGTCGGTGGGGACGCCATCGGCCGCCTCGACGCAGTACATGCACATGGGCGGCAGCCACAGGCGGTTGCGCGCGGTGATGCCGCGCATGGTCATGGGCTGAAGAATCCATGGGGTACTCATAGCTGTCACGCTACGCCTGCGGGTCGGGTGGCCACAGGCGATGTCCATGGTGCGACTGTTCGTATGCCAGCGGCGCAGACGGGAATATGGTGCTGGCATGTCCGGTGACCCCCAGCCCGCCCCTGACCGCGCCGAGTCCCCGGCGTCCCCGCCCGCCCCGGCCCGGCGCGTTCCGGCCAGCGACCCCGCCCATGAGCCGGCCCCCATCACCCACGGGCCCGACGACGTCGCCCTGGTCTTCGAGGGAGGCGGGATGCGCGGCGCCTACACCGCCGCGCTGGTGCGGGTCATGCTGGAGGCGGGGCTCTCCTTCCCCTGGGTGGGAGGGATCTCGGCAGGGGCCACCCACACCTGCAACTTCGTCTCGCGTGACACCTGGCGCGCCCGCGAGGCCTTCCTGGGCCTGACCACCGACCCGCTGGCCGGGGGGTGGGGAAGCTTCCTGAGGGGCCGGGGCTACTTCAACGCCGAGCACATCTACGAGCACACCTCCGCGCTGGATGAGTCCCTGCCCTTCGACTGGCCGACCTTCGCGGCCAGCGCCTCGACGGTGCGCATCGGGGCCTTCCGCTGCGACACCGGTGAGGAGGTCTACTGGGGCCTGGAGGACATGCCCACTCTGGCCCATCTGCTGCCCCGGGCGCGGGCCTCCTCCTCCATGCCGGTGCTCATGCCGATGGTTCACATCGACGGCGTGCCCTACATGGATGGGGCCGTGGGACCCACGGGCGGGTTCGCCATCGATGCCGCCATGGCGGACGGCTACGAGCGGATGCTGGTGGTCATGACCCGGCCCGAGGGCTATATCAAGCCCCCGGTGAGCCGGCCGCGGGCCTACGAGCAGCTCTTCCGCCGCTACCCGGAGCTGGCCCGCGGCGTGATCGCGCGGGCGGAGAACTACAACCGGAGCGTGACCGAGCTCGAGGCGATGCAGCGCCAGGGCCGCGCCTACCTGTTCCGCCCCGCGCGCATGACCATCGCCAATGGCGAGCTGCGCTACGACCGGATCGTCTCGGCCTTCGAGGCCGGTCTGGTCCAGGCCCGCGCCGAGCTGCCCGCCATCGAGGCCTTCCTGGCCGGCTGACACGGTCCGTCCCGCCGATCCGCCGGCGGTGGTCGGCACGGTAAGCAACGGTGTGCGCAGGCTCACGGACGGAAGCGGAAAGGCGCGCCACCCTCTGTTGTTGAAGGATCAACACGAAAGAGGGTTCCATGCTTGCTCAATCCGCCCAGAACGGAACGCGTCCCGCCCATCGCTCCGCCACCGGCGCCCCGGGTCCAGAGACTCGTCTGGCCGACGCCACCCACATGGGGGCCGTCGAGCTCCTGGTCAAGGACCGCCGCGCGCTGGAGGACTTCTACGTCCGCGGCGTGGGCCTGACCCCACTGGCCCTCCAGCCCGGCCGCACGATCCTGGGACTGGGGGACCGCCCCGTCGTCGTCCTGGTCGATGCCCCGGGACTGGAGCCCTCCGCCCGCGGCAGCGCCGGCCTGTTCCACACCGCCATCGTCTTCGACACGCCCGCCGAGCTGGCGGCCTCCCTGGTGCGCATGTGGGTGCGCCACCCCGAGCTCTTCGAGGGCCCCGGGGACCATCTGGTCTCCCAGGCCTTCTACTTCCACGACCCCGAGGGCAACGGCCTCGAGCTCTACTGGGACCGCCCCCGTCAGACCTGGGAGTGGATCGACGGGCGCGTGCGCATGGACACCCTGAGCATCGACCCCAACGCCTTCCTGGCCGAGCACCTGGGCGCCGAGGCCACCAGGGGCGCCATCGACCAGGCGCGCCAGGCCCTGAGTATCCCGGCCGGCCGGGAGGTCGACGCCGATGACGCGCTCGCCGTGCGCGGCCAGGTGGGCCACGTCCACCTCCAGGTCGGCGACGTCGAGGAGGCCCGCCGCTTCTACGTCGACGCCCTGGGCTTCGAGATCACCCATGAGTTGGGCTCCTCGGCCCTGTTCGTCTCGGCGGGCGGCTACCACCACCATATGGCCATGAACGTGTGGAACTCCCGCGGCGCGGGCCTGCGGGCCCCGGGGCTCGGGCTGGGGAGCGTCGACATCCTCGTGCCCACCGCCCGCGACCTGGCCGTTGCGGGGGAGCGGCTGCGGTCCCACGGCGTCGGCGTCGATGACGACGGCGCCCGCCTGCTCGTCGATGACCCCTGGGGCAACCGCCTGCGCCTGTCGGCGTCTCCCTCGCCGAAGTAGACCTTTTCCGCCGAGGTCGACGCATTCACCGTCTACCTCGGCGGAAAATGTCTACCTCGACGGCGGGGAAGGCGCGGGGACGGCGCACGGAAACCAAGGTCGATGATCGCCGGCATGCTCGCCCCGTCCAGGCTGGCGGCCAGCAGCTCCAGGACCCGGCGCTCATGGGGCGGCATGGGGCTGGGCAGGCTCTCCAGGTCGAACCACTCCAGGGCAGCGGTCTTGGCGGGCTCGCGAATCATGGGCTCGCCGGTCCAGCGGCGCAGGGCGAAGAAGAAGTCCACGCGCTGCTCCAGGGCCGCCCCTGCCGGCTCATTGCTGCGGTGCACCGTGGTCAGGGGCTCCAGATCCGCCAGGGCGGCCTCCACCCCGATCTCCTCGCGGGCCTCGCGCACCGCCGTCTCCAGGGCGCTCTCGCCGGGATCGACGTGCCCGGCGGCGCCGCAGGCCCAATGCCCGTCCATATAGCCCGTGCCCTGGCGCAGCTGGAGCAGAGCGCGAGCGCCCGGTCCCGGGGTGGGGGCGAGCAGGAGGACATAGGAGGCGGGGATCAGGGCGAGCGTATGCGCGGGCATGCCTCCACACTATGCGCCTGCCGCTGCTCCCCGCCCGCGCCGCGCGCCGGGTAGCCTCCTGCCAGGAGGTCCCATGATCAGCCAGACCAGCGAGATGCTCACCCCGGATGGCGCGCGACTGGCCATCCACTCCTGGATGCCCGACGGCGTCGCCCCCCTGGGCCTGCCGGCCGCCGCACCCGATCAGGCGGGGCGAGCCGCCCATGCCGACGAGCCGGTCCCAGGGGGCGCTGCCCTCGCTCCGAGCGCGCCGCCGGCCGGTGCTCGCCGCCCCCGCGCGGTGATCCAGATCGCCCACGGCATGGCCGAGCACGCCGCCCGCTACGGGCGCTTCGCGGCCGCAGCCGTGGCCGCCGGATACGCCGTGCACGCCGACGACCACCGGGGCCACGGCGCCAGCGTGGCCGCTCCCGACGGTCAGGGCTTCCTGGCCGAGGCCGACGGCTGGGAGCTGGTTCTGGGGGACATGTCCCAGCTGCTGGACCGCATCCAGGCGGCCTATCCGGGGGTTCCCGTCATCCTCATGGGGCATTCCTGGGGATCCTTCCTGGCCCGGGACCTGGCCACGCGCCGGGGCGAGGAGCTGGCCGGCCTGATCCTGCTGGGCGTGGGCGCCGGCCTGGGAACCCTGACCGCGCCGGGCATGGCCCTGGCCTCGGCCCAGTCCCGGCTGCGGGGCAAGCGCCACCCCTCCCGCATGCTCCACGCCCTGGCCTTCGAGCCCTACAACAGGCACTTCGCCCCCAGCCGCACCGAGGTGGACTGGCTGACCCGCGATGAGGAGGAGGTCGACCGCTACATCGCCGATCCGGGATGCGGCTTCGTCTCCACGGCGGGCTTCTTCCACGACATCCTGGCCGGCATCGCCTCGGTGAGCGCCCCGGAGCACGCCGCCGCCACGCCCCGGGGACTGCCGATCCTGCTGGCCTGCGGCGACCAGGACCCGGTTGGTGCCATGGGCAAGGGCGCGCGCCGCGTGGCCACGACCTACCGGCGCGCCGGAGTTAGGGAGGTGGCCCTGACCCTCTACCCCGGCGCCCGCCACGAGCTGCTCAACGAGACCAACCGCGAGGAGGTCACCGCCGACCTGCTGTCGTGGATCGGCGCGCATGTGTGAGTGATCGCCCACCCTGCCCATCCCGCCCGCGATCCCGCGGCCAGGGCGGCGCGCGAGCCGCCCCATGACCGAGGATTTGTAGGATTCGCACAAACTGGCCTGGCGCTTCTCGGAAGGCCTCCCTGTGACCTCAAGGACTCCGTGCGCATAGAGTTGTGGCATGACGACGAAGCGACACACCTCCTCCGCCGCAGACAGCGCCACCGTCTCCACTCGCGCAGCAGCGCTGAGCCCCGCCCGCTCCGTGGCTCGCGAGGTCGGCCTCATCCTCGCCGGCACCGCCGCCCTGGTCCTGATCGGCCAGCTGGCCGTCCCCCTTCCCTTCACCCCCGTGCCCGTGACCCTGGGAACCTTCGCCGCCCTGGGCGTGGGCGCCACCCTGGGCTCGCGCCGCGGTACGGCCTCAGCCCTGCTCCTGGCGGGCCTGGCGGCCGCGAACGTCCCGGTCCTGGCCGGCTGGAGTGCGGGGGTGGGGGCCTCATTCGGCTACGTGCTGGGCTACGCGCCGGCCGCCGCCATCGCCGGCCTGGCGGCGCGCCCCTGGGGCCGGGGGCAGCGCCTGGACGCTGCGAGCGTCGCGCGCACCCTCGGCCTCATGCTGGCCGCATCCGCGGCCGTCTACATCCCCGGACTGATCTGGCTCAAGGTGGCGACCGGCGTCGACTGGTCAACCGCCCTGGTTCTGGGGATGCTGCCCTTCCTGGTGGGCGACACCCTGAAGTCCCTGGCGATGACGGGCCTGGCGCCCCTGCGCAGCCTGCGCGCCCAGAGCTGAGGGGCGCGATCCGCCACTGACCGCACCGACCGGCCCGGCCGCCGCGCTATCGCGGCAGCCGGGCACTACAGTGATGTCATGACTGCCCTCCAGGCCTCCCTCGGTGGTGCGGCCCTGTCCGTGCTGGACATGGTCCCGGTCAGCGCCGGGCGCACCCGCGCCGACGCACTGGATGAGATGGTGGCCCTGGCCCGCGCGGTTGAGGCAGCCGGCTACACCCGCTACTGGCTGGCCGAGCATCACGGCTCCACCACCTACCTGGCCTCGGCCACCACCGTGCTCATGGGGCAGGTGCTGGCCTCCACCCGGCGCATCGGCGTGGCCTCGGGCGGGATCATGCTGCCCAACCACGCCCCCCTGGTCATCGCCGAGCAGGTGGGCACCCTGGCCACCCTCCATCCCGGGCGCGTGGACCTGGGCCTGGGGCGCGCCCCGGGCACTGACCGCCTGACCGCCGCCGCCCTCAGGCGGCGCAGCGGCGAGCCCCGTGCCTTCGCCGAGGAGATCCTGGAGACCCTGGCCTACCTGGGCGCGGTGCCCCAGGAGCCCGATGGCGGGATGCCCGGCTCCCTGCTGGTGGGCGGCTCCGAGGTCGAGACCGCCAGGACGCCGACGCCCCGGCGGGTGTGCGCCATCCCCGGAGAGGGCACCGGGCCGACGACGTGGGTCCTGGGCTCCTCGGTCAACGGCGCCCGGGTGGCCGGGAGCCTGGGGATGCCCTTCGCCGTCGCCTCGCATTTCGCTCCTGCCCAGGCGGAGGCGGCCATCGCCACCTACCGCTCCGTCTTCGACGCCCAGGCCCCCACCAGCGCCGAGGGCCGCCCCCGGATCGCGGCCGCGGTCAATGCCATGGTGGCCCCCGATGCCGAGGAGGCCCGCGGCCTGTTCACCACGGCGATGGCGGCCGCGGCCCGGATCATCGGCGGGCACCCCGGCCCCCTGGACCCTCCGGCGGCGGATCCGGATTCCTGGCGGTCCCTGGCCCCCGGGCGAGAGGAGGCGGTGGAGGCGGCCATGGCGCTGTCCTTCGTCGGGGAGCCGCAGTCCGTGGCCGATCGGCTGCGAGACCTGGCCGCACGCTGGGATCTCGATGAGGTGCTCGTGGTCACTCACGCCCACGACGCCGCCGCTCGACGCCGCTCCTACGAGCTCCTGGCAGCCGCCTGGATCTAGTGCGCGGATCGGGAACTGATGCGGTGTGGTGATTGATTATTACATCAGGGTTGCGTGACGATGCTACGATTCGCCGGTTCTCTCCATCCACCGAGAGATCCCGAAGCGGGCAGTGATGCCCCGCGAAGTACATTGGAGGTATCCCATGCCTGAACTGCCCAGTTATGCCGTGTCCCGCCGTCATTTCGGAATGGGCGGGGCCGCCATCGCCGCGGTGCTGCTCGCATCGGCGTGCTCCGGAGGATCCAACACCCAGTCCACGAGCTCATCGGGCGGGCAGGGCAAGTCGGGCGACGGGACCCTCACGCTGGCCTACAACTCCGACGGCCCGCACAAGCCCTGGGTCGAGGCCGTGTGCAACTCGATCTCCAAACACCCTGGGCATCACCGTCGAGCCCCTGCCCATCGCCCAGTTCTCCGAGCTGCGCAAGCAGATCACCGAGCGCACCATGGTGGGCGCCTTCCGCACCGGCTGGCAGGCCGACTACCCCTCCATGGCCAACTTCCTGGGATCCCAGTACAAGACCGGGGCCGGCTCCAACGACACCGACTACTCCAACGCCGACTTCGACTCCCTGCTCGACCAGGCCGCCGCGGCCTCCGACGAGGCCACGGCCCTCAGCCTCCACGAGCAGGCCCAGACCGCCCTGTTCGCCGACCTGCCGGCCATCCCGCTGTGGTACCAGAACGGCTTCGGCGGCTACTCCAACAACGTCTCCAACGTCACCTTCCAATGGAACTCGGTGCCCGCCTACCACGCGATCACTACCACCAGCAAGGACGGCGTCGTCCTGGCCAACGGCACCGAGCCGCAGAACCCGCTGATCCCCTCCAACACCAACGAGGTCGGGGGCGGGCGCGTGGTCGACCTGCTCTTCGCCCGCCTGGTGCGCTACGAGGCCGACGGCTCCGTGGTCAACGAGGTCGCCGAGTCCATCGAGACCACCGACAACAAGACCTTCACCGTCAAGATCAAGCCCGGCTGGACCTTCTCCGACGGCACCCCGGTGACCTCCGACTCCTTCATCAAGGCCTGGAACTACGGCGCCATGATGAAGAACAAGCACCTGTCCTCCTACTTCTACGAGCCCATCAAGGGCTTCTCCGCGGAGAAGGACTCCGAGCTGACCGGCCTGGTCAAGGTCGATGACACCACCTTCACCATCGAGCTGGTCGAGCCCGCCTCCGACTTCGCGCTGCGCCTGGGCTACTCCGCCTTCGCCCCGCTGCCCGAGTCCGCCTTCGCCGACATGGAGGCCTTCGGCAAGGCCCCCATCGGCAACGGCCAGTACACCCTGCAGAGCTGGGACCACGACTCCCAGATCGTCCTGGTCAAGAACCCCTCCTACAACGGAGGCGCCCCGGCGGCCAATGAGGGCATCACCTTCACCCTGTACACCGACTACGACTCGGCCTACAACGACCTGCTGGCCGACGCCGTCGACGTCATCGACGCCATCCCGGACTCGGCCCTGTCGAAGTTCCGCGACGAGCTGGGGAGCCGAGCCGTCAACCAGCCCGGCGCCGTCTTCCAGGCCTTCGCCATCAACGTCAAGGCCGAGCACTGGGGCATGGATGAGGAGGGCCGGGCCCGCCGGGCCGCCCTGTCGCGCGCCATCAACCGCAAGGAGATCTGCGACACCCTCTACTACGGCACCCGCACCCCGGCCAGCGACTTCACCTCCCCGGTGATCTCGGGCTGGAAGGAGGCCGTGCCCGGCAACGAGGTGCTGGCCTTCGACGCCGATGCGGCCAAGAAGCTGTGGGAGCAGGCCGAGGCCATCGCGAAGTTCTGAGCCGTCCCCACGCTGATGGTGGGCGGTCCCGCACGGGGCCGCCCACCGCTCCGCCCACAGCCCAACCCCTCGAGGAGGACCCATGCTCCGCTATGCCGGACGCAGGCTCCTGCAGATGATCCCCGTGTTCTTCGGGGCCACCCTGCTCATCTACGCCATGGTCTTCGCCCTGCCCGGTGACCCGGTCGCCGCCCTCAACGGCGACCGCCCCCTGTCCCCGGCCCTGCAGGAGCAGATCCGCGCCGACTACAACCTGGACAAGCCCTTCGTCATCCAGTACCTGCTCTACCTCAAGGGCGTGTTCACCATGGATCTGGGCACGACCATCAAGGGCGGCCGGGAGATCGTCGAGATCCTGGCCACCGCCTACCCGGTGACCATCAAGCTCGCCCTCATGGCCCTGGTCATCGAGGCCGTGGCCGGCATCGCCGTCGGGCTCATCGCCGGGATGCGCAAGGGCGGGATCTTCGACGCCACGGTGCTGGTGCTCTCCCTGCTGGTCATCGCCGTGCCGACCTTCGTCATCGGCTTCGTCCTGCAGTTCCTCGTCGGCGTCACCCTGGGATGGCTGCCGGTGACCGCGGGGAACTCGCCGGGATTCAGAGAGCTGCTCATGCCCGCCACAGTGCTGGGGGCGGTGTCCTTCGCCTATGTCCTGCGCCTGACCCGCACCGAGGTGGCCGAGAGCCTGACGGCCGACCACGTGCGCACCGCCCGCGCCAAGGGCCTTGGCGGCATCCGGGTGATGATCGTCCACGTCCTGCGCAACTCCCTGGTCCCGGTGGTCACCTTCCTGGGGGCGGACCTGGGCGCCCTCATGGGCGGGGCCATCGTCACCGAGGGCATCTTCAACATCCACGGGGTGGGAGGCACCCTCTATCGGGCCATCCTCCAGGGCGAGGGGCCCACCGTGGTGTCCTTCACCACGGTGCTCATCCTGGTCTTCATCATCTCCAACCTCATCGTGGACCTGCTGTACGCCGCCCTTGACCCGAGGATCCGCTATGCCTGAGCACACCACCGCTGCCCGCCGCGGGCAGGAGCGCTTCGTCGCGGAGGTCGACGAGCAGGGCCTGGGCGCCGTCGACGCCGTGGCCGATGAGTCCGCCCCCTCCTCGATGTGGGGCGAGGCCTGGAAGCAGCTGCGGGGCCGCCCCATCTTCTGGGCCTCGGCCCTGCTGATCACCACCGCCCTCCTCCTGGCGGCCGTTCCGGGCCTGTTCACCTCAACCGACCCGGCCTTCTGCCAGCTGTCCAAATCCTTCGCCGCCCCCGAGCCGGGCCACCCCTTCGGCTTCAACCAGCAGGGCTGCGACATCTACGCCCGTACCGTCCACGGCGCGCGGGCCTCGGTGATCGTGGGGATCCTCACCACCGTCATCGTGGTGGCCCTGGGAGCCAGCATCGGGGCCCTGGCCGGGTTCTTCGGCGGGATCTTCGACTCCATCCTCTCGCGCCTGACCGACATCTTCTTCGCCGTGCCCTTCGTGCTGGCGGCCATCGTGGTCATGCAGATGTTCAAGGGCCGCTCCTCGATCATGACGGTGGTCCTGGTCCTGGCCCTCTTCGGCTGGCCGCAGGTCGCGCGCATCACGCGAGGCGCGGTCATGGGGGTCAAGAACGAGGACTACGTGACCGCCGCGCGCTCCCTGGGATCGGGGCGCATGGCCATCCTGCTGCGTCACGTCATGCCCAATGCGGCCGCCCCGGTGATCGTCACCGCCACCGTCCAGCTGGGCGTGTTCATCGTCTCCGAGGCCACGCTCAGCTTCCTGGGAATCGGTCTGCCGGCCACCGTGGTGTCCTGGGGCGCGGATATCGCCTCGGCGCAGACGGCCCTGCGCGACCACATCTCGGTGCTCCTCTACCCGGCCGGGGCCCTGGCCCTGACGGTTCTCGGATTCATCATGATGGGCGACGCCGTGCGCGATGCCCTTGACCCGAAGGCTCGCAAGTGACCACCCACACGACCCATACGACACAGTCAGACTCGGCGCCGCAGGGCTCTTACCAGCAGGACGGGCAGTCCCCGCTCCTGGAGATCAAGGACCTCCAGATCGCCTTCCGATCCACCACCGGCATGGTCCCAGCGGTGCGCGGGGCCAGCCTGACCGTCTACCCGGGGCAGTCGGTGGCCATCGTGGGGGAGTCCGGCTCGGGCAAGTCGACGGTGGCCAACGCCGTCATCGGCCTGCTGCCGGGGACCGGGCGGGTCACCGGGGGATCCATCCTGTTCAAGGGCGAGGACATCGCCCAGGCCCCGGCCAAGCGGATGGTCCAGCTGCGCGGCTCTCAGATCGGCCTGGTGCCCCAGGATCCCATGAGCAGCCTCAACCCCGTGTGGTCCATCGGCTTCCAGGTCCGCGAGGCCCTCAGGGCCAACGGCCTGGCCGGCGTCGCTGACGACCGCCTGGCGCGGATCGCGGCCGAGAGAGCGGCCGGCTCCGAGGGCGAGGCCCCGGCTGAGGGCGCTGAGGGTGAGACTCCGGTCGAGGATGAGGCTCCCACCGAGGGCGAGACCCCGGCTGAGGGCCCCCGACGCATCCCCGTGGCCGAGCAGGTCGCCCTGCTCCTGGAGGAGGCAGGCCTGCCCGACGCCGCCCGTCGCGCCCGGCAGTACCCGCACGAGTTCTCCGGGGGCATGCGCCAGCGCGCCCTCATCGCCATCGGCCTGGCCGCCCGCCCCGACCTGCTCATCGCCGACGAGCCCACCTCGGCCCTGGACGTCACCGTCCAGCGGCGGATCCTCGACCACCTGGGCACCCAGGTGCGCGAGCTGGGCACCGCGATGCTCTTCATCACCCATGACCTGGGGCTGGCCGCGGAGCGCGCCGAGCACATCGTCGTCATGCACCGCGGCCGCGTGGTCGAGTCCGGTCCGAGCCTGGAGGTCCTCCAGGATCCTCGCCATCCCTACACCCAGCGCCTCGTACGGGCCGCCCCCTCCCTGGCCTCGGCCCGCATCGAGGCCGCCCACGCCGCCGGCGTGGAGATCGCCGAGGATGAGATCGGGGTCCATGGGGACAGCCAGGACGCCGATGAGATCCTTCGCGTCGAGCACCTGACCAAGGTCTTCGACATCCGCGGGGCCAAGGGCGGGGACAAGACCCTCAAGGCCGTCGACGACGTCTCCTTCACCGTGCGCCGCGGCACCACCACCGCCCTGGTGGGGGAGTCGGGCTCGGGCAAGTCCACGGTGGCCAACATCATCCTCAACCTCATCGACCCCACTGAGGGCAAGGTCTTCCACCGCGGTGTGGACCTGTCCACCCTGGGGCGCGCCGAGCTGTTCGACCTGCGCCGGCGCATGCAGCCGGTCTTCCAGAACCCCTACGGGTCCCTGGACCCCATGTACTCCATCTACCGGGTCATCGAGGAGCCCCTGCGCGTGCACCGCATCGGCTCGGCCCAGGAGCGCAAGGACCGCGTGGCGGAGCTGCTGGACATGGTGGCCCTGCCCCGCTCGGTGATGCGACGCTATCCCAACGAGCTCTCCGGCGGGCAGCGCCAGCGCGTGGCCATCGCCAGGGCACTGGCCCTCAAGCCCGAGATCGTCGTCCTCGATGAGGCCGTCTCCGCCCTCGACGTCCTGGTCCAGGCCCAGATCCTGCGCCTGCTGGCCAACCTCCAGGGCGAGCTGGACCTGACCTACCTGTTCATCACCCACGACCTGGCCGTGGTCCGCCAGGTCGCCGACGACGTCGTCGTCATGGAGCACGGGCGCCTGGTGGAGGCCGGCCACACCGAGGAGATCTTCACCAGCCCCCGCCAGGACTACACGCGCGAGCTCATCGAGGCCGTCCCCGGGGCGGGCATCGAGCTCTACTCCGCCGAGTCCTCCTGAGCGGTCCCCCTGAGCGGTCCTCCTGAGCGCTCCACCCGGCGCTGCGTTCCGTCTCACCCAGGTAGCGCGGATGTCATCGCATTAGGATGACCCGGACACTGCCCGCACCCGAGACAGGAGGGACTCGATGATCACGCGCAGGCTCCTGCTGCGGGCCGGTGGTATGGCGTCCCTGGGCCTGCTGGCCGCGTGCTCGGGCTCGCGCAGCGCCCCGCGCCCGGGGCCCGAGCGCCTGGCCGCGGACAACACCGTGCCCACGCGCCGGACCTCCCTGCAGCGGGGCGGGCAGGTGATCATCGCCCTGCCGCAGTGGCTCGGCAACCTCAACCCCATGCATCAGCAGGGGGCGGTGCCCGCCAACGCGCTGCTGCAGACCTTCACCGGGGTGAGCAACTGGGACTACGGCGGCGACGGGTCATTCACCCCCCGCACGGAGTACTGCCTGGATGTCACCACGGTGCAGGTCAGTGGGCGGACCAGGGTGGTGCTGAGCCTGAACCCCGAGGCCGTGTGGAACTCCGGCGAGCCCATCTCCGCGGCGGACTACCGGGCCCTGCTGGCCCTGGCCACGGCGTCGGTGGGCGACGAGAGGCTGGCCCTGCCCCAGGGATGGGATCGGATCGAGTCCATCGAGGCCGGCAAGGACCAGTTCGAGGTCGTGGTCACCTTCTCCACGATCTACCCGCACTGGCCCGCCACCCTGGCCACCATCGTGCCGGCGGCGCTGAGCGCCGACATGGAGGCCTTCTCCTCGTGGACCGACGTCGCCCTGGCCGATCACGCGACCGGCCCCTTCCGCGTCGGGAGCGCCGATGCCCAGCACCAGGCGCTGACCCTGGAGGCCAACCCCCGGTGGTGGGGCGATCCCGCGCTGCTGACCCGCGTTGTGCTCAGCGCGGTGGAGGCCTCCGCAGCGGGCCAGGACTACGCCCAGGAGCGCATCGACGTCCTGCACAACATCACCGATCCGGGGATCTACGACGACTGCCGTGGCCGGGCGGGGGCCACCGTGCGCCAGGCCATGGGGCTGTCCTGGCGGCGCCTGGTCATCAACGGCAAGGCGGGGCTGCTGACCGATCTCGAGCTGCGCAAGGCTCTGACCAAGGGCCTGGACCGCTCCGCCATCGCCGCCAGGGCCCTGACGGGCATGCCGGTGCAGACCGAGGCCCTGATGACCGGCAACCACATCTTCTCGCCGTCGGACTTCCGCTACCAGGACAACACCGGTCGCATGGGGCTCAACCCGGCCGAGGCGATGGAGGCGCTGGAGACCCAGGGCTGGATCGTCTCGGGGAAGGGGGAGATCCGCTCCAAGGACGGTCAGCGCCTCTCGGTGGGCCTGCTCTCCACACCGGACAATGCGGCGCAGGGCGAGGCCCGAGCGGTGCGCGAGTGCCTGCGGGCCATCGGCATCGAGATCATCATCGAGACGGTCGACGAGGCGACCTTCCGGGTGCGCACCCAGGCCGGGAGCTTCGAGACCGCCGTCCTGCCCCAGACCACGGGGCGCCACCCGCTGGAGCGGGTCGCGAGCCTGTACGGCCAGGGCTCAACGGGCGCCGGGACGGGACTGACCTCCCCTGAGGTCGAGGAGCTGGTGCGGCTCATGGAGGTCGAGGGCCATGATGACACCCGCTTCGAGCTGGCCAATGAGATCGACCGGAAGATCTGGGACCTGAGCGCGGATATCCCCCTCTACGTCATTCCCGAGATGACCGCGGTGCCCGACGGGCTGGTCAACTACGGCTCCTTCGGCATGCTCAGCCCCCATGTGGAGGACATCGGGTACATGCGGGGATCGGCCGCCGTGAGCGGGCGCACAGACCAGAAGTAATCCCAGGCATGGCAGGTCGGGGTCGCCGTCGCCTAGCCTGGCGCTGTTTGCCGCCCTGCTCCGCCCGGCACTGTCCCTCATGCCCGGGCGCAGGGCCCTCCTCACGGAAGAAGTGCCCTGTATGAGCGTGCGCCAGGACCTGCGCAATGTCGCCATCGTCGCCCATGTCGACCATGGCAAGACCACTCTGGTCGATGCCATGCTCTGGGAGGCCGGCGCATTCGGCGCTCGCGCCACCCAGGAGACCACCGGCGAGCGCGTCATGGACTCCGGCGAGCTCGAGCGCGAGAAGGGCATCACGATCCTGGCCAAGAACACGGCGGTCCACTACGCCGGGCCCGCGGCCAGGCAGGCGGGCCTGGCCGATGGCGTGACCATCAACGTCATCGACACCCCCGGGCACGCTGACTTCGGCGGGGAGGTCGAGCGGGGCCTGTCCATGGTCGACGGCGTCGTCCTGCTCGTGGACGCCTCCGAGGGGCCCCTGCCCCAGACCCGCTTCGTGCTGCGCAAGGCGCTGGCGGCGAGCCTGCCGGTCATCCTCGTGGTCAACAAGGTTGATCGACCCGACTCGCGCCTGGCCGAGGTGGTCTCGGAGTCCACCGACCTGCTGCTCTCCCTGGCCTCGGACCTGGCCGATGAGAACCCGGATATCGACCTCGACGCCGTCCTGGACGTCCCGGTCATCTACGCCTCGGCCAAGGCCCGTCGCGCCGACACCCAGGCGCCCGCCCAGGGCGAGCTGCCCGCCAGCACGGACCTGGAGCCCCTGTTCCGCACCATCATCGAGCGCATCCCCGGCCCCACCTATGAGGAGGGGGCCCCGCTCCAGGCGCATGTCACCAACCTGGACGCCTCGCCCTTCCTGGGGCGGCTGGCCCTGCTGCGCATCCACAACGGAACCCTGCGCAAGGGGCAGGCCGTGGCCTGGGCGCGTCATGACGGCACCGTGACCTCCGCCCGCATCTCCGAGCTGCTGGTCACCGAGGGCCTGGACCGCAGGCCGGCCGAGGAGGCCCATGCCGGTGACATCGTGGCGGTGGCCGGCATCGAGGAGATCACCATCGGGGAGTCCCTGGTGGACCCCGAGGACCCCCGCCCCCTGCCCCTCATCACGGTGGATGATCCGGCCATCTCGGTGACCATCGGCATCAACACCTCCCCGATGGCCGGGCGCACCAAGGGCGCCAAGGTCACCGCCCGCCAGGTCAAGGACCGTCTGGACCGCGAGCTCATCGGCAATGTGTCGCTGCGCGTGCTGCCCACCTCCAGGCCAGATGCCTGGGAGGTCCAGGGGCGCGGCGAGCTGGCGCTGGCCATCCTGGTCGAGCAGATGCGCCGCGAGGGCTTCGAGTTGACCGTCGGCAAGCCCCAGGTGGTCGTCCGCATGGTCGATGGCAAGCGCTACGAGCCCGTTGAGCGCATGACCATTGACGTGCCCGAGGAGTACCTGGGCGCCGTCACCCAGCTCATGGCCGCCCGCAAGGGGCGCATGGAGACCATGACCAACCACGGCACGGGCTGGATCCGCATGGAGTTCCTGGTGCCGGCCCGCGGTCTGATCGGCCTGCGCACCCAGTTCCTCACCGAGACCCGGGGCACCGGCATCGCCTCATCCATCGCTGAGGGCCACGAGCCCTGGGCCGGGCCCATTGCCTCGCGCACCACCGGCTCCCTGGTCTCCGACCGCGCCGGGGCAGTCACCGCCTACGCCCTGATCCGCCTGGCCGACCGGGGCACCTTCTTCGTCGAGCCCACCCAGGAGACCTACGAGGGCCAGGTGGTGGGGGAGAACCCCCGCGGCGAGGACATGGATGTCAATGTGGTGCGCGAGAAGCAGCAGACGAATATGCGTTCCGCCACGGCAGATTCGTTTGAGGGCCTCACGCCGCCGCGTCGCCTTACCCTGGAGGAGGCCCTGGAGTTCGCCGCCGAGGATGAGTGCGTTGAGGTCACCCCCGAGGCTGTGCGCATTCGCAAGGTCATCCTGAACTCCCAGGAGCGATTCCGTGAGAATGCCAGACGCCGTCGTGCCGAGGCCTGAGAGGAAGTAGGCCGATGAGTCAGACTCCGCCGCTGGGTGAGCGACCGGACCACGAGCTCAGCCCGGGCATGAATGGCCGGGGAATCCAGCCTGCCCCGGGGCGCATGGGCCCTGGTACCACCGGGATGCTGCCCCGCATCGTGTGGCCCCTCCCTGCCGAGCCTCAGGCCGGCCCGCAGGCCGACGACGCCGAGCAGGACGCTGAGCGCCGGGCCGAGGCCCAGGCGGAGGCCGACGCGCAGCAGGCGGACGGCGAGCAGGGGGATCGGACCCAGGCTCCTGCCGCGCAGGAGGACGCCCAGTCCCGGCAGGCGCAGCAGGAGGACCTGAGCGAGTCCCTGGCGGATGTCCTGGCCGATGCCCTGGGCGCGGACCCGGGTATTGACGAGGCTGAGCGGGCAGTGGAAGCCGAGCAGACCGCGGAGGCTGAGCAGGTCGCGGAGGCCGAGCAGGCCACAGCGGCCGAGCAGACCGCGGAGGCCGAGCGGGCCCCGGAGGCCGAGCAGGCCGCAGAGGTCGCGGGGGCTGAGTTGTCCGGGGAGGCTGAGCGGACCGAGCAGCCTGAGGCGGAGGGCGCGGCTGACGAGGTGGGCGCCGACCAGGTAAGCGCTGACGAGCAGGACTCTGACGGGCTAGTCGCCGAGGAGCCGGCCGAGCCTGTATCCGCGCAGGCGGCATCCCAGGAGCCAGAGCCGACCGCTACTGGCCAGGCCCCGGCCGTAGAGGCCACACTGCCCACGGACGAGGCCCCGGCTGTTGAGGAGCCCCCGGCCGAGGAGCCCACAGCCGAGGAGCCGGCGGGCGAGCCAGGCGCTGCCGGCGCCTCGCCCGCAGCGCTCCCTGCGGCCGCCGAGCCGGAGCAGGACGCGTCGCCCGACTCCACAGGCGCGAGCGCCGCCGAGCCCGCCTCCGAACTCCCCTTAGGGCCCGCCCCCACGCCCGACGCCGCCGCCCCCGACGCGGCGCCGGTCCCCGCCGGGCCTGATTCCGCTGGGCCCGACTCTGTCGCCCCTGACTCTGTCGCGCCCGACACCGCCGAGGCCACCGGCGGGCAGTCCCCGGATCGTGACGCTCCCTCATCCCCGATCTCTCCCATGAAGCCGCCCATGTCTCCTGTGTCTCCTGCCATCCCTCCCACCATCCCTCCCAGCACGCCGCCGTCGGCTCGCACCCCGGCGACCGGCCATGCCTCCGCCCACTCCACGGCGCTGGATGCCCCCACCGACCCGCGATCCTCCGTGATCCGCGACCCTGAGTCCCTGCCGCCCTCCATCTCTCCGGGCGCCCGGGCGCAGGCCTCCCGCAGGCCCAGCGGTGGCACGGCCGGACGGCGAGCCGACCTGGTCCCTCCGCTGTCCCCGGCCGCGCAGGCGGGCCGTGGAGCCGGCGCCCCCGGAGCGATCCCCGTCATCGAGCCCGCGGCTCCGGCCGCCTCCTCGGGCTCGTCCGCCTCGGCGGCGTCGGCCGACCCCGCCGAGCCCACTGATTCCGCCCCAACCGCGCCCCCGAGTCTCCGCGCGGCGGCATCCGCGGCCAGTGCCGGTGGTGCTGGTGGTACTGGCGGTGCAGCATCCGCCGCCGCGGTGCACTCACCGCTGCCCCCTCGGGCCCCGGCCGCCGCCCCCAAGACCACCCCCGCCAGGATCAGTCCCGCCAAGACGGCGCCAGCCAAGACCAGCCCCGCCAAGACGGCGCCAGCCAAGGCAGGGCCAGGCTCGGGCGCGGCGGCGGCCGGCTCGGCCACGGCCGGCCCGACCACGGGCGACTCCGCGCAGACGAAGGACGCAGGGTCAGCGGGGCAGACCGCCTCGGCGGCGCATGCTCCGACCTCCGGCTCGCGTCGTCGTCTCCTGCCCCTGGCCGTGGCGGCCGGTCTCCTGCTGGCCGTCTGGGGCGGACTGGCCTGGTGGACCTCCACCCATATCGCCCAGGGCACCACCGTCTCGGGCGTCGACATCTCCGGGCTGCGGCCCGACGCCGCCCAGGCCCGCCTCACCGAGAAGCTGGGGGCACAGCTGGCCCAGCCGGTCACCCTGACCGTGGGGCAGGGCAGCTCCGAGCTGGTCCCCGGCGAGGCCGGGGTGGCACTGGACGTCAAGGCCACCATGCGCGAGGTCTCCGGCTTTACCCTCAACCCCATCACCATCGCCCAGAGGCTGGGCGGGGCCCAGAGCCAGGCCGTCCTGAGCGTGAACGCCGACACGCTCAACGGAGCCCTGGAGGACAGGATCGACTCCATGGCCAATGGGACGGTCTCGGCCACCGTCGCCCTGGACGGCACCGAGATCGTCACCACCCCCGCCAGCCAGGGCGTCGGTCTGGACGTCAAGGCCTCAGTCGAGCAGCTCAGGAAGGACTGGCCCCTGGGCCAGAGCACCATCCCCCTGGTCGAGGGCACGGCCACCCCCGCGATCACGGATGAGGAGGCCTCGACCTTCGTCGAGACCACCCTGCGCCCCATGCTCTCAGGCGACCTGACGGTCACCGCGGCGGGCACCGCCGTCGAGGGCAAGGCCACCTCCACCACCGCCACGCTGAGCCCCGAGACGCTGGCCTCCATGACCACGATCGACACCTCCGGGGGCAAGCTCTCCCTGGTCCTCGACCCCGAGTCGCTGCGCCAGTCAGTGGTCGAGGCGATCGGGCCGGTGGAGAGCCCGGCGGTCAACGCCTCGTGGACCATCGACGGCTCTCAGGGCGGGGCGGCAGGAGCCACGCCGCAGTACGTCGCGCCCGCCAAGGGCGAGGGCATTGACATCCCGGCGCTGACCCAGGCCCTCATCAAGGCCGGAGCCGCCGGGAGCGATGCGGCCGCGCGCACCGTGACCCTGCCCATCACCGTGCTTGAGCCCACGGTCACCACCGCCCAGGCCGACTGGGGCATCACCGAGCCCATCGGTGAGTACGCCACCCCCTACAACGCCGGCGATGAGGCCCGCACGCAGAACCTGCGCCGCGGCGCCGAGCTCGTCAACGGCACCGTCTTGCAGCCGGGGGAGACCTTCTCCCTGGAGGCCGCGCTGGGCGAGGTCGACTACTCCACCGGCTTCACCGACGCCGGGGTCATCCAGGACGGCAACCACGTCGACTCCCTGGGCGGGGGCCTGAGCCAGATCGCCACCACGGTCTTCAACGGGGGATTCGAGGCCGGCATGGACGACGTCGAGCACCACCCCCACCAGTACTACTTCGACCGCTACCCCGCCGGGCGCGAGGCCACCTTGTGGACCGGGAACCTCGACGTGAAGTTCAAGAACTCCACGCCCTACGGGGTCCTGGTCCAGGCCTGGCTCGACGGCGAGCAGGTGCATGTGCGCCTGTGGTCCACCACCTACTACCAGGTGGAGATCACCGAGTCCGAGCGCTACAACTACCGGCCGGTGGTGACCGAGCGCAAGTCAGGTCCCTCCTGCGAGCCCTACTTCGGGGGCAACGCGGGCTTCGACATCACCGTGACCCGCAAGCGCTCCCACAACGGGGAGTCCCTGCCCGACGACGTCCTGACCACCGCCTACGCCGCGGACAACAACATCGTCTGCGAGTGAGCGACCCCGCGCCGGTTTCCGCGCAGGGGACATGACGTAAAAACCCCGCTGGGGTCGGCGCCGTCATCCGTGCTCATGACCACTGCGCCCTCCGCTTGGGTCCAAGGACCCGAAGGACGATACTGGCCTGGCACAGCGGGACGCGCACCGAGGTCCCGCACCGATTCGAGAGGAACACAGCTGCCATGACCTATGTCATCGCCCAGCCTTGCGTCGACGTCAAGGACCGCGCCTGCGTCGACGAGTGTCCTGTCGACTGCATCTACGAGGGCGAGCGCAGCCTGTACATCAACGCGGACGAATGCGTGGACTGCGGGGCCTGCGAGCCCGTCTGCCCCACCGAGGCCATCTACTACGAGGACGACGTCCCCGAGGAGTGGGCCGACTACACCCGCGCCAACATCGACTTCTTCGAGCTGCGCGGCCTGGGCTCGCCCGGTGGGGCGCAGAAGACCGGCGCCCTGGATTATGACGACCCCATGATCGCCGCCCTGCCCCCGCAGAACCAGGAGTACCTGGCCACCCTGTGAGCCGGGAGCGGGTCCCGGGGCCGGCCGGAGTGCTCGGGCCTGGGACCCGGGTGACGGCGCGGGGCCGGGCGGGGGAGAATGCGGCGCATGACTGCCGCCCCCCAGAGCCCTGCTCGCCCCCTGCTGCCCCGGCCCCTGGCCCTGCCCGACTTCCCCTGGGACACGCTGAGCCCCTACCGCGAGCGCGCCGCCGAGCATCCCGACGGCGTGGTCGACCTGGCCGTGGGCACGCCCGTTGACGACACCCCGCAGGTGGCCCGCGACGCCCTGGCCGCGGCCTCCAACGCCCCGGGCTACCCCACGGCCGTGGGCGCGCCGGCAGTGCGCGCGGCCATCATCGAGTGGATGGAGCGGCGCCGTGGGGTGGCGGGGCTGACCCAGGCCGAGGTCATCCCCACGATCGGCTCCAAGGAGTCGGTGGCCCTGCTGCCCCTCCAGCTCGGCGTTGGGCCGGGCGACCTGGTGCTCCACCCGCGGGCCGCCTACCCCACCTATGACGTCGGCGCCCGCCTGGCCGGCGCTCGGCCGGTCCCGGTGGACACCGATGCCGACCCGCGCACCTGGGGCATTGAGGACAGCGCTCAGGTGGCCATCGTCTGGCTCAACAGCCCCGGCAATCCTGACGGGCATGTTCTGGGCGTGGAGCAGATGGCCCGGATCGTGGATTGGGCTCGTGCGCGCGGCGCCGTGGTCATCGCCGATGAGTGCTATGCCGAGCTGGCCTGGGCCGAGCCCTGGGCCAGCCAGGGCATCCCCAGTCTCCTGGACCCGCGAGTGTCGGCGGATCGGAGCGGGCTGCTGGCCCTGTACTCCCTGTCCAAGCAGTCCAATCTGGCCGGCTATCGCGCCGCCTTCCTGGCCGGGGATGCGGCGCTGGTGGCGGCGGTCACCGAGGTGCGCAAGCACGCCGGCCTCCTCGTGCCCGCCCCCGTCCAGGCCGCGCTGGTCGCCGCCCTGGGGGATGAGGCGCATGTCGAGGCCCAGCGCTCCGTCTACCGGGCGCGCCGCCAGGCCCTGGCGGAGGCGAGCGCCGCCGCCGGGCTGGTCGCCGACCCGGCCTCCGTGGCGGGCCTGTACCTGTGGCTGTCGGGGCCGGAGGGCATGAGCGCCTACGAGCTGGTGGGGGCCTTCGCCGAGCTGGGGATCGTCGTGGCGCCCGGCGACTTCTACGGCGAGGCCGGGGCGGGGCGCGTGCGCATGTCGCTGACCGACACCGATGAGCGCGTGGCCGCCGCCGCCGCGCGCCTGCGCTCGCCCCAGGCCGCCGCCCTGTTCTCCTGAGCCCTGAGGGGCTGTCGGGACTGTTCAGCCGGGGCTGTTCAGGCCCGAGCCGCCCGGGTGCTCAGGCGCGGTTGGCGAAGCGCTCCAGGAGGGCGGCATCCCCGCCGACCACCAGGATGTCATCGGCCGAGACGAGGGTCTCGGGAGTGGCGTATTCGAAGGGCTCGCCGGGGCTCATGAGCCCGACCACGCTCACCCCGTAGCGCGAGCGGATCCTGGACTGGCCGATGGTGAAGCCGTGGAGCTCCATGGGCGGGCGCATCTTGACGATGGTGAAGCCGCCCTTCTCCATCTCGATGTAGTCCAGCATGCGCCCCGAGACCAGGTGAGCGGCCCGCTGGCCGGCGTCGAACTCGGGGTAGACCACGTGCTGGGCGCCGATGCGCCGCAGGATGCGCCCGTGCGCTCGCGAGATGGCCTTGGCCCAGATCTGGGGGGTCTCCAGGTCCACGAGGTTGCCGGTGATGAGCACCGAGGCCTCCAGGGAGGTGGCCACCCCCACCACTGCGGTGCCGAACTCGGTGGCGCCCAGCTGCTCGAGGGCCTCGGCGTCGGTGGCGTCGGCCTCCACCAGGGGGATGCGCCCGGTCCACTGGCGCACGATGGCCGGATTGGTCTCCACGGCCAGGACCTCCCGCCCCAGCCGGTCCAGGGTGGCGGCCACGGCCGAGCCGAAGCGGCCCAGGCCGATGACGAGCGTGGAGTCGGTGCGCGAGGCGGGGGCGGGCATGACGCTCCTCAGTCTGGTCAGCGGTGCTGGCGGTCTTGTCGCCGGGAGCGGCGCCCGGCGACGGCACCACGGTAGACCCATCGGCCTCCATCGGGCGCGTGGAGCGCCCCGGCGGGTACTGGCGGGCGCCGGCCTCCGCCCGCGCGCCCGGCCCCGGGGCGGCCCTCAGCCGATGAGCGGGCCCTCCTCGGGCATGCGGATGACGCGGCGCCGCTGGCGCATGGCCAGGGCGGAGGCCGCCGTCATCGTGCCCACGCGCCCGACGAACATGAGCACGACGATGACGTACTTGGCGCCCTCGGGCAGGATCGGCGTGATCCCGGTGGACAGCCCCACCGTGGCGAAGGCCGAGATCACCTCGAACAGGATGCGGTCCAGGGTCAGGTTCGTCAGTTGGAGCAGCAGGAGGGTGGCGATGCCGATGATGGAGGCGCCGATGAAGGCCACCGCCACGCTCAGTCGCACGGCCGAGTAGGGGATGCGCCGCCCGAAGGCCTCGATGTCCCGGTCCCCGCGGGCCTCGGCCAGGATCGCCAGGACCAGGACCGCGAAGGTCGTGACCTTCAGGCCCCCGGCGGTCGAGGCCGAGCCGCCGCCGATGAGCATGAGCGCGTCCTGGAGGAACCAGGTGGTCTCATGCATGTGCTCGGTCGGCACGGGGGACAGGCCGGAGGAGCGCGCGTTGACCCCGTTGATGAGGGCGGTCAGCAGCTTGCCGCTGGTGGACAGCGCCCCGTAGGTCCGCTCATTGCCCCACTCGAAGGCGCCGATCGCGACGGTGGAGATGGCCGACAGACCGAGGTAGGTGGTCAGGGTCAGCTTGGTGTGCAGGCTCCAGGAGCGCGGCTGGCGGTGGTGGCGCAGCAGATCCAGCATGACCGGGAAGCCCACGGCTCCCACCGCGGTGCCCAGGACGATCGGCACCCCGATTCCCCAGTCGGTGGCGTAGGGGGCGAGCCCCTCGGGCATGATGACGAATCCGGCGTTGTTGAAGATCGACAGCGCCATGAACAGCGAGTACCACAGCGCATGGCCCAGATCGAGCCCGTGGCTCAGGAAGCGGGGCAGCAGGGCGAGCATGAGCACGGCCTGGCAGCCGGCGGCCGTGAGGATGACGGCCCGCAGCAGCGAGGCCACATCCCCCAGTCGTGACTGGTTCTCGCTGGCCGCCAGCATCCGCTGGGTCAGGCCCACATGCCGGGAGACCGCCAGGGACAGCAGACTGGCCATGGTCATGATGCCCAGGCCCCCCACCGCGGTGCCGGCGATGATGACGCCCTGGCCGAAGACCGACCAGTAGGAGGCGGTGTCCACCGTGGTCAGTCCGGTGACGCAGACCGCCGAGGTGGCGGTGAACAGGGCGTCGACGACGGGCGCCCGCTGACCCGAGACGGTGGCCACCGGCAGGCTGAGCAGGGTGGCGACGACGGCGATGATCCCGGCGAAGACGGTGATCGCCAGGCGCGCCGGGGTGAAGCGGGCCGCCTGCGCGGCGCGGCGCGGCAGGCCCAGGCTCCGCAGGGCGCTGCGCAGGGTGGTGGGCTCCTCCAGGCCGGCCGGCCGGCTGCGCGTCGGCGCCGTCGTGCCTGGGGCGTGCTTGCCCGGCGGCCGGCGGCGGTCGGCGCTGGACTGCTGTGATCGCTGGGGCACGGGCGCCATTGTCTCCCCACCCCGCCCGGCTGGCCAGCCTCGAGCGACGACGGCGCGGCCGCCCTCCCGCCGGCGGATGCCGCCAGACGCCGCCGGGGCTGGCGCTGAGGGGAGCATTGAGGCGGGCGGGGAACGTGCGACACGCGTGAATCGCGTGTGAAATGCGACGCGTGGTGAGGGAGTTGAGGCGAAACCCTGTGCCGGGGCCGCCGGTCGCGCTATATTGGCGCTGTTCCTGCCCTGAATGGGGCTTCCTCGACGATGGGACCTGACGTACTCATGGCACCGGGCCTGCCCACTCCGTCCAGCGCCTCCGGCGCCCCCTCCTTCCTCACGGTTGCCGAGGTGGCCGGCATGCTGCGCGTTTCCAAGATGACTGTCTACCGCATGGTCCACTCCGGTGATCTGCCCGCCATGCAGGTGGGGCGCTCCTTCAGGGTCCCCGAGAGGGCCGTCCAGGAGTACCTGGCCGCTGGACTGGGTGACTGGGGCCACGAGGAGTCAGAGGCCTCAGGCTCATAGGACCCGCTAGAATCAGCCGGTCACCCGTGTGGTCGGCTGTGAGTCGTCACGCGCCGACCAATCGCCCCAGGCGCCCGCCGATCGCCATCCCCGGTACCGGCTGAGCCGGCGGGCACGATCAAGCCAACTGCGAGGAGATCTCATGGGATCAGTGATCAAGAAGCGCCGCAAGCGCATGGCCAAGAAGAAGCACCGCAAGCTGCTTCGCAAGACGCGTCACCAGCGCCGCAACAAGAAGTGACGGCCGCGCATGTCGTTGAGGGCCTCGTCCGCACAGGACGGGGCCCTTTGGCGCACCGGGCCCCGTATCCTGCACCCCGTAGAGCCCGACGCCCCAGGAGAGCCGCATGACACAGCCCGATCCCGTCGCACACCCCCAGGACGCCCAGGCCTGCGACGCCCCGGCCGCGCAGGATCCCGGTGCGGCGCTGGAGCCCTGGCCCCAGGCCATCACCGCCCTGGCCCGGCCCCTGGGCGGCCCCGCCCCCACCAGCCTGGCCGAGCTGACCACCATGGGGGTGGGCGGGCCCATCGCCGCCTACGTGGAGGCGACCAGCGAGGCCGAGATCATCGACGTCGTCCGCCAGGCCGATGAGGAGGGCAGGCCCCTGCTGGTCATCGGCGGGGGCTCCAACATCCTGGCCGGGGACGCGGGATTCGACGGCGTCGTCCTGCGGGATGCCCGACAGGAGGTGCGCGTCATCTCCGACTCGGCCTGCGGGGGAGTGGAGTTCGCGGCCACCGCCGGCACCTGCTGGGACGACCTCGTGCGCCAGGCCATCGCCTCCCACTGGGGGGGCTTCGCGCCGCTGTCGGGAATCCCGGGCACCGTGGGCGCCGCACCCGTCCAGAACATCGGGGCCTACGGGGCGGAGGTCTGCGAGCTGCTGGCCTCGGTGCGGGCCTGGGACCGCTGCCAGGGCCGCATCGTCCACCTGCCCCTGGCCGACCTGGCCCTGTCCTATCGGGACTCCGACCTCAAGCGCTCCCTGAGCGATGCGGCAATCGGGGGCGGGCGCACCTGGGGCCCCACCGGGCGCTGGGTGGTGCTGGAGGTGGCCTTCCACGTGCGCCAGGCCTCTCTGGCCGCGCCGATCGCCTACAGCCAGCTGGCCGGCGCCCTGGGGGTCGAGCTGGGCGCTCGCCTGCCGGCCGCCGAGGTCCGCCAGGCGGTCCTGGAGCTGCGCGCCTCCAAGGGCATGGTGCTTGACGACGCCGACCCGGACACCCGCTCGGCGGGCTCCTTCTTCACCAACCCGATCCTCGACCCCGCCCAGGCCGCGACCCTTCCCCCCGACGCCCCCCGCTTCCCCCTGGCCCCCACCCCGGGGCGCGGGGCCCGGGGCGGGTCCGAGGACGGGCAGGCCGCGAGCATCAAGACCAGCGCGGCCTGGCTCATCGACCACGCCGGCTTCCCCAAGGGCTTCGCCCTGGGGGAGCGGGCGAGCCTGTCCACCAAGCACGTCCTGGCCCTGACCAATCGGGGCGGGGCCAGCGGCGCGGACCTGGCCGAGCTGCGCGACGCCGTGGTGGCCGGGGTGCGCGAGCGCTTCGGCGTGACCCTCGTCCCCGAGCCCGTCCACGTGGGCTGGTAGGGGCCTGCCGGCGCGGGCCAGCGCTCAGGCCAGCCAGTCCTCGACCTGCGCCAGCCAGGCGCGCTTGGAGGCGGGGGAGGCCAGGCTGGCGCGGATCGAGCCGCGGGCCAGATCCGCCAGGGCCCGGTCATCACAGCCCAGAGAGCGGGCGATCTCGTACTGGTCGGTCAGGCGCGAGGCGAAGAGCAGCGGATCATCGGCCCCCAGGGCGACCTGGGCGCCGTGCTCCAGCAGCGCCGCCAGGGGCACATCCCCGGCCTGCCGGTAGACCCCCAGGCTCACATTGGAGGCGGGGCAGACCTCCAGGCTGATGCCGGCGGCCACGATCTGGTCGAGCAGGGCGGGATCCTCGCTGGCGCGCACCCCGTGCCCCAGGCGCGTGGGGCCCAGGGCGGAGACCACCTCGCGCACATGGCGCGGCCCGAGCAGCTCCCCGCCATGGGGCATGAGCGCCAGGCCCCCGCGCCGGGCGATGTCGAAGGCCGGCCCCCAGGAGGCGGTGTCCCCGGCCCGCTCATCATTGGACAGGCCGAATCCCACCACCTCGCCCGGCCCCTGCCCGGCGTAGCGCACGGCCAGGCGGGCCAGGGTGCGCGCATCGAGGGGATGGCGCATCCGCGAGGCCGCCACGATGATGGCCACCTCCACGCCCGAGAGGACCGAGGCCTGGGCGGCGGCATCCAGGATGATCTCCAGGGCCGGGGTGATGCCCCCCACGTAGGGGGCGTAGCTGGTGGGGTCCACCTGGAGCTCCAGGCGGCGCGAGCCCTCTGAGGCGTCGTCCAGGGCGGCCTCCAGGACCAGGCGGCGCATGGTCTCCTCGGAGCGCACCAGGGCCCTGGCCGTGTCATAGGCGCGCTGGAAGCGGAACCAGCCGCGGCGGTCGGCTGGCACGCGCAGCGGGTCGCCGTCCAGGAGGCTGGCCGGCAGGCGGGTGCGCGTGGTCGAGGCCAGCTCGACGAGGGTCTCCAGGCGCATGGACCCCGTGAAATGCAGATGCAGATGCGCCTTGGGCAGGGCGGCGAGGTCGCGCATGAGGGGATTGTTCCACGAGGTCCCGCCCCGAGGCGGCGCCGTCCGGCATGTCCGGGGCACGGGTAGAAGGACCCGGTGACCGCACCGCCCTGGCGGGGTCGGCAGCGTCGGCAGGGCCAGCAGGGCCAGCAGGGCGGCGATTCCAGCAGTGCCGGCGGGTGCCACGAGGGCTGGGGCGCCGGATGCGCCTGGAGGGCGCTCATCATGGCCTGATCGACGCAGGTGGGGCACACTGGGCGCATGTACCACTCGTCGGCGTCCCGTGAGCCCGAGGAGATCGCGCTGCTGACGGGAGCCCGCGCCGCCTCCGTGCTCTCGGCCGCCCTGGCGCCCGCCGGGCAGGGGCTGGCCAGCTGGGAGGTCCACTCCGTCCACCACCGCCCCGGCGCCGGGGTCTCGGTGGGATACACCGCCGTCGTCGTCACCAACGGGCGCTCGACCACCGAGTACCTGTGCGCCACCACCGCGCACCTGACCAATCCCAGCGCGCCGGGGCTGACCCGAGTGGCCCCCACCGGAGGCAACGGCCCCGTGGTCTACGTGTGGCGCCACCCCGCTGATCCCGAGCTGCCGGGCCTGGCGGTGGCCTGCACCCCGGCGCTGCTCTCGGCCCGGGTCGGCGCCCAGATCAAGGCGACGATGGTGGCCTACCGCCCCACGAGCCGCGCCGTGGTGCGCACGACCTTCCCGGATAAGTCCGTCGCCTATGCCAAGGTGCTGCGCCCTCACCAGGCCCCGGGCTTCGCCCAGCGCCACCGGATGCTCACCGGTGCGGGAGTCCCTGCCCCCGAGGTGCTCCGGGAGGACCCCGACGGGCTGGTGCTGCTGTCGGCCGGCACGGGCGCCGACCTGTCCGGCATGCTGGCGCGGGGCATGACCAAGGAGAAGGCCGCGCGCGTCTTCCAGGCCCTGGTCGATCTGCTCGACTCCCTGCCCCACTCCGCCCTCCAGCTCCCGGTCCACCCGGCGTGGTCGGATCGCGCCCGCCACTACGCCCACGCCGCCGCCACGGTCCTTCCGGAGAGCGCGGCGCGGGCCCGGGCGGTGGCCGACGGCGTCGACCACCTCATGAAGCACTCCGACGCCGGCCCCCTCATCCCGGTCCACGGCGACTTCTACGAGGCCAATGTGCTGATGAAGGACGACCGGGTCTCCTGCCTGCTGGATGTCGACGCCCTGGGGCCGGGCTACCGCGCCGACGACCTGGCCTGCCTGCTGGGCCATGTCAGCGTGCTCGACCACATGGCCCCTGACTCCTACCCGCACCTTCGTCCCATCATGAAGACCTGGACGCGCATGGCCGAGAGGCTGGTGGACCCGGTGGCGCTGCGCGCCCGCTGCGCCGGGGTGGTGCTCTCCCTGGTGGCCGGGGCCCGCCGCGAGGACGGCGGCCCCTGGCGGGCCGATGCCGAGGGCCGCCTGGCGCGCGCCGAGTCCTGGCTGGCCCAGGCCCGCGAGATCCAGGCCCGCCGCGGCGCCCACTGAGCCCCGAGTCGCGCAGCCCGACGAGAGTGTGCTTGTTATCACCCTGTCATATTGGCGGCTCTATCCTTCCGGGGATGCCCGCTGCCCCAGCGGGCGGGAAGGATGCCATGCTCACCTCAGGTCCTGCTCCTGCACTGTCCTTCGCCGACGCCCTGTCCACGGTCAACAGCTTCATCTGGGGGCCGTGGTTCCTCATCCCGCTGCTGCTGGGCACCGGCGTGGTCCTCACCGTGCGCCTGCGCGGGCTGCAGCTGGTCAAGCTCATCCCCGCCCTGCGCTTCGCCTTCCTGTCCCGCGAGGATGATGAGAAGGACAGCGCCGAGGGCGACGTCTCCCACTACCAGGCGCTGACGACGGCGCTGGCGGCCACGGTGGGGGTCGGCAACGTCATCGGCGTGGCCACGGCCATCCACCTGGGCGGGCCCGGCGCCCTGTTCTGGATGTGGGTCACCGCCCTGTTCGGTATGGCCTCGAAGTACTCCGAGGCCTTCCTGGCGGTCCGCTTCCGCACCAGGGACGCCCACGGCAAGCAGTCGGGCGGGCCCCAGTACTACCTCCAGCACGCCATCAAGGGCCCTGCGGGCCGGGTGCTGTCGATCTTCTTCGCCATCGCCGCGATCCTTGCCTCCTTCGGGATCGGGTCAACCACCCAGTCCAATGCGGTGGCGGCCCAGCTGGCCCACTCCTTCGGGTGGGACCCCGCCCTGGTGGGCATCCTGCTGGCCATCGCCGTGGGCGCGGTGCTGCTGGGGGGCATCGAGGCCATCGGAACGGTGACCTCGGCCTTCGTGCCGATGATGATCGTGTTCTACGTGGCCGGCTGCCTCTACATCCTGGGGGTCAACGCCTCGGGCATCCCCCACGCCCTGGGCATGGTCTTCCAGGGCGCCTTCACCGGCGCGGGGGCCACGGGAGGCTTCGTGGGGGCCGGGGTCATGATGGCCATCCAGTACGGCGTGGCCCGCGGCATCTTCTCCAATGAGTCAGGCATGGGCTCGGCCGCGATCGCGGCGGCGGCGGCCAAGACCAAGCACCCGGCGCGCCAGGGGCTGGTGTCCATGACCCAGACCTTCATCGACACCATGATCGTGGTCAGCTGCACGGGCCTGGTCATCCTGACCACCGGCGCGTGGACGGGCTCGGACCCCGACACCATGACGTCCCAGGCCTTCAGTCACGGACTGCCCGGTCAGTGGGGGCATTACATCGTCTCGGTGTCCCTGGTCTTCCTGGCCTCCTCGACGATCCTGGGCTGGGCCTACTACGCCGAGCGCTGCGTGGTGCGGCTCGTGGGCGTGCACGGTGTGCTGCCCTTCCGCATCGTCTTCACCGTCATGGTCTTCGTCGGCTCGGTCACGCAGTTGGACATCGTGTGGACCTTCGCCGATATCGCCAATGGGCTCATGGCCATCCCCAACCTCATCGGACTGCTCCTCCTGTCCGGCCTCATCATGCGCGAGACCCGGGCCTACCTGGAGCAGGACCCCTATCTGCGGCGCCGGGGCGAGGAGTTCAGCTCGATCCCCGGTGTGGAGCCCGAGTCCCCGCTCCCGGCTGAGGGCGGACCTGAGTCCCGTTGACTCCGGGTGGGGGAGCGCAGGGCCGCATCCCCCACCCCCACTCAACGTGGGACCTATGTCCTAGGCGTGACGTCGCTGGGTGATAGAGGCTTGGGCGCTTGTTGACCGCCCCATCCCTCTACCGACCCCTCTGGAGACGCCGTGGACGCAGCGAGCACTGAGAGCACTGAGAGCACCGAGTGCACCGAGAGCACCGAGAGCAAGGAGACCGCCCCCTCCGCCCCTGATCCAGCGGCCGCGCATCATGAGGCGCCGGGCGCCTACCGGGTGCTGAGCCTGTCCACCATCTCCTTCACCCTCATGTTCGCGGTGTGGCTGATGTTCGGGCTGCTGGGCAAGCCGATCCAGAAGGAGTTCGGGCTCGATGAGGTCCAGCTGTCCTGGATCAGCGCCGTCGCCGTCCTCAACGGCTCCATGTGGCGCCTGCCCGCCGGCATCCTGGCGGACCGCTTCGGCGGCAAGATCGTCATGACCGTCATGATGGTGCTCGGGGCCGTCTCCTCCCTGCTGGTGTCCATGGCCAGCAGCTACGCCATGCTGCTGGTCCTGGCCTTCTGCGTGGGCGTGGTGGGCAACTCCTTCTCCGCGGGCGTGGCCTGGAACTCGGCCTGGTTCACCCCTCGCCACAAGGGCTTCGCCCTGGGGGTCTTCGGCGCGGGCAATGTGGGCGCCTCGGTGACCAAGCTGATCGGTCCGGGCATCATCGCCGCCACCGCCGGCTCCACCTATGTCCTGGGCATCCAGGGCGGCTGGCGCCTCATCCCGGTGGTCTACGCGGTCCTGCTGGCGATCACCGTGGTCCTGCTGTGGTTCACCACCCCCATGGAGGACCGCAAGCCCGGCAAGTCCGCCTCACTGTCCTCCATGCTCAAGCCCCTGCGCGACATCCGCGTGTGGCGCTTCAGCCTGTACTACGTCATCGTCTTCGGCGCCTACGTGGCCTACTCGGCGATCCTGCCCACCTACTACCAGGACCACTTCCACGTCTCCCTGGGGACCGCCGGGCTGCTGACCGCCTCCTTCATCTTCCCCGCCTCTCTGCTGCGCCCCCTGGGCGGCTGGGTCTCGGACCGATGGGGGGCCCGCGTGGCCATGTACGGCACGTTCCTCATCATCGGCGCGGTGCTCACGGTCCTGTGCCTGCCCTCGGGGGTCGACGATGCCGGCCGGCCCTACGGCCTGCCCCTGTGGCTGGTGGTCCTCCTGGTCTTCCTGGTGGGCTGCGCCATGGGCATCGGCAAGGCCGCCGTCTACAAGCACATCCCCACCTACTTCCCGGACAACGTGGGCTCGGTGGGCGGCCTGGTGGGCATGCTCGGCGGCCTGGGCGGCTTCTTCCTGCCCCCGGCCTTCGCCTACATCCAGCGCCTGACGGGCCTGGCCTCCACGCCCTTCATCGTGCTGACGCTCATCACCGGGGCGACGCTGATCTGGATGCATCTGGTGATCCAGCGCATGCGGCGCGCCCAGCCCGAGGCCGACCACATCGAGGTCCCCGCCTGAGGACCGGGGCCCGCTGGCGGAGCGCGGCGGGCCCCATGCAGAAGTCCCCGGAGCGGCCGCCTGGTCGCCCCGGGGACTTCTGCATGGAGGAGGCGCGCTACTCGACCTCGGCCAGCAGGGAGGCCATGCGGCCCACGCCCTCGGCCAGGTCCTCGTCGCCCAGGGCGTAGGACAGGCGCAGGAACCCGGAGGGGCCGAAGGCCTCGCCCGGGACGACGGCGACCTCGGCATGCTCCAGGATGAGGCCTGCCAGCGTGGCCGAGGAGTCGATGGCGGTGCCGCGCAGGTTGCGGCCGATGAGGGCCTCGGCGCTGGGGTAGGCGTAGAACGCCCCCCGGGGGACCGGCACGGTCAGGCCCTCGATGGCCGTGAGCAGCTCGACCATGGTGCGCCGGCGCCGGTCGAAGGCGCCGCGCATCTCCTCCACGGCGGTCAGGTCGCCGGAGACGGCCGCCAGTGCCGCGGCCTGGCAGACATTGGCCACGTTGCTCGACAGGTGGGACTGGAAGTTGGTGGCCGCCTTGATGACGTCGCTGGGGCCGATCATCCAGCCCACGCGCCATCCGGTCATCGCGTAGGTCTTGGCCACGCCGTTGAGGACGATGGTCTGCTCGGCCAGCTCGGGGACGAGGGCGACGATATGCGCGGCGGCCGCGCCGTCGTAGAGGAGGTGCTCGTAGATCTCATCGGTGATGACCCACACCCCGTGCTCCAGGGCCCAGCGGCCGATCTCGGTCAGCTCCTCGGGGGTGTAGACGCTGCCGGTGGGATTCGACGGCGAGCAGACCAGCAGCGCCTTGGTGCGGTCAGTGCGGGCGGCCTCCAGCTGGGCGACGGTGACCTTGTAGTCCTGCTCGGCCCCGGCGAAGACCTCGACCGTGGTCCCCCCGGCCAGGGCCACGACCTCGGGGTAGGTGGTCCAGTAGGGGGCGGGCAGGAGGACCTCGTCGCCGGGGCCGATGATGGCGGCGAAGGCCTGGAAGACGGCCTGCTTGCCGCCGTTGGTCACCAGGATGTCCTCCGCGGAGACCTCGTAGCCGGAGTCCCGCAGGGTCTTGGCGGCGATGGCCTCGCGCAGGGCGGGCAGGCCCTTGGCGGGGGAGTACTTGTGGCTGGCGGGGTCCTTGGCCGAGGCGATGGCCGCCTCGACGATGTAGTCGGGGGTGGCGAAATCCGGCTCCCCGGCACCGAAGCCGATGACGGGACGGCCTGCGGCCTTGAGGGCCTTGGCCTTGGCGTCCACGGCAAGGGTGGCGGAGGGGGCGATCGCCGCCAGACGGGCAGAGACTCGAGTCTGTGGTGCTGGTGTCACAGGGCCATGCTCCCATGGCGATGCGTAGCCTGCACGCAATCTCACTGCCGGCCCGCGTGCGTGGGCGGCGTCAGGCCAGGGACATGAGCAGGCGCTCCAGGCGGCGGGTGTCCATGGTCTGGCCGGTGGGGTCCTCACTCAGGCAGGTGCGCATGCCCGAGGCGATGACGGCCAGGCCCGCCCGGTTGACCGCCTTGCTCACGGCGGCGATCTGCACGACCGTCTCCTCGCAGTCGCGCCCCTCCTCCAGCATGCGGATGACGCCGTCCAGCTGCCCGCGCGCCCGCTTGAGGCGGGCCAGCGTGGGGCGCAGATCGGCCGGGTCCAGGGCGGTGCCCATGATCAGCCTCCCTGGCCGGCGCGGCGCGGGGCCGCGCTCATGACCCGCCCCCGCGTCCCAGCAGGCGGGAGAAGAGGCCGGCGCCCCGCGCCTGGCCGCCGGAGTCGCCGCCGGAGTCGCTCGGGGCGTCGCGCTCGCAGGTGCAGCGCTGGGCGGGGGCGACGTCGCGCATGACCTGGTCGACGTGCTGGCCGCATCCGGCCCAGGTGGTCTTGCCGCAGGTGCGGCAGGTGACAGGGCGGCACAT